>JBGSLZ010000085.1:0-27662 GCA_041740415.1 Rubripirellula sp.
AGCCTTGGGTACCGAGGGTATCTCGCCAGCTGGATTGCACAGGTTTTCCTGGATGGCTTTGGCACTCTGTCGGCAGAGTCCGATCAGGAACCGACTCTCGTCCAGAATGGCTGGGTCCGCTTCATCTGCAATGTTGCTGGCTAAATGCTCCAAAGTTCCCCGTGCTCGCTCGAGCCGACTTGTTACTTCGCCAAATGCAATCGTGTCAAAAGTAGAATCATTGTTTTGCGGTGCAACCGATCGAAACTTTCCGGAAAGGACACCGTCTAGTCGGTAACGCTGCCGCGTGTCGGACGTCCGGGACAATTTCATGATGGCGTCACGCGTCTGTCGCGTGGAGCCCCTGAGCAAACATTCCAGCGCCGGTGACCCGCCGCAGTTGCCGACGATAGTGTTTACTGCAATTGCGAATTTAACGTCCTGCTTCAACTTCGCTGGAGTCAGCTGCATCATGCTAGAGAACCGCTCGATGTTGTCTTTCCAAATCTTTCTCGTCACTGGCACGCTTTCAGACTGCCCAGACGTGGTACCGAAAGAACGGTCAGCCCGTCGACGGTGATCCATTTCGAGTAACGTCGATCCGCGGAGGTAGTCCAGTTCAAGATCATTCAACTCAAGATCCGGATGAGACTGGCTACCAAAGTTGCTGACCGCTTCGACGCAGATTGGTGGGTGATCTTCATGTTGGGAAGAAACCATTGTTCGAAAGGGAGCAACGAATGGTCGCCTATCAAGATGGAATAGATGCGTTTCACATTGGCTGCAATCACGCGATCCGAACTCTGGCGCCGGAACCGTCGCACCAGGAATGCGCGATACCACGTCGGCAAATACATGCTCGAATTCTGGACCCGACGCTGCAAACCATATCTCATGAATTTGTGCGTGCGGCCGAAGGTAGTCCACATGCCATCTCTTTGCCTTGCCCGTGTCGTTTCGCCTATGCCGGTTTGTCCTGGCCCGCACGCCACCACCGCCATGGGCGCTTCCAAGATACACGTACCATCCACCGGCGAAATCAAACCGACCCAGTTTTCCAATCCGTAGTCGCTTGTCCTTCGGAAGGTGCATCACCAAGGCGTAAACGCCTTTGTTTTCCATGTAGTCCACTGTTGAAACCCTTGTCCTGAGCACGCCCTGTCGGCATCACCGACATGGTGACACGATTCAATCGGGCACTGAACGACAATGGAATGCCCCACGGACATGTCTGAAGTCGCTTGATTACGAACGATGGCACCTTCTTAAAGGCTGTAGAACTAGTTCTTATGACCTCTTACACGTCGATTCCCATCGACTTCAAGACTTGGTTTGGGTCAATTCCTCTCCTTTTAAAATCAGCTTCCAATGCCCTTCGCCATTTCGAGGAAAGCGTAGGGAATTCTTCTGAGGATTCATTTGGCCGTAGCAACCGCATGAACGGCATGCCAAATGAGACGCGAGTTTGGCCGCCCTCCGCAACCCGGATGACAACGTTGAGGTGCTTCAACGGTTTATCGCCGTCAGACCGCCAGGCGTTTATCAGTGTTGACTTGATCTGCAGGATCAGCGGTACACCGCTGGAGCCGGTACCCGATGTCGGCATGTTTGACTTACCAATCGAAGTCAATGTCTCCGAAAACGCACCGGCGGCGAGATCGGGAATAGCGACGATGTCTTCGGCTCGACGGCCATCATCGAATTGACTCGCGATGCCAAGGCCGACTTGCAGGTGATCATCAGGATAACGGTGAAGCCCCCCTGCCATTAGCTCCATCGCGTCAGCTTGCGCTTTTTCTGTCGAGACGATGGCGTCATCATCGGTGATCCAGTGCAGGTTCTGTCCGGAACCTCGAAGCCCATCGACAAACCCTCCTCCAAAGACACAAATTCTAAGTAGCTTCTGGAGCGAATCGGGCTCCCAGTCATGCTGCATAGGCGGAAGGTCATTCAGGGGAAGGGAGTAGTGCTTTTCTACACCAACGCATACCAGCACGCCGTTTAGTTGACTTGCTGCGTCGAGGAAACTGGGTAGTGCATTGATTCGGAGAGGCTCTCTTAGGTCCTTGAACGACATCCGCCTCCAATCTGCCAGATATCTATTTCGCAGTGCGACACGCGGCGGCTCCCAGGCAGACATGACGGCGTCGTATGTGGTTAGTAGAAATGCAAGAACACGGAACTCCGGAAGCGCGTGCTCGCCGGAGTAGTCGGATGCAAGGATGAAGTCTGAACCGTCACGAAGTTCCGGGTAAGTGAATGGTCCGATCTGTTCAACTTTTCCAAATTCGCGGCTGATCGAGTTTGGATCGTCTTCCCAGTTTTTCCAATGTGACACTAGATGGTTCCTTTCAGCGTCATTGACGATGCCGCCCTACTGGACGCTTATGATCACCAGTGCTTTGGTGCGACGCCGATCACGCGGGCCTGCTCCAACGGCAGCCGCCCGGTTCTCGAAGCACTGATCAGTATGGGGGCCGACGTCAATCGCAGAGGCGACTGGAACATGGGGCCGTGGAGCCCACTGCATTTGGCAGTGATGGAACGAAACTTCGAGCTGGCCGAGTACTTACTCGAACACGGGGCAACTTTCGATGCACACGGCGCCGCAGGGTTGGGGAGGCTCGAACACTTGCGAAGACTGCTCGACGATGATCCTGATCGCGTCCATGAGCGTGGTGGAGACGGTTGCCAGCCGCTCCACTTCGCGGACACGGAGGAAGTCGCTGACTTGTTGCTCGAACGCGGTGCTGACATCAATGCCCGCTGCGTTGATCATTACAGCACGCCGGTCCAGTACCTGGCCAACGGTCGCGTCGATGTCGCCCGTCACTTGTTCTCCCTGGGAGCAGATACAGACATTTTCTCAGCCGCAATGGCTGGTGCTGAGGGTGTCGTCCAGAAGTTGATTCGCGATGACCCGGCAGTGCTGAACACAAAGATCAATCAGGAAACGTTTCCGCCGAATTTGGAACACGACGTCGACAACGTCTTGACCTTCTCCATTGGAATGGGCTGTGGACCACTGCATGCCGCGACCAAGGGGGACCAGCAATCGATCGTCGACATTATCGTGGACGCTGGATTGTCTCCCGATGTGCGCGGAGGGTACGACGACCAAACACCATTGCATTTGGCTGCGTGGAATGATCACGTGGCTGTGGCCAGCAAGTTGTTGGATCGCGGTGCCGACATCCATATCCGTTCGGGTAGCATCCATCATAATTCGCCAGCTGGATGGGCCATCGTGGCTGGATCGGCGGATCTTTCGAACTACTGATGGACCGGGGCGCCGAAGTCCTAAATTGGTTCGCCGATGACGCCGTTGCAGCTGCGGCAGGCCGTTTCGCCCAGTTCAAATGCTAGCCGCAGTCAAACTACGAGCGTAATCTTCGACGACTGCGACCCTGATCTCTCGGGCGCAATGATAAAGATGGGGCTCAGTGCAAAGGTTCGCGACCGACGCAGGGATCATGCAGAGCAGTAAGAAAGCCCTAAGGCAGCTCGCGGTAACGACGGACGATGACACGCGGTCCAACACGCCGGAGTGCGAACATCCTGGTCTGACAATGCTGCCATCGATCCTATCGCTCAGTACATTCTTGGCTATATCTAAGAGATCGCAGCAGCCAAGGGGCAAGTGGCTGTTATGAACAGCTCTGCGTTCGGACGAGTGACCAAATCATCGTAGTCCTCGTCCCACGTCTTTTCGAAGGTGGCGATGATGTCGTGGTTGTCAGTGTTGAGGTCAATGACCCGAATCTCGTTCGCGTCGACGACCATCTCCCAAGAAATCTGAAAATTTTCTGGATTTTTTTCTGTCATCAGAATGACTTCAAAAGAGGGTGGAAAGTATCTGTGTAGTTTCGCTCACGTGAGTTAAACGTCAGAGAGGTATTTGATGCTTCACCGTATGAGGTATATTTCGCAGGTGAGACTAGGCTTCGAAGTAGTGGCATTGTGTATACAAAAACACCTGTTTTCGTAGTGTACATAAATACAAAATTTTGAGCTAAGTCTTTATGCTGTTTCGGGTTAAGGTTGATTTTACCATAGACTACAAACTGTAGTCTATTAACTACTTCGTTATCTCTCATAACGAGAGGGACACAAGGTCCCACTCGATAGAGAGTGAGGGGATAACCAAAAGATCCGCGGCCTACCCCGCCTGTTCAGGGGGTAAGGTGTTCTTGTGTTCCGCGACGTGTTGCATTTCGCCGCGACCTTGGTTATTTTTCCGGTACCTCGATGATCTTGGTTTTCGTGATGCGCGGATCGTCGGGATAGATCTCCCAGGCCGTGTGAAGAACATGTCTTAACCAGCCTCACGCTCGCGAACGTCCGGGTTGTAACGTTAGTCCGCGATCTCACTTTGGCCTCGTCGGTCACGTTAGAGTTGCTCTCTTGCTGATGAACAGGTGTCCTGCAATGCTGACAAGCGGCATTTGATCTTTTGCTGGTCTCGCCAACTCGCTCCGTGTTGCTGCGCCCCATGCACGCGACTGCCGCTTACACCTATGTGCGGCGAAGCATGAACCTTGCGATTAGCGTAACTTGAACAGTCGGGAGCGGATGGCAGTCGCGGAGGTACTAATTCGGCTTTGACTGAATCCTTGCCGCATTATCCAATTCCAGGCAATTCACACATCACGACACCACTGATTTGGCAGATCAGCTCTAAGCCCTTCCTTGGCTCGTAGATGGGCCCGCGTCGCTACAGAGTCCGTTTCACGCAATGCCTCTCGAACGCCGCTACACAGGCTGCCATGGGCCTCAAAACGGACTGACGCACGCGGCGAGCCGTCTGCTGCTCACCCCCGGCACCACTCTCAGGCTTCGCGGTCGACATCGCAGGGCAAATCGTGGCGGCGTGGAAGCCAAGCCCGTTAGAGCCGCCAGAACCGATCGCGATTCCGGTTTCGCTAGCTTCACCGCCAAGACGAAAACAATCGGGCGGTGATGACTCGCCTCAGAGAATCCCAAAGATATCTCGCAGGGTATCACCTGGCGAAACGGACAAAAAGGTATCACAAAACGCAGCCCGCAAGTCATTTCTGCAAAAGGACTTAGGAAATCGGGGCGACAAGATTTGAACTTGCGACCTCTACGTCCCGAACGTAGCGCTCTACCAGGCTGAGCCACGCCCCGATGATCCCTCGATGATAGTCAAGTCGTGCCAATCGAAACAGACGTCTCTCACCGGTTTCGGATGGCTCATGGCTCGTTGATTTCACTTTCAGTCATCAGTTCAGCTAACGACTGGTCGACTTGGTCTGCCCACTTGCTCACCGCCGTCGAAAAAGGTGTCGTCACCTCGCTGATTGCACTCGGTGAGTTTGCCGATGTACCTGAGACGTGACGAGTGGACTGCGCTAGTATTGACGGAACCGGTTCGCCAATCTTTTCGTCCTGAGAAAGCTCGGTGGGAATGAACCGATCGATCGGTAGCCGCTCGCCCTCACCGCTGTTGGAGATTCGGGCCAACTGATTGATCACTCGCAGCGCGTCGAGTGCGGTGACATTGCCATCACCATTTTGATCGTAGTAAGTTCCGGGGAACGGCGTGAGCGTCAATGGGTCATCCAGCGCACCCGACGGACCTGTTGAAAAAGCTCGGCGTCCGAGTTCATTGATGATCACAAGAGCATCGCTGGCCGTAATACCGCCACTGTTGTTGACATCCGAGGGATCGAGAATGTTTTGCCATACTGATGTCATCTTCGCGCGGACCTTCTGACCGGTGGTTTGATGTGCCGCAATCAGTACGAAAACACCCACCTCGATCTCCGGTGCAACCATCCGCCATAGATTCGCATCGGTGAATGAAAATCGATCGATCGTCGAATCGCCCATCACCGTGATTGTTTCGTTGCCGGGCGACAAATTGGACACGACATCTGCGCTGAGCTTGATCGTGTTGGCGCCGCTGGCTCTCGCGTCGATTTCGGCGAAATTCACGGCCGAGAGGTTCGCGGCGTTAGTCAAGTCGAGCGTTGGCACGTTCACAACAAGTTTGTTCACGCCGATGCCGCCATCGACCAACAAGAATGCATCGTCAGTCAACGCGGACGCTTTCAGCTCGATCGAATCATCCAAGTTCGTTCCACTGACGATCAACTCGGTCAAGGAAGAAGTGGGCGACCGAAAAATGATCGTGCCGGCCGCGCGTACGACAACATCGCCGGCCACCACTTCGACGATTCCCGCTGCTGCGCTGGTTCCCAATGCTGCACTGGGCACAGTGACGATCGCGTCGGCTTGCGAATCGCCATCGAGAATCTCAACCAAATAGTCCTCGACTTCGCCATCGGCGGCAGCGCCCGTCGGAGCAAGGCCACCCGCCGTGCTGAGTCGGAACCTTGCAAACGTGGTCCCGGCAAACGTGCCACTGGGTACGGTAAAGCTGATGACGTTGGCACCGGCGACCACGGCAACCCTATTAGCGATCCGGTCTTCGGCATCCCATGAATCGTCAGCTCCAAAGTCGAGCCACGCGTCCAAGAATCCAGCGCCGGAAGTGTTGACGAGGAAGCTCGCGATGGTGTCAGTGTCGGACGTCGCGATCGGATCGGCGATCAAGGTGACGCCGTCGTCGGTGTCCGCATTGGCTAACGACGATGGTTGGCCATCAGCATCGTCTTCCACGGTTGCTCCGAGCCTTAACGACGACAGGGTATGACTAGCACCATTGTCGGCCAACAGAACGGGATAGCCGGTTGGCGCGTCACCGTAATCGTCCAATTGTGTCTGGATCACGTTGATCGCTGCGGAAGCCGTCGCAACGCTGAAATTATCTGAATCAGTCGGCGTGAAGGTTACCGATAGCTGTCGTCCGTTGCCGGCAGCTAGCACGGTACCCGCGACCGGCGAGTACACGAACGTTCCGGGGACGCTGGCGGTCGCATTGAGTTGAGCTGCACCGAGCGATGTTCCCACGGAGATATCCGCGGGGTTTGCCCAGGTGATGGTTGGGGCGGCCTTGGTGACATCAAGCATCACCGTCTCAATGACTTCCTCGAAATTTGCATCAGTCGGCGTGAACCTGACGCTCAGCAATTGACCGGCACCGGCGTCGAGCACGGTACCGCTGGCGGGCGTGTAGACGAATGTTCCCGCAACGTCTGCGGTTGCGTTGAGTTGTGTCGCACCGAGCGCCGTACCGAAGGCGATCGGTGAAGGATTCGTCCAAGTCACCACCGGTTGGGCTAGCGTGACATTGATCGTGGTCGAGACCGTCCGCGACCGAAACGCGAAGGGATCATTGGGAGTGAACACGGCGGTCAATGTCTGGCCCAAACCGGCCGACAGCATGGTGCCAGCGACAGGCGTGTAGGCGAACGTACCCGCAGCGGTCGAAACGGCATTGAGTTGTGTGGCGCCAAGCGCTGTTCCGAACACGATGTCGGCCGGCATGTTCCATGTAACCACGGGGATCGGGGCCAGTTCAACCGACCCCATGTCCACGGTTCCGACGACTCGGGTTGCCACGCGGACGTCCACGGGCAGCACTTCGGTCAAGTTTGCGTTTCCATTGACATCGAACGGGTCCAACGGAAGCAACGTGGCGCTGCCGCGGTCAATGGCTGGGCTTGTTTCCAGGGGCGAATGTGATCGCAGGGTGCCGCCGTTGCTGGCAAGTGGTCCAAGTTGTGGACTAATCAATGCACCGGAGCCGCCACCGATGAAGTTCCCGTTCGTCCCCGGCTGAGGTACACCGCTGACGATCGGCGTCGCGGTCAATAGTGTACCCGCGTTGCTGCCGATCAACGAAAATTCGACTCGCTGGTTCGTAACGGGGTTCTGGGGTGAGTTGAAGTCGGGTGCGACAGCAGCGGTATTTGCGGCAACGATCGAATTGAAGATGCCCAGTGAAGTCGAACCTGTCGCCATCCTCAGACCACCACCCTGGCCATCGGCGTGGTTCAGTGTGATCGTCGTCGAGTCGATCGTAACGGCGCCGGCTGCCACCGAGATCCCACCACCGTCGACCGTCGCATTATTGGTTGAGATCGTCGAATCAACGATCGTCAATGTGCTGGCGGTACCGGCGATCGCAACGCCGCCGCCGCTGACCGTTGCCGTATTCTCGGCAACCAAAGACGCGGCGATCGAAAGACTGCCGGCGCTCGCGAAAACGGCGCCGCCGTTTGCGGCGGTGTTCCCGGAAAGCTCGACCGACTTCAGCACGAGCGCTCCCGTTGAGGCTGACCGGATCGCGCCACCGTTCTGGTCTTCGGCATTGCCGCCGGACAGACGCAAGCCACTGATCGTCACGTTGCCGGCAGTCGATGAGACATCGATCAAGCGTTGCACCGCACCCGCGCCATTGATGATTCTGACCGCGCTGGCGCCAGGACCGATGATGCTCAGCGAATCGGTAATCAGCAAAGCACCGAGTCCCTGAGTCAGTGTGATGGTGTTACCGATCGAAGCTGGCACGATGATCGTGTCGAAACCGTCGCTGGCATTGGCCAATTCGATCAGTTCTCGCAAACTGCGATCGCCTGGCGCAAGATTTCCATCGGATTCGTCGTCGGTGGTATCAACGGTCAGAATCGGTCTCGCTTGACGTTCCACCGAGCCCATGTCGACCGTCGCGCCGCCACCGCCTGCGTTTGCGATTCGTTCAAACAATCCACCACGTTGATCCGAAAGCAGCGGCGTATCATCGCCGCCACCCGGCGCGCCATCGGTGCCGAAGGAAATCGCCAAACTGTTGTCGCCACCATCGACCGCGAGACTGGCGGCGGCGGGTTCGTGGGTGCGCGTGGTGCCACCGTTGAGTGCGAGTGGACCGAGCATCGGGTTGACGGGCGACGTTGGTGTGCCGACGAAGTTGCCGCCGGTCCCGCTGGACGCCGCCAATGATGTATCTTTGTTATTGCCGATCAAACTGTTGCGAACTCGCAAACTATTTGCCGGAATTGGCGGCGCAACGAAGTCGGGGCCCGTCGGCGATGCGTTGGCCGCGACGATCGAGTTTTCAATATCGATCGCGGCGAAGTTGTCGCCCACGAAGATTCCGTCATTGAGCGTGCCGATGCCACCGCCCGAGATATTGGCGACGTTCGCCGTGAGCGTGCTATTGATCAGGCGGATCTGCGCGTTGTCGGTTTGGATGCCGCCGCCGCGGACATTTCCGGTGTTGGTCGAAATGGTCGAATTGATGATGGTCACGGGGCCCGTGATGGTTGCGATTCCGCCGCCATCGCCGCCTCCGGTATTGTGATCGATCGTCGTGTCGCGGATGATGACCGCCGCGCTGACGTTGGAAATGCCACCGCCGTCCGTCACGCTGCTGTTACCGCTGATCGTGCTTCGCGTGATCGTCAACTTGCCGGTGAAGTTTGAGATGCCGCCGCCGTCGCCATACTGAGCGCGATTGTTGGTAATCGACGAATCGGTGATCGTGATCGGCCCTGCTTCGTTCAAAATTGCACCGCCGTTGTATCGGGCGATGTTGCCATCGAGCGTTGAGGACGAAATCGTGACTGCGCCGCTGATGCTGTAGATCGCACCGCCGTCACCGCCGACGTTTGAATTGCCCGAGATCGTGCTACCAGAAATGGTGATATCGCCATCGCCGCTGTCGATCGCGCCGCCGTTGTAGCCGAGCGACGTGTTTCGGTTGTTGGTTAGCGTGCTATTGACGATCGTGATCGAACCGCCCGAAAAAGCCGAGATCGCGCCTCCGCTTCCGGAAGATTGATTGTTGTCGAACAGGCTTTCGGCAACAACGACGCTCGCTTCGATGCTGTGGACTGCGCCGCCGTTTCCGAAGACCGCTTGGTTGTTCGTCAACGTAGTGCGAGCGATATCGATCGTCGATTCATATTCGGCAAAGATCGCGCCGCCAGTTCCCGCAACATTCCCGCTGATGACGCTATCCCGAATCGTCAACGTACCGCCGCTTTGGTAACGAATCGCGCCCCCCGAATCGGCAGTGATCCGTCCGCCGGTTAACGTCAGACCTTCGATCGCGATGTCACCGCTGCCGACGCCGACATTGAAGATTCGGAATTCGTTGGCCGGCGTCGCACCGGCTTGAACGGTCAAAATCGCGGCGCCGGGGCCGATGATCGAAACCGAGTCAGAGATCGAGAGTTGGCCTTGGGTCGGGGACAGGGTGATCGTACCCGTGACAGATGGAGCGAACGTGATTTGGTCCGCCACTGGCGACGCATTCGCGGCATTGATCGCATCGCGCAGCGTGCAGGCGGACACGGAGCATGTTCCGGTCCCGGCATCGCCACCCGTAACGACCGCGAATGATGCCAGGACGCGTCGATCTTCGAGCACCTGCAACAATGATCGTCGGCGACGGAGAGTTGACGGACGTTTTTTCGACGACGAACGGCGCGATCGAGGGCGAATGATTTGGTCAAGCAGGGAGCGAAGTGGCATAAACTTAGTCAGTCAGAAGGAGCTTTCGGCGGGCAGCGGATTTCGCGCAAAGTCGCTTGATAATAACGAACCGTGACATCTTCTTAAAATAGTCACTGGCAAGCAAATTTCCCTCCCACGGAAGATTCGGTGTGGTAGTTTTCCTTTTTTGACGCCTGGGGCCTTTGCAGGTTCCGAACGATCGGTCGATATCAGTTTGTTTTGGTGACTTCAATTTGATCCGGTCGGTATCCATCCAGTTACGTCATCCAGTACGATGGCGATGTCGAATTCAGTTGAAACGATGCTCGTTTGGTTCGTCTCTGCTTGCGACGAATATTTGTCCATGAAAATCAAATGTCCAGCCTGTGCCACGGTCTTGAGTGTTCCTGATGCGGCCGCCGGAAAGGTGGTGAAATGTCCCTGCGGCAAGCAATTGCGCGCTCCTGGCGGCGCCGCAGCGCCGACCGCAAGTGGCGTTCGCCCGGCAACTGGTCCATCCGCCCCTTCATCCGTCGCAGGCGGGCGAGCAACCGCGGGTGGACGTCCCACCGCCGCCGCTTCCAGGTCCAGCGATTTTGATCCTGGCATGTTTGATGAACTGACCGAAAGCGACCTGCAGCCTGTGCGGGCCGTTGCTTCGCCAGGACGATCAACGGCAAACCCCGGCGCGGGCAGCGCGGGCAGCAAATTGCTCCAGCAGTACGGATCAACTTCGGATCGCGCCGGCGCTTTGTTGCTAGGCCCCAGCATGAATCGTCCCATCGCGGGCGTGGGCAAGAGAATCGGTGGCGCGATGATCGACGGATTTTTCAGCTTGATCGGCATGGGATTGGG
This sequence comes from Rubripirellula sp., assembly GCA_041740415.1. Classification (GTDB taxonomy): domain Bacteria; phylum Planctomycetota; class Planctomycetia; order Pirellulales; family Pirellulaceae; genus Rubripirellula. The sequence goes on from JBGSLZ010000085.1 coordinate 11,200, forward strand.
TTTCGGTTTGATGATCGCCGTGTTGTCGATCAGAGGCGGCGAAGGAGAAAACGCTGGAGGCGTTTCAGACCCGAGTTTTTGGGCCTTCATGGTCGGCGCTCTCATTCCGCCGATCATCAATGCCGTTTTGGTTTCGATGTCGGGCCAAACAGTCGGCAAAAAAATGGTGGGTACGGTCATCGTGAACGAGACAACCGGTGCTCCGGTTGGCTTCACGCAAGGCATCTTGCAGCGAAATGTGGTTTTCGGAATCTTTACGGGTCTGCCGTTCGTCGGCGTTTTTGTCGCGCTCGCGGACATCGTTTATCTTTTTTTGGAAGATCACCAGACACTGCACGACAAGTACGCCAAGACGATGGTTGTCGAAGCTCGTTAGCAATGAGCGGAAAATAAGTGTTTGACCCAATTTGCCGGGAACCGGCCATTCGGGTGCTTCGCACAAATCGGGACAGACACGTATTTTCCGCCCGATCCTTCGTGCAGGGATTTCGGATTCGGCGTGCTCAAACAATTACACGGAGGGACAAGCCAATGGCTCGCAATGAACAACTCATTCGTCAGCACAAACTGCTGCAACTACTCGAGTACTCACGGTTCGGCCGAACACTTGAAGAGCTTCGCGGCGACTTGGTACTCGATCTCGGATTGACCAACCTTCACGAGCGAACCGTCCGCCGTGATGTCGAAGCGTTGCAGGCTGCCGGCTTCGATATTCAGAACGAAACTGTCGAACGCGGCAAGGTTTATAAGCTCGGCCAAAACAATACTCCGGTTCACGAAGTCGGTCTGTCCGCATCCGAAATGATAGCGCTCTCGATCGGTCGGGATCTGCTCTATCCGCTAGCCGGCACCCAGTACTGGCGCGGGATCGAGTCGTTCTGGAATAAAGTCCAAGAGGCAGTTCCCGATGGCGTTTTTGATCACTATTCGCGCTATCGAAAAACGCTGTTCGTGTTTGGCGCACCGAGCAAGTCGTATGAACATCACGAAGGAATGTTGAAGACGATCAATCGCGCGATCCTCGAACATCGAATCGTCGAGATCGAATACGAATCCGTCGGCAAGCCTGCCTCGAAGCGCCGCATCGAACCGTATGGATTGGCGGTTTACCAAAGCAGCATCTACGTGGTCGCCGCCGCGCCGGAAGTGACCGAACCGAGCGAACGGCTGCGAAACTGGAAACTCGATCGCTTTCGTCACGCCACGGCGCTCGACGAATATTTCAAACCGGATCCGAACATCGAACTGTCGAAGCACCTGGGTAAAAGCATCGGGATTTTTTCGGGCGAGGATCCCACGCTCGTACAGATCCGTTTGGGGCAGCGCGCCGCCGGTTACGTCCGCGAAGATCCTTGGCACCCGGAACAAAAACTGGTGCTGCAAGAAGATGGATCGACCATGATGACGATACCCGCTTCGCACCCTCGCGAGGTCTTGCCGAAAGTGTTGTCGTTGGGGGCTGACGCGGAAGTCGTTTCACCACCGGTGTTTCGCGAAGCAGTCGCCGATGCGGTCCTGAAAATGGCGGCCAGTTACTCCGCCAGCTCAGTTTGACCGACACATCGTCGAAATGTCGCCCAAGTTGCCCGGCTGTCGCCCAAGTTGCCGGTACGGTTAAATTGTGGGTATCAAAACTGTTCCAACTCAGTATCTCCGTCGAGTCCCGAATGAACAGACGATCTAAATGTCAACTCGCCATGTTCGTCTTGCTTGTCCAAGGCGTCCTGCTCGTCCAAGTTGGTGCGGAAGCGTTGGCGGTTGAAGGTGATAGCGACGATTCGACGAAGGTTGGCCGGCTGATCGAACAACTCGGCGCCGACAGCTACTCGACTCGCGTCCGCGCGATGGACCGGTTGCAGCGAATGGGGCTGGAAGCTTTCGACGAGCTACAGCTTGCCCAATTCGATCCTGATATCGAAATCGAGATGGCAGCCAGGTTCCTGGTCAGCAGTCTATTGGTCAGTTGGTCCGAAGAAACGGACCCGACCGAGGTCCGTGACACGCTGCACGAATACGGTGCGCAAGACGAATCGGAACGAGCCAGCCGAATTGAAATGCTCGCCGAATTCCCCGATCGCAAAGGTTTGACGGCGCTGGTTCGGCTGACACGATTTGAAACGTCGATGCGATTGAGCCGTTTGGCTGCATTGGCCGTCATGCAGCAACCAATGAGCGACGATCCGATCGTTCGCCGACGCAATGCGGAAGTGATCACGGATGTGTTGGACGAAAATGATCGGCAAGCTTCCGAATGGCTGAGGGTTTATTCGCAAGATCTCGCCCGCGGTGATTACTCGGCCGACCGATGGAGAGAATTGATCGCTGTTCAGCGGCACGAAATGGACGCGGCGACGACGCAATCGGCAACGCGACCATCGATCTTGGAATTGGTGCAAATCTGCGCGACGCGGGCGATCGAATCCGGTCGCCGCGAGGAAGCATTAGCACTGGCTCGATCGAACATCGATTTGATCGAACCCACGACCCGCCACTTGATCGATGCGTGCACGTGGGCAATCGACCATCAACTGCATCCGTTCGTGCTGGACCTGCGAGAACAATTCGAGCGAATGTTCGACCAACAACCCGTGCTTTTGTATGGAGCCGCCGAGGCGATGAAGGTGGTTGGCGATGAAGCGGAAGCCGATCGTCTCGCCGAACTGGCATTGCAGATCCGGCCGTTGCCGGTCGACGAAGCGGCCATCGAGAAGATGTCGCCACGCGAGATCGAAGAAATCGCTCAAGCTCACCGCGAAATTGGAATGAGCCTTCAGCAACGTGGCTTGTTTCATTGGGCAGAACGCGAATTTCGCCAGATCATCAAGGCGATCCCGATCGACACCCATCCTTCGTCGATCGTCCGAAACCAATTGGCGACGATGCTCGGCGAACTCGAGCGTCATGACGATGTCGTTGAAGTGCTTCAACCGCTGATCGATCGAATCGAGAACGACGACAAGTTCAAACAGCAACTCAACTCGAACTTCGTTCCTTACAACCATTTCCGCAGCGAGGTGCTCTATCACGGTGCACTCGCTAAGCTCGAAAAAGGAGATGTCGATGAGGCGCGACCGATGTTGGAACAAGCGTACGCGTTGTCCGAGTCCAACGTTGATATATTGATCACGATGTACCGTACCGATGGTGACGCGAAGTGGAAAGATCAGGTGCAAACCAAGCTTACCGCTGCGATCCGCCGCGCCGACGCCGAGGTACAGCAGGCGAAAGTTCAAGCATTGGCGATGGGCCGAATCGGCGAGCCGGCGATCGCGGATTACATGAACCAGTATGCGTGGCTGGTCAGCAATACCGAGGGCGACAAGCAGAAGGCGCTTCAGTGGAGTTTGAAGTCGCTCGAACTTGACGCCGACGGCGCGAAATACGACACCTGTGGCCGATGTTACTTTGCCGTCGGCGACTACGACAACGCGATCCTGATGCAAAAACGGGCTATCAAGTTGATGCCCCATTCACCGCCGCTGATTCGGCAGTTGAAGGAATTCGAGGCCGCGCGATCACCAGGATCGTCAAACTAGTTTTGGTTCCAACGCATCACTTGTCTCGGCGATCGGAGTCGCGATGAACGCCTCTTGTCTGGCGATCTGTACCGTCTCGACGCAGAACGTGACACGGTGGTACGGCTGAACGTCGCGACGCAGATAGTCCATGATTTGTTGGCACACGTCGGGCATCACGATGGTTTCGATTTTTATTTGGTCAACCGAGTGATCCGGACCATTGGTCAATTCATGCTTCCCCGCACCACGGCATGATGTCGAGGTGTATCCTGTCGCGCCGAGTCGCACGAATTCCGCCGTCAACATCCCCTCATGTTCGGGCGCCGTCATCACTGACAAGCGACGAACCGAACAGAGTCCCTTGCGCCGCGCCGCGTGTTGATGGCTTGTTAACGGTTGGTGTTCATCCAACCCGATCACGCGAAATGTTAGACCCTGCTGTGCGAAATCATTTTCCATTTCGTGCAGTTTATCCATCACCGTGTGATCGACGAATTTCGTTTCGGATAAGTCGAAGTCAATGTTTCGGCGATCCACCAACCCGATTCGCTCGATTTGCCGACGGATCGGAATCCAATTGCTGAACACAGCCGACTTGTAGGCAAGCAATCGAACCGTTTGGCCATCGTCATCAGCGATCTCGACTTCCGGTTTGAACAAAGACCGCAACGGAACACCGTTGGCCAAGTGAATCGCTACCTTGGTCGCGATGCCGATGCCGATGCCGATCAGCAAATCGGTCGCCAGCACGGAAATCAAAGTCACCGCAAACACCACCAACTGTTCGCGTCCGATTCGCCAGACGTTCATAAACTCGTTTGGGTGCGCGAGGCGAAAGCCGGTATAAATCAGCATCGCGGCGAGAGCGGCCATCGGAATTCGGTGCAACACCATCGGGATCAAGGCGACGCAAGAAAGCAGGAACATGCCGTGCCAGAAGTCGGCAAATCGGGTCCGCGCGCCGTTGTCGATATTGGCTTTGCTTCGCACGATCTCCGAAATCATGGGCAGACCACCCACCAAGGAAGCACACAGGTTGCCGAAACCAACGGCAACGATATCGCGGTCCATGTTCGTCTTGCGACGCCATGGATCGATCAAGTCAACGGCTTTTGCACTGAGCAGCGATTCGAGACTTCCAATCACAAAGAACATGAACACCCAAGTCCACGCTTTGGGCTGAGTCAACACGGACATGTCCGGCGTGGTGATCTGATCGAACATACCGAACACTCGATCCGGCATCGCAACGAGATACTGTTCACCCAATTTGTACTGATGGTTCTGCAGCGTGTAGCTGTGCTGGTGCATCAAGTCAAAGAACATGCCCATCGGCACCGCGACCAAAAGTACGATTAGCGGCGACGGCAGCAACTTTGCGACAGCGAATCGCCGACCAACCATCGGCCAAAGGAACATGATCAACACACTCGTCGCACCGATCGCTGCGATGGCGGGATTGGCTTCCGCGACGAAAGTCGGAATCTTCCGCAGAAGCTCCAGGGGACCTCCCGATGCCGACACACCCAGGGCCACCGGGATTTGCTTGGCGATGATGATGACGCCGATCGCCGCCAGCATCCCGTGGACCGCCGAGACGGGAAAGAACTCACCGAGAATCCCCGCGCGAAAGAAACCAAAACAAATTTGCAGCACCGCTGCCGCGACGCCGACGGCCAGCGCCGCGCGGTACGCCGACACATCGGACGCCGTCCAACCACCCGCTATTCCATCACCGCCGAATGCCTCGATGCATCCTACGGCGATCACGATCAGGCCGGCCGCCGGACCTTTGATCGTCAATTCTGAATTACTGACGATCGTTGCGACGATCGAACCAACAATCGCGGTAAAGATACCTGCGATCGGCGGATAGCCGCTGGCGATCGAGATGCCCAAGCACAGCGGCAGCGCGATCAGGAAGACTAATAAGCCTGATACGAAGTCCTGTTTAAAGTAGTTCTTGAATCCAGCAAGATTACCCTTAGGAATTTCACCGACGATTGAGTTTTTTGTGTTCATGGGGCTTGCGAATCATCTTCAACGGTTGGTGGAGTATTCGGGAGTATTTCGAGAGCCGAGTCTTCCGGCGCAGAATCATCTTTGGTCATCGGGTTTCGTTGCCGTTGTTCCGACAACTCTTTGGCGGCGTGGTAGCGAGATGCCACGCCGGGCTGGGGCACGAGTCCGCCGCCGATGATCAACAGGGTCAATATCACAACCGCGATCCGTTCGGATCGGCGAGCGTGCATCGGAATCAATGTCGGATTGAAACGACCAGTGAATATTCTGAAATAGGCCAACATCACCGCGATGCCGCACAGGGCTGCCGCGATCACCACCATCGTTCCGACGAGCGGATAGATCTCTACGGCGCCTTCGATCAACAATTCCATTCCGACAAATCCGATCGTGAATGGAAACCCGATGGACGCTAAGCCGGTCAGCAAGAAAAAGCCCGCCAACGTGGGCATCTGGCGATTGAGCCCGTGAAAATCGGCCAACGAGATCCGCGAAATGCGAGCTTCGATACTTCGCAGCGTGATGCCGAATCCCGTCAGCGAAAGTCCTACCGAAAGCCAAACGCACAATGCGCCCGTCAGACCGATCGGCGTCACTAATTCAAGGCCCACCAGCACGAGCGAAGATTGGCTTAGGAACAAAAAGCAGAACATTCGTCGCGCTTCTTTTTGCACTAGCGACATACCGCCGGCGTAAACTGCCGTCGTCAACGACAGCACCGCAATGCTCTGCAGCGCCCAATCTGGCGCGATGGGCAACACGAACCGCATCACCGCATAAGCACCAGTCAAAGGAGTAACGAAAAGGATCGCGGTCCCGAACGTCGCTTTCTCAAACAAGTCGGTCATCCAAAGATGCAGCGGTGCAATTCCGCTGCGAATCAGGGCCGCGGCCGTCAACAGTGATCCCGGAAACAGCACTGCGGAGCTGTCTGTGCCGGTGTACTGAAGCACTGCCCAGCCGACGATCATCAAACCAATGAAGACCGACATGTGAACGACAAAAATGCGAGTGCATCTTTCGCGTTTCCTCAGCTCGAGATAGACCGGTACGGTTCCCGCTGCCATCAATCCGACGAGCGTCCAGGAAGCTCGGCAACTGAACGTCGCTAACAGAATCGATTCCAGCACAAGGGCCGACGTGAGCGAAAACCGTGGCGCTTTCGTTTTCAATGTCGATAGCACGGTGACGAAGTGAATCAATGCGCCAAGTGGCAATAGAAACGCACTCAGCTCGTCGACGACGAACACTTCCTGGTGGAACAGCCAATCCACAAACGCCCAATGGTCATGCGCGGCGAACGTGCCAACCATGATGAAGTCCACCAACTCGCCGACGGTCAGCGCTAAAGTGAGTGCGCCGAAGGCGACGGCTTGTCGAAGATTGTGTTCGGCGTTTCCAAAGAATCGAATCCAAATGGCACCGATCAGCGGCACCAAAATCGATGCCTCCATCCACGGAAAATGCAGCTCACCCATCAGGCAGCCCTCCCCGTCGATTCGGGGTGCAATTCCGCCGCATCTGATTCTCGCGACGCTTCATGGGACATCCAATCGGTTGTGCCGCGTTCCCACGAATCGAAGCGTTCAAAGATCGACACAAACGGCCTGACAATCCATTGGTCCAAAGCGATGTCCATGAATCCGCGGTCGAAACCGAAACGGTAACACCATCGTTCCAGCGCCGCTGGCATCAAACTGCCGATTCGCGATTTACCCGCCGGTAACCGAGTTCCCAAAGCATTCTCCATCGTCTGATAGTCACGAAGCAATGTCGGCGCCCTCAGCAGTTGCATCGTTCTCATGCAGGCGTGGCCGATGATGTGAATCAGCGCCAAGTATTTCAGTCCCAATCCGATCTCAACTACAATGATGCCGACTTGGGTCAGCGATGCGTAAGCCAGCGAAACTTTTACATCGTGCTGGACGCGCGACATTAGCGAACCGCAGGCCGCCGAAACCACACCCAGTGCGATCACCATCACTCGCAGCGTCATCGAAACGTCCAGCAGTGGACTCACCCTCAGCAACAGATAGGCGCCGAGGTGAACCGACAGCGCGCCGTAGAAGATGGCACTCGAAGGCGTCGGTCCCTCCATCGCCCTGGGGAGCCATCCTGAAAATGGAAACAATGCCGACTTACCGGCCGCCGCGATCAGCAGCAACGTGCCGACGAAGAGCGCCTGTTGGGAAGTGACAGCGGCGGTTCCAGCGGGCCAAATGCCGCTGCTCATCAACCCTCCGAAGTCACCTTCGCCGGTCAAGTGATGGATCGAAATGGCCGCCACCAAAAACGCGGCATCGGACAATCGATAGATCGACCAGACTCGTTGACCACTTCGTACAGGACTTTCTCGTTGATCGAAATAAGCAACCAATAGCGCTGACGATAGCCCCACCATTTCCCAACCGACAAACAGCGTTTCGATCGTTCCGGCGAGCGAGGACGTGACCATGCCGGTAAAGAACATTGCGTAGTACAGAAAGAAGCGGCCGTATCCCACTTCACGGTGAAGGTAACGCCTCGTGAACGCTCCCACCACACCGCACAAAACGCATGACAAGATCAGAAACGGAATGCTCAAACGGTCAAACACAAACTTCAGGCGAAAATGAAATTCCTGTTCGGGAATCGTCACCCAGTCACCCAACTCGATCGGCACGTAGCGTATTCCCAACGCTAACATCATCACCAGGATTGCGACGGCGGGTAACAGAGAAAACAGCACCGAAGCTTGAGTCAATCGCGAGATCGAACCTTCGCTCAGCGGCAGTCCGATCAAGGCAAAGAAACCCAGAATGGCAACCAACAAAGCGGGACTGGCAACGACTGCGGTGCCCAAGAACTGAAAGACTAGATCGGTTGTATTCACCGTAAATCTCCGTTCTCGAATGTGCCGACATGGGCTGCTGCGAAATTCTCGGTTGCGATCGTTGCGAATCCCAAATGGTCGCGCTGACCGCGATACCAATCGATGGAACTTGGCGCGGTCGGAAGCTGATCCGAAACAGGAATGTACGGCTCGAAACAGCCATCCTCGTACAGGTGCATCGAACAAGATTCCGCATTGAAAATCGCCAATTGCACCCAATTTCCGAGCACCAACCTGGCGATGGTGGCGTTACTGTCGATGATCAACTGCATCTTCTCGGGCGTCGTCTCGATGACAAACAGAATTCGCATCGGTTCATGAATTTCGACCATCTGTTGTGACAAACCGGGGCGAAGATCACTGGCGGCGCCGGTCATCACACCCAACATGGACGCGATGTTGTGCGGTAGTTTTGATCCGCAACCGTAACCTTCGTTATCGACGGTCGAGAAGTAGTATTCCAAGCTGATACCGGCGCACACGGGAATCGCGGCAGCCAATATTCGCGCCAGAATCGTTGCCGTTTCATCGTCGATCGATGGATCATAGGATGTCAAGAAGGATCGGCGATCAAGGTACAATCCCCGACTCCATTCCCGGCGTCCAACAATGACCATCGCACAAGTGGCGTGGTTGTATTCGGGACGAGCCTGCGAAAGATCCTCCGACCTTTGCTCAACATGCTCGAGCGCGGCCGCAGGGGACAGGTCGAGTGGCGCCGACTCGAACCGCCTCGCGCGTTCATGTGCGTTACGTGCGCGAGCCTCATCAATGCTCGCCTCGATCCGACGAAACAGAGAACGATGCGGCCGTGGCAACAAATCCAAATCGTAGTAGTCGACACGGTCGCTGCAGGTGTTGTGGTAGGCGCCGACGAACCGCACTTCGTCCGACAGATGGATGCCGCTTTGTGCGACAAGTGCTCGCACGCGCGGATCATTGGCCATTTGGGCGAAGGCCCGCGCGTTCGGGCCACCTCGACCGCCGCTGCAAGCACCGCAATTGTATGCCGATTCATGCGGGTTATTCAGGCTGCTGGATCCGTGCCCGAAGAAAACAATGATCGGCGGCAGTTGCTCGACCGCCCCGACATCTTCAAGGATTCGTGTAACGATGGCTGCCATTTCGGGGAGACTGTAACCGAGCGAATCAAAGTCCTGTCCCGGTTTCTCGTTGATGCGCTCAAGATGCAGCTCGGTCGCCGGTGGACGCGTCAACGAACCGATGGCTTCACGAATCTGTGAAGTCAATCTTGGCGCCATGATCCGAGCGACCATGGGGAACGTGGCGACGGCGCCGAAGACACCCGTGATCCAACCACCGATCATCGTCCGCGAGCCGCTGTGGACTTGATGAGTCAGTGTTCCGATCCGATGTCGACGACGCGAACGCTTTTCGTTGTCTTCGACGGACGAGAACAAGGGCTCTTCGCGCACGTAATGATCCGGCGTGATCACGTTGGGACATAGCGGCCGAAAGTGCGCGTGGTCGGCGCCTTGATAGTACATGGCGACGGCAAAGAACCCTGCGGCGGAAGCCGTTTCGCATTCGGGATCGACTTCTTCGAGGTGCCGACGGATCGATTCTTCGCGATCGTCGATACAGAAAATCGCTTGGTAGGCAGGTCGTTTTTTGGCCGGGCCCGACGACGCGCTCAATGCAACCCGTTTGCCGTGCGAGATGATCGCGTCGAGCGACTGATTGCGGTATTTCTTTTCGTAAGCGAGGTGGAAGATGCGGCGGCGATCGTGCGCCGTGAACGACTCAACTTCGCTCACCAAACGCCGCCATTGTGGCTGAGACATTGAAACGAGATTCTCCGGCGACCAGCCGCCGGATTGTGCGAGCTGATAAACCGTGAACGTACGTTGCTCGATTGTGGGTCGACGCGATAACGCGGACCTGGAACTGGCACGCGACTGTATCTCTCGTAAATCCGAAGTGCCAAATCGGCGTCGGCCTGCGTCAGTCAATGCGTGACGCTCGAGCATCAATCGAACGGCCAAGTATTCTTGTAGCGAACCTTTCGGCGCCGGCGTCGGAAAGAAGGGAGCCGACGTTTCCATCTGCCAAATCATTCCCGCCCAACCACGCAGAGCCAGCAAAGTTTGGCCGACATACTCATCCTGTTCCGATGCGTCGACGCCCAGCAACTCGAGCGACTGTGCAATGGAAGACAGAGCGTCAAAGTTGCCATCAGCCATCTGCAACAGCTCGGATCGAATCGGCCGCATCCAGCTCTGCATCATGGACAGCGGCTGTAGGTACAACTCCGCAAACGAGGCCGCGAAACCAGAGTGGCGGTGCGGCAGCGATAGTCCCGCAAACCCCTGATCTAAAAATACTCCGCAAAACCGAATCAGCACTTCATTGACCGGTTGATCAATGTCGATTCCGGTGGCGGACAGTAGGACATCCCGATGACGCAGTGGAGTGGGATCCGATGTCGCGGCCAAGCCGGCTTCTTCGACGCCTTGGTGACAGAATTGCCACAGCAGATTCAGAACGAACGATTCCCACTTGGCGGCTGTCCACGATTCAATGTTGTGATCGCCGAATTTTCGCAATAGGTCTCGCAATACCCCATCTGCAGTCGCGGGTAACTCGTCGGTTTGGCTTGTCGCACGATATCGCATTACCCACCGGCGAGTTTGCGAGATCAACTGCTCACGACGCTGAGCGGGCAACTCTTCCGAGAACTTCTTGAGCAAATCCGATTCGGCAAGCATCCAAGCCAGCTCGGCATCGGGCGCCGCATGGGGCGGCATCTGCATCATCGCCAAACGAAGCGTGTAACGCGTCCCAAAGGAGGCGATCAAATCATCGGCGTCTTCGCCGAGATCTTTCATCAGCACCGAACGAACATCGTCGATCGTGATCCGCCCCCGCTGCAACGCACCACGATACCGAGCTTCGGGCAGGTAAGGTTGGCAATCGTACAATGATCCACCAACGATCACCGCTTCCTCAAAGGGTAGGTCCTCGAATGGATGAAGCGTGTTGTGATGCACAAAGATGGAGATCGGACCTTGCGACGGGAGATAATCAGTCGCGTGGTCGATCGCATGTTTTAGCTTCTCCAGCGATCGAGAATCCGATTCGCACGCAATCGAATTCTCATGCGATTCGAGAGCGCCCGTGGAACCGTCGCGCATGTTGGGAGTGATCCTATTGCACCGAACGCTTGAAATCGAAACCGCTGTCTAATCTCGGCGGAAACGTCATAAGCATGTCCCGTGCCGCGCTCCCTGACGCCTAACCAAAAAGTACTTGATTGCCGTAATTCGCCGCGTAAAAAGTTTTCAAGAAACGAACCGGGGAATTCGTGTTCGCCACGCAAGTGCAAACTCATGCAGCGAACGTGCAAGTTGTTGCAGTATGGATAGCTCAGACGGTGAGATATCGGTCTCTCGCCGTAACGGGCCATTGCCCCACCGCGCGATGGTCGCGCACGCACCAAGCACTTTGGTGCAATGCGATCGTCGGACAAATGTGGAAGGGCAATCCATACAATTCGGAGCCGGGCACGAGTTCTCGCGCTCGATCGGTCTTCAAGACGAGGTGCTCTTCGCTATGCATGACCGCGATGGCGTCTTCAAGTCCAAAGAATCGAACCCGTGGTGGCGCAAATTCAGAGGCAACTGCTTTGTGCCCCAAATCGACGCAGACATGTCGTTCGTCCGGAACACTGATCACTCGAGAAAGCAAAACGGCAGCGTTTTGATAGTTGAGCGTAGGACATCGAAGGGGCTGTCCGGCATCCCACAGTACGGACGTTCCTCCGCCGACTTCGATTCCGCCGTGACGAGCCAACAAGTGACTCGTCGGAGTTCCTCCGGCGATCAAGTTGGGAACCGAAATACCTCTCTCTTCAATTCGACGCTTCAGTTCCCAAACGGGCGCGAAAGCTGTTTCCACTGATTTGTTCAGCGCTTCCAGATCAGCGTCGTACAAATGACCATCGTAGGCATGAAATCCCGCAGCGGAAACTCCCGTCGCATCGGCAAGTTTTGTATAGAGCTGATCTGCATGCGTCCCGGGCAAAACGCCGGTTCGATTCATTCCAACATCGAGATCGAGGTACAATGGAATGGTCACGCCGGCACTCAATGCAGCCGAGCAAATTTGCGATAGTGTCAATCGATTGTCGAAGAGCGTCGAGATGTTCGCCGCCGGGTTTTGCTTGGTGAGATCGATAAGTCGCTGAATGTTTGGACCAACGGGTTGGTAGGCAAGCAACACGTCAAGTCCTCCGGCATTGAGAACCATCTCGACTTCGGCGATGGTCGATGCTTTGAACTTCGTGATGCCCACGTCCAGCTTCATCTGCACGACCCTGGACATCTTGTGCGTCTTGACGTGCGGACGGAGTTTCGACACATCGCCGACCGAAGCGATCATCGTGTCCAGATTCGATCGGATTCGAACGGGATAAACCAGCACCGCCGGCGACGCGATCTCGGCGACGTTGGTGACGCAGTACCAGGGCAATGTCAATGAACAGATTCCGCTTAAATGTGGGGAGTGGAAGGCTGACTTGGTGCAGCATTGCTTTTCAAGATAACTTAACCAAGTTGACAGGAGTTCGTCGGTCAAAGGAACAAATAGGCTCGCGCCGAGATGTTTCGATTCGAGCCTTGTTGTGATAGTTATTTAGGAGAATTGATTTTGCAGGGTCCGCAAATACGAGCGTCGCTGATCGCCAGCCTGAATGATGCGGCTTCGGACGAAGCCTGGCATGAGTTCGCTGCTGTCTATCGACCGCTGGTGATTCGAGTCGCGCGAGCCAAGGGAATGCAACACGCCGACGCGGACGATCTGGCCCAGGATGTACGCTCCGCCGTCGGGAAAGCGGTCAGTTCATTTGTGTCGACCGGCGAAGGCTCGTTTCGGCGTTGGTATCATCAAATTGGAATTGCCCACGAAAAGTTGACAGTGGTTCGGTCTTAACGGGAAGGTAATTGGCGCGTCCTGTGGATCAGACCGCGACATTGTTTCGACTCGAATACACGATTGGAAAGAAAGTATTTCACCTCATCGGTCAACACGTTGCGAGCGACGATCAACGTACACTGGCCACTGACAAGCTTTGCGGTCTTGGTCTTGCGCCAACAGGTGTGCCACTTGATCTGCCAGACCTCTTCGCCACGCGAGCCGTCGCGTGTCTTGTACCGTTGAGCATTCTGACCGGTGAAGCTCGGTGAGTACTTTGCCAAGTTACGTACTTCGCAGGTCTTCGCGTCACGACGCGCCAAGCGTGGATACTTCTTGGGGCGTCCTTTTCTATTTTGGGGAAGTTTTCGCAGTACTTTCGGCTTCGATAACCAAACATGAGTATCCGACGGGATTTCAAAAGCGAAAGCGATGTCGCGCTGATCCAATGCGTCTAGCAGTTGCGTATCGCGGCCATACAATTCATCAGCGGTCCAAGCGTCGACTTGGATACCGTTGACGATGGACCGATCGACCAGTTCGAGTGCGATTTGCGGTTTCGTTTTGAAGGCGACTTCTTCGGGGATGTAGTTTTTTTTCGCCGCTGCGGATCGTCCGCCCATTCTTCGGGCAGATAGCGTTGAACGTCCAGCAAGCAGTGAACGTTCGCAGCGGAGTAGCTGATCGCAACGTTGTTGATGCAGTTCTCGATCTTGCCGCGGTTGCCGTTGTATTGACGTTTGACTCCGGCGGTCTGATCACCGCTCTTGGTGGTCACGGTTTCGTCGATACAACCGATGGAATTCGGATCGGCATGTTCGGTGGCGATGATGTGCTGGCATCGGTCGCGTAGTTTCTGTTCGTCCCAAACGATCGACTCCAGGAAACGCTGAAACGTGCGCGGGGCAACGCCTTGGTGCATTGTGATTGCTTCGGCGTTCTTTCGCTGCACACCCGAGAGCAGGCCGCGGACATACATCAGTAACAGCCGCCGACCTTCGGGCCGAGCAAAACAATCCGAGAAACGAGCAAGAAACTGACCAAGCAATTTCCCGAGCATTGCGATATCTTGGGGCAACATAGAGGCGACCTTCCGTGGTTTCGTCGTGAAACAAAATGCACACGGAGGGTTGCTTCTTTTTGGCTTCGATGTCAACGTCGATAAAGCATGACAGGCAAATGCCTTACGACTCAGGAAACGCCTGGATCTGGCGCTGTCCAGTTAATATCTCATCAGCAACGACGCCGGCTCAGCGCGGAGGAGTTGCGAGATTCGTTGCTGTTCGCGACTGGCTCGTTGGATCAGACTCGGGGCGGGCCCGCGGTTCGCGACATCATGGTCCCGCGCCGGACCCTTTACATTGCCAATGTTCGATCGGATCGGTCGGGTTATCTTGCGGTGTTCGATGGAGCAAATGCGCAGACAATTGTCGACAAACGCAACGATACGGTCGTTGCTCCGCAAGCTTTGTGGCTTCTCAACAACACGTTTGCTTTGACGCAGGCCAGGACACTCGCAACGTTAGTGGTCAAGCAGGACGGCGATTCGAATCAACGTCTTGCGTGGCTGACCGATCGATTGTTTCAGAGACACCCGACCAAATCCGAACAAGCACTCGTATCGGCTGCTGTCGATAATTCGAATCGTGCGGAATCCTGGGAACCTCTTTGTCACGTACTCCTTTGCACCAATGAGTTCGTCTATGTTGACTAATCAGTCATTCGCAGGAAAAGTCAATCGCCGAGCTGCGCTGGCCAGCTTTGCGGGCGGGTTCGGAATGCTAGGACTAGCTGCAGTGTGCGCCGAGTCCTCTGGGGGAGAGCCAGTTCCACACTTTCCGGCCAAAGCCAAGAATGTCATTTTCCTATTCATGTCCGGCGGTCCATCCCACGTGGACCTCTTCGATCCCAAGCCATCTCTTACCCGATTGAACAGACAGCCGCTGCCGTTTGAAAAACCTAAACTTGAGCGGACCAAGACCGGCAATCTTTTCGCTTCGCCATACCAGTTTTCAAAGCATGGCCAATGCGGTATGGAGATCAGCGAGCTATTTCCAAATGTAGCAAAGCACGCTGATGACATTTGCCTAATCCGTTCGATGGTTGCCGACAACATCAATCACAACGGTGCATGTTTGCAAATGAACACGGGTGAACAAGCTTTTTCGCGGCCGTCGATGGGGTCGTGGTTGTTGTACGGCCTTGGTTCCGAAAACAAAAATCTGCCAGGTTATGTGGTCATTTCACCATCCCAACCTGCCCAAGGTGCACCTTTGTGGAGCAGCAGTTTTCTACCTGGCGAGTATCAAGGAACTTTGGTGAACGATCTCAAGAATCCGATTGCGAACTTAGGCAACACGCGATTCAATGCAACAGCTCAGCGTCAGCAGCTCGATTGGTTGCGAGACTTGAACCAATCGCATGCTGCCCAGCGTGCCGACGACAGTCGTCTCAACGCCAGGCTTGAATCCTTTGAGTTGGCGTTCCGCATGCAACGCGAGGCTCCCGAAGCCTTTGACATCTCGAATGAAACCGAAGCGACTCGAAAACTGTATGGAGTCGATGAGCCTGTGACGGATCACTTTGGAAAGCAGTGCTTGATGGCTAGACGACTTGTTGAGAGAGGCGTTCGAATGGTCCAAGTTTATCACACGCAAACCTCCAAGCGTTCTTCGTGCCAACTGTGGGACCAGCATTCAAACTTGGCTACTGAGTTGCCGAACAATTGCCAGAGCACAGATCAGCCGATTGCTGGTCTACTCGCGGATTTGAAACGGCAAGGACTACTGGATGAAACGCTTGTCATTTGGGGCGGCGAGTTTGGACGTACGCCAACTGCAGAAAGTGGAACGGGACGTGAGCATCATCCCTTTGGATTTAGCATGTGGATGGCTGGCGGAGGAGTGAAAGGGGGAATGGTCCACGGGGCAACCGACGAATTCGGTTGGCACTCGGTGGAAAACAAAGTGCATGGGGCGCGGTGCCGTTTTACGGACGTTTTTTGCTAGCAATGGATACTGTTGGAGGACGAGTTTTCGGGCGGGTGACAGTGGGTAGAATCGTCAACTTTGATGGATCGATTCTAACCTCTCGGCAAGGACGCTGGTGTCATCGTGATA
>JBGSLZ010000086.1:0-66924 GCA_041740415.1 Rubripirellula sp.
GCGACCACCGCCGCCGCCACCACCACCGTAGCCGCCGCGACCGCCGCCACCACCACCACCACCGCCGCCACGATCTTCTCGTGGGCGAGCTTCGTTAACCGTCAATGAACGGCCATCGTGTTCTTGTTCGTGCAGACCATTGATGGCTGCCTGGGCTTCTTCATCAGAACCCATCTCAACAAAACCAAAACCTTTGCTTCGACCAGTGTCGCGGTCAGTGATGACCTGAGCACTATCGACTGTCCCGAACTGAGCAAACAACTCTTCGAGATCGGAACTCGAGACATTGAAGCTCAAATTTCCGCAATACAATTTCCTTCCCAACGCATAACTCCTAGGCAAGGATTAACGACCCGTCGTTTACTTTCCGGGCCAAAACGAAAGAGGCCAGCTTGGAGACCTACCAAGTGGGACGAACGAAAACTGAACGGGAGTCACTCTCACTACCAACAAGGTCTTGAAGCAACGTTTTTCACAATCGACGAACCTACCGCCCGGGATTTTAACCAAATTCTCGGCGAGCAACAGCCCAAAGGCGCCCCCACAGGCCAGCTTCCGGATTCTTCACAAAACGCCCAGAATCGACATACGCACTCAAACTGACCCGCCGCATCTCGCACGCCTGGACGAACGCTTGCCGCCGAAAATCGCCAAACCGAAGCCCGACACGACGCGCGATTTCATCTCCGTTCGCGGTTGCCGCGTCCACAATCTGCAGAACATCGACGTCGATGTTCCGCGTGGAAAACTTGTCGCAATCTGTGGTCTATCCGGCAGCGGCAAGTCATCATTGGCACTCGATACGCTGTACGCCGAAGGCCAGCGTTGCTACATCGAAAGCTTCTCCGCCTACACGCGGCAATTCTTGCAACGGCTCGACAAGCCCGATTGTGACGCGATTGAAGGCATTCCACCCGCCATTGCGGTGACTCGGGCTGGCGGCTCCAGAACCAATCGAAGCACCGTCGGAACCTCCACCGAGATCGCCGACCACCTGCGGTTGCTGTTCGCCAAAGTCGCGACGTTGTTCTGTTACTCGTGTGGCCAGATCGTCGAGTCGGACGACCCGGCGCTCGTCGCAGAGCAGCTTTCGCAATTGCCCAGCGACAGTCGTTCGATGATTGGCTTCCCGATCTTTTTACCAGATCGAAAATCGGCCAGCGAGATACTGCTGGGTCTGCAACAGGAAGGCTACTTGCGGTTGATCGTCGGCGAAAAAATATTTCATTTATCTGACGAAGATCGCGAACAGTTGGCGAAGGAAGTAACAAAATCGGGCGTGGAGGCGATCGTGATCGTCGACCGAGTCACCGGCGCCGACGACATCGGGCGGCTGACCGAATCGATGGAGACCGCGATGACCGAAGGTAACGGCCGCGCGGTGTTGTTGACTTCGGTCGAACAGGGCGACAAACCAGTCACGATCGACGATCGAACTTGGCATCAGCGCGTCGTCAGCCGCGATCGACGCTGTGATCGCTGCGACATCGACTACCCCGATCCGGTGCCGCGACTGTTCAACTTCAACAATCCACTCGGCGCCTGTCCGACTTGCGAAGGCTTCGGCGATGTCGTTGATGTCGACATGGACTTGGTCGTGCCGGATAAGTCGTTGTCGTTGGCCGACGGCGCAATCGCGCCATGGAACACGCCATCGTACGAACACGAGAAACACGAACTGCTGGAACTCGCGCCCGACTACGACATTCCCTTCGATGTCCCGTTCAGCAAACTGACCAAGAAGCATTTGGCGTTGATCACGCGAGGTGTGCCCGAAAGAAAATTCGGAGGTCTCGACGGATTCTTCGCTTGGTTGGATCGTAAGAAGTACAAGATGCACGTTCGCATCTTTGCATCACGCTTTCGGACTTATCGCACTTGCCCGACTTGCGACGGCAAACGACTCAAGCCCGAAGCACTGTCGTACCGAATCGCCGACGAGAACATCGCCGATGTCATGACGATGCGATCCGATCAGACGGCGTCGTTCTTCGAGTCGCTCGAACTGCCCACTCGCGAAACCGAGATCGCTGCCGAACCGATCCACCAAATCGTGGATCGAATCGGCTATTTGAAATCAGTTGGCTTGGGATACCTGCAGCTCGATCGAACGCTGCGAACATTGTCGGGCGGCGAGACCCAGCGAGTCGCGTTGACATCGGCGCTGGGCAGCAGTCTGGTCAACATGCTGTACGTGTTGGACGAACCGACTGCGGGGTTGCATCCGGCCGATGTCGAACGACTCTCGAAAACAATTTTGGGGCTACGTGATCGTGGAAATTCGGTGATCGTCGTCGAACATGATGAAACGATGATTCGATTGGCTGACCACATTATTGAAATCGGACCCGGCGCGGGCGTGGGTGGTGGGAAAGTCACGTTCGAGGGAACGTGCAAGGAATTGCTGGCGGACGAGAACAGCATCACGGCCCAATTTCTGACCGGTCGTCGCGGCTGGACGCTGCGAGATCGCCAGCCGCGAACGTTTCGGAAAAGCATCATGTTGACCGGCGCGAGCGGTCACAACTTACAAAACATCGACGTCGAATTTCCGCTGGGCGTGTTGACGTTGGTGACTGGTATTTCCGGCAGCGGCAAAAGTTCGCTCGTCCAAGACACACTATTCCCGGCCATCGCGTCAAGAAAGTCGGGCCAGTCGAATCAGCCCCTTGAGTTTGATTCGATTCGAGGCCTCGGCCAGATCGACGATTGCCAAATGGTCGACCAATCACCGATCAGCCGCTCGGCGCGCAGCGCGCCGGTGACGTACGTGAAAGCGTTCGACCCGATCCGCAAAGCGTTCGCCGATACCGTCGAAGCGCGGACGCGAAACTTCACGGCCGGTCACTTCAGCTTCAACAGCGACAAGGGCCAATGTGCAAGTTGCGAAGGCGCCGGCGTGTTGGAAATTGACATGCAGTTCTTGGCGGACGTTTCGATGCGATGTCCTGCTTGCAAGGGTACTCGCTATCGCGATGAGATTTTGAAGGTGCGATACCGTGACCGAAACATCGACGATGTGCTGAACATGTCGGTACGCGAAGCCCATTCGTTCTTTCGCGGTGACGACAAGGTTCGCGATCGATTGCAACGGATGATCGACGTCGGTCTCGACTACATCAAGCTCGGACAACCCGCCACGACCCTTTCGAGCGGCGAAGGTCAACGTCTAAAACTGGCAGCATTCCTGGCGGGTGCGATTCGCCGACGGACGTTGTTCATCATGGACGAACCGACGACCGGGCTGCACTTTGCCGACATCGTGCGATTGGTCGATTGTTTCGATGCGTTGATCGCAGACGGGCACAGCTTGTTGGTGGTCGAGCACAATTCGTTGCTGATGCAAGCGGCGGATCACATCATCGACTTGGGTCCGGGAGCGGCCAGCGAAGGCGGCCGAGTCGTGGCTGCGGGGACTCCGAAGGAAGTCGCAAAGGTGAAGCAGAGCGCGACGGGCAGGGTGCTTCGGGCATTGTACGGATCTGGCGGAAAATAACTGTCGTAGCTGGACCGGGCCACGAGTTGCGGAGTACCCACAAGTCGAATTTGATAGCCGCGAAGTGGCGGCTACGCGGCTAAATCCAAACGGGCTCGTCGCCTCGTCCACCACAATGTAGCCCTTAGTCTTCGCATTGGCATGCGATCATCGTTGCCACTAGCGCGGTCCAACCCGTTTGGTGACTCGCGCCGAGACCCTTGCCAGTGTCCGCGTTAAAATATTCGTAGAACAACACCAAGTCCTGCCACGCAGGATCAGTCTTGTATCGTTCGTCTTCGCCGTGTGAAGGTCGACAACCCTGATCGTCGATTTCAAACAACGAAATCAAACGACGCTCGAGTTCATGGGAGACTTCCATCAGTGTCATCATGTTGCCGCTGCCGGTCGGGCACTCGACCTTCAAGTCATCGCCGTAGTACGTGTAGTAACGCTTCATGGCTTGGATCAACAAAAAGTTCATCGGGAACCAAATCGGACCTCGCCAATTGCTGTTGCCACCGAACATGCCGCTGTCGCTCTCGCCCGGTACATAACAAACCTCGTGATGCTGGCCGCCGAAATCGAAAATGAACGGCTGGTCGCGGTGGAACGCTGACAGGCTGCGGATGCCGAACGGCGACAAGAACTCTTCTTCATCCAGCATCACGTGAAGCAGTTTGCGAAACCGTTCTTCCGATGGAATCGCAAGCAACCGCTTCGATGACGTACCGCTTTCGGGGCCTTCGAGTTCCATGTACGTCATGTGTTGGTTCAGGTTATCGCGATGCTCCAAGAACCACTGCATTCGACGTTTGAAACCGGGCAGCTTGTTGATCAGATCTTCCTCGAGCACCACGCCGGTGGTCAGCGGGAACAGTCCGACTAGCGAACGCACGCGAATCGGAATCGATTTTCCGTCGACGAACAAATGGTCGTAATAAAACCCATCGGTGTCGTCCCACAACCCGGTGCCGTCCATCGAATTCATCGCTTCGGCGATCGCGACGTAATGCTCGAAAAACTTGCTGGCCATGTCACCGTAAGCCAAATTGTCTTCGGCCAATTCCATCGCGATCCGAAGCATCGCGCCGCAATAGAACGCCATCCATGATGTCCCGTCGGCCTGCTCGAGGTGCCCTTGCGGCAACGGCTTGCTGCGATCGAACACTCCGATGTTGTCGAGCCCCAGAAAGCCACCGGCGAAGATGTTCTTGCCGCGCGGGTCTTTCTGGTTGACCCACCAAGTGAAATTGATCAAAAGTTTCTGAAACGCCCGCGCCAGAAACATGCGATCACGCTGTAGCGGTTCGCCGGTCGCCTTGTAGATCTCCCAGACGCCCCACGCGTGAACGGGCGGATTCACATCGCCGAGTGCCCATTCGTACGCCGGAATCTGGCCGCTGGGGTGCATGTACCACTCGCGCAAAAACAAAATCATCTGCTCTTTCGCGAAGTTTTCGTCCAACTTCGCGAACGGAACCATGTGGAACGCCAAATCCCAGGCCGCGTACCACGGATATTCCCACTTGTCGGGCATCGAGATCACGTCGCGATTGAACAAGTGACGCCAATCGGAGTTGCGACCCTGCTTTCTCGCCTCACTGGTCGGCACGTTGTTGGAATCACCGTCCAACCAAGTCCGCACCGAATAATGATAGAACTGTTTCGTCCACAACAGCCCCGCGTAGGCTTGCCGCATGATCTGCTTGCGTTGTTGGCTGAGTCGATTGTCGATCAGCGTGCCGTAAAAATCGTCGGCCTCTTTGATGCGAGCAGCGAAGATTTCGTCGAACGATTCATCGAACGCGACCTTGGAGAACTGTTTCGCATCACCGCCCGACTTTTCAGCGATGATCGGTTCGTTGACGTGCGCCAAACGCAAGCGAATCGTTTCAGTCTGACCCGCACCGATCATCAACAGTCCATAGGCGCCACATTTGGTGCCACGGTTGTCGGGGTTGATCGCCTTCGCCGCGCCGGTGACGATGAAGTTGTTCAAGCCGTCTTTAAAATAGTCCGATTCGCTGGGCAAGCCCGGATGACGTACCTTGTTTGTCTCGTTGTCCGTGAAGATCCAAGTGAATGCACCGGAGGCTTTTTCGAATACCGTTTGCTCGCACGTAAACCAGACTTGGCCGAGCGATTCGTGATTCGTTTTTACAACGCCGTCGACCAATCGCATCGACGGACGCGTCGTGCAACCTTCGTCGGTGCAGAGCCAAGTCCAAGTGTTGCGAAAAAAGAACTGGGGCACGACGTGCAGCACCGCCGCTTGCGATCCGCGGTTGGTGATCGACAGACGGATCAACAAATCATCGGGACCGCCCTTCGCGTATTCGGCGACGACATCGAAGTAACGCGAATTCGCGAACGCGGCCGTGTCGGTGATCTCGTACTCGTCTTCGTGTCGGTTTCGTCGCCGGCTGACATCGACCAACTCTTCGTACGGATACCGACTCTGCGGATACTTGTACATCGCCTTCATGTAGCTGTGCGACGGCGTGCTATCGATGTAGTAATAGCACTCCTTCACGTCTTCGCCGTGATTGCCTTCCGGGCCAGTCACACCGAATAGACGTTCTTTCAAGATCGAATCGCGACCGTTCCACAATCCGACGCTGAAACACAATCGACATTCGCGATCGCAAACGCCTAGCAATCCGTCTTCGCCCCAACGATACGCGCGACTGCGAGCGTGATCGTGAGGAAAGTAACTCCAGGTCGCGTCGCCGCCTTCGCTATAGTCTTCGCGAACGGTTCCCCATTGTCGTTCGGACAAATACGGACCCCAACGGAGCCAGTTTTCGGTGCGAAGGTTGCTTTGTTGAAGTCGAAGTTTTTCGGCAGACATGGAGGAGTAGGTTTCAGGTAAAAGGAAAGAGGTATCAGGTGTCAGGTAACAGGTTTTTGGGGGTGCGGTGTTAGAAAGCCGTCTGTTGTGGAAGATGCCTGATACCTGTCACCTGACACCTGTCACCTTCTTCCTGGTGCCTTTTTCTTGATACCTGACGCCTGATACCTGTCACCCCTTTCTCACGCTTCGTCGAGGAGGTCGACGGCGGCGAATGCTTGGCCTTCCAGCATGGCGAGACTCGCGCCGCCGCCGGTGCTGACGTGACTGACTTGATCGGCGAAGCCCATTTGTTCGACCGCCGCGGCGCTATCACCACCGCCGATGATGCTGACCGCGTCGCTGTCGGCAACGGCTTGTGCAACGGCGCGAGTGCCGGCGTCCATCGGCGGCTTCTCGAACACGCCCATCGGCCCGTTCCACACGATCGTCTTGGCGCCCTTGATGATCTCGGCGTACTGCTTTGACGTTTCTGGACCGATGTCGAGACCTTCCATGTCGTTGGGGATCTCGCCCGCCGCGACCACCAACTTCTTGCAGCCGGCGATGTTGCCGAAGTCATCGCCGCAATGCGTATCAACGGGAAGGATCAGCTTCTTGCCGCCCTTGGCCAGCAATTCTTTGGCGAGTTCGACTTTGTCCTTTTCGACGAGGCTGTTGCCGACGCTGCCGCCCTGGGCGAGCGAGAACGTGTAGGCCATTGCGCCGCCGATCAACACCGCGTCGCAAATGCCAAGCAGATTGTTGATCACGTTGATCTTGTCGCTGACCTTCGCACCGCCAAGGATCGCGACGAACGGTCGGCCCGGTTTGCTGATCGCGTCGCTGAGGTATTCGATTTCTTTGGCGACCAAGTGACCCACGACGCGGGGCTTGCCCTTCATCGCTTCGGGAACCGCGACCATCGAAGCGTCGCTGCGATGGCAAGTGCCGAAGGCATCGTTGCAATAAATGTCCGCCATCTTGGCGAGCTTGCCGGCGAACTCTGCACAACCCTTCTTCTCACCCGAATTGAAACGCAAGTTTTCCAGCACCACGACGCCGCCGTCTTCGAGCGCGGCAACTTTGGCGACGGCGTCGGAGTCAACGGTGTCCGAAGCCATCGCGACGGGCTTGCCCAACAGCCCGGCGAGCGACTCGGCCGTCGGCGCGAGGCTGTACTCGGCTTCAAAGCCTTTGCCTTCGGGTCGGCCCAGGTGGCTGACCAGAATCAGTTTGCCGCCGCGATCGACGACGCTCTTGATGCTGGGCACCGCCATGCGAATGCGTCGGTCGTCGGTGATTTTGTTGTCGTCGTCCAGCGGAACATTGAAGTCGACCCGCATCAGGACGGTTTTGCCAGCGACATCAACTTGATCGATCGATTTCTTTGCCATGTTCTTTCTCGAGTGTGGTTCCGTGACTCCGCTCGCGGAAAGTTCCGCGTATTCCCCGCGAGCGGAGTCGCGGGGCCACGATTTCATTCAATTCCCCGCGAGCGGAGTCGCGGGGCCACGATTGCCGCTCTCTGGGAGCCGTGATTATCGGGAATCCGGCCAGGGTGTCGAGTATGCCAGCAAACGAGCTGGCCCGATCCGTTCGTTTTCCTCAACTCGATCCCCCGCGGCGACCGAAAAACCATCACAGTCCCTTTGTCCGGCACACCGCCGGCGAAGGTGCGCCCTGAAGACCGTGTGAAACAGCTTTCGTTTCATGCGACCGATTGGTTGGTGGATCAATCTGTTTTCAGCGGCAGCGAACTCGGGGGAGACATCTGTGACCGGTGGATCGATCCGCACGATCGTGCGCGCATGTCTATTGCGCGGACTGGTCATCGCCGCGATGGCCGTCGCGACGTCGCGTGAAAGCTGCGCCGAGGGCGGATTCTTTCGCGGCGGTGACGGTGGCGAATCGAGTGCGTCAGTTCGCGACGCGGCGATCGCGTCGTTGCCGATGCAGCGATTGACTCGCGATGCTCAAACGCAGATTATGTCGATCGTTCAGTCGCCGACGATCTACCGCCGATTGCCGACTCAAGCGATCGATTGCGATCGCGACATGTTTCTGTTCCTCAGTCGCAATCCCGAGGTGCTCGTCGGGATGTGGGATTTGATGGGCATCACGAACGTCCAGATTCGACGCACGGGTCAGTATCAGATGGAAGCTGTCGACGGCAGCGGCACGAAATGCCGCGTCGATTTGGTTTACGGCGATCCGAACATGCACATCTTCGTCGCGTCGGGCAGCTACGACGGCACGATGGTCGCCAAGCCGATCGAAGGAAAGGGCGTGTTCATTCTGACGAGCCGCTATTCGCTTTCCGCCGAAGGTCGCACGACCGTGACCGGCACGATCGATACGTTCATTCAGTTGGAAAATCTGGGCGCGGATCTCGTCGCGCGGACGCTCAGCGGATTGATCGGACGTTCGGCCGACAACAACTTCATCGAAACCGCCCGCTTCATCGCTCAGGTCTCACAAGCGTCCGAGCAAAACCCGACGAAGATGTTAGACATCGCGTCGCGATTGCCGCAGGTCAGCGAAACGACTCGGCAAGAATTTGAAACGCAGATCACCAACGTCGCCCGAACTGACGAACAGCGTAGATCGCGGGTCGCCAAACTGCCGTGAGAAGCTATTAGCTGTTAGCGATTAGCTTGGTTTGTATTGTTTTCTTCGTTAGCTAACAGCTAATCGCTAACAGCTACTTCTGCCTTCCGACGCCGCCGGCCAGAAACTTCTTCATCGCTGGCGGTAACGGCGACTCCAGCATCATGTCTTTACCCGTCCCAGGGTGAACGAAGCCCAGCGATGCCGCATGCAACGCGATCCGCTTGCGAATCCATCTCACGTGCATCGCCTTGTCCGCTTCGTACCGCGGATCGCCCAAGACCGGATGTCCGGCATGGGCAAAGTGGACACGGATTTGGTTGCGTTTGCCGGTCTCGAGCTTGGCTTCGACGTGCGTCGTATCCTCCATCCGCGCGACAACTCGGAAGTGCGTCACCGCGCGCTCGGAATTTTTTGCGGGCCCAGTCACGTATCGATCCAGATTTTTGCCGGTCGCCAAATACGACTCGAACGTGCCTTCATCGTCAGCGATCACGCCAGCGACGATGGCCGCGTACGTTCGGTTGGGCTTGCGATGTTTGAACTGTTCTATCAATCGCTGTGCCATCAATTCTTGTTTCCCCATCACCAACAGACCGCTGACTTCGCGATCGAGTCGGTGAATCACCCACGCTTCGCGCGGTCGTTTGGAATGGCTCAAGTAAATCGAAACGCGGTCGACGAGCGAATTCTTTTCGAGGTTGTCGGTGGGCACGGTCAGCGTTCCGGCGGCCTTGTCGACCACGATGATGTCTTCGTCTTCGTAAACGACTGTGAACGTGCGATCGTCCCAACGAACCTTCTTTTTCTCGCGGTAACGCTGTTTCTTGTCGTACCGGAGCGAAACGCGATCGCCGGCGGCAACAGCGAGCCCGATGTCATCGCAATCGTCTCCGTTGACCTTGACGCAGCCGTGGTCAAACATGCCTCGCACTTGGCTGTGCGACAATCCGGACAGATTGCGGACGATCGCGTCGACGCGACCCGCTTGTTCGGATTCGACAGTGGTTTCGAGAGTGGTCAGCGGCATGCAATTCGGCTCGTTGGTGATGAAAATAACCGTTCATTCTAGCGGAATGAGGCTAAAGCGGAATCGGCACCTTAATCGCACGCCAGCGGTTTCGCTGACGCGGACGAGGTCCAACTGTAACGACCGGACATCGAGAATTCGTTATCATTGTTGAGTCAATTGGACGGCGATTAAGTGATGAGCGGAAAAAAGTGTCTGACCCCATTTGCCGGGAACCGGCCCCTCGGGTGCTTCGCACAAATGGCGTCAGACACTTATTTCCCGCACGGTCCTAAGTGATCCAGTCCGCAATGTTTCGCTCACCATCCAAGGAGGTTTCTCCGTAACCAATTCGCCAATCGTTGCCGCGGTGATCGATCGCTCGGGTTTTAACAACTCGATTCGTGGTTACTGCGGCATGTCGATAGGACAGTGCTAGGTTTGATTTGTCAGTCGCCTCTGCGGCCAATCACGGTCGACGAAGCGACAGGCAACTGATCTTTCTGCACACATTCCTATCGCCGCCGTCATCGAAACGCCATCGATGACAGCCGGTTTAGATCTCGGAGAAGCCTGCAACATGCTAATGCGCCAGCCGTGTCCTTCCTTACAATTCGCTTACTCGCCGCCGTTCGGTGCGACCCTGCAGGATACCGGAGTACAGTTTTCGGTGTTCAGTCGCTCGGCAACCGCCATGCGATTGTTGATGTACAACAAAGTCAACGACAAAGAACCGGCTGAGATTATTGAGTTCGATCGCGACGCCAATCGTTGGGGCGACGTGTGGAGCATGCACGTTCCATCGGTCGCCGAAGGACAACTGTATCACTTCCAAGCCAGCGGCCCGTGGGCGCCCGAAAAGGGACATCGCTTCGACTCGACCGCGCGACTGATCGACCCGTACGCTCAAGCACTCGCGGGTGAATTCCAAAAAGGTAGCGACGGAGTTGTTCGGCCGCCGAAATGCGTCGTTGT
This sequence comes from Rubripirellula sp., assembly GCA_041740415.1. Taxonomy (GTDB): domain Bacteria; phylum Planctomycetota; class Planctomycetia; order Pirellulales; family Pirellulaceae; genus Rubripirellula. The sequence goes on from JBGSLZ010000086.1 coordinate 10,903, forward strand.
TGATACCGAGTTCGATTGGGAAGGTGATCGACATCTTCGTCATGACACCAGCGAATCGGTGATCTATGAAATGCACGTTCGCGGTTTCACCAAAAGCCGAACGGCGAAGGTCAAATGTCCCGGCACGTACCTGGGTGTGATCGAGAAGATCCCGTACTTGAAAGATCTCGGTGTGACGGCGGTCGAGTTGATGCCGGTCAACGAGTTTCCCATCAACGACATCCATGGCAACAAGATGGATCGTCCCAATTACTGGGGCTACGATCCAATGGCGTTCTTCTCGCCGCATCGCGGGTACGCGCACGACAAAACACCGGGCGCGCAAGTTCGTGAATTCAAAGAAATGGTCAAGGCCCTGCACAAAGCCGGCATCGAAGTCATCCTCGACGTCGTCTTCAATCACACCTGTGAAGGCAACGAAAAAGGACCAACGCTGTCGTTCAAGGGACTCGAGAACCAAGTCTATTACATCCTCAGCGAAGGCCAGCACTACTGTAACTACAGCGGTTGCGGCAACACGCTCAACGGCAACCATCCGGTCGTCCGCGAGATGATTTTTCACTGTTTGCGTCACTGGGTCCACAACTACCACATCGACGGTTTCCGATTCGATTTGGCCAGCATTCTGAGCCGCGACCGCAAAGGCAACTTGATTCCCAATCCGCCGATGGTCGAGCTGATCGCGGAGGATCCGTTGTTGGCAGATACGAAGATCATCGCGGAAGCGTGGGACGCCGCGGGCGCCTATCAAGTCGGCTCGTTCGGCGGCGCACGGTGGGCCGAGTGGAATGGTCGTTATCGCGACGACGCCCGAGGGTTCTGGCGAGGCGACGGTGGGACGCTCGGTGCGTTGGCGACCCGGTTGGCCGGGAGCAGCGATTTGTACGAACACGACGGCCGACCGCCGCATTGCAGCATCAACTTCATCACCAGCCACGACGGCTTCACGATGAACGATATGGTGTCGTACAAGTCGAAGCACAACGAAGCCAACGGTGAAAACAATTGCGATGGTGACAACCACAACATCAGTGACAACTATGGTGTGGAAGGTCCGACGCGTAAAAAAGCGATCGAGGTAACCCGGTCGCGCCAGATCCGAAACATGCTGACAACATTGTTGTTGAGCCAAGGTGTTCCGATGATCGTCAGCGGCGATGAAGTTCGTCGCACTCAGAAGGGCAACAACAACGCCTATTGCCAAGACAACGACATCAGTTGGTTCGATTGGCGGTTGGAGGAGAAGAACAAAGACATGTTCCGCTTCGTCAAAACGCTGATCAAATTCCGCCGAGAACAACCGACCGTTCGACGGAAGCAGTATTTGACGGGTCAACCGATCGATGGGCGGATGATTCCTGATGTTTCGTGGTACTCGCCGACGGGAAGCCACTTGGAGTGGGGCCAGCACGATCTTTCGATGGTCGCTTACATCGCCGCGCCGAGCCGCGCCGACGATCCCGAGGGGCTCGGTCGCGACATCGTGATGATGTTCAACAGCACCGGTAAGGCGAGAGATTACATCATGCCAACGATCGGTCGCGGCATGAGCTGGAACATGTTCATCGACACCGCGGCGGATTCGCCCAACGACATTTACCCCGAGATTGATGGCCCGATGCCAGCCGCTGGACACAGGATCCCGATGGCGAATCACTCGATGAAGGTATTCGTCAGCGGCGAATTGATGGTGCGTTAACAGAAACTGTAGAACGATTGTCCCCAATCGTTCGGGCAGTCCTGATCCGCAAATTGTCCGACCAGCGAAGAAACCCAAACGATTCGGACAATCGTTTGGGCGGTTCAGTATCTCCGCGATTTGGACAATTTCTTACCCCTGCCGCCACTTCTTTGGCGAATCGCCCGTACCCTGTAAGCTGTAATTTGATCCCCGTCTTGTCATTTCCGGCGTGATGGCGAACACTAACGGGCGACGTTTCTTTCATCTCTAATTCGACAGACAACGAATGACTTTCCCAACGGCTCATGACCCCCGAGCACCCCAGCTCGCCGCCAGCTCTTACCAGGGTTACCAACGCCAGCGCCAATTGACGCTCGGTGACCTGTTGATGGAGAACCGGATCGTGTTTCTCCAAGGCGAGATTCATTACGGCAACGCCAACGAAGTCGTGATGAAGTTGCTGTATTTGCAGAGCGAGAATCGCCGCAAAGATATCCACTTCTACCTGAATTCGCCCGGCGGATCGGTGACCGCAACGCTAGCAATCTATGACACGATGCAGATGATGTCGTGCCCGGTCGCGACCTACTGCGTCGGCGAAGCGTGCAGCGGCGCAGCGGTTCTGTTGGTTGGCGGCTCGAAAGGCAAGCGATACTGTCTGCCCAATAGCCGAGTGATGTTGCACCAGCCGATGGGCGGCGTTGGGGGCCAGATCAGTGACATCGAGATCCAAGCAGCGGAAATGTTCCGCTACCGTGATGTGCTCAACGACATCATCAGCAAGCACAGCGGCCAAACGGTCGAGAAAATCGCTAAGGACACCGATCGCGATTTCTTCCTGGGTGCTCAAGAAGCGAAGGATTACGGTCTGGTCGATGACATTCTGACCAAGCCGCCGATGGATGCTGAAGAAGAAAAGTAATTCACCCGACATCACTCACTGAAAAAAATATCTAGCTATGCCTATCATTCCCTACGTCGTCGAAAAGAGCGGTCGCGAAGAGCGTGTCTACGACATCTACAGTCGACTGCTCAAAGATCGCATCATTTTCTTGGGCCAACAGGTCGACGACCAGATTTCTAACGCGCTGGTCGCTCAAATGTTGTTCCTGCAATCGGACGATCCGAAAGCCGACATTCACATGTACATCAACAGTCCCGGTGGCAGCATCACCGCGGGCATGGCGATCTACGACACGATGCAGTTCGTCTCGTGCGACGTCGCGACTTATTGCATCGGCCAAGCGGCGTCGATGGGCGCCGTGCTGCTGACCGCCGGTGCAAAGAACAAGCGATTCGCATTGCCGAATGCGCGAATCATGATCCACCAACCGCTCGCCGGGATGCAGGGTACCGCGCGGGAAGTCGAAATTCACGTCGGTGAACTCCGCCGCATCAAACAGCGGATGAATGAGATCATGATCGAACACACCGGTCACTCGCTCGAAAAGATCGAACAAGACACCGACCGTGACCGTTTCATGTCCGCCGCCGAAGCAAAAGAGTACGGGTTGATCGACAAAGTGGTCAGCAAAGCGGGCGATTAGCGATTAGCTGTTAGCGATTAGCTGTTAGCGATTAGCTGTTAGCGATTAGCTGTTAGCGATTAGCTGTTAGCGATTAGCTTGGGAAATAACACTGCTTGGAAAGAAAAGCTAATAGCTAATAGCTAATGGCTAATAGCTAATAGCTAACAGCTCCCCCGCCCCCTTCGTCTAGTTGGCCCAGGACACCGGGCGTGTTCCGTCCGGAAACGCTCGTTCGAATCGGGCAGGGGGTATTTTCAACAGTAGCCCTGCCACGCCGTGGCAGGGCAATGATCTCCGCGAGTGCCTCGCGGAGCCACTTTCCTCAACTGACCAGCACCGCCGCGATTGCCACTGCTGCGGTCTCGATCCGATAGATCCGCTTTCCCAGGTCGACGCTTTTGAACCCGGCGTTGACGGCCATTGCCACTTCTTCGTCCGTCCATCCGCCTTCGGGACCGATCGCGATTGCGACTGATGTCTCGCGATTGATCTCATTCAAACGCGTCGATGACATCATCGGATGTGCGATCAAACGCACACTGGCCGCCGCCAACTCGAAAAATGCTTGCCCAGGCACCGGTTCGTGAATCAGCAACAGTTGATTTCGGCCGCATTGCTTGCACGCTTCGATCACGCCACGACGCAGTTTTTCCATCATCGAATCACTGGGAGCTCGCTGAGTTCGCGCGGCGACGATCGGCGTCACCGATGCGACACCCAGCTCCGTTAAACGCTCGATCAACTCCCGTGCTCGATCCGCTTTCGGCATCGCGATTCCCAGATGAACTTCGCACGTCGGTTCTCGATCGACCGCTATCGACCGATCCGCGTTGCACTCAAACTGATTTCGACCCAGTGAAACGATCGTCGCTTCGGACTCATTGCCGCGACCATCAAACAAAGTGATTGCATCGCCCTTCGCGACCCGCATGACACGAATGGCGTGCTGAGCCTCGTCGCCGATCAATCCGACCAGCCCGCCGCCGGTGGGCAATTCGGATGCGAAATAACGTCGTGTCATTGGTCCTTCGTTTGTCCTTGAGATTCAAGAAATGGTTGCGGTTATGCCGATCATAACGAAGTTGGCTGAGGGCCTGTGTGCGACATTTTCTCTACGGACGACTCCGATGGATTACCTCGGCTATTGGGGACTCAAACGGCGTCCATTCGACCAGGATGACGCGGAGTTCTTTTACACGGCCGGTGCCCAGCGCGAGGCGATCGCGGGTCTCGGATACTTTCTTGCCGGGACGTGGAACTCCGCTTTCTTGGTCGCTCCGGCCAAATCCGGAACAACATGGTTGCTCCGGCGACTAACCGGCATGAGCGGCTTTGGTGACTGCGCGGCGGAAGTTTTTCTGACAAGTGGATCGGATCCCAATCTGTCCGTGGCGGCGCAATTGGCGATCGCGATCGGGCTTCGCTCGGAAACCGCCAATCTTCCTGATGAACTCGACGCGATCAGTGCTGCGATCGCTGCGACATCCAACCGTGGCATTCGGACAGTTTGGCTGATCGACGATTGCCACGCCACGGCCGCCAACTTAGCAAAAAATTTGGTCATGGCTGATGGCGACCTGTCTGTCGTGATGGTCGCCAAGCCTGAGAACATGAATAGCTTGGCCAGCGCGTTCGGACGCTGCTGCATGCAGCTCGAGATCGAGCCGCTCGAGCTGTCCGATTCGTTCGAGTTCGTCGCCGAAGGGCTTCGTCACGCAGGCTCGGACCGCCCGTTGTTCGTCGACACTTCGATCGTTCGCATGCATGAAATCGCAGAAGGCCGTATCGCGTCGCTGGCAATGGTCGCGGAGTCATCGTTGCGACTCGCCGCTCGTTACCGCAAAGAAGAAATCACGCCGGCGATCGTCGAAGCCATCGCCGACCAGCGTCAACAAGCCGCCTAATCATTCTACATTGCAATCAATACGCTCGGCGCATGTCCAGCGTCACTGCGTATTCGGTTGCTCCCGTCGGCGGTGGGACTTGGGGAATATCGATCATTCCACCCGTCAACGTACCGGCGCGGAATCGCGAGGCTCTTCTCGATTCAGCTTCATTCGCGTTGATCGGGAACGAACCATGCGACAACCCGCCCGGATGAACGGCGTGATATCGGCAACCACCGATCGAGTATCCAGTGGCTCGTTCGACGATATCAAACTGCAACGGCGTATGAATTCCGATCGTCGGATGCAAGCATCGCGGCGGTTGCCAAGCTCGATACTTCACGCCCGCGACCGACTGTGACTGGACGCCGGTCGGGTGCATCGGAATCTGAACTCCGTTGCAAAGCACTGCCAATCTCGCCGCATCGAATCCGTCCACCAGAACTTCCAAACGCTCGAGCGACGAATCGACGTAGCGAGCTGTTCCACCGGCCGCCGGTTCTTCACCCATCACGTACCAAGGCTCGATCGCGTTCCGTAAACGAAGCTGAACATCCTTGAACGAGACTTCACCGATCTTCTGGAATCGGAATTCGTGATGAGGGGCGAACCATGACGATTCGAGCCCCGCGCCTTCGCGGTTCAACTCGTCGATCAGGTTGCACAGATCTTGCCAGATGAAATGCGGCAACATGTAACGGTCGTACAGCGTCGTGCCCCAATGGGCGAGCGGTTGCCGATACGGCTTCTTCCAAAACACAGCGACGGCGGCGCGAATCAGAAGCTGCTGTGCCAAATTCATTCGCGGGTTCGGCGGCATCTCAAAACCACGGAACTCGACCAGCCCCAATCGACCGGTCGACGAGTCGGGTGAATAGAGTTTATCGACGCAGATTTCGGCGCGATGCGTGTTGCCCGTCAAGTCGGTCAGCAAGTCGCGGAATAGGCGATCGACCAACCATGGCGGTTGATAGCTGCCGATTCGATCGAGTTGCGACAGCGCAATTTCCATCTCGTAGACCGCGTCGCGCCGCGACTCGTCCATCCGCGGCGCCTGGCTGGTCGGGCCGATGAAACGGCTGCTGAACATGAATGACAACGACGGATGGTTGTGCCAAAATCGAATGATGCTGGCCAGCAAATCGGGACGTCGGACGAACGGACTTTCCGAAGGCGACTTTCCACCGAGCACGACGTGGCTGCCGCCGCCGGTGCCCGTGTGGCGTCCGTCGAGATCAAATTTTTCCGCGCCCAACCGACTCATACGAGCTTCGTGATAGAGCGTTTCCGTTTGATCAACCAGATCCTTCCATGTCGCAGTCGGTTGCGTATTGACTTCGATGACCCCCGGATCGGGCGTGACTTTGAAGTACTCGACCCGATCATCGGGGGGTGGCAAGTAACCTTCCAACACGACGGGCAGTTTCAATGCCTGGGCGGTCGCTTCGACGGCGGCAACGAGGTCGAGGTAGTCTTCGAGTCTCTGAGTCGGCGGCATGAAGACATGCAGTCGTCCGAAACGGCATTCGACGCACAACGCCGTGCCGACCACATCTTCGCTGGTCGGCAGTTCGTCATCAGGCTTGTCTTCGTCGAGTTCTTGTTCGTTGATGCGGCGCGAATGATCGCTCGGATCGATGCTCGCACCACTGTGACGAACCGCCGGTTCGTTGCCTCGGGGCATGGACGGTAGCGGCGGTTTCGCCGAAAACGGATCGGCTGGTGCGGTGTAAAACGGCGCGCTCGCGGAATACGATGCCGGCAGCGCTGCCAACGGCAATCGCAATCCGATCGGCGAGTCCCCTGGGATCAAGTACAGCTTGTCGCTGCGCACCGGCAACCGACCGCTGACCCAACCGGCTTGCGCCTGCCACCACGCTCTGCGAACTGGCAGCACATACCCAACGGGTTTGCTGAGCCCGTGCGTGAACGTCCGCATCATCATCGACCGTTCGTTCGGGTCGTCGAGTTTCGGATCGGTCGGGTCCACATCGACCGGCAAACGATCCTCACGCCATAGATAATGGAACACATCCTCGAAGACAGGAACCGTCATCTTCGCGCTGATGTTCAACTCGGCCGCCAAGTGATCGACGAATCGTTTGGCGTCTTCGGGTGAGTGCTGGTAATCGGTACCTTCATCGGCGATCAAGCTGGCGTCTTTCCAGATCGGTTCGCCGTCGGTTCGCCACATGCACGTCAGCGCCCAACGCGGCAGCGATTCACCGGGATACCATTTGCCTTGCCCGTAGTGCAGCAGCGATCCCGGCGCTAATCGATCTCGCAGCCTGAGCAGCAGCACGTTGCAGAGCACGCGTTTTTCTTCGCCGACCGCTTCGCTGTTCCATTGCGGGTCGTCCATGTTGTCGATCGACACAAACGTCGGCTCGCCGCCAACGGTCAGTCGCACGTCACCGTCGGCCAACATCTTGTCGACCTGCTGACCAACTTCCATGATCCGCGACCACTGCTCATCACTGTACGGTTTGGTCACCCGCGGCGTTTGGTAGACTCGCGTCACCGTCATCTCGTGATAGAACTCGACTTCACTTTTCTCGTGCCCGCCCGTTATCGGCGCGGCGCCGCTGAACGTCGGCGTACAGGCCAGCGGAATGTGTCCTTCGCCGGCGAATAGGCCGCTGGTGGGGTCCAATCCGACCCAGCCTGCGCCCGGCAAGTAGACTTCCGTCCAAGCATGCAAGTCACAAAAATCAGCCATCGGGCCGGATGGTGCGATGCTTCCATCGGCTTCGGGGATCGGCGGTTCGTCAGAAACCAATTGGATCAGATAACCTGAAACAAACCTCGCCGCCATGCCCAGTTGTCGAAACGTTTCGACCAACATCCAGGCCGAATCGCGGCACGAACCGCTGTTCATCGTCAGCGTTTCTTCGGGCGACTGCATGCCCGGTTCGAGCCGAATGTTGTACTTGATGCGGTTTTGCGCGGCACTGTTCACGGCGACCAAAAAGTCGATGACGCGATCGGCCTTCTTGGGCATCGAGTCCACCCACTCCTGCAACTTCGGCGTGATCGGCTCCTTCGCCAGATACGGAGAAAGTTGACGATGCAGATCTTCTTCGTACTCGAACGGCCAGCAATCGGCAGCGTCCTCCACGAAGAAATCAAACGGGTTGATCACCGTCATGTCGGCGATCAAGTCGACCGTTACGGAAAAGTGATCCGTTGGTTGCTCGAACACGTACCGCGCGATCGGATTGGCAAAAGGGTCTTGTTGCCAATTGCAAAAATGCTGTTTCGGCTCGACACGGATGTCGTAGGCATCGATCTTGGTTCGGCCATGGTAAGCCGGTTTGAGTCGCACCAATTGCGGCCCGACGACGATCGGGCGTTCGTACTTGTAACTGGTGACGTGATGCAGCGCGACGCGAATGGTCATGTAGGCCTAGGTACGTTGAAATAGTCGTAATTGAGAGACTCGCCGATCTGATTGAGTTCGATTTGAATCAGGTCGATGAACTGGTGCATGCCTGCGGAGATCACTTCCTTGACGTTGCTGTCGGTCAATCGTTGTTGCAGAGCGGTGATTTGATGGAACGCCTCACCAGGCGTATCAGAATGGGACAACTCTTCGATCTCGGACAACGACCATCGAGCGCCGGCCACACACGATCGGGTTGATCGAGGGAACGCTTTGTGGAACAGGAAGAACGAGACAACTTTCTCGATGTTCACCAAATGATGTTCGCGACGATAAGCCTCAAATCCGCTGATCGCCAACAGCAGCGCCGACCACTGCAAGTCATCGATCGCCGTACCGACATCCGAGACATTCGGTAGCAGATTGAAATACTTGACGTCGAGAATTCGCGATGTCTTGTCGGCCCGTTCGAGCAGCCGACCGACGTTGGCGAAGTGCCACGTCTTGTCGTGCGCCATCGTGCTGTCCAGGATGCCCGACCACAACAGCGAGTAGTCGCGCACGCTGTCGAAGAAAGCGGCGGTTGGATCCGTGATCTGAGCGGCGCTGGCATCGGAAACGAAATGATAGAACTCGTTGATCTGTTCAAACGCTTCGCTCGAGAGAGTTTCGCGAACGCTCTTCGCGTTTTCGCGAGCCGCGCGCAAACACGTCAACATCGAAGAATGATATTCGAGATCGAACGCCAAAAAATTGACCACGCTCTGCTGATTCGGCGCGCCGTATTTCTCGATGAACCATTCCGTGTCGCCTGTGACCTGAACCAGCGGCTCCCACGGGTCCACCAAATCTTCGGGTTGGTCGAGCGTCAAGTTCAGCGTGACTTCGAGGAAGCGGGCCAAATTCTCGGCTCGCTCCATCTGGCGGCTCATCCAATAGATCGATTCGGCGACGCGGGAAAGCATAGGGAGTAGGTATCAGGTTTCAGGTGACAGGTTTCAGGAAATGGGCGACACGGGCCGGTGGTCCGTTGATTACTCATTTTGCCAATCGGCGGCGACTTCTTGACCGGCTTCGGCGGTGACCCAGGTATCTTTGCTGCCGCCACCCTGCGAAGAATTCACGACCAACGATCCTTTCTTCAAAGCCACTCGCGTTAATCCGCCCGGCATCACCCAAATGTCATCTTGGCCGCTGCACAGAATGTAGGGGCGCAAATCGACGTGGCGACCTTCGAGCGTTTCGCCTGCCAAAGTCGGCACGCGTGACAACTGCAACGTCGGTTGGGCGATGTAGTTTCGCGGGTCTCCAATGATCTTTTCAGCAAACTCGGCCCGCTCGGCGGGTGTTGCGTGAGGACCGATCAGAATGCCGTAACCGCCCGATTCTCCGGCCGCTTTGACGACCAGTTTGTCGAGATTGGCGAGCACGAAGTTGCGATCTTCTTCGCGCTGGCAAATGTAAGTGGGCACGTTCGCCAGGATCGCTTGTTCGCCCAAGTAATACTTGATCATCGCCGGAACGTAAGCGTAGATGACTTTGTCGTCGGCGATCCCCGTACCGGGTGCGTTGGCGAGTGACACGTGTCCGGCACGATACGCCCGCATCAAACCCGCGACACCGAGCACTGAATCTTTGTTGAAGACTTCGGGGTCGATGAACGTATCGTCGACGCGGCGGTAGATCACATCGACTCGTTGCAAACCGTCTGTCGTCCGCATGTAGACGTAATCGTCTTTGACCAGCAAATCGCGACCTTCGACCAGCTCGACGCCCATCTGCTGAGCCAAATACGAATGCTCGTAATACGCGCTGTTGTAAACACCCGGCGTCAGCACCGCGATCGTCGGCGTCGTCACGCCCTCCGGTGCAATCGCTTGCAACATGCTGTACAGCCGCGACGGGTAATCGTTGACCGGGCGAACTCTGGACGCGCTGAACACTTGCGGAAAGTTCCGTTTCATCACGTGCCGATTCTGCAACACGTACGAAACGCCCGACGGGCAACGCAGATTGTCTTCGAGAACGTAAACGGCGCCGCTGTTGTCGCGAACCAAGTCGGTGCCCGTGATGTGGCACCACACGTCGCGCGGCGGTCTCAAGCCGACGCACTGTTTCAAAAACGTCGGCGCCGATTCGATCAATTCGCGCGGAATGATGCCGTCATTGAGAATCCGTTGCTCGCCGTAAATGTCCGAGAGGAACCGATTGAGCGCCTTGATCCGCTGTTTCAAGCCCGCTTCGATGTGTTGCCACAGCATCGCCGAAACGATCCGCGGCACGACGTCGAACGGCATGATCTTTTCCGTCCCCGCTTCGTCGCTGTACACCGTGAAGGTGATTCCCATGCGATAAAGAGATCGTTCAATCGACTTTTGTCGACGCAATAGTTCTTCGGGCGGGAGTGTGTTGAACAGCTCGACCAACATCTCGGCGTCGGGGCGTGCGACGGTGTGCTCGTCGACCAACTCGTCAAAAAAACCGTCGCATTGGTAGTTCGCCAACCGCGGGGCTTTGATCTTGGAGCCCGCAAATCGCTCACTTCCTTGGCTCTGGCTCTGGCTCTGGCTCTGGCTCTGGCTTGCCGGTGACTTGTTAGCCTGGGATTGGCTTTGTGAACCCTGCGATGGAGAAGCCATAACTCTCTTAAGAAAACGGAATGAATGCAGCGCAACCCATCAACCCGATGGGTTGTCAGTCGTCGAAAGGGTGACCAGTCCGCCTCTGGTCGCATCAAGTTTATAGAGCCCGCCCACAGAAGATAGGGGAAGACGCGAAATTCGGCCCATTTGGCGAGTTTCCTAACCCTAAGCGGTCGTTAAGCGTTCGCGGCGCGGACCCACGCGCGTTGACCGATCCGGCCACTCGCTAAGATGGTGGCTTCGGCGTTCAAAACTCGATGAATCTTCCATGATGATTGCTACCGAACCCGCTAATCGATCGACCGTCCGCTGGTACGCGGCTGGCCTGGCCGCGCTCAGCCTGATCGCGTTGACGATGACGGCTTGGATCTTGCTTTACGTTCATCGAGAACAAGAGATCGTCGCCGGCATCGTCAAACACCTTCCCAAAAGCGATATGGCGGCCGCCAGCGAATTGACGGGAGATTTGCGACTCCAGAATTGGTTGTCGATCTTGCTGGTCGTGAACCTGGTGGTCACCGCGATCGCTTTCACGATCCTGGTTCGCGGTTATCTCAACAGCGAACGATCGCTGCGGGACGCGCGAGTCCTTTCGGCGGATATTTTGGCCAGCATGGACGCCGGCGTGATCACGGCCGATCGAGACGGGATCTTGACCAGCATCAATCCGCGAGGTTGCGAGCTGATCGGCATCCTCGACAACGGTATCGGCCTTCCGCTGACAAAGTTCGATCCGGCCCACCAACGACTGGCCGTGATCCATGACGAAGTGCGTACCTTTCATCACAGTATCCGTGATCGCGACTACGTCGTCGCGCGAGAAGGCTACGATCAAACTTTGCGAACCAGTTGCACACTGTTGCGAAACCAAAACGGCAACGAGATCGGCACGGTACTGCAAGTTCGCGATGTCACGCAAAAAGCACTGATCGAAGACCAACTCCGACGCATGGAGCGATTCATGGGCCTCGGTTCGCTCGCCGCCGGACTGCAACACGAGATCAAGAATCCGCTCAGCGCTCTCTCGCTTCACATCGATTTGTTGTGCGAACGACTCATCGCGGCCGACCTCGCCGCGCCCCAAGACAGTGATGTCAACGAGATGTTGGACGTGCTGAAAACCGAAGTCAATCGAATCACCGGAGTGCTCGATGGTTTTCGCAACTACGCGTCCGCTACCGAGCTGGGACAAACCGACATTGATGTACCGGCGCTGATCGAAAAACTGGCGCGGCTGTTACGCCCGCAAACTTCGGCACAGAACATCTCGATCGAGTTGGCCTTGCCTGACAAACCGCTGGGCGCTGTTCGTGGCGACTCGATCCGATTGGAACAAGTTTTGTTGAACCTCGCCCTCAACGGGGTCGCGGCCATGCCGAGTGGCGGCGTGCTAAAGTTTCGAGTCACACGTCGCGATGATTCGCTGTGCATCGCCGTGATCGATACCGGACATGGCATCCCGCCCGAAATTCGCTCGCAGATCTTCGACCCGTACTTCACCACGCGAGGCGACGGAACCGGCATGGGACTGGCGTTATGCGACAAGTTCATTCGCCAACACAACGGCACGATCGACGTTCGGAGCAATGTCGGCTTGACCGAGTTCACCATCCTTCTGCCCATGGAGACGGTCGCATGACCGATGTCAGCGACGAACGATTCCGCCTGCTGATCGTTGATGACGAGCCGAACATTCGATCGGGACTCGCTAAAGGACTGGCGGCCGAAGTGGACGAACTGAACACGGCGTCGAGTCCCGATGCAGCGATGAAATTGTTTTCTGATTGCGAATATCAGTTGGTGATCGCCGACGTCCGCTTGAACAGTCCCGTCACCGGCATCGACCTGGTGGCCCAGATGGTTCGACTGCGTCCGCAAACCACCGTGATCGTCATCACCGCCCATGGGACGCTCGAGATCGCCGTCGAAGCGATGCGGGCCGGCGCATTTGACTTCATCGCCAAACCGCTCAACCTTGCTCTCGTTCGTCAGCAGGTCCGCAAAGCGCGCCAGCATCATCAACTGCAATCCGAAAATGTGCGGCTGCGTTCCCAGTTGGCCGACGCCGGCGAGATCTCTGGCATCATCGGTGGCAGTGAGGCGATGCAATCGGTCTTTCGACAAGTTCGCCAAGTCGCATCGACCGAAGCGACGGTGATGATCCAAGGCGAAAGCGGCACCGGGAAAGAACTGATTGCCCGCGCTGTGCACGATCTGAGCCCTCGCAGCGGCGGTCCGTTCATCGCGGTGAACCTAGGCGCGATGCCCGAATCGCTGCTCGAGAGCGAATTGTTCGGTTACGAAAAAGGCTCTTTCAGCGGCGCGGCGCGTCAGAAGCCGGGATGCTTCGAACAGGCCGCCGGCGGAACGCTGTTCCTCGACGAAGTCACCGAGATGCCAGCCAAGAGCCAAGTCGATCTGTTGCGGGTTTTGGAATCGCAAACATTCATGCGAGTCGGCGGCGAACAATTGCAGACGACCGACGTTCGCATTGTCTCCGCGTCGAACCGTATCGTGCAATCACTGATTCAAGATGGGACCTTTCGCGAAGATCTGTATTATCGATTGAACGTGATCCCGATCGAAGTGCCCAGTTTGCGAGGTCGGCGTGACGATATACCGCTATTGGTTGAGCACTTCTTGTCGTTCTTTTGCGTGCGCCACGGACGTCCGCCGAAACGGCTGGCTGGCAACGCTATGGAGGTGATGCTGGCCGCTCGCTGGCCAGGAAACGTGCGTCAACTTCGCAACGTGATCGAACGGATGGTGATCACGCACGTCGGCGAAATGGTCCAAGCAAGTGAACTGCCCGTCGAGCTTTCCACCAACCTCGGCGGACCCGCGGTGCCCGAGCAAACGCTGGCGGAAGCCGTCGAACAATGCGAACGCGATGTCATCTCGGCCGCGCTGGCCCATTGCAATTCTCACCGCGAACAAACCGCAAAGAAACTGGGGATCAGCATCCGAACGTTGCACTACAAAATGGGCCGCTACGGATTGCACTGATCGCGACCCGCGTCTTGGGTTTCACTTGCCCGCGGGCGTGATCGTCAGCTCGATCGGACGATGGTCGCTGGTCGTCAGGTCGTCAGGAAAATCGTTCGCTCGCACCAACACGCGACAGCTCGCTTGCCAATCCTTCGCTCTGCCCAACAAGAAAACAAAGTCCAACAGCGATCCTGGGAAGTCATCAAACCCGTCACCGTCACCGTCGTACCAATTCGAGTCGATCATCGGATTCGGACGTAGCCACTTGTAGACGCCATCACGCAAGAATATCTCCATCGCTTCGTTGCCTTCATCCGTCGCAAAAACGTAGTCGAAGTTGTAATCGCCGATAGCGATCACGGGCGTGTCTTTCACGGAAGCTCCCCAAGCCCGCAGACCCTCGGCCTGTTGATTGCGAGCCTCCTCCTTTCCTCGCGCCAAGTGGTTCAACATCAACGTCAACGTCTGTCCGCTCTTCTTGTCCTTGACTTCAGTAACATAAGGCGACCGATATCTGCCGGGGTTCAAGTCGTGTTCTTCAAAGTTCTCTAACTCGAACTGGTTCAAGATTTCGAAACGGTCTTTGCGAATCGCATAAGCCAAGCGATCGTCGTAGCCGGTCTTGCTGTAACGACACGCATAGTCATCGCCGAGCCAGTCTTTGATGATGGCGAAGTCCAGCGGGCGGACTTCGGTGAATCCGTAAACATCGTAGCGCGGCAGTTCGCGCAGTTGATCCGTGATGACATCCGGGTTGGCTCCGTCGGATTCAATGTTCCAAGCCAAGATGCGAATCGCACCGTCGTCTGGATAAGACTTCGGGATCTCGCTGATCGGATCGTCGGCCGGATCTCCGACGACAGCCAGCTCCGGCGCCGCGTCCTTGGCGATATCCGATTCGACAAAGACCGTTTTTTGCTCGGATCGAGTCCAACATCCGCCACAAATGGTCAACAGTAGGACCAACATCGAAAGGGACGTTGCCGATTTGGCCGCGATTGGTTCATAGTTCAAGGCGATTGACTTTGCTTGTCGAGTAACGATGGGTTTCCGTGAATTATGCACCAATCGTGAGGAGATGCCTTGTGTCCAGCTTCGCAGAATACCGCGAACCGGCTAAAGCCATTAGCCAGGGGTTCGTTTGAATTACGCCGAAGGCGTTATAGCCATTAGCCGGCAGTCGAGCGCAGCGAAAACTGCCGGACGATGAACTAACGCGACCGAATCGACCCCGAAGGTGGTCGCAGATCTGCGTGCGCTGCGACCGCCTGCGGGGTCGAAATCTTCATCGACGAACATTTCCGTGGGTGCGCTTTCAGCGACCCACGGCTAATGGCTGCTATCCCTTCGGGATACGTGTTTGACTTCGCCTTGCTCTTGCACCGACTTTCGTTCTACTGTACTATGCGTAGCAGTACAGTAGTCTGGCCGGTTTTAGGAGCTTCAGTGATGCAGATACGAGTGATCCCTGGCAGCAGTGCCGCGATCTATCGTCAGATCGCTGACCAGGTTCGCCGCGCGGTCGTTTCCGGCGATATCAACGTCGGTGACGCGATGCCGAGCGTTCGTGTGCTGGCCAAAGAACTCGTCGTCAATCCCAACACGGTCGCTAAAGCCTACGCCGAACTGATCCGCGACGGAGTACTGGAAACGCAACCCGGACGCGGCGCGTTCGTCGCCAAACGACGCAGCGTCTTCTCGAAAGCCGAACGTCTGCGCCGATTGGACGATGCGCTCGACACCGCGATCAGCGCCGCCGTGACGCTGGACTTCTCCGCCGAAGAAATTCTCGCTCGGATGCAATCCAAACTCGAACAGTTGATGTGAGCCATCGTTATGTCTGACAAAGTTGCCATGCCTGACGCGCCGGCGATTCGCACTCACCGGTTGACTCGCTATTTCGGGCGCCGAGCGGTCGTTCGTGATCTTGATTTCGCAGTTCCTCGCGGCAGCGTCGTTGGTCTGCTCGGGCTCAACGGTGCTGGCAAGACGACAGCGATTCGCATGCTGATGGGGTTCCTCGAACCGACGCGTGGAACCTGCGAGATACTCGGTCACGACAGTCGCCATCTCACACCGCAAACACGTTGCCGAATCGGACACACCGTCGAAGGCCATTTTCTCTATCCATGGATGCGAGTCCGTGAGTGCGAACGATTCTCGCGACAGACTCATTCGTCGTGGGACGGTGCGATGTTCGAGCAATCGGTGCGACGCTTCGGCATCGACACCGCGGCGAAGGTGTCGTGGCTCAGTCGTGGACAACGAGCGGGCGTGTCGCTTGCGTCCACGCTCGCGGCAAACCCAGAACTCTTGGTGCTCGACGATCCCGCGCTAGGGCTCGATCCGGTCAGTCGCCGAGCACTGAACGAAACGATCGTCGAATTCAGCGAGGGCGGTGACCGCACGGTGCTGTTGAGCAGTCACTTGTTGGAGGATGTCGAACGGGTTGCCGATCGCGTGGCGTTGATGGTCGACGGGCGAATGTTGGTCGACAGCACGCTGGATGATTTTCGCAGTCGCGTCGCCGCCTGGGTCGTCAACACGGACGATGATCCGATCGCCCGACATCCGATACCGGGACTCGTGCATTGTCGTTCGCTGGGCAACCGCTGGCTCGTCACCGTTGCCGACCCCACCGATCTTTCACGTGAAGCCATTGAAGGACTCGGCGGCGGTGTGCAGCAAGTCGATGTCAGCTTTGAAGACGCGGTGCTCGCCTACTTGTCACGTTCTCGCGTGGATCATTCGTTCTTCACCGGAGCCGCATCATGAAACCGTTGATATGGAAAGAGTTTCGAGAAAACGTTCGCTGGATGCCGATCGGGTTGCTGGTCAGTGCTGCGGTTTGCTGGATGGTTCACCCGAGATACCAAGGCAACAACTCGCTGCTGGCCATAGCCTTGGTCAACCAGTTCGCGATCATCACGCCGCTGTTGGCGTTCGCGCTCGGAGTCGTGCAAGCGTACCGTGATTTGCAAAACGCGGCGGGTGCCTACCTGAACCATCGCGGAGTGACGGCGAGCGATGTGTTTCTTGCCAAGACGATTTCCGGCTTCGCGATCTACATCGTTTCAGTAATCGTGCCGTTGGCCGGTTTGGCAGCTTGGGTCGCCTACCATGGAATGTGGTGGTTCCCGATGCGTCCCGCTCAAGTGATTCCCGCGTTCGTATTTGCGCTGGCCGCGTTCGCAATGCACCCGGCCGCAACGCTGATGATGTCGCGAAGTGCTTCATGGTGGGGCACGCGGTTGTTTCCGCTCGCGCCCGCCGCCGCGATGTTGGCGGTCTTCTACGCTTACCTACGCGACGGTGGCCTGTTGTGGGCAGGCATCAGCTTCTTGGTCGGGCTTCTGATGCTGGCGTGGATGATCGCGATCGCTCGTCAAAGTTGGCGACAGCTCGCCAGTGATCCCCCCGCCGCGACCGTCAACGCATCGTTGAGACGACGCTGGTTGCTGCCCACTTACATGCTCGTCGGTTCGGTAGTCTGTTTGACGACCGCAGTTATGTTTGCGATCGCGTTCGTTGAAGATCTGTCACGATCCAAGGTCTACGTCCCAACGCCGACTTCGACACTCGCGATCGAGGAGGGAACCGACAAGGTCTGGCTGGTAACGCATCAGCAAGACTACGACAGCTCAATCGGCAACTACTCCGACAAAGTGCTCGGCGGCGAGATCGTGACCGGCGCCGCCACAGAGTTAAATGTGATGGCGAATGATGCCAAAAATCGTAAGTTTCGCTATCTCAACTACGTGACGCAATTACGCAGCATGTACTACAACAGTGATGGTTTCTTCACGCAGCCCAATGCTTCGCAAGGACGGTCGCTCAACTATGCGTATGACGCACGAGGCTATTTGATCGGATACGAACAGTATCCCCAATTGCGTTGGGTGACAACGATCGCCGCCGACGGCGTTCATCCCGCCGGCGTGCTGGCCGGTAAACCCTTCAAGCTGGACGCGTTGGGAAATGGATATCAAATCTTCATGACGCTGGCAAATTTCGGGTTTCCCCATCCGCTGATCGATGCGGATGGAGTTTACGTGATCGATCAAGACCCGATCGCGATTCGAAAGATCATTGATCTGCCGATTGATGGCGTCAGCAATGTCGAAGCGGGCGAAGGCCTCGCTCCGCGATTGATCATTCGTTCGGAAAATCAACTCAGCGAGTTTCAGCTCGTTGACGAAACCGGAACCGACGATTGGTTTGAAACTCAGCGATCCAACTCGATGACCCGCACTCAAAAAATCCCGAACAACATCAAGCTCAGCGCCGAATTGGTTCGCACCGTCACGTTGCCAGACGCTGGCTTTACGAAGGGTGCATTCGGAATTGCTTGGACGGCGGACGCGATTGTCGTGTCGAAGAACTGGATCGACCAACAGAGTTCGCAGAGCAACGACTTCTATCGGCTCAAGGCGGATGCGCCGATCGAAAAGGTAACATTCGCGATCGATCCTGGCACTTCAGTGGCCCCAGATTTCGATAAGTTCACTTTGACGACGATGCTCGTTGGAATGATCCCCGGTGGACTGGATTTGACTGGCTTTGCAATCGCACTCGCTATCTACATTACCGACCCTAGCCAACCGAACCCGGTAGTTGATTTCATACGCTACCCGATCATGGTCAGCACGTTTTTCGTTTCGTTCATCATCATCACCGCGCTATCGTTCTGGCTCGTGCGGCGAGCGGCGTATCGGCGAGGACTCAGTCGCCAGCAAACACGATGTTGGAACTGGTCGGTTCCGTTTCTGGGACTAGCGGCACCACTTTCGATCATCGCGATCTATCGACTCGTGCACCGTGAGCCATGTCCGGCATGCACAGCACCACGCCGAGTCGACTTACACGAATGCGAACACTGCGGCGAGCCATGGCAACCGCCAGCCGACCAAGGCATCGAAATCATCGACCAAGCGGCCTAGTCGAATGAGTCACGACGGTGAACGTCTGGGTAAAGAAACGCATGTCGTCGCTTCGCGAGATAGAGCAACAGTCTTTCTGTAAATTCGTCCATTCGATTTCGGATCGAGCGGCTTTTTATTGTCCACTCGATGCTTAGCCGTATCGTCCGGTGGAACCGGACCTACGAGTAGCCGTATCGTCCGGCGAAAGCGGACCTACGAGTAGTTGGGCGTTGGTGGGCGGTAGTCGTTTAGATCGATTGATTGGAACCAGTCGATCGTTTTTTGCAGGCCCTCGGCGAGCGGGATCTTTGGCTCCCATCCAAGCTTCTCTTTTGCCAAACTGATGTCGGGTCGACGACGTGTCGGATCGTCGGCAGGCAACGGTCGCTGGACCAACTTGCTCTTCGACTTGGACAGACCGATCACTTGCTCGGCTAGTTCCTTGATCGTGAACTCGACGGGGTTTCCGATGTTGACCGGGCCGACAAAGTCGTCGACGTTCATCATCGCCATGATCGCGTTGCACAGATCGTCGCGGTAACAAAACGAACGGGTTTGCGATCCGTCACCGAAAATGGTGATGTCCTTTCCGTCCAGTGCTTGGCGAATGAAGTTGGACACCACACGGCCATCGTACGGGTGCATGCGAGGTCCGTACGTGTTGAAAATGCGCACGATGCGGACATCCACCTTATTGCTTCGGTGATAGTCCATGAACAATGTCTCAGCGACACGTTTTCCCTCGTCATAACAGGCCCGAAGGCCGATCGGGTTAACGCTGCCTCGATAGCTTTCGACTTGCGGATGGACTTCGGGGTCTCCATAAACTTCGCTGGTGCTGGCCTGCAAAATACGGGCGCCACATCGTTTCGCAACGCCGAGCATATTGATCGCGCCCAGAACGCTGGTCTTGATCGTCTTGATCGGGTTGTACTGGTAATGTCCCGGTGCGGCGGGGCAGGCCATGTTGTAGATCTGATCGACTTCCAAAAAGATCGGCAACGTGATGTCGTGGCGGATCAGCTCGAAATTGGGTCGCTTGAGCAGATGAACGACGTTAGTCTTCTGGCTGGTGAAGAAATTGTCCAGACAGATCACGTCGTGACCGTCGTCGACGAGTCGTTCGCACAGATACGAACCAAGAAAACCGGCTCCACCGGTAACAAGAATTCGCTTGATCATTGGTCACCGTGTTTCGGAAGAGGCAGTTCGGATTTTTAAGAGCGTAAACGAACACAGCCGATCCAGAAACACCCTATCCCAACTCGGCCAGCCGTCCGCTGCTGTCGCCGATCGAATCCACAGGTGTCCCCATGGCGTCGAGCATCGTTAAGAACAGATTTCCCATCGGTCGCTCGCTCTCAGGGCGAATGTACCGACCGGTTTTGAAACTACCACCCGCGCTCCCCGCCAGCACGATCGGCAAATCGCCATGGTCGTGCCGGTTGCCGTCACTGATACCGCTACCGTACAGAACCATCGAATTGTCGAGCAACGATCCGCCGGATGGGTCGCTCATCGAATCGAGCTTGCTAACGAAATACGCGAATTGCTCGACCAAGTAATGATCGACTTTGCGAATCTGGCTGACCGTTTCTTCGCGGTTGCGGTGGTGACTCATTTGGTGGTGAGCTTCCTTGACGCCGACTTCGGTGTAACGTCGGTTACCGCCAGCATTGTCGAGCATCAGCGTTGCCACTCGCGTGGTGTCGGTTTGGAATCCGATTGCGATCAGGTCGAACATCAGCCGTGCATGTTCGCGGAACGATTCGACACGGCCGAACGGAACTTCGATATCAGGCAAGGCTTTGCGATCTTCTTGCTCGGAACGATCAATGCGAAGTTCGATCTCACGCACGCTGGTGAAATACTCGTCGAGCTTTCGTTTGTCGGTTGCTCCAACGCGGCTCATGATCCGATCCGCGTCTTGCTGGACGACATCCAAGATGCTTTGACGGGCCAGATTTCGATTGCGTCGTTCGGCGCTGTCGCCGACGCCGAACATTCGCTCGAAAGCCATGCGCGGCGTGGTTTCTTTGGGCATCGGTTGAGACTCGTTTCGCCAAGAGATATTGGACGAATAGGCGCAACTGTAACCCGAATCACAACTACCACCGTTGCGACTGCCTTCGAGTCCGAGTTCGATCGATGGCAGCCGAGTCTGTCGAGCGAGCTGGGTGGCGGCGACCTGATCGACCGATACGCCTAGCTTGATGTTGCTGCTGGTCTTCAACGGTCGCGAAGCGGTCAAGAACGACGACGCGCAACGCGCGTGATCTCCGGCGCCGTCTTTGCCCGCTCGTCCATTCGCGTGCGCCAGATTACCAATGACGTTGATCTTTGATTTTACGGACTCGAGTGGCGCGAGCGTCTTGGAAAGTTGCCAGTCATGCTCGGTGCCCGTCGGTCGCCAATCGGGCATGATCGCACCGTTGGGAAAGAACACGAACGCCATCCGCTTGGGCGAGGTCGGAGCGGCGCCGAATGCTGCTCGACCGATCGGTGACATCGATTCGAGCAACGGCAATCCGATCGCTAAGCCAGCGCCACGAAGCAACGTCCGTCGATCGATCTTCGCTTCGCCGAGACTGCTGGTGTATAAGTTTGACTTCATCAGTTCATTTCCAATCGTAGTAGCGAAACGGACGACTCATGATCACTTCGGTCATCACATCAACAAACGTGTGATGCTTTGCGGAAGTTCTTTCGACAATGGCTTCGACGGTGCAACGATCGGCTGGTGAGAGTTCTCGTCCGAGTCCAAACGTCATCAGCCGCTCCGTCACCGTTCGCGCGAACGATTCCGCCTCGGTTTTTCCGAGCATATCGCTCAGTTGTGCCGCACCATCGAACGATCGACGGCCCGGCAACTCTCCGCTGGCGTCAATCGCGTGGCCACCCTCTTCACTGCGAAATCGACCGATCGCATCGAACTGTTCGAGTCCGAAGCCGAGTTGATCCATAACGCGGTGACAGGCGGCGCACGACGGATCGGCTCGGTGAATTTCGAGTTGTTCGCGAAGACTCGCGCCTGCCGCAGCCGTCTTCGTGTCCTCAAGCTCCGGAACACCGGCGGGCGGATCGGGGGGCGGTGTTCCGAGTACGTTCTCCAAGATCCATTTACCACGACGCACCGGTGATGTGCGATTCGGATTGCTGGTGAGAGTCAGCACGCTGGCGTGGCCGAGCACACCGCGACGCGAGGTGCCGTGAAGCGAAACCTTCGTCAATTCGTTGCCCTTGAATTCAGGTCGATCGCTCTTAGGCAAGTCATAGTGGTCCGCCAATTCCGCGTTGACGAACGTGTAGTCGGCGGTCAGCAATTCTTCAACCGGACGATTCTCACGAACCACATAAGAAAATAGAGCTTTCGTTTCGTCGGCCATCGACGACTTCAGCGAATCCGTGAACGTTTTGAACTGCTGGGTATCGGCTTCGTGAACGGTCAGGTTGCGGAGGCCCAACCACTGGGCGGCAAACTCCGACGCGAGCGCTTCGGCCTTTTCATCCATCAGCATCCGCTTGATTTGTTGCGGCAGCGCTTTCTCGGTTAGCTTGCCTTCATCGGCCATCTTCAGCAATGTTTCATCCGGCAGGCTACTCCACATGAAGTACGAAAGCCGGGTCGCCAATTGGTGCTGAGTCAGCTCAATAGGCTCCGGTGCATCCTTTGGCTCGTTAGAATCGGGCTTCCAATCAGCGGGCGGCGCTTCGACTCGAAACAAGAATCTGGGTGAAACCAAGATCGCACTGACCGCGATTTGAAGACCTCGATAATAACTTTCGTCGCGCTTGGTCGCCTCATCCACGAGCCGTGCGTAGGGTTTGACTTCGTCGTTGGAAACCGGCCCGCGGAATGCGCGACGCATCAGCGGTCGAAGACACTCGACCGCAGCGGACTCTACGTCATACCAGCGATCGTCTTTGCGACGAGCGACTTTGCGAACGATCGTTTTCTGGCTCGGCGGGAACAAATGAGACGGCAACTCCGTCGGACCCGACAAGCTGATCCTGCGAATCATGTTGGGATAACTCGATTTGTCAAAATCTCGGTCAGGAACGAGCGGATGTTCGAGCGACTTGGTCGCGGCGGCTACGATGTGTGAGTCGAGAGTATCAAAATCAACGCGGTGGGTTCTTCCGACCTCGAGATCGTTCCCTTCCCCATCTTTATCTTCGGCGAAGAACTGAACAAGCAAACGACGACGGCCCGGCTGGAGCTTGATCTTAAAATCGACGTGGTCGGATTCACCGCCGCCGCCGTAATACTTCAGCGTCGTCTTGCCGACCAAGGTTCCGGTTTCGTCAAACACCGCAGCGATGGTCGACTTAGTCTCCGCCATTGAAGTTCCCCCGCTGATTTCGACGCGGTACTCGCCAGGCAAACTCACATCAAAATTGGCCCACACAAAACCGTCAGGTTTCAAGAACAGACCGTTGAAGCTTCCGACGCGTCGGTCGCCGTGAACGAACAATTGATCGCTGGGCCGATGCTCGTCAAGCTTTGATATCGAATCGGGATCAATGACAACCTTGGCGGCAACTTCCTCGGCCGCGTCGAGATATTTTTCCATCAACATCGGTGACATCGACAACACATCCGAATTGTTGTCGAAGCCGGCACCGACCTCATCCGATGGAAACTTGTCCGCCGGTCGTAAGTCCATTCCGAACAGGTCGCGAATCGATCGGTTGTATTCGGCTCGATTGAGTCGACGAGCGGTTACCTTGCCGGGGCGAGGTCGTGAATCGCATGAGACGGCGTAAACGCTTTGGTCCAACGCCGACACCAAAGTTTTTCGTTCTTCGTCGTTGGGAAGATCCGAGTCGTCAGGCGGCATCGCGCCGAAGCGGACCATCTCGAGAACTCGTTGCATCGAACCGCCACCGCCGCCCATGCTTTTGAGCGTCGATAAGCCGGACAGGTCGAGTTCGCCTTCGGCGTTGTCGGCATTGTGGCAGTCGACGCAGTACTTCTGCATCAATGGCCAACCAACCTGAGACCAATGTTGGCCAGCAGCGGAATTCGGGGAAGCAACGTCTTCAGCCGAAGAATCAGGTTCGCTTGCGATTGCCGAAGCCATTGCCAAGATCAATGCGGCAGCAAACGGTAGGGTCCGAAATCCGAACACAGCGGCAAAACCTAAACAGCGATTTCAATGCCTAACTTGCCAAGGTGGGCGACGCGAACAAACTGTCACGTCCAGACTCGAAAGTAGAGTCTGCGTTGGGATCTAGCGGCAGGCAAATGGGGCGGGAGGCGGGCAGGTGGGAGCGCGTTGCCTCGGCAACGCTAGAAATCATTATAGAAGATTCTTCGCCTTTGAAAAGATCCATTGGCGCCCGACCGGCCACAAGTGGCCCATTCTTAGGTTTTGACCGCGATCAGACGGCAGCCGAGTGCCCGGATTCGACCATTTGAGACTTCAATTGAGCGTTTTCCTGCTTCAGAGTCTCAAGTTGATTCAGGACAATATTGAAATCACCAGCAACTTCGAGCCAGAAGTCGCCATCGCGAAACTTGATTGGTCCCGTCGGTTTGCTTTCCGCAACCGAACGCAGGGCAGTGCGGAGCCGGTACATCGGTCCGGCAAATCGATTGCTCAGTTTTAGCGAGTCACGCAAGAAAACTGGCAACAGCATCAGCATCACGAAGAAAATCGGCGTCTGTGCCCGCAGCGACATCACGACCGTTTCGCCCAGAGGGTGGTCGCCAGCCACAAACAGCGTTTTCACCATCGTGCTGATCGATACCAAGCTGAACAGGAATAGACCCCAGTGGCATAGCAATCGGCCGGCGATCGTCCACTGAACCGTTGGGTCAACCAAAATCTTCGATCGTTCGTAGCTCATCACACTGGCTCGTCAGCAAAAATTCAGATTCGGGAATGGGTTCTGGTCGCAGTTATGGGAATGTGTTAGCTGCCACTCAAGAACCGTAGCTTGCAGCGTGAAACTAAAGCCTACAAATTCTTCATCGACGCAAAAAACTGGTTCCTACTTGGACCAGCGATCGCGAATAGTCGTCACAGTCGTCGTGATCGGTTCGATCGGTCGCTCTGTTTGACAATCGCGAGGGCTTCAACGTGCGGGCCGCGATGAAAGTGCTCGATATGCCGATTGTTTCCATTGCACGATTGTCGGAATTGCACCGGCAATCCGACGCGAAACAAACGCATCCATCCCGTGGCCCCGTCCATCTCGTGACACAGTTCAGCAGGACCGACGCAGCTATGCACGCCAACTCATACATATCGACGAATGCCAAACGCCGGTTCCTGCGCAGCGCCGTCGAATCGGTGACGCGGATCGTTCAAGTTTCGATCGTCGGCTTGGCGAGTTTGAGTATGGCAAGCTCGAATTTGGCTGATGGTGGCGAAGTGCAGCCGATCGAGCGATTGGGACGTTGGTCGGGTGTGGGGTGGGGTGATGGCTATCACGCCTGTGAAAAGTCACCCGAACGCATCGGAGCCGATTTGCCGCCTCGATCTTACCACGCCACTTTTGGAGACCGTGCGACGCCCGCGTGTGGCACCGTCCTTAGTCACAGAACAAATCGACAAGCAACGTACTACGACCGTTTCGATGCGGCCAATCAAGCGAGCTGTGATGCATCGAGTTGTGACGCACCGAGTTGTGACGCGGTGGGATACGACCATCCCGCAAGCACCGATGGGTTTAGCGAATACCATTTTGAATCCAGCGGAGACGCAGAAGACGACGTGCCAATGCCGATAGCTCCGTCCGTTTTGGAGCGAAAGGCAGCACCCGAGATGCCAGCTGACCCAAGCGCCGTACAAAGCACACTGGTTCGACCACGTCCGATACGTCCGCAGTTGTCGTCGCGAATCTCGGCGCCTCGGGCTGTCACAGAGATTCCCGTTTCGTATCAATTGAGCAGTTTTCCGCAACCAATCTCGCTCGGTCAAGATCCCGAGACTACCAAACCCATTGCTGCCAAACCCATTGCTGCCGAACCCATTGCTGCCGAGCCTCGCCCGCGTCCGACACGATTGCCGGTCGTCGTTCGACGCATCGAGAAAGTCGAGACAGTGGCCGCTGATCAGCCTAAAATTCGGATGGTTCGGTTGACGAGCGGGAGTGAATCCGGCGCTATGGTAAAACGAAACCCGTTCTTTCAATGATGCGTCCATTTCTTAGCAACCACTGGGCAAATTTCACCACGCGCAATTCTTGAATCATGCGTTGATGTTGGCCTGCGCGGTGTACCTGAACCGTCTGCAATGCTAGTGCGACGATTCTAATTTCATGGGCCCCGTTTTTGCAGACGCCTTTGCGCCGGAGACGATCACCGGGATACTGTCGCTTTACAGCCTTTCAAACTTTGAAGACTCTTAGGAAGCTAACGACCGATGCAACGAACTTTGGTGCTACTCAAGCCGGACTGTGTACAACGTGGCCTGATGGGCAAGATCATTGGCCGATTCGAGGACAAGGGTCTCACCATTGTGGCGATGAAGATGATGCACGTGACACCCGCGATGTCACGTCAGCATTACGCCGAACACGTCGAAAAGCCGTTCTATCCGAGTCTGGAGGAGTTCATCACGTCGGCGCCGGTCGTTGCTATGGCGATCGACGGACTCGATGTGGTCGCCGTCGTTCGCGGTATGTTGGGCGCGACCAGCGGTTTGAAGGCCGACTTGGGAACGATCCGCGGCGACTACAGTAGCAGCCGGCAAATGAACTTGGTTCATGCCAGCGATAGCCCGGAATCGGCCGCGCGAGAATTGAAAATCTATTTTGCCGAAGGAACGTGCGATTACGAACCGATCACCAAGAATTTCTTGCGGGCCGTCGACGAGTAAGCAATGAGCAGAAAAAAGTGTCTGACCCCATTTGCCGGGAACCGGCCCTTCGGCTGCTTCTCACAAATGGGGTCATACACTTATTTTCTGCACGACCCCAAGTTGCCGACACATGAGTTTACTTACGATTGAGTTTCTCTTCGGCTCGGGCCGCCTTCAAAGCCGCTGCTTCGCGCGGCAACTTGAATTCGGGACCTGATGGGAAGTACTGAATGTCGTCTTGCAGGTAGTACGGGCTCGGCAGCGTTTGGCCGTTCATCGAGACCTGGCACCCTGTCGATCCGAGTACGCAGAATACGGCAGCGACCGTGATGGCGATCGTGGCTGAGGCGCGTTGAGCTTGAGCGTTGCGTTTCATCTTAGTTGCCTTCGCTGTCCAATCGTTAACCATGTAGATCGAGACGCTACGATCCCCGCCTGGGTATCGCCTCCCATTCTCATCACAAGTGTTATCGACCGGACAACCGGCATATCTTTACATCTCGCCCAACTATTCCAAAAAAAAGAGTCGAACACCTCAAACACGTTATTTTGCCAGCATGGTTTGCGTGATCCAGCGATCGTCCCAAGCAAACATCAACATGGATAGCGGGTCGGACATCCCATCGAGCCAACGAATCGTCGGCTCGATCACCACTAAATCTGCCGCCGAACCGATCGACAACCTCCCGTCGCCGGTCCACCCCAGAACATCTGCGTTGCCCGCCGTGATCGCATACCACCCCTCGGCCGGGCTGGGGTAGTCATCGCTGAGAGTCGACGCCGCTTCGATCATCGCGCGAGCCACCCGCACCATGCTCCGTTCGTAACCCGCGCCGATATCGCTGCCGACGGCCAGTTTCACGTCGTCTCGGCGGAGTGCGTGACGCGACATCGTTCCGCTTCGCAAAAAGGAGTTAGCCGTCGGACAATGGGCGATCGTAGAGTCACTTCGCCGCAGCGTCGCCCGATCGACTTCGTCCAAATGGATGCCGTGACCGAGCACCGATCGCGGACCAAGCAACTCAGCTCGCTCGTAGACATCGACGTACGAACGACCGCCGAACAAGTGACCAACATAATCACACTCGTCGCGATTCTCGGCCAAATGAGTCTGCACGGTTGCGCCAGTTTCTCTCGCCAATCGGCCCGCGCCCGCCAACAATTCGTCGCTGCATGAAACGGCAAACCGAGGCGTCACCGCAGCCGACATTCGGGCTCCGGCGGGAAACCGCTCTTGAAGTTCAGCAGCCTCACTGAGCAATTGCGACGCCGGACGGCAAAGGTCATCCGGCGCTTCGCGATCCATCAACACCTGACCGATCACGCCGCGAAGTCCCGCCGTGGTCGCGACTTCCATCGCCGCGATCGTCCCCGCATGGTGGACCGTCGCGTAAGCGGCAATCCCCGTCGTTCCGACTGATAGCAGTTGCCCGACGACACGCGACATCATCCGCCGCGCGTAATCTGGGTCATCCCACTTCATTTCACTCGGAAAAGTTACTTCGGCGAGCCACTGCAATAGCGGCATCCCGTGAGCGCCGATCAGATCAAACTGGGGCAAGTGCAAATGAGCGTCGATGAAACCCGGTGATATCAGCGCATCCGGGCCACCCACGTCAAACTTGCTCGGATGATCACCGATGTTGACTTCCGCGATGACGCCGTCGCGAATTCGAAGCGTGCCACGTTGAATCCGACATCGACCCGAATCATCGGCCAACAACAAATTGCCAAACAGAATCATGCGGCCGTTCACACTGTGTTTTCACTTCGTCGCGATGATCGCATCAAGTTCCTTTTTCAACCGCGGCAAAATTTCGTCGTAACCAAACGCGCCGAGCGCCTCGGTGCCTCGTTTCAAATTCACTTTGGCGGGTCCACACCACAACCCCAAGTCGGCGTCGTCGGTCTCACCCGGACCATTCACGCGGCAGCCCATCACGGCGATCGTGATGTCGTAGTCTTTCGCATATGCCGACATCTCTTTCACGCTTTGAGCCAAATCGATGAACGCTTCGTTCTCAACCCGCGAACAACTCGGACAACTGATGATGTTGAGCGCCTTGTCGTCGAACTTCACGACGCTGCGAACGCGACCGGCGTAAATGTCATCGACGATCTGGCGACCAGCGTCAATCTCTTCCGGTTTGCGATCATTGGGCAGTGTCAGCGAAACGCGAACAGTGTCACCAATCCCGTGGCCGATCAATTGCTCGAACGCGACACGAGTTTTGATGATCCCATCGGGCGGCATGCCAGCTTCGGTCACACCTAAGTGCAACGGCACGTCCGGTCGCGCGAGCGCGAAACGTTTGTTGACTTCGACGACTTTCGCCGGATCGCTGTCCTTGAGCGAAACGACGTAACGGGTGAAGCCGAGTGAGTCGACGAACTCGCAGTGTTCGAGCGCGCTCTCGAGCATCGGTGTGATCGAGTCATGCGCGTCGTATTTCTCTTTCTTCGCCGGATCGACACTGCCGCAATTCACGCCGATGCGAATCGCGCAATCATTCGCGCCGGCTTGATCGATGATGAAGCGAACTTTGTCTTGCCAGGGTTTTTCTCGCTGATGGTGATAGAGATGGCCAGGGTTGTATCGAATCTTGTCGACGAACGGCGCGACGAGTTCGGCCAACTTAAAGTTCTCTTGCAAATCAACCGCAAGATTAGCCGTCGTCAGTTTGCGAATTTCGCCGAGTGCTTCGGCATCCTTGTCGCTGTCGACCGCCACCCGAACGACGCCGGCACCCGCGGCACGGTAGGCTTCCGCCTGGGCAGCGGTGGCTTCAATGTTTTGAGTCTTCGTCGCCGTCATGCTCTGCACGGCGATCGGATGGCCATCGCCGACAGTGATATTGCCGATGCGAACGGAGCGAGTCGGATTTCGGATGATTTTCATGGCAATATTCTGCACCGAATTCCAAACATTGTCATCCACCGGTCATTGATAGATTCTCGAGCACGATCGCAAACACCCGCTGCGTCGCTTCGATTTGACGCGTGGTTCGTTCCGACGCGCTGAGTTGCAACTGAATTGAAATCGATCCGATTGATCCGTTACCCACTCGTTTCGCGACGCCCACGAATACGACTCCGTCGAGACCGGCCGGAGCGGCGGGGCCGAAGTGACCGGTCGTTGAGAACGCCAAATCGGCTTCGGGCGTGTTGGACAAGACTCCCTCGGCCATCTGCCGTGCCACCGGATCGCTGACCGCAGTGCTGCGATCAATGTCGCTTTGATTGACGCCGAGCCAAAGGACTTTCGTATCATCACGATAGGTCACGGCCGACCCGCACAACCAAGCAGAGACACCGGGAACCTTACCCAGCTCGCACGCGATCATTCCGCAAGTGCAACTTTCGGCAAACACGATCCTTACCCGGGAATCGGCCAACTTTCGGGCTACTTCGTGAGCGATCTTCATGTGGCCGGCGAATCGTCGCTTTCGAGTTCTTCATCGGCGAGTTCTTCGTTCATGATCCGCTGGGCTTCCGCCATGTCTTCGGCAAATTCCAAGATCTCCGCTTTTTGAGCAGCCGAGATGGGCATGCTGCGGAAAATGTCCGTCTCTTTCTTTTCGAGGTTGCCGTCTTTGTTGAGCGTCATTTGCACGGCGACCGCCGACAAAAAATCGCTCGACGTGCAAGACGGACACGACGCGAGCCTCAGTTCGACGTACTCGGGCGACTGCTGAACCAATTGCAGTTTTCGGATCGAGCCGATGTTGCCGCCGGAAACCTGTTGCCATGCATGATCGGTGGGTGAAACTGGAAGCGACGCGAGATCCTTGTTCTCGTCCGTCCACCGCTCACAATCTTCGCAAAACGGATCATTGCCATAACTCTTCCGGGCGATGAATGCGGTCACGAACACGATCAGAGCCTCGACAATCCAACCGACGATCGCTGCCCAACCGTTGTGAGGATTTCCGTTCTTCACCCACAATCCGTTTTGAACGATGTATTGACCCCAGCCATAGATCACTCGCGGGTCAAAACCGAACAAGAACGCTGGCGCGACATCTTTCGTGAAACCGTCAACCGACAGAATGAACCACGCGCAGTGAACTGCCCAAGCCGCATAAAAACTGATCGCGGTGATCAACAAAGTCATGAACGCGACCGCGGCGTGGTTTCTAAACTTGACCTTACGACAAACCGCACCAACGATCACGCCTAACAGCGCTCCGTAACCGAGCGTGATCAGGCACCGTAGTTTCAGGAACGGTAAGTAGACAACGATACCTGAGTAGATGATGCCCGCGACCAAGGCCACGGGTATCAGGATCGCGAACGACATGATCCATCCGGCGAGCGGGACGCGACCGCTGTGTCGATACGTTGTCGCTCGACCACTCGTGAAGCCCGCGTCGTTCATCACTCATTTCCTTGATTGCTCAAACCATCGTCATTTCAAGATTCCGAGCAAACAGTTTACCGACAGCGGACTGATTCGTGGCGACTCTACCAGCCGATGTTGATCCCCCGACCAATACCGATCGAAACTCCGCCGCCACCGTACCCTGGGGAGCCATATCCATATCCGCGATACCCCGATCCATAAACTGGCGACCCGTAAACTGGCGACCCGTAAACTGGCGATCCGTAGTACGGCGAACGATACGACGAACCATATCGAGACGCACCATATCCGTACCCGCCATATCCATACGATCCGATTCCAACCGACACAGGTGCTCGGTAGACCGAATACGCAGGTGCCCGATAGTAAGTTGTGACCGGCGCATAGCCTCGAATGACCCGTCGAGGGCCAAAGGCATCAGCGTCGTTGGCGGAAATACCGAGGCAAGCCAAGGCGACAACAGCCAAAGCAAGTTTCTTAATCATGAGATCATTACCTATTGAGCGAAGTTTGAGACCGGCACAAGGTTGGCCGACCATTCAGTTTATGGCCAAGTCATGCAAATCTCGGTCCAATTTTGGAGTTTTGGCAAGTGGTAACGGTATTTCTGGTTCTTCCGCGCTTTTCGATCGGATGCGTTGTCCGGATCTCGCAGTGTCGATGGGTAGAAACGACGCGCGGAGTATCCAATGACACGATGGTTGACGTTTCTGGCACTTGCCTGGCTGTGCATGCATCCGACACCGAGCTGGTGTACGGATGATCTTTTACTGCCTTCGAAGTCCGAGGATCTCACTCTTGTCGGTGATGGTCTATTGGATGGAGCTGAACTTCTATCTGACGACTTGCTCGGCGGTGATCCACTCGAGAATCTCGGCCCGGATCGAGACCTAGATCAAACTCCGGTAACAAAGACGCCCGATCCGCACGAAGCTCTATGGACCGAAGGCTGTTACCCATCCGCGGAATCTTGTCGCGCCTGTCATCCCGGCCAATACGATCAGTGGCGAGCGAGTGGACACGCCTACGCTGCGGTCTCGCCGATGTTTCACCGATTCGAGCAGGCGATTACCGAGTTGACCCGTGGGACAGTCGGATCATTTTGCGTCCGTTGTCATTCACCGGTCGGTACTCAACTGAAAGTCTCGCGAGCCGCCAGCATTCTTGATGCTCCGCCGGTCGTCCGCGAAGGAGTGACCTGCATCGCCTGTCATCGTGTCCGCGAACATTACTGGCGTAGCAACGGTGATCGTCGCATCGAACCGGGCGACATTCACGCGCCGGTTGGGCGCGGGGGTGATGGGCAAGGACTGGCGCACGCGATCGCCAAAGCCGACGAGTTGAAACTGAAAACGCACCACGGACAAACTGGACCCGGACAACCGATTCATGCTTCCAGTTTTTTCTTCGAGCCGCTGACCAACAGCGACGTGTGCGTGTCGTGCCATCAAGTCGCCGTGCATCCCGGCATCTGGTTGGAAGTCGTGCATGCCCAATACCGAAGCGGCCCCGCGGCGGCAAAGGGGATCTCTTGCCAAGACTGCCACATGGGCGCCGTTCCTGGTAAATCAGAAGGATACGAGTATGGACACGCGGCAAACCTATTGGACAAACCCTACGGCGAACCTCGCAAACTTTCCAATCACATGATGTGGGGCCCCGGATACTCGATCGCCCATCCGGGGATCTTTCCGCACAACCCCGATGCGAAAAAATTCACGCCACGCGAGTGGCTGACGTTCGACTATCAGTCAGGTTGGGGCACCAACGAATTCGAGAGGAACGTCGCTTCGAATCAATTGTTCCCCGAACCGTGGGACACTGCTGATGATCGACGAGACGGGCGCAAAGTCATCGACGCGAACTTGGCGAAGGCTCAGGACAAACGCGGCGCAGCCGTGATGACGATGGAGGCGGGATTGAAGGTCGATGGTCCAAATTTCCATGACCAGCCACGCGCCGGTCGCCCGATGACGATCAGTTACAAAGTCAGCAACGTCAGCGAAGGTCACAACTTGCCCACCGGATCGCTCGGCGCTCAGCCACAGTTATGGCTCAACGCCGTGCTGATCGATCCCGACGGCAACCGCGTTTGGGAGAGCGGCTATCTCGATCGCAACGCCGACTTGGCCGACTTGCACTCCGTCGAGGTCGCGAAGCATCGCATCGCTCGCGACAAAGATTTGTTCAATCTGCAAACCAAGTTCTTGATCAACAACGTGCGGGGAACCGACCGCGAAGCAGCGTTACCACTGAATTTTAGCCTCGACCAATTGGTGTTTTTGCGTCCCGGCGCGGTGCCGGTCAGCGTGCTGAATCATCCGCCATTGATCCGCATGGAAGCTCACTCGATCGCGCCGCTGGATCATCGCAGCCCGACCTACCACATTCCCGCGAGCGCGATGCAAAAGCGAGGCACCTACCGACTGACCGTTCGGATGCGCAGCCGCACCGAACCGATGTACTTCATGCGACAAATCGACTGCACGCCGGACATGATCCGTCGCATGAACGAAAACATGTTGGATCTGTGCAAGAGCAGTCATACGTTTCTGGTCAAGTGAATTCGTCAGCCGTGAATCCTTCAAGCTTCAACCAGCCGAAACCTCGCGAGCGACTTGATGATCGAGTCGAACGATCGCTGTTGCGCGGAATGCTGTTGGCGTTGACCTCGTTGTCGATCGTGTCCGCGACGACATCGGGACAAGGTGGCGAACGTCCGCGACCAACTCGCTTGCCGAATGTCGATCAGGCGTCCGAGAATATCAAGCCGACACGATTGCCGATTCCCGATCCAACGCAGCCACAACGAACATTGCGAGTGACGGACAACGGTTTGTCACTGATTGTCGATCCTCCGATCGTTTCATTGTTAACGCCGTTTGCCGATTGTGATTCCGAGCTACCCGAGACCTACTTTGATCCGATCGGCTTCCGCAGCGCGATCGAGGCAACTCTTTCATCAGACAACTTCGACTTCAACGACGCTCCGGTGCAGTCAGATGTTTCGATCGATTTACCGATAACGCGTCAGATCGAATCGGGCTACTGTGACGACTTCTCACCGACGCCGATCCCGCAAGCTTCGATGTTCCATGATGGTCTTCGCGAGCAATGGGTTTACGATGCGAAACACAACGTGCCGACTCAGCATCCCTGGATCGAGTGGGGACGGATCTTCTACGGCGATGGAATCACGCCACGAGGCCGGAACTGGTTCGGCGATACCAATTTGGCGAGACCAAAGTTTTATCTCTACGGCGACTACCGAACCGGCATCGCCGCTGGGCGAAACGCGGGCGGTCGCACCGACAACTGGGCCAATCGCCTGAATCTCGACATGGATCTGCAACTGACTGACACCGAGCGGTTCCACGGTTTCGTCGGTCCGCTCGACAACAACGGCGCCTTCACTCGCTGGGAACGCGTCGCGGGTGACTTTCGGTTCCGAAACGAAATCGACTTCACTCCGACAACGGGCTACTTCGAGGGCGATCTGGGTGCGATGTTGGGCGGCGCCACGGGCCAGTCATCACCGTTCGAATTGCCGTTCACGGTGGGCTTGGTCCCACTGTTGTTCCAGAATGGGATTTGGATGGAAGATGCGGTTACTGGCGCGGCGTTCTCGCTGCCCGCGCGACACAGTCGGCTGCTGAATTGGTCCAACTACGACGCCACATTCTTCGCGGTCTTTGACCAGCTCAACAGCGCGGCGTTTGGCGGCGACGAACATGCCGCCCAAGCGTTCGGCACAGCCTGGTTCATCGAAGCCTATGGCGGTTACATCGAGTCGGGTTATGCCTACGTGAACGATCGAAACAATAGCGATCGAAGTTACCACAACATGACGGCCAGCTTCACGCGTCGATACTTCGATCGGATCAGCAACAGTGTTCGTGTGATCGTCAACACGGGGCAAGACTTACCCAAGGCGGATCGCACAGCCGATGGTGCATTGCTGTTGGTCGAGAATAGTTTGGTCACGTCGTCGCCGTTGACGGTCGTTCCCTACGCAAACTTCTTCGTCGGTTGGGATCGACCGCAATCGGTCGCACGCGCCGGCGTCTCCGGTGGAATCTTGCGCAACACGGGAATCAACTTTGACACCGACGGATTGAACGGTTTCGCGACGCTCGATCCCACCGCCAGCGACACGGCGGGTGGTTCGGTCGGCATTGATCTATTGGGTGAGGATCTGAATCGGCAATGGTTGTTGGAACTGAGTTATTTGACGCCGCATGGGGACGCGAATGCCCAGGTGCCCGACGACCAATTGGCCACGGGTACGCGATATCAATTCCCGATTTCCAACTGGTCGCTCATGCGTTTCGACGCGATGTACGGATGGCGCAGCGGTCTCGAAGATGTCTACGGGACGCGGATGGAATATCGCTGGAAGTTCTAGACTTCGTCGCTCATTGACGCACCAGCCATTGATGCACGACCCATACCACGGCTGCCAATGACTCGCCGCTACAGTTGGCGGGAACGTCCTGTTGGGTGTGCCAATAGGAAGGCGCGCCGACTCCGGGACGCGGGTAATCGAAGTCGATGATGTCGATCGTTGGAATGCCCGCGATTTGGTTGAGCGGCAGATGGTCATCTTGAATCAAATGCCGGCTGCGCGGGACGAACGCATCAACGCCCAGCTCACCCGCGACTCGCCAAACGTCTTTCACGACATCGCGGGCGTAACGCAAACTGTTCTCTTCGTAAAATACTTTCAACTCGCGATCGCCGACCATGTCCAGCAAGATGCCAGCGCGATAGGGTGGCTTCGGTGCATCGGCTTTGTACTTCTCTGCGAAGAAGTTTGAACCTAAAAAGTAGTCGTCGCGACCTTGCTGGAATACGAACTCTTCGCCATCAAACAACACGACATCGACACCGACATCCGACGGCAGTGCTTGAAACTGGTGTGAGAGTTCCATCAGCGCGGCCGTGCCGCTCGCGCCGTCATTCGCACCCACGAAAACACCTCGACGGTTTTGCCGATCCTGGTCCGGGAACGGTCGTGTGTCGTAGTGGGCGCACAGCAAGAACCGTTTCGGTCGATCGGCGCCCCAACTTGCGATCAGATTCGCCATCGGCACCGACTCACCGGATTCCGGATGTCGGATCTCAAAGGTTTGCATCGTCACGATTGCACCGCGCTGGCTAAAGAACGACCGCAGCAAATCTTGTTGGGTCGTCATCGCCGCGGTACCGGACGGACGTGGCCCGATTTCGCAAAGCTGTTTCAAGTATCCGATCGCGCGATCGGCATTGTAGGTGGGCGGAATCGGAACCGATGCCGGCGGCTGATCACGGTGCTGAATACCGCCAAGATCGAAACCCCAAATGCCAACACCCACAATCGCGGCGAACATGACGAACACGAACATTATCGGAAAAACATTTCGCGGCGGCTTGCCGACTGGTTCGGGAGCACCGGGCGATGTTACCACCGATTGATGGGACCATGCGTTCGTGTTCGTCCGCGACGCATCCGCGTCGGCATCACTCAGTTTCATCATCGCCACCGCCACCCAAATCGAAGGTCCGTTTCGTTCCTATCGCCGATCATTGTCGCAAATCGAGCGTGTTCCGCCATCGGGGAACGAAATATCGAAGCAAACTCTGTATGTATCCAAAACCGCTTCGCTTAGAATGGTTTTCGCTTCATCTCGCTTCCTCCCGCTTTGACCGAGTCAATCCGCCATGCCATTCCCGCCGATTATCTCTCGCCCGCACTATTTCGCTCGTTTCTTTTGTGTTGCGGTCGGGATGCTGCTGTGTTCATCCGCTCGCGCCGAGAAGACGAACGTGCTGATGATCTGCGTCGACGATTTGAAGCCCGCGCTCGGATGCTATGGCGACGATCACGCGATCACGCCCAACATCGACCGATTGGCGTCACGGGGTGTCCGATTCGATGCCGCGTATTGCAACCAAGCGGTGTGTAGCCCGAGTCGCAATTCGCTGATGACGGGGCTGCGGCCACAATCGATCGGCGTCTACGACTTAATGACACACTTTCGCTTGGCCGCGCCCGATGCGACGACAATGACACAACATTTCGTGCAAAATGGTTACGTCGCGGAAGGGCTTGGTAAAATTTTCCACGTCGGTCATGGCAATATCGACGACGCGCGTTCTTGGAGCGCGCCGTCGTGGCGACCCAAGGCCGGTGATTACTTGAGTCGTGAGAGTATCGCCGCGATCCGGCCTGACAATCAAGGTAAGAAACGAGGACCGGCGACCGAATCCACCGCAGTGTCGGACGACGACTACAAAGACGGTCAAATTGCAATCGAAGCAATCAGTCGTCTACGCGCCAATGCGGATCATCCGGACCAAACGTTCTTTCTGGCCGTCGGATTCCTAAAGCCGCATTTACCTTTCGTTGCACCGGAGAAGTACTGGGACCTATTCGATCCAAACGAATTGCCGATGCCGCAAGTCGTGACAGCGCCAAAGGACGCGCCAGACTTTGCCAAAACATCCGGCGGCGAGCTGAGGAACTACAGCGACATGGGCACGAAGGAACCGATCGACGAAGCGACCACGCGGCATTTGATTCACGGCTACTACGCGGCCACCAGCTACGTCGATGCTCAGATCGGGCGAGTATTGAAAGCGCTCGATGAATTGAAGCTGACGGACAATACCATCGTCGTGCTGTGGGGCGACCACGGCTGGCACTTGGGCGACCACGGCATGTGGTGCAAGCACACAAACTATGAACAAGCTGCGCGAATTCCGGTCATCGTTTCCGCGCCTACCGGGAGTCACGGTGCAGTATCAAAGTCGTTGGTCGAGACCGTTGACTTGTTTCCAACGATCGCCGAGTTGGCAGGTGTTGATTTACCGGTGAAGATCGATGGTCAGAGCTTCGCGAGCGTTGTTCGCGAACCCGCATCGCGAACCCGCGATCATGTCACTCACGTTTATCCGCGCGGTTCAATGTTGGGCCGTGCGATCCGCGACGATCGCTACCGAATGGTCGAGTGGAAGAAGCCAGGCGACGGCGCAGACGCCGCCGTGATCGAACTTTACGACTATCAAGCGGATCCACTGGAGACGCAAAACGTCGCGGAGAATGAGCCGGACATTGTTGAACGAATGAGGGCCCAGTTGGCGAGTCAGGGCGAGGCATTGCCGCAGTGGCAGGCCACGAAGCGAACCGGCAACAAGGGCACCAAAACGCCAGCCGCTTCCGCGAGCGAACCTGAATTTGACCGAGCGGCGGCGTTCCGTCGACGCGATGCCGATCAAGACGGATTGTTGACTATGGACGAATTCATGAGCACTCAGCCTGACCCGCAGGCCGCGTCAAAACGATTCCCGAATTTTGACAAGAACGATGACGGAAAATTATCCGTTGACGAGTATGTCAACGTCGGCTCGGCAAACTGAGCAGGACGTCACATTCGTTACTCAGTCACGATCACTTCAGGCACGTTCACTTCGGCGGGCGGAAAGTTTTTCGCGCCGCCGGATGCGTCGACCGACTGCCATGTTGCTTCGTCGAGGTTTACGCGAGCGTTGCCTTGAGCTAGGATCGAAGCCTTGCTGTGGTTGCTGAACGTCGATCGTTTGATCGCCACATCGATCACGGCCGGATTTGAGAGAGCTTGTGAGTCGGGTCCCATCAATGACAAGCCGACCATTCCGCCGTCGAAGTTTGATCCTGCGATTTCCAGCTTGCCCGCACTCGCGACTACTCCCATACCGTCACATCCTTTGATCGTAACATTGTTCATCCTTCCGAAGGTCGCCATGCCTTTGGCATGATCTTCGTCGCCCCAATTGACGCCGTACTGGCAACCTTCGATCTTCACATCGGTGAAGTTCGCGTTGCCTGCCAACAGGTAGATCGCGGATTGTTGGGATCGAAGAATGTTGACATTGGTGAGCGTGATATTGGACGCGGGGTCGGTCGCCAATATCGCGGATTCGCTGGCGTCGACGATGGTCATGTCGCTCGCCGCGAGAGAACCGGTCCCAACCCCAATCCCGGTCTGACCACCACGAATGATGCAATTTTCGGCCAGCGTAACGGAACTTCCACCATTGATCTGAACACCCGTCGGGCAATCCTCGATTGTGATGCCAAACAATTCGACTGTCGGTCCGTCGACAGTGTTGTCGGCGCCCGCCGCCGCGCTTTGCCCCGCAGTCAAACCGACTTCGCAACCATTGATGTCGCACTCGCGAGCGATCAGCTTACCGCCGGTCGTTGCGGCCAACGCAAACCTGCTGTTCTTTGAAAAGTCGCAAGCGGAAACCTTGACCGGAGCTGTCGAAAGCGAAACATGGATGCCGCTCTTGCCATAAAAATTCGATCGCTCGATCGTGCCGGTTCCACCGACCAACTGCACACCCGATTTCTCAAACACGCAGTCGGTCACCATGACGACGCCATGATCATTCGTCGAAATGGAGAACTCGTTTGAATCCACGAAGTGACAGTTGCGTAGGTCGACGTTGCCATCACGATGCACTTTGACGCAGTTCTGGCTGGTTGTTTCCAAGTCGCAACCGGCGATCATCAGCGTTCCACCCAACACATCGATGGCGTTGAATTTGGCGATTCGATTGCGGCCTTTGCCGTTGATGAAGATGTTTTCAATAGCCACCGTTCCACCTGGGCAATCGATCGTTAGCGGCGACTCATCGCCACTTGCAATTTCGCAGGCCAATTCCTCATTCGGCTTCCCGCGAGGTATTCCGATGATCGTACAGGGAACCGAGATTCGCAATGCTTCGCCGTACAAGCCTCCCACCAACCGGATGAAACAGCCCGGTTTGCCGGCAGACAGGGCTTCGCCAATGGTCCGGTGCGAACCGGTGCCGTCGGACGCGACGACCCAAGGCTTGGTTTCCGATCCATCAGCGTCGATCGGCGGAGGCATATCGATCGGCGGTACGTTGCCCGTCGATTTCGGGTCAGCGACTATGACTCCAGCGTCGTTGCCGATCGGTTTGACTTCGATGGGAACTTCGATTTCGGAATCTTTATCGATCGGCGGAATTGTACCTCCGTCATTCTGCACGTGGTCAGATTTCACGACCGACGATGCGGTGTACTTTTGGTATCCGATGTTCGCTAGCACTGACAATCCGATCAGGGCGACGATCGCGAATGCGCTTTTCACCAATCCAATCCACCAGGGTGCGGTGGGCCCGATAAGCGATCCGCGAAGCTCTGACTGGCTGGTTCGACCGGACTCGCTTCGTAACGATTGCGACTCGAGGTGACTCCGTGACGAGCCGAAACGAGAATTGGCCGTGCCATACTCGATCGTGCTTTCGCCGAACCGAGGCTCCATCGATTCGCCGTGAATGTTTTGATCGCTCAGGCTTCCGGCCAGCATCGTATCGAGCGCGATGGCGAGTTCACGCACGGTTGCAAAACGATCGGACGGTTTTTTCGCGCAACAGCGTGCGAAAATGTCGTTCATCGTTTCGGTCAGATGCCCCGGAGAACGCTGTTGCAGCGGGCGCGGATCACGCTCACAAATTTGTTCGGTCAAGTCTTGCCGAGACTTACCGACGAACGGCAACTTGCCAGTCAGCAATTCGTAGTAGATTACACCGAGTGCCCAGATGTCCGAGCGCGGGTCGAGAAAATCGATCCGACCGACGATCTGTTCTGGCGACATGTACGGCAGCGTCCCCGCGAGCTCGCGCCGACCGGTGACCTGTTCTGATTCCGAGATCGCCAGACCGAAGTCGGCAATCCAAGCGCGACCGTTCTCTTCGACCAGAATGTTATCGGGCTTCAAGTCGCGGTGCAGAATGTCTTGCAGGTGGGCGGCTTCGAGTCCCAACGCAATGTCACGAATCAGGCGTGTTGCGCGGGCTGGCGATAGCGGTCCCTGCTTGACGATATCGCCCAGCGATGAACCTTTGATGTATTTCTGGACAATGTAAAACGCGCCGTTGGTGGTCGTTCCGATGTGGTAGACCGGAACGATGCCGTTGCTTTCCACCTGCGCGACCTTCGATGCTTCGACGCGCAGTTTTTCTTGCAATCGCGGGTCCGCCACGATGGAAACTTTGATCGCGACGTTTCGCTGGAGCTCCTCATCGAAGCCGAGATAGACGACGCCGAACGCACCACGACCGAGTTCACCCTTTATCAGAAATTTCCCGACACGTTCGGGCAGAGCATCGTCCTTCTTTTTATCGCGATCACCGCGGCGCTTGGCGGGCGGTAGGTCAACGCGATGATTGCTGGCGCTGAAGCCATCGGGAACGTCGATCGTCGCGTCGACGCCTAATGCCGGCGATGCGAAACCGGCTTCCGGTGTCATTCCGCTATCGGACGAATCTTGAGTCTCGATGAGACTGCGGGTAAGTTCTTCGACTGAGGCAAAGAAGGCGGGCTGCTCGGTTTCTCCTTTGAGCGATGGCGGAACTCGTTCGGTGAGGACTGAACGGTATGTCTCTCGGTCGGGCTTGGGTAACTTTTCGAGCGCCGTGTCGATGTACGACGTGATTCCCGAGTCTCGCAACTCGA
This sequence comes from Rubripirellula sp., assembly GCA_041740415.1. GTDB lineage: Bacteria > Planctomycetota > Planctomycetia > Pirellulales > Pirellulaceae > Rubripirellula. The sequence goes on from JBGSLZ010000086.1 coordinate 52,614, forward strand.
TCGCTTGTTCGACCAACATGGACAAACGTTCGGGATCGACGCCGGGCGGCAATCCGTGTTCGAACTCGTTAGGATCAGGATAGAGTGTGCCGTTCATAGGCCCTGCGATGAAAAACCGGATAGAACCCCTTTTGTACTCTACTTTGACGTCTGTGCAAAACCTTGGGGGGATCGGATGGGCGATCTTTCCCGCTTTCCCTTTTTCCCTTGTCCCTATAATCAGTTCATCTGTCCGAAATGTTGCTTACGATCGTGCGGAAAATAAGTGTCGACCCCAATTGTGCGAAGCACCCAAAGTGCCGGTTCCCGGCAATTGGGGTCAGACACTTTTTTTCCGCTCACGACTTAAAAAGGGGGAGTTGAAAGTGACCGATATCGCTCGATTTCTTCCCAGTTATGCTCTGGCCGCTGCGAGTTTGCTGCCCAGGCGTGCGTTTCACGTCGCGCTGACCCTCCTAATCGCTGTTTCAACGATCGCCGCCAGTTCGACAAGCGCGCAGTCTCCAGCCGATTTAGAAGAGAAACGCCAGCCAGCGTTGAAAGTCGTGAAAAAGGTCGCGCCGGATGCCGATCCCGTCAAGACTGGATATCTGATCGATGTCCCGATCCCTTTGACCGGCGATGCGGCAGAAAAACTTGTTAATCAGCTGAGCTCGATTGGTGCGGCGGCGCCGGCGGGGCAGCGTGTCACGGTGGTGCTGCGGTACGCCGCCGATGTTGCCGAAAATTCCGCGAGCGAGACGAAGTTCGAAGACGCGCTACGGCTCGCACGCGCGATGTCCAGCGACGAATTCCGCCAAGTCCGAGTCGTCTCGCTTGTCGACGGTTCAATCGAGGGACACTCGACGCTTCCGATCATCGCATCGGATCTACTGTTGGTAGGCCCGAATGCCGAGATCGCAAATGCGAGTGCGGGTGATCCCGGTGGCGACGACACGATCGCACTGAACTACGACAGCATCGGACGCCGACGCGGACTCTTTCCGCCGGCCGTTGTTTCCGCATTGGTGAACCCGGAATTGGAACTCGTCCAGATTTCAAAGTTGGGCGGCGAGCAGGCGTTCGTGACTGGCGACGATCTGGCGAAAGCTCGCGCCTCGGGCGGCTTGCTCGGCGAAGTAGTGATCAGCACGGGCGGCGTACCTCTAAGGATCAGCGCAAAGCAGTTGCGATCGATGCGGATCGCCGCGAGCATCGTGGAATCGGTCGATAAGGCGGCTGAGTTCTTGGACTTGGCGGAGCTAAAACGGGTGGCCGAAGGAGTCGCGGATGGAACGGCGCGGGGTGCGTTGTTGGAGATCACCGGTTCGATCGCGCCCGGACGTACGCGGCGATGGCAGAGCAATCTCGATTCGACATTGAGCGGCGCCGCCGAAATCAATACTTGGATGATCAGCATCGATTCGATCGGTGGCAATCTCGACGATAGCGCGACATTGGCGGGTTGGTTTGCAACGCCCCAAGCGCCGCTGCGAACGGTGGCCGGACTCGTCCGCGGTGAAGCGCGGGGTGACGCCGCATTGATTGCTGTTGCCTGCAAGCCGCTGATGATGAAACCCGACGCCAGTTTGGGCGGCCCCGGTGCTGAAGATATCCTTCCGGCGCACGTCGAACGCTACGATGAATTGATCGAACAGATAGCGAAATCAACGAAGCGTCCCGCAGCATTGATCCGTGGACTGCTCGATCCTAACTTGGAAGTCTATCGATATACGAATCAAAAGACGGGGCGAATTCGCTACGCGACCGAAGACGACATCGTTCGCGGTGCCGAGGATGCTGATACCGAGCGTGCGAAATGGCAGCGAGGCGATCGAGTCGATTTGGCGAATGGCTTGACGGCCGGTGAAGCGGTCGCGTTGGGCTTGGCAGATTCGGAATCGCCGTCGCTGGAGGATGCCTCGCGGCGAGTCGGGCTGCCCGAGACGCCGCAACCGATTGCCGATCGAGGCTTGGTGCGATTCGTCGAACGGCTCGGCCGTAACTCGACGCTCTCGTTCTTGTTGCTGTTCATCGGCTTTGCGGCGCTCTCGGCGGAAGCCAACGCGCCGGGGCTCAGCTTTCCTGGGTTCATCGCGCTAGTATGTTTCGGACTGTTCTTTTGGATCAAATTTTTGGCCGGCACAGCGGAATGGTTAGAACTGGTCGCACTCTCGCTCGGCTTGATTTGCATCGCGATCGAACTGTTCCTGTTGCCCGGCGTCGGTGTGTTCGGTATCGGCGGATTGGCGCTGACGGTGCTGGGTTTGGTGTTGATGAGTCAAACGTTTGTGATACCGAAGAACGTCTATCAATTGACGTTGTTCACGCACGGAGTGTGGGCGGCGCTCGGTGGCGCGGCGGGCTTGATTGGTGGTTTTATCGTGATGCGTTTGATGCTGCCGCATGTGCCTCTGTTTCGCGGGCTGGTGATGGAGGAACAAGACATCGAAGCGCTCGAAGAATCCGAAAAGCTGGGCGACTACAGCTACTTGATGGGCCGCACCGGCACCGCGACAACGCCGCTGAGGCCATCGGGCAAAGCAAGATTCGGCGATGAAATCGTGAATGTGATCAGCGACGGTTCATCGGTCTCCGTTGGTGACCCGGTACGAGTGCGAAGCGTCCATGCAACGAAGGTTGTTGTCGAAGCGGTCGAGAACTGATGACGCTGCTTTACGCCGTGCTACTGTTGTTGGCGTTCTATCTGATGCTGGTGGGCGAGTTTTTGTTGCCGACCGGCGGGCTGATGGGGTTCGGCGCCGCGGCCGCTTTGATCTCCACGCTAGTAATCTCATTTTCGCATTCCATGACGACCGGTTTGGTAATGCTGGCGGTCATTGTGATCTCGACGCCGCTGTTGATGACGGGTCTTTTGCGGGTCTGGCCGCACACGCCGATCGGTCGACGCATGCTCAATCGGCGACCGGGCCAACTAGCCGATGTCGCGCCGCCGCGGACGACGCTTGCTGGAACGCGACTGGATGAGCTGGTGGGAAAACTTGGCGTCGCAAAATCAAACCTGCTGCCGAGCGGTTTGGTTCTGATCGATGGTGAAAAGATCGACGCCTTCAGCATCGGGATGCCGATCGACGCTGGCGAACCGACGATTGTCGTCGCAGTCAAAGCGGGTCGGGTACAAGTGCGATTGGCAACGGCCGAAGACATCGCCGCAGCCGACCCGACGCCCAAGTCACCGCCCGCGCTGGAACAGTCGCTCGAATCCCTCGACTTCGATTAGTAGAACGCTTGTCCCAATTGTTTGGGTTCAATGCTAAGCGCGCGGGTCGCGGTTAAACTTTTGGTACGGCAATCGAACTCCGCCGACCGGAAACTGGTCGGCTCGAATCGATGTCGGTGCTGCATATCCGACTTGGCCTGCGGACGTGACCACGTCGTCTTGGTCGACGCCGTCACCGCTGACTCCGAAACCGCCGACAAGTTTCTTGGGGTCATTGTTCAGGTAGAGAGGTGAGCTGCCCGGAAAGAACACGATCCCGTTTTGGTTGGCAAGCGGTTGCTTCGTTATTGTGCCAGGGTCGGTTCCATGGATAACAACGCTGCTGTCGCCCTGGTCACGAAAATTGCGACCAACATTGAACGAATCAAACGCCAACACTGATGACGATGTCAGGTTGTTGTAGACGCTGATTTCTAACGGCCCGTCCGCTAAGTTCTCGCCCGTCTTCGGATTGATCCCAGGTAAACGCAGAATGCTCTGCGGTCCCACCAAGCGACAAATTTCTGGTTTCTGGTCGCAAAGTGAATCGGTGCCGTTGAGTCCCGTCGCGGCGTTGGCGGGTAGTTCTTGGCCGGTTGGGTATCGGGGTTCGGCCAAGAAACGGATGGTGCGATTGGTAACTGCGGTTCCTATCGGCAGCGTGTCGCCTACCGGACCGGACAGCGACGTCGAGACGTTTTCGATGACTCCGTCGCCATCGAAATCGATTCGATCCGCGTCCTGCAACACGCCATCGCGTGCGTCGGCATAGTACGAAACATTGCGCGCCTTCGCGATCGCGACATCGATTGAGAACACCGTCGCGTCGGGCATGCGATGCAGTCCCAACAATTCGCCGGTCGAATCGGTCACCGCCAATACCATCGAGGTTCTGGCGCCGGGTCGAAAGTCGTTGTCAACATCCAAGCGGATGGCCGCCCGTGTCAGCTCGGCTTCCGCGATGCCTTGTCGGATGATTTGGTCGACGATTTCGGCCGTCAAACCTTTGTCCACTTCCGAGTCATGTGGCGCGACCAACCATCCTTCGGGAACCGGTTTGCCGTCGAGCAACAGCGCGCCGCCAGCAGTCACTGGTTTCAATACGCCCGATACAAAATCGAGTCCGCCAAAATTGGCGCGACCGACCTCGATCAATCGATCGATGCCCGGGATGCGATGTTCGCGAGTCGGGTTGGGACCGAAGATTTCCAGCGTGATGCCGACCAAGTCGATGCGACCGTTGGGAAGCACGAAACGCGTGGCTTTCGGCAACCGGCTGTTGAACTCGTTCAAGTTGCGTTGAAAGTTAGTGTTCGGCGTCACGATACCGCCGCCGGCTGCGGCGATGAACGCCGCGAACTCTGCCTCGAGTACTTTCGGCGCGTTGGTGCGAGCTTTCTCGCTTTGATTGACGCCCGCGACGAAACCCTGTTCAAACGATGCGTAACCGTCTTCGCCTGGAAAGAAGACGCCGATGCCGCCGACCAGATTGATCGACTCGCTTACCGGTGACGTCACTGGTTTCGTTACCGGTGTACCATCCGGATTGCGAACAATGGAACCGTCCGGATTTCGAACAAATTCGACCACTGTTTTGAACAGCGGTATTCCGCCAGGCAGTGTCGCGATGCCGCGAGATTGGGCGGCAAGGTTGTTGCGAGTTTGTACGTCGTACGCCTCAGGCCAAGTTTGGAAGAAGTTTTGAGCGTCGGTCGGAATGAATGTCGGGTCGGCATTGAACCGAGTTCGCAGCGCAAAGTCGTCGGCTGTATTCTTTTTTTGATCGGCACCGGTATGGAGCTGACTGTCGCGGCTTTGGTGCTCGATCGCGAACAAGTCGACTTGAGGTGTGAAGTCGACCTCGGGCGGGAATTTTCCGCCCACACCGATCGGAGCGACAAAGCCGGGGCCCTGATATCGCTCGTCCATGACGACTGGCGACGATTCGACTTCTCGCTGCGTCACCGTCGATTGGCTCAGCGAACGGATCGTGCGACTGGTGAGCGGCGCTTGACCGCTACTAAAGAATGCGGCGGTGCGAGCTTTCGCAACTGCGCCATCAATCGCATACCCGAGTTTCGACGCGACGAGTGTTACGCCCGACTCGACACGAACACCTAAGATCGTGCCGTTGCGATCGACTACCGCGATGATCGCGTCGTTGCTGCGCGTGGCAGCCGACGCGCGAGCTAACAGCGCCTCAACGTCACTAGCCTGAAGTTCGTTTTCGTCGCCGCCCCGCATCGATGCTTCGTTGAATTCAGCATCGTAAGTGGTGCCGACTTGGGGGGCTTTCGGAAAAGCGGAGTAGACCAGCGGTACGGGCAGGACGTTTGCTGGCGCGACCATTTCGCCCTCGATCATCAGGTCATTGATGACCAGCAACGCATCGAGCGCCGTGACGTTGCCGCTGTTGTCGACATCGACCATCTTTGCAGTGGTGTCGCCCGCCATCGGATTGCCAAACTCGCCGGCTGGCGACGAAAGCCGACTTAAATAGTTGATGACGTTCAGCGCATCGATCGGCGTCACATCACCGTCGCCATTGACATCGGTGGGGCGCGAGGCGTTGTGCAGCGATGCGAAAGCGTCGCCAGCCATCAGTTGACGCTGCTCGAGCGACTCCAGTCTTAGACTGCGACGGGCCGCAGATCGCTTCGCCATGAAAAGACTCGTCGGGTTGGAATGTACAGGGACCCTCAGATGGGATTCGACGCGAACAGCCTCCCATATTACTTCGTTTACCCGAATTGACTAACGGCGGCATCGGTTTTGTTCGGCAAGTCATAAAAGCCATGTTTTTCGGCAAGTTCGGTCCCAGCGTTACAGTCTTCTTGACCGATACAAACGGATGTCGCGAGAGCAAAGTGCGCACGCTTTCGCATTCACCAACTCCCCAAACCGTCGATGCGTATCCAGTGGTCATTCGCCGTTTCGATCATTCTGGTCAGCCTGATGGGGCTGGGCAGCCGATCGCCTGCGCAATCACCGCCGTTTCGCGATCTCTTGGAAACTGGCCCGTCCGAACCGACACCGTCCGAAACTCGGCCGATGTCAAAAATGTTCTCCGATGTTCGACCCGACGACGACTGGGACGATGAAATACGCCCGAAGGTGCTGCGCAGTGCGGGTGACGAGGCGGATGAATTGCCGCCTGAGGCAGCCATTGAAGATCACACGTCGGCGATGTTTCGGCAACCGCGAAACTATCCGTACGGTTTCGCCGGGCCATCCGGTGTGGCGCCGACCGAGGTTCAAACGAGCAGCCATTTCATCCCAGTCGAAGACCGTTGGCGACTAGGAATTCAGGATTCCGATCGTTACGGAAAGTCGCACCCGATGATGGACGATTACCCAGGCGTCAAAGGAACTTGGTGGGACCCGTATAACCAGAACGTGCTCAAGGGCGACTATCCGATCATCGGCCAGCATACGTTTCTGAACATCACGGGCGTCAGCGAAACGTTGATCGAAGCACGACAGTTGCCAACTCCGACGACGCCCTTTGAAGCGACTCGCAGTCCCGGACAAGCTGAATTCTTCGGCGATCCTGATTCGGTGTTGGTGGTTCAGAACACGGCGCTGGCAATCGATCTGTTTCACGGCAACACGTTTTTCAAGCCGGTCGATTGGCGTTTCAAAGCCGACGTGATCTTCAACGCGAACAATTTGCGAGCGGAAGAATTAGGCGTTGTTAGCCCCGATGTTCGCGACGGCACGAACCGATTTCGCAGCGACATCGCGCTGCAAGAGTGGTTCTTTGAGATGAAGTTGTCGGACCTGAGTCCCTACTACGACTTTGCGTCTGTCCGCGCGGGCAGCCAATTATTTGTTAGTGACTTTCGCGGCTTCATTTTCAACGACATCAATCGCGGTGTGCGTTTGTTTGGCACTCGGCACAGCAACCGCGATCAGTTCAATGTGATGTGGTTTGACCAGACTGAAAAGGAAACCAACAGTCTGCTCAACAGCTTGACCGACGACCGTCACCAGAACACCGTCATCGCAAACTACTATCGCCAGGATTTTTTGTATCCCGGCAACATCGCGAATGTTTCGTTTCACGCCAACTTCGACGGGCCGAGCGAAGAGTTCGACAAGAACGATTTCTTGGTGCGTCCCGATCCGGTCGGTGTCGCGATTCCTCATGAAGTGGATTCGTATTACTTCGGGTGCGCCAACAACGGGCATCTCGAACGTATCAATGTCAGCAGCGCGTTCTACTACGTGTTCGGGCACGACGACATCAACCCGATCGCCGGAAAGCCCGTCGACGTCAGCGCCTACATGGCGGCGATTGAACTTTCTTATGACCGCGACTGGGTGCGGTTCCGGACTTCTTACTTCTACAACTCAGGCGACTCCGACCCCAACGACAATGTGGCGACCGGATTTGATGCGATATTCCCTGAGCCAAATTTCGCGGGACAGGAGTTCAGCTATTGGGGCCGACAGGCGGTGCGATTGTTCGGGGTAGAACTGACCAATCGGAACTCGCTAGGGGCGAGCCTGAGGAACACGAAGTTCCAAGGACAAACGAATTTTGTGAATCCTGGGCTGCATTTGTTCAATGTTGGCCTCGACGCGGACATCACTCCCCGAGTAAAGACGATCAACAACGTGAATTTGTTGTGGTTCGATGAGACGGAAGTTCTGGAAACCTACCTCTTTGTTAACGAGGTCGACAACTTCATCGGCACCGACATGAGCACGGGGTTGGAGTGGCGTCCGCTGCTCAACAACAACATTTTGGTGCTCGGAGGCCTTTCGACGCTGATCGCGGGTGACGGGTTCGCGGACCTTTTCCGGACGCTCGAAGGTAAAGCAAAAGACCACGTCGCCGGCTTTGTGGAGTTGGTGTTGGAATATTAAGCGTTAGACGGATTCATGAAACGCAATTTTCGTATCGTCATCGCTTTTGTTCTGCTCGTTGTCGCTTTTGACTCACGGCCGGCGCATGCTCAGTCGCCCACACTTCGTATCGCCGCGCTCCGCGACCTGCTCCGATCGGCCGAAGCGGACAATCACGGTCAGATCCAACAAGTATCCGATCGCGCACCGATCGAGATGAGTTTGTCGGATCAGTTGCCTGAGAGCACCCCAATTCCGACTCAAGCGATTCCAACTCAGAAAATCCCGTTGCCGCCGACCTACCACGGGCGTCCGATCGTTCCCGCCGGGCAGGCACCCGGACCGGTCGGTGCCAAAGAGCCCGATCTCGGGCGGCGCGGCGACGATCCCTGGGATTTGGCTCGACGGCTTGGCATCGCCGATAACTCGTCCTACCCGATCCCCGATGATGTTCGTCACGTCGACATGATGCGACAAAACGCGGCTGATGCGCTGGTCAAGAGCGAAGGCTGTATCCACTGTCACACCGATGTCGGGCACATGCACCCGATCAACAGCGTTAACATCGGATGCACGGACTGTCACGGCGGTGACGCGACGAAGTTCGACATCAAAAACGGGCACGTTTGGCCGCTGTTTCCGCAAGCTTGGAAGGACAGTGCCAATCCCGTCCGCAGCTACACACTGCTGAACCATGAGTCGCCCGAATTCATTCGGTTCATGAATCCAGGCGACCTCCGCACCGCTCATATTGCGTGCGGCCAGTGTCATGCCAACGAAGTACTGCAACTCCGCAAGAGCATGATGACACACGGATGCATGTTGTGGGGTGCTGCGCTTTACAACAACGGCGGCAGCGACGAAAAGCTATCGCGTTTCGGTGAATCGTATTCCATGAACGGTGCGCCTCAGATCATGCAAACGGTGCCGCCGCCGACCCCCGATGAGATCCGTAACAAAGGCGTGCTGCCGTTCTTGCAACCGCTCATTCCATACCAGATCACACAGCCGGGCAACGTGCTGCGGATCTTCGAACGTGGTGGTCGGTTCAAGGCCGAAGTTGGAATCCCAGAAGTACTCGAAGAACCCGGTCGACCTCGCGAGCGATTGTCGGTTCGAGGAATGGGTACTGAAAATCGAACCGACCCGGTGTTCATCGGCCTAGCGAAAACGCGACTGCTCGACCCGACGCTGAATTTCCTGGGCACCAACGATCACGCCGGTGATTACCGCAGCAGCGGATGCAGCGCTTGTCACGTCTTGTACGCGAACGACCGCAGCGAAACGGCAAGCGGATTTTTGGCAAAGTATGGCAACGGTGGAAAAGCGGCGTCCGAAACCGACGACTGGGTGCAAGCGGTCGACCCGACCATTCGTAAGGATCAGCCCGGGCACCCGATCCAGCACAAATTTGAACTTCGAATGCCGACCAGCCAGTGCATGGTGTGCCACATCCACCCCGGCACCAATGTTTTGAACAGCTATCTGGGCTACATGTGGTGGGACAACGAGACCGACGGTGCGCTAATGTATCCGAAAGAACAAAAACACCTAACGGCGGAAGATTACATTCGGGCAACCGAGTTCAATCCGAACGAAGCGGCCGCGCGGGGTCATTGGTCCGACCCCGAATTTTTGGCGAACGTCACCGACTTGAATCCTCATCTTCAACACACGCAGTTCGCGGACTTTCACGGTCACGGCTGGGTCTATCGGGCTGTATTTAAGAAAAATCGCGACGGGGCGCTGCTGGATTGGCGAAACGAGACGCTCGGGAACGTCGAAAATGAACAACTGCAACGCAGCGTCGAGCCGACTTCCGACACTGAAAAGGCACACGGAAAATGTCGACCCGATGCTCCGGTGCATTTGATGGACATCCACATGGAAAAAGGGATGCACTGCACCGATTGCCATTACTATCAAGATGGTCACGGCAATACGAAGCTGTATAGCGAAGTCCGCGCGGCCATCGAAATCCAGTGCATCGATTGTCACGGCACAGCGGAGCAGTCATTGGTGGAAAAGGTCGAAGCACAGATCGACGCAGGCGTCGCGCCTCGATTGCCAACCAGTGGTCCCGCGGCGCCCGTCGGAGGCACAAACCTTCTCGCGCTGCGAACGACATTTGATAAGCCACGCTTCGAGGTCCTTCGCGAACCCGGCAGGCCCGCCAAACTGATTCAGCGATCGACCGTCGAACCGGACTTGTATTGGGAAGTCGTCCAAACGGCCGACACGGTGCGGCCAGCGAACGAACACTACAACCCACGTTCGCACGCCGCCAAGTCGGCGCGGATGGGTGACGACGGAAGAGTCGAATGGGGCGGCACCAGCAAAGATGATTTCGTGAACTGCGCCCACCGCAACGAGAACATGTCTTGCATCGCCTGTCATAGCGCATGGAATCCGAGTTGTTTCGGTTGCCATTTGCCGCAGCGCGCGAACATCAAATCACCGGAACTGCACAATACCGGCGATATCACTCGCAATCGAACGAGCTATAACTTTCAAACATTGCGGGACGATGTCTTTATGTTGGCTCGCGACGGCAACGTCACGGGGAATCGGATCGGCCCGGCGCGCAGCAGTTGCGCGATTCACGTCACCAGCTACAACGCCAATCGCGAAGCTATCTATTCTCAGCAGCAAACGATCTCGGGCGACGGCATGTCGGGGATCGCGTTCAGCACGAACGTGCCGCATACCGTTCGCGGTGGTGCCGGTTGGGAAAACGAAACTGACCACGGCTTGTCGGGCGTCTACGAAACCAAGTCCTGCACCGATTGTCACTTATCCGGCAAAGACGACAACAACGCCGTGATGGCGCAGTTGTTGATGCAGGGTACTGGCTACACCAACTTCATCGGAAAGTATTGTTACGTCGCAGCCGGTGAACATGGTTTCGAGGCGGTGGTGGTGACTGAGACGACGGAGCCGCAAGCGGTCATCGGAAGTTCGCTGCACAAGATGGCCTATCCAGAGAACTACAACGAACATCTCGAGCACAAACGAAAGCTTGAACATTCGCACGAACATCCCGGTCGCGACATCATTGAGTCGCTGTCGCTTCGGTTTCGTAAACCGGAGATCTTGGATCTTCAGCATCGTGGCGAGTACGTCTACGCAGCTTGCGGCGAAGGCGGATTGCGGATTTTTGACATCGCGTTCATCGACCACAAAGCGTTCAGCGAGCGAATCACGACCGCGCCGGTTTCGCCGTTGGGCCAACGTTTCTATGTGCGCACGAAGTTTGCCACCGGTGTCGCATCTCCCTCGACGATCGCGCCGGACCCAACACGGTTGCAAGATCCGACGAACGAAGAGTCGGCCGTTCATCCAATTTATGCGAACATCTATGTATCGGATCGCGAAGAAGGATTGGTGATTGTCGGCGCCGGCACACTGCTAGACGGCAATCCACTGAACAATTTCCTCGAACGATCGTTGACGTTCAATCCGAACGGCGTGCTCAAGGGCGCCGAGTCGATCGTGATCGTCGGCACGTATGCGTACATCTGCTGCGACGAAGGTTTAGTTGTCGTTGACTTGAACGATCCAACGTGTCCGCAGGTGACTCATGTAATCGGTCACGACGAACTTGATCATCCACACAAGGTCGCGTTCCAGTTCCGCTACGGATTCGTGACTGACCATGAAGGCGTCAAGGTGCTCGACACCAGCGTCTTGGCTCATCCCCACGTCGTTCACGAAGTCGAACTCGAGGATGCGCACGGCATCTACGTCGCGCGAACTTATGCCTATGTCGCGGCTGGGAAAAACGGACTTGCGATTCTGGATATCAAGTCGCCTACGGAAGCTCGCATCGATCAGGTCTACGATGGGGGTGGTTGCATCAACGACGCTCACGACGTGAAACTCGGAATCACCAATGTTTCTCAGTTCGCGTACATCGCTGACGGCAAGAATGGGCTGCGGGTGGTCCAGTTGACGAGTCCGGAGGTGCCCGGCAATGACGGCTTTAGTCCTCGTCCGATGCCGTTCTTGGTGGCGACTTACAAGTTGCCGAAGGACGGTCATGCGCTTGCGATTAGCCGCGGGATGGACCGCGACCGAGCGGTTGACGAAAGCGGAAATCAAATCGCGGTATTCGGACGGGTCGGGGCGAGGCCATTGTCGAGTGATGAGGCGTCGAAGATGTACCGTCGACCCGATGGCGCGATCTGGACGACCAGTGACGACATCTACGACGAGCGTTTCTTTCGTCCGAGGCGAGTCAATGATGCTTTCCAACGGGAATGATTCGCAGCGTGTTGGCCGGTCGCCATCAGCGTAGTGAGGGGCGCCCTCAAACTCGTCTTAATCGCGCCATGCGTCACCCGTCCGATCGGGTAACCATCTTTCGCAAGTTACGATCCGAGCCAAACACATAATCGGTCGATTCAAACCAGTACCGGCGAGGATCATCCGTGTTGGAAGATCCGATGCTTAGGAGTGCTGCCGCAAGGAGTACTCCGAATACCTGAGCGGTTTGTTGACGGGCAAGCGTCGAGTGGGATTGCGATTGATTCGTTGACGAACGGTTCTCGTGGTTTTTGAAACAAACGGTGAGACAACTTTCGGGTTGCCTCGCCGTTTTTTTTTCTTCCATGTTGGATTTCGGTCGAACTCTGGTCCCCCGTATCCTTCTACCGCGGACATCATTGTGGCATCATTGTGGTCAACGTCTGCCAATGATCCCGAAGCGGCCGGAACGCGCCCGTGACTACGATTCGCTCTTTCTGCAACAGCGATCTGCCATCCCTATTAGAGGTTTGGATGGAACATTGGTCGGCGATCGGTCCGCCACCGGCCGTAAATTTGCCCCGATTGGAGCAAGCCGTCGTTTCGCGGACGTTCTTCGATCCGAACGAACTGCTTGTCGCTACCGAGGGAGATCAGATCGTCGGTTGGATTCATTTCATCGTTGTCGATCCGCTGGCGACGGCTGAAGTGGCATCTCATCCTGCGCAACGCAATTCGGCGGACGAGTTTTGGTCAGCCGCTGATGCCACGCCAACTGCCACCATCGCGTCCATTTGTTTGTCGCCCAATGCGAACGAACAGGTGGGCCAGTCGCTCATGACCGAAACGCTGACGCGGATGCGGGCCAGTGGCATCTCAACGGCTGAGGCCGGTTTGGTTCGAGACGACGCGGCCGGTTACGCGGGTTTGGAACCCATCGGAGTTGGGTACGGAGTTCCCAATTCGGACCACCGGTCGTTATCTCTGCTGCGTGATTTTGGATTCACTGCCGACCGCGACATCACACGAATGACGGCGAACGTGACGAACTACCGACCGCCCGTCAGCCGCGAAACATTGCAGCTCCGGCGTACTTCGCAGACTCATTCCGAACCGTTCATTCCGGCCAACCGGCGGCGCGCGGCTGGTTTGTCCCATGTCGACATCGAACGCTTTGTACTTGCCGAGCGGAACGGATCGGAATTGGCGAAGGTTGAGTTTTGGTTCAGTGACGCGGAAGCGGAAGTGCTCAGCCCTGCAACGTCGATCATGGATCTCCGCGAAGCTCATCCGCGGGGAGAGCTTTCGTCGCCCGAAAGCTACCTGATCGCGTCGGTCCTTCAATCTTTGGCAGTTCGCAATATTCAGATCGTCGAGACGGCGGTCGACACCGAGAAAAAGACATTGATTGAGCAACTGCAAAAGATCTGCTTCGAGCCGACCGAATCCGGTTCCTTTTGGCGAATGACGCTGTAAGAAGGCGTCCGAGCAACGGAAAGGGTCCGAATTCACCGATTTTCCCGATCCCGAACGTACTTTGGACGCCCTTCCTAGGGCGTTTCCGCTTGGTTGGACCAGTTCGCGAGATTATGCTGGAGTCGGAACGGGTCGCGATTCCATCGTTCGCAGGGTCCGGTTCGCCTCGTCCGTTCGTCGTGTCAATTACTAAGGAACGTTTCTGTGATCACGTTTGCAATCAACTTTCGTCAAATCGCTTCCCTATCGACGGCAGCCTCGATCATGTTGGCCCTTGTCACATCGGGTTCCGTCAACGCAGACAATGTCAAAGACGAACCTGTCGCGATTACTGCAGAATTGTTTGCCGCGATGGAAGGAGGCCAGATCGACGTGAAGATCATTCCGCAAGACGCGACTAAAGCGAATGTTTTGATTAAGAACCTGACCGACCAGCCCCTCGACCTAAAACTTCCTGAAGCGTTCGCAAGCGTCCCGATTCTGGCCCAAGGGATGGGCGGCGGCGGAATGGGTGGCGGCGGCGGCGGAATGGGTGGCGGC
>JBGSLZ010000087.1:0-83180 GCA_041740415.1 Rubripirellula sp.
GGCAAACCGGAGCGGGGTTTAGCGGATTGAGCGTGGCAACCGGCTTCGGGGCCGGAGCCAATGGTTTGGGCGGGATTGGCGGACGAGGCGGTCTCGGCGGCGGCCTCGGGGGACTTGGCGGCCTGTTTGGCGCCGGCCTTGGAAACACCTCCACCACGACCAAGCCCGTCATCCGCACACGACTCCGTTCGGCCGTCGAGTTGCCTTCGCAAACGTCCAATTTTGTCCAGCAAATGGCGAATCAGGACGCCAATCGTACTCTGCGACGGGTTCCCACCAGTGCCGGCGTCAACGGCGTTTCCGCATTCGTCAACGGCAACACGGCAATCGTGACTGGCACGGTTAGCAGCGAGCGTGATCGGCGAATGAGCGAGTTGTTGATGCGATTGGAACCAGGCATTCGACGAGTCGAAAACCGCGTCATCGTTTCACCGTAACTCTACAAGTCGCGGAAATTGTTCGGCTGGATCGGAAGGATTCGGTACACGCCATCGGTGAAGATTTGTTGCGCCCAATTGTTGAACCGGGTAATCGGTTTGTCAGGCACGATTATCACGTCACCATCACGCAACCAAATTTCGTCCGCCGGCGTCGGTCGCTTGCCCAGCATCGCACCTTGCAAATCAAGCACGGTCGAAATCAGACGCCAATCCTCGGCGCGGCGGAAGACGACGACCTGACGAAGGTTGCCACCGACTTGATGACCACCCGCCGACGCAATCGCGCTCAACACAGTCGTCGGCGATTCCAGTTGGACTCGTCCGGGTAAGTTGACTTGGCCCAAGACATGAACGAAGTGCGGCGCCTGTTCCGTCAGGATCGGTTCGGTATCGATACCGACGACGATCTCGCCGTAACGAAGATTGATTTCGCGTTTCAACTGGTTCAGTGAAAAGCCTTGGACGCAGATTTCACCGATGCCTGGCAATCGGATCTTTCCATCGGGCATGACCCGGACCGTGATCGCTTGTTGGTTGAATCCGCTTTGACCGCCAACGGCATTGCGAATGTCTTCAGCCAACGTGTTCGTTTTGACAGGCGTTACATCGATGGCAGGTTGTTTGACGAAGCGCGAGTATTCGTCGTCGAGTATTTCTCGTAGTTGAGTGACGGTCAGTCCCGCCGCGTGAACTTGCCCAAGCATCCGAACGGTGATCGTTCCATCAGGTTGCACCAGCAAACCGTTTTCCAGTGTGCCTCGCGTCAAGTCTTCGTCCGTACCCGATTCGATCAACACTTCATCGCCGGGCGTCAACCGATACTCACCGACCTTTTGCCGACGGGTGATCAGGTAAAGAACTTGAATGCTGTCGCCCGGTCGAAGCCGGTATTCGCTCAAGTGGGCGAACCGCGATGGGCCGGCGTAACCACCGGGACCATACGCATCGAAGGGCATCGGGCGGATATCGCGCCAACGAGCTTCCGCGCCACATTGGTCTTGGCAATCCACGCCGATCATGCACTTTTGACAACCACCAACGCAGGGATACCCGCCGGGGACATTTCGGCACCCGCACGATTCGCTGGTCAAACCGGGTTCGATACCGGTGTTCCATGTCGGCGAAACAACATCGCTGGGCGAATGAACGGGCACTTCCTGCGCGGCGACGTGCAGCGAAAGCACTGCAAGTCCGCACATGATCGCAATGAATTGCGAAGTGCTTGTCCGGTCGACTTTTTGAATTCTGAATACCATCAATGACTTACCGAATGCATGAGAGACAACGATCCTTACCAGCTACGTTTGAAGCGATTGAAGAATCGTTTCACCGCGCCGGGCTTCGTATCTTCCGAGAGTTCATCGACCGTTTTCGACTCCGGTGCAAGCACCTGTGCTGTTCCTTGCGTGACCGCTGACGCGGCCGTTTTCGAGCTGACCAACGACGCGGGAACCTGACCCGCCGCCGGTGCCTGCGCGGTCATCACTGACTGAGAAAGCGATGCGAACTCGGTCGGCGATAGTTCCACGATCTCGGGCTTCCTTGGTTGAGCGACGCCAGCGCCGGGGCGCTGACGGGTTCCCGCAACCAGTTCGTCGGCGGCCCGGTTGTCGCCACTGCGTCGCAGCACGGCGACGAGTGCATCAGCGGTTGCCGGGTCAAACTGAAGCGACATCGAATGTTGCAACGCCCATCGTGCTTCGTCATTCAATCCGACATCCGCTAAATGCATTCCCAGTCGAGATGCGAGCGAGGCGTTGGAAGGTTGTCCTTGGATCGCCGCTCGGCGCAGACACAACGCGGTCCCGCTCGGCAATGTCTTCGCCTCCGCGCGGGCCAGATAGATCGCGGCAAGCAAATCCATTGCCTGGGCCGATTCGACGTTCTGTTCAGCGATCGCGGCCAAGTGCACACGTGCATGATCGAGATAACGATCGGCGGCATCATTGGCCGTCAATGGTTTTTGCGTCGCATCGGTGATCAACCCGGTGCGATGGCTTCGCGCGATTCGACGCAGCGTCGCGTCGTCGAGCTGACCATTGATGGCGGTAAAGTCCCGCGCTTCCATGATCGCTTGTTTTGCAACTTCCAAATGCGAGCATGCGCTGGTGTCCCGAGATCCCTGGTCGATCGCCGATGCGGCGCTGCGAAGCGCCTCCCAGGTCGTCGTCTCGGCCGATAGCCATGCGTGCGAATCGTATTCAGCAGCACCTTGCGATATCAGTCGACGCGCGATTTCGAGGGACGCCTTCGATGTCGCGGTTTTCAAGTATTGCGGTGCCAGTTCCGACGCGGGCGGCGTTGGTTTGGCGGGCGTCGGCGCGGCGGGCGTCAAATGCGGAGCCGGCATCACTGGGGCTGCGGCGGTTTTGGAAACCGGAGGAAGCCGAGTAGGACGTGGCACTGCATGCTGAGCCGCCAACTGATCCGCGGTGAACCCGCCGATCAACAGAGCCGACAGGAACAAGTTTCGACGCATCGACCAGTCGCGACACGCGCTTTGTTGAGTCTTCATGAAGGTACCTGATCTAGTTCAGCGGCGAAGATGTAACCTGCGTACATCCCTTACAGATCGGACGAGCGAACCAAAGATCACTGCCAAACTCAACCGCGAACACTGTTACAAACATACCGTGGCGAACGATCCGTCAGAATCGTTAAGGTCGATGCCCGTGAGCGTGGGCCAGAGGTTCGTCGACGCAGAAAAATCTTAGAAAGTTTATGGTTCAAGTGAAGTCGCACTTCAGCCGCGAACGATCGCGGCCGGTGTCAGTAGGCGGGCGACGGGCGACCGAAAAAGAACCCTTGCGCCAATTCGAATCCGACTTCGCGGCACACTTCCGCTTCTTCCTCGGTTTCGATCCCTTCGGCAAGAGCGAGAATGTCCAACTCGCGGACCATCTTGACCAATGTTTCAAGCATCCTTCGACGTTGTTCATTGGCACGATCGATTCCTCGTACAAGCGAGATGTCGAATTTCACGAAGTCCGGTCGCGCTTCGATCAACTCGGCCAACCGTGCCTGTCCCGATCCAAAGTCGTCATAGGCAAGACGAATGTCCATGTCCTTGATCGCTGAATGCAGTGTTTGCATCAGCTTGGGATTGGTTACGGCCGATTCGTGAATCTCGAGCACCAGATCGGTATTGCCCGTCATCTCTCGCACTCGATGCAGCGATTCAATCAGGCCTTCGCCGTCTTCCATTTCTCGCGGATGAGTGTTGACAAACAGGGTTGGTCGTTCGGGCAGATCACGGCCCACTCGAATGCCTTCCCAGCGTAACAGACGACTCAGTTCAACTTCCAAATTCAGTTGCTCGGCCGCCTGAAACATCGCTCCGACTGATTCCAGACCGAATACGCTCCCGCGTCCGAGTATCTCGAAACCGATCGCGTTATCGGATTGCATTTCGACGATGGGTTGGAAGTGAGGCTTGACGAGTCGTTCGCTCATCAGTCGATCAAACTGGACCAGTGCGAGCGCTTGGTCGCATACGTTCGCGGCATACGTTCCGTTGGTCATGCCGGTTGGCGATTGACGTCGGACACGGAAGGGTGCCTCGGCGAAGTGAATCAGATCCTCCTCGCTGACATGAATGGTTTCGTTGGGTTCAAGACGTTTGCCGTTGATGTAAGTTCCGTTGGTGCTGTTGAGGTCTTGGAGGTACAGCGATCCGCCGTCGACCCACATGTTGGCATGGTTGCCACTGACCGTACGAAACTGCAACTTCAATGAAACGCCCGATTTGCGACCCACGACCCATGGGTTTCCATCGACGGGAACGTGCAAAACACCTTCGCCCGGCTGAGTCGGTCCCGACAGAAACCATACATCTTCAGCAACGATCGAGCTGCGGCGAAGTCGTTCGAGTGTTGAGAGGTCAACCGAGGGCATGGGAGCGCGTCCGGGGATACAAACGATGCTACGTCGCGTCGACCGACAATGGACGGAACTTCGACGCGTTCATCGAAATCTAGGTCAGATTTGGAGCGCGCGGACTCCTGATTGAGAATTTCGCAACGCAAAACTCGACAACCCCTCTTCCGATCGTTCGCACTGACTTCGATTTAGCGTTATTTCGCTTCATCGACCTAATCGCGAGCTAAGTTTTACCGATCCGGTTATCTGCGCCTGCTCGTTCGCCTGTATGGGCCGATGTCCGAGGGCTGCCGCAACCACTCGCGTCCCTTCCTTACGCACAATCGTTATGACCACGCTCACTTCCGAAACGCAATGCATCGAACCGAGTCTATTGGGTGGACTTCTATCGAATGATACGTTTTGGCCCAGCCAGCCTCAGAATGTCTCCGAAACAGGATTGAGCGAATCGTTCATTGAAGCGTTGTTGCTCAAGACCGTATTGATCATCGGAACCGTCAGCGGACGGACGGTTTCCGAGCGAACGGGTTTGACGTTTCGCGTCGTTGAACCGCTGTTGGATGTGCTGCGTACTCGCAAGCTGGTCTCGCATGTACGACCGGCCGCTTTCAACGACTACTACTACTCGTTGACAGAAGCGGGTCAACAACGCGCTCAGTCGCATATGAAGCAGTGCAGTTATGTCGGTCCCGCTCCGGTTCCGTTGACCGACTATGTTCTCAGCGTCGAGGCACAGGCGGCTGGGTTAGAACCGATCGACCGCGATCAACTCCGCGAAGCGCTCTCGCAAATCTCTTACCAAGATGGACTGCTCGATGAATTGGGGCCGGCCGTCAACAGCAATACCGGACTGTTCCTATTCGGACCTCCCGGAAATGGAAAAACCACCATTGCAAATTGCCTGACCAAATGCCTTGGCGACGAGGTGTGGATTCCCAATGCGATCTTGGATGACGGCAACTTGATCAAGCTGCAAGATGACGCTTTTCACCGTCCGGCCCCAGTTCCGCAAGCATCGGGCAACCTCCTGAAAAACCAAGAATGGGATCGCCGTTGGATTCGGATTCGCCGGCCGACCGTGGTCGTTGGCGGTGAGCTTGTGATGGACAACTTAGAAGTGCGACATGATCCGCGGTCGAACATTTGCGAAGCACCGTTGCAGATGAAGAGCAATTGCGGGTGCCTTTTGATCGATGACTTCGGTCGACAACGCGTTGCACCGGAGGAACTGCTCAACCGCTGGATCGTACCGCTCGAGAACAAGATTGATTATCTGACATTGCCGACCGGCAAAAAGATTCAGATCCCGTTCGAGCAATTGATCATCTTCTCAACGAATCTTGAACCGAGTTCGTTGGTCGACGAAGCGTTTCTGCGACGGGTGCCTTACAAGATTTTCGTCGACGATCCGTCGAAACGCGAATACTGCGAATTGGTCGCCGAAGTTGCCCGCAAAATGGGTTTCCCCGACACGCCGCAAGCAGCCACGCATCTGATGAAATTCTACGAAGAGTCCGGCCGAAAAATGCGTCGATGTCATCCTCGTGACTTGCTTACGCAGGTCGCAAACTTTTGCAAGTACCGAAAACTTCCCTTTGCGATTCGGCCCGAGTACTTGGATCAAGCCTGCCGTAGCTACTTCAGCCAACTCTAAATCACATGACGACCACCAAACATCAAAAGATCTGCGAAGGGTACGAGCCGATCGCCGGCTACGTGCTCGAGGAAGCGATCGGTCGCGGCGGCTTCGGCGAGGTTTGGCGATGCACCGCGCCGGGCGGCTTGAAGAAAGCGATCAAGTTCGTATTCGGCAACCAGGATCAGTCGCGTGCGCTGCGGGAGCAGCGTTCGCTCGAGCGAGTCAAAGGTGTTCACCACCCGTTTCTGTTGACACTTGAACGATTCGAGATTGTTGATGAGCAATTGGTCATCATCACCGAACTGGCCGACGGATCGCTTGAAGACGTGTTCGTCCGTCATCGCGAAAATGGATCGTGCGGGATCCCTCGTGACGTGCTGTTGTCGCACCTCCACGACACGGCGGACGGACTTGATTATCTGCACCAGTCGTTCCATCTTCAGCATTTGGATATCAAACCGGGGAACCTGCTGATCATCGGGGGTCACGTCAAAGTGGCTGACTTTGGTTTGCTGAAGGATCTCCGCGACATCGATTGTAGCGTGGTGGGTGGACTGACGCCGATCTATGCGCCGCCCGAAGTATTTGATGGAAGACCAAGTCTCCATAGCGATCAGTACAGCTTGGCGGTTATGTTTCAAGAATTGCTGACGGGAACACGTCCCTTCAGCGGTCGCACGATCGCCCAGTTGGCGACGCAGCACGTTCACAGCGCCCCGAATCTGGAATCGCTGCCGCCGAGCGATCGGCCGGTCGTAGCGCGTGCGCTCGAGAAGAATCCGAATCGTCGCTTCCTTAGTTGTTCGGCGTTTGTCGACGCTCTACGCAAGCAACGAACAAGGCACTCGCAAGCGGCTCGAAATGAACCGAACAAGGTTGATAGCGATGATACGCAGGACGGCATCAACTCAGCCGGATCCGCGGTCGCCGACTTGCCGCAACTTGCTAACGACGCTTCCGTAAAAAGCGGCCAAGCTGACCATCACGCATTGATGATTGCGCTTGGCGGCAGCGGCGCCGAATGCGTGCGCGAAATGCGACGACGTATCGCCGACATGCACATTGAAAGCCCATTGCATCTGCATAGCGTCGTGATCGACACAGATTTGTCGACGATCCATGCGATGCGACTGGGTGAAGTATCGGATCGCGTGCCTAAGTGCAACGTCATCTACACGCCGCTGAAAACAGCGAACGAGTACCGCAGCGCCGGTACTGATCGATTGAAGTCGATATCACGACGTTGGATATACAATGTTCCTCGCAGTGGTTCGACCGAAGGCATGCGACCCCTGGGTCGGTTGGCGCTCGTCGATCACGGCACGCTCGTGCAACAGAAGTTGGCCGATTCGATTCGGGAATTGGTCGCACAGTCCGGCGGCGTAGCGCCACGCGTCTATGTAGTCGGATCACTTGCCGGCGGAACCGGCAGTGGGATGTATGTCGATGTTGTTCATCTTCTGCGCCACTTGCTCGACCAAGCGGGACTCGAAGAAACTCGAATCACATCCTTGATGTCGTGCGTCGGCTTTCAAGTGGATCAGTCAAATCCATTGGCACTGCACGACGCGCAAGCCGCGCTCAACGAGATCGAATTTTTCATGCAGGTCGGAAACGGCTATCCCGGTGATGAAGGTGCCGGATGGCCGAGTGTCCCGGCGGCTCGAACCCCGCTTCGTGACCTGTACCTGATCGCGGCCGCACCGGCCGGCCGACTTGCACCGAATCCGATCGAGACGATGATCGAATACGCTTGGGCCGACGCGACGGGCAGCGGTGATTTGCTTTCGGCGGCGCGCCGAATTGAAGAAGATGAATCTCATCAAGCCATTCGACCGCCTTCGATTCGGTCGGTCGGTGTCGTTCCGCTCGGTGATCGGAATCGCTTGGAGACTCGAGTACTCGCACCGGCACTGGTCCGCGAACTCCTGACCCGATGGCTTGGCATTCCATCGAAGTCGCGTCAAGCCGCGCCCGCACTCGCCGATCGACTGGAACGCCGCCTAAGTCTCACGCTGGCGCAAACGATCGAATCGATCTCGGATCATTTGGATCACGATGCGTTGCCAATCTCGACCGTCGGTTCGTTCGATTCGATGATCGCCCAGCGCATCGCCAACGGTGAAATGGGTTGGGTGTCCGCGTCGTGGCAGAACAATCTTCATCGTGAAATATCGGTGTGCCTGAACGATCGACGGGCTGACATCTCGACCATCCTTGAAACGCTCAAGATTCTGCATCAACGCTGTCTCCAGTGGTCACTCGAATCGATCCAATCGGCGCCGCTCCCTTGCGGCACCTCGAACGAAGAAGCGGAACGGGCGACGGTGCTTGATGCCTACGTCAAACGAATGGCAAGTTCTCAACTCGACAAGTTCGCGGAAGCGATGAAGTTTCTCGAGGAGCGGATGGAGCGCCTAGCGGCAATTTTGGCGGTGGGCATCTTCGAGAGCAAAACGGAGATGGGGGATATCAATCCATGGCAGACGTTACCCGGTCCCGTCCGCGACAAGTACGAAGGTTTGGTGATCCAGTTGCATTCGGCCGCCGTTGGACAAAGCTTGGTCCGGCCTCTGAACGACCTCGGCGCAAATGTCGATGTTCGGTCGTTGATCGCCGAGTTGACGCATACCGCGGTGCCGATGGTGATCGACGTTGTCCAACAACACAGCCAGGACTTTGCCGCCGCGAATGGTCGATCGGTCGACAACCTTGAAACCGTCACTGCAACTGGTTCGCAAGCCGACATCGGCATGCACCACAGTCGAGTCGATGGAACGCAAGAATTTACGATGGTGCGACAGGTCAGGATGCGGAGTGAAGTCGTTTCAGTCGACGACGCCGTCGACGCGGTGAAGCCACCACTGCTGGCGCTCGGCGGATTACAGCGATTGATCTTGATCGTCAGCAACGAAGTCGAGCGAAGCCAACTGGAACCGGAACTCCGCGCCATTCACGCCGGTTCGCTAACCGTTGCGGTGATACCGGGGTCCGATCCAAAGCTGGTTCATGAAGCCCAGCAGATCGAAATGAAAAACATTATGTCGAGGCTGACTTCACTCAACGGCGGCAATGCACAGGTGACGACAAGATTGGCCGGTCGGGTTGATGTCACGTTCTAAGAAACGTCAGCCAAGGTTTTTCCGCTGGCCGCATCAAACTCGGCCTTCTTCAGCATCGCCAGCGAGCGCCATGCCGGATGGTCACTGGTCGGGCGATCGCGATATCCAAGTTCCAAAATCTCGATCACGCTGATCTTTTCGGCCGGTCGGGAAAGCGTCAGCGTCTCGTCGCCACTGATGCCGACCGCAACCCGTCGCAACAGACCGCCATCGATCAGCCGCCTGGTCATGTCATGAACAACTCGCCCCGACAAGCCGATCCGGTCGGCGATCAGTTGGTTGTCGATCGCATCACCTTCGTTGAACGCGACGCCGACTGCAATCATGATGGGCAACATCCAATTCGGGTCGACCGCCGAGATCGGTTCTTTATCCCAATTGGGCTCATCTTCATCCCGGCGGGCATCGATCGTCTGCAGCGTGTGCGTCAAAATCAAGCCGAACAACACAATCAACCAAGTGATGTAGATCCAAAACAGAAACAGCGGAATCAAACCGATTGAGCCATAAACGGCTGAATAGGGAACCGCTTTGGCGACGTAAATCTGGAACCCGAATTTCGCCAACTCCCACAACAAAGACCCGACCAGCGATCCGATCGCGGCCGCTCGGACAGCGACGTGCGTGTTTGGCATCAAGGCGTAAAGTAAAAACAGCAGCACCCAGCTCGCCAAAATCGAAAACAGATGACTCAGCACGCGGCGCGAAGCGGTTCCGGCACCGATCTCGACGAACCAGTCCATGAACTGGCCCGACATGTACAGGCTCATCGCCAACAATCCGCTGCCCAAGGTGATCATCGACCAATGGATCGCAAGCCGTATGTGAACCGGTCGTTTCGACGGCGCATCATAAATGCGATTGAATAAATGCTCGGCCGCGTCTGCCAGCGCGACCGCTGCGTAGACGAACAACATCAGACCGAACACGCCGATCGATTTGAAATCGATCGATGCGACTTTCGCGGTCACTTCGCTGAGCGACCGACGGATGCTGGCGCGCGTTTGGCGAGCCGATTCGACTCGCACTTCTTCCTTCGCCTGGGCTTCGATTTCTGCGACCGAGATTGCTTCGTCGAAGTTGATGCTCAACTCAATATCATCGTCAGCTCCGAAAACTTTCTCCGGAGCCACTGAAGGGTTGGCGGTGGAGCCGGTCGCGGGTTTTGATTTTGCATCGGATCGCTCGTTTCCATTGATGTCACGCGATGATGCGTATCCACCGGTGATCTCCGGAACGCCGAAGAATGAATACATTTGGTCTTCGACCTTGTCCTGCACCTCGTCCAGCCCACCCACGATGCGAAACATGACCAGGCTGAGTACGACGACGGGAATCAGCGAAAAAATCGTGCGATAGGTCAGCTCCGCAGCCATGCCCTCGGCGCGATGGCGCTGAAGTTGCCGCCAGCAATGACGGGTCAGTTCCCAGCCCCGGAACAGGACATGTTGGCGACGGCTGAGTTGTTCGGGAGGGCCCTTCGCCATTTCCGTCAGAAAGTTAAACAAGCAAGCATCCGTCGATTATCGCGAGCGATGTCCGGAAAACCTGAAAGTAAACGAACTTCGGCACCGAATTCGTTTCATCATACGAAACGTCCAGCGGCTATGGCCAGGGATTTGTTTGCCGCCGGCCCTTTGTTGCGGCGCAATAACCCGTTCAGGCGGCGCAATAACCTGTTCAGGCGGCGCGACGGGCCGAATGATCCTCGCCGACCGATCGCGATGGCATCACTAGGATCGACGGTGAATCTGCAAATTCGTCGATTTCGCGACCTCGCATCACCGACACCAATCCGCCACCGGTTTGGAATATTTTCAGAGTGTCCTCTTCGATGAACCACACCGCTTCGTGAAACTCCGCGCGAAACCGTCGTCCACAATAGAAGTCGTTGCGAACGAGGATCGATTCAGACAGAATTTCCGAGGACGTGTCCGGGTCCTTGTCTGACGAACCGTGATCTTCGCCAATCCAGCGCAGAAAGCTTTTGCGAACCGTAGCCAATCGCTGAGAATTTGTCATGCGTCCGTTCAAGCCATTTTCGTTGTTCGTGGACAAGCGTGATCGCGAGCACCCTCGATCTTTATTCGGATTGGCATGATCCGATTCATCGAACCATCTGCAACTCGTCGCACTTTATCCCTAAACTGCCCAAATCACCGGACGAAGCCAAGTCAATCAGCGGCGGCGATTGGTTCCAAAATTTCTCAATCTCAACCGTCGATGTCGCCGGCGCTTAAAATCGTATCGGCGTAGCGGCACGCCTCACAAACACGACAAGGCACACAGAAATGCGAGTTTTATTGAACGAGTCCCAATTGACCGAAGGCGTCGAGCGCTTGGCGGCAGAGATCGATGCGCACTATGGGAATCGGCCGCTGACGGTGATCGCGATCATGACAGGTTCGTTGGTCCTGTTCGCCGATTTGATTCGCCGACTGTCGATGCCGCAACGGGTCGGCGTGATCCGGGCGTCCAGCTATCGTGGCGGGACCAGCTCGGGCGAGCTGACAGTGGATTCGCAAATGATGATCGACGTGACCAATCGTGATGTTCTGTTGGTGGACGATATCTTTGACACCGGTAAGACTCTTGATCGGCTCAGCGAAATGATGCACGAGTTTGGCGCCGCGTCGGTCCAGACAGCCGTGTTGCTGCACAAGCGGCGCGAACATGTCGTTGACTTGCGTCCAGATTTTGTCGCGTTCGAGATACCCGATGAGTTTGTCGTCGGCTATGGACTCGACTACTTGGACATGTTTCGCAACTTGCCATATCTGGCGGTTCTGGAACCCGAGGAAATTGAGCGAACGGCGGCGGAAGCAAAATCGTGAATCGACCGCCGCGGGTGTTATTGATGGGTCGGCATTTCTGGCCCCATGGATGCGTTGATTCAGCCGGCTGGTTAGTCGAGATCGCGGGCGGGTTGTCTCGCAACGCTGTCCATGTCGAAGTCTGCACGCCGCGCTACGCGACATCGTGGCCCGAAAAATTCTGGTTTCGCGAGATCCCGGTGCATCGTCCCGCCGTGGCGCCCCGAAGCGACTGGTCGGTCGGACGTTACACGCGGCATTTGACACACTGGCTTCGACAGAACGCGTCATCCTACGATGTGATCTTGGCCGACGCCATTCGCGAAGAAGCGGCCGCTGCGATCGAAGCGTCGCGGTCGACGGGCTGTGCAACGATACTTCGATATGCGGGTTGGGGGCGACACAGCGACGCACAGTTTTGGAAAACTTCACGAGCGGCGAAACGCTGTGGCTCGATTGGCAGAATGGCGGACGTTGTGATCGCCAAGAGCGGTACCTGTGGTCGCGAATTGCTCGCCGCACGCTACGCATCGGATCGAATCGCGAGAATCGAGACCGGTTACATCGCCGGTCCCAATCGCACGGCCGCCAGTCGTGCCCAAGCGAGAGGATCTCTCGGCTTGATGAACGGAGATCTCAAAACAGATGCCGATACTCCCATCGCGATTTGCAACGCGCCGATGGTACGCGACGGCGGCATCACCGAACTGGTGCATGCGACCAGACATCTGACCGATCACTTTCCAAACCTTCGCGTCTGGTTGTTGGGTGACGGCCCACATCGTGATTGGATCTACGATCAACTTCGCGGCGATGGCGTGCGGGCGTCGATCGCGATGCCAGGATCATTCAGCGAACTCGACGAAGTCTACTTGGCCGCCGATCTCTACCTGCAAACGGACGATTTTGGATTGGACCATTTTTTGCCGTCCGCTGTCTCGGCCGAATTGCCCATCGTCGCCGTCTCCAGCGAATCGGCACGTACCGTTTTGCTCGGTTCGCCGACAGACGGTGCCGACGGTGTTGTCACACAACCATGGGTTCGTTGGATTGATCAGCCGACCACCACGTCGTACGTCGAAGCGATATCAGCGGTCTTGAATGATCTACCCACGCACCGCAGTCACGCCGCACACCTGCGCAGACACTGGTTGCGGAACAGTCCGCAAACTTCTGTCATTGATGAATACGTTCGATTGATCGATCGCGTCATCACCAAGAAAAGCGGCACACGCCGCGGGGTCTCCGTCGAGGCAACGCCGTGAAGGACAGCAACGGCTTTGGTTACAACTTGCCTTCGACACCGAGTTGATGAAAGAAGTGTTCGACGGTGTCTTGGTTCTCGAGCAACCAATCGATCGACATCTGAAACAATGGATCAGTGTTCGCATCGAGTGGGCACAGTACAACGGTATGCACAACAACCAACCGCCCGGTCCAAACAAAAACAATAACAAACCGCTCACACCGACCGCCGTGCGAATGCCGCTGCAAGACAGCATCATCGCAGTGGCTTGTTTCGATAATTCAGGAATCACTCGATTCAGTTCCTTTTTTTCGTTCGTTTGCGTTGTTCATCGCTGGACTTGACCGACGGCGGTAGGATGTGGGAACGCCAGCGCAGCGCCGCCTCCACGTATCGTGCTGGCCGATAAGACAAACTAGTCGCCGTTTCAGCCCGAAAAACGCGACCTCTGCCCATCCAACGCCCCTTGAGTACAATGAACTTTAAGTTCGACCACGGAATCCGAGATGAATCCACGCGGATACTCGCTACTTAACGATGCAGACCCGCAATTGAGGCGTGTGGTGCTAGAGGTACGTTTTTCCCGCTCGGGTGCCTTCTACTCGAGATTTGGAAAAATTTTAGACGTTCTTGCTGAAACACGTCCCGATTGGTTTTTCAACCCTGACACCAAGAACGGTCTTGCAGGGAACTTCGTTTGCGTCTCCTCTGGTATGGACGCATCCATTGGTGAAACGAGAATCACCGTAAACTTGTCGCCGAAACCGGATCTCGCGCCCTACGACAAGGACGAAATTCACGAATTTGCTGCCGAGTGCGACTTCTTGGCCGATATCTATATGAACAACGTCCAGCCAGCCGAACGCACTCGAATCGGTTTCCGTCAGTTTTACGAATCCGATTTCGATAGTGAAGACCTCGCCAATCAATGGGTACTTTCGCTCGGAGTCGTTCCATTCAGTCCGGGCGTGGCGGAAGCGTTCGGCGGCAATGTGACTGATTTGAATTTCCAAATGGTCATCGACAGCGGAACCTATCGAACTCGCCTAGCCGTCGAGTCAGGCAACAAGGAAGCGTTGCTGGATCGTGGAGATACTGTGGCGACCGTTCGATCGCACATGCTATCGAAGAAACAAAAGGAGACACTGCTTGAGGCGGAGCGAAAGAGCGCCTGGGTTCGTCGTCGTCGTTCCGCTAGTGCGACGATCGACATTGACTCCTACATCGAATCGCCAACGGATGACGTGCTGACCGGTGAATTTATCAAGACACACTTCCGCACCGCATTCACAAGCTTCTCGGACGCGGTGCAGAAGGCAAACAAATGAGCATCTACAAAACTGGCGAAGAAACAAGCGATGTTCTGGTGTGGGGAGACTCGGAATCACGTGAACCGGCCCAGTCGGAAGTCAGCTATGCGCGCGAACAAGGTTGGGCCGAGTCGACCCGGCAAAACGAGCGTCAGGCGACACGGTTAGCGCCGGGAAGTCGAAGCACACAACAACCAACCACTCCATCGCCCAGCATCCGCAAGGAACTGAGCGAAACGATTGGTCGGTTGTATCTGGCTTCGGACGCAATGTTAACGGCTCACGACGGCGATGGAGTCGACGTCGTTGAACTAGCAAATGCCATCGAAGAGTACCGACAATGTGTTGATATCTTGTGGCGTTATCGTGAGTTTGGGATGGAAGCATGGCGAAGCGTCATTGTTTTCTGCCAGCAGGCATTGTGTGAGAATATGCACGATGAAGATATGTCACTCTGCCAGTGTCGCGGACTCAAAAGTATCGCGTCGGGTTACTTGTCAAACCGGCTGCTTGCGAAAGATGATGTCAAGGAAGTGATGCAACTGCTGACCTCGGCTGGCTTTGATCCAATGCTTTTCTTCAGCCAACCCAACCACGAATGACAGGCCGATTTGTAAGTGACGGATTTCGGTTCAGCAATCTTTATTGACACGTCCGTGCAGTTGCTGCGGTTCATCGGTAGTAAAGACATCAAGGCGCAGATCAACGTACGGCTTAGCGGCTACGGGTTCTCGGTCACAAGTTTGATAGTCCGGCAGGAATTCAAACGGAGATTCTTGACCGACGTTCGGTATGTTCGCACCGCTCTGGAAAAAAATGATTTCGATCCTACCGAAACACTTCGCTACATCAACGCGAAACTCAGCAGTCCGCACAATCGCCGAAAGTTATCCATCTGTCTAAACATTTTGGCGAGTACTGGATTCAACGGACACGATTTTTCGGACATGGGTGAAAAGTGCCATCTTATGCTGTCGGGGTGGGAGGATTTCGGCCTCGATCTTTTTGACTCGTCTGTCGGACAGGTCGTAAAATACTCGGGGTGTGGATGCGGAGCTTCCACAAAATTGGGGCCGACCAAGTGCAGCGTGATTGGCAACTGCAAAATCAATGATTTCATCAAGTCGCGCCCCGATCAGGCAAAGTGCATTTTGAATTTTTTGCAGAGTGCAATTTCGCCAACGAAAACGGCTGAGATTAAGGAAGCAGAGGCTACTCTGGATGGTTGGTTGAACTCAGGAACCCTTCCAGACAGCGACAATCCTTGTCTTACGGTTGGCGATTTAGTCATCGCCTTGGAAAGTGATGGGATACCAGCGTTTTACACTCAGAATGCACGCGAGAGCCAGTTCTTTTGCAGCGTTCAGGAACAGACAATGATCGTTCATCGAAATGCCGCCGACGAGGTTCACTTGGCCGCTGACCGCGCTCACTGGCCTGCGTATAGCTGAAGTTTAGGTCCGTCCTTGGCTCAGTACACCGCGAAGCGACCATCTTCGAGTCTGCGGACGTTGCCGACGGCGGCGAGGGTTTCGAGCAGCAGAGCGACGTCAGATTTTACCGCGCGGGTGTAGTAAGCGGCGATCTCGTCGCTGGCGGCTGGGGCGGCGTGTCGCTGAAGCGCTGTCTGGATCGCAACCATTCGCTCGGGCAACGACTTGGGCCACGGTTGTTTGGTGATCTTCGTCTTTGTTTTTTTCTTTGTGGCGGTTTTCTGGTCGTCGCCATCGAAAGCGATTTGCGTTGCGCCGCCCGTCTTCCCATGGCTTGGGTTTTGGAACTCGGGACGCAGCCAGCGGATGATGCCTCGGCTCTCTTCTTCGGCTCGTTCGTGGTTCAGTTCGACCAGTCGCCCGAGGATCGCTTCGTCGTCCAGATCATGAGGCCAGCCGTAGGCGTCGAAAACAGCGGCGTCGAGGTCGTCGTGAATTTGCTTGAGCACCGACACCAACCCTTGCTCGTGAATCGTTTGCTCTTTCGATGTCAGCGACTCGCCAGCCCGCAACTTTTCGAGCACGTTATACATGCCGGTCATCGTCAGCGTCGGATGCTTTTCCTGCTGACGCTTGCGATGAGCGTCAAGTTGCTCAGCGAGATCACCAATTCGTTTCTTGGTGGCGTCGTCGGTGACGGGAAATGGGAAGGTCTCGAAGCAACGTGTTTTGTTGTAGCGAGGATCGTTGCCAACACCGAGGCGTCCACCGCTCGCCAATGCCCAGCAAACGTGAATTTTTCCCGAAAGGACGCCAAGAACATCTGGTTTATCCGTAGCGATGTTGACGAGCATGTTATCAGGATGAATCGACTGATCCAACAAAACAAAGAACCGGTGCTTCGAGGTTTCGACGGTCGCGATATATTGTCGTAAGCCTCTCAGTTGCTTTCGTAGTTTCGGATTCGGCTCGCCATAGATCCACCAGTTTTCACGACGACTCGCACGATTGTTCTGATCTCGTTCAGGTTTTACCAAATCGACCAGATGCTGATATACCGCAGGAAATTGCTGACGCACTTTCTCGGACTCGTATTCGCAGACATCAATTACAAAGACGTCTCGCGAGTTTTGGGTTACATCTCGGCCGTTCAAAAAAGGATGAACGACCCTTTCGCAGCCTGCATTCTTGAGTTCCTCGGCTCGATCTCGTGTCACAACGAATCCTTGCCCAAAAAGGCAAAAACCTCGATTGCTCAAATTCTCATTCGCTTTCAATGGAACCGCGGACGCGACATCTGCACCTACTCGCAAATCCTCCTGGATCATTCCATGGGTGTCGTTGAACTGAATCTCCGCAGCTTCCTCGCCATGATCCTTTTCGCCCACGACCCGGCTCAAAACACCGATATTTTCGCCTGGCACCCCCACCGTCATCGCAATGCGTACCGCTGCGCACATTGCCGTGTCGACCCACGGGTGATCGGGAATGGCGAAAAAGAGCGATAGCGGCTGCTTCGCTTGCAAGTGAGGAGTGACGACTCGCCGATTGAAGGTTTGACGAAGGCTGTTGGTCGTGATGAGTCCGAACCGATTTGCCGATCCATGGCGGACTTTCTCCGCTGCATTGTGCCACCAATACATTACGAAGTCGCACGACTCAGGCAACTCCTTGAACGTCGACCGTATGGCTTTAGTGTACCCGTCGCCAAGAGCGTCTCTCATTCGCGACGTACCGATGAACGGCGGATTGCCGACGATGTAATCGGTCTCGGGCCACTCGGCTTTTCTGGGATTGATGTAACGCAACTCTTGAACGCGAGCGTCTTCATCGGGGACTTCTTCTCCGGTGACTGGGTGCGGCTTGGTGGTGCGACCGTCCCAGCGGGTGACCGGATTGCCGTGCGCGTCCGTAACTGGTTCGATGCTGTCCCAATCCAACACCGCATCGCGGCACTGGATGTTGCCGTAGTCCTTCAAGATTGGCTCGGGTGGTGACGTTTCAGTTCGCGTTCGCTTGTGCCATTGCACGAAACCGATCCACAATACCAACTCCGCCAGCGCTGCCGCTCGCGGGTTGATCTCGATGCCCAGAAACTGGTGCGGGTCGATCGTGATGCCGGGCAACACGTTGTCGCCAAAGCTGGCCATCGCCGAAACGACTTCACCTTCGAGCCGCTTCATGAGTTCCATCGACACGTACAGGAAGTTGCCGCTGCCGCAGGCGGGGTCGAGTACGCGGGTCTCGCATAACCTGCCGTGAAATTCTCGTAACAATTTCACAGCGTCTTTGCGTTTGTCGTCTTCGTCCAATTGGATCGCGGCGGCGTAAGTGGCGTCCCATTGCTCACGCAGCGGCTCGATGATCGTCGGCATCACCAAGCGTTCGACGTAGGCGCGCGGTGTGTAGTGCGCGCCTAGCTTGTGACGTTCGACAGGATCGAGAGCGCGTTCGAGCAACGTGCCGAAAATCGCTGGCTCGACCAAGTCCCATTTGTGCTTGGCCGCTTCGACCAACAATTCGACTTGATCGTGGTTGAGATCGAGCGCCGTCTTGTCCTTGAAGAATTTGCCATTGAAATGACGAATCTTCTCTCGCAGGATGGTCGAAAACTTGCCCTGGTCCATCGCTTCCCAAAGCGACTCGACCATCGGCTTGAAATTCTTTGGCTCGAATCGCAGGCTGAGCAGCAATTCAGTGAACGATTCCTTGCGGATCAGTTCTACGTCTTCGGCAAACATCGTGAACAGGCATCGCATCAAGAACCCGGCAACAACTTCGGCATCGTGTTCTCCTTCGAGGCTCTTGGCAAGCTTGGCTAACCGAGTCGCGATATCGCGGGTGACCTCGGCGGCGTGCTTGCTGGGGTCGAGCGACAGCGGATCGGTCCATAGCGCCCGCAGCATGTCACGAGTCTTTTGATCTCGCAGCCGGGACAGTGGCACACGAAACGATCGGGGGTCGGGAAACGGTAAGTAGTTCTTGCCGCTGCCGGTGAAGTCGGCGTACAGGTCGAAGCAGAAACCGACATCGACCACGACCAAGAACGGCGGCCACTCATCGGGGATCGCTTCGGCGTAACCCTTGGCTTGCTTGCGAGCGGCCTGCATCGCTCGGTCCCATCCGGCAGTACCACGGGCCGCCGTGCCGGCTAGCTTCTTGGCCATCCTGGTCACGGTCGCCAGCGCCTCGGCCTGTTCGGCGGCTTTGCGTTCGCTGCCTTGTTTGGATTCCAAGACGAAGCAACCGGCGCGAAACAAATCGACGCGACCCTTGCTGATTGTGCCGTCGCCGTTGTTGAACTCGATGGCCTTCTCGAAGACATACCAATTCGACGCGGCATCCGGCTTCGTCGGATCGGGCTGCGGAACTTCCAGCAGATCGCAGAGCTCTTTCAAGAACGACTGTGAATTCGCCAGCTCGGCACCGCCCGAATCCTTCCATCGGTCGACAAATTCGTCCGGCGTCATTCCGTGCCCCGTTTCCCATTAACAGTCGTTCGTGTTGTTTGAAGTGGCGTAATATTCCAGCTTGCGTTACACAGGCTCATTGCAAGCTGGAAGCTTAACGCACTTTGCGTTCGCATCGCCAACAGCCGGTCATTGTAGCGACATCGATCTAGTTTGCCGCGTCTCCTACAATACGATCACAACATCGACGTTAGGAACGCTGCTACGAATACCTTTTGACATGCGGTACGAATCTGTAGGTCCAAGACGCAAGCTCTACGATTTCGCGGCACCGGGCGGCTTGCGCCGTTCGGCTAAACCGGCAACGTATTTTCCGACGAGTCTTTACAATTTGCCTTCGACACCGAGTTGATGAAAGAAGTGTTCGACGGTGTCTTGGTTCTCGAGCAACCAATCGATCGTCGGTTCGCATGCAATCGCTTTTTTGATTGCTTTGACCGTCGCCTCGCGGTGGATACGAAACAGCTCCTGATGATCGACTTTCTCGACCTTCAAAACACCTGGATCGAGCCATACCGAATAGATGATGCCCAGATCGTTCGCCTTTTCTTTCGGGATGAAACCGGCCCGGACGGCATCGAGCACTCCGTTGGCGATACCGGCTTGAACGCTGCCCATTAGAATGTTGGTGTACCGACTGTCGGACACTGTCACTTTGCTGACCATCAGCGTGACAGGTCGAACTTGGA
This sequence comes from Rubripirellula sp., assembly GCA_041740415.1. Lineage (GTDB taxonomy): Bacteria > Planctomycetota > Planctomycetia > Pirellulales > Pirellulaceae > Rubripirellula. Next base: position 20,042 of record JBGSLZ010000087.1, read on the forward strand.
CATCGCTATTGAGAATCGCGAAGACTTTCGTGTGTCCTTTGACTTGGTCGCCGACCAGCGTCGCAAGTGCTTGACCGACGGGCCCGTCCAATTCACCAATGACAATCTCAGGTTCCGCGCAAAGGTACTCTTCGTTTCCTTCCACCAACGCTTCGCCCGTCCGCATCACAATTCGTTCGCTCATCTGTCTCACTCAGTAGGCTTGTTTCCGACCGGCGAGAAAACATTTTCGCCAGAAACTGAAACGATGTCCGGTCGGGTATCAATCGGCAAGGGGACGCTGTTAACTCAGATTCGCCGTGTTCGGAAACACATCTCGATAGAGCAGGAAGATGGATCCGAAGGAAATCGGGAAGAATAGGATTCCGGGCACGTAGCACATCATCGTCAACACGAGCGAGATCGCCATGACGACGATCATGTACCAAACCACGCCGGCCAAGTTCTTCAAGACCGCTTGAAAACTGAGCTTCACTGCGTCGACCCCACCGAGTTTCCGTTCGGCGATCAACTGGAACGTAAAAACGAAGGGTATCGCAATCACGATATTGGCAAGCAGCATTACCGGGTACATGACCAAGAATGCGACGGGAAAAGCGGGTGGCGCTCCCCCGCCGCCTGCAGCGTTCTGCTGGGCCGCCGCGATCGTCGGAGCCAGCACCAACGCGAACATCGCGATCATCATCGGAATGATCACGACCATCGACACCGCCAGCACCATGAGACAGGCGATGAAGGATTCTTTGAACTGATCAAAACCTTTGAACAACAACGAAAACTCGACTTGTTCGCCACGTTCGCGGGCGAGGTAGCACAAGTAAATTCCGACCAGCATCGGCCCCAAAATCAAAGCAAACGGGACCGCTGAACCGACGATCATCCCCACCACCGTGATTCCTAAAAACAGCCAATATTGTTCACGAATCAGCTCAAAGCTGCGTTTGAGCAATTCAATCGGACGCACCTTCACTTGGCGAAACGGTACGATTCCCGGCGATGTCACGGTAGCTGGCGCGTAGGGGTTGTTCTGACTCATGGGCGAAGAACCTCGAGATAGGGGGGTGAAAAGTGTGCGTAAGGATACCAATTTCTGCACCCGCCGATCGGAAAAATGGGAATACCGCTTTCGGATTGAGCGCGTACAATGATGTCACTTGACTCGTGTCCAGTCCCCGCCAAATTCCTTTTCGTTGCTCGAACCACCCAATGACGCAAACTCTTCGTAGACTCGCCCCTTCAGTTTGCGTATTCGTAGTGTTCGCGTCCTGGCTCGGTCAATCGCATGCGGACTCGGGTTTCGAGGGCGAAGCATCGACGAGCCACATCGACATCGAATCTCTTCGACAGCGTTTTGGCGATCACTGTTTCGGATGTCACGGCGATGGTGGCGAAGAGGGCGGTTTGAGTTTCGAGAAACTCGCCGAAGGAGGATATGGCGAAGAGACGATCAGTCGGTGGGAGTCGATTTGGAAGAATGTTCGCGCCGAGACCATGCCGCCGCCTGATGAAGAGCAACCCGAATTGGCGGATCGCCAGAAATGGGTCGACTGGATTCAACGCGACATCTTTCGTTTGGACGTCAACAAGGTTGATCCTGGCAAGGTCGTGCTGCGTCGTTTGAATCGGTCGGAGTATACCGAGACGATTCGGCAGTTGACGGACATCGACGCGAACGCCAGCGAAAACTTCCCGGCGGACGATACCGGTTATGGCTTTGATACGATCGGTGAAGTGTTGCACATATCGCCAGTCTTGTTGGAAAAGTACTTGGCGTCCGCTGACAAGATTGTCACCGAAGCGATTCCGATAAGCGGGCCCACGCCGCCTCGCCAGAAAGTCTGGGGTGACCATTTTCATCTCGATGCAATCGATGGTCCTCGCAACGAAGGTTTGAAGTTCGTCGACGCTCACGATTTGCACATCCAAGAGACGATCAAGAATCCGGGCGCTTACGATGTTGAAGTGAACTGGGAACTCGACGGTGCTTGGACCAATACGGATCAGGCTGCAAACGTAAAACTTCGTTGGCACCGACTCGGCGATGACCAGAAGGAAGAGATCGTCGAACTCGACTCGGCGGAGGCAAGCTTCATCAAGCAGACCGAGGGAACACTTTCGGGCAAAGTAAGCATCAATGACAAACCGTTGCACCTGAGCGTTTCGTTTGAACCGACATCGATCGATACGAAATCGAAACAACTCGATAACAGCAACCCGGCTCCATACACATTTCGCCTTACCCACACCGAATTTGTCGGACCCACCGACGGCAAGTTTGTTGAGTATCGATCGGGAACAAAGATTCTTTTCAACGGCCCTCCGCCGCAGGACGCTGGCGAAGACGTGCTCGATGAAATGACCGCCCAGGTTTTGGATCGGTTCGCGACGAAAGCGTTCCGACGTCCAATCGATGCGCCGACGCTTGCTCGTCTAACGCAAATTGCCAAGGAAGCCCGTTCTCAACCCGGCATGCGATATGAGAATGGCGTCGCGACGGCGCTAAAATTGATTCTAGCGTCGCCACGTTTTCTGTTTCGCGCCGAACAACCCCTGGGTGCGGATCAACTCGCATCGATACCGGTCGAGTTTCCAACTTCACCGCTCGGCGATCCGATCGATGATTACTCATTGGCAAGCCGCGTCAGCTACTTTCTGTGGGGCGGTCCACCCGACGAACAGCTGATGCGTGTCGCTGGCGAAGGAAAGTTGAGGGAACAACTTGATGAACAAATCTCGCGAATGATCGGCGAGGAATGGCGGACGCGAGTCGGTGTCGGCAACTTCGTGGGTCAGTGGTTGCGGACGCGCGACGTTCACAGTGTTCCCATTGATGTCCGGCGGGTTTTAGCGTTCCGCGGAAGTGACAGCGATTTCCCTTGGCAGGTCCGCGAGGCGATGAAGCAAGAAACGGAAACGATGTTCCGTTATCTGTTGGAAGAGAATCGACCTATCGCGGAACTACTCAACGCCGACTACACCTTCTTGAACAAACATTTGGCGAAGTTCTACGGCATCGAGGGTGTCAAAGGTGACGAAATGCGGAAAGTTTCGTTACCAGCGGATAGCCATCGTCGCGGGATTTTGACTCACGGCTCGGTCTTGCTGGTGACCAGCAATCCGACTCGAACGAGTCCTGTCAAACGCGGTTTGTTCATACTGCAGAACTTGTTAGGAACGCCGTCTCCACCTGCGCCGCCGAATGTGCCGGCGCTTGAAGAATCGAAAAAAGGCGACATGGCTCAGGCTTCACTCCGCCAGATTTTGGAACAACATCGCCGCGACCCGATGTGTGCATCGTGCCACAACCGCATGGACCCACTCGGGCTGGCGCTTGAAAACTACAATGCGATCGGTCAGTACCGAGATCAAGAGTTAGGGATGCCTGAGCATCGCGGACGCCCCGCCGAACCCGATAAGCCGATCGATCCGACGGGCGTCCTGATGACGGGCGAAAAGTTTAGCAGCGTTGTTGAGTTGGCGGATATCTTGGCAAATCAACGAAAAGACGATTTCTACCGCTGCATGACGGAAAAGATGTTGGTGTTCGCGCTCGGTCGCGGGCTGACCTATTCCGACGCAACCACTGTTGACCAAATCATTGCAGAATTGAAGGCGGACGACGGTCGCATGCAAACATTGATCAAAGCGATCGTTCGCAGCGTGCCGTTTACCCACCAGCCCAAAACCGAATCAATCGCCAGACTACCCTAGCGCCGAAAAGCAGTATTTTCCGTTCGATCCTTCAGGACGAGACCATCATGAATCATTACGACAATTCGAATCGCAATTCGGTTTCCCGGCGCCGATTTTTGCGTGCCTCGGGACTCTCGCTTGCACTGCCGTTGCTGCCCAGCTTGATGAAGTCAGCCGGTGCGGCAGAGTCGGTCGCTTCGGAGCCGATGCGGTTGTGCTACGTGTATGTGCCCAACGGCGTCAACATGACGCATTGGCGACCGGACGGCGAAGGCGACGGATTCAACTTCAATCGATCAACCAAATCGCTCGAACCCCACCGCGATTCGCTTCGTTTCATCACTGGCTTGGAACACCGGGAAGCGTACATTCACAACGACGGCGCGGGCGATCATGCTCGTGCCGGCGCGACATTCTTGACCGCTGCTCGACCTCACAAAACATCGGGCACTGACATTCACGTCGGCGTCTCGGCGGATCAAACCGTTGCTCAAGCGATCGGTGCGCAGACTCGTCTGCCATCACTCGAACTTTCTTGCGACGGAGTTCGCAGCAGCGGTGAATGTGACTCGGGTTATTCGTGCGCCTATCAATTCAATATCGCTTGGGCTGATGAACGAACACCCGTCGCGCCGGAATCGAATCCGCGATCGGTTTTCGAGCGGTTGTTCGGTGACGGTTCACACGGCGAGCGGCAAAGCAACTATGCCCGCCGCCAGACTCGCCAAGAATCCGTGATTGATTTTCTCCGAGAAGAAACGAATTTGTTGAACCGACAAATGGGCGTCGACGATCGGCGCAAGTTGGACGAGTACTTGACGGGTATCCGTGAAATCGAGAATCGCATTGAGAAGGCAGAGAAGTTTGGTCCGCCGGTTGATCCCAACTATCCAACTCCGTCAGGAATCCCCGAGAGCTATCGCGAGCACATGCGTTTGATGATGGACGTGATGTCGCTAGCGCTTGTGACGGATACGACGCGGGTTTCGACGTTGATGTTGGCCCACGACGGAAGCAATCGTTCATTCAACGAGATCAACGTCGGTGACGGACACCACGATCTGTCGCACCACAAGAAGGACGAAGAACGGCTAGAAAAGATTGCTTTGATCGACACCTTCTATTGCGAACAACTCGCCTATTTGCTGGACACGATGCAGAGTCACAAACTGGACTCGGGCACATCATTGCTGGACAACACGTTGCTGGTATACGGCAGCGGCATCAGCGACGGCGACCGACACAACCACGATGACTTGCCGGTTATATTCGCTGGCGGTGCGTCGCAAGGAATCAAAGGTGGCATTCACCAACGACTTGCCGATAAGACGCCGATGGCAAACCTTCACCTCGAATTGATTGAGCGGATGGGAGTCAAGCGAGATCGCTTCGGCGACAGCACCGCTAAATTGAGCTTAGTTTAACTTTCATCTTGACGTTTCTTTCCTCGATACACTTTTGATTCCTCCATGACCCAACCGTCGCTTCGTAATTCTCTGATGCCGAGCTTCACTCGTTCGTTTGTTGCCTCTCTAACGCTGGCGACGTTCATGACGTTTGGATTCAACGCCCTTGGCGACGATTGGACGTCTTGGCGAGGCCCCAATCAAAACGGAAAAATTGACTCAGCGGGTCTGATTGACGATTTCAATCCTCGCGGAGGAAAGAACAGCAACGTACTTTGGAAGAACGAAGAAGCCGGCGGGATTTCGACGCCCGTGGCGATGAATGGGCGGCTCTACACCATTGTGCGAAACGGCGTCGACACGCCCACGGACGGCGAGAAGGTCATTTGCTTGGATGCGGTCACCGGCAAACAGTTGTGGCAGAACGCCTACAACGTCTTCCTTTCAGACGTTCCGGCCGAACGCGTCGGTTGGTCCAACGTGACGGCCGATCCGGCGACGAACTGCGTGTTCGCGTTGGGTGCTTGTTGTCTGTTTCAGTGCATCGACGCCGACTCCGGTGCAACCGTTTGGTCACACTCGATGAGCGAAGAGTTCGGGATGTTGAGCACGTACGGTGGACGTACCAATACTCCCGCGGTCTTCGAGGATCTGGTGATTATCAGCGGCGTCGCGACCGGCTGGGACGCGACCGCGCGGCCGACGCACCAGTTCATGGCGTTCAATACCAAAGACGGAAGATTGGTTTGGATCAGCGGAACCAATCCGTTGCCCGAAGATACCACCTACAGTACACCGGTCTTCACCGTCGTCGATGGCCAGGACGTGATGTTGGCCGGGTCCGGCGACGGTGGCCTGCACGGTTTTGCTCCGCGAACAGGTAAGCACCTTTTTGGCATCCCGATTTCACGTCGGGGCGTGAACACATCGCCGATCACTGACGACGCCGGCAATGCCTACATCGCCCACGGTGAAGAAAACCCGTCGGGGACACTGATGGGCGCCGTTGTGAAGATCGATCTGGCCGCCGCGCTTTCGGGTTCGCAATCCGCCGAAATGTGGCGGACGGAAGAATTGATCGTTGGAAAGAGTTCACCGCTATTGGTCGATGATCGCGTCTATATCGTGGAGGATTCGTCCAAACTTCATGTGCTCAATGCCGAAACCGGCGAAGAAATCGGTGACGGATTGAAGTTGGGCACATCGATGCGTGGCAGCTTGGTTTACGCGGACCAGAAGATTTATGCCTGCACCGGGACTGGCTACTTCTACGTTCTTGAACCTAGTCAAGATGAAGGTGTCGACGTGGTCTCGAAGGTGCGGATGCCCAAAGGCCACGACGTCGGCGGATCGCCGGTGATCGCCGAAGGCCGCATGTACGTCTCGACAACTGGTGGCTTGTTTTGCTTGGCCAGCGAAGATGCCGCGACGACTGCGACCAAAACATCCAACATGAAAGTCGATAAACCCGAGGTGACCGATAAGACCGTCGCGAGTCTTCAGGTGATCCCGGCGGAGGCGATCGTCTCGCCCGCATCCAATGTTCCCTTGGAAGTTCGCGGGTTCAATCAACTCGGTCAACAGGTGCCGGTGGACATTGAACAAGTCACGTTCAACGTCGTCGGCAACGCAACCGTGAAAGACGGTGCGCTGCAAGTTGGTGAGAGCCCCGTACAAGAAGGCAGTGCTCACTCCGCGGCATTGTTAACGGCGAGTCTTGGCGAAGCGATCGGAAAGTCTCGATATCGGATCATTCCGCCGCTGCCTTGGACGTTCGACTTCAGCGATCACGAAGTCCCGGTGACGTGGATCGGAGCCCGCTACCGTCACGAAGCTCGTGAAGTTGAAGGCAAGCCTGCGATCGTGAAAGTCACGACAATCCCGAAAGGAACGCGAAGCCAAACTTGGTTCGGGCCAACCGAACTGAACGACTACACGATCACGGCTGACGTGCAAGCGGCGGTCGGAATCGGCAAGTTACCCGACATCGGCGTGATCGCTCAGCGGTACACGTTGGACATGATGGGCGAGTCACAGCAATTGCAGATCCGTACTTGGACGGCCCAACTGCGAATGGCACGGAGCGTCCCGTTCAAGTGGTCAGCCGGCACTTGGTATCGAATCAAATTTGCCGCGACCGTCGAGGGCGAACAGGCGATCTTGAAAGCGAAGGTTTGGCCGCGTGATGAAGATGAACCGAAAGAATGGATGTTGACGGCGACCGATGACTCGCCCAATCCGAACGGTAGCCCGGGCTTGTTCGGAAACTCAACGAACGCCGAAATTTATATTGAAAACGTCACGGTCCAGGCAAACGAATAACATTCGGGTCGTGCAGAAAAAAAGTGTCTGATCCAAAGCATCAGCTTTCTTTGAGCAGTTGATCGACGACTTTCTCGATGGTTTCGTCTGCCGTTGCGCCTTTCCAATTCAGCTCGCCGCTCCACCAGTGGCGGATGTAGCCGTGCTTGTCGACGACGTAAACCGTTGGCCACATGGTGTTGCCCCACGCTGCCCAAGTTTCTGATTTCAGGTCCATCGCGATGGGAAAGTCGAGACCTTTTTCTTCGGCTGCCAGTCGAATCGCGGTCGGGTCGCGTTCTAAACTGGTTTCCGGCGTCTGAATCCCGACGACGACGACGCCCTTGTCCGTCAATTCGCGATGCCAACGTCGATAGATTTCAAAGTTGGCGTGACAGTTATGGCATTGGAAGGCATAGAAATGCACCAGCACGACCTTGCCCCGAAGGTCCGATATCGAAAGCGGTGATGAGTTGATCCATGGTTCGATCGACGCGAACTCCGGCGCCATAGCATAGATCCGGCCGAGTTTGCTGGCGTCAAAGGGATCACCGATCAGCTTGCGAATCTTGGTTCCCTGTTCAGCGCTAACGATCTTCGTGATACCAGCGCGTTCCTCTTGGCTCTTCTTGTTGAAGTCGGATTGCAATGATGCGATCGATTCGTCGCCATACTTTGTCTGAGCCAGTTTCTGTTCGACAGTCTGCGTCGCCAGTGCCAGGTCGGCGATCCGTTGCTGCTGGGAACTTGCTAGACCGACTCGTTTTCCCACATCTTCTCGCAATAGAATTCGATTGCCCTGAGCGTAGTACTCCAATTGATTGAGCCGCTCTTGCTGCTTGGGCGTCGTGTTCTCGGCGAACCAACCTCGAACCCGATCTTCGAGTTCCCAAATGATCGCGCGTTGCTGGTCGGCGGCCAAAATTCGCGACGGAAACCACTTGGCATCGATCTCGGCAAACAATGTTTCCAAACCGCTGACCTGATCCGGACTTAGACCGAGTTCTTCATGAACCTCGGGCGCGTGTACCAACCCCAGCAGATAATGCGGAACCAGCGCATCGTGTTTTCCGAATCCAGCGGAATCAGCGACTGACTCGCGTGCAGATATTCCAATGGTCAGAGCCGCAAACGCCAACGAGAGGGCGAGAAGGAATGGTTTCATGTTCTTACGTCGATTCGAGTCGAAAAAGTTGGACGAGTACTTCCATGTTAACCATGGTCAAAAGTCGATCTCGTCCGTCAAATTCGGGAATGGAGGAGATTTCAGATGTCACGACGAGCGTTCGTAGAGCCGACCATGAGCTTCGACCATCGCATCGACCGTGAATTCCGTTGCGATTCGCGTCTGGGCCGCCCCGGCGAGTTGCTTCGATAGATCATCGTTTTCAAGAATTCGGAGCGTTTGGCGGACAAAGTCGGCGCCGTCACCCAGCTTGACGAGCTTGCCAGTGACCTCGTCGATCACCAAATCACGGTTGCCCGGTATGTCGCTGGCGACGACCGGAACACCTGCCTGCATCGCCTCGATCACCGAGTTGCTTTGGCCTTCATATTCGCTGGCAATCCAAAATACGTCGGCATGCGGAAGCAACTGCGCAACGTCGTCGCGATTTCCGGCAAATCGCATACGCGTCTCGTTGGTGACGGCGTCGCGATGCCGCAGCAATTCGCCCGCTTGCGGCCCGTCGCCGATGATCACCAGCGTCGTATCCTCGCGAACGGTCCCCAGCAACTCGGCTGCCCAGATCAGATCGCGGTAACGCTTCTGAGGCCACAGTCGTCCCACCGCGAGGATCAACTTGCGATTCGGATCGACTTTCAACCTCGCAAACGCTTCGTCGCGATCGATCGTTGTTGGATCGATCGGTTGAATCCCATTCGGGATGATGCGAAACAATTCGGCGGCGATACCGTGACTGGCATAGAAATCGCGAACACCGGCGCTGTTGGTCGTGATCGCTTCGGTCGACTTTGCCAACTGTCGATCGATCAAAAAATGTGCGTTTGTTTTCCAGGGATCGACGCAGCGTTCACTGGCAAAGATTCGCGGGACAGATGCCAGTATTCCGGCGGCGCGTCCGAAACTGTTTGCGGCGAACAGCCACGTATGAACAATGTCGGGTTGCAAACGCTTCAGCTCGCGGCGCAACCGAAACAGCGCCGACGGATCCGCTTTGAAGCGCTTTCCGATTTGCGTTACTGGGATCTCGGCGCGACGTAAATCTTCAATTCGCGGACCGCCGTGCGTCAGTAAAATGACATGCACGTCGAACCGATCGCGCGGCAAATTCGCGGCCAACAAGCAGAGCTGTTTCTCGGCGCCGCCGCGGTCCATTGTCGGAATGATCTCAGCAATTCGAAGTGTCATGGAGGCTGTTGGGTTTGGATCGTGCGGAAAAAAAGTGTCTGACCCCATTTGTGCGAAGCACCCGAAGGGCCGGTTCCCGGCAAATGGGGTCAGACACTTTTCTCCGCTCCTTGCTTACACGTTCATTTCAATCATCGCTTCGCATTTCCAACTCAATCGAGTATCGATCGAGAATACGCTGCCCTCGGGAATCTCTTTCCATCGCCTCGAATCGGTGGGCTCTGAAGCGATCGCAATGGTCCGTCGCGGTATTCCCGTTGGATCAGTCTTTCGAGTCGGCAAATAGAACATCGAATTCCCGAACCGCGTGCCGACCATCACGTTTCCGTTGGTCAAGAGTGTATTGAGCAGAGCGGGACGCGGGGTGGGCATCGTCGATTCCGACTCGATATTTCGCTGATTCAGTTCCACGATGCCGCTTGCGACGGCCGATCGCATTCGGCTCAGACTGACGCAACGGTCCCCTTCGATCGCGCGGTGCTTTGCCAACCTTTGCAAAAGCCAGTGGAAAATCAACTCGCTATCGGTTTCACCCTGAATCTTTCGGCGCAGCTGACTGCTGATCTCGCGCAACAGGGGTCGACGCAGCGACTCCACGGCCGTCAATGTTCCGTTGTGCGCGAACGCCCATCGGCCGCAGACGAACGGATGACAGTTTTCGAGTTTGCGAACACCGCGCGACGCCCGTCGCACATGCGCAACAATGGTTTTTGATCGACATGCTCGAATCGCTTCGTCAAAACGCACATCTTCGTACGCCGGTTCAGGCTGCCGCGCCAATCGAACGTTCGCACCATGAAAACTGACCACACCCCAACCATCGCTATGGTCACGCAGCAACATGTCGCACCGGCATTGACTGCACAGCGAATGTTTTGCCAATTTGAGATCGCTTACCGCGTCAACAACATGGCTGGCTCGAACCGCAAACATCCGGCACATCGAGAGTTCCGTAGCAAGGAAAGGTGTATACGTTCTTAGCGATCAAAAGTAGATTTCGATCGCAGGATGTGATGGTAGTGCTGTGCGAAACGGTGGGATTCATCGCGAACGTATTGCAGAAGCCGCAGTGCAAACGAGGTGCGGCTGAGTTTGATGGATTCCGATTCGCCGGGCCGAAAAATTTCTTCCTCGCGTTTGGCAAGCGAGATCACCGTTGGTGGCGAGATGTCTTGATCGCGAAACGCCGCCATCGCAGCATTGAGTTGTCCTTTGCCGCCGTCGATCAATAAGATATCCGGGAACGATTCGCCTTCGTCGGACAGTCGACGAAACCGACGCGAAACCACTTCATACATGCTGCGAAAATCGTCGATGCCATCGACATCTTGAATCCGAAATCGACGGTATCCGGGTTTGAACGGCAATCCGTCGATGAACTGGACCATCGAGGCAACCGTCTGCCCGCCGCCCAAGTGAGCGATATCCATGCCCTCGATCACTCGAGGTGTCTCGGCCAATTTCAGAACCTTACGCAAACCGGCTAACCCTTTTTTGGGATCGATGTAAAAGACTTCGGGTTGAGCGTGGGTGTCAAGTTCGCCTCGTTCCTCGAGTCGCTCGAGCATATTGATTTCGTCGCGAAGCACGGCAGCCCGTTCGAAGTCGAGTTGTTTGCTGGCCGCCTGCATCTCGTCACGCATCTCTTTGAGCAACCGAGTTTTCCCGCCTTCGAGAAAAGTTTGCAGCCGCTTGATATCGCGGCGATAGTCTTCTTTGCCGATGCGAAAATTACACGGCGCCGTGCATTGTTGGATGCTGTGCAGAAGACATGGTCGGAACCATTGCCATTTTTCGTCCGACTCGGTGATATCCAGGTTGCAGGTGCGAAACTTAAAAATTCGTTGCAAGACCTGAACAGCACCCCGCAGCGCGCCGGCGCTGGCGAAGGGGCCGTACAGTTTGACGCCTCGCTCTTTCGGTTCGCGAGTCACTTCGACGCGCGGAAACTCGTCACGCGTCGTGATCATCAAGTACGGGAACGTCTTGTCGTCTTTGAGATCGCGATTGTTCTTGGGCTGAATGTCCTTGATCAGCCGCGATTCCATCAGCAGGGCATCGACTTCGCTTTCGCAATCGACGAAATCGATGTCCGCTATCTCGCCGATCCAGCTTGCCGTCCGCAGGTCACCGGCGGCAGCTTTCAAGAAGTAGCTGCCGGCGCGGCTGCGTAAGTTTTTCGCTTTGCCGACGTAGATCACACGGCCAGCGATGTCCTTCATCAAGTACACGCCGGGAGACTGCGGAAATGACTTTACCTTTGCTGCGGCGAGATCAAACCCGGGCGTCACTCGGACTTTGCTTTCTTGAGTTCATTGAGTTTTTGTTCCAGCTCGCGAATTCGATTCTTCAGCTCAGCTTCCGATTCCGCTTTGGCAGCATCGGAAGGGGGTGCGTCGATCGCGGTGGCTTCGCCGGCTGGTAACTCCATCGTCTCGAGCGACGGCGGATCGGTCTTCGTACCGCCATTTTCATTCGGATTCTTCGCCGGCGCGATGTCGTCGAATCCGACTCGTTTGACCGTTTCGTCGTCTCCGAAAGCCATCGCGTCATCAGCTTTCTTCGACGATTTGTTTTCTCCGCCGAACAGGCCACCGAGCATCGATCCGATACCCTGCGTCAGCGATTCGCGACCGCCACTTTCGGATTTCTTCGTTGCCGCCGTCGCGTCGTTCGGATCGGCGAATCGAACATCGGCCGCGATCAACTTTGCGCCTCGAACCAATTGAATCGAAACTTCGTCACCGACCATTCGTGACTTCATTTGCCGACGCAGCGACTCGCTGTTGATCAGCAACCGGCCGTTGATGGAAACGATTCGATCGCCAACTTTCACTCCAGCCGACGCGGCGGGCGAACCGGGTGTCACCGTCGTGATCAGTGCGCCGCGAACCCCCGCAACATCCTCCGAATCGATGCCGAAATCGATCGACGACGGCGTCGTGCTAACATCCTGCGCGGCAAGCGTAGGTTCCGTTTCAATCGCGATCGGTTGAGGCATGATCGCTTCGGTCACTGAGGCAGTTTTTGTCGATTGCTGAATCGACGTTGCGACCGAATTCGGCGCTGCGGTTGCCTTTGTCGCTTCGTTATCGAAGGTTGGTCTTGCGCTGGCTGCAATTGTCGGCGAGGCCGTTTTTGCAGCCGATGGACGATCCGCTTGCTTCATCGGCGATGGTTCATCAGGCTTTGTTTCGGCGGCTGGGACGGATGCCGTCGATCGGCTGACCAAAGGAATTTCTAAGGAGAACGGCTGACGGTTGCGAAGCAGATCGACGCGAACGACATCGCCTCCGACGAACTCTCGCATCTGCTCCGCCACCTCGCGTGTCGATGTGGTCGCGGTGCCGTTAACGCCGACGATGATGTCGCCGACGCGCATGCCAGCCTGATCGGCCAACGAGTCATCGCGGAAACTGGCGATCTCGAGTCCGCGCGTCCCATCACCGGGCTCAAACACAGTCACACCGATCGAAGCAGGTTCCACGATGAGTGGCTGCTGAGCAACTTCGGGTGCATCGCCGGGTCGCGCCAGGATTGATCCGCCATAAGTTTGACGTGTCGCGGCATCCGGCGAGATCGGGCTGACTCGTCGCGTCGGAGCACCACCTTGGTTCGGGTTCGCCAACGTGGGCTGCTGCATCGACTGCGGGCCTCTCGCCTGAGTTCCGGATGTCTGGGGTCCGGGCCCCTGAGTCCGCGAGTTCGGCGGATTGCCTTGTTGTGGATTGGGTTGTGGATTCATTCGCGGCACAGGCGCGGGCTGGCTTCGCGACTGGATTCGGGTCTGAAGGCGACGCAAAATTCCTTGAGCCGAGACAGTGGGTGTATCGACGGTCGCGAATGTGAATGCCACCGAAGCGGCGACGCACAAATGACAAAATCGGCGTGACATCGAACGGAATTCCCTAAGTAACAAATGGTCGGCTGGTTTGCGTGACGGTCATCGACGCGTGGCGAGCGGAGCTAGCCGATCGCGCACCGATTCGACATTCCCTCGCAATCCTATGATAAGGTTAAACGAGCGTCCTGAAAAACCGTCGCCAACACGAATTTCCGCAGCAAATTAGTCGATTGATGCCACTGATGTCGCTGACCTATCAATCGGAAAAGCCGCGTGCCGAGTTGCTGCAGGAGCTTCTACCCCCGCTTTTAGCGAATCTTTCGCTCGCGCGTGCCCAAATTGCGATCGATCAGATTCGCACTCATTTAGCCGATCCAAATCGTGGACAATTAGTTCTGATTACCGCTAAATCCGAAAGCGAACGGCACGTCGCCGCCGCGATTTTGGTCTGCCACGACGACACGTCCACGATGGTACACGCCGGTGCGATCAGCCCATCAAGCAACGATCTTGCCGTAATTGGGGATGACGCTCAACCGAATTGGGCCGAAGTTTTTGCTGCGATTTCTGACCAAATCGACGGCGAATTGCGTCAGCGTTCGGTGGACTTCCTGCAGTGGGCGGTCGATCCGGTCGAAAAATCCGAGCCAGATTCCGGTGTGGAATCGGTCGTCCGATGTTGCGCGTGGTTTGGAATGGAACCGCTCGCGACGCTCGATTATCTGAGCGGGCCGGTCGAACAAAACGTAATCGCGCCAAACGAAAACGATCGCGTACAGGGCGATCAAAGTGGACCGCTGCGTTTCGATGCGATCGATTGGGAATCGGTTGCCGCACACCAAGATTTACGAAGTCAACCGCAAGGCTGGTCCGACCTGCGGCGAGTGATCGAGGCGACGTACGCTGAAACGGCGGACTGTCCGCGGCTGAGCGAATTTCGCACGGCGGAACAGACCATGCGAGGTTACCGAAACGCCGATGCGTTCGACGAACGTTTTTGGTTGACCGCAATCGATCACGATAGCGGACAGGCGGTCGGTTGCTTGATTCTGGCTACCCATCGTGGGCGACACGAGTCCGACGGTGACCAACAATTGCCGATCCTCGAAATCGTCTACATGGGACTGGTCCCCGAATCGCGCGGCCGTGGCTTGGCAAAGCACCTGATCGCTCACGCAATGACGACCGCAAGCGATGTCGGGTGCGATCGAATGATCCTTGCCGTTGACCGAAATAATTCGGTTGCCGGTCGGCTTTATCGCGGAGCCGGTTTGACCGAAATGTTTTGCGAACAAGTCTGGTGCAAATCGATCTCGTAAACTCAAACTTCGGAAGATCGTCGTGCCTAAACGCAACCTTCACATAGCTGCGGTCGCTAACCGTTGACGAGGCAACCAGTTACGACCGTTGGCTCGATCGACCGCGCGAAACGCATTGATTGAGCCGACAGATTTTCCACAGCCATGCCCACATTGTCAGGCACTCCGCGTCGGACCATTTAGCTAGCGCCGCAGCCATCAGAATCGGGATTTCTGCGTCAACTGCTTCCCCCAACGTCTTCACATTTTCGTTTCTCAACTTTCTGTTCTCTTCGCCATTTGACTTAGATGCTAGCAACCCTAGAATCTGCCCTCACGCTTCACAGGAGAGTTACTCATCAGAAGCGTGAATCTTTCGCAAGAGAAGCATCGATCTGATTCGCGTGGGCGAATTGCACGAGGTCGGTGTTCGGGTTGAACCGCGACACGTCCATGAAGGAGGATTGCGCTACCGGTATGTCTGCATCGCATGGCTGCACCGACGACATGGATGTTGTCGAATCATTCAAGGAAGCGTTAGAACAACGGATCGGTGCAGACCGGTTTCGAATGTGGTTCACTCACGGCGTCTCGTTCGAGTTGGCTGAGTCGACACCAGCAATCGAAACTGCAACTTCCGAAACAATGATTCAGTCCGCGAGTCTGATTCAGGGTCGCGTGATCGTTCGCGTCCGTGGACAGTTTGCGTTGGATCGATTGCGTAAGAATTATCAAACTGAACTTCGCGGCGCCGCGATGCAAGCGTGCGGAGCGTCGACTCACGTTTCGCTAGAACTTGCCGAACCTCCCGCGGCGCAGGCGGCGCTGCCGATGATGGCCGAACCGGTTGATGCGCAGGTCATTGTCAAATCTTCGCGAGTCAAGTCGTCGCGGGCGACCGTCAAGACTGCTCGCTCGCAAGGAAAAACAGTCTCGCTATCGAAGCTGATCGCCGGTGGTGCCGGAAAGGTACGTGGCAAGCGAAAACCTGTTACGATCTGCGAATCGAATCAGTTGACGTTGCCTGCAATTCATGCTGAACCGTGCAGCGAGAATGATCCGAATTCCAATGAACGAAATCAAACGTCGGTTCAACCGCGCCGCGTCATGACCGTGCAAACATTCGTTTCCGGTTCGTGCAATCAATTGGCTTACACGGCCATGACGATGGTGTGCCAACAACCCGGACTGGCGAGTCCCTTGTTTTTGTGTGGACCGTCGGGCAGCGGAAAAACGCACATCATGGCGTCGATCGCGGATCAATTACGACGTCGTCACCGCATGAGACGCGTGATGCACTTGTCGGCCGAACAGTTCACCAACGATTTCATCAGCTCGGTCGGCAACAGCGGTATCACTTCGTTTCGTCGCCGCTATCGCGATGTCGATGCGCTGTTGATCGACGACGTTCAATTCCTCGGCGCGAAGAAGGCGACGTTGCGCGAGATGCTGTACACGGTCGAGACGTTGGCGGAAGCCGGTCGTCCGCTGATCTTTAGCGGTTCGCAATCGCCGACGGAGATTGATGGGCTGACGCACGAGTTGGCTGGTCGCATGGCCGCGGGTTTGGTGTGTCCGGTCGGGCCGCTCGACATGGCGACGCGAGAAACAGTGCTTCGTCGCTTGCTCGAAGGCACCTGTCCGCTACCGATGGATGATCCAATGATCCAGCAATTGACATCGATGTTAGCCGGCGACGGCCGCGTTATCAGCGGCGTGGTCAACACGATCAATCTGTTGCAACGCATGTACGGTCGAACGCCGACGATGGATGAGATCCGTCGTCACGGCGGCGACGTTCTGCGTGGCGCAAAACCGGTCGCCAGCCTGTCGGTGATCGAAACAGCGGTTTGCGATGCGTTCCAATTGCCGCTGGATGTATTGCGAAGCGGCGCTCAAACTCGCGCCGTTACCGAACCTCGCATGCTGGCAATGTATTTGTCGCGACAGTTGACGTCGGCGGCCTACGCTGAAATCGCTCGTCATTTCGGCGGCAAATCGCACAGCACGGCGATCGCGGCTGAGAAAAACGTGAAGCATTGGCTCGAGAAAGGAAAATCGATCGGTCGCGGCCGCGTCGCCATTTCCGCTCAAGAAGCGATCGAGCGGATCGAGAACATCATGCGAGCCTGACCCATCGAAATGCAATCCGCTTGCACGGATGGACATCACGCGACAGATTGAACGAACCCGCCAGACTCGCCCTTCTTCCAAGGACCGGAATCATGATCTCAGAAGAAAACCTGTTTCGCCGCAAGAAACGAGAACCCAGCGCGGCGGAAGTTCTTCAGCGCGAGCCCCCGTTCGATCTGGAAGCCGAGATGGGCGTGCTGGGCAGCATCCTGCTGATGCCCGAGATTTGCGATGAAATTGCTTCGCTTCGCGCGGACGATTTCTACAGCGACTCCAATCGCAAGATATACTCCGCAATGCGCGAAATGCACGACGGCGGCGACAAGATCGACATCACGTTGTTGGTGTCCAAGATGCGAACCGCCGGCGACTATGAAGGTGTCGGCGGCGCGGCGTATTTGGCACAACTCTCGGGCGCCGTTCCCAACGCCGCGCACGCGATCTACTACGCCGACATCGTCGGTGAGAAAGCTGTCTATCGGAGGCTGATCGAATCGAGCACCGAAATTCTGCGTGATGCTTACGAACAGAACAGCACCGCGAAGGAATTGTGCGCTCAAGCCGAACAAAAGGTGTTCGCGATCATGGACGGTCGTTCGTCGTCCAACGTCCAAAGCATCAGCGATGTCTTGCACGCGGCGATGGACCGCATGGAAGCACGACTGCGGGACGAGTACGTCGACGGCGGCGCCGAGACGGGTCTGCGAATCTTCGACGAGATGACGGGCGGATTGCACAATGGCGAGCTAATCATTTTGGCGGCCCGTCCGTCGATGGGCAAAACCGCGCTCGCGATGAACATCGGCGAACACGTTTCGATCAAGCAGCGTGTGCCGGTGTTGTTCGTATCGCTGGAAATGTCGGGCATCGAATTGGCCGATCGGATGTTGTGCTCGTTAGCTCGGGTCAACGGACACCGACTCAGAAACGGATCGATTTCGTCGGACGACCGAGATCGTTTGATTCAAAAAGCGAACGAGATCAGCGAAGCACCTTTGTATGTCGACGATTCACCCAGTCGGACGGTCAGCGAGGTCGCCGCGACAGCGCGACGGATCAAACGGCGGGAAGGCGGCCTGGGTTTGATCGTGATTGACTATTTGCAGTTGATCGAACCGGACAATTCGCGTGATCCACGGCAAGAGCAAGTCGCCAAAATCGCGCGTCGACTCAAAGGAATGGCGCGAGAACTCGACGTGCCCTTGCTCTGCTTGTCGCAACTGAATCGACAAGCCGAAGACGGCAAAGATCACCGACCTAAACTGAGTCACTTGCGCGAATCGGGTGCGATCGAACAAGACGCCGACGTTGTCATGTTTGTTCACCGCGAAGAGTATTACCATCGTGGTGAAGACAAGGCAGCGTTTGCTGGCCAGGCGGAAATCATCATCGCGAAACAGCGAAACGGACCGGTCGGCGATATCGAGCTGACGTGGGAAGCCGAGTACACTCGATTCAGCGATCGTGCGCCCGAACGGCACAGCGAGTTCGACGGACTGGCCGAGTTTGATAATTCAGGATTCTGACGATCGAGCCTGACGTGCTTCGACCGCTCCACCGTAGATCTCGTGGGCGACCAGCGTCGTCATTCCGAACATCAGCGGCACGAAGTAGTACAGCGTCCGGAAAATGAGTACCGACGCTAACGCCGAATCGCCGACGGACTCTTTCAGCAGCGCCAACAGGATCACTTCCAAGACGCCAAGACCGCCGGGTACTTGGCTCAGGAGCGACACCGCGATTGCGGCTAAGTAAGCCGCCAAAACAAGTGCAAACGGAACCGACGATCCACTTGGCAGCACCAAATACAACGCGGTCGCCGAGATCAACAGATCGACCGCTGCGACGGAGGCCTGCACGGCCATCAATCCGGGCGCCGGTGGTCGCAAGTGAAGCTTTCCGATCGGCCAAGGCTTTTGCCAAAAAACGCAAACCAATAAGTAACCGATCGCCAACGTCAGCAGGATGAAGCCGAGTGTCCGCGTTCCGAATGGCATCGCGTACTGAGGCGGCAAATCGATCGGAACGCACACCAACACCGCGCCGCCGAGAAACCACAGGCCGCTCCAGAACGTCAGACCCAAGATCGAAATCAAAACCACGATCTGGCTCGGTGATAAACCCCAACGCGTATAGAATCGAAATCGTATCGGCGCACCGGCCAAGAATGTCCCGAAGTTGTTACCCAACGTGAAGCCGAGAAACGAAACCAAAGCCACACGCCGCAGGGGCAACGATCGACACAGATATCTCAGCGCCAACAAGTCGTACGAAATCAACAAACCGTAGTTCAACGAAATCAGAAACGCTGCAAACGCAAGGTACAACGGCGGAACGCTGATAAGTCCATCGCGAAAGTCTTCCCACGTGATCGAGCCGGCTTCATGAGCGAGCAATCGAACGGCGAGCGCGAACAAAGCGGCGGCAAGGACGGGACCGGCAAGTCTGCGAAGTTGGAACTTAGCCAAGAGGATCGCCGTGAACGAGAAATCTGCGTTGATGCTTCGGCAGAAACGAAACGACCATTTTCGAGCCCACGTCGCGATTGGCAAGCCCGCTGGATAACTCGGTCGCTTCGCAACCCGTCCTGGCAACATCGCAAGCGAGAAGGCAAACTAGAGCGATCACGCTTCCACCACCGCAACATTCTTAATATCTTCGGCAATTGGCTATGAAAACTGTGCGACATGAACTCGTGGTCCTCGGCGGCGGCCCGGCCGGCTATGTCGCGGCGATTCGCGCGGCCCAACTGGGGATCAACGTCGCCTGCATCGATGAAAATTCTCGATTCGGCGGAACCTGTCTTCGCGTCGGATGTATCCCCAGCAAGGCGTTGCTCGAATCGAGTTATCTCTACGAAGAAACAAAGCATCGACTCGGCGATCACGGCATTCAAGTCGGTGATGTCAAACTCGATCTGAAGACGTTGATGACTCGCAAGGAGAATGTCGTCGACACATTGACCGGCGGCATCGACATGCTGTTCAAAAAGAAAGGCGTCACACCCTACCGTGGCAGAGGCAAGTTTCGCGACGTCAACACAATCGAGGTATCGCCGTCCGATGGCGGCGAAGGCATCCAAGTGCAAGGCGATCAAGTCTTGATTTGCGCGGGATCGCGACCGGCAAGTCTTCGATCCGTCGAAGAAGATGGTGACCGAATCGGAAATAGCACCACGGCGCTGTCGTTCCCCGACGTGCCCGCACGGCTGGTCGTGATCGGTGGCGGCTATATCGGTCTAGAATTGGGAAGCGTCTGGAACCGACTGGGCAGTGAAGTGATCGTGCTGGAGGCTCTCGACCGAATCTTGCCCGGCATCGATGATGAAATGGCGAACTTGGCCCATCGTGCTTTTAAGAAACAAGGCATCGAATTTCGCACCGGCACGTTCGTCGAGTCGGCCAAACGCGATGGCGACAAATGCATCGTGGCGATCAAAGGTGCCGACTCGATCCAGTGCGATCGAGTGCTGTTGGCGACCGGTCGCACGCCGGCGACCGATAATTTGGGCCTCGAAGCGATCGGACTTGAGACTGATAAACGCGGCTTCATTGCCGTTAACGATAACTTCGAGACTGCCGTTGAAAGCGTTTATGCGATCGGTGATTGCATCGGAGGCGCGATGTTGGCGCACAAGGCGATGGAAGAAGGCATCGTGTGCGTCGAACGGATGGCGGGGATCAAAAGCCACATGAACTACGACGTGATTCCAGCGGTGGTCTACACGCATCCCGAAATCGCGAGCGTCGGCAAAACAGAAGAACAGCTCAAAGAAGCCGGTATCGAGTTCAAGAAAGGAGTTTGTCCCTTCGGTGCGAACGGCCGCGCGCGGACGCTTGGCGATTTCGATGGTCGCGTCAAGATTTTGGCTGACGCCGCGACGGATCGTGTCTTGGGTGTTCACATCATCGGCAATCGAGCCGGCGACCTGATCGCCGAAGCGGTCGCGGCGATGGAGTACGGAGCATCGAGCGAAGACATTGCCCGCACATGCCACGCCCACCCAACGCTGGCCGAAGCCGTCCACGAAGCCGCGCTCGATATCGAAAAACGCGCCATCCACACGGCCTAAATGAAAGTCCGCGTAGCGAACGTCAATTGCCATCTTCGCTCATATTTTCCAGAACCGCTCCGCCAGCGAGATCGTAATAACGCGATAACACTCATCAATCGACGGTCGCTGTTTTCCAACTGCGACACCAAAAAAATAAATCCAACCGAATACTTTTCCCAACAGCATTTCGCTGGCGGGCCTTTTCTTTTGAAGGAGTCGGTCATGGAGAGCGTTCTATCGTTGCGTTCGTTCGGGCGGTTTCTCTACACGCAAAACCCGTTCTATTTGATTAGCTGCTTTCTAATCATTTACGGATTGCAGGTCGCCACCATCGCCCATGGTGATCTCGCGTCGCGGTCGATGATGCTGGCGGCGGGAACGCTCGCCTACACGCTTCTGATGGCGGCGACTTGCGTCGGTGTCGTTCGGCTAGGGAAAGTTTGGGAGGATGCGCGTTCCATTTTCTTCATCGTCGTCATCAGCTTCGTTGCCTTCTCGATCGGCTTGGACGAGCTATGCGTGATCGATTGGAACGTCGCCACCGCAATCATGCTTGCCGGCGGCGCCATCGCCGTGACGGTGACCGAGACGCTGTTGAAACTGTGTCAATTGAAATTTCCGTTCTGGTATCGAGTTTCATTTTACGCATTGATGTGCATCTTCTACGCCGCTCCACTCATTCTGGGGAACGCGGTCGCCGAGCGGCAAGAGAGTCTGACGAATTGGGGACCGCTACTGTTCTCGACCAGTATCGCCGCCGCACTGTTGTTGCTGGGTCCGGCAATTCGCCGAGGCGCGGCTTCGGTGCAACACAACGGATCACCCTGGCAATGGCCGCTGTATCCGCTGTCACTCTTCGCGATCATCATTCTACTGGCCGGCATCCGAGCCCACGCGCTCTGGATGGCATTCGGGTTCATCGGAATGTCGGTTCAGTTTGAGCCTCTGTTGTTACTGCCGATCGCGTTCGCAGTCCTGATTCTGCTGCTCGAAGTCGACGCGGGTTCGCCGACGCCGATTTGCGCTGGCGTTTCCGCGTTCCTCGCACCGGCGCTGTTGCTCTTCGCGGTCACACCGGGCGGCAGCAGCCATCTGCCGATTCAAAATGATCTGCGCGAGATATTTGGATCGCCAGCAACGCTGTGCATGTTGGCAATGGCCGCCTTCTTTGCGTACGCTTGGTTTCGGCGTGTGCCTGGCGGTTCGCAAGCAGCGATCGTTTCATTGCTGGCGCTAAGCTTCTTTGGCACCGCGCCGCCGATGGCCCGGTCTTACGGGTTGATGCCATGGATGTTCGCTCTGTTGGCAACTTTGATTTATGCCGTGATCTGTTTGAGAACTTGGCGCAGCGATCAAAAATGGTTCGCGCTCAGTTCACTCGTTTCCGTCACGATCATGATCGCGTTTCGATCATACGGCGACTTGGAAACTGGTTTGATCGTGGCGGCGATCTTTTCGACCTTGGCAATGCTCGCGATCGGCGCGATCTTTGGCACCGAACTCGCGGATTTTCTTCGTGTTGCTGCCGCTGCCGGATGTGTCGCCGGCACGGGCGGGATCGTGTTTTGGCACTTCAGTCGCTCGCCAGGTTCGATTGTCTGGATCGCCCTCGCCGTCACGATCATCACCGCACTGATTTACTTCGCGATTGTTCGCCGCTGGGGTTGGCTGTGGATCGCCGGATTTCAGGCAGCGTGCTTGGCCGGATTGCTCGCTTTGAATACTTATCGAAACGGCGCATTCCAGAACGCGAATCTTCCGATTCAATCGGGACTAGCTTGTTTTGTCGTCGGCGTCACGATCACATCGTTAAAATCGGGTGCCCACCGAAGTTTCCTGCGCCGCAAGTTTGGGCGACGTGGTGCCTGGCCAATTCGGCGAGGTTTCTGATGTGATGACGAGACGATAAAATCGGAGTCTCCAGTTCTGACATCGAACGTTTCAAACTGACGCGGGGCACCGATTGTTCAAATTCATACACACTGCGGACATCCATTTGGACAGTCCGCTGCGAGGTCTCGAGAGATACGAAGGCGCTCCGACGGACGAGATTCGCGGCGCCGTCCGTCGTGCGCTCGTCAACCTGTCCGACCTTGCGGTTCGTGAAAACATCGCCTTCGTCTTGATTGCGGGCGATATCTACGACGGAACATGGAAAGACCACAACACTGGTCTGTACTTCGTCCAGTGGCTCGACGGATTGCAAAAAGCCGGCGTTTCCGTTCACGCGATCAGCGGAAACCACGATGCGGCCAGCGAAATGACGAAAACGCTGATCTTGCCCGCCAATCCAGACGGAACACCCGTGATGATGTCATCCCATGAGTGCCAAACCGTGATGCTGGAACATTGCAACGTCGCGATCCACGGGCGCGGATTCGCCGCCAAGGCCGAAGCCGAAAATCTCGTCCGCGAATATCCCAGCGCGATACCGGGAGTATTCAACATCGGCATGCTGCACACATCGCTCAATGGCGCCGAAGGTCATGACACCTATGCGCCGTGTTCGACGGCCGACTTGACCGAGCGAGGTTATCAGTATTGGGCGCTTGGGCACGTTCACACGCGCAGCGATTCAGTCCGTGACGGACATACGCCAATAGTTTTTCCCGGTAACATCCAAGGTCGCAACATCCGCGAGATCGGCGCGAAAGGTTGCGAACTTGTCACAGTCGATCATGCCGGCCGCGTGAACATCGAATTCAAGACGCTTGATGTCTTCCGCTGGCAAGTTTGCGACGTCGATGTTGCGGTCGTCGACGAACCGGAACAGTTGATTGATCGCTTTCAGGATGCGATGAGAGTTTTGGTTGGTGACGCAGATGGATTGCCGCTGGGTGTTCGCGTCAATGTCGTGGGAGCTAGCGAGGCTCACGATCGATGGCTTGCCGATCCCGAAACGTGGACGCAACAAATCCGCGCCGCCGCGATAACGATCGCCGAGACGAGTGTTTGGATCGAGAAAGTGAGTTTCCGAACTCGACCGCTCAAAACTGTGTCAACCGAAGATATGGAGTCAGGTGCGATCGGCGAACTGAAGCGTTACTTCGACGACCTCGATGTAGACGACGCATTGCTGGACGATGTCAGTGAGGAGTTGAGCGATCTGCGCCGAAAATTGACGGCGGAAATGTCCGATGGCAATGACGAAGTCGCCCCCATCCATCGCGCGGACTTGCGTGCAGTCGTTCGCGAAGTCCAACCATTGCTGATGCAGCGATTGTCGTTGGGAAGTCAGGCCCGCTCATGAGAATCCGTCGTCTCGACCTCATCCGCATCGGCCCGTTCACCGGTCAAAGTTTGCATTTTGATCGGGGAACCTTCGGACTGCATCTCGTCTACGGCCCAAACGAAGCCGGCAAAAGCTCGTCGCTGCGAGCGCTGACTCAGTGGCTATTCGGCATCGAAACGGAATCCAAGTCCGCCGATGCGTTCAAGCACAACCATCGTGACATTCGCGTCGGCGGCGTGATCGAAGACCATCTCGGCAATTCCTTGGCTTGCATCCGACGGAGCGGAAAAAAAAGTTCGCTCCGCGCCGACAACGATAAGACCAGCATCCCGCTCGAACAACTCGATCGCTTTCTAGGGTCGATGACGATCGAAGAGTTCAAGCGGGATTTCGGCATCGATTTGGAACAATTAATTGCCGGTGGTCGCGAGCTTGCGTCGGGAACAGGTGATGCCGGCAAGGCGCTGTTCGCCGCCAGCTTCGGCGGAATCAATTTGTCGACCGTGATGCGAAACTTGGATGCCGAATGCGAGGCGTTGTTCAAACCAGGCGGTAAAGTTCCGCTGGTCAATGCCGCGCTCGCCGAATTCGAGACTGCCCGCCGCGACGTTCGAGACAAAAGCATCTCAAGCAAACTGTGGCAAGAAAAGTCGGATGCGCTGCGACAACTCATCGCAAAGCGGTCAACGATCGAGGACGAAATCGTTCGGCTACAAACTCGGCGACAACGACTCAGCCGCATACGCGAGTCGCTTCCACTGATCGGCAAACTGAAAGACTATGCCGCGGAGATTGCCCCCCTGGCAAAGGTGCCGCGATTGCGGGCCGAATTCAATCAGCAACGAACGGCCGCGGAGTCGGCGATCGCAATTGCGAATGGGACCATCAAGCTGGCAATCGGCGAGATGACAACGGTGAGAGAGAAGATTGATGCGCTGGAAGTTCCGCAATCGATTCTTGATCACGAAACGGCGATCGACGAACTGTACAAGCGCGTAGCCCAGTACCGATCGTGGGTCCAAGCCTGCCTCGAATTGCGATCCGAACGAAAGGCGTTGCAACAGAAGATCGATCGAACGATGAAGGAACTTCGGGCGAGCGACGATGCCCGTAACGACGAATCGTCTGATCCCGATCGATGGCGAATCAGCACCGTCGAGCGATCGCGAATTCATGAACTTGCACAACAGCGGTCGGGTTGCGTCACCACGCTCGATGATTCAAGCGATGAATTCAATCAGAAAGCAAAATTTCTGGCCAAGGCCAATGCAGCCATCGAGGCGGCGCCACCGCAGCGCGATCTGCGGCCCCTGCGACAAGCGATCGACGAGGCTCTCAAGCAAGGTGATTTGGAACACATTCTGAAAGAGAAAGAGTCACGTTGCCGTGATCTCGTCGATCAGGCCGAACGAGACTTCGCGAAGCTCGGCCTAGCGACGGGGTCGTTCGATCGGATCGAGTCCTTGCTGGTTCCTTCCGCGGAAACGATCAGCCGGTTTGATGTAGATATCACCGAAGTCGACAAATCGATTGAGAAAATCGAAGAGGAACGCCACCGTCTCGAAGACGAATTGGCCATCGCGGAAAGTCGCCTGCGCGCGATCGAGTTAAATCAGGATGTCCCAACCGAAGACGAACTGGTTGCGGCGAGATCGAAACGGGACTCATCGTGGCGGGAGTATCGAAACTCCGGTGCAAGCGATCGTGATTCCGCGGACGAAATAGAGCGATTGATCGAAATGGTCGATGACATAGGCGACCGTCTGCGCCGGGAAGCCGATCGGGTTGCCGAGAAATCAAATTTGATCGTCGTGATCGAGCAGAAGCGACAATCGCTTGCCCGCCGATCCGAGCGATTGACGAAATCTCAATCCGAGCGACAGAACCTGCAACGTGATTGGGAAAACGCTTGGAAAGCCGCCGAAGTCGAACCGCTTTCGCCGCGTGAGATGAACCATTGGCTGAGTCGACATGCGAATCTCGTACACTTAGCCGAGTCGATTCGTGACCAGAATCGCGATTGCGATAACCATCGTGTGACTATCGATTTGCACCGTCAATCGCTTCGATCGGCATTGGTGGCAGTTTCCCAATGCGTACCCGACGACTCGATTGCCGATGACGACGAGTCGCTCGTTTCGCTCGTCGATTCATGTCGATCGGCGTGCGAACAATGGGAATCGGAGGCGATCGAGTTTCGACAACGGAACGAAAACGGGGAACGTGCGCGGTCGGAAATGGAAGTAGCCGAAACAAAGCTCGATCGCGCCAAAGAAGCAATGCAGCGATGGACGCAAGACTGGCAGTCGGCCGTTTGCGTCCTCGATCAGAATGCTCAACTGACAGCGAATCAAGCAACCGAAATGTTGCGAACGATCGATGAAGTGGTCAAAGATATTGATGAGGTCCAAAAGCTGAATCGTCAATTCCAAGATCATCACGACCAGATCGAATCGTTCGACGCCGATGTCGCCAGTCTTACGCGACGCTTGGATATCGAAACGCCCAATCGATCGGTCGAGCAGATCGTCGCGGATTTGCACGACCGACTGATGATCGCAAGTCAAAACAAAACGGTTCGCGACGGACTGTCAGAGCAAACAGAACGACTCGAATCGCAGGTCGCAACCGCTGATCGCACGCTCGTTCAGCAAACTGCCCTGCTGGACGGATTGTGCCGCGAGGCAGGAGTTTCAAAAACGGAAATGCTTCCCGACATTGAAGCGAAGGCGGCGCATCTTGCGAAATTGGAATCACAGATCGCGGAGAACGAGGAACAGTTAAGAGTTTTCGCCGGAGGCGTGGAGTTGGACGCCTTTGTCCGTGACGCACTGACGGAAGATGCTGATGGATTGGAACCTCAAATCGGACAGATCAACGAAGAAGTGTCGCGACTCGAATCTGAATTGAAGACTCATTCTGAAACGATCGGTGTTCAACAGAAGGAGCTGAAAGAAATCGATGGATCTTCAAAGTCTGCGATCGCAAACCAAACCGCCGAGGAATCGCTCGCGCGAGTGCGCCGGCACGGCGAGCAGTATGTGCGGGTGAAACTGGCATCCGCGATATTGAAGCGGGCGGTCGAACGATATCGAAGTCAGAACCAAGGTCCGCTTCTACAACGCGCAAGTGAGTTATTCGCCGAATTGACACTCGGCAATTTCAGTGGCCTTCAACCGGATTTCGGTGACAGCGATGAATCGCTGCTCGTCGGAGTGCGCGCCAGCGATAGCGCACTGGTGGGTGTTAACGGAATGAGCGAAGGAACCTGCGACCAATTATTCTTGTCGTTGAGGTTGGCTGCGCTCGAAAGCCGTTTCGCCCACCGTCCTCCGGTTCCCTTCGTCGTTGACGACATCTTGGCAAAGTTTGACGATCAGAGATCGGCGGCAGCTTTCCGAGTGCTGGCGGAGTTATCCAAGACGACGCAGGTCATCATGTTCACTCACCATCGGCATTTGATCGATGTTGCAAGTGGCGCCGTGCCGCCCGATGTGCTGTTCGTGCAGTCGCTGGACGGATCGATCGAAGCTTCCGCTCCGGTCCTATCGGAGACGTCGAAAGCGACCAAGCAAGACTCCGTAAAACGACGCGCCGACAAGACCGCAACGGCCGAAAACACCGGCAGTCTGTTTTGATTCAGCGCCTCTATTTCGCGATCAATGCGGGCCCGAACGTGCGTATCCGGTGGGCTTGGATCACCCGAGTCCAGACGCTAAAATCCCCACTCTTCTCCGAAGGCGACGTAGCTCAGTTGGTTAGAGCGAAGGCTTCATAAGCCTTAGGTCACCGGTTCAAGTCCGGTCGTCGCTATTGAATTTTACCGCCGAAACAGCGTGTTTTCTTGTCCCCATTGCGGTGACAACGCGGCGTCACCTGCGATTGCAAAACGGGACCATCCCGGTTTGTGATTCCTGCAAGGGAGACGTTGCTGTGCCAAAGCTATCTCGTGCGGTGCCGAAGTATCGACATCACAAGCGGTCAAACCTAGCGTATGTGGTGATCGGCGGCGCCGAAATCTATCTCGGCGTTTTTGGATCCGCTGCTTCGGTTTCCAAATACGATCAGTTGATTGCCGAGTTCTTGACGAACGGTCGCTGCTTGCGGCGCGATGAACCGATCACCGTGATCGAGTTGGCTGCAGAATTCAGTACGCATTTGGCATCGTACTACGTCAAGGACGGCGAGCCGACTTCCGAGCAGTCGGAGTACCGCCGAGCTGGAACCCCTGTTGGAACAAGCAGGGAATATCGACGGTTGCTTCCTGTACGGCTTTGTCGTGCGAATGGAAGCCGGTCGCAAGTACTTCTCGATCGCCGCAGAGAGCGTGAATCGCGCCGTCGACATGGCGTTGGTCTACGTCGAGATTTGTGTGGACATCTTTATCGATGAATCGGATGTCTCGACGATCGTGTTCCTCGGCCGCTGCGACGAACGAGAAACGTTCAAAACGGAAAAGTGGTTCTTCCGAGACTTGGGCCGGCGGGGCTGTCGGCCCATCATTCCGAAAGGGATTCCATGACCGCGCGCGGAAGCCAACGGCGATACCGCCATCGTCCACGATCCGATGAACGCCAAAGCGTGATGCGCCTCGAAAGTACGAGTAAATGTTGTGATGAAAGCTGCTCATGGTTGTTCAATCGTGAGCCCGCGTTACCCAAAAGTTCCATGTTCATTGGCCTACGCGGCAATAGCCGTCGAGCGAATGTCATCCAGCAGTTTCATGATCCGATCCACTTGTTCGCTGGTGAAAATTGCGTCCGGCCCTTGTGGCGAGACGTCCGTGAACGGGGACTCGTACAAAATCGAAACGTCCACGACGCCGTGGTCGACCAGTTGGTTGATGATCAAGTTGATGAACTCGATCTGACTCGCGTTGTATTCGCTTCCTTGTAGGAATTCACCAAACAGCTTCTTCGCGACCTCGCGGTCAAGTCCCACGAGCGATCGAACGAAGATACCAAAGCTCTCGCATTCCTGCTTCGCTTGTTTGATGTATTCGGGGTTGCCGATCTGACTGTCGTTCAGAATGCTTTCCAAGTCGTTCAAATCTTGCTGGGTGAGCGGCTCGTTCGTTCGCAGCTTTCGGACTGCATCGATGTCGTAGTGCTCGCGAAGAAAAGCCTGGGCTTTGCTTCGGAAGCGTTCAAACGTGTCCTGGCTTGCGAACTGGGAAAACCCGACTTCCGTCTCGTCGCCAAGCAAGTCCTCGAAATCGGTGTAGACCGGTTGTCGCTTTTTCTTTTCGATGAATTGAACCAAATCACGCAATCGTCGACGAATGACTTCCAGCATCGGCACGGTCACGTCCTCCCACCATGGGTCCGTTTGCACATCCTGGATGTAAGTCATCTGCTTTTTGACCATCGGGATCGTTGCTTTTTCCTCCAACAGTCCCGCAATCGCTACGACCTGCTTTCGCAGGCGGTCATAGAATGGTTCGCTATTGAGCAGAGCCAATTGCAAATTCAGGACCAGCAAATCGAACCGCTTGGCGTCCTCCGACTCTTGATCCAACTGCGTCGGCAATCCAGCGACTTGATGAGCCAACTCGTCTTTGTCTGTGTCGCTGAGCTGCGCCCAAGCCTCCGGCTTCGCGAACTTCTCAACGACTCGCCGATGCGTACGGACGACGAAGTTATCCAGGTTCATCGACGCAACTTGGGTGTAGAGCGTGCGTGTTACTTGCCGCTGGACCTGCCGTTCCGATTGGGGATCGAAGTCAACTTCGTCAGCTCGCGGAAGGACCGATTCATTGTTCGTATCCCTATACTTGACGTAGCCGCTTTTCGCTTCTTCCACTTGTGTCGGTCGGCTTTCCAACACTCCGATTAGTTCGACCCGAGCCTTGAACAGTTTCGCCGCAAGGGATTCACTCAGCGAACCATCGGAGCTGGGCGGTTCTTGGCTGAAGTACTCCAGGTTCCGGCAGTAGTCAAAGAGATAGAAAAACTCTTTGTCTTTGCCAGGTCCGAATAGATCAGGACACAACCGCGTGCCACGACCGACCATTTGCCAGAACTTGGTTTTCGACCGAATGAGTTTGAAGAAAACGAGGTTCACGACTTCCGGAACATCGATTCCCGTATCGAGCATGTCGACCGAGATCGCGATCCGGGGCATTTTGTCTTTGTTGGAAAAGTTATCGATCAGCGACTGAGCGTACTCGGTCTTGAACGTAATCACGCGAGCGAACTCGCCTTTGTAATGCGGATAGTTGATGTCGAATCGTTCTTTGATGAAATCAGCATGATCTTGGTTCTTGGCAAAGATAATCGTCTTCCCAAGGGTATCGCCGCCCGCGACAGATTGGCCACGCGTCATCACGTGCTTGAGCACTTTGTCGACCGTGTCGATGTTGAACAACCAAGTATTGACCGCCGCGGGTTCCACTTTGTCGGGGATATTTCCTTCCTCGTCCCAATCCTTTGCGTCCCACTCGTCCTTCTCATCTTCGGGCAAGTCTTCGTATTTAATTCCGTCACGTTCAAACTTGGTGTCAACTGCGACTGCTTTCATTGGAACCAAGAACTTATCAGCCACCGCCTCATCCAAATCGTAGGCGTCCGTAGGCACACCGTTCTCCAAGTCAAACAGGCCGTACGTGTTCTTGTCGACTTCGTCCTTGGGCGTTGCCGTCAAGCCAACCAGCAGCGAATCGAAGTAGTCGAAGATCGCTCGGTACTTCTGGAAGACGCTCCGGTGAGCTTCATCGATCACCACCAAATCAAAATGGCCGACACCGAATCGGCGTTGGCCATCCTTTGTGTCATCGATCAATCCCATCATGGTCGGATAAGTCGAAACGTAGACGCGCCCCTCGCTGTCTTTCTCCGTCACCAAATTCACCGCCGACGCATCGGGAAGGAACTTCTTGAACACACCTGCGGCCTGGTTCACCAGCGCCACACGGTCGGCCAGGAAAAGGATGCGTTTGGCCCAGTTGCAGCGAACCAGCAGGTCACACAGTGCGATCACCGTCCGCGTCTTGCCGCTGCCCGTCGCCATCACCAACAGAGCCTTCCGTTCGTTGTCCTTTTCAAACGATTCACCAATTCGGCGGATCGCCCGCGTTTGGTAGTAACGTTCCACAATCGTGTTGCTGATCGTCGCCTCGCCGAGTGGTCGGCGAGTGGTTCGTCGCAGGATCAGCAACTCCAGTTCGGCTTTTTTATAGAACCCCTGCACGCGACGGGGCGGATACGATTGGTCGTCCCAAATCCAGTGTTCGTAACCGTTGCTGCAGAAAATGATGGGACGCTGTCCAAACATCGCTTCCAAGCAATCCGCGTACAGCTTGGCCTGTTGTTCGCCGACTTTGGGGGCTCGTTTTGTCCGTTTCGCCTCAACCACCGCTAGCGGTTTCCCATCGTCGCCCCACAGCACATAGTCGACGAAACCCTCGCCCTGGTTGTTTGGCATCCCGACAACGGGGAACTCGCGATCTCGCTTTTGTTCCAGAGGCCAGCCAGCTTCTTTTAGAAGCAAGTCAATGAAGTAGTCGCGGGTCTGGGCTTCCGAATAATCGTGATCGTCGGGAATCGCCGCAGCGACGTTCTTTGCCTCGGCCACTTCCTTCCGTAGTCGCTGGATTTCGCTATCCAACTTGTCTTTGTCGGCCAGGACGATCGAAAGTTTCTCGTCCTTTTCTTGCAGTTGGGCTTCCAGTCGCTTCAGTTGATCGAGCGTCTGCTTGGGGATCGGGTTCGTTTTGGGAAGTGCCGATTCGTTGAAAGCCAAATCGCTGGCCGGACGCTCATGACGCGCGTACAGACGAGCGAACCAGTAGCAAAAATGGAACAGTTCTTTGACCGCTTGCATCGAATCGTTTTCGGGAATCGCCCGATTCGTGTGAACGGCCCGGTTCCCAAGCGTGACGATCACCTTGGCCTTGTTGAAAACCGCATCACCGGCGGTTTGCTTGAACGTCGGTTCGTGGATCAACGCGGAAACGTTATCGTTGTAGGGCAGCTTCAAAGCCCGGTCGTACTTGTACGCCCAAGACACTGCCAATTCCAACGCCCGCCGCGCGTAGAAGCATGCCGTTCGCGGATCGGGGATAGCCGCCTGTTCGGCCTTTACGGCAGACTCTGCAATGTCGCGCCACTCGGACTCAAGAAACTGAAATTGCGACATCGCAAACGCATCCTACCGATCTAGATACTTTGAAGTTCGTCCGCTTCAGCTCCTAGCGGCGCATCAACGACCGTGGTTTGAAGTTTCACTCCGAGCGCCTCCAGAATCTTGTTGGCGCGATCCACCGTGATGCCATGGTACTCGTTGCGTTCGTCGCGGGAGACTTGAGACTCGTGCACTTCCAATTTGGCGGCAAGTTCACGTTGCGACATGCCTCGCGCAATTCTCAGAGAAACCAGCAAAATACCGAGTCCCTTGAGGTTTTGCAGGTTCGGAAACTTGCCACGTTTTAAGTTTTCGTAGTGCTCGACTTCCTCACGGAGCTGTTCATGGAACGAAATCAGGGGCTCCATGACACGCTTGAGCTCCGCTTTCTTAAGCCCAGACTTTGCCAGTTGGGCTTGATGTTGATCCAAGCGTGTTCGTTCGGCTTCGAGTCGCTTGGAAGCTTCCTGATACTCTTGTTCATTTCGAATCATGATGGCACCTCTCGTTTCAGTTTGACAATTCCCTTGGGCTTCGAGTCACGGCGACACTGTCGAAACGCGGCGGGAAACTCCAGCTCGTTTCCATGCTTGTCACAAATTCCTGAACCCAATCCAGGAACATGCGGGTACAGCTCGACGCGATAGATATGCCACATCGGAAGTTGTTTCTTTGGATAACCCGGATAAGGGCGACGCAAGGCATGGTCCCAAGTCCAAACCTTTTGCGGGTCTAACCGATTCAGTGCCCGACCCAAACGACCACTGGCAAGCTCCGCCAGGTCACACACGAAATAGCCGTCGATGTCATTAGGATGATCTTTGTCCTCTACGAATGAGCCATCAATGAATATCTCGTCGATGCCAACCATCCACAGCTGTTTGACCATCATTTCAAGATGATCAACCAACCATGATCGCCAGCTCGCGTCCCAAGTCGGATACTCGATGCGACTTCGTGGCCCTTGAACCAGGATGGAATCCCGTAGTTCCGCGAGTGTCACCTCGTAGTCACCCGTTGGCAGCAATCCGGCGGCATCGAACCCAGGTATCTTGTCGGTCATAGCTTAGCACACACTTTAACTATGTGTAGAGTTAGACGTAAATGTCAAGTCGCCGGTTCGGCAGCAAATGGGGAAAAATCCGGCTTTGAGCGAGTTTCTCACGCGTTACCGGTTATTTGGCAGCGGAAATCTTGCCTTGAGGAATCGCCGATCGCCGCCGACTCGGCTTTGCTGGCCGCTTCGTGGATGTCCTTCCACTGGGAGGTTAGGAAGTCAAAGTTGCTCATCGCGTGCCCTCGTTTTCCGTGATGAAAGTTCCCCTCGAAATGCCCGGTGTTGGAGGGAGGCGAAGAGTTGGTCCATGCACGTTGCTGACTCAACATTTGCAGTCATTTGCCCTTGAATCGCAAAGCACAGATCGACAAAGGTCTTTTGTAGTTTCAGTGGTGGAATAATGACTTGAATGCTCTTCACATCTTGCTGATTGATGCTTGCTTGATTGACTGCACGCTTTGCACGCCCCAAGATTTGCTGCTTTACGAATTCCGTTTGAAGTAGCGCGATCGTAAATTTTTCGTGCAGAACACTTGTATTAACCTGCATTCGCATCATGTTGGATTCAAATACTGTGCGCTCGGACAAATAAGGTATCAGCGCC
Organism: Rubripirellula sp.; assembly: GCA_041740415.1. GTDB lineage: Bacteria > Planctomycetota > Planctomycetia > Pirellulales > Pirellulaceae > Rubripirellula. The sequence goes on from JBGSLZ010000087.1 coordinate 54,156, forward strand.
GACTTGCCGAGATACTCGATGCTATTCACTCGATTGATAACAACATCATTCTCCGTTAGGGCGTATCGCGTCTGCTCGTCTTCAGTTAGTCGGACCCGCTTAAGACTTCCAACGTCAGTCACGACACCATCGTAGAACGCATCAATCCTTAGAATCGGCGTGCCTGACCCATAGTCTGAACTGGGCTTGTAGAGTCCGTTTTGCGGGCCGTCCACGATTAGGTTGCCGAGTGACTGGATCTCCCATCCCTTGGGATTACTCACCGGATCGCCGAACATGTCGAGGAAGATGGATTGGGTGAGTTCGTCGAGGAGGGCGAGGGCGGCGCGACGCTTCGCTCGCAACGCCTCCGCCCGATCCAAGATCTCCGCGATCCGCTTCTGCTCCGAAAGCGGCGGAAGGTGAATCTGCATGTCCAACAGTGAATTCGGGCTAAGGCGAGGTAGGTTCGCCCCGCTTGCCTGAGAGTTCGCGAGTGCTACCTTCGACGGTTGGCGAAGATAGTAACAGAGATACTTTCGATTGAGCTCGGAGCCGGGTAAGACTGGAAGGATGTCAGTGCTGCAAATCCCTTGGAAATCCGGACACGCAATTTTCGCAAGGTATGGACGGAGCTTGCCATAAAGCAGATGACATTCCGTGAATTGAAATTTTGAACTCGCCAAGTCGCCTCGTTTTACAATTTGCGAGCCAAGAATAGCGCCGCCCGACTCGATGTGTTCAAGTCCGAGGTACTGGGTTTCATCGCGAATGTCATCCGGTTGAATCGACGTTCTTTCAATCGTGGCTACATCGCCCAGCTTTACGTTTTCCCATTCGCTCACTTCAGCATCCCCCTCAGTTGCTTCATGCCTTGGGTGATCTCAGTCTCGATGCTTTCCAACTCACTCAATATTGCTTGCGGTGGGCGATGGTCGACTTCTTCGTGGACGACTTCCTTGTAACGGTTGATCGACAAGTCGTAACCTTGCTCGACGATGTCCGACTTCGGCACGCAAAAACTCTGCGCCGTCCGCTCGTTCTTTCGCTCGGATTTGTCCCGCTTGCTCCATCGCTGCAAAATGTCGGGCAAATTGTTCTTGGCGTGCTCGTCCCCCGTCAGCTTCGCCGTCGGCGCTGGGCCTTGCTTCTCCGGTGGCAACAACTCGGTTCGCTTGTCGTCCAGCGACTTACCATCGGCCTGCATGTCGTAGAACCAAACGTGCTCGGTGCCGCCCGAGTTGGTCTTGGTGAACAACACGATCGCCGTCGAGACTCCCGCATACGGCTTGAAGACGCCGCCCGGCATCGAGATGATCCCGTCCAGCTTCTGATCCTCGACCAACATCTTCCGCAGCGTCCTGTGGGCCTTCGACGAACCGAACAACACGCCGTCGGGGACGATGATCGCCGCGCGGCCACCGGGTTTGAGCAACCGCAGGAACAGCGTCAGAAAAAGCAGTTCGGTCTTCTTCGTCTTGACGATTTGCAACAAGTCCTTGGCACAGCTCTCGTAATCCAGCGAGCCAGCGAACGGAGGATTGGCCAGCACCAGCGAGTAGCGTTCTTCCTCCGCTCCGTGTTCCTGAGCCAACGAGTCGCGGTAGACGATGTCAGGATTCTCCACTCCGTGCAGCAGCATGTTCATACTGCCGATCCGCAGCATCGTGCTGTCGAAGTCGAAGCCGTGGAACATGTCGCCATGGAAGTGCTTTTTCAGCTTGGCATCGCGGAGGACTTCGGGATGTTTCTCACGCAGGTATTCACCCGCCATCACTAAGAACCCAGCCGTTCCGCAAGCCGGATCGCAGATCACGTCCGTCGGCGTCGGTGCAGTCAGTTCCACCATCAACTGGATGATATGACGCGGCGTTCGGAATTGCCCGTTCTGTCCCGCTGAGGCAATCTTGCCGAGCATGTATTCGTACAGATCGCCCTTGGTGTCCCGATCCTCCATCGGCACTTGGTCGATCATGTCCACGACCTTGGCAAGCAGCGCCGGTGTCGGGATCGTGAACCGAGCGTCTTTCATGTGCTTGGTGTAAGTCGATCCATCACCACCAAGTGTTCGCAGGAACGGAAAGACGTGCTCCGCCAGCACCTCGAACATTTCCTTCGCTTCAAAATGTTTGAACCGCGACCAACGCAGATCCTCGTAGGAGCGTTTCCGGGCGTCCTTACCTTCCGGAAAGATCCGATTCTCGATCGGCTTCTTTGTCCGGTTCGCCTTGTTCTCTTCCAGCGTATGCAGATCGTCGAGTCGCTTGAGAAACAGCAAATAAGTGATCTGCTCCATCACTTCCAGCGGATTCGAAATCCCGCCCGTCCAAAACGCGTCCCAGAGCTTGTCGACTTTGCTCTTAATGTCGCCTGTGATCATGTTGCTTATCCCTCAGCCGTGACCGGCGCTGTGTCTATTTTGATTTCTTCGGTGAAGTCGAAACTGGCTTGTCAGCCTTCCGCAAGAACTTCTCCAAGTCCGCTCTTTTGAACAGGCGGTATCCGTTAGCCGGATTACGTTGCATCGGAATCTCGCCGACCTCCGCCCACTTCCGCAACGTGTTCTGGGCAACGCCCAGGAACTCAGCCGCTTCAGCCGTTTTCATGTACTCGCTTAACTTTGGCATTGAATTTCTCCCGTATATGAAACTCGCTCCATGCCCGCGAGCCAAGTCTATCAAAGCCTGCAGCGTGGCGGTACAGTAGGCGGTCTTGCAACCCCTCGGAGTGTGCCGTGACGACCGCCACCGCGAAAACGATACAAATCTACTTGCCCGCCGGTGAACCGCGTGGCATTCGTATCGCTGAAATCACTACTCGGATCGTGCAAGCGGTTTTGATCCCGCGTAGTGATCTGCCTCAAGGCAAGCTTCGAAAGGAACTGGATCTGCCGGGTGTCTATTTCTTGTTTGGCGAGGGCGAAGACGAAGCGAAGCCGATCGTTTACATCGGCCAGACGGAAGACGCTCGGAAGCGTTTTGACAGCCACAACAAAACGAAGACGTTTTGGAAGACGGCGATCTTGTGCGTCTCCAAAACTCAAAACTTCACGCAAGCCCACATTCGATACCTGGAGTGGTACTGCATGCAGCGAGCGAAAGAGGTCGCTCGCTACACGCTCGACAACGGCCAGGTGCCGGATAATTCGACATACGTTCCCGAGCCAATGGAAGCGGAACTGCTGGACGTCTTTGAAACCGTCAGCACGTTGGTTTCGACGCTTGGCTATCCGGTCTTTGAACCGCTGGCTCGATCCGTGGTCTCAGGACCACGCTTCTATTGCCGTTCTCGTGGGTGCGATGCGAGCGGCGAACTCGTTGAAGATGGGTTCGTTGTTTTTCGAGGCAGCAAGTCCCGTATCGATCCCACCGCTTCGATGCCTGAGCCGATTGGCAACCGACGCAAGGCTATGCTCGAAGCCGGCATCATCGAAGTGATGAACGGCGTCTACGTTTTCCAACAGGACTATCTGTTTCCGTCGCCGAGTAACGCGGCCGCAGTCGTGCTGGGCGCATCCGCAAACGGATGGAACGAATGGAAGGACGCTAACGGGAAAACGCTGAGTGAAGTTCATCGCGATACCCAAGAGGTCGATGATCTAAATGAGGGTGATTCGTAGCCGAACGCCCGTCGTCGGCCACCCCGGCAAAGGAACCCATGTATCTCCCCACCCAGCCAGTAAGCCCGCGAGGATCATTTGAAGAGGTTAGAATCGTCAAAGGAGGTCCGTAGCGAAGCAGTCAGTCTATTCCTCGATGCCCGGAATACAAAAGGTCGACTGCTTAGACGTGAACTATCAGTAAGTAATGGAAAAGCTCATTGAAATTAGACGATGGCAAACTCGCGGGATTTTAGGATGAAAATCGAAAGTACGCCGACGCTCGTTACACTTGAAGACGCGATTTTGGAATCATTGGCTCCGTCCGATGACCGATTGCGCCTTCCGATCAAGCCTCGGGCAAATTCCCTTGGAGTGGAAGCTTCTTTGCTTCAAACGATCGTAACGTGGGCAAGGAATCACGCCGATGGATCACTTGAACTTCATCTATCCGACGATGAGTCAACGCGCGCGTTTCAGTTGGAAACGTTTGTGCGGAAGCAACCTGGCGGCTTGGTTGCCAGCGCTATGACACGAAGAGTGTTTTCTGTCGGATCTTCAAGTTCGGTTGAGGTGGACACGCTGATTGAGCAACACCTTGAAGCGTTCCGAAATCCGCCGAACCGCGACGGACAGTTGGACCTGTTTGATACTGAGCGAAGCGATTGGTCGGAATCGAGAATCCCAGCAATGGGACCGAAGCTTTTTCTTCCATGTTTGGATCATTTTGAGGACGGGCGTATTCCACATCTTTACGTTGACAACCAAACGCTTCGCACGCGAATTGAGTTCAATGCTCTCGTGCAAACACTCCTGCGAAGATTGGCTAACACGTCAGCATTTGCCGCTGATCGAAAAAATCCGTTTAGTGCGGCGTTGATGAATGGAATTAGTCGAATCGTTTACGAACTTTTCGACAACACGCACAAATGGGCTGTCGATGATTCCAGTGGTCGCGAGCTTGACACGTCGGCTCGAGGAATCCTGCTGAGGCTGCATCCACCGATGGGACACGAGGTGGAATCTGCTGATCACGAAAATGTTCCACTCAAGAAATATTTTTCAAATGATCGAATGCGAGAGCGATCGGTTCGAATAATCGAAATTTCGATCTTTGATAGTGGTCCGGGCCTAGCCGCACGAAAATTGCGACGAGCACTAACAGCGGATGATTCCACAAAGACAGAGCTTTTCGCAGTCTGCGATTGCTTTCGCAAACATTCCACGACATCAAATCAATCTGGACGTGGCTTAGGGCTTCATTACCTAATGGACACGCTCACAGAGCTGAATGGATTTCTAAGGCTTCGATCTGGACGACTTTGCCTCTATCGTGATTTGATTGATCACCCAGTCGATTCCAGGGAAGGATGGCTCAATACAGCATTGCATGATTGGCACGGACAACGTGAAGAGCCTACGTCACTTAGCAAAGTTGAAGGCGCGTTATTCACCATTCTGTTGCCGCTAATTTAGGGATCAGAGATGCTAGGTTATTTCATCTTTGATGTGATTCATCGTGACCGTCGGTTCCGAATTATTCACTGCTCGTCGCCTGATCCGAATGTCGATGAGGTCATCGCAGCACTGCGGGAGGTTTCTTTGTCACAACCTCCTGCCGATTCGTATGCGTTCTTTACACCAAATTTGGAACTGAGGAGATCTCAACTTCAAGCGATCATTGCCGAGGCAGAATTTGCGGATCGGTTTCCAGAAGTTACTAAATACTTTGACACTCCTTCGGTGCATGTCGTCCCGTTCGATCACAAAGGTCGTTTGATGAATCCTCCGTCCGGTTTCCCGGACTTAGAAGTGATTGTCTCGGCTGGCATGTCGAAGATATTCGTGGACCGCAAAGGGCTGCTTACGGCACAAGACGGCTACCACTATGCAAAGCCTTCGGGGAAGCACTCACAGAGCTTCATGCGAGTTGGAAACGTCATGGCTTCCAGTGCAGAAATCGACTTCATCGCTTTTGCTTCCCTCCGTTTCATCGGAGACAACATCAAACGAATCTACTGTGACACAGGCGCAATTTTTCCGGTTGCGTTTGCAGCGTCTCGTTTGCGTGAGTTACTATCGCCTGACGCGAGAGAATGCTTGGTCGAGAGTTTTGGGTCATTTGAGGGATTAAAGACATTCAAGTTTGTCCTCCCCAGCGATTCGGTTGTCTTGATTTCCGCATCCACGAGTGGTGGACTCGCATCTTTGGTAAGCAAACGAGAGAGTCTTTTCTCGCGCGATCGTATCGTGACGCTGTTTTACTTCGGAGAAAGCCGTCCAGAATTTGCGGTATGCGATCTGGGAGAAGGTACCCATTCCTCCGGGACATTGGACCCATTCCGTTCGTTTGAGGGGAAGGACGAATGTGAACTTTGCAAAAAGGGCTGGAGTCTAATCAGCCTTGAAGGTGATCAGTTTCTACCAGGAGAGTCGCGAACTGAGCCCGTTGTGATTAAGGCGACGGACACGCCAGGAAAGTGGCTGTCGAAGTTTGTCGAAACGGTTCACGGCTATTCAATCATTAAGGCCCAATACACCGATTCCGACGACGGCAGCGAACAGCCATTTCACATTTTTCTTGATGCCGAGCGATTGTTTGCTCCGGCAGTTCTTGGTGAGATACCCGAGTTGAGTGAGCGGCTTGCTTGGGTCATCGAGCAAAACGTTCCTTACACGCTACGGCGAATTATCACGCTTTCAGACCCGGCCTCAATCGCTATGGCTGAATCCTTGCGATCGAAAGTTGCCGGAGTACTTCGCGACGAGGTTTCTGTCGTTGAGGCCAATACGATATTCAGTGACATCGAAGGGCAGACTGCCAGTTCCGGCTCAACGATCGTGGTCGCGAGTACGGTGTCGAGTGGTCGTAGTCTTCATGCCGTGTCACAGGTACTACGGGCCGCCCAACCAAATGAGCAACTGCATTACCTGATCGGTTTCGCGAGGTGTCCATCCAAAGAACGTCTTGACGAGCTTAGGGCAAACTTAACTTTCGGCGGCAAGGAGCATGGCTTTTGGCTGTTGAGCAAAGTTTTCATTCCGCTGTCACGCGAAGGACGCGAAGACGCTTGGGCATGCGAACTCGAGCTATTCAAACGAATTATTCGAAGCGCGAAAAGCGGCGAGCCAATTCACGCTTTGCTCCGCCAACGAATCGTCGAAATCCGGAACGCCAGTTCCAAAGCCGTCAAGGGTTTGGAGCATGACGTGTTCCTGCGAACTTCGGCGGGTAAACGGATGGAACTGCAACCGAATTTTGCGTTTTTGGATTTCTCGTATAAGCAGGGTGAAGTAAGCCAAGCCGAAACATACTTCCTCATAAGTTCGATACTGCACCACATGCGTAACGGTGGCAGGAATCCTCGACTCGGTCAACATAGTTTCGTTCGCAGGATTCTTTCGCCAAGGTGCTTTGACCGATTCAATGACGGCGTCATTCAATCAGCGATACTTCGAGCGGCACTCCCAGCAGAGATCGACTATTCAACCAGCGAATTGGAAAGCAAAGAAATGGCATCCATCATCAAAGTGTTAGTTCAACAGTCCGGAAACCAAATCGGCGAAGCCGCTCGGGAGTTCGCTCTAGCACTCGCGACGAAACGCCTTCGGCTTTGCAGAGCTGAACTCGGCGAGGTTTGTTGCTCCCTAGAAGAGAACGCAGACCTGCTTCTTCAGGCACTTGGTGATGAAATTGCAAATACACAACTTCGGTAATGCTCGAGACGTCACTACATACATATCAATAAGGGCAGGTACGTAATTCTTCACGTGAGCATGCGGGCTGTTCGAACAACAGTAGATTTTGTGGAATGATTGGAAGTGAAAAGGGGGAGGGGGGCTTTTTTTCGGTGGGTTCCAAAACCACCCCCTTCCCCTTTTTCTCACCTGGATCCGGATTATGGAGTTCGGCGGATCGCGTACCGGAAACCGGATGACGATCTGTCGTTCGGATGATCAGCCCGATCCGGTTCTCTCACCGCGCAGCCGTCGTGAACGCTTTCTGCTTGGAGGGTGGTGAACCTCGCAATTCTACGGTCGCCCGGATCGAAGCGATTGAGATGGTGCCGGCGTCCGATCCAATGACCGGGTTCATCCAAAGGGGGCACTACTGATTGACGTCGCCTTTAACTTAGAGCCCTGACACCTTTGATTTCTTCGAGGAAACGAAAAATTTGTCCTCCGGTGCAGCACATGGTTACCCATCATCTGAATCTTTTCGATCGATCATAAGACCTTTTGGCTGTGCATCTTCGCAGAAAAGTTCCGCTCCGCTCTTCATGGCGATCGCAGCAATCCCAGAGCACAGTATTGGCAGGCCGATTTGCCATGAAGCAAGCGTCGTGGCAAGTGCTCCGGTGAAGTAGCCCTTGCTGAAAATCTCTGGAACCTGTTTGGACCAAAGCTTGTATAGCTCACTGTCCTCATCGCAAAGCGACTTGTAGGCAATCCGTTTTACTATGGACGCGGTGCGTTTGCCGATCGTCAGGGGTTTCTCCGCAGCCTCTGGGGCTGGAAGCAACTTGCGATCCGGGGCTGGCAGCAGGTTGACGGAGTAATCGCGTACTTCATGGAGTAACTTAATGCCGTTTGACGGAACGGAGTTGCCGATCAGTTTAAGGATTTCATTGTCGGAATTCCGGCGGATCAGCAGAATAGCCTGCTCGTGCATTTCATCGACATCCAACCGAGCTTCGCCCGTTCCAATCAACTCAGAAAAGATGCACTCCTCTTCGATGCGTTCGATTAATCGCTTTTGAAACTGCCGTCGCGTGCGATCTGAACTAATGTCATTGATGTTCTCAATGACATCGCGAAACAGGCGTTTAGCCTCCGGTTTATGTCCTTGACGAAGCGAACAAACTCCAAGTAGAGCTGTTGCCTCAAGATGTATTCGCGTGCCACGGTTTGAAAGCTGGCGGACGCCACGAAAGCCGGATTCAGCGTAAGACAAACGATTTGCATCAAGAGCGGATTCAAAAACCCATAGCTTCGATTTCAAGAGCCGATGGTGATTACGATCCGTGAAAAGCGTTTGGATCTGGCCGGTAATTTCAATCGCCTCTTCAAGTTTTCCGGCACGCACAGCAGCGTGGAGCCTCTTCTCCAGCGGACGGAGTTGCTCCAACGTGCCTTCAGTAAGCTTCGTCATGAATCACCTCAATTAGGCAACCACCCGCTTGGGTTTTCTGTTTGCAAGTCACCGCTGCCACACGGCGTCAATTGCTGCGTTAAGTTGCCCGTCGCAAAAATCGAGTAGTTCTTGAGCAACGCTCAGTTCCCATGATTCTGTAGAGCCAGTCATCTGAATTTCCCATGGTATCCGTTCGCCATTTGAATTTCTCTTCGCTACTTCGTTGAGCGTACTGATCGCATCGTTGGCGGATTGGTGTAGTCCAAGCAAAGTTAGCGCGACATCAGGAATGACTTCGGCAAGGTCTGTAGCGACCAAACCTCGCTTCAGCTTGCGATCAGCAGGTTTGGCAATAAAGTAAATGGCCCAGATTCCGACATTAGCGCCACGCCTTGCGCACTCGGCCTGCACTTCTTCAAACGACTCGTATTCGGGGTGATCGGCGAGGACTTGTCGAATGGTGTCGTTCCGGTTTTCAATCGTGCTCATGATAAATGCCTCGAGGCTGGGAAGATGGCAATTTAGTGCAATATAAGTATTTTCGCTAGCACCAACTGCGTTCACGAGAGTTCGGCGAAAGCTGTTGATTTCAAAAACTGCGATGCCCGATAGTTAACATGCAACTGATGGTCAATCGGCAGTAAGCATTACGCATCATCAGCCTTTTCGTTCTGCTTGGATTCGGTGTCAGTTTTTGTATTAGCGGGAGTGTCATGCATTGGTATTAGCGACTCAAGAGATTGAGCAAGCGTATAACCCAATCGTGTCCACCGCAACATCTCAGTACCATTACTGGTAATGCCAGCAGTTACTAACAGTTGCTTGTCTAAAAGCCGAGGAATTGCCGCGAGTGTTGCAAAATTCGTTTCTTGGAGCCAAAAGGTTTCGTCAGGCGTATATTTCCCAAACGCTTTGATTATGGTCCTTTCCGGAGCGCTCAACGTGGCAGCCGCCACGTGAAGTCGAGCATCGTTTAGATGGCTTATCTCGCGAAGTCGACCAGAAAGTTCGTCAGCCAATTCAGTCTTGGCTTGAGCTGCTTCTGCGAAGTTCATTTGTTTGTGTGGTATGGTGCTGACGTCGAAAAGAAATTTGTCGTGGTCATCTCGGATGATAAGCACTTCGCTTGGCTGCCGACACGCAAGGGCCAGGCCAAGTTCATACATCACGTTACCGTTCCGATATGCTTGCCCGGTTTTTGCATCGTAGCCAACGGTGGAAACGTCAGCGAGGACCATTTCTGCGTGTGCGATCCCGTCGGAAATATCCGTGAGAATTGAATCGCCAGTGCGCAAAAGATCGACGCGGTTCGCTTTGAATAAAAGTCCTCGATGACGGATCGATTCAATGGCGGGGCGAATCACGTTCTCAAAGCGTTCTTCGTAGGCACCGGCGAAGCTCATTGCAACGAATATCTCCGGGCGGAAGCCTGCGCGCCAGAAGGTTCGAAGATATAGGTTTGGATGCATTTGTTTGAGCTTATAACTTGAAATTTTCCGGAGCTGTTTAACGTTTTCCGGAATCACGTGGCAAAAGTTGATCGTTCATCTATAACTCTTGAAAGCGAGCTTCGGTGCACGGGACAGTTGGACAGGTCGATTATTACCCCCGTCACCTTTTCTTCTCCGTCACCTTTTCTTCTCCAATCCTCGGCAAGTTAAAGCATCTGGCACAAGGTAATAAATGCAAATCCCAATGTCGTTGCCAACGCAGAGATGAAGGTGACTCGCCATTGATTTCGGACAATTCCGAAGATAACGACCGCTGAAGCGAGGACGCAGACAAAAGCGCCCAGGTACATCCCAAATTCAGTCACTCGTGTTGGCACGATGTTGCCTGTGTACCAATGGTTCAACCAAGCAATCAGCATGGCGAGAAGATACAGATGCGCGATTATCGCGGGCACAACGAATGCAAGCCTCATAGGCCGCGAGAACCTTCGTAGCGGCAAAGTGAGGTCCTCCGGCGATGTTTCAGCAGTGGCAGTCTCGGGACTACGGTATGGATTCATGATTTTGCAGCGACGGTTCGCGTGGTCTTCAACGCGTGGAGTTTTCAGATCGGATAACGGGACGGTTCAGCGGGTGGCGGCAAACGATCCAATCATTGCGAACACGGCCACCACCGCCACTCCGTTGCAACCGATGGTTCGCCGATTTATTGCTACGAGTATAGGGGTTTTGTTTTCGACAGTCGCGTTCGGTTCACGAGGTACGACCAGATCATTGGTCCGAAACGGTTTTGAATAACCGCGATGGACCAACCGATCAAAGGTCCGTAAAACGGAACGAACAATGCGTGGTCGTAACCGCTTCTGATCAGATAAATCCCGATCGCATAGCCTATACCCGCATAGACGTAACATCGAAGAATCGAACGCAGTTGCGAAACGTGAGCAATCATCACCAGTGCGAACAACGCAGCATCGGCAACTACGAGGGGAATTAGTGCAAAAGTAGGGTAATGCACAATCGCAAGCAGGTTGCTCGGCGGTTGTTGAATGTATGCCGCAGAAAACAGGCAGACAGCCAGGGTCGCCAGCACATTGCGTGAAAGACGCTCGATGATGATTCTACGATTTGGCATGCCTCACCTCATTGCATTTTTTTTGAGTCGGCGAACGATTAATTATTCTCGGGTCTCCTTGAGACTAAAGCATCTTACGGCTCGGCTCAGGTGTGCGTAAAAGGTTTTTGCCCGGCTGACCCACACATAATACGCTTAGCCCAAGCGAGGGGGAAGTGCCGCCCCTCTCTCAGTTGCGTGTTTTTTAGGTTCATGGATCGACTTCACTTTCCGCTGGCGCCACAGCTATCCTTTGCCGGCGACTTGTACAGCATCCGATGAGTCGAAAGCGGCTCGGGTGCCGTAGCTAGACCAGCGTTGTCGCGGCTTGTGTTAGGGACTGGCGAAGGAAGTGAACGAAGTTCGACGGATGCTGATTACCGGATTGGATCCGGATCGTTGGGTTTGCCGGATCTGGTACCGGAAACCTGATGACGAGCTGTCGGTTCGGATCATCAGCCCGATCCGGTTTTCTCACCGCGACGCCGTCGTGAATGCTTTCTGCTTGGAGCGGGGTGAGCCTCGCAATTTCACCGTCGCCAAGATCGAAGCGATTGAGTTGGTGCCGGCGTCGGATGCGATGGTTGGTTCATCCCAGTAGGGATCGGCGAGTTTTGGTTCACAGGGACTGTGAACCCCTGGGGATAGGATTCTTGCGATCGAGGTTCACGGTGGGTGTGAAGGGTTTTGGATGGCCAAGTTAGAACAAATGCCTATCGCTCAGTTCGAGGTGCAATACCACGAACGGATCGAAAAGACTTTGTTGGCCCTGCGATCTTTGCACCACGGCGGAACGGTCACCGATGTTCGCAAGATCCTGAATGGTTCGCTGGACAATCCAGTGAGCAACATGACGGTACGACGCGACCTTTGGTTTCTGATCCGGTTGAAACTCGCGACCGAAGAACCCAACCAACGTGATAACTCGCGTTGGTTTGAAGCAACCAACTTGATCGCGTCACCATCCCCATGCTCAGTCCCGACATCCAACTTCTAGGCGAGCATCCGTGCCGGCAAAATCGCTTCGCATCGCGTCGATCATGGGTAACTCCATTCGTTCGATGTGCCGCGATCGCACTTGTCATGGTTTGCGGATGCGATTTCTCACCATCAACGGCGCGACCGTTGCCGGTGCCGGCGGCGGAACAACCTCCGGCAAATCTGCCGGCGCCGTTGCACCAACGCAACTGGACCGGCCCCCTGCGTCAAGGTTCCTGCGTTCACGCTTCGACCGTCAATCACATGCGATGGCTGAATCTGTACGAGCTGGGCGAAAAGTGGCGAGCGACTTATAGCGATGGTGAGTACGACGATCGATTGCGAAAACGGCTCGATGCCGCCGATGTCGACTACAGCTTCACGCTGCGCGCCGATCCACGCTTCCTGGATTGGGCGACCGAATCACGACGCGGGGCGATCCTGTGGTGGAAGCCGTCGCATTGCTGCACGTTCATGGGAAGCACCAAAGGTGTCAGGAATCTTTGTTGTCTGCGAAAGCCTCAAAGTCGGCTGTTCGGCGACAATTGGTTCTCCTCTTTAGCGACAATTAGAATTCCCTGTCGCGAGTTCATGGCGTGTCATTCGCTGGTAGTAGTCAAGTCCTTGTCCAACCATGAATGGCTCTCCCGACCGGGGAAACTCGGCAACATCTAGCTCAGGCTTTTGAATGCATTCCTTGCATTCCACGAAAATCCAAGCGTGCTGCGCGATCCCCCACGAATCCGAGCGCGTTGGATCAAGCGCCTCGGTACGGTTCCAGGTCAGCGAGATATTCGAAACCTTGCCGCGGAAGATGAAACACTCGCGAAACTCGTTCAAATAGGCTTCAGGATCGCTGGGTTGGTCCCACCGGTAGTAACCCTTTTCATCACGACACCAATATTCCTAGGTCTCCAGAATGGGTAAAGACTCAAGGCAGTTGCCGTTAGCCCCCCGAATCCGTTGACCGAGGACGTAGACATTCTTTTCAGAACGGCTGTGTGGTCCTCGAATGTGATGCCACTTTTCTGGATCGGCACCGGGCAACTTCGTCCGCTCAAAATAGACAGCTGACTTTTCCGACCCATAGCCATCGCCGCGCGAAGTGAAACTCGCGGCATCAGCTCCCTTGATTACGCAGGCCTTGCCGCCAACAATCGCATCGTAGATGAGGCGAGCATCCTTCGCATATCCATTCGTCGTATTGAAGGCATGCTCGGTTGAATTCGAGGGCGACTTGATCCGTCGCCGCGTCAGCAGCGCAGACTATGGCGATCTTCGAAAACTGCTTGACGACCAAGGTTAAGTTCCATCCGCCCATTCATCGACAGGACCCTTGCCTCGATTGTCCTCCAGCTCTTCGCTCAACAGCACCACTTTGGATGGCGGAGACGGTTTGCCGACTGATCTATTCGCCGTTATCGACTTCGGGAGTTAGCCTCGGCAGCGGTTGGGTGAGTCTTAAGCCAAGCTTTTGCAGCCCCGGTAGATGGCTGGACCAGTCAATTCGATGAGGCGGGCCGATTGGCTTGTCGTCCGAATGAATGCCTACCGAGATCACGCGGACTCGATCATGACGCACTTGCTTATCGACCAGAGGCATGTCCTTTTCGCGTGATGCTTCAGTGGTTAACGCGGAAATCGCTTGTTCCGATTTCCAAACAAGGGCGATGCGGTGTAACGCAACGACACGAAACCAATGCCACGGCTTTTCGACCATCACGTTGCCAGAGCACCAATCCCAATCAACAAATCGTTCGAGCTCTCCGGGTCGAATCAAGAAACATCGCACGCACTTCTTACGAACGACTTGCCGATCCTCGCACGTCATCACGAATAGCCACGGTTCGCGTGGTACGCTGGTAATCGCGAGTATCCCAGCGATGTGCCCTAAAGCATCGTTGAGCAACTCAAAGCCAACTGTTCCCGCAGTTGTCAGAATGGGTTCGTCGAGGGTGCAAGCTTCCGCCGCTTTTTTCAATTCTTCTCGAACCGACTCGTTGTCGTACAACTGATTCAATGTCGTTTTCGGAGCGATGTTGCGGAAGATCAAAACGTGCTGTTCCGGACCCGCGTCGTCGTGCGCAACCAAACGATGCATCTGAAACAGAAAGTCGTCCGAATCGCCAGACTGCATTCGCTGGATCGCGTTGAGCCGCCGGCGAAAGAGCAGGAACCAACTCGCCGCAAATCCTGCCAAGAATCCGAGCGCTTTCCCAATCAATTCGGGAAGCAGTCGCTGCCACTCCAACGTCGAAAGCCAGTCCACGGTCGTTTGAAAAACGTTCTCCATTGAATCGGTCGCTCCTGCTTTACTGACGATCGTTGGATGGGCAAGTCGGTGAATTTCCAACAGCCCGGCATAGAAACTACTTTGGTCAGTTTAACTCGATTGTCACCGCGCGATGATCCGAACCGAAATCCGAACTGACGGAATATTCTGAGCAACTTATCGATTCGTCGATCAAGGCATGGTCAATCAGCAAGCCGAATGGAAACGCATCGAGCACAGAGTGATGAGTCGGGATTGCATCAAATCGGTGGATCGCCCTCCGCAACTTACTTTGGCGTGTCAAGTCAGCAAAAAATGGTGACCAGGGCGTCAAATTCAGGTCGCCGATTACGACCACTCGCGTCGAAGGTGAACGACGCCGGAAATCCACAATTCGTTGTCCCAACAGCCACAAATGACGATTTCGGCGGGCCCAAAACCTCCCGTTCATCGGCGGAATCGTGTGTGTTACGAAAAACCGTATCGGCCCGCCCGGCGTGAGAACTGTCGAAGCAATCGAATCGATGCCGTCGTCGAGCATGAAGACTTCAACATCCTTTGTCGGATACTTCGAGAACAGCCCGATGCCGAAGTTGCCAGAGTCGCTCGGCAATACGATCGGACTGGGGTACTCTGATCGCGTTTGTCGGCACAACTTTTCCGACAACTCATGACTGAGTTCGATGACGGCAAAGACGTCGGGGTCGCGATTGAGCAGGACGGCAATTTCCTCGTCGTGTCGAGTATTGCTGGTTAGAACATTTGCAAATGATACGGTGATGGGCGCGGCATTTTCCGTTCGATCCCCGGACGACTGCTTCGGAAACGCATCGCCAAATCAGCGTAGGTGAATGACCAAAGCCAAGGCAAGCAAGATCCACACTGCACGGATGGGGCGTAACGCAAGCGACGTGGCGAACGCGATGCCAATCGCGATCACCTGTTGCACGCGAAGGTTCGCGAGCAGATCGGGAACCCAGTGAAGCCGAGCAAATTCCGTGAACACTGCGATCGCCAGCAATGAGGCGGCGATAAGAAATAGTGCTCGATAAAGAGCTGACCGAATGGAACGCGGTATCGCACCGGTTTTCTGCTGCGACAGAGGAATCGGTCCAGTCGCCATTTTGCCGTTTTTCGTCTCAAGTGAAAGTGATCGAAGGATTCGACCGATCATGCTTTGAAGGCACGATTCACTTACTCGAAATCACTCCGGCTCCCGCCGCGATTGCTACGCGAGCTTGACCGATGATTCTAATGACCACCAAGACTGAATTCAATTTGCTATTGGATCTTTTGGCGGTCGAACGAACCCGGAGTCTTGCTCGGCAATTGGTTCCGGCTTGCAGTTGGCCCTTGATCTCCCTATTTCCCGTGTGTCCAAGGGATTCGAAAGTCAATTGCGGAGATTCTGAACGAAGACCAGCAAAACCCTAACCGAGGATTAAGAGAACAGCGATTGAAACATCACCCATCGAGAGGTTAACAACATGAGAAGAAGGCAGCACCACCAAGAAGCAGTCTGAGCGAAACGGTGATTGCGCTGCGCGTAGAGAATTCCGACTGACATGCTCGTGAGTGTCAGCTTGAAAACGGTCAAGAGCTTGGGATCTCTTACCAATTGACTGCCCAATGGATTGAGTTCTCGCATGATCCCGGCGTTCGATGAGGCAATCGTCCAAGCCAAGTCGATGAGCGAAAACACTGCGATCATTGACAGTGTTTTGATGATGTACTTTTGATTGATGGTCAGATCGCTTGGTTGGCCATCGTGGAATGGGCGATTGGACATCAGATGACCAACAGCGATGGCGATCGCGATCATTGCGAACACAGTCAACGGATATGAGATTCGAGAAAGCAATTGATTCGCTGCCACTGATCTCTCGCCCTCCATTGCAGCCTGCTCGAATGCGTCCGTGTCGGCCGAGACTCGCGCCACAAATGGAGCGCTCGGTTCAAACTCACGGACTAATCGATCCCATATCGCATGCTCTGCCGGTGACATCGAAAGCGGCTCTTCGGCTTCGGTATCACGGTGCCCCGCCAAAGTATTGACCAGTTGATAGCCTCCGCTATTTGCGAAGAGAACGAGCGGTTGTTGTTGCCGAAATAGCACCGCTGTTGCACCAAACTGAACAATCTCCAACTGTCTCAAAAGTTTACCAAGCGGATCGGACGCACGAGCGTTTCGCGAACCCGCGCCGCGTCGATCTCCATCGCCTCTGTCTAATTCGCGTCGATCGCCGTCGCCCCACTCCTTTCGGCGTCCCATTCGATTGTGACCGAATTCCGCGTTTGCAAGGACTTCGACCGGCGCAAGGTATTCCTCCGTGAGTTGCTGTCCATTCACCCAAACCGAGTCATCTTTTAGCTCAATATCATAGGGCGGTTCGATGTATCGACCATCGATGAATAAGTAGCCATCAGCCAGTCGGATAGCCCGTGGCTCCTGCGACGACGACGTTGCTGGCCAAGTTACGAAGATCAGCATCCCGACCGCGAATACGGATCGGTGAATGGGGACGCGGCCAGCCCTACATCCGCTCATATTGGAATCTCACAATCAGCGTTAGAATCGGCGTCCGGAGCGAAAGGCGACAATACTCAGGCTATACCTATTGTTAAAACCGCACGACCTGGAAAAGGTTTCGCTGAAAGTCGATTAATGGTGTGCGCCCCTTTTTCCGCGGTCGCGAGCGAAGGTAAGATCCGTTGTTCGCCGATGGTTGGCGGTTTGTGCGACTCGACCTTCGCCCCTGTCAATTCAATGGGTTTCCCGTCCATGAGCGTTAGTAGCGGTGTTCCCGAAACAGGCGCACGTTCCGAAGTTCCTTTCGCTTTCGGTAGGAACTGGACTCGATTTTTATCAAGCTTGAATGAGAGCCGGATTCAGGTTGCCGAAGCGTCGTTGAAAAGTTTGCTGCGACGAGGTGACTTGAAGGGATCCCGGTTTCTTGATGCCGGCAGCGGAAGTGGGCTTTTCAGCTTGGCTGCCTATCGGCTCGGGGCCGACGTCACGTCGATGGATGTCGATTTGGATTCGGTCGCGTGCACCCAAGAGCTAAAACGTCGATTCGGTCACGGTGATGAACGATGGCGAGTGCTTCAAGGTTCGCTGTTGGACAGTGCTTTCCTCGAAACGCTCGGGCAGTACGATGTTGTGTATTGCTGGGGTGTTGCCCATCATACCGGCCGGATGTGGAAGGCGATCGAAAGTCTATTGTCACACGTCAACGGCAACGGCACGATCGTGCTGGCAATCTACAACGACCAGTTGTACATTTCGCGCGCCTGGCACGCGGTCAAACGGATCTATCAGCGACTGCCTGACTTTGCACGACCGCCGTACGTCGCGATGATTGGCGTCGCAGCTTTTGGTAAGCGATTGACGGTCACTCTGCTTGCTTGCCTATTGCGATTGGTGACGTTGCGCAATCCGATGGTTCCGCTGCTCAATTGGGCCAGCGAAAGCAAGGAGCGCGGCATGCATGGCTGGTACGACTTGGTCGATTGGGTGGGGGGCTGGCCATTCGAGGTCGCCAGGTCGGAAGAAATCTTTCGGTTTGCCCGAGACCGTGGCTTCATACTGGAGGAGCTAATCACTTCGGACGGTCATGGCTGCAACGAGTTCGCGTTCCGACGTATCGATCTGGAAAGCGTTTAGCACCCGTAGCCGGCTGGCACGACATTCGCTGACGCAATTGCAGAGCCGGTGCGCAAAGGGCGATTAAATTACGTCAGATCCGGCCTGAGGATTTCGTATTGCCTTTACCATGCGTTAGTCGTCAAAATGGCGTAATGAATACCACAAGAGCGTACCTTTCGAGAATCGCGATGATCGTACCGGCTACTCTAGACTCATTTCGTTCGAGCGACTGGAACGAAGCCGGACGACGCGTCTCTGAAAAAGTTTCGCTGACAGAGAATCCGATCGTGGAAAGTTCTTCCCCAAATGCTGGACCTTGCGAAAGCGGTGATTCAGATCATCGCGTTGGTCGCTTTGGTGTTGCACTGCGTGGGACGGGCATCCGCGAATTGAGTTTGGTGCGTTTGAGCGTTGATGGGGAAGAAGTCTGTCTTGATGGTGAGGTAGCGTCGTATTACGTGAAGCAGGTGGCGACTGAAGCTGTTCGCCCTTTCGCGGCCGGCATGCAAATCCGCAACCGGCTCCGAGTCAACGCGGAAGATCGTCCGGATTTATCGAATCTCGCTGACGAGCAGCCGAAGGATCATCGGCGGATACCCGAACACTAGATAGCCGGACACCAAGTGATGAGCGGGTCCACTTGCTGTTCCAAAATCGGGTACACTCGTAAATTGGAAGCGGGATACTTGACCGAGTTCGCGAAATGCTTGCGAATCGATCCCAGCGTGTGCAATCAAATCCATCAACGGTGTGGCGCACCTTGCTCGTTTTAGTCGTTTTTAGGATCGAGCGGAAAATAAGTGACCGCTGAGAACGCGAGCGATTCGAGCCGCAGTCGCCGGGCCAACCAATTCGGAGTGCCGAAGGTACCAGCATGGTTTCAGAACGGCTTTCATCGTTTCTTGAATCCTTATCTTCGCCGCCACTTTCACGCCATTGCCGTCGAGCAAGATTCTCGCGTGGATATGGATCTGGTCAGCGGTCAGTCGCTGTTGATCTATGGGAACCATCCGTCGTGGTGGGATCCGCTGATCGCGCACTTCCTGACGAACAGATTGTGTCCGGGTCGTCAATTTTTTGCGCCGATCGACGCTGTCGCGCTCGAGCAATATCAAGTTTTCGCGAAACTCGGTTTTTACGGCGTGCGGTTGAACACCAGTACCGGCGCGGCCGCGTTCCTGAAACGAAGTAACGCGATTCTCGATCAGCCCAACTCCGCGCTATGGCTAACGCCGGAGGGCCGATTCACCGACGCTCGTGATTCCGGAAATGCGTTGATGCCGGGTCTCGCTCACTTGTGTTCTCGGCGATCGAGTGGCTTGGTGATGTCGTTTGCGTTGGAATACTTGTTCTGGAACGAACGACTGCCCGTTTGTTTGGTTCGATTCGGCACTCCGATCCGAATCGCCGATCACACGGACAAATCGAAGGAGGATTGGAACAAGTTTCTGACTCAGTCGCTGAGATCCAACCAAGTTCAGCTTGCGAAATTGGCGATGGCGCGGGACAGCGAGCCCTTCGACAATCTGATCACCAGCGGCGGAGGTGCGGGGATGTCTTACGACATGTTTCGACGAGTCAAATCGTGGTTACGTGGTCGTCGCTTCCAAGCTCAACATGGCGAGCAATTCCGATGATCGAAGTATTGGCGATCGTGGGAATCGTCTTGGCAATGATTCCGGCGACCATGTTCGTTGTGAATTTGCCACTCTTTCGATCGCCGGATGAGTTGCCGCTCGATGGGCCCGCTGAACAAGTTTCCGTGCTGATACCGGCGCGTGACGAATCGGCATCGATCGCGAAGAGTGTTTCGGCGGCGCTGGCCAGCAAGGGTGTTGAAGTCGAAGTCGTTGTGTTGGACGATCATTCGACAGACAACACTGCCGATGTTGTTCATTCGATTGCAAACATCGACACTCGAGTGCGATTGATTTCCGGCGGAACACTGGTTGCGGGATGGAACGGCAAACAGCACGCATGTTGGCAATTGGCCTCGGCAGCAAAATACGACCGACTCGTTTTTCTCGACGCCGATGTGCGATTGGGCGAGCCAGCGTTGGCTCAATTGATCGCTCGACAAGATCGAACTGGCGTGGATCTGTTGAGTGCGTTTCCGCGCCAACAGACCGGCACATGGCTGGAACAATGGATCATCCCGATGATGCACTTTGTGCTGCTGGGGTTTCTGCCGTTTGCCCGGATGCGGACGAGCAAGCATGCTTCTTACGCGGCAGGTTGCGGACAGTTGTTCGTAACCAACAAAGCTGCCTACGAACGGGCGGGAACTCACGCCGCGATCCGATCATCGCGTCACGACGGACTCAAATTACCGCGTGCTTTCCGACAAGCCGGTTTGAGCACTGATGTGATCGACGGCACCGATCTCGCCGAATGTCGAATGTACACAAGCGCGACCGAAGTCGTTCGCGGCGTGCTCAAGAACGCGATCGAAGGGATCGCAAACCCTCGTTTGATTGTTCCGTTTTCGGTGCTGATGATCGGCGGCAGCGTGTTACCAGTCGCGACGTTGATGGTTTCGATGGCGGAGAAGAACTTGATAGCGATGTCGCTATCGATCGTCGGCGTGATCCTCGGGCATCTGCCTCGCGCGATTGCCGCCAAAGTGTTTCGTCAACCGACTGCGGGTGTCGTTTTTCATAGCTTGGCGACGCTGCTATTTGTCGGACTCCAATGGGCCGCGCTGGCGAATCATTTGCTGGGACGGCAGGTCGCGTGGCGGGGACGCACGGAGTCGATTAAACAGCCGGAAAAATCGCCGCAAAAATCATAGTGACCAAGAGCGCCGAGATGCCCATCGCGGTGCTCATCGTCGAGATCGTTTTGAGTCCTTCGCGCTCGGTCATGCCGCTCATCCGCGTGATGATCCAAAATGCGCTGTCGGTCATCCAGGATATCGGTTTGCTTCCGGCGCCGATCGCCATCGCCAAGTAGACCGGATGGAATGGCAACGATTCTGCTTGCGCGAGTCCTTGGAGGACACCGGCGGCGGTGATCATCGCGACGGTTGCCGAACCCTGCAGCGTGCGAATTGCGGCGGTCACCAAGAAAGCGACCGGCAAGATCATCAATCCGGGAACGCCGCCCGTCATCCCGCCGACGACTTCTTCGATACCGGCTTGTCGCAGCATCGCGCCGAAGGCGCCACCAGCGGCAGTGATCAGAATGATGCTGCCACCCGATGCCAACGATCGACCGACGAGCGTTTTTCTGGAATCGACGGGGCAGTATCGCAGCAGCGCGAATGCGAACATCACTCCGATACCCAACGCAATGTTCTTATCGCCGAGCATCAACAAGATGTTCGTTGTCATCGATGGCGCGACGGTCGTTGAATCGATCAGGAATGATGTGATGGAATCCATTGCGATCAGCACGACGGGAACAACAATCGGCAGGAGCGATTCGACCAGCGTAGGCCTTGGCGACTGAACAGAATCGCTCGTCGCATCATCGCTTGCCGAAGGACTTTCATCCGGCGATGGTCGTCTGTCGGATTCGTCGATCGCACGCAGAGGCACGTCGACGAAATGATTGATGACTCGAGCGGACATCAGCGACAACACGCTGCTAAAAAAACCGATCGACAACCCGGCGATCATCATCGTGCCGATATCGACACCGATGATTCCGGCGACCAACAGCGGGCCGGGAGTCGGCGGAACGAGTGAGTGCGCGATCGAGCCACCCGCCATGATGGCTAGAATGAACAGCACGTAATCGCGTCCGACCTTCTCTCGAAGCGACCGCGCCAACGGAATCATCAGGTAGAAAACAGTGTCGAAGAAAACGGGGATGCCGAGCACAAACGAACTGACCGCGAGCGCTTCGGGGGCTCGCTTGGGACCGGTCAGTTTCAACATTCGGTCGACGATCACGGAAGCCGCATTGGATTCGAGCAAGCAGCCGCCGACGACGCTCGCCAGTGCGATCAGGATGCCGATTCCGCCGGCTGTCTCGCCAAATGCCGTTGCCAACCGCGATGACGGTGACTTGTTCAAGAGCGCTTCGCCTTGGGAGACGCTCATGTCCCCCTGCCCGATTTGAAACTCGACAAATCGGGTGAGTGGTTCGCCGGCGGCCAAAACAGCGACCATCATGCCGGCCAACAGCAGCGTCAGAAACGCATGCAGGCGAAACACGAGGATGCTGACCATCACGACAGCGATGGCCAGACAAACGATGATCCAGATATTCATACCGCCTTGATCTCCGCCCATAATTTCGCGGCCTGACTGCGACAAGTTATCCATGCCAGCGCCATCACACCTCAACCACGATTTGCATTAACCTAACGTCTGAAGAGGCTCGAGTGTGGTGCCCCGTCCACGGGTTCGTGCTCGCCCCGCCGCCAAATCCTTCGTCCACGCATCACCTCAATCGATTCCACCTCATGAGCGAGTCCGCCGCCGCAGCCTCCCATCGGTTCTTTGCAAAACATGAGTTTGCGATCCGCCGAATCCATTCGTTGTTAGGTATCGTCCCGTTGGGTCTGTACATGTGCGTCCACTTGACGACGAATGCCAGCTTGCTCAACGGTTCCGAAACATTTCAGCGAGCAGTGTTCCTGATTCACAGCCCAGGCAAACTTTTGCCGTTGATCGAATGGGGCGGCATATTCATTCCGCTGATCTTTCACGCTGTTATCGGTGTTTGGATCGCGACAACCGCACGTTACAACAGCGACCGTTACACGTTCGTCAGCAACCGACGCTATGTGTGGCAGCGATGGACGGGCGTGATTGCGTTGGTTTATCTGTTTTTTCATGTTCTCCACCTGCACGGATGGATGCACGCTCACGTCTGGCTCAGCGTGATCCGACCGGTCGGTTTCGCCCAATTCTATCCGTACAACGCAGCCAGTTCGTTGGTTTACGCGATGCAAGGATACTTCTGGCCCGCGTTCTACCTGATCGGAGTGATGGCGTGCGTATATCACCTCGCCAACGGGTTGTGGACAGCCGGAATTACGTGGGGGTTGTGGATTACGCCGGCGGCCCAGAAACGGGCGACCAAGGTTTGTGTGGCTTTCGGCCTGCTACTTGCGGTTATAGGAGCGAGCGCATGGTGGGCAGCGGTCTCGCCGGGCGAGCAAGAAATTGCCGACTATCGTGCTATCGAAGATCGCATGTACGACGCCTCCCTAAAAGCGGGGTTGGTGCCGAAGAATGACGAAAAACGATTTTCAGAAGAATAACCTCAACGACTTGATAGATATAGGATCAGTGTCCCATGGCAGAACATCGCGTAGTGGTTATCGGTGGCGGTCTAGCGGGTCTCGCGTCGACCATGAAGCTAGCAGAACTCGGCGTCGCCGTCGACTTGTTGTCGCTGACGCCCGTCAAGCGATCGCACAGCGTTTGCGCGCAGGGCGGCATCAATAGCTGCAACGACCAAACTCGCCAGCTCGGCGACAGCGAGTGGAAGCACTTCGACGATACGGTTTACGGTGGCGATTTTCTGAACCACCAACCGCCGGTCAAAGAAATGACCGATTGGGGCCCGAAAATCATCGATCTGATGGACCGGTTGGGCGTTCCCTTCAATCGAACGGGCGAAGGATTTCTGGATCGCCGCCGTTTCGGCGGAACGCTTTACAAACGCACCGCGTTCGCCGGCGCAACCACCGGACAACAACTGCTGTACAGTTTGGACGAACAGGTCCGTCGTCGCGAGAGCGAAGGGCTGGTGACGAAGTACGAGTTCTGGGACTTCTTGGGCCCGATCTTGGACGACGAAGGTCGTTGCCGCGGAGCGATCGCCCAAGACATGGTCTCGATGAAGATCCGTGCGTTCCCCGCCGATGCCGTTGTTGTTGCCACGGGTGGTTGCGGCTTGGTGTATGGTCGCAGCACGATGAGTGTGTTCTGCACCGGCAGCGCGGCCAGCCGCTGTGTTCAAGCCGGCGCGAAGTACGGCAACGGTGAATTCATTCAGGTTCACCCGACCGCTATCCCGGGCAGTGACAAGCTTCGTTTGATGAGCGAATCGGCGCGTGGTGAGGGCGGGCGAGTTTGGGTGCCTCGCAAGCCGCACGACGTTCGCGAACCTCGCGTCATCCCTGAAAACGAACGCTACTACTTCTTGGAAGAACGCTATCCGAAGTACGGCAACTTGGTACCGCGTGATATCGCGACTCGCGAAATCTTTGATATCTGCGTCAACGAAGGACTGAGTGTCGAGAGCGATCGGATGGCGGTTTACCTCGATTTGACTCACATCCCCAAAGCGGAACTCGACCGTAAGCTGGGCGGCATCCTTGAGATTTACGAGAAGTTTCAGGGTGTCGATCCGCGCGTCGAACCGATGCGAATTTTCCCGGCGGTCCACTACAGCATGGGCGGTTTGTGGGCGGATTACGTGAAGAGCGCCAGCGGCGGAATGGAAGCCGGCGCGCCTCGGAATCACATGACCAACATTCCCGGACTCTACGCGATCGGTGAATGTGATTATCACTACCACGGCGCCAACCGACTCGGCGCCAACTCGCTGCTGTCCTGCATTTTCACCGGCCTGTTCACAGGTTCGTCGATCTTAAATTATGCGTCCAGCCAATCCGAAAACTACAAGGATGTATCACCGGATGTGGTTAACGGCGCGGTCAAGAAACAGCAAGATCGTCACGACAACTTGCTGGTCAACGATCCGTCATCGAACGAAAATCCGTACTTGATCCATCAAGAACTCGGTGACGTCATGACGCGCGTCGCCACCGTGGTTCGTCGCAACGATCAGCTCGCCGATGCACTCGACAAAGTGGACGACCTCCACAAGCGAGCGATGCGTGCGAAGTTGACCGACACTGGAAGCTGGTCAAACCAAAACGTGATTTTCACGAAGACGCTGCAAGACATGTTCCCGATCGCCAAAGCGATTTTGAAGGGTGCGCTCATGCGAGATGAATGCCGCGGCGCCCACTTCAAACCAGAATTCGACAAGCCGCCGCTCACTGCCGAAGATCCCGCCGAACGTCGTCGTCAAGCCGAAGAATGGTGCGATGAATTCGAGGCAAACAATCGCCGGTATCTCAAGAGTACCATCGCGACTTGGAACGATGAAACTCAAATGCCCGACATCACCTATGAAGATGTCGACACGTCGTTATTGCCGCCGCGTCCGAGGCTGTACGGACTGGTCGGCGCCGAAGACATCGAAAAAGTTTGGAAAGAGCGTGCCGCTGCTAAACTAGCGGCGCCAGCACTCGCCAGCGTTTGATGCACGCAAGCATTGACTAACCTCAAGAATATTAAACCAACCACCTTGTTCATAAACATTTAGGATCGACGGATGATCGCCCTCGAACCCGGCCTGAAAAAACGACCCGCATTCATCAACGTACGCGTACGGCGTCAAGATGGACCCGGCCAGGACCCGTACTGGGAACTGCATAAGATCGATTACGAGCCCGAGCTGAATGTGATCACGATCTTGCAGCGAATCGCCGCCCAAGCAATGACGGTGGATGGCAAAACAGTCGCACCGGTTACGTGGGATTGTGGTTGCCTGGAAGAGGTCTGCGGTTCATGCACCATGCTCATCAACGGTCGCGTTCGTCAAAGCTGTAGCGCTTTGGTCGATCGATTGTTGGCTGACAATGCCGACGAGATCGTGTTGGAACCGATGAGCAAGTTTCCGGTGGTTCGCGACTTGATGGTCGACCGCCAGCGTCTGTTTCGCGGCCTGCAACGAGTCAAGGCATGGGTTCCCGTCGATAGCTATTACGACATGGGCCCCGGCGAACGAATCCTTCGCGAAACGCAAGAGCGCAACTATCCGCTGAGCCAATGTATGAGCTGTGGATGTTGTTTGGACGCATGTCCGCAATACACCAAGATCGAACTGACCCAGAAGCAAGGCGAGTCGGATGAGCAGTTCGAGAATCGCAAGTTGGCGGCCTACGACGAGGGCTTCGTGGGTGCTCACGCGATCTCGCAAGCAATGCTATTCAACAATCATCCGACGGGAAAATCGTTGGCGAGCGAGCGTCTCGATGCGCTGATGGGTCCGGGCGGCGTCGCAACGTGCGGAAACGCCCAGAACTGCGTTTCGGTGTGCCCGAAAGAAATTCCACTGACAACATCCATCGCCCGAGCCGGTCGAGCAACAACCGTACAAGCCGTCAAGAAGTGGTTCGAGAAGTAGGCGAGTGAGATACGAAAGCAGGAGGGGACTTTCAACTTGACGTTCGCGTTGCTCGTTGAAGACATCATCCAAAGCGTCGTCGTGAGTAATTCGAACAGAGAGATCTCAAAAAAAACGGCAATTTTTTTCCGATCGCGAAAACTCGGGTTTGCGTCGAGATCTTGGAAGCCACTACTATCCAACCCGGACGCTGAAATTTTCAGTCGTCAAACGGCATGGGTGAACGAACAGGTCGCGTGATGTGGTGGCTCGACGATACAACGACTCGATTTCGGGCAACGGCGGTTCGCGAGCGATCAGCCACGGACACTAGGCTTCCGATATCGCCTGTTTTACCCAAGCCAGCCAAACTGCTCGACGAGTTAACGGATACTCAGCGGGCCGCAAATTTGGCGCTGTGTGAAACGCACGACGAGTATGAAGTCGAAATCGATCGACTTGTTCGCAATGTCTCCTCGCTCGAAACGGCGCTCCGTCAAAGATCGGCGACAGTATCCGAACTCACGGCCAGCATCGATCTCGCGAATCATCAACAACTGCATGATACGCGGCGCTTTGCAGACTTCATCACCGGCTACGAAAAACTGGTCGCCTCTCGAGACTCTGACTGCGCAAGCCTCGAGTCCGCGATGCGAGCGGCCGAAGTCGTCGCCTCAGAGCAGTTCACACAGGCTCGCAATGAGTTCGACTCGAAGTCGAGGCGTCAACGTAGCATCGCCGAGGCGGCGGAGATCGCGGCAGCGGTGAAGGCTGAACAGCACAGGCGCGAACACGATCGCGAACTCCGGCGGCTGCGCGAACAGGCGACGGAATCAGAGCGGACCCATGTTGAACTGAACGATCGATTGCAGGAGTCTGAGCGAGCCCACAAGGAAACCGAATCATCGATGCAGTTTCAGCAGAACGAACTGCGTGCCGATCGGTCTGGGTTGCAGATTGAATTGAGCGTGCTGAGAGCACGTTTGGAATGCAAGGAAGCCGAAATTT
The DNA here is from genome assembly GCA_041740415.1 of Rubripirellula sp. Lineage (GTDB taxonomy): Bacteria > Planctomycetota > Planctomycetia > Pirellulales > Pirellulaceae > Rubripirellula. Next base: position 81,475 of record JBGSLZ010000087.1, read on the forward strand.
GCGGACTGGCAAGGCAGTCTGCGGATTCGTCTGCCGCGAACATCGTTTCCGCAGCGGAAACCGCAATCGAGCGTGAGCTTTGGCAAATTCGTTTCGAGATGCTCGACGCTCTTGTTGCCCAGTGGGAACGTGAAGCCTATCGGCAACGCGCTGGCCGTGAGTCGAACCATCGAAAACTCGTTGATCTCCAAACCCTTTCAGAACAACAATCCTGTCGTGAGGAAAAGTCGTCGCTAGAAATAGACGACTTGCAGCGATCCCTCTCCGAGAGTCATGAGCTTCTGCTGCTCGTCACAAGCGAGGCCGATCAAACCGGTGAAGAACTTCGCGCGTCATCGGACCTGGCCGATCGATTGCAGTCGTCGCTCGATCAATGCCGAGTCGAACTCGTCGGCTTAAGTCGCGACTGCCAAACCGCGATCAACGAATCGGACGACCGTTTGAGAGTCTGCGAACAGTTGCGACGCAGCTTAGCGCAAACTCAAGAGAACCTCGACTTCGCCCAGCGAGAGCTTTCTATCGCGCGAGCAGAGTATGCGGACGCATTGGTGCGGTCGGAATCTGTCACCGACCAATTGCACCGCAGCGAGGTGACGGTCTTGCAAATGAGCGATCATGAAAAGCGATCGGTCGAGGTTCAAGAATCTCAACGCAAGTCCTTTCAAGCTCGCGTCGATGAACTGGAACAGTTCACCGGCGGAATGCAGAACACCATTGATGAATTGACCGACGCACTCGATCAAGAACGAAACCAACGCGTCGTCAATGAAGATGGGTTCAGGCAAGCCAACGCTGAACAAGCGAGGCATTTGGCAAAGTTGACCAAGCATCGGAATGATTTGCTGTCCGAGCTTGTCCAGATCCGCGATCAACGTGAATCGTTGATCGGTGAATTGGAGCGGTTGAGAGCCGTCGTCGAGAAATCAGAAACACGCGATCTAGAAATCGCGAAGTTGAAAGCTCAACTGTGCGCCGGCAAAGCTCGTGGCACGCTGCTGATCCAACGGTACCGTGACCGAATCAAGGTTCTCGAATCAAGGCTTCAACGGTATCACCAAGAAACTCAGGGTTTGAATCCGTCGCTACCACGACGCGCCGCGTAATAGTGGGCCGTGCCTTGAGCTGCCATTTCAAACTTCATCGATCCGAAACTTCGACCGCGACCTTCCGCCCAGCAGCTTTGATGCGACTCTTAATTTCTTTCGCTGATAGACAGCGATCGTAGATGGCAACCTCATCGATCTGGCCGACGAACCGACGTTCGGGCCTCGACACATAGAGTTGGCCGATCACAATCTGCATGTTTTCATTGAGCAAACTCGCGTCGGATTGCTCGGACGAAAGCCGTCCGTCTAGCCACAGCGAAATACGATCGCCGTTCTTGACTGCTGCTAGGTGTTGCCAGGATCGAACTTGATAGGGCCAACCGGCGACGAGGTTGCTGCCTTCGAGTACGACGCCGGATGCCGGTGTTCGATGGACGAATCTCAGTGTATTGGGCTGAAAGCCTTTCAGATCGTTCATCCAGTGCTGGGCTAATGTTACCAGTATCAGGGTGTGGGGGTAATCGAATCGCTCAAGTCTTGAAGGTAGTACTTGAAAAGATAACGGTTCGCGGCGTTGCTTCCTCCACAATCGCACAGCAGCAGGATACTGCTGGCATTTGCGTAGCACTGTTTGCCAATGCGATTCCAGTACCAATGCAA
>JBGSLZ010000088.1:0-461039 GCA_041740415.1 Rubripirellula sp.
GCAAGGACCGCTCAATTGCCGGGCTTTCCATCAGTTGCATCGCCATCCTTGGCCTCGTGTAGAATTAGGGATCGAACGTGTCGGCGCATTCTACAAGTCGGACTCAGTTTCTCCGACACTAATTTTCCGCTCGGTCCTAAGACGTTGCCATTGACTCAACGATCATTCACTTAGCATCGATCGCGCAGACGGCTCGGGAAATCAGTTTCGATCTTCGCCAAGTCTTCTAAGGTGAGTACTCGCTCCTCTTGCAGTCCCTCCGGTTTCGCTCGTGACATCGTAATTGCGCAGCTCGATTACGTGGATTTGCAGGCGATTGGTCAGTGAAACTCCTGCGGCCCTGAGAAACTAAAAAGCTTTCCGGAGCGACGTATCAGCGAGCAACACGACGGCATCAAGGATGCAAATGCCGATCGACGGATTTTGATCCGCATATTGTTCAGCTTCGGTGAGTTACTCGACCCATTGCTTCGTAGTGCATTAGATCAGTGGAAAGATCGACGCGGCAAGAGACGATTCGCCGAAGTGGCGCTCGAACTTGCCTTTTTGTTGCGGTTGTCTCGCTTCATGCGGATCGACGTGAAAGCCCATCGTGCGAGCGTAGGCGGCGTAGCTAACATTGATCTTGCCCAACACGCCGCTGCCGCTGGCGACACCTGTTTTCAAGTTGTCGATTCGATGGACCGCGGCGATGCAACCGAGTCGCTTGAAGGCTTCGCTACGAACGTGATGCCAAGCGAGTTGGTTGATCGATTCGCTCCAGATGACGGCGTTCTTGCGCGTGTGGCTCAACGTCATCACGAATCCGTATCGCTTGACCAAGCTCACGCACCCATCCATCGCATCGGCATCGCGCAATTTCTTGACGATCTGCGCGGGGGAGTGTCGTTTTCGCTTCTTCATTGAAAGTCTTTTCTCCAAACTTCGCTGATGAACTTTCATAACTCATGGATCAGTTTTTGGGGAGCATTCCAGGACCGTTTGGGAAAAACCGGTAATGAGACGGCAACCAAAATAATCGCCGCCGCGACCGAGGCTGGTGCAACAGCGAACCCGAATAAGCCAACCAATCCGAGCCAAAATGCCGGGTGAACCAAGATCGGATTGGCAAAACGTTGCAACGGTTTCAGGCACATCAGCGTCCCGGCGACCAACCCAAGTGTCAACAGATTCATGATCAGATTTCGAAGGCCACGATCGTTCGTCGAAATCGTCTGGATGCTTGGCGCCCGATTCGATCCCGACAACTGCGTTACTTCAGTGGCAACAAACCCATCAAAATTTGAAACGCTGAACAGAGAAATTGGGTCAGGCGACGATTCAGACATGTACCGTTGGACGTATACCGCCATCCGTTCGTCAAGAAGTTGCCATTGCAAATCGAGAGACATCGAAGCCATTGGCGCGGCGTCAGCGTTGTCCGATTCGGACCGAGTCGATTGCGTCACCGGACTGTCATCGATGTCCAATGTTGCTGCGTATTGTTCGGCATCGGCACTCCTGTCATTCAAAACAAAGTCCGCGACATGTCCGGCACCCGACGCCAATTGCTGATACCGAACGACCCAAGGTGCCAACCATACCGCGACTTCCTCATTGGGTCGCTCAGCGATGATATCGACCGCTTGCTCGACGGACTCGACCACCGATCTGGCCAGCGATACCGCGCGTCGTTGCTGGGCAGAAGTGACGGGCGGTTGAGGAAGATCCGGCGGTCTATCGTCGTACTGGTAGACTGACAACCAATTTTGAGTGACAGGGATGTCAACCAAGTGGGGAACATAGGCGCCATTTTTTGCGGTTTCGCTGGGAACGCGAATGAGTATTTCCACCGCCTGAGACATACGACTAAGTGACAGAGGAATTCGCACACGCCGCGAATCGACCGATTGAGTCGGCGCTTTGGTGTTGGTTTTGACGGTTGGGGTCGAGGGAACCGAGTCAGTTAGATGTTGTACTCGTACGGGTTGGCCAGCGCTCCAGCCGCCGACGCACTCCGCGCCGATCGGCAGATCGACCAAAACGGATTCGAGCCCGCCGGGGAATAGGTCCCAGTGGGACACGACCAGAACACCGTCGCTTTGGGAAAAAGCTCGATTGTCCTGCGTCAGCGCAATGGCATCGGCGTTGTGCGTGGGAAGCGGTGCCAAGTCAATTGACCATGATGGGCTGGCCGCCACATAAGTTGAACGCTGCCCCTTCGCGGCGGACGTTGTTCGCCAAGCGTCAAGCAATTCGACCGCTTCCACGGCACTAGTGCGCCACTGGATCGATTCATTGACCAGTCGATTGGGAACACTGATATGGATTCGGCGACGACCGAGTCCCAGAACGCGAACTGCGGGGACACTGATTCGGCCGGCATCCGCGGACTGCAAATTGCCAGTAACGACAATCGTTTGATTCCCAAGCTCCGCTGCATCGCATCGAATCCGAATGATTTGTTGAGCAGGGTCGGTTGCGGGTTGCCGAGACCATGATGTCGTTGGCGCAACGTCCAAAGTCTCGCACCAGCGAGTGGGTACTTCCACATCGATGAAATCGGGAATGCGGTTATTGTCAAACTTGATTCGCGTTTCCATTCGCCATCGAGCCTCGTCGCGAGTCAATGAGACGAGTTGCTGACAATCGAATCGAGTGCGTCGGGCGATCACTTGGAAAAGGCCGCCTAGCGAATTCCGCGTCATGACAGATCGTCTCGCGCCCTTGGCGGGCTTTGGAAGTTCGCCGGCAACTTTGTCGCTGGTTGGAATCGACCAAGTCGAAATCGGAATCCAACCTTGAATCAATGACTCCGCATTTGCTTTGGGTGCGGGTCCGTCGGGTTCAATTGGAACCGGTTCGACAACTCGGAGGTAAGTCGATCCGTCGCGAGAAATCGTGTAGGTATCAGTGACTTCGATCGAAGGACTCAAACGTATTCTCGGAGGTGTGAACCGTGAATCCTTCGGCAGTACCTGGATCGCCGTGGCGACCACTAAGATTGGGTCACCGCTTGTAAAATCACCCAGCAGGAAATCGAGCGAGTCCTTCGCGCGGATGGCCGCGCTATCAAGTTTGACGCCGCCGACGGACAACTGAATCAATTCCATGGAGGAAGGGATCGACAACCGCTGGGGGACAGCGGAATCGTCGCCCGGAATCACCGTTGCCTCGTATCGCAGTTCCAATCGATCCGGCATGATGTGCAGATGATGATTAGCGGTGACCGTCATGTTTGCAGTCGTTCGACGTAAAACCGAGATGGCCGGAATGTTCCCACTAGTCACCAACGCACGATCGATCAGTCCCCGATATCCGCTCCATGCCGCCATGAACTGATCGACCGACAATGGTTCGGTTTGCTCACCCGCGAGCGGCTTGAAGCTGAGCGATCGGTCGCAATGGAGGGCGATCCAGGCCGGCGCGTTTTCACCTAAAGCCGCGGCAATCACTTCGGGAATGACGATCGCGGATCCTTCTTCGCCGATCCCGTCCAGTGATTTTGGACGCGACCACAACAAGCGAATAGGACCCGGCGCATCCCGCAGCGCGGACATCGTTACGAGACGTCGCGTCGGACTGTAAAGGTCCGTACTGACTCGGCGCCAATCGGGCGACGTCACCAGCGGCATCTCAGCATCACGGATCACAAACTGGAATGACTCACCAGCCGCGACCGTCGTGGGAGGATCGATTTCACACTCGATCGATGTCTGTAGCTTTCCAACATTGATCCAATATCGCCGGCGCAGCGCCTTCGCTTCAATGTTCTTCGATGCGGACGCGATGCGGTAGTCGATTTCAAGTGATTCAACGGGTCCGATATCGGTTGTCCACCGACGGAGGTCTGTTTCCGGTAACAGTCGACCGGTAGATCCACCCACTCGCAAAGCTTCAATGTTCTTTTCAGATTCGACAACCAAACGCGATGAGGCGACTGGGGGGACTGACAACAGCAGCTTCGTCCAAGGCTCCGTCTGGCTGACGGTTGGAACCATCGTAACGCGAATCCGAAACGCATCACCTTTGGGAAGCGACACCACCAACAGACCGGATTCGTCCGCCACGAATCGAACAATTCGATCCGTTTCGTCAACCAATTCCACGCGACGAACGGCCGCGAAACGGATCGGCAACTGAACTTGGTTGCTGTTTTGATATCCCTGCATCAGTTGAATCAGAAACTCACCTTCGATCGTCGGCTCAAGTCTTCGGTTTAGTTGGTCTGGCGACCCTTTCGCCGCGTCAAACGCGTCGACCACTGGATTGATACGTACCCGATAGTCGGCAGACTGAAAATTCGGTTGTTGGATCTGTTCGCGAATCTCACTCGGAAATAGATCCTCGTGAAATGATCGCGGTATATAGACAACGTCGCCGCTGAGACGTCCGTCGGTGTCGATCGGCAAGAGTATTCCGATCGGACCCCGGCGGGTGTCACTTTCCACGTCGTTCGATTTCAATTCTTGAGCACGCGCCGCGACGCCGATCGAGCCCGACGCAAAAATCGCGATCAGAAGTATGCGGATGATCGAGACCCACGACAATTCCGTCGAAGATTCCCCGGTCGGATCCACTGGCCGCCCATTCTTCGGCGTTTCACGCATTCCTTGGCCCGTCCAACGCTGAGTTGTCGCAAGCAGTCCACCGGCCACGGTCGGAACGATCAGCCATCCGATCACCGCTAATTTCCAAGGCCACCAAAGAATGGTCAATGTCGTGATGACCGCAACCGCAACGGCGACGGTTAGAGGTGATCGGGCCGCGATTGTCCAAGCGATGGCAAACATCAACAACGAAACCAGCCACCCAACTGCCAACGCAATATTGCGACGGACCAACATCGCTCGCGCACCGGGAACGACTTCCACCGCGTCGGTACTCGCGAGATAACGATCGCCACGAAATAATGCGGTGGGTGCAAAGGTGTCGGAAGCGGGTATCAACTGGTATTCACTTTTGAGCACGACGCCCGAAACCTTGATGCGGGGAATTCGGCACTTGCGAATCCAAAGTGATCCCATTTGCGATCGATTCCAAACAACATTGATGGTTTCAATCTTGTTTCGAGCTTGCAGTTGGATCGGTTGCTGTGGGATCGACAACAAATTCACCGGTTCGCCATCACGCTCGATCGAAGCCAATTGCAAGTCTGGCGGATAGTCGATGATGAAAGGCGCGGTCGAGGACAGCACGAACGTCGCTTCAATGCGATCGGTGCCGCGACTTGAAGCGATCACGCGAACCGATTCGCGCCGAACAATCGTCACGCTGCCGCTGTGATCTGATGTTTCAAGGATGATGGTTGGTTGTTCGACCGCGTCATACCGAAGTCGTTGAAACGAATTCTTCTGCGAAGTAGCCTGATCGACATCATTTTTTTGGATGACAGGCACAAGCTGCACAGACCGACTTTTCTTGGCGATTGCCAATCCGTCGCCCAAAACGACTTCGCTTTGTTGAGAGATGGCACCGGGAACACTCGGCAATTGCAATTCAAATCGTCCCGTACCGACATAGTGCCGGCGACCGATCAAGGGACGGCCGCGAAGATTCAGTTCTGAAACATCGATCGTGTATGTACCAGACTCATCGTCGGTGCCGATTGCTATGTCGGAAGGTGGCAAACTAGTTGACGGCAGTCCGCTTTCTCCGCCGAGTGACCATCGATACGGCGGAAGACCATCGGCGCGACCCGTCTGTACGGTGAGTTCGGTGAGTGTTTTCCCCGCTGATTCGACATTCACGTTCAATTCTTCTATGATCTCCGTCGCATCCCGCTGGATTTGCAATCGCGTCGACACATCGAAAGAAACGCTAGGCTTTTCAAGAAACAGTTCGGGCGTTCGACCGAGCGTTGGTATGAAGTAGAGCGTCGGACGATCACCTCCCAATAGGAAGGCGGACTGTTCCGGTGTCAAATCCGCTAAGCGAATTCGATCGCGTTGAATCGCTGCTTCGCCGCTCCAATTCAGATCCGCGGGCGGGATAATCGATGCGACGATCCGTCCCCGGACTCCCTCAACCCCAACGAACCAACACGGGGGAACAGCAACCGCAGGCGGTGCCGATGTGAGCGGCCTCGTACCGGTTGCCTCGATGATCCATTGAGCAGGCCCGCCGTTGATCGACGGCGAAATGTCCTCGGGCTCAGGCCACAGCATCATCGTCTGAGATAATACATTCACGCCTGGAGATTCGATCGAACGCTGTGATCGCACAAAGACGACATTCTCAAGCGTGAATCCTTTTTGGATCTTTAGCTGGATCGGTTCGAGACGCTGTGGATCGACAGAGATCGTCAATCGAGATTTTGCAGTGATCGTTCCTTTTCCAACTTCCAATTTCAGCCAGCTCTCCATCGATCGAAACAACGGACGTTGGGCGAATCGAACGTGCGACCAAGACGGCTGCGAATTTGTGGGAGAAGAATCCGGTAACCCTTTCGCGGCAGGCAATTCGATCATGCCGACAGGTGGTCCCGACGCTGACCACAATCGGATTCCGTCAAGCGATTGGGGCTTGGACGGACTCCACGTATTCGGAAGATCCCATGAGACGACTTCCAAGTCCGAAGCGACGGCCAGTTGAACGTCGTCCATCGCGGAAGTGTGAATGACGGCGTCACCTATCCAACGTCCGATCGGCAGTCGGCAGGAGTCTGTCCATGACGATTGTCCCGCTAAAGTGACCGTGGTCGAGTTCGAAGGCGCATTCGCAGAGATTGGCGGTGAATCAATCTGAATCTGCTCGGTACGGTCGTTGATCCGTTTTGATGTGAAGGCGACCTCCGATGAATTGACTTTGACGGATGTGAGTGTTGCGTCGAAAATGTTCAAACTTGGAAATGTTTGGCCGGAAGGTAGTTCGACTGTCATCCGTTGAATCCAGTTGAGTCCCGCTGGATCAATTTCGTACTGAATCGACGAACGTCGCACGATCATGCTGTCGGAAACTGGCGACTCGATTTGGCTTGTTCTGATCCGGATGCTCGACAAACCACCCGCGTCAATTTCGTACCATTGAGAATCGCGATCGCTGGCCCACTGTCCGGCATCGGGCGGTGGTCCCGGCCGTGAACGTATCACGCCGTCGAGCACTTCAACCTTCATGCCCGGCGACGCCGAGAAAACGATCCGACTTTGAGGTGCCATCGGCAACTGCATCATGAATTCGTACCCTGACCCGTAAACCCGCCCGTGTAACCGCCATTTGAAATCAATTCGAGTGCGTCGCGAGTTGCCACCTTTGAAGACTGCCACTAAGTTTCCATTGGGACCCGATTCGAGGCGGGGCAAAGAATCCAATGTCGATACAGACGATCGGTTCTGAGGTGGATCCAAAGCAAAATTGACAGGCCCGATCGCCCGACGAACAATGCCGTCGCGATCCGATTCCATGTCGAACGCACTCCGCTCGCTGACCAACTCATCGCCGACTAGCTTTACCCAATATTCGCCGCCACGAAGCCTGCTCGCTTGGTCGTCCGTTGCCCTGTCCATCAATCGTTGGACAGCGCCGTCGAGTCGGTCAATCGATACCGGGCGGTAACTTTCAGGAATGAGTTCGGCCATCTGCGACTCGTAGATTCCGATCGGGCTCAGTAAGCGTCCGTCCGGAAGTGCCGCAGGCAAAGTCAGGTTTTTTGCGGTCGCTTGGTCGGCGTTCGCCGCTGTTGGTTCCAAATCGTCTCCACGTGCGCGAACTTGTCCGCCCAACAAAGCCATCACCAGGCCGAGTGCAAGAATCCATCGCGATCTTCGAGTCACGACGAAACCTCTCGGTTTGGTGGCATCACTTGGGTTGTCGTGATGCTTGGCACATCGGGTGCGCCCGGCAGCGATAGAGCGGGCGACGGATCCACATTCTGGGTCGCTGGACGGATCGATCGAGTTGATGGCTTCGATTCCGATTGTGTTTTAGGCGATGCAAAAACGCGTCCGCCGGTTTGGGGCGAAATCAGAGTTCGGATTGCGATCATCACGATCACCAAGACGAGCGAAATCATTCCGAACTGTCCGGCCAACACCGCCGCGTCCGGCGCTGTCGCCAACAAGCCTGTGAACAAGATCGCCATCACGACAGCGGTCAATGGATGCCGTGATTTCGGAATGTAGGTCAACACGACCGCGAGCGCCAACACGAATGATCCCGTACAGATCCAAAGCACCGCGCGAGATACCACCATGACCTCGAACGAAGGTACGTCCGATCCGACGTAGAGGTATCGATTGCCCGGCGGCGTGTCCATGGAGTCGGTGTATCCGCCGACCATCGCATTCAAAGCGGCGTCGGAGTGACTCGGCGCGCGATACAATTTCCAACCATCAAATCGCCAAGTCATGGACCTGCCTACGGTGGGCGACGCCCATACGATATGCGAGTCGCTCGGCGCGATGATTTGCCAGTACACGCGACCGACGCCGACTGGAAGTTTCAACAGCGGCCGGATCGTGGCGAAGGATGGTGCGGTCGAACTCGTTAGCCAAACTCGAATATCGATGACGTGATTGCGTCGATCACCCGACAAGGGAATGACCAACGCATCGGCTTGTCGTTGCACCGGTACGCTCTGATCGTCCAAGAACGCTTCGACACTTACATCCGGCGTGCCGGTGGGCAGATCGACTTGAAAAAGGTCGCCACCTTGAATGTTGGCGATCACCTGTTCCTGGCGCGTCGTTCGTCCGACCACCGTTCGCAACACCGCTTGGCGGATGGATATATCCTCGAGCGTTACCGTCCTTGACTGCAATCGCAGACGAACGGGTTCGCGGGGAAGCGAGTCGAGTTCCAACACCGAAACGGCTTCGGGTGTCGAGCCCACCGATGTCAAATCATATTGTTGATTTCCACGCAGATTAACCCGCATCACTCCCCGCGTCGTGACATCCGCGATGTTCGGGCGCGGCAGCGATACGGATTCGATCGATCGCACGTTGACCGACGAACGACGCAGTTGAGTGTGCCGCCATCGAATCGCCATTGTTCCGCTGCTCAAGCGTTCCGAGATCAACTCCAAGCGATCGTCATCCAGAATTCGAAGCGTTGCGGGAACTCCATCGACCGTAACAATCCAAGGTTCGGCGGAAGATGAAAATATGCCGTCAAATCGTTCAAGCCCCGATGAGGATTTTCCGATTGCAGCCGACAAATCGCTCGGGCCGTCGATCAAAATGTCGCCCGATTTGGTCGCCGAACTCCCGTTGGACGTAATCGTGGGTTCCGGGATTCGAATCGGCAGGCGACCTTCAAGATCCAGGGGTGATGTCACAATCCAATCAACCGTCGAACGCAATTGGTCTCCGTCGAGTTCGATAGTCGCGTCGCTTGAAAGTGTGATGCGTGGCGGTTGGTCGACGAGAGTGCCGACAACCACTGCCGTTGTATCAGGGCTAAGCATCCGGAACGTACTGATCGATGTAGTGCCGACGTTATCATTATTAGTCGACGCGACGCGTGTGAGACCTTGCGACGTGGTCAAGTCAACGACCAGCATCGACCGACCACTGCTGATCAAATTTAGAAAAGCGTTCTGAACCAATACGTTTTCATCGGCCACAACGACGCGAGGAATCGCGAATTCAATGTTGCCGATTTCCTCGTCGATCGCCTGCTCCGCGCGAACGCGAATCGCGGTTGTCGACTGCGACGAACCCAAATTGAAATCAATGACGCGCAAGTTATCCGATCGAAACGAATCGATAGCTTCACCAGTTTCGACATTCTCGATCGAGCTGACCTTCCAACCGGCCTCGTCGAGCTGAAGTCGTCCGTCGGTTGCTTGACCACCCGCTTGCAGATCCATCGTCAATGCGGCAACGCCGTCTCGAATGGACACTTCCGACGTGCTGGTAATGCGTAGTTGGCGCTCTTTCGCTGACAACCACATCGGCAACTCGAACGATCCGCGATCAAATCCGAATCGGTAAAGCCGAACGCTGGAAGCCTCGTCCGGATTACCAGCGGGTTCGCTTCGCACCCACGGACGCGTTCGCCACCTCAGTCGGTAATCGCCCCCGGTTTGGATCACAATTTCTCCACGATGTCGTAACGACCCGATGACTTCGACAACTCGAAATGCCAACGGCGATGACGGCGACGTATTGTCGGCCGCCAACTGCAAATCAAAATTCAGATCGATACGTTGTTGACGTTCTTCCACCGGGATCGTGACCGTTCGGATCTCCGACTCAGACGTTTGTTGAGTGCTCGACGGCGTTGCCGGGATGCTCAGCTCGATGGTTTGTCCACCGGTTCCCAAGCGCGGGGTGTCCAGCACAACCGAACCCGCAGGCAACCGCAATTGAAACGATTCGATCGACCCTTTCGTGTTACGAATGGTCAGCCGCACGGATGCGATCGGCTGATCCTGCGGCGAATCCCATCGAACGTCAAAGCGACTTTCAACTTCTAACAACGGTGCATTCTCGATCGATCGCGACAAGCCACCCCAGCGCAAAGTGAAATTTCCACCACCACTTTCGATTGAAAATGTCGTACGGTTGCCTAGCGTGGAATCAGTTTGGATCACCTCGTCGCCGCGTCCGATAACTTCTCCATCGACTCGGTCGGCATCCACGGTCATTCGGACTCGCGAGGGTACATCCGGCAAACGGAACTCGATCGACCGCGTCGTTTGAGTTTCAACTCGCGATGAAACGCGAATGCGAACCATCGCTTCCGCGACAGCCGTTGTTTTGACATACAGAGCGTATCCCGACGAATCAGGCTCGATCGTGATCGAGAACTCATCCACGCCGCTGACATCAGGTGGACTGAGTTCATGGAAATTTCCCATTCGCAGCGGAATCTTGACCCAACGGCCACCGGTCGATTCGATTGAAAGCTTGAGCGTGACTTCCATTTCCGCGCGGCCACCATCGGAAGTGCCGACGATCTCGAGCGATTGATAGCCGAACGGTTGTCGCTGGCCGTCCGTGCCGGAATCTAAATTCATCCGGCGCTCGTATTCTTCCCATGTGACGCTTGGCATCATCACCTTGCTCTTGGCTTCGTTGAGGAACATGAAGCCGCGAACCTCAATCTTCTCGTCGCTTTCGCTAAAAACCTTCTCAGGCGGCAGCGTGCCCGGCGGTTGCCCAAAAGATCCGATCGAACCCGAAAGAGTGATCAAGAGTGTCCATGCCAACACTTTCGCCACGCTTGGCTTGGAAAACCACAATCGTTTGGATGAGCAAAAAGGCATTGGTCAACTGCTGTCGCTGATCACGCAAATCCAATCGCGATTCGAACGCGAAGGTAAACGTCGCAGAGTGTGATCAGGAGCGAGAATAGATAAGTTCGCCGACCGAAGGGACAATTCCATCGATGCCGATGGCTACAGTTTACGCAAACGACGCAAACCGCAAAGCCGAAACAGCGCCGTATCCGTTCATTTCGCTGCTGAGGTGTCCGGGCCGGTCCCGAAACACCGATAACCGGCATAATCGGACCAAACGCGGCCTAAAGGAGTTCCGCCGCCAGTTGGTCGTGCCGCGTGCGAATTTCGGCGAGCTGCTTGGCAACACCGTCGTGGGCTTCACGGGCTTGGTTAGCACTGGCCGTAGCGGCGTCGAGGTTCACCTGCATTTCCGGCAGTCTGGCGGCCATCTGATCGGCTTCCGTTTTCCGGGTAGCGGCAAGGGTTGCTTGAATTTCGGCGGTTGCGGTTGAACCGATTCGTTCCCGGCGTTTGTTAACGATCGTCAACAGGTGATCCGCAAATTGTTGTTCGCGATCGGCGATCGTCGCGGCGTCGACCGTGCCCGCCTGGGCTCCAACGCGAGCGGCGATCATCGAGTCTTGTAGATCACGCGAACCGGAAATCAGTCCCGGAAGTTCCCCGTCAATCGTCGCCACAGTGGCTCGCGCAGCGTCCGCCGCCGCCGATGCCGCATCGGATTCGGATCGCTTGGTCGCAAGTTCAGCGTTCAAGGCATCGATCGGTCCTTTGGCTGCGGCGACCGTAGATAGCGATGTGTCCATTGCCGCTTTCAGCGGTGCCAGCTCGTTCTGAACTGATACCAACGTCTGTTTGATCGTCTCAAGGCGAACGGCTGCTGCCGGCGGATTGGCTGCGAGTTCACCTTTCTTGGACGGGTCGTCTACCATTGCCGTCAAGATTTGCCCCGTCCAGTCTCCATAGACGACTCGTTTGCCATCATGCGTGATGGCGACTTCGAGTACGTCTTCCGACATGGGCTCGAAATCTCGCAGATGGTTGCCCGAAGCATCCCAAAGCTTGACGCGATTATCTTTTCCGGCGGTCACCAATCTGCCCTCATGGTCGAACGCCACGGAGGTTGCGCCTTCACCATGCGCATCAATGGACTTGATCGATTTGCCTTGCACCATGTCCCACAATTTGACGGTTCCGTCTTCGCTGGCACTCGCCATGACGTTGGAGTCATCTCGCCAAGCCACCGATAAAATCGCCGCTTTGTGTTCCAGCAAGTCGAGATACAAACGTCCGGTCTCCGCCTCCCAAACGCAGAGTCCGCCGGCGCGATCACCCGATGCGATCAAGATCCCGTCGGGACTGTAACCGAGAGCATAGATCCAGTCGGTGTGTTTCTTAAGATCGAAGAGTTTTGTTCCGTCGGTCGCGTCGTAAATACGAACCATCTTCTGAGGTCCGCCAAACGCGATACGTGTCATCGTGTCGTTTGCATCACATCCGAAGACCGTATCCAATTCGTCGCCAACTTCGGCAACGCGATTTCCGGTCTTGATGTCGTAAACCGCGACTAGTCCAGTCACGCTATGCTCACCGCCACCGGCGATCAAGAAGGAACCATCACGACTGAAACGTAACGACTGCGCGACGCCTTCTTCGAACGGCAAAATGCCAAGCAACTCGTTGCTATCAGCGTGATACATTACAATCTGCTTCTGTCCCGCGATCGCGATCAACGGCGCCCACGGGCTGGTGGCGATCGCGGTCGCAGCTGCTGCGCGGGGCGTGACCACCGGCGTTTTCTGTGGCAGTGACTCGGGCATCGCACCGCCAACTTCGGGTCGACCACCCGTGCTGGCGACAAAGGCCAGCGAATTTTTCTTTTTGGCTTTCGCTTTGGAGCCAAGGTTCTCGAGTACTCCGCCTTCGATCCACGAGCGAACCACGCTGAGTTGGTCAGCCGGAATCTTGTCCTGATTCGGAGGCATCACGGGCGTATCGTCGTGATTGATCAGTTGCCAAAGTCGGCTGCCGTCCGCGTCGCCATCGTCGAATACGATTTCGCCGCTACCACCACCTTCCATGACAGCGGTGAACGAATCGAGCGCCAGACCGCCCTTCTTCTCGCCTTGGTTGTGACATGACGCACAATGCTGACGAAAGATCGGTTTAACGTGATCGTCGAAAGTAACTTTCTCACCGGCCGGTGACTTCGCTTCGTCAGCGAATACCGCCGCCGATACCAATGCCCACGCCACTGCGATGGTGATGATGCGATTGCTCATGGAAGTGTGAACTCAAAATCTCAGTGGTTGAAGACAAACTCTCGGCTGTTAAGAACCGCCCAAAACACATCCTGCAGCGCGGCCGCTTTATTAGGATCGTCGGCCATCGATGCCATCAAGTCGGTTCGCTCCTGTTCCGTCGGCAATCTGGACAAGCAGCGAACGTAGATTCGATCAATGACAGCTTCGGCGGGTAGCTTCTCGTCGGCAAACCATTTCTCGATGATCTTGCTTTGTGCGATCTTGTTGTGAACCGAATCGCCGTTGAGTAAATGAAGTGCTTGCGAGAGCGATGGGTCAGTCGTTGCTTCGCATTCGCAAACGGTGGCTCGCGGTGAGCGACCAAACGACGTCAGAAAATAGTTCGTCGTCGTACCATCGGCGATCTGAACCGCGCGGGCACCGAGCGGAAGACCGCGAAACTTGTCGGGCGAATCGGTCACTTGGCAGATGCAATCGAGCAAACTTTCGGCGGGTACTCGGCGGATTTCGGCATGCGCATAATTGCGATGGTCGTGAGCGTTGCTTTCAGTCGAAGCGGTGCTCCGCTGGTACGCATCGCTGTTGCAGATGTCTCGAACCAATTGTCGAAAATCGAACTTGTATTCAACCAAACGCTTGCCCAACTCGTCGAATAGCTCAGGATTGGACGCCGGATTGCTGACTCGAATGTCATCGACCGGGTCAACAACACCGACGCCGGTGAAGTGTGCCCAAACCCGATTGGCGATTGATCGCGCGAAGTATGGATTATCGGGGCTTGCCAGCCAATCCGCGACCACGGCGCGACGATCTTTGCCGGAAGTGTTCGGCGACTCACCACCCAAAAACTTCGGCGGCACCGGCTTCTTCGTCACCAAGTGATTCACTTCGCCGCCGAACTGGTTGAATACGATCCGCTCGCGATAGTCTTCCGCGTTTTTGCGACCGACTTGTGAGAAGAACGAGGCGAATCCATAGTAGTCGTCCATCGTCCAGCGATCGAACGGATGGTTGTGACACTGGGTGCATTGAGTTCGAATCCCCATAAACACTTGCGCAACATTCTCGGATGTCTTCAACGTGTCTCTCTCGATCTCGAAGAAGTTGGTCGGCGGCGACGTGAATGTGCCGCCGCTGCTGGTCAACAATTCGCGAACCATCTCGTCGATCGGTACGTTGCGGGCGAACTTGTCGGTCAGCCAGTTGGCATACAAAAATGCGGACTTGTAGCTGACATCGTTCGTGCTCTTGATCATCAACAGTTGAGCAAACTTCATTGCCCAAATTTCGCTGAACTCTTTTCGCTCGAGCAATCGATCGATCAACTCGGCACGTTTATCGGGCGCCGCATCACCGACGAACTGTCGAAATTCGTCTTCGGTTGGCAACTTGCCGGCGATATCAATGGTGGCGCGACGAATGAATTCTTCATCGCTGCATTTCCCGCTGGGCACGATTCGCAATTGTTGCAGCTTGAGGGCGACCATTTGGTCGATGTAGCTGCCTTCAATTTTCGGCGGCGTGTACTGAAGATTTTCCGGCAGCGCCAGAACTTGGCTGCCGACGGTGTGCGTGTCGAAACGAGCCATCACGAACGCTTCGCCACGCGAGCCTGCGGTGACGACACCGACATCGTCGATCGCCGCAGTGCCCGAGTTGTTGGACGTGAAGGCGGCCAAACGAGTGACATCTCTGGTCGTTCCGTCGCTGTACGTTGCAACCGCAACAAATCGCTGAGTCTTTCCCTCGCCTTCGATCACAGCCTGGGCCGGATAGATGGACACCGACGCAACCTTGGGTGGTTTCGCGTTGTCGGGATCGATCTTTGCGCCGTCTTGCAACCACTCCAGCACCGTCGCGTAGTAGTCGCTGGAAACATCGAACAGCTTTCCACCGGTATGCGGGACGCTGCCGATCGCTTTCTTCAAGAACAGGCTTTCTTCAGGCACCGCCAAGTTGATGCGCCGAACGCCGATCTCGCGCGTGATTCGATGGAAGTCACCGATTGGATCGAATCCGAATAAGCTGACACGAAATCCGTCTTTGCCACGAGCCGCTCCGTGACAAGAACCGGTGTTGCAACCCGATCGGGTCAACACTGGCATGACGTCCTTCTCGAAACTAATCGACGGACGAGTTGTTGCACCGGAGACGTCGACTGGAATACGGACTTCGGCGCCAGCGTATTTTCCGATCAATTCAGTCTTCCCGTCCGCAACGGGAAAGACGGTGAATCCATCCAACTTTGCTTTTGAGACATCCGCGATCGACCATTCCACGCGATCGCTAGCGTCCGACGTGATTCCGTCGTCGCGTTTAATGACAGCAACAAAGGACTGAAAATCGCGAGACGAACCCAATTTGATTTCGCCGGGATAGACCGCCAAGTCGGGCACAAGCGGCAAATCGGTGCGGGCCGAAGCAGTCGATGCCGACTCGGATGGCTCAATCGCGCTGACCCGGTTCACACCGGTTGGCGTGACGAGTGCAAGTGTTGCGGTTACCGCAATCAATCCGAAGCGATGGGTGATACTCATGAGAAAACTTTCAATTTGCCACTGGGCGGTTGAAGTTCGATCGACGTGGGATCGATCAAAGTCATTCGTTCTTCATTTGTCGCAATTGTTCTAATCGGCTCAGCGGTTTTGGTGCCGCTGGCTGCTCAGGAGCTTTCACTTCCGGTTTTGGTACCGGCGGCGGAGCGTCCTTTTTGGGTGGCAGCGGCGCGTCGATTCGCAATTCACCGGTGCCGTTGGTTTGAACGATCGTCTCGTCACCAACCTTCACCCGCGCGATGCAAACCAAAGTGTTGTGCTTGCCAACTTTGGCGTCCGCCGCAACGACGATCGGAAAAATGACCGAGGTTGTATCTTTGCTGATCTTTTGGGTTGCCGCCGGGCTGGTCACGCCATTGGGCAAACCGACCAACTCGACTTCGGCTTCGCCGGGATACTCACGAAGTATTTCAATCGCGACGGCAATCGACGCTTGGCTGCCAGTCTCAGCCGCAGTGCGAGGAAACTCGTATTTGAAAAATGAGTTCTGGATGTCCAGCATGATGGCCGGAGTTGAGATCTCGGCGGTTCCTTGCGGCGTCGGATAGCTGGCGACCAAGATCATGGGCCATTGTCCTATGGCTGCGCCACCATTGGCCGTCAAGCCGATTTCGATTTCGGTTTTGCCCTTCTCGATATTTTGGCTGTTGTTGATGCCGATGCCGGGAGGGTTGTAAAGCGCGCGGATGGGAATGGCTTCGTCGAAGCCTTCATGCTTGGTGACGCGGACAATCAAGCTCTTGCTGCCGTCTCGGACGATAGGAGTTTGCGGCTGGACCAATTCAATTTTGAAGGGTGCTGCGTCGGTGACCGCGATCGCCGCTCGATCGGTGTTATAGTCCCACATGCCGCGACGGTTTTGACCGAGAATGAGCTTATGATTTTGACGAAGACGGCCCATCACTCCCAAGCTCTTTTCGTCGCCGTGTCCAAGGATGGTCAACAAAGATGCCGCGTGCGCGGCCTCGGCGGTGGCAGTGAAAATGACGGGAATTTCGCCACGACCTTCGGGAACCGGATAGGCAGTCGCGGTCACTCCTGCCGGTAGGCCATCGACATCCATCCGAATTTCTCCGTTGTATCCTTTCCGCGTCGCATTCACGATCGCAGCGGACTGTCCACCGATCGGAACCGCAATCACGCTCGCTTCATCACGACGTAATTCCTTGAGCGTCAAATCAAACGTCGGATCGGCGGGTGTGACTTCGATTCGATATTGATGGATCGGACTTCCGCCGCGCAGGTGATCGTAAACACGGATGGTGTGAGTGCCATCAGCGGGCGCGGTGAACTCCAAGAACGGATCGATTTTTCCATTGGCGTCATCGGATGAGACGATCGTATTGAAGTCGGGTGCAAAGACATTGATCACCGCATCGAGCGGCGAACGAACGATGTCGCGCGAGTAACACTGAACGCGAAACTTCTGGTTCTGTTTGCATTGAAAGCTGAAGCAATCGAAGTCGCCTTCTTTTTCGATCACACCGCACAGTGCTGCTGGGATCTCAACCGCGGGAGCCTTTCGAATGTCGTCGTTAGGTTCGACTTCCATCGCGACGGGCAAGTCATTGACACGGATCCAGTTGGGTGACGGACTGATGCCGTTCTCATTCTCAATGGTCACGCCCCATTGCTCGAATGGTTCACTCGGCAATTGGACGGAGGCATCGGTCGCTGTTCCATCGATCGCGATCAATTTCGCATTCAGGGTCGACCCGGGCACTCCACCGGCTGGAATCGTTGAAACTGGACGCGGGAACGTACCGACGTGCAATCGATATCCGTTGGCGGGCGAACCGCCGAACGAGCTCTCACGAACCAAGACGGTGTATACGCCATCCTCGGTGGCCGCGAACGAACACGCGCCATCTTGACCGAGCAACGCCGAATCGTCACTCGTCGCGACTTCAAAGCGTCCCTCGTCAAGAATCGCGATGAACGGGTCCAAAATGTTTTGACTGTTCAGTGAGTATCCCAGCCGGATGCCTTCGATTTCCACGTTCAATCGTTGACCGGCTTTCAGCTCGACTCGATAGTGATCCATGTCCTCACGATCAGCCACACCCTCGATCGTTTGGTTCAAGGCGATCGTCTGGGGCGCGGTGAAGTCGTTGTTGGGTTCCACTTCTTGCACGATGGGCATCGCACCGACACCGAGCAAACGCAAATTGGCAATGCCGGACTTGGTAACTAAACGGATCGGATAAAGACCCGGTGCCAGCTTCGCGTCGGCCTTCAACCGAACGGTCACCGTCTTGCCATCGACCGGTTTGACTTCAAGGATTTCGATGCCGGGCTGATCGGTCAGAACTGCGCTGGCGTCGGCGATTCGCTGGCCGGTCAATGTCACCGTCGATTCTTCACCACGAACCACGCCGAGCGGCTTGATTCCTTCGACGACCGGAAAGGACGCGTCGGCCGTCGAGAACGTGAGGGTCAACATAAGGACGGCGGCGAGCGTGATTGGTTGTCTCATTGGGTCAATTCTCGTTACTGCATTTCGGTGAACATGATTTCGGTGAAAACGTGGGTACGCAACAACGACGATTTACGCCATCAACGGTTCGATCAGTTTGCCACCGTCGACAATCTCGATGGGACGATCGCCGGGTGCCATCAGTTCTTTGTCGGAAACGATGCCCATCAAGCGATACATCGTTGCCGCCAAATCGGCAGGCGATACGGGACTGTCCTCGGGCTCGGCCGCCGTCGAATCGGAAGCGCCGTAAACCATGCCTCCCTTGATTCCACCGCCGGCCAACATGACGCTGAACACTTTGGGCCAGTGGTCGCGTCCCGCATCCGTATTGATCTTCGGCGTTCGACCAAACTCGCTGCTGACCATCACCAAGGTTTCGTCAAGCATCCCACGTTCGGACAGGTCATCCAACAGAGCCGCAAGTGCGACATCAAGTGTCGGCATTTGCTTACGGAATTCGGCGGTGATATTCACGTGCATGTCCCATCCGCCGTATGTCATCGTGACCAAGCGAACGCCCGATTCGACCAATCGCCGGGCCATCAAAAGCCGTTGACCGGCTTCGTTGCGGCCGTATCGGTCACGCGTCTTCGCGTCTTCTTTTTCGATGTCGAATGCTTCCTTCGCTTTGGGCGTATCGATCAAGTCATAAGCGCGCTGATAGAACGTGTTCATCGCGCTGACATTGTCGGCGGCGCTGGCGCCCACAAAATTTCGATTGACGACATCGAGCGCCGCCTTGCGACGAATGAAGCGTTGTTCGTCGACACCACCGGCTAAATCTAAATCTCGCACTTTAAAATCGGCCCGAGCCGGATCGGAACCCAGCGCGAAACCTCCGAAGCTGCTGGGCAAGTAGCCCGTACCGGCGAATTCATTGGGCACGTTCGGAATGCAAACGTAAGGTGGCAAGTTATTGCGAGGGCCGTACTCGTGACTGACGACCGCGCCGAAGCTGGGGTATTGCAGCGCAGGACTTGGCTTGTAACCGGTGAACATGTTGTGCGTACCACGCTCATGGGCCGCCTCGCCGTGGGTCATCGAGCGAATGATGCTGAACTTGTCCGCCCGTTTCGCTAATTCTGGCACCGTTTCGCAAAATTGCTCACCAGTATTCGTCGTGATCGGTCGAAGCTCGCCTCGGTATTCAAGCGGACTATAGGGCTTCGGATCAAACGATTCTTGCTGGGCCATCCCGCCAGGCAAATAAACATGGATGACGCTTTTGGCTTTCGCTTCCACGAAGTCGTAGTGTTTTTGCTCGGCCATGGCCTGACGCATCAACAACTCGGGAAGTGAAAGACCCAAGCCTCCGAATGCACCAGCGGCCAAGAAACCTCGACGACTCAACGGATTACCGTGACAACGCATGGCGATACTTTCCAGTAACGAAGATGGGGGTGAAAGCGAGAAATCTGCTGAAAATGACTTTCAAACCAGATTCGCGTGGGTGTGTTCAATCAACCTCGCCGACCAAAGTCGGACCAGGGAAATTTAGCGGCAGGCGGAGGTAAAGGCGGGGCAATCTGATCGTCAGGGAGACCAAATTGAGCATATCAGGTGGGAGAAAAACCACTTTCGACTTTGCGAAAGGCGGATAAATTCACATCGTCCAGTCCCCGAGTCTATCCTTCGCGGGCGCCAAGGTCAAATCAATCGTTGCAATCAGGAAACTTAGTCAATCGCCTCCTAAACGCCATTTTTAGCGAGGCGTACTCAAAAAAACTCTCGATTGTCGCGATGAGACACAGCCCTACTTGGTAAAAGTCCCACTGCCGGTCGGCTGAAAGCGTCACCACCGATGACTACGGAAACTCGGCGCGTTAGTTGATACACTAGAAAGAATTGTTCTGCGACTTTTCTTGGCCTTCGCGAACGCTGAATATGCAGTCTTCGACTTCTTACGATTTTCTTGAGCCCGCCATCGAAGCGGAAGACCTGGGGCAACTCGGGCACTACCGAATCCTTTCCGAACTGGGCCGAGGTGGGATGGGGTTCGTCTTTCGTGCTCGCGATGTCAAGTTGGAGCGAACCGTCGCACTGAAGGTGATGAATCAAAAGATCGCCAGCGTGCCCAACAGCCGTCAACGATTTTTGACCGAAGCTCGTTCGATGGCCGCTGTCCACCATGACAACGTGGTGACCATCTTCGAGGTCGGCGAAAGCCAGGGCACACCGTTCATGGCGATGGAGATTTTGGCCGGCCAAACACTCGAAACCTACAACAAGTCGAACCCGCAAATGGGCTTCGAGAAGATCATCGAGTTCGCCAAACAAATCGCTTGCGGACTCGGCGCAGCGCACGTGAAAGGCATCGTTCACCGCGATATCAAGCCAGCCAATATTTGGATTCAAGAAGGAACCGGGCGAGTCAAGATTCTCGACTTCGGCTTGGCTCTCGCATCAACACCGATTGATCATTTGGCTGGCCGAGGCGCCGTCATCGGAACACCAGGTTACCTTTCGCCCGAACAGGCGAGGTCCGACGCGATGGACGATCGCAGCGATCTCTACAGCCTCGGTGTTGTCCTCTACGAAATGTCTACGGGTCGATTGCCCATACAGTCCAAATCGGTCCCGGGACAACTTGTGTCGATCTTGGCGCATCGCCCACAACCGATCGGCGAACTGAACCCCGACATTCCACAACCGTTGTGCGATCTGATTCACAAACTGCTACGTAAGGAACCGCGGTTACGTCCTTCGTCTGCGGCCAAGTTGCAAGACGAACTCGGACGAGTCGAGGTGGAGTGCTTCAAGACCACGGAAACAGCCTTGGCCATCAATCGGTTGAAGGAGGGTTTGTCGGAAGTTGTCACCAAGAAATCCGCGGTGCCTGCCTTCGAGTCATTTGAAGAGTTTGAAACGGTCCATGATCCGTTGGCAAATTCGGGCGTGATGGCGACTCTGCCGACTGCAGCGGTAAGCATGGTAGCATCGCCCGGTCATCCATCTGCGATCGGCACAGCCTTGCGACCGCCTGTCGGACGATCCTCGAAAGTTGAATCCGTTACACCTGCTTGGAAAGCCTATTTACCTCTGATCGCGATCGTGGCTTTGGTTCTGATTGCTCTTCCGATTCTGACGTATGTTTTCACCAGCGCCGGTCGGAATAGCCAACCGTACATCATTTCCCAAGCAGAGAGTGAGGTTTCTCAATCGCCACCATCTCCCCAGCCGCAGCAACAGGTTGCACCGGAGCCCGCCAAGGTGGTTCCACCGAAACCGTCGGTATCGGCGCCGAACAATGCCTCTGGAACAGACGTCAAAACCGAGCCACCTAAACAAGCTCCCAAGAAGAACAAGAAACCGGGAAAATCGGCGGTCGATGCACCCTCATCCGGTAAATCAGCACCGTCGAGTTCAACTCCCACCAACTCAACTCCGTCCAACTCGGCGGTCTCCATGTCGACCGATTCGAGTGCGACATCCCCGGTTCCCCCATCCGCGACTGAGATTGAGGAGCCCGTGCCCACGCGGTGGATCCCGATATCGACAAGTGACGGGAAAGGTGCCGACTCTCGCGTGCAGAACGGCGGTGGTGGCGACAAGAACGGATCGAAGCCCAGCATCGGCATTCAAACGCGTGGTGGCATTGAAACGGTGCATTCCTACATTCGGTTCGATTTGACGACGATCAAAGAGGAACGCAAGTACGTCGATCGGGCCGGTCTGATTTTGACGCTCGTTCGTGGCGAGCGCCCCGTTGGTGCGAAACTTCGCATCTACGGTTTGCCGGAAGTGAAGGAGTGGCCCGAGATGAATCTGCACTGGGACGAGACTCCGTCGAGTGAAAAATCAAAGAAGCCGCTCGAGCAGTTTGAAGTGCTTGCCGAGTTGGACGTTTCCGCCGATGGCGAAGAGTGGAATGCCGAAAAGAACCAGCTTCGCATTTCGGATCCTCGCTTGGCCGCCTACATCGTCAAGGCGGATGACTTTGTGACGTTCGCGTTAACGGGATCATTCAACGATTCGCAGTTACTATTTGTTAGCAAAGAAAAATCCGAAGCCGAAGCGCCGCACTTGTTGGTCGAGGTTCCGGTCGAATTGCCTAAGTCAAAAAAGTAGCGTTACGTCGTCTTCGGCCGAAACGCTTTCCAACGCGATTCATTGGTTTCAATTCGCGGCCCTTCGATCAAGTCGATGCAGTAAGGAATCGCCGGAAACACGGCGTCCAAGCACTGGCTAATCGCACGTGGCTTACCCGGCAGATTCAAAATCAGCGTGCGGCCCCGTATCCCGGCGGTCTGTCGTGACAGAATCGCTGTTGGAACGTGCGCAAGCGAAACTTGTCGCATCAGTTCGCCGAATCCGGGTAACATTTTTTCGCAAACCGCCTCCGTCGCCTCAGGCGTGACATCACGCACCGCTGGACCGGTTCCGCCGGTGGTGATTACCAAGCAACATTCCTCGCGGTCGCAAAGGTCAACGATCAACTTGCCGATAAGTTCGCGTTCATCGGGAACAACCGTTTGCACCGGAGTCCACGAGCTAGACATCACTTCACCGAGATATTCAACGATTGCAGGTCCGCCGAGATCCACATATTCGCCGCGCGATGCTCGGTCGGACACCGTGACGATGCCGATCTTAGCCGTGATCATCAAGGTTCTCGTGATTCTTCAAATGCTTTTCGATCGCCGCAATGGCTCGGCCCGCCGCCTGCTTCAGACGACAAAATCGCTCTTGGATCACTTCGGGTGTTAGCTGATCGACACCGATCTCAAGTGTTTCTGCGACGCGACTTGTCTCGATCGCCCCGACCGATAGCGACGCTCCCTTCAATGTGTGCGCCGACCGCCGAATGGTATCACGGTCATCGACGTCGATGGCCCGATCAAGATTCTTCAGCACGCACTGGACTTCGCCGATATACACACCCATCAGTTCGGTTAGCAATTTCATATCGCCACCGACGGTCACGTCGGCATGATCCCAATCCACTGCCGACGATTCGGGATCTTCGCTCCCGCCATCTTCCTCGTTTTGTTCTGCGAACTTCATTTGGGTTTCCTGGATGATATCGGGACTGTTCTCGACCGTCGATGAATCAGCCTGCGGTGCCGACTCGTCAGGCGTCGGCTGATCGAGTGGCGCAATGTTGTGAACGGTCAATAACTTTTCGCGAAGCGCTGAAACACGAATCGGCTTGGGAATGTATTCGTCCATGCCGGCATCCAAACATTTTTCTCGATCTCCTTTCATTGCGTGCGCGGTCATCGCGATGATCGTGATGTGTTGACCGGTCAACCGTTCTCGCTCACGAATGTTCTTCGTCGCCTCGAATCCATCCATCACTGGCATTTGCACGTCCATCAGCACGACATCGAACGACTCTTTTTCCAGCCACTCCAAAGCCTCCGCTCCATTGCAGGCCACCGTAACTTCATGACCATCTTTGGTCAGAACACCGATCGCCAAACGTTGGTTGATGACGTTGTCTTCGGTCAGCAAAATGCGAAGTTTTTCAATGCTGAAATCAGGGTCTTGATCGTCGGCCGCTGTCGAGTCCTCCGAAGCGTTGACGCCCAACACGCGGACGATCGCGTCGAACAATTCCGACTGCTTCACCGGCTTCATCAACCGTTCGGTGACATTCAACTTGTCCGCCAGAGCTGGCTCGCCTTCTCTTTCGCCGCTGGTCAAAATGATGATTTGAACCTCTTCGAGATCGCTATCGGATCGTACTTTGGCGATGTAGTCATAGCCGCTCATGTGCGGCATGTTCACATCGCTGATCACCAACTCAAAGGGTTCGTTCCGACCGACCGCCGCTTTCATTTCATCGATCGCGATCTCCCCGGACGCCGCCAGCGCCGCGACCATTCCCCAGTTACCGAGCATTTCACCGAGGATCAAACGGTTGGTGTCGTTGTCATCCACAACGAGCACGCGAGTGCCGCCGACGACGACGACGCCACGTTGCTGGGTCCTTTCCACGTCGTTGGGTGCGTGTTTCAAATCAGCCTGGAAGGAGAAGCAACTTCCGACGCCAACTTCACTTTCTACTTTGATTTCACCGCCGAGTAGTTTCACCAGTCGCGAAGAGATCGCAAGCCCAAGGCCAGTCCCACCAAATCGTCGTGTCGTCGACGTGTCGGCCTGCTCGAATTCATGGAAAATTGCCGAGAACTTATCCTTCTCGATTCCGATTCCGGTATCGCGAACGCTGATTTCGATTGATACCGTATCTTCGTTTGATTCGATTTCCCGCACATCAACGACGACTTCGCCCGATTCGGTGAACTTGATCGAATTGCCGACCAGATTGATCAGCACTTGTCGCAAGCGTCCGACATCACCGACCGCATATCGGGGCAGGTCCGGGGCAACACGAAATGCTAATTCCACACCCTTGGCGTGCGCTTTGACAGCCAAAGTTTTCATCGTGTCGCCGAGGCTTTCGCGAATCTCGAATACCCTGGGTTCCAAGTCCAGTTTGCCGGCTTCGATTTTCGAGAAGTCGAGAATGTCATTGATGACCGAAAGAAGTGAGTCGGCAGATTCCTGAACCATCGAAAGAAAACTTCGCTGACTCGGATCAAGAACCGTGTCCAGCACCAGGTCCGTCATGCCGATGATGGCATTCATCGGTGTCCGAATTTCGTGACTCATGTTGGCAAGAAAATCACTCTTGGCTCGATTGGCTTTGTCGGCCACCACTTTCGCGGCCATGACTTCTTGATCTGCCAGTTTTCGCTGAGTGATATCGTGACCGATGCCAACGACGCCGATCACGTGACCGTCCGAATTGAATAGCGGAACCTTGGTCGTCAACAAGCAAATCGGGGAACCGTCGGAGTTGCGATGTGATTCTTCGCGATCGAGCAACGGTCGTTGCTCCCGCATCACGTTCTGGTCGTCGGCAACGTAGTCACATGCCAATTCAGGCGGTGAAAAATCGTAGTCGGTGCGACCGACCAGATCTTCTGCACTCGCGAGCTTGAGCAACTTCAACAGTGCCGCATTGGCTGTTACGAACCGACCGGCTCGATCCTTGACGTAAATCAGGTCAGGGACATTATTGATGATCGTCTTGAGCAGATCTCGCTCGCGCCCCAATTCCTGTTCGGCCCGTTTTTGCTGGGTGACATCACGTGAGATTCCGAATGTTCCGATCACTCGGCCGCTCTTATCCTTCAGCGGTACCTTGGTCGTGCTACACCAACTTTCACTGCCATCGGAGAACACTTCGTACTCAATCTCGGCCAAGATCGGTTCGCCGGTTTGCATGATCTGCTTTTCATCGGCCAGCGCCTTGCGAGAATGTTCGCGGGCGAAAAAGTCGGCGTCCGATTTGCCCATCGCATCACGCGGATCGTCCAATCCAAACTTAGCCGCACAACTTCGGCTTAGCCTAAGGAACCGACTGTCAGCGTCTTTGAAGTAGACGGAATCGGGGACGGTATCCAATAAAGTCGACAGCAAGAATCGCTCGAACTCGATTTGATGTTCGGCGTCTTTTTGGTTGGTGATGTCCCAGAACATTACCTGGATGCCGACAATCTCGCCGTGAGCGCTGTGGACCGGCGCCTTCCAAACTTCCACGTGAACTTGTCGCCCATCACTGGACTGGTGACGTTCCACGTCGTGGTGCAGTTTGCCCGACTGCATCACTTCGCGATCATCGGCCATGTATTTGCGAGCCAGATCCGCCGGGAACAAATCGAAGTCGCATTTGCCGATCAGCCCGTCGACGTTGATGCCGATCTGTTCACAAGCTCGCGCGTTGGCATATTGGATTCGACCCCGCGAGTCCTTTCGCAGCACGCTCAGCGGAAGACTCTCGACCAGTGACAGATAGACGGCTTCGGAATCTTTCAACGCGACTTCGAGATGCCTGCGATCATGGATCGTCCGCGTCAGTCCGTGGCAGACTTTCGAATGGTTTCCCTCTGCATCTTCAACGTCGGCTTGGATGACCGTTTCGTGGACCCAGCATGCGGACCCGTCCCTGCCGATGATGCGGTACTCGTAATCGAAGCATTCGTCATTGGACCGACTGTTTCCTAGCGAAAGCTGATTGGCCAAATGTTTGAATTTCCCCCTGACCAAGTACCGATCATCTTCGTGGATGTGGGCTAGCCGGTGATCCAGATCGCCAAGCAATTCATCGACTCCACAGCCATAGAGATAATCTGCGGCAGGATCAATCCAAAGCAAGCCGCCATCGACTTCCGATATCCATCGAAACTCAGTAACAAATCGGTTCAATAGCGGGGAAGACGACGGTGAAGAAATCAACGCGTGTTTGATGGATGTACCGGCCATCGCATCCCGATCAAGTTGTAAGTGAATGGTGGGTTGGAGCCGAATATTGGACGGCTCCATTATCATAAACGGTGGCGAACCGAACGTGTTTATTTTTGTCCCTTGCCCAGAAGTTCGTTACAGCTTCAATCTCAAGAAATCGAATCGGATCGTGATTGGGACCGGCGGTTTGAGCACTTGCAATTCGACGAATCGAATCTGATCCAGCTTCAAATCGCGGGCGACTGCGGGAGGACTCAGTTCTTCGCGAGAAACGACCAAACGGCTCGTTTTATCCCGGTGAAGCGTGAACCCCTTTCGCGCGGTATCGCGATAATCATCGGAACTGTCAGCGTCGATCACATTGAACCAGATCTCCGCCGTCGTTTCCGGATGAGACGAATCCAAAGTCACGTCGACTTCAATCGACTCGACCCCCGTCCAGTCGTGGGGAAAGTCAATCATCGTTGCGGAAGGATGGTCCGATGTCCCAAAAGTGACCTTCAAGCTGTGGTCACCGTGGGTCGAATTCAACGCCGATCGCGTCGCAATAGAATCGTTGAAGTACCATCGTTCCAATTCGGCGGGCGATTCAAAGGACGCCAACAATGGGAAGTCACGCTTCATCGCGATCACGTCGCGAACCGTCAAAACCGGCGACCACCAGACGATCGCGATCAGGAATCCGGCGAAGCCTTGCAGCAATCTTGCCGTCCTGCGATCGCCCGGCGACTGTAGTCGACGGGCATTCGCATAACTCAGGCAACCACCGCTGATGATGCCGAGTCCATTCGAAATCGCGTCGACGATCGACGAGCTCCGGCCGGAAATTGCCTGGGCAAATTCCATCGCAACACCGAAGCCAAACAACAACAATCCGACGAAAATCGCGCGGGGCAGCGAGAACCGCACGGCGTACACGGTTCGCCAGCGATTTGCGAAATGGATGAGCACGATCGTTAGCAATGCAAACAATGGCCCGTGAACCATGTTGCCGATCGCCGACGCCACGCGCCCGTGAATCGAAATCGGCGTCAGCAGCAACGTGGCAACCGATACGAGTGCTGTGATCGCCAAAACAAGGATTCGTTTGCGACCTTGGCCCGATGCCTCAGTATTCGATTGCGAGTTTTTCAACGGTGGTGGAGGCGCTGCGTCGCTTACTTGCGCGCCGCCTCGTGTTGGAGTGGCAGCCAAGCGGCGTCTTGACCGCTGCTGTTGACACATTGCTGAATGAAATACATTCCTTCGACACCGTCATAAACATTCGGATAAACCGTGTTGCATCGGTCAAAGGATTGGCCGGATGCCCGCTTGGCCATATCGTCGAACGCCGAAACGTAAACATTTGCAAACGCTTCAAAGAACGCTTCGGGATGTCCCGAAGGCAATCGGCATGCGGCCGCGCCCATCGCATTCATGTAAGGTGCGTTAGGGTCGCGGGTGTAGATCTGATGCGCCTTTCCGTTTTGGCGAACGATCAATTCGTTCGGGTTTTCTTGTCGCCACTTCAACGATCCCTTGGTGCCGTCGATTTCAACTTCGACATCGTTCTCGCGGCCATGACTGATTTGCGAAGCGGTCACCGTTCCCAACGCACCGTTCTCGTATCGGATCACGGCGGTTCCATAGTCATCGAGCTTGCGACCTTCGACGAAAGTTTTCAAATGGCAACTGACCTTGTCGGGTAGCACACCGGTCATGTAGCGACCCAAGTTGTAAGCGTGAGTAGCAATGTCACCGAAGGCACCCGCCGCACCACTCTTGGTCGGATCGGTGCGCCAGGCCGCTTGCTTTTGCTCTTCTTTCTCGAGCGACGTGCGCAGCCAGCCCTGGATGTATTGCGATCGGATCGCGTTGATCTCCCCCAACTCGCCACCCAAAATCATTTCTCGCGCCTGTCGCACCAACGGATAGCCGGTGTAGTTGTGTGTCACCGCAAACACGACATCACTTTTCTTAACCAATCCGAGCAGCGTTTCAGCTTGCGACAGATCAAATGTCATTGGTTTGTCGCACACGACATTGAAGCCGGCTTGGACGGCCGCTCGGGCTACCTCGAAATGAGTGTGATTGGGCGTTGCGATGCTGACGAAGTCGATTCGCTGGTCTGCGGGCAGCTTGCTTTCGGCGTCAAACATTTCCTGATAGCTGGTGTAAGCGCGAGACTCAGCGATACCGTAATCGGGCGCGGATTCCTTGGCCCGTTGTGGATTGCTGGACAGCGCGCCGGCCGTCAGAACGGCGCGATTGTCCAAGCACGCGGCGATCGAATGGACGCGACCGATGAATGATCCAGCGCCCCCGCCGACCAGAGCCATTCGGAGCTTGCGATTCAGCGGTGCGTTGATTCCCATGGTGTTCCTAGCCTCGTGGCGAAAAGTGCGTCGTGGTGACAAGTCGATTCGTGTTCTTGAAGAACTCAATCGTAAAGTTCGACGCCAAAGCGTACAATTCCCTGATCGCAACTTAGGCCACTCGCTTCCCATCACTCGGAGTCGTCCACCGATGCCTTTTCCGCCCAACAATCTGCCTGAAAACGCTGCCAACTCCGCTCAATTGCCGGTCATCGACGCCGTCGCTCGATCAAGTGCCGACCAAATCAGTGCGGCCACCTGCTGCGCAGCCCCACGACGTCTGATTGTGCCAGCGCTGGCAATAGCGACATTCGTTTCAATTGGATTGGCAGCCTACTTTGCCGGCCGCGCGCAAATGGCCGAGAGCAAGTTGACGGCGGCTGATTTTCCTATCCTGCATGCCACATCCGCCGTCAGCAGCGAAAAATTTTCGTGCGCGACCGGAGAAATTAGCGAAGAAGCCGACGGGCTGTTTGTCCTCGACCACAATTCAGGATTGCTACAGTGCTCCGTGATCTATCCGCGACTCGGCCGGTTCATGGGCCAGTTCACCGTCAATGTCGCGGAGACATTGGGTACCGGCGGCAAAGGCGGCAGCTATCTCATGTTGACCGGTCGGGTCGATTTTCCGCGTGCCAGCAACAATCCGGTTGCTTCGACCGTCGTCTACGTCATGGACACGGCGACCGGTAATTATGCTTCGTACTACGTTCCCTTCAACCGTCAAGCGATGACCGCCGGACAAGCCCAGCAAAACACGATGAAGTTGCTTGCGACCGGGTCGGCGAATCCCGTGATCGACCGCGACGCACTTCGCTAACGGAATGAAGATCGGATTGAAATCGCTGACCGATGGATTGAATGAAGCTCAATCCGCGGCCGTCAACACTTTGTCGGGTCCGATGTTGGTGCTCGCCGGCGCAGGTACTGGAAAGACTCGCGTTGTAACCGTTCGTATCGCCAACTTGATTCGGCACGGTACATCGCCGGATCGCATCTTAGCCGTGACGTTCACCAACAAGGCTGCTGGTGAAATGCAAGAACGAGTCAGTGAGCTGATCGGTTCGGGCAAGCGTCGACGAAAAGGCGAGCCCGCACCACCGCGCCCAACCGTCAGCACCTTTCACGCACATTGTGTACGCATCCTTCGCCGACACGCAAAAACGCTGGGCTATCCGGCGAAGTTTTCGATCTACGATCGTAGCGATCAAGAGACACTGGCACGAGGCGTTTTGAGAGAACTACGGCTGCCAGGAACCGCGATTAGCCCCAGCGATATGCTCAACATCATCGGCGGATGGAAGAACGCATCGATCAAGCCGGATCGCGCTGCCTATGCCGCATCGACTGACAAAGAGCACTTCGCTGCGTCAGGTTATCGACGCTATCAGGATGGACTGAGAGCATGCGGTGCGATGGATTTCGACGATCTCTTGCTCAACACGGAAACACTGTTTGACGAACATCCGGCGATCCGCGATCAAGAAGCGGCATCGTTCGATCACGTTTTGGTCGATGAGTATCAAGATACCAACGGCAGCCAGTATCGCATCACAAAGCACCTATCGATGCGTCATCGCAACCTTTGTGTCGTCGGCGACGATGATCAATCGATCTATGCATGGCGCGGCGCCGACGTGACTCACATTCTTAATTTTTCAAAAGATTGGCCTGATGCAAAGATCGTCTGTTTGGAAAACAACTACCGTAGCACTGCCGAAATTCTGACGCTTGCCAATCGGCTGATCGAATTCAATACGACCCGCCACGACAAAACGCTGATCCCCAGCCGGCCTGCGGGCAAACGTCCTCGCATCGAGCAACACAAGGACGAAATCACCGAAGCCAAATCCGTCGTCGCGAGGATCAGCCATCTGATCGACAACGAACACATTCAACCACGCGACATCGCAATCCTGTTTCGCACCAACGAGCAACCTCGATTGTTTGAGACCGAACTTCGTAAAGCCAAAGTGCCCTATGTGATGCTGGGTGCTCAGTCGTTTTTTGATCGTAAAGAAGTTCGCGATCTATTGTCGTATTTGAAATGGATCGAACAGCCTAACGATGAGGTTGCGCTGCTGCGGGTGATCAACACGCCCCCGCGTGGACTCGGCAACAAGACGGTTCAGTTGTTGATCGCTCGCGCGGTCGAGCGGGGAATTCCGGTTTGGGAGGTGATGCGAGATCCATCGGCCACATCCGACTTGCCGGCTGCCGCGCAACGGGGAATTCAGTCGTTGGCATCGTTGGCGGAAGACGTTCGCACTCGCGCCGCCAATGAATCTTTGGCCGGAGCGATGGAAACATTGTTGACGCGAACGGCCTACGCCGACGAACTGACACGTCTCTACGATCAACCGGAGGAACGTGAGACACGGATGGCGTCGATCGGCGAATTGAGCAACGCCATCGGCGCTTATGAAGACGGCGAAGGTGAGCACGACTTGACTGGTTTTTTAGCCGAGATCACGCTTTCGGGAAAGGAAATGGGTAGCGAGAAGGACAAACTCGCCAAACAGAACGCCGTTTGGTTGTTGACGCTGCACGCAGCCAAAGGGCTGGAATTTCCGGTTGTGTTCATGGTCGGAATGGAAGACGGTTTACTGCCGCATAGCCGCAGCGTCAAGAGTGGTGAAGAAGCCGACATCGCCGAAGAACGACGACTGTGTTACGTCGGAATCACGCGGGCGCAAGAGGACTTAACATTGTCGTTGGCATTGACTCGTCGGAAATGGGGCAAGCCACGCCCAACAACGCCCAGTCGGTTTCTGTACGAGATCGTCGGCAAGGCGGACAATCCAAACAAGTATCGCAAGAAAAAGCCAGGTAAGACACTCGGCCGATAGCGATCCAATCACAAGCCTTGTAAAGCAACCCCGCCCGTTTTGATCGCCAGTTGCATCAAGTCATCGTTCGTTTCTTCGACGATGAAGACGTGCAACATGATTCCTTTGAGTTCCTTGGGCTGAACATTGATACCGTGATCACCATCGGTGACGATGATCAACTCCGGTCGTTCAGCATCGATGTCGGCGACGGTCTTGCGAATCCGTTTTATTCCTTCGCGCAACGCCAAGTTGATATCGGTGTCATCGCCGACAAAGAACTCGTGCGTCAGTTTGTGAATCTCTTCACGGACTTCGGCGACTTCCGTCACCATCACTTCTTCGTGTACGACGGAATCGAAAAAGCTGTAGCCTAGCACCGCCTCTCGTCGACCAACGGCCCGCAATCGATTCATCAAGATCGCGAGCAGCTTGTAAATCCGCTCGCCCTGTTGCATTGACTTGCTGCGATCGAGCATTGCGTAAAACAATTGCTTCTTATCGCTGCGTTTGATTTTTTCGCGAACCATGAAACTCTTGGTTGCCAAGCGATAACGAAAGTATTTCGACGACGCGACCTTGATCGCCCACGCGGCCGGTGCCATTTTCGGTAATTCGTCGAATGAACGCATCATTCGCATTCGAGTCTGATCCCCGTCCGCCGACGGAATCATCTTCTTTTCGAATCGCGGCTGAAATGCGACGTACTCGTTTGCGATCCGCGAAATACGCATGAGTGCCTCGAGGCTGGGTTCGGCCAACAATCGTGACGCGACGTTTAGTCGTCGAACCGACAGTGGATGAATTTCCTTTTCGCCCGTTTCTTTGCGAATGCCGCCAAAACAGTCCGTGAACAACGACGCAATTCGACCTCGCGTGTCGATCGTTTCAACCAATTGGATCGACGTTACGCCTCGGTCCTTTGCCATTTGTTCGACATCAATCTTGTCAGTCGTTTTCAAATGACTTTCATCCGGCAAACATTCCAACAACTCGACTTCGTCCGCTTCCAAGCCGCCCACTTCGCCCAGTGCCCAATTGATCTGCTGAGCAATTTTCTCCGGCGGTATGCCGACGACGAGCGAGCGTTTCGCGGTCGCAATCACTGCGACGTTGGCAATGGCGCGGTCAATGTCCGTGCGACCCTTGATTCGATTGAACTCGATATCACGCAACAAGATCGCCAACTGAAAATACAGGTCAGCATCGCGCACCGACCAATCCAGATAGCCGTCGAGCCAACGTGTGATCGGCCACATTCGTAGTTGATAAGTCAGTCGAGTACGCCGAGCAATCTCGGTCTTGCTGGCGACTTTGCCGTCGTCGATCAGGTGAACTGCATCCCAAATTATCGGCAACGGCAGATGATGCATTCCGATCGCATCGAGTTTCCGAACAACCTCATGAGTATTGATTTGTTGCCGACGCTCGCTGCTTTCGGGTAGCGTCACGTGCGTGTGAAAGCGAATGAAGTCACGAAGTCGCCGGTCGATCCGAATCTGTGACATCGGATCAAGTGCTCGCTTCGATTTCCGCCGCGATTTCGGCGACACGAAGTTCGGATGCCTTTTGCCACGCGATCAACTTCGGATCGGAGATTTGTAAGTATTCGAGTTCGTGCTTCAGTTGGTCGATGCTGCTCATCAGTTCCAACATCGCGGCGATGGCTTCGTCGTTGACGTAGCCGCGTTCTGTTTCGCTGACATCGCGTCCAGCGGCGAACATTTGATCGATATCGACCATCTTGCCTCGCAATCGCTCCGCCCGTTCGTCGATATCGCTGAGCAGAACCTCGACACCGCCTTCTAGCAGCGCCGAACGAATCAATCCTTCGATATCGCGTTTATAAGATTCCATTCCCTGCACATTTCGGATGGTTAGAATGTCTTCGACGATCATCTTCTTTCGCCCGTGGCGACCAACACTGTTTCCTGCCAGTCGCAAACCGCCCAGTGCAATTCGCGGCGAAACATGGAAGCCCGTCTCGCGGTCTTCGTTCAGGTTCGCGATCACGTGCGCGTAGATGCGATGCAATTTTCGCTTGTCGACGCTGGCGCTTGGGTTGGCCTTTTTGAACAGCGCCTCGTAATCGGTCTGTTCATACGACGGCCAACGAACTTCCAACTGCATCGGGAAACGTTCGAGCAGCGCCTTCACCGCGTCACTGTCCTTGGCGAACTGTCGGGGATCTTTGTTGGTGCAAGCGATGATGACTTTCGATTTCAATGGCACCGGATTGTTGCCGTTCATGAACGTCTTTCGCGTCAACACATCCTTCAGTGGCAATAAAGCCTGTGACGAAGCGTCCAAGATTTCTTCCAGAACGACCACCTCATACGGCAGGAAGGAACGATCGGTGTCGTATTCCAAGCACACGTCTAGTTTGGCGATGTTGGGACCTCCCCAAAGTCGATCTTCGCTCATTCCTTCACCGAACGATTGCAGAAAGATGTCGTCGTCGGTGTAACTCAACGCTCGCAGAGCAGCCATCACCATTTCGCTCTTGCCATGCCCGCCCGGTCCCCATAGCAGCACATTGCAAGGCTGGACGAATGCGAGTGTCAACACGCGAATGATTTCGTCACAGTGGATGAAACTGGATTGCAATGTTGAGGCAACGATTTTTGGAATTTCACGACGAGGTTTTCGCAGAGGTCCATCGTCGCTGGTGACAAAATCGCCGACACCGAGTTGAATCCGAAAGTCGGGTTCTTCGGGTAAATGACGAGCAATCTTTCGTTCCAAGTCTGCCGTGTAAGATTGCATTCCCTGTACGAAACGGATGTTTTGAAACGCGGCCGCGTTGACTCGGTCATCGCCGCGAATGCGAGCACTGCTGGTTACCACCTCCAAGGACTGCAGCGCCATTCGCGGTGACATAACGAACGTCTTCGCTTCATTCAATCCCGCAATCACTGCAGCCAACCGTTGGTGCAACTCGCGTCCGCCCTCAGTTGCCGAAGGTCGAACTTTCGCAAACAACGCCGCATAGTTCTTGGCCTCGTAAGCGGGCCAACGAACTTCTTTCTGCAAGAGAAATCGTTCCATCAACGCCAAAATCGCGTCGTTGCCATCGCTGAACTCTCGCGGATCTTTGTTCGTGCACGCGACGACGACCTTCGCTTTCATCGGGACACGTTCGGCGCCGTTGACGAAGATCCGCCGAGTCAGCACGTCTTTGAGCGGCAGTAGAGACTGCGCCGGCGCGTCAAAAATTTCCTCGAAGATCACCGCCTTGTATTGGGGTGCCAAGAACGATCGGGATGTGTCGTATCGCAGACAGGTATCCAGTGAGGCCATGTCGGGACCGCCCCACAATCGATCCTCGCTCATTCCTTCACCGAACGATTGAACGAAAATTTCGTCGTCTGAGAGTCCGAGCGCCTTCAGCGCCGTCAGCACCATTTCGCTCTTGCCGTGCCCGCCCGGTCCCCATAACAACAAGTTGCAAGGTTCATAAAAAGCGGCGGAAAGCAGGTCACTTATCTCGTCCGCAAAAACGAACCGCTGCTTCAATGCACCGGAAATGACCGAAAGTATGTCGGCGCGCGGAGTCGGTAGCCAATTCCAATCGCTAGGCGGCACGAGCGTGATCCCTTTATACTAATGTGCTTCGAGCCAGTTCTTTCCAACGCCCATTTCGACGACGATGGGGACTGTCATTGGCAACGTCGTCTTCATCGCTTCTTCGATCACCGGCATGACGGCTGACTGCTCGCTGATCAACATGTCGAACACAATTTCGTCGTGAACCGTCAGCACCATCTTCGTCTGAAATCCTCCGTCGCGAAGCGCCCGGTGAACGCGGATCATCGCCAGCTTCAACATGTCGGCAGCAGTACCCTGGATCGGGCTGTTCATTGCCAACCGTTCGGCAGCCGCGACCACGGTGCGACTGCGTGAGTTGATATCGCGAAGGTATCGTCGTCGTCCGGTTTGCGTGGCGACGTAACCGTGTTCTTTGGCAAACGCGATCGTGCGGTCGATGTACCGCTGGACGCCAGGATACTTCTCGAAATAGTTCTTGATCAGTTCCCCCGCTTCGGCTCGCGGGATGTTCAGTCGCTGTTGCAATCCGAAGGCCGAGATGCCGTAGATGATGCCGAAATTTACTGTTTTCGCTTTGTCACGCATTTCGCGAGTCACTTCGTCGATATCTACCTTGTAGACCTTGGACGCCGTCACGGTATGGATGTCCTCGCCGCCACGAAACGCTTCGAGCATTCCTTCGTCGCCGCTAAGTTCCGCCATCACGCGAAGTTCGATCTGCGAGTAATCGGCGCTCAGGATCGCGTGATTTTCGTCTCGGGGAACGAAGGCCGCGCGGATGTCCCGGCCACGCTCTTTGCGCACCGGGATCGTTTGCAGGTTGGGATCATTCGATTGGATTCGGCCAGTCGCCGTCCAAGTCTGGCTGTAATGCGTATGAAGATGGCCCGTGTCGGGATTCACCGCCGCCGGCAATTGCTCGACGTAGTTCGATTTCAGTTTTCGAGCGTTTCGGTAATCCAACACATCCGCGATGATCGGATGACGCCCCGATAAGCGTTCGAGTTCGGCTTCACGCGTCGAATACTGACCCGTCGCCGTCTTCTTCGGACTGTCCTCGAGCTGCAGCTCTTCGTACAGAATCACACCGAGTTGTTTGGGCGAGTCGATGTTGAATGGATGCCCGACCGCGGCGAAAATTTGTGATTGAAGCGACTCGATTTCAACGTCCAGTTTTTTCGCAAACGTTGCCAATGCCTCTGTATCGAGACGGATACCCTCGCGTTCCATGTCGACCAAAACGGGAATCAGCGGGCATTCCACTTCGTAGCAAACTTGGGCGACGCCGCGAGCTTCGATTTCGGGTCGAAGCGCCGCGGCGATTTGCCAAGTGACGTCGGCATCCTCGCAAGCGTACGGCGCCAGTTTCTCGATCGGAACGTCTCGCATCGGTTTTTGATTGGGCCCTTTTTCCCCGATCAGATCTTTGATCGGGATCGGTTTGTAGCCGAGATACAACTTGGCGAGATAATCCAAGCCGTGTCGCATCTCGGGCTCCTTCATCGAGTGCGCGAGCATGGTATCGAACAGTTCGCCACGAACGTCGATTCCGTTCCATTTCAATAGCGTCAGGTCGTATTTCAGGTTGTGCCCGATCTTGGCGATCGATTCGTCTTCGAAAACGTCGCGAAACTCTTCCAAAACTTCCCGCGCCGCATTGATCTCATCAGGACAAACGACATAGTAGGCATGGTGTGGATCGAAGCTAAACGCCAGACCCAAAGGGGATGCCGAACGTGGATCGAGTCCCGTCGTTTCGGAATCAAAACAGAACGCATTGAGGCTCTTCAGCATCGCGATCAACGCCTTGCGTTCATCCGAGGTTGTAATCGTTTGGTAGTCGTGGTCAACGTCATCGATCGTTTTCTCGTCGACGGGTTCATCGAAAAGCGTCGCCTGAATTTCGCTTTCGCGTTTTTCTCGTATCACTGCGTTTCGCGTCGATGCCGAAGAGAACGAATTGCCGAACAGTTTTTTACCAAGCGAATCGAACTCGAGCGTCATGAACAGCGACTTCATCTTTTCGATGTCATAACTCTGACGTTTCAAACTGTCCAAATTTGTTTCGATGGGAACGTCCAGCATGATGGTGACCAAGTGTTTGGACAGTTTGGCCATCTCGGCGTTTTCTTCGATCCGTTCTTTCTGTTTGCCCTTCAACTCTTTCGAGTTTGCCAAGAGCCCTTCGATGCTGCCGTACTGTTTGATCAGTTTTTGCGCGGTCTTGGGACCGATGCCGGGGACGCCCGGAATGTTGTCGCTGGCGTCTCCCATCAGTCCCAAGATGTCGATGACCTGGTCGATCCGATCGATTTCCCATTTCGCTAGGACATCCTTGACGCCGACAATCTCCATCTCGCCGCCCTTTCGACCGGGCTTGTAGATCAGAATGTCGTCCGTGACTAATTGGTCATAGTCTTTATCTGGCGTGACCATCCAAGTTTGATAACCGTCGGTCGCGGCCCGTCCTGCCAACGTGCCAATGATGTCGTCGGCTTCGTATCCGGGTAATCGGATCGCGGGAATGTTCATGGCATCGAACAGTTGATCGATGAACGGAATTTGCTTCGCCATGTCCTCCGGCATCGCATCCCGCTGGGCCTTGTAGGGCGGATAATCAATGTGCCGCTGGGTGGGATCGGATGTGTCAAAAACCACGGCGATGTGAGTCGGTTCCTGTCTCGCCAAAATGTCCATGACGGTATTGGCCATGCCGAACACGCCCGACGTGCATAGACCAGCCGATGTCATCCGCGGGCTGCGCACCAGCGCAAAGTGGGCGCGATAGAACAGTGCCATTCCGTCGAGCAGGTATAACTTTTTTGTTTCGGGAAACAGATCGCGAGTTTTGTCAGCCATGGATGCGAGCTACGCCAGCGATCGGAGTTGCTGGACCGTTAGTTCACGAATTCCCTTCTTTGCCAACCGCAACAACTCAGCCAATTCGTCATCCGTGAACGTGGCCTCTTCGCCGGTCCCTTGGATCTCGACGAATCGTCCCTTGCCTGTCATGACGACATTCATGTCCACGTCGGCGGCGACATCGAGTTCGTAGTCGAGATCGAGTTTGACTTCGCCGTCGATCAGACCAACGCTGACTGCGGCGACCGAATCGCGTAGCGGGCCGTTACCGATCTCCGAACCCGGAACGGCAATCGCGATCGCTTCGGCAAGCGCGATGAACCCACCCGTGATCGACGCGGTGCGGGTGCCGCCGTCGGCCTGCAACACGTCACAGTCGACGGTGATCATGTTCTCACCGAGCGCGACCATGTCGACGACCGATCGCAAGCTTCGTCCGATCAGTCGCTGAATCTCGGTCGTCCGACCATCGAGCTTTCCATCGCGATCGCGTCGCTTGCGAGGACTGGTGCTGCCGGGCAGCATGTTGTACTCCGCCGTCACCCATCCTTTGCCTTTGCCTTCGAGCCATGGTGGCACTTTGGCTTCGATCGACGCAGTACACAACACGATCGTTCGACCACATCGATACAAGACGCTGGCGGGATTGGATTCGAGATAGCTTCGCTGGATTTGAACTTCGCGAAGTTGGTCGGCGGGCCGCATGGATAAAGTCAATCGAAGTGAAATGGAAAATTGAACGGGACTAACGAGGAACGTTTTCGTCGATCCAAGCACGATTGAGCAACCATACCATCAATCCTTTTTGAGCGTGCATCCGATTGCCCGCTTGTCGGATGACATCGCTTTGCGGGCTATCGATCACTTCGTCGGTGATTTCTTGGCCGCGGATCGCCGGCAAACAGTGCAACACTCGCGCGTGAGAAGGCGCCGCGGCCATCAATTTGCAACTGACTTGGTAGTCCGCGAATGCCTTTTTGCGAATCGCCGATTCAGCTTCCTGACCCATGCTGGTCCAGACATCGGTGTAGATCGCGTCGGCATCTTTCACGATCTTCATTGGGTCACGAACCGTACGAATCGACGCTTTCGGATAAGCTTTGGCCACGGTGGCCAACCAGTCCCCGTTCATTTCGTACCCCTCTGGGCACGCCAGCGTGAATCGCATGTCCAGCATGGCGCAGATCAGCGCCAACGATTGCGCGACGTTATTGCCATCGCCGACGAAGACAAGATGCTTTCCTTTGAGCGGGCCCAGTGATTCTTCGATCGTCATTACATCTGCCAATGCTTGACAGGGATGACAAAGGTCAGTCAACCCGTTGATCACTGGTACGGCGTTGAAACTAGCCATTTGAACGGCGCGATCGTGTGACTTGGTGCGACAAACAACCAAGTCAACAAATTCACCAAGCACCTGAGTGAAGTCGCGAGGCGATTCTCGTTTGCCCCATCCGACATCCTCGCCGAGAAACAAACTGGAACCACCCAGTTGCGCCATGCCGGTCTCGAAACTGACGCGAGTTCGTAAGCTTGGCTTCTCGAACAGCAAGGCTAACATTTGCCGCTCTAGAACGGGTGGCCGATCGCCGGCGATCAAACGCTTTTTCAGCAGATGGGATGTGGCCAGAATCCGATTCAGATCACTGGGCGTGATCTCAAGGAGTGTGAGAAGGTGCTGCATCGGATTCACTTATGCGGTAGTTTCAGCCGTCGTTCGCTGCATCGCCGCAAGCGTTTCGCGGAGTCGACTGATGAGTATTCGTTTGTCTTCGCCTGTCACCACTAGCGGCAACTGCAGTCGAACCGCCAGGTCGCCGGCTCGTTCGATGCGAAGGCCCTGCTCAAACGCAATTCGTACCAACTGTTCTGATTCGAGATCCGTTTGAATGCCGATCGTCATTCCAGTCGCTTGAACGTCGCGAACGAACTCAAACTCTGAGACGGTTTCAGCGATCGCGACTGCCAGATCTTGGGCAGCCTCATCGGCCTGATTCGGTAAATCCGCTTCGCTCATCGAAGTCAATGTTTGCGATACCAGTTCTGCAAGCAGCGGAAGGCGATCGGCGTGATCGGCAATTGTAACGCTATCGGTGGAACGATGGTTGGCGATCACCAACGCACCGGGCAATCCGGCGAATAAGCCGGACGCGACTGCAACAACATCCGCCTCGATTTCAGCAATTGATGAAAAGGTGAACAGTGTCCCGGCAGCGCCGAAGACAAGCTGCGTTTCATCCACGGCAAGCAACAAACCGTGTTGGTCGCAGAGTTCGCGAAGTCCGCAAAGATAGTCGCCATCGATGGGCGTCGCACCCGAATGGAAGTCGATCGGAGAAACCAAAATGCAGCCGGTTTGGTCGTCAATCAATGACTTCACGGCCGCCAAATTTCCGCTCGCGACATGCGAAAAACCTGCCATCATGGGTCCCAGTCCTGCATGCAGGCCGGGTTGTCCGCTGGCCGTTCGTCCCATGCCGGCGCGACCGTGGTCGCTGCCAATGATCGCGATGGTGCGAAATTGCTTGCCATCAGTTCGCCGGCGCGCGATTGCGATGATTCGTTCGATCGC
Source organism: Rubripirellula sp. (assembly GCA_041740415.1). Taxonomy (GTDB): domain Bacteria; phylum Planctomycetota; class Planctomycetia; order Pirellulales; family Pirellulaceae; genus Rubripirellula. The sequence continues at coordinate 40,881 of JBGSLZ010000088.1, forward strand.
CATATCAGCCGACGACTCCAAAAGGATGGAATCGGCTGCGACGGCGGAACTCCGCAAGAACTCTCGAACCGTATCGGCAAACCGAGTTGGATGTTGCGAAGGTTCTGCTGTCTCGTCTAGCCAAGCCGAGGCATCGCCCAGATAGAGTTCCGCATTGATTTGAATGGCATCGACGAGCGGCTGAAATCCAAATCCGAAAACCGACGCGCGTCCGGCCAAGGCGTCGACGATCTCGAAGCCCGCCTGGTCACCTCGTCGGATGCCGGACGGAGTCGAGCCGAATCGTTTGCGAGAAACCGTGTTAGGCTCCGGTGCAAGCGATTGTTCATCGTCGTTGAATTCGCTCATCGGACCACACTCGAAAAATGGATACGCGAAACTGATTGCTGACTACTGACTGATTTCGGTGCCCACACCGCTTGTCGTGAATATTTCGAGCAGCAATGAATGCCGCAGCGCTCCATCGACGATGTGAACCTTACGAACTCCCCGACCGAGCGTTTCTAAACAAGCTTCGACCTTCGGAATCATCCCCCCGGCGATCACACCATCGACAATCAATTGTCTCGCTTCAGCGGCTGATAGCGAATGGATGATGGTAAGCGGGTCATCTTTGTCGGTGCGCACTCCGTTGACATCGGAAAGAAAGACGAGTTTTTCCGCGCCGAGTGCCTGAGCGACTGCCATCGCTGCGGTATCGGCATTGACATTGTATCGCTGGCCATCGTCACCGATGCACATGGATGGAATGACCGGTACTTGATCGGTATACGAAAGGCTCTCGATGACACTGCGATCGACGCGCGTGACTTGGCCGACAAAACCCAAATCTTCGCCATCCTCGGTCGGCAGTTTTTCACCGAACAGCACATTGGTGGTGTCAAACGACAGGTTCATTGCTCGGCCACCCAGACGTTCGATTTCTTGAGTAACGAACACGTTCAAATCGCCCGCCAAAACTCGCGAGACGACTTCAAGCGTTGGGGCGTCCGTGTATCGGCGACCGCGAATGAAGTTCGGTTCGATTCCCGATTCGGCCAGCGCCCGATTGATCGCCTTTCCGCCTCCGTGGACGATCACGGGCTTCATGCCGACGGATTCCATGAAGATGACATCCAACAAGATGTGCATCAGTGCATTTTCATCATCGAGCAAACTGCCACCCAACTTGATCACCGTCGTTTTGCCACGAAAACGCCGTATCCATCCCATCGCTTCAATCAATGTGTTGGCTTTGGCGATCGCCTCTTCCATGCTGAAGTCTCCGGCGTTCTTTGACGATGTTGGCTGGAGGATGGGTGGCATAACTTTGCAGGGGTATTCGGCAACGGAAAAACCGATCAATTTAAGGCCGTTCGAGGGCAGGGTCAATTAGCGTTTCAACGATGGAGAAAGCGTACCGATGAATCACGTAATCAAATTGGCACTCGTCGGGGGCGGCCAAATGGGTCGCGCACTCATTGGCGGAATGAGCGAAGCAAAGATAGTGAACCCGAATTCCTTGCGATTGGTCGAGCCCAATGCTGCCTGTCGCGATTGGTGGTCTGAAAAATATCCCGATGTCAGCGTCGTCGATTTGCACGCGGCGGTCTCCGCCAGCGAAATCGTTTTGCTGGCCGTGAAACCGAACATGATGGCGGAAGTGGCGAAACAGAAAGCTCGCTTTTGGAGTCGAAAACTCGTTGTTTCGATCGCTGCGGGCGTCAACTTGGACTCGCTTTGCGGATGGATCGGCCATGGCCGCGTTGTCCGCGTGATGCCAAATACCCCCTGCTTGGTCGGTGCCGGCGCCAGTGGCTATTGCTGCGGTTCCGATGTGAGCGAGGACGACCGGGCAATTATTCAGTCGATGTTGGGGTCAGTTGGTTTCGTAACCGAGGTATCGGAATCACAAATGGATGCCGTTACGGGACTGAGCGGATCGGGACCCGCTTACGTGTGCTTGATGATCGAAGCGCTGGCCGATGGTGGCGTACTGGCCGGACTTCCGCGGCCTTTATCGCTCCGATTGGCAACGCAAACGGTGTTGGGAACCGCCAAGATGATCATCGAGACGGGGCGTCACCCGGCCGAGTTGAAGGATTCCGTGGCAAGTCCGGGCGGAACGACCATTGCCGCGTTGGCATCGCTGGAACACAATGGATTTCGCGGAGCTTTGATTCAGGCGGTCGCCGCCGCAGCGGATCGAAGTCGCGAACTCGGCAAATGAAACACCCCCGTTCAACCGAAAGTCATGATGGATTCACCGCTGGTCCGAATCGACGACAAGCATGTTCCGCTGTATCGAATCGTATGGGTCGCTGATGTGCCCCACTTTTGCGGTGAGGCAGATTGCATGCATGAGGGCGACTACGAAGTTCGCTTGGATGTCGACGACTCGCTGTGGACTGGCGCTCAAGAGCGTGACCAGGTGATCGAAGCGCTGACAAAGTGGTGCGGCGATCCGCGTGGCGAAGAGGGCGATTGGCTTTAGAACTCTCCAGTTCACGTACAATTTCGACATTCCTAGCTGGACAGCGCCAACTAATTCAGCCGCAGAGCGTTAGCTCCCGGTTTTTACAGCGTTTTTCAATAACCGGGGGCTAACGCCGTACGGCTGATCTGGACCGGCAATTTACGGCATTTTTGTTGCTAGCTGGCGGTGTCCAGCTAGAGAAGCTCGATCGCCTCGTCGCCAATCAGGGCGGGTATCGATTGACGAATCGGGTAGAGCCATTTGGCTCGTGCGCTGACCAATCCGCCGTCGATTGGTTCCGTAATTCTTTGATCGTGACGATCCCTCGTCTCGCCTCGTGCGATCGCGTCATTAATCCGATTGACTAAAATTTCGTCGGCTTGAGTCAAACTGTCGCCGTCGATAGGACAGCGCAGCACTGCGATCAATTTTTGGTCAACCATTCAATTAGGCTCAGTTGGTCGTGGAGCGACGGACGATTTTTAAGATGACGCTTCCGAACTAGGCTAAGGATTGCCATGAAAGCTCGCATCTTTTCTCAAGTTGTCAACGCCGGACTCCGGTACGTTGTTCCCATCACGATTTCCGTCGGTCTGACGTCGATCGTCTCCGCTCAAACCGGAGCCGACTTCTACACCGATCCCGGAACTGGGATCGTCTACCGCCGGGTCGCCAAGACCATCGAGCGACCGGTCGTTGAGACGAAGATCGAATCACGAGAACAAACTTTCTACACGCCTCAGACCGTTACGGAAGTGAAGCCGGAAAGCCGAACGGTCTACACGCCGGTGGTCGAGAATGTATGGGAGCCGAGGATGCATGGTCGCTGGAACCCTTTCCAGCAACCAACGATCGGTTACCACCACGTCCCGCAGACCCGCTGGGAAGCGCGAAACGAAGTCGTGCAGCGAACCCAAACTCGCACACATTGGATCGCCGAACAACGTAAAGTCGATGTGCCTCAGCAGATCGTTCGGATGCAACGCGAAGACAAGGTTGACTACGAACCAGTCGGACGTATCGCCCCTCAGCCGTCGCCACCCGGTGTCAGCGAAGCGATCGCGGCTCGACTGCGCCCGCTAGCTAGCAACGAACAAATTCAACCGATGGCCAGCGGCTACGCGGCACCGAGCTTCAGTGCACCACGAATCGCCGGTTCTAGCGTTGGGCGAATGACGAGCGATCCGCCCCAACGGAACATGAGCCAAAGCGGCAGGGCGGCGAAGGAACTGTATCCGGTTGGACCGAGTGTTCACGGCCAAACTCTGCCTCCGTCAACGGGTGGCGGAGTAGGTGTGGCAAACTTGCCGACGTTACCGTTCTTCCGATAGACGGTCAAACAAATAGCCGTGTCTCCGAGAGACACGGCTACGTGAAGTACTCAACGATCCGACTCAGCCCCGTGGACTTCGGCGCTGGTCGAACATTGCTCAGACAAGGGAGGCGAGGCCACCCAAAACTGAGCTACTTGATTTCGACCGATCCGCCGGCTTCTTCGATTTCGGCCTTGACCTTGTCGGCATCTTCTTTCGAGACGGCTTGCTTCAGAGTCGCGGGAACGCCTTCGACCATCTTCTTGGCGTCCATCAGCGAAGCGCCGGTCAGGTTCTTGACGACCTTGACGACGTTCAGCTTCTTGTCTCCGAAGCCAGTTAGAATGACATCGAACTCGGTTTGTTCGACGACTGCGGCAGCGCCTTCACCGTCTCCAGCCGCCATCATCATCATGCCGCCGCCACCGGAGGCGGGCTCGATGCCGTAGGCGTCCTTCAAGTAATCGCTCAGCTCTTTAGCTTGCTTGAGCGTCAATTCGGCGATCTTATCGCCCATGCTTTTGGTTTCGGCGCTGTATTCGGCGACGGCGGTTGAGTCTGACATTTGTGGTTACCTCGAAAACAATATGTGGATTGGTAAAGGACGGGAAGATCGGCGGGGCCGACAGTAACTTACGAAAACAGTGATTACTCGTCGCCTTCGCTCTTCTTCTTGATTTGGCTGTTGAGTTTCCTACCGGGTCCGAGCATTGCACCGGACAAGTTTGCTCCTGGAGCAAGAATCTGACCCACCAGAATCGAAATCTGCTCTTGACGACTGGGCCATTTGCTGACGGCTTTCAAGCCATCGGCATCGAGCTTTTCGCCATCCATAACGCCGCCATCGGCGACGAACTTGGTGTACTTGTCCTTGTTCTTGTCGAGTTTGACAATTTCTTTGACAAGCGAAACGAAGTCTGTCGAACCCCAGCAAACACCAACTTGGCCTGACGTGCCTTCGAAGGCCGCGGCAAGTCGGGTTCCCTCACTTGCTCGACGTGCAAGTGAGTTCTTGACAACCAGCATGTGGATGTCTTTCTTCTCCAACTCGCCGCGAAGCTCGTTGGTTGTGTTGGCGTCCATCCCGATGTAACTGACCAACACCGCGTCTTCGACTCCTTCGAGTCGACGCTTGATGTCGCGGGTCACTAGGTCTTTGACGTATTTACTCATCGATTGATTTCACTTCGCAGGATCTTTTCGGTCGGATTCGAGATGACTCTAACCAGTGATTCGTACACTCGGGCTCATGGTCGCACAAATTGCGACGCCACGAACGTAGGAGCCTTTGACGGATTGCGGCTTTAGGCCTTCGATAAAATTCGTGAACGCGGTGATGTTCTCAACCAACTTGCTCGATTCGAAGCTCATCTTACCGACCATCGCGTGGACGTTACCGCCCTTGTCGTTGCGGAATTCGACCTTGCCGGCCTTGTATTCACCGACGACTTTCGCGACATCCGGCGTAACGGTTCCGGCTCGCGGGCTGGGCATCAATCCACGCGGACCGAGAACACGACCGAGCGGACCCACCAAACCCATCATGTCGGGAGCCGCGATGCAAACATCGAAATCGGTCCAACCATCTTTAATCTTCTTCGCCAAGTCTTCTTGGCCCACTTCGTCGGCGCCGGCTTCGGTCGCAGCTTTCGCGGCATCGCCTTTTGCGAAAACAATGACACGCTGAGTCTTGCCGATACCATTTGGCAGCACCAGCGAACCGCGGATGATTTGATCGGCTTGATTCGGGTCGACACCCAAACGCATGTGAACTTCGACTGTTTGATCAAACTTGGTCGAATCGTATTTCTTGAGTACCTCGACCGCTTCGGGGAGCGGGAGGGAAGCTTTAGGCTGCTTTTCGAGCGCGGCGCGATAGCGCTTGGATTTCTTACCCATCGGGTCACGACTTTCGTTGGTCGGGTGGTTTGGCAAAATCACCTGGCCCACCGAAGACCCATCAATCAAAACTGACGAGCAAAACACTGTCGGTGGCGGCAACCTCTCCCACTTCTGCGAAGCTTTCGCTCGCGGAGACCAGAATTTGGCGAACGCGAGCCGAATCGTCAACGCCAATCAGCGTCCTGGGCAGGATATTTTCACAGATTTGTCAGCAATACCATCTTTCGACGTTCCCCCAAGCGGACAAATTCCTGCCGCGTGAACCGTTTGAACGGCTGCCGGTCGACCAGACTCGTCAACTCGATCGTGCCCCCGTCGGCGTCGCCGTCTTGCACAGATGGTGGAGTGCGAACCAGATAACACTTCTTCCCTGAGCAAATGAAGTAGATCGCGTTCGGAAAAATGTCGTTATCGGACGCCACTTCGCGAAAACCGAACGCTGCGTTGATCAAGTCCAGCCTCTCGGTAAGCTCCGACGATGCGTAGGAACTGACGAAGCTTTCACTGAAGTCCGAAGGTTTGGCAAGTTGCCCGATCGCGACGGTATCCACCGTTCGACCTCCGTCACCCATCACCGCGACGCCCGATTCGATAATCTCGACATCGGCCGCTTTGGTTGTTTCTTCACGCTTGGCGAGCCGTTCGATTTGCGGCATCAACTCGTCGAACGCTTTCAAAATCTCATTCGTCTTTTCTTGTTTTCGCAGCAGCACCTTGCGGTTGTGCAGATCTTCCTTCGAGTTGCCTTTGTACTGAGTCGCCGCGTCTTGTTTCATCAGACGCGAACGACTTTCCATGTATGACTCACGCGCGTCGATCAACTTGACATGAGCCGCGACGCATTTGTTTTCTTGCACCAGCGCGCGGGCATCCAACACCGAGGTCGCCGACCGGCTGCCTCGTAATAGCTTGTAGAGATCCTCAAGATCTTCGGTGATCATTTACTACATTCCCATTGCAAGACGAGAACTCAGCCGGACTTTCCTAACCCAACTATAGCGAAAAACAGCCAACTTGCGCGTTCGTTGCGTTACGTGACTACGTCCACACACCCATTCGGATCAGTTGCCCAGTAACCGTGCCAAGCCAATCTCGATTGGCCGCCGGCGATGCCGGACTGGGATGCAAGATTCGTCCGATCGTCGCCTCGGCTGGACCTTTGGCGATCACCCGATGCAAACACTTTTCGGCATAAGCACCGATGCCGATCGCAAATTCTGGCTTCAAAGCCGCGAGCACCGATTCCAAATGACGGTCGCAAGCCTCGTCCAATTCCTCGCGCTCCCATGCCGTCAATTTGTCAGGCGTACGGTTTCGCGCCGAAGCCTCCATAAAAACCAACGGACAATAGTTGATGACAAAGTGGTTTTCAAAGAAGAAGTTGGGAGAACCAAAACGCTCGCGAAAGAGTCCCCATAAACGCCGACCACTGACTTCGCTGCGACGGCAATCAAAACCTTCGATCGGCCGCTTCGGATGTTCTCCCTTCGGTCGCGTGACCGGCATGCGGATGCCCAACCAGTCCTGAACAATCGCGACTTCGCCGAACGGAACTCCCGTCTGTGCCATCCCCCAGGGCCCCGGGTTCATACCCAAGAAGACCGTCCGGACGCCCGTGTCATTGGCGAGCCTCAGATACGCCTCGTGGGAATTCCAGGCATAGTCCAGTGGGTTATAAACGTGCGTGACGGGGTCGGCGAACGACAAACGATCCACATCTTTTCGAAGTCGCTTGGCAGCACCGACCAGTTTTTTTCTGACGCCTTGATTTCTTCCGGCATTGCCGATGGACGTCGTCATGCGTCGCTCTGTCCGCTTGCAATGCGAACTTCGTCGTCCGAACCTTCATCTTCACCCGATCCTACATTACTGCCCGCGAGATCATGGCCTAATCCATCGACCCGCGAGAGCGCTTCACGGGCCTGTTCCAAGACCATGATCTTTTGCCAAATCTTTCGCGACAGGCTCGTCGTCAACTGCTCGACCTCGCTGACCGCCGCCACCGCATCGGCATCGTCGAAATTTTGGACATACAACGCCGCAATCTTTCCCGTTAGCGACAACATCTCGCTGCAATAGTCCAAGTATCGATTGAGCAAGAACGGTGTCATCGTTCGTTTGGGCGAGTGTTTGGTGTCCGAATTTTTTCGCCAAAACCGGTCGGGATCTTTGGTTAGTTGGTGCATGTCGATGATGTGCGCGATCGCCCGCAACTCGTGAATCGCCGCCAATGCGCGACGGCGTTTGATGCGGCTCTCAAGGCTGACCAGAAAATAAATCGCGATGCCAAAAAAGATGACATCGTTGAGTCCCGCCTCGAGTGCTTGAATCCATTCCAAGACGCCGATCGCCTTCTCGTTGGCCACCGGCTCCGCATTGAAATTCTGCACTGCCAAGACGATCAGGCCCACGACCGACAGCACCAGCATTGTCGCGATCGCGTAACCGGAAACGCGAATCCAACGAATCGGTCGTCCGATCGCCGCCGATCGCTGGGCGGCGCGCCGCGAGACTTCGAGCAGTTGACCGCACAACGCGGCCAGGCCACTGTCGGGAAATCGATCCGCAATCCGCTGTTGCAGCGTCGCGACGGTTTCGATGATCCGCTCTTCGTTGAGTACCATCTCGCCGGCATGGTTCACCGGATGTCCACTTGAATTCAAAGTTGTCGCTCACACGCCAAGGTATTCTTCGATCGCATCGCTGATCACTTCGGAGGATGCGTCACATCCGGTCCACCGCTTCATGCACTGCACCAGTGTACCGACTCGCCGCTGATGACATGCCACCGCCGAATAGCCACGCTCGACGATGGTCGCCAGATCCGGATGGTCGTGCGTCAGATCGATCACCAACGTCGATCCATCGTTGGTGGACCAGTCGTCCAGTTCAAGCGTCACCGGAACACCATCGACCGCAGCAATCACGATCAGTCCGGCCTGGGCGATCGCTCTTTGATCGGGCGCCGCCGAAATTTCCTCGTCGGTGAAAAAATCAAGGTCGATCGGCAACATGCTATCTCGATTTCCGATCAGTTGCTTTCGCGTGGCACCGTGGCGAGCGATCGTCTCGGCAAGCCAAGCTCGCTGTTCGTCAGTTCCCCGAAACTGCAAATCATCGTCGCGATACAGGCAATCGATCGCGACCGCTTCGGAGTCCGACTTGGTGGCGTACCACTGCGAAGCCACGGACATCACGGATGGGTCGATCATCACGCCAGCGATTCCGATCACCTTGAATCCTTCCAAAGCTGCCGCGATGTGCTCGGGATAAACATCGAAAGACAGCACTCGCCAATCCAGATCCAGCGACACGAGCGCTCGTTCGATCGCAAACTGACTCGGATTTCCCGCGATCGGGTGCCCGATGACCGCGATGATCGGTTCGGTGGTACCATCCATGTCGGTTTCGCAAAGAGGGGAGTAATGTCGTCAATGAAAAGTAATCCTAGCCTTCCAACGCTGCACCCGCGAACCGGCCTATTTTCTATTTGCGTCGTGGTCGCTTTTTTGGCGGTTACAGGGCTGATTCAGTGGTTCGCATTGTCAGTCGAAAGTAGTCTGTCGACCTATCCCGCCGAGTATGCCACTGCGTTTTTTCTCATCCAGCTTGGCTTCATTGGGTTTTTGTTAGGTGCGGCCAGCGGGCTGATTTGGATGGCGACCCGGTTGAGAAACCCTTGGCAACGTTACCTTGTGCGAGGAATCGTCGTCGTTTGCGCTGCTTGGCTGCTGAACTTGTCCGGCACCAGCGACTGGATGAGGAATCTCTCCAATACGCTCGGTTTGGCGCTCAGCCAGTGTACCGTTTTTACGATTCTGAAAGTGCCGTCGTGGCGTCCATCCGCCGCCGATAGAACCGAGGAAATGCCCCAGCGTCGCCAGTTCCTGATTTCCGACGTGATCATCGCTACGACTGGCACAGCCGCCCTGTTGGCGACTGTCCGCCGTTACGTGACGCCGATCGCGGACGCCGACTATTGGGCGGGGGCCGTGATAATCTTCGTCATCGGGCCGATCATCGCTTCGTGCATCCATCTGTCCGTGCTGAAGCAATCGGCGGGTGCCCGCCTGATGTTGGCTTTCTCGGCTTTAGCACTGGCGCTGATCGCATCCATTGGATTGGCCATCGGCCAAATTCAAACCGATAGAATTGACGTGTCCATCAGCGATGTTGCTAAATTCTATCTCGCGGTTCTCGTTGGCTATGTCATCACCCTGGCCGTATTCGCAATGGCGGGTCGGCGTGAAGCAACGAGGACTTCGCCGTCCGTTTCCGATGGATTTGGACGCAAAAACGAAGAGTGACAGGCTCTGGTGATCGGAAGTACAATCGGGATGCGCTTCTTTGCTCAATTTGGATGTATATTTGGCACGCGGTGATCACTTTTTTGTATGGCGGCGCCAGTTTGGTCTTGGCCGTTTTCAGCATCACGGCATTGATTTGGGTGACGGAAGTACTGTTCACTTCACCGATGGGGGTGTTGGCGTGGCAGGGCCGATCGGCAACGCCGCGGAATTTGAAATCAAGCGCACCGGCCTCGATGTCGTGACGCGATCTGGACGCGATCGAGTCCATTTGGTGCAACACACGACGCGATTCGAGCCTGACGAAATCGCCGGGCGTGCGCTCGGACGCGTGGGAACCAGAAACTACGACTTCCTGTTTCATAATTGCGAACACTTCGCCGCATGGTGTGTGCATGATCGGCACGAGAGTCGCCAAGTTGCGGTCGCCTTCGATCGAGCGTCGTCCATCGGCATCAAGGCGCTCGCTGCGACCTCGGTTCACGTCGTTTCGCGAGTCGGCGCGAGGGGATTGTTGCGAGGCGTTTCACCGTGGACGCTGGTTGCCGATGCCGCGCAGTGGGCAACCGAAGCCGGCGGTCATCACGTCGGCTTACGTGATCCGCAACGACGCAAGCACGTCAGCCGTGCCGTCGGCGTAACGACCGCAATGTCGGTCGGAGCGATCGGCGGTCCAGTCGGCATCGCTGTCGCCGGAGCACTCTGGTGCGTCGGTGAAGTGGCAGGAGAACTGACTCAGGCGGCCTATGAAAAAGCTCGCCAGCAACGCATGTCTTCTACGAAGTCCTGATTGACCTTATTCGAGTAGGTCATGCACAGTTGAGCATGACGCAGCGCCGGCAGACCAATCCCATAGCATCACTTCAAAGGAAAATGGAATGCATCGCTCCACGCTGCATTGCCTACTACATCAAACAAAAAAAGCCCGCCAAAGTAAATCACTTTGACGGGCTTTTGTAACTTATCAACTCTAGTCGCGGCCTCGACCGCCACCGCTGCGGCCTCGACCGCCACCACCACCACCACCACCGCCACTGCTTCCGCCGCCCGGTCCGCTGCGACGTCGTCTTGGACGATCATCGTCCCCGCCGCCGCTGCTGCGTTCACGATCTCCGCCTTCACCGGCGTTGGCTTCGACCAGTGCGGCCAGTTCGTCTTCGAGTCCGAGTTCTTCGAGTGCTCGGCGTCGGCTCAGCTTCACTCGGTCGTGCTCATCGACGTCGATGACCAAGACCTTCATCGCATCGCCGACGTTGACCAGCTTGTCCATGCTGCTGACGTAGCCGCTGCTGATCTCGCTGATGTGACACAGTCCGTCACGTCCGGGCATGATTTCGACGAACGCACCGAACTCTTTGATGCTGCTGACGATGCCGTCATAAATCTTGCCGATCTGAACGGTCGCCGTGCAGGCCTCGACGGCTCGAAGTGCTTCTTCCGCCGTTTCCTTGTTGCTGCTGGCAATCAAGACGGTGCCGTCGTCATCGACTTCGATGATCGCGCCGGTGCGTTCTTGAATGCCACGGATGTTCTTGCCGCCCGGGCCGATCAAAGCGCCGATCTTGTCAGGCGCGATCTTGGTACGCAGCAATCGCGGCGCGGTCGCGGCGATTTCACGACGCGGACGCGAGATCGTGGTCAGCATCTTGCGAAGGATCTCGATGCGGGCTTCGCGTGATTGCTTCAGCGTCGCACGAATGATTTCTTCGCTGATGCCGGTGACCTTCAGGTCCAACTGGATTCCGGTGATGCCGTTTTGGGTACCGGCGATCTTGAAATCCATGTCGCCGAAGTGGTCTTCGGTACCCAGGATGTCGGTGAGCAAAACCCAATTATCGGGCGAGTTGCGAACGAGACCGACCGAAATACCCGCGACCGGGTTACTAATCGGTACACCCGAGGCCATCAGAGCCAAAGTCGCACCGCAGACGGACGCCATGGATGACGAGCCGTTGGATTCCAGAATATCACTGATGACGCGGATCGTGTAAGGGAAGTCTTCGGCCGCCGGCAACACCGGTGCGACGCTTCGTTCCGCCAAACAGCCGTGACCGATTTCGCGACGTCCCGGGCCACGAATCGGACGACATTCGCCGACCGAGAACGACGGGAAGTTGTAATCGAGCATGAACTTCTTGCTGTACTCGGGCGCCAAGCCGTCGACACGTTGCTCGTCGCGGGACGTGCCCAGGGCAATCGTCACGAGTGCCTGAGTTTCGCCGCGTTGGAACAGGGCCGAACCGTGAACCCGTGGCAACAAGTCGGTTTCGCAGTAAATCGCGCGCAGCGATTGGCCGTCGCGCCCGTCGGGACGGGTGCCGGCCATGATCAGATCGCGAACGACCTTTTCTTCGAGATCGTGCCAAACGGTTTTGAATCGCTTGTCATCAATGGCGCCGGCCGCACTCGAATCGGGAATCATTTCGGCCATCGCTTTGTCGCGAAGTGCGCTGCAAGCTTGGTTGCGATCAGCCTTACCGGACGTTTGCATGGCGCTGCGGAACTGGTCGTAATAACCGTCGTTCAAACGCTTCATCAACCCGTCGTCTTCGGGTGCGATCCACTCTTTCTTGGTTGGGCTGACCTTTTTGTAGAGTTCTTCCATCAGGTCGATGACTTCGCGAATTGTCGCATGGGCGAACTTGATCGCTTCCATCATCTCATCTTCGGGCATCTCGTTGGCGAAGCCTTCGATCATGGCGACTTCGGCACGCGAGCCGCTGACGATCATGTCGAGTTCGCTGTGCTCGAGGTCATCGTGCGTCGGAAACGCGATCAACTTGCCGTCGATTTTGCCGACCCGAACGGATGCGATCGGACCTTGGAAGGGCAGATCGCTAATGTGAAGCGATGCACTGGCGCCGTTCATGGCCAAAACGTCGCCATCGTTCTGTAAGTCACTGGCGATGACGCAGGCTTGGACTTGGACTTCGTTCTTGTACCCGGCGGGCCACAGCGGTCGGATCGGACGGTCCATCAGCCGCGAGCTGAGGATTTCTTTGGTGCTGGGGCGACCTTCCCGTTTCAGGAAACCGCCGGGGAATTTTCCGGCCGCGGCCAATCGTTCACGGTAGTCACACGTCAGCGGGAAAAAGTCCAGACCTGGACGCGGGTTGTCGCTGGCGGACGCGACCAGGACGACGGTTTCGCCGTACTGGACCAAGACCGCACCGGCGGCCTGCTTGGCCAATTGGCCGGTTTCGAAGGACAGTGTGTGCTGTCCGATTTGCTTTTCGACTCGAATTTTCTTCTCTGTCACGATTCTTTTCTTCCTTCAGCCTGCATGAAACAACATTCATAAGCGCGCCCAGCAAAAATGGCTAAGCCGCGCGACGTCAGCATGTGAATGGCCGCCAATTACGCAGGCAACCATGTGCAAAGAGACGTCCGCACCGAATGAACTCGCCCGTGTAGGAAAGTCAAATTCGTACGAAAACGTAGCGTCGACGAGATCGGAGAGCCGTCTCTCGTAGAGAAGAAATGCGTCCCGAACCGCCCGATTGGCGAGTCGGCGTCTGCCATCTTCGCTTGATCGCGGCTCGGTAGGGCTACTTTCGGATGCCCAATTTCCCGATGATGTCGAGGTATCGCTGCGGATCCTCGCCACGCACGTAGTCGAGCAAACGGCGGCGACGACTGACCAGTCCCAATAGACCGCGCCGCGAGGCGTAGTCTTTGCGGTGAGTCCGCATGTGTTCGGTTAGCCCGTTAATCCGCTCGGTCAAGATGGCAATTTGCACCTCAGGCGAGCCGGTATCAGCATCGGTTTTGCGATGTTCGCTGATAGCCTCGGTTCTTCGCTCTTTCGAGATCGTCATTCGTTTTTTGTCTATTACGTCGTTCTTATTCTCACATGAATGGTGCGTAGTTTACCGACCCGAAAAACTTTGGCAACCGCAAATAGAAGACTTTTCCGTAGGTCCACCTCATGTGAAGACTTTCCGGTTTTTTAAGTCGGCGAGGACTTGGGCGGCTTGTTGGGCGGGGGTTCGCTCGTCGCCGCCGGCTAGGTGGATTTCCGGCAGAAGTGGGGATTCGTATGGGTCGCTGATTCCGGTGAAGTTCTTGATCTCGCCTGCTCGGGCTTTTTTGTACAGACCCTTGGGGTCGCGAGCTTCGCAAATTTCCAGCGGCGTATCGACGAAGACTTCGATGAAATCGCCTGCCCTCACCGACTCCATCATCGCCCGCACTCTGTCGCGATCGCGGCGGTACGGGCTGACGAACGCGGTCAATGTGATCAACCCGGCCGAAGCCATCAGTGCGGCCAATGATCCGATGCGGCGGATGTTCTCCTCGCGATCGATTTCTCCAAAACCAAGGCCGAACCGATCCGCAAAGTCACGCGAATGTTCTTCGACAAGTCGCTCCGGCGGCGCACAGAGCCCGTGTCGAATGTTGTCCCCGTCGAGCATCATGGTTGCCCGTCCGAGCCCATGCAGTTGACGATCGAGTTCGTTCGCGATCGTGCTCTTGCCGCATCCGCTCAGTCCGGTGAACCAAACGACAACGCCGCGCTGGGCCAACAACGATTCTCGTTCTAGCCGCGAAACGGTGGGCTCATGCCAAACGATGTCGGACTTGACCATGGAAGACGCGATCCGGTGAAAAGTGCGGTGCGATGCAATGCAATGAAAGCCCGATGATAACCGCACGACGATGCCTTGTTGACGCCACCGGAATCCCGCTCACGCGAAAGCGGGTTGATCGGTATACAGTTCGAGAACTTGGCTTTGCACTTTGATCGCGCGCAACAGCAAGAACAATTGATCGGGCGAAAATTGGACGGGACCGTCACCGCAGATCGCATCGAGTTCGTCGGCGACCGCGGAATGCTGATCCGACGTAGCCTCGAGTCGGAACGTCGCGTTTCGCCAAGCGGATGCCAGCTTCGCATCGTCCGCCAACTCGCTGGCGTCATCGCACTGGATCAGAATCAAAAGCGACAACCGGGCGACGTCCGTCGGCGACAGCGTCGGTTGAAGATCGAGCAAACGCAGGGCGAGTTCGTGGCAGGTCATGAGCGATTTGGAAACGAGTTTTCGATCAAGGGAACGTTCGACCGAACGAACCTGGAATCGAGTCGGCACGCAAACTACTGAACGATGTGATGAACACTAGGTCATAGAATCGCAATCGCAACACGATTTTCCGGGGAAGTCAGCTCGATCGACCGGACACCGACGCTATTCCGTGTCGTCAGCGGCACGCGGGTCGACCTGCAAACTCGCCAAATACGCGACTAAATCGCGAAGTTCGCGCGGCGTCATGTACTTGATCAGATCGTCGGGCATCGAACTTTTCCCCTTGCGCCGAGCGACGATTTCGTCGGTGAATACTCGCAACTGGCTGCCGTCGTTTTGAATCAGCTCGACATAATCGTCATTTTCGGATTTCACGATCCCTGAAACGACTTGTCCCGAATCGTTGGCGATCACTGTCGTTTCGAATCCTTCGGCAATCTTCGCGTCTGGCAAGCAAATCGCCTCGAGCAGATACCGACGGTCCTTTGCTTTTCCGATGATCGTCAAATTGGGCCCGACGTTGCCGCCGGCTCGATCGACTTGATGGCACCTCAGGCACGACAACTCTGTTTTTTCATGGAATAGTTTCGAGCCACGATCGACGTTGCCGCCATCGAGTGAAATCAGCCAAGTCGCCAGTGCATCCGCTTCGGCGAGCGAGCGTCCGTGTTCGAGGAGTCGCTCTTGCAGTTTCTCATCGAGTTTCCCTTTCGCCGCTTCCAAAACATTCAAATGAACATCCGTCGCGAGCGAGCCGCCGAGGTAGGCCTCGACGCCGCCCATGATGGTCGCGAGCGCCTGCGGCGAACGACTGGTCGCCAACAGATCCCATCCGAGTTGGCGAACCTCGACGTTTCGGCTCTGGGTCGCTTCGACGAATTTTGAAAGCGAAGCTTCCGTGTCATACTTCGCCAGAACATTCAGCGCCGCAGTCAGCAGCTCATTGGCCGGCGTCATCTTGACTTCACGCGCGAGTTTGACCGCTTGATCACGATCCAGTTTTGCCAGCGCCGCGAGCGATGCTGCGCGAATCGGCGCGAGTTGATTCGCATCGGCGACGCGCTCGACTAACAACGGAACGATCTTCTTGATACCCAGGCTTGATGCGACCTCGATCGCTTTCTCGCGAACTGATTCCTGGGATGTCATCAAGATATCGATTTGCGGCGAGATCGCATCGACCGCTTCTTTGATCGAACGCGGTTCGGTGACGCGATACACGTTGATGACGCGATCACGTGGGTCCGGTGCTTGCCACGAAGCCAGCATGTCCAGCGCCTCGATTCGCATTTCAGGAATGGCTGACACGCGACCGGCGTACTGGGCCAGTTCGAGGGCGGAATCGGGCGTTCCCAATCGGAAGTTCGCACTGAGAACGCGCCGGGCCAGTGATGGATTGCTGATCGGTTGATCGATCAATCGAGCCAACGATTTCAAAGCTGCCGGGACAGGCTCGTCGTGAATCGCGCGGGCCGCTTCTAGCACCACAAGCGGACTGGCGTCGTTCAAAAATTTCGACAATTCACTGCTGCGTTGGCGACGTAGAGCGACGACCGCGGCTCGGCGAACCGATTCGCTCGCGTGGGTCGCCAGGTCACTGATTTGGGCTGAAGTTGCGGCGTCGGCCAAGTACGTCACCCCGGCATGTCGAATCGCCGGATCAGCGTTGTCGTTGAGCGTCAAAATCTCGACCACGGCATCCAGGGATTTGGCGTCCTTCAGCTTTCCAAGTGCGATCATGGCGGCGTACTGCACGCGAGCGGATCGATCTCGCAACGCAGCGCGAACTTGCTGCACCGATTCGCTAGCTTTGCGATCACCCAGCGCGCGAACGATCGCCGACTTGACGATCGGTTCGGCGCCATCGGCGAGTGGAATCAACCTCGCGATCGCGGCTTCTGTTTTCGACGAATCCGTCCGCGCGATTTGATCGATTCCCCAAACCGCGTGCAGGCGGGTGATCGGTTCGGCGTCGGTCTTTTCAGCTACCGAAGCACAGGTTTCCAGATCGCCACGACGCGCGAGCTCCCACTGGGCCTCGAAACGAATGCGGCGATCGGCGTGCGACAACAACTCCGCTAACTTCATCGCCGACTTTTCAGACCAATCACTCGGCAGCAACGCGGCGACCTCGGCGACGATCGGATCCGTTTGATGATTCGGATCGCTCAGACGATAGACGCGACCTTTGCCGACTCCGTCCCAACCGTCGACCCAGTCGCTGACATAAATTCGTCCGTCGGGGCCGAACGCAACGTCCGTCGCAAGCACTGTCCAAATCGGATCGGAATCCTCGGCGAGTTTGTAGAACGCACCATCGGAGTCGAGTTTGAATGAGCGAACACCGCTGTTGGCTGCGCCTCCCCGGAAGTCGCAAATCAAGAACGTATCCTTCAGCTCATCACCGAAACCGGTGCCGGGGTAATGGGCCAGCCCGCTCGGGCCGTCCGTGAAATTCGCGATCGGCGGAACGATGTACGCTGGCTGTTCGGAATGAAAGGGTTCCCAAATTTTTTCGCGATTGAACGGCCCGCGATCCGTCAGATACTGGTACTGCATCCTCCATCCCGAGTCGCCACCTTCGAGAATGTTGATGATGCGGGCCTTGTCGCCGCTGTCGCTGTTGTTGTCGACGCTGAACAGATCACCGACATCGTTGAAGGCGAGTTCCTGGGGATTGCGCATGCCGGTTGCGAAGACCTCCAACCCCGAACCATCAAGCTCACAGCGAAACACAGCACCCGATTGCGGATTTGCCAATACGCGACCGTCTTCAGTCGTGACGTGGTAACCGCGATCGCCGATGCTGAAATACAAACGCCCATCAGGGCCGATAATCAAACCGTGCATGTCGTGACCACGGAAGGCAACGCGAACGCCGTAGCCGTCGGACAGGACGACCCGCTCGTCGGCGCGGCCGTCATCGTCTCGATCGATCAGTTTCCAAAGTTTGGGAATGCAGGTGTAGTAAACCGAATCGCCGCGGGCCAGAACGCCGGCGCCGGTGCCCTCTTCGATGCGATTGAATCCGCTGGCAAGCACGACGCTCTTGTCGACTTTCCCATCACCATCGGTATCTTCAACGCGGCGAATCCGGTCGTCGTGTTGGGCGTAGGTAATCGCCGCGTCACCGAGGAGCCGTTTGTGATAGTCGATTCGATCTTGCACGGTTTCAGACGACAAGTCAGCCATCAACCATTGCTGGTCGTGGCCGCGATTATCCGTCACGCCACGGTTTTGCCGATAGGTTTCACAAACAAACATGCGCCCGCGATGATCAATGTCGAAGGCGACGACGTTGGCGACCTCGGGTTCGGCCGCATACAGCTCGATCTTCCATCCCTTGGGAACCCGAATTCCGTTCATCGACTCGGCTGCTTCGTTGGAAGCCTCGGCAATTTCGGGCTCGAGCGGTTCGGGTTGCTTGAATTCGCCGGCTATGCACGCCGAAAATGCTAAAACAAGCGAAAGGCAGACGCTGCAAAAACGAAATCGCCCGAGTAGAGAATTCGGCATCCAATCAATCCTTTGGAGAGTCGGGGTGGTCGCAGGGGGGAGAATTGGCGAGTAATTTCAGTCTAGGATAGTCGGCAAACTTACAAATTGGCAACGAACGATTGACTCCTTCCATTCCGATTCCCATGACCTCGACCGAAACCATCCGGGTCGGATCGCCCTTTGCGGTTGATCCCGAACCGATACTGACCCTGGCAGCGTCGACGAACGGGTCGACGACCACGCTGGCCGATTTGGGCCCCATGCGGTACACCGCGATGGGAGCTGTCGCGGCATCGCTGATGGTCGTCGGTTTCGCCATCGCTTCGCTGTGGTGGTTCCCCGTCGGCGGAGCGCTGATCGCATCCTTGGGATGCGTGCTGTCCATCTTCGGAATGTTTTCCGTCTTTCGAAAGACTTCCATGGCGTTGCTGGCGGTTCATCTTTGCCTGTTTGTAGCCAACTACGGACAGTCGCTCCAATGATCGCAATGGCAATCGTCGTGGGTCTGGTTTGGTCGTCGATCGATACTTGGATCATCGTGACAGCGTCGCTCGTTGCGGCGGCCAGCGCGATTCCGGGTTGCTTTTTGTTTTTGCGGAAGCAAAGCATGATCGCCGATGCGTTGACTCACGCGGCGCTACCCGGCGTCGTCGGCGCATTCGTGTTGGCCGGTTTGCTTCAATCAGGAGGTCTGATCGCCAACGACGGTGGATGGGCGGTTCGTCAGTTGCTGATGTTCGGCGGTGCAATGGTCGCCGGCTTATTGACCGCTTTTTTGACGGAGTGGGTGTCGCAGAGCGGTTGGATTCGCGGGGACGCGGCGCTCGGCGTCGTGTTCACGACACTGTTCGCGGTCGGTCTAATCATGCTCCGCCAGTTCGCGGATAAGAGCGACGTTGATCTCGAGTGCGTGCTCTACGGTCAACTCGACACCATCGGTTTGGCCAGCGGCGTGCCCGGCGAAACGATCACCTGCGGAGTCATGTTGATCGTCAACATCGGTTTGGTGTGCGTGCTGTTCAAAGAACTATTGATCACGACCTTCGACGCGGAACTTTCGGGAACGCTCGGCCTGCGTCCTCGGGCCATTCATTACGGTTTGATGACCGTGACGACCGCGACGATCGTGACCGCGTTTCAAGTCGTTGGCAGCATCCTGGCGATCGGTATGCTCGTGATCCCACCCTCAACCGCATTTTTTATTAGTCGACGGTTGCGACCGATGATCCTGGTGGCGATGGTGGCCAGCGTGTCCGCGTGCGTGATGGGTCACTTGGCCGCGATCACTTTGCCCGGCCCACTCACGTCCATGCTCGGGCTGCCCGTCGTCGAGAGCGTTACCACCTCGGGCGCGATCGTGATCGTCGCGACGCTTCAAATGCTTGCCGCGATGTTGTTCGGTCCCGAGCGGGGAATCTTGGTCGATCGTTATCGAGTGGTAACCGGATCGTCTACCGCCGCGTCCGCGTCCCGGCCCGCCAATTCGTGATTCAAAATCTCTAGCAGCGTTTGCAAGAACACCACAACCATCGGGCCAACCAAAATCCCGATCGGGCCGAACACTTTCACGCCGCCCAGCACACTCAGGAACGCGAACAGGGGATGAAGCGCCGAGCGTCCATGCAGCACATACATCTTGATGAAATTGTCGATCGACGAGACCACGGCGGCGCTGTAGGCGGCCAAGCAGAGCGCCGCGATCCATCGCTGTTCGACCGCGTAGAGGTAGATCGAACAGGGTAACCACACCGACGCCGCGCCCAAAAACGGAACCAGCGCCATCATCGTCGTGATCAGAAATAAGAGTATGATCGACTCGAATCCGAAGTACCAAAAACCGATCGCGGCTAACACGCCTTGCGCCAAGGCGCTCATGACGCTGGCAAGCACCACCGCGCGACTGGTTCGATCGAACTCCTTGAGCAAACGAGCTTCGTAGTTGTCGTCCAGCGGACTCAGTCGCATCAGTGGATGGATCAAGTAGCTTCCCGTGGCGCTGGTCAAGCTGACAAGCCGCGGTTGCAACGCCTCCCGCGCGCGGTGCAGCAGGTTCTTGAATTACTCGGCGCTGGGGTTGACAACAGCTTCAATTGACTGTTGAACGTGGCTCCCAACTTCGCTCGCATCCAGGATATTGCGAAGCACGACTTTGGAACCATCGGCCTCGTCGAACGTATCGCTCAATTCGTCCAATCGTCGAAACTGTTCGGCATTGGAAAGCGAAATGCCCCATTGATCTCCCGCGCGATCGAGTACCTCTTGCAGATCATTGAAGTTGACGTGGCTGACCATGTGCCATTGACCACCTCGGGGCGCTGAAGTGACTGCGGCCCGCTGAACATCCGTTTGATGTAGTCGTCCAACGAGACTTGGATCATCATCACCCGGAGTTGGCGATTCGGGAACTGCTCGTCCGGTAGCAGGGCATCATGATGAATGCGGAACTTGCCGCGACGCTCGGGTCAAAACCGCCAGCGATTCATGACGGTTGCCATGGCGACGATCGTGATGGCTTTCCAAGTCGTTGGCAGCGACCTCACACTCGAATTGCTGGATCATTCCACCGTCGATCGCGGTCCGGGTCACTCTTCAAGTTCGACCGATTCGGGTGCGGGATTGTCGTTGACCCACTTGGTCAATTCGTCTTGCTCGGCGGCGGGTGCGGTCTCCGAAGATCCGCCGCAACCGATGAGAGTCGAAAGTGTGAACGAAAACAGGGCAAGCAAGGTGAAGCGTTTCATTACAGACATCTTGTATGGGATAGTAGGTAGAAAGCTGGTCAGGTTTCGAAAAGCACGGCCGGCCGCGGAAAGTGGCCGGCCGTGCGTCGAACATTGAAGATCCGTTTAAGCGAGCGACCGAATTACTCGATCGTCGCATTCGTTTCTTTCGCACCGCGAGTGCCCAACGCACCCCAAAGTCCGAATGGGCTTGGCGATCCGGCGGGCAGCAATGCAGCGTTATTGCCGACGTGGGCACTGTTGCGGTTACCAGCTTCGATCGAATCGGTGACAAACTGAACGGCACCGTCACCCATCAAGACGTGGACGCCACCTTGGTGTCGGCTGCTCGGTGGCAACAAACCTTGGTTGAAGTTATTGGTGTCCATGCAAACCAAACCGTTTGGAGGCAAAATTGTGTTGAAAACACCCCAGATCGAACGGGACATCGCCCACTTAAATCCACGGCGTTGTTCGGCATCAGTACCCCCGCCAACATTTCCCTGAAGAGGCACAACGGTGAAGCCAGAACGCCAAAACTGTGGACGAAGCGGATCGACTTGAGCGTCACAAAGAAGGTTGCCACCGGCCGCCCGCACGCCAAGTCCTGCGCCACCGGAGTGCGCGCCTCGTGTCCGAGTGTCATTGTCACCCAAGTCCGTAGTGATCTCGCCTGCCATGATCGTGTTGGACAGGCCGTCCAGAATGTCACGGAAAGCGGACTTCTCACGGGGAACAAAAAAACCTCGGCAAGCAGCTTGGCGGTTGATCGAAGCAGCCGAGCTCGCAGGGTTGCCGTTGTCGCCGATGCTGCCGTTGATCTGCTCGGCCGAGTCGCCCTGACAAGCGACGTAGTTAGTGCGACCCTGTGCCGGCAAGCCGACGCCCGGGTCACTGGGGCAGCGGAAGCCAGGGACTTCCGTCAACCATGGTTCGTATCTAACAGCCCCGTGATGCGACAACCAGCGGCGCGGGCCAGGTCCCATCGAAGGGAAGATCCCGCCCGATATGGGGTCTTGGTACCGGTTGCTGATCTGCTCCCACAGTGCTTGTTGTTCGATGAACGGCGTCAGTCCCACCAACCAGCTCAGTTCCAGGCGGTTGCTTGCTAGCGGAGCCTCAGCAACCGTCAGGGCATCCGGGTTGCCGCCCCTGTTGGGCGTTCCCGTCCCTTGCGTCGGCAGTTGCTTATAGGCTGAGTGATAGTTGTGAACCGCCAGCCCGATTTGCTTGAAGTTGTTGCTGCAGCTCATTCGTCTGGCCGCCTCGCGGGCCGCTTGAACGGCGGGCAACAAAAGTCCGACAAGAACACCGATGATCGCGATCACCACCAGCAACTCGACCAGCGTGAACGCTGGCCTTTTTTGAGAACAATTCATCTCGAAATACCTCTGAAAAGATTGAAAAGGAAACCTCGGCCTACAAAAGATCACCAGAACCATGCCACTTGCATTACCGACAAAAGCAGACGCTAATGCTGGGTATTCCGGCGTTGCTTTCACAATTTAGTCCCTTCCGGCCCCGCAAACCTTAACAATAGTGCCAAATGAAAGCACGATCGTGCCATTCTAAGAGGAGAGATCGTGCCGATCGCTGGCGCGTCAATTCGTTTCGTCAAGCTCTGTTAGCGGCTCGATCGCCGCTCGAGCGTCTCGTCCAGCCAATTCGTGGCTCAGTATTTCCAGCAACGTTTGCAGAAATACCACCACCATCGGGCCGACCAGGATGCCGATCGGACCGAAGACTTTTACGCCGCCCAACACGCTCAACAGGGCGAACAGTGGATGCAGCGTCGAGCGACCATGCAGCACATACATCTTGATCACGTTGTCGATCGACGAAACGATCGTTGCGCCATAGATCGCCAGCACGATCGCTGCGGTCCAACGCTGTTCGACCGCACCGAGGTAGATCGCGCAAGGAATCCACACCGATGCCGCGCCCAAAAATGGCACCAGCGCCATCATCGACGTGACGAGGAAAAGCAAGATGATCGATTCGAAACCCGCAAACCAAAACGCGATCGCGGCCAAGACGCCCTGCACCAGGGCGCTCAAGACACTTGCCAGCACGACCGCGCGACTGGTTCGATCAAATTCCATCAATAACCGAGCCTCGTAGTTGTCATCCAATGGGCTCAATCGCATCAGCGTTCGAATCATCGCCGCGCCGTCGATCAAGAAGAAATAAACAGCGATGACCAACACGGCCAATCCGACGATCACTTGGATCAGGTAACTTCCCGTGGCGCTGGTCAAGCTGACGAATCGAGGTTGCAACGTCTCGCGGGCGCGGTGCAACAAGTTTTTGAAGTCCTCAGCACTCGGGTTGGATAGCAGTCTCAATTGACTCGTAAACGTGCCGCCCAATTTCGCTCGCATCCAGGTCCGAATCGCGGCGGACGCGGTCAAACTTTGCCGATGAAACTCTTCTTCGGCATTGAGCTTATCGACGGGCTGGTCAACGGATTCATCGAGATTGACCTTTACCGCATCGGCGAACTCCATCAAACGCTCTTTCGCGATCGCGGCGTATGGCTCGGACGTCACCGGACCCTCGACATCTTGCTCCAGGAAATCGACCAGCTTATACGCTTCCTCGATGTTGCGCAGCACCACCGTCGAACCATCGGCTTCGTCGAGCGTGTCGCTCAATTCGTCCAATCGTCGAAACTGTTCAGCATTGGAAAGCGAAATGCCCAACTGTTCTCGCGCACGATCGAGTGCGGTGGTCAGATCATTGAAGTTGACGTGGCTGACCATGGCCGTGAATTGGCTGGTCGCAACCGAAATGATCAGAATCAGTGGCATCAATACGATGGCCAAAACGAGCGATGTCGTCGCCAAAGCCGCCAATCGCGTCCTGCCTCCGGTCTCGCGAAAAATCCACTGATGCACCGGTCGAAAGATGACGACCAGTAGGGCCGCAAGGAATAACGGCACGAAGAAGCCCGCCATCACTTTGTAGAACAACGCCCCGACAGCTATGATCCCGAGGATCAACATCACGACGGATAAAATTCGCGACAGCGATGGCAGCGGCGAGATTCCGGAGGCAATGCTGTTCGTCGTGTCGACGAAATCATCGCTGGCGATTGCGTCCGCGCGGGCTTGCGAACCAGCGTCGCTAAGTTTCGCGTCCGGTTTGCTCTTGCGTCGACGATTGATCATCGGGATCCAACGAGTGCCGAGGGACGGAGTGAATTTCCGTGAAATTGTGGACGATACGCGATCAATTGACCAGCCTTCGCCCGAAGCGCTCGGTGTCGCGTCCGCTGGCGCGACAATTGGGATGCGTCTTGCCAAATTGGTTGTCATCACGGTGGTCGTCGTTGGACTGGTCATCGCCGGACGATCCTCGATCGTGAACTGGCGGTCCGCGAGCGAGAAGATTGACGTGCAGGTCCGCGAAATCGATGCGGCGTTATTGAATGAAACTGACATCGATCGGCAGGACGCATTGCGAGACCAACGAGAAGCGCTGAAGCGGGGTCATCCGAGTCTTCGCAATCTGAATTGGACACTCATCGCAACGGCAAGCGGTTTGTATGCCTTGGGTTTGTTGCCGTCGGCCATGTTGCTGCGACGTGCCGTCATCTCGTTTGGTGGCCGGCCGCGATTGTCCACCGTCGTCACCGCGCAGTTGCTCGGACACCTTGGGAAATACGTGCCGGGCAAAGCGATGGTATTGGTGCTGCGAGGCGGCGTGCTGGCTCGCGACGGTGTGCGGCCAATGACATCCACGATCAGTGTGTTTCTGGAGACGTTCATGATGATGGCCGTCGGCGCAGTGGTCGCCGCAGCGGCTACCACGGGAATGCCTGTACCAAGGTGGATCATGACCACGGCGATCATCACGGCGCTGCTGGCGGGCGTTCCGACAATACCGATCGTCGTAAGGATTGTCGCGGCGCGCGTGACTCGAGTGAATCGTCAAACCTTAGAAAGCGACATCAACTGGAGCTTGTTTTTCGCGGGCTGGGGTTGGTCGCTATTGTCGTGGATGTTGATCGGTGCTTCGTTCACATCGCTAGTCATTGCGTTACCTTCGGTCGAACCGCATCCGTCGTGGATCAACCTCTATCCGATCGCCACGGCCGCGATCAGCTTGGCAATGGTTGTCGGATTCGCTTCGTTGTTGCCCGGCGGAGCGGGCGTTCGTGAATTGGTCGTGACGACGATGCTGGGAATTGCCATCGGAACGGCTCAAGGACTATTGGCGGCGATTGCGGCGAGAATCACGTTCATGGTCATTGAAGTGGGCCTAGCTGCGGTCTGCTGGGTTTGGCTTCGACAAACTCGTCGAACAACAGGCGAAACCGAACCGCTTTAGGATTGTGCGGAAAATAAGTGTCTGCCCCCATTTGTGCGAAGCACCCGAAGGGCCGGTTCCCGGCAAATGGGGTCAGACACTTTTTTCCGCTCATCGCTTAGCCAGCGAAAAAGGTGATGAAGCGATCGCAAACCGCTCAATCGGTGTTCGCGAAGCCGTATACTGGTGTCCGCGAGTGACTTCGTTTCAGACTCACCGGTTCCCGTTTCGTTCCCAGTCCAACGCCCTTGAATGCCATGCAAGTTGATCGTGACGTTCCGAGTGATGATTCCCAGTCATCGGGTGAGCTGCGTCGGATCTTGGAACTGGAATTGATCAAGATTCGAAACGAGGCAACCGCAGCAAGATTGGATGCGCGGGCTGCCGAAATCGAGATAACGCTGCGGAGATTGCGTGAGGGGACCGCATCGCCCAACCAAAAACTTCACGACGATGCCGTCGTTCACCGGCTCGATGACCAAGACCACCGCGTCGTCCACCACGCAAACCACTCGATTTCGGCCGCGAAGTCATCCTTGACAACATCGACATCCCCGATGTCTCGATTCGGCAGTTGGGGCGATGTTCGCGCGGCACAATCCCACGCCCGCTCGACCGAGGCGACGCGCGCGGTATCGCATCAAGCCACGGTGACGCAAGTCGAACGCGCTCAATCCATCAGCCGGTCGGATCGCGGCCACTCCAGCGTCAAACGTCCGCGTTTGCTCGATCTTGATGCTGAACGATCTGAAATCGGACCGAATAAAACTGTCGACAAGCACGAACCCTCGATTGACATTGACATCGCTCCGGTGACTCCGTTAGTTGCGCCTTCGGTGATGCCGTTGGCGATACCATTGATTGGTGATCCGGCCACGAAGGCGCCTCGCGTATCGACTCCAGTGGAGATTTTCGCAGACGAAGATGAGCAGAATGAAAATCGTGATGGTCGGCGACGGCGGCCGGCCGCGTGGTTGGTGAGCGCAGTGGCGCACGTGGCCGCATTGATTGTGTTGGCCGGAATCGGACTCAAGACACAGATGCCCAAGGACCAAGTCGCCTTGTCGGCATCCACCGCTTCGGCAAACGAAGAAGCGATCGAAACATTCGAGATCGAGCAAAGTGAAGCGATGCCGGAGTCCGAAGTTAGCGAACCGGTGCCTAGCGAAACCGAATACGAAATCAGTCCGGTGGGTGAATTGGCGGCGACCGAGTTTTCGCCCGATGCCCCGCCCTCGCCTCCGACCGCGATGGCTGCGGCGATGTCCAGCGCCGCGTCATCCGCGTCATCCGCCATGTCGATGCAGTCGGTGTCGACCAAGAAGATGGAGTTCTGTGGCGTCGAGGGTGGTGGCAACCACTTTGTCTATTTGGTCGATAGCTCGGGAAGCATGGGCGACGGCTTCGAGTCGGCGCGTTCAGCGCTGTTGGCATCGATCGAATTGCTGACTCCTGAACAACGATACTACGTCGTCTTCTTTGATGCCGATTCGGATTACATGCGATTGTCGAACGCCAACCAAGACGAACCTCGCAGCGTGTTTGCGACGCCGGAAAACAAAGTAGCGACCAAGCGCTGGGCGATGCGGATCAACAAGGATCGTGGCAAAGCACCTTACGATCCACTTCGCTTTGCTTTGACGCTCAAACCCGATGTCATCTTTCTGCTGTCCGATGGCGAGTTTCCCCAAGGCATCGAAGACTTGCTCAAAGAAGAGAATAACGTCACGAACCTGTTCGGTGAAAGTAAACCCATCAGCATCGTTCACACGATTGCCTACTTCAGCGAAGAGGGCGAAAGCCGAATGAGACGCATCGCCAAGCAGAACTTGGGTCAATACAGGTACGTGCCAAAGCCGAAGTGAAGGACGAGCTTCTGGTCGGGCGGTCTGGGCAAAATTACCGTACGCAACTGAGCCAACGCTTCACGAATTTGTATGAATAAAAACGACACACATGGCAACATCGCTGAATCGAAACTCGGCGGGCAAAGGTTTGCATCATCAACGAACAAATTTCACGGAGCGTAAAATCACGGTTGAACTCCAAATGACACCTGTCGGACGCCCAGTGCTTTGCTCCAGGCGGCATCAAAGGTTCCTATTCTCTCTTCCGATGGCAAGCTCGACATCGCGTCCGACAATCCTTTGAACCGAACCATCGCGTCATCGAGGTGGTAATGAACCAAATCTACCAATACTGCTTCTTGGCTCGAACGAATCGATTTATAGCCCAGTCTCGCCGCGCTGCTATGATCGGTTGCGTCAGTCGCTTGATTGATGATTGGGTCGCACCAATGGTCGATCGCTACTCCGGACGCGCCCAACGCGACCAGTTTGGCGGCGTCGTCGGCGGAGATTTCACCTGGCACTATCCACAGCGGCATGTCGGCGACTCGCTCGTGCTTCATCCACTGTCTCGCTCGTCGTGTCATAGCCGCCAACATCAGTCCGCTGATTCGGTTGTCATCCGCTCGTAGTATCACACCATCGGGATTTTGCTTCAGTACCGTCGGTAACTCTTGATCGAGTCGATAGGGCGACATCGAAACGAAAACGGCCGCTGTCGGCGATAGAATTCGTAACTGTTGCAGTTTCGAGGTCAGTTTTTCGATCGCCGGAACATCCGGTGGAAAGTTTGATGATGGAATCCGGGCACCCTCAGCAATCGGACTGCCATCCGGCGTCGCTTCCCAACGAGCGATCTGTTCGGGCGCGAATGCGAATCGCCCGTCGTCGTCGCGATTGACCACCAAGCGAACATCAATGATCATCGCGTCGTCAAAATCGCTATCGTAGAGTCCATACCGCTCGGGTCGGTACGGAACCGTCCGAGGCAGTCGTCGCAGCACGCAAGCAGTCGCCGAGTCAGAGTTGGAACCGCCCGCGTAGTTGGTCTGGTGAAACGTCGACTTATCGCCAATTGCGGCGAGATCGCGTCCCAATGCCGTGACAACAACGCCCAGTTGCGCGACTGTTTTCGCGACCACATCCGCCAACTTAGGTTCTGCGTGATGCCACGGCGGGTCGTACCAGAAAAGTGGAATGTCCAGTGTGATCTTGGTGCCATCCGTTCTGGCTAACGTAGTTGCACCTGTTTGCACCGGAGCAGCCGTCGCACCAGTCGCGATGGATGGCGGTAGCCAGATCAATGGTTCAAGACGGTCGGTAGGCGTTGCAGGGGTCATGGTTAGCGCCAGTTTGGATTGACTTCGCGGCGACTGGCCTCTTCCGCCAGAAGCATGGCTTCGGGAACAATCCGACGGAATTCTTTTGCGTCGCCTCGAATGGATGCGTTGATCAATAACAATCCGAGCCGAAGTTGTTCTCGCTTGCGAAGCGGCGCTTCGACCACTCCAGCGGCCATGCTTTTGACTTTCCCTCGAATGAACACCGTAACATTGCTCATCGCATCGCCGACTCGTTCGCCCGCGTCGCCACCGATCACGATCATTCCGCCGATCGCGCCGACACCGCACTGGTCGCCGACGTTGCCACGAACGAAGACACCGCCGCCTCGCATCGCCGCCGCACAGCGATCTCCCGCCGTGCCGTAGATTGCCAAAGTGCCGCCGGTCATCGCTGCGCCGGCACCCACACCGGCGTCTCCGCGGATTCGCACGGCACCATTGATCAGTCCTTCGGCGACTCCGTTGCCCACTGACCCAGTCATGCGGATGTCCGCTTCGGCGCAAAACGCGAATGCGTAATCTCCCAACGGACCGTCGACCTGAATTCGCACGGGGTGGTTCATTCGCATCAAGGCGTGGTGTTGGCCCGATGCGTCAGTCACGTGAACTTGCGTCAGTTTTTCATCGCTTGCCGAAACGCTGACCGCGGCGATGGCCTCGCGCAGCGACCGGTCGTCCATATCGGCCATCGAAAATCGATGTTCCGCAGAGACGACGAAATCGCCGCTCGACGATGGTGTATCGGCGCTGTTGGGTGGACCTTCGGGCATGTCGCGTGAATCGTACGGCGGGCGATTGAAAGCCGAGGAGGAGAATGAGCATTCAGATCGTTCGCAAGACGCCACGAACGATCGCTTCCATCTTAACCTCTGCGGCGCGTCCCGCCTCTAGCACTTCGTTGTGGTCCGCCTTCAACGGCTTGTCAGGGTTCGCGACGTTGCTGACCATTGAAAGTCCGAGCACCCGCATACCGAGCCAAGAAGCTGCCAAAACCTCTGGAATCGTGCTCATACCCACCACGTCGGCCCCGATTCGTCGCATCATTCGATATTCGGCTCGCGTTTCGTAGGTCGGCCCGAATGTTGCCAAGTAGGTTCCCGAATGCGCGGCGAAGTCATTCTCGATCGCAATCCGCAAGGCCGTTTCGGACATGGCTGGGTCATAAATCGCGGTCAAGCAACCAAACGTCGGAACCGGACACAGTCGATTACGGTCGAAAAAGCCCGTCATGAAATTGATATGGTCTCGGATCACGACGATGTCACCGACGACCATTTTTGGGCTGACGCCGCCGGCCGCATTGCTGACGATCAGCTTCGTGGCACCGATCGCATTCATCACTTCAACCGGAAAGGCAACTTTGTCATTGGACCAGCCTTCATAG
This sequence comes from Rubripirellula sp., assembly GCA_041740415.1. Taxonomy (GTDB): domain Bacteria; phylum Planctomycetota; class Planctomycetia; order Pirellulales; family Pirellulaceae; genus Rubripirellula. The sequence continues at coordinate 70,985 of JBGSLZ010000088.1, forward strand.
CGGTGAAAACGTCCCGCCATCGTGACCACGGGAACCGACTCGATCGTCCCCAGCACCAATTGCCCACGGTGACCGCTGGCCGTCGATGAGGAGAAGCCGGGTATATCGCCAAACGGGATCGCGGTCGCGTCATCGATCTTATCAGCGAGTCGACCCAGGCCGCTGCCCAAAATGATCGCGACTCTCGGTGAGATGTCGGCGATCGAGCGAATGAAGTCGGCAGCAGGTTGCGTCGGAGGTCTCACGTTCACGCGATTCTGGTTTGACCGGCTTCGATGACGATCCCCTTCACGACGGCGATCAGTTTGGGCGATGCCTCGTTTGCTGTTGCGATGATCTCGGCCACGTTCGCAGGCTTTAGCGCATCCGCCAAACACATGTCCGTGATGACACTGAGCCCAACTGTTTTGAGGCCGCAATGAACCGCGACGATCGTTTCGGGAACAGTACTCATGCCAACGACATCGGCGCCGATCATTCGCAAGAAACGATACTCGGCGCGGGTCTCCAAGTTCGGTCCAGCGACAGCGACAAACACTCCCTTGTGCAGACCGAGACCCTGTTCGCGACCAATGCGAATGGTTCGATCGATCCAACTCGGATCATAAGCCTCACACATATCGGGAAAGCGAGGACCAAGACGATCATCATTGATGCCAATCAGAGGGTTATCGCCCATCAAGTTGATTTGGTCCTCGATCACCATGATGTCGCCGCCCTTATAGTACGGATTCAATCCGCCACAAGCATTGCTGACGATCATGAGTTCGCAACCGAGTTCCTTGAACACACGAACGGGCAACGTGATCTGTTTGAGTGGATATCCCTCATACATGTGGAAACGACCTTCCATAGCGACGACGGTCACGCCCGCCAAAGTCCCGCACACCAACCGTCCGCGATGGCTGGTCGCAGTCGACTTCGGAAAATGCGGAATGTCACCGTACTCGATCGATGCCTCGACTTCGATCTCTTCAACGATCCCGCCAAGGCCCGTCCCCAATATGATGCCGACTTTGGGAGCAGTCTTGAATTGGTCACGAATCGTCGCCGCGGCATCTTTGATTTTGTCGTACAGGTCAAGCATGAAGGTACTTTGATCAGAGCTAAAAGAATGACGGCGAGATTAGATCACGCGGACGGGGTAGTTTGAAGCCGTGAGTGGTCCTGCGTTCGTTACCGGCTTCTGAATGGCCACTTCGCCCGCTAAAACCCTGGCATGAATGATTCAGTTGAAGTCGTATCGGAAACGATCGTCACTCCCAATGGTGACATCAAACTCGACAGGGTTTTCCATGGCCAGCGCACGGTTGATAAGTCTGCGGAACTGGACAAGGCGTTCGCACGTTCAACCGCCGATGGATTGACGTTTTTGGTTTCACAAAAGTGTGATGTCCGTCTATCGCCTTCGCTCGTTTTTTGGCAGCCGTTCGCGCGGCAATATTTCCGTTCGCTTTGTCGCCAGGGACTTACCAGCGACAATTGGAATCGGCCCGACCCGCCGGACGAACAAAGTCTTGCGGAAACGATTGCGACGGCACCGCCGATGATGGGGCTGGAGTATCTCTCGGTACAAATGTTGTCGAGAATTTGGAACGAACTGGACGCGCTGACCGAGCAAAAAGCGACGGCCCGTAGCGGTGGCCTGCCGAGCTATCTGCGGTCGTTGCATTCGGACTGGAATCTGGTCGGACGAGTCACCTTTCATTTGGCTGAAAACAAGAAGAACCCGGATCGACCCTTCGCCTTCATGGCAACCTACACGCCGACCATGCGACAAGCGTCCACTTCGTCTTCGAGCGTCAAACACGTGCCGCTCTCGGAGGCGCTGCGGCAATCGATCGAGTCCAAAAACACCAAACAGCTCGATACGCTGTTGGAACCCGTTTCGCGCGCCGCTAATTCCACGCCGTTGATTGCCCAGTTGTTGCAGTCGCGCGAGTTGTTCTCGCCGCAAGCGTGGGACATCGCCCAGGCGTATCGGTTTCTGTCGGTCGTGTCGCAATTGGAAGAGTCCGGCATCATCGTTCGGGTTCCTAATTGGTGGAACGCCTCGCGCCCGCCACGACCGCACGTCGAAGTTCGCGTCGGTTCGCGACCGCAATCCACGCTCAGCGAAGGCGGAATGGATTTACAGGTCAATGTTTCCATCGATGGCGAACCGCTCACCGACGACGAGCTAGCCAAACTCGCCGAAGCGCGACAGGGGCTGGCGTTTTTGCGTGGCAAGTGGATTCAGGTGGACCACGATCGTTTGCAGTCGGCGCTCGACCAATGGACCGCTTTGCAATCGCAGCACGTCGACGGGTTGGGGTTCCTCGAAGGCATGAGGATGTTGGCCGGCGCATCCTTCGGCGCGGATGATGTCAGCGACGAGGCGCGGCAGTGGACGCGGATCGTGCCCGGCGATTGGTTGCGGCAAACGCTCGATGGTCTACGTGACCCCAGTGGCAACATCGCGGTCGATGCGGAGAAGAAGTTGAAAGCGACACTGCGTCCCTATCAATCCGACGGCGTCCGATGGTTGTGGCTTGCCAACCAATTGGGTCTGGGCGTTTGTCTTGCCGACGACATGGGTCTGGGCAAAACGATTCAAGTCATCACGCTATTGTTGCAGTTGCAAGGGTACGACGCGAAGAACGCAAAGAAACGAAAGACGACTCCACCGACGTTACTGATTTTGCCGACCTCGTTGCTCGGCAATTGGCAGCGTGAGATCGAGAATTTCTCGCCGGGCTTGAAACTGAAAGTGCTTCATCGATCGATGATGGACGCGAAGGAGATCGACAAGATCGCCGTCGACCCGGCAACGCAACTCGCGGGCATCGACGTCGTCGCAACGACTTACGGGTTGGCCCGACGCGAGAAATGGTTGGCCGACTTTCGTTGGCGATTGGTGGTACTCGATGAAGCTCAAGCGATCAAAAATTCCGGCGCGGCGCAAACGAAAGCCATCAAATCGATCCCCAGTGACGGGAGAATCGCGCTAACCGGAACACCCATTGAAAACCACCTCGGCGATCTATGGTCACTGTTCGATTTTTGCTCTCCGGGATTGTTGGGGACCGCCACGCAGTTCAAAAAATTCGTCAAAGCGGATGATCCCAAAGTACTCTCGCGACGTCTCGCATCGCTTCGTCAATTGATTCGTCCCTATATCCTGCGGCGGATGAAAACGGACCCGCGCATCATTTCGGATTTACCCGAAAAAACCGAAATGCGAGTCGACTGCGGACTCACCCAAACGCAGGCCACACTGTACCGCACCATTACCGATGAACTCGAGCGATCGCTGGACGTTGCCGAAGGAATCCAACGACGCGGCATGGTGCTGGCGGTATTGATGCAGTTGAAACAGATCTGCAATCACCCCTCGTTGTACTTAAAACAAGGCGACTTCGCGGCCAAGCAATCGGGCAAGTTTTCGGAATTGCAATCGATCTGCGAAACACTGATCGAGAAGCAAGAAAAGATGTTGGTGTTCACTCAGTTCCAATCGATGTGCGAACCGCTGACGAATTTTTTGGAGACGGTTTTTGGTCGACCCAGTTTGGTGTTGACCGGCAAGACGCCAAGCAAGCAGCGAGCCAAGATGGTGGATACCTTTCAGCGAGTCGATGGACCGCCGACGTTTGTCATTTCGCTCAAAGCGGGCGGAACGGGCTTGAACCTAACGCAGGCCAGTCACGTGATCCATTTCGACCGCTGGTGGAATCCGGCCGTCGAAGATCAGGCAACCGACCGAGCTTTCCGTATTGGGCAGAAACGAAACGTGCTCGTACACAAATTTGTTTGCCGTGGAACGCTGGAAGAAAGAATTCATGATCTGATACGATCAAAGAAAGCGGTTAGCGAGGAACTCTTCAACGAGGGCGGAGAAACTCAGCTCACTGAAATGACCAACGACCAACTGATGAAGTTCATCTCGCTCGACCTCGCCAAAGCTTCGACGTCATAACCGTCCGCCCAAAGGATCCCGACGATGAATTGGGGCTATGATTACCGACCCTATGTGCCGGTCGCACAGCGAAAGAGAAACGGCATCGCGCAGGCGAAAAAGAAAATCGGTAAAGGCAAACAGCTACAACCGATTGAGATTTCTGGCAGCAAGATTGCGAAAACATTTTGGGGCAAAAGCTGGTGCGATCACTTCGAAACGTACAGCGACTTCAGCAACCGATTACCGCGCGGTCGCACTTACGCGAAAAACGGATCGATCGCACACCTGGAAATCACGTCGGGCAAGATCACCGCGATGGTTTGCGGATCGAATCTGTACCAGATCACGATCAATATTGATGCGCTGTCCAAGAAAGCGTGGAAGCACATTTGTGATCGATGCACCACTTCGGTTCACAGCGTGATCGATCTGATGTTGGGAAAGCTACCTGATTCCGTCATCATGGCGTTGACGGATCCGAAGTCGGGCCTGTTCCCCAGCAATCGCGAAATCAAACTCTCATGCGATTGTCCCGACGGGGCACGCCTGTGCAAACATTTGGCGGCCGTGTTGTACGGAGTCGGCAATCGGCTGGACGATTCACCCGAACTGTTTTTCTTGCTTCGGGGCGTCGATCAACACGACCTGATCGGATCGTCGCTAACGCAAACGGCCACGTCACTTCTGAAAACGTCATCCAGCGTTTCAATCGAGTCGTCGGACCTGGAAGATATCTTCGGCATCGAGTTGGTCGAAAACAATGCCATTGTTGCAACGACAAAGGCAGTAAAGAAGCGGGCCAAAAAGAAGAAAACAGCGAAGAAGGCGACAAAGAAGAAGGCAGCGAAGAAGGTCGTAAAGAAGAAGGCCACCAAAAAAAGCAAAACGTGATACCGCCATCAAGTCCCGCCGTTCACTGATCCAACATCGATCCGGTACAACAGTGGTCGAGTCCGCACCTCCGTCGCCAAATCCTGCATTACTGATCCCTGAAACCTGATCCTCCCATGTCTGCACCATCGCCCGAAGTCTTCGAGAAACTTGCGTCGTTCTATCTTGGTCGCCACTACGACTTGGCCGGCGGCAAGTTGCTCGACGATCTGCTGATGTACGACGCCAAGGATCTTTGCACTCACGCGATGTGCGTCGGCATGACGGGCAGCGGCAAAACCGGCCTGTGCTTATCGCTGCTCGAAGAAGCTGCGATCGACGGCATCCCGGCGATCTGCGTCGATCCCAAGGGCGACCTCGCAAACTTGTTATTGACCTTCCCCGAGATGCGACCAGAGGATTTCAAGCCTTGGCTGGAACCGTCCGACGCCGTTCGCAAAGGCAAGACGCTCGACGAACTGGCCGCCGACACCGCCGCCATTTGGCAAAAAGGTCTCGCGTCGTGGGGACAGACTACCGATCGCGTTCGCCGCTTCAAAGAATCCGCTGACATCGCCGTCTACACGCCCGGCAGCAACACCGGACTGCCGATGACGGTGCTGAAAAGTTTTGACTCGCCGCCAGCGGAGATGCTCGGCGACAGCGATGCGATGCGAGAACGTGTGACCGGTGCCGCATCGGGATTGCTGACGCTGCTGGGCATCGAAGCCGACCCGTTGCTGTCGCGTGAACACATTTTAATCTCGACCATCTTTGACCAATGCTGGCGAGACGGTCGAAACGTTTCCATCGGCGACTTGATCGGCCTGATTCAGTCGCCGCCGATCAAACGAGTTGGCGTGTTGGACTTGGATTCGTTCATGTCACCGATCGATCGATCGAAGCTCGCTATGACGCTCAACAATCTTCTCGCTTCGCCCGCGTTTTCGACTTGGCTCGACGGTGAACCACTTTCGATTTCGAAACTGCTGCACACGGCGCAGGGCAAACCGAGACTGTCGATCTTGTCGATCGCTCACCTGAGCGACAGCGAGCGGATGTTCTTCGTAACGATCTTGTTGAACGAGTTGTTGGCGTGGATGCGTACGCAGAGCGGCACCAGTTCGCTTCGCGCGATGTTCTACATGGACGAAGTCGCAGGTTACTTTCCGCCAGTCAAAAATCCGCCGACCAAGCCGCCGATGTTGACGCTGCTCAAACAAGCCCGCGCTTTCGGATTGGGCATTACCCTGGCGACTCAAAACCCAGTCGATTTGGATTACAAGGGTTTGTCGAACATCGGAACTTGGTTTTTGGGACGATTGCAAACCGAACGTGATAAGGCACGCGTTTTGGAAGGGCTCGAGGGCGCGTCGCTGCAATCGGGCAAAGCCTTCGATCGCGCGGCAATGGAACAGATGCTGGCGGCGCTCGGTAACCGAGTGTTCTTGATGAACAACGTCCACGATGACGGACCGAGCGTGTTCCAATCACGTTGGGCGATGTCATTCCTCGCCGGGCCGCTCGCTCGCGATCAAATCAGCAAGTTGATGTCCGATCGCAAATCGGCGATGCAGTCGGACGCGAAAGCCAGCGGCGAACCCGTCGCGGCCAACACGACCGCGCCTTCGCGGCCGGTCGCCCCCAGCGGTGTTGATGAAAAGTTTCTTTCGGCTTTCGTCGTCCCGGGTGTCGAATCGCGATTGATTTATCGGCCAGCCATATACGCCGAAGGTTCATTGCACTTCGTTCGCAGCACCGCCAGCACGGACAAGTGGATCGATCAAAAACGAATGGTGTCTTGCGCCGCCGGAGTTCCGAAAGATTTTTGGGAAACGAGCAAACCGCTTTCGCCCGATGCCGACTTCTTGAACGAGCCTGAAGAGGATTTTAAATTCAGTGACTTGCCGACGGAGTTGCTCAGCGCGTCGAACTTCAAGTCGTTTGAGAAACAGTTCAAGGACTATCTGTATCGGCACCATTCTTTGACGCTGTACAAAGGACCGATCATCAAGGAATACGCCCCGGCCGGATCGACGGAGATCGAAGCCCGCAACCACTTCAAGCATTCCGCCCGCGAAGCACTCGATCGCGAAACGGAACAGCTTCGCGACAAATATGCCGAAAAAATGAAAGCGGTCAACGCAAAAATCTCGTCCGCTCAAGAACGCGTCGACCGCGAAGCCGAGCAGTACGACCAAGCCAAAATGTCATCGATGATCTCGGTCGGCGCTTCGATTTTGGGAGCCTTCATGGGCAAAAAAATCGCGAGCCGAACGAACGTGTCCAAGGTATCCACAGCCGCGCGATCCGCCAGCCGAACGGCGCAGCAACGCAGCGATGTTGTCCGCGCCGAAGAGTCCCTGAAACAGTACGCGATGGATATGCAGAATCTCGATGCGGAGCTTAACGAAGACCTGCAGATTCTCGGCAAGAAGTATCGAGTCGACGATTGGGAGTTGGAAGCATTGGAGATATCACTTCGCAAAAGCGACTTGAAAGTCAGCCAACCGGCGATCCTTTGGACGCCTTGGCAAATCGACGAGAACGGAATCGCCACGCCGCTGTATTGATGCCAACTAAAAACGTCAGTGCGTCGGCGTGGGCGGGTTGAGCCAATGGCCGCCGATGTTTTCGCCTCGCACGACGACGCCTTTCTTGTGCCAATCGTGCCACGTCGTCACGTCCGACGCGGCGTAACGAATCGTCAGTCCGCAACGACGTCGATCCGACAGATTCGCTTCCGAGCCGTGAAGAAGCAAATCCGAGTGCATCGAAAACTGGCCCGCCGATAGCGTCACATCGACTTCCGCGTCTCCGTAGGAATGCGGGTTCTTCACCGCCAAGTCGAGCACCGTATCGGCTTCCTGTGCGACGTCGTAATCGATCAAGCCGTGTACGTGCGATCGCGGTATGAATTTCATGTTCGCGTTCTCGGGATCGGCATCATCGATCGCCAGCCAAACCGTAACCGTCTTCGTCGGACTCAGCGGCCAATACGTACTGTCTTGATGCCATGGGACTCGCTTGCCATCGCGCGGCATCTTGCAAAAGAAATGCGATCCCCAGCAGACGACGTTCGGACCCAGCAAGTCCGCGACCGCGTCGACGATCCGCGGGTGTTGAACGAGATGATAGATCCGGGCAAACCGCAGGTGCGCGGTGTTGATCGAGTAGCTGGTACGTCCGAGTTCAATGAACGCCGCCAAGACGCCGTCAAAGAACGCTCGGACCTCACGTGCCTCATCCCGATCGAGTCCATCGAAGGGCATCAGGTAGCCGGTCTCATTGTACCGATCGACCTGATCGCCCGTCATCGTCTTGGGTGAGTCATTGACGGAGGGAACGAACCCAATTTGACGCGGCAACTCCGCCAATTGTTGCGGCGAAGGATTCGGAATGTCATCAACTTTCAGCATCTTCGTAAACTCGCTTTCGAGATGGTCGAACCGGCAAACGGACAAACGTCGTGACCGAGCAGCATAACTTGAACCCGCAGTCCGTCGAGTCCTCGTTGGCGTCTCAACGGCAAGGGCACGACTGATAGTCGCACCACACAATCGACCGTGAAGGAACGGGCGAATCATGATCGGCATGGCTAGAAAAGCGAAAGAATAGCTTGATCCTTCTTGTCCAGCTTCATACTCTCAAGCATGAAGAAATTCAAAGCGAGAGGCGAAACCGATTACCTGTGGTGATTCGACCGCTAATCACTCGACATTTAGGCACTGACGGTTTTGTTCCGACCGATTGCAGGCGCTTTCTGCCCATCAAGAAGCGGTCGCCAACGCTGCATGAACCCTTGTACCGGCCCGTGTCCGGTTCTGTCCTCCATTTCAACGACGGTCTTTCATGTTTGACTCAACTCGCTTGTTTTTGCCATGCGTTCGTCACCTCGTGGTTATTATCGGTTGCCTTCTCGGTTTAGCTGTCGGTGTTTCTGCGGCGGAAGAGACCGCCCCCGGCAAAACAGGCGATTTACCGCCCGGCAATTTTGTCAATCCGATCGGTGAGGGGGCTGATCCTTGGGTCGTTCGTGATCCGGTTCAGAAACGTTTCTTGTGGTGTTATTCACAGGGCAACCGCAGCGTCGCGATCAATACGAGCGATACGCTGACTTCATTGGGCAAAGAACATGTGATCTGGCAGGCGCCCGCCAGCGGTCCCTACGCTCGTGAAATCTGGGCGCCGGAATTGCATTTCCTCGACGGTCGTTGGCACATCTACTTCGCCGCTTCGGATGGCAAGAACGAGAACCACAGGGCGTATGTGCTGAAGTCGAAAACGGAAGACGCGCTAGGCGAGTACGACTTGGTCGGCCCGCTTAAAACAGGCGAAGGCGATAACCGTGACTCGCCCAACATTTGGGCGATCGATATGACAGTCCTGAATCACAAAGATCGACGATACGCGATCTGGTCGGGGTGGGATGCGCCGGGAACGGATCAGCAATTTCTTTACATCGCGGAAATGGAATCACCGACTAAGCTGACCGGCCCGCGAGTTCGTCTGTGCGAGCACGACGACTACCTCTGGGAACGCATCGAGCCGCAAGAAGACGCCAAGGGATTGAACGAAGGGCCGCAAGTCTTCCAGTCGGGCGGCAAAACAGCGATCGTGTATTCGTGCGGTGCGTCTTGGATGCCAACGTACAAGCTCGGAATGTTAGAACTGCACGGCGACAATCCGCTGAATCCCGCGTCGTGGACGAAGCGTCCCGAGCCCGTTTTCCAAAGCACCGAAACGACTTATGGTGTCGGCCATTCCTGTTTCGTTCGCTCATTGGGTGACGATCAATGGTGGCACGTTTTTCATGCCAAGCGTGATCGCAATCCGGGTTGGCGGAGAGCCATCTATGTGCAGCCGATGCAGGTCGACGCGGACGGCTATCCCGATTTTGGAAAGCCGGTCGACGCCGGTGCAGTGCTGTCCCGTCCGTCCGGTGAGGAGACATCTGGGTTGTCGGACGCCGTCGAAGGTTTCAGCTATTACGGTCACCACCAGTACATCGAAGCCGACGCTGATTCGATTCGCCTGGGTGTCATTCCTGGCGAGCCGATCAATGAATATCGCAGCGGCGAGAAGGTGGTTTTTGATCAGTCGGTCGCGAACGATTTCGAGATGACGGTGTCGATCGACTTTCTCGGCAATTCGAGAGCGCGAGATGCGGGGATCCTGTTCCGCTGTTCGGCGCCGTCAGTCGGGTACGATTCCCAACGCGGTTATTTTGCCGGATTGATTCCGCAGACCGGTATATTGGTGGTGGGTAAGACCGATGGCGTGACGTGGCAAGAACTCGCTCGCGCGGACGCGTCGATCAATCCCACCAAACCGCAAGTCATGTCAGTGCAAATGAATGGCGACAAGATGACGATTCGACATAACGGCAAGGTCGCGTTGACGTTGCAGGACGCAAGTTACGTTTGCGGGTGCGTGGGATTGCGGGTGGTCGACACCGAAGCGGAATTTCGGAATTGGCACTGCAAGCCGCTGTAGATGGCGGCAGAAAGAATTGATTCGCTATAAACCCATCACACGAAACAAAGGCCCAGTCGAAATTTCCAAATGAGTCGGTCTTGTCTGCGGGACTCGACTGATTCAACAGCAGCGAGATCGGTTCAGAAAGGTGCGTGACATCGACATCCTTATCCAGCGCCAAGGTGGGGCGTACGAATTCACTGCTCCTTCAAAGCAAATTCGCTATGAGAGATCGTTCATCGCTGAATCTTCGTAATGCTTGCGGGCATTGCGGCGGTAGGTCGCTGGCGGCACGTCCATCTCACGTCGAAATGCGACACTCATGTATTCGTGATTCACAAACCCGCAGCGATCGGCGATCTGAGCCAACGTCAACTCTGTTTCGATCAACAGTTGGCGAACTCGCTCGATCCGTCGACGTACGATTTCCTGGTGAGGCGTGCGACCAACGATGGCCTGAAAACGGGTCTCGAAAGCACGTCGAGAAAGTCGAATCGACTTGAGCACGTCCTGCACATTGATGCCTTCACAGCAATGATCACGGATGAATCGGACGGCGCTAGAGATTTCAGGATCTTCGATCGCCAGCACATCGGTTGACTGACGTGTGGCGATGCCAAGCGGCTCGAGCAATTTTGCGAGCGGCTTTATCGTCCCACCGTTCATCAAAACATCCAGCATCGCAGCGGCTTCGCGACCGGATTGATAGGCGGCCGGGATGACGCTTGACAGCGGCGGTGTACACAGATCACACAGCAATTCGTCGTTGTCGACACCGAGCAATGCGATCTCCATCGGAACTTTGATGCCGTACTCGCGACAAACGTCAAGGACTTGTTGGGCCTTGATGTCATAGCAGGCCAGAATTCCGGTGGGACGCGGCAACGAAAGAAGCCACTTCGCCATGCGAGAACGCTCGCGTTTGAGCGAGAGCATCCTCGTCGGACTGGTCTTCGGCGTGAAGATGCTACATGAAAATCCCGCTTCATTGACACAACTCTCGAATGCCCGCTGTCGCTGCATCGACCATTTGAATTCCAACTCACCGCAAAAGGCGAAGTGCGAAAACCCTCGCTCGCGAAAATGCTCGAAGGCAAATCGTGCGATAGCGCTATCGTCGGTTTCAACCCAAGGAATATTGGCAACTTTGCGGGCCGCACTGACGTCCACCAAAGGTATCTTCAGTTTGCGTACCACATCCGCGATCTGATCATTCTCGATACGGGCGATCAAACCGTCTCCATCCCAATCCACTAGCCAGGACGGCGGCGGCGCACCTCGCTCCTGCTCGATCAGATAGATCGACCAGAGTTCATGCTCGTGAATGTAGGAAGCAATCCCGCTCAACAAGCCACGCGCGTAAGCGTTCGAGGTTTCAATGAGCAACCCGACTGATTTCTGCTTGACCATGGCCTCGGAGTGTACATAACTGGGCGCCGTGAATCGGGTGAAATTTCACATAAAGCATTCGCGTTTTCACGTTTCTTTTCTGCTCAACAAATCTATACTCAAGTCACAACAAGCCGGATTGCATGGGTGTGCATAGCTGGGTACGAACGGGGTGAGTTGACAAACCTGCGATTTTTTACCTTGTGGAACTGAGCGACAATGAACGATCGAAGAGTCAGAATGGCGATGGTGGGTTTGGGTTTCGGCTCAGAATTCATTCCGATTTATCATGCCCACCCAGGTGCCGATGTGGTCGCGGTGTGCCGGCGCAACGAAGTGGAAATGAACAAAACTGCGGATCAGTTCAGCATCCAGAAACGCTACACGGACTTCGATAAGTTGCTGGCCGATCCCGATGTAGACGCCGTTCACATCAACAGTCCGATCGGCGATCACGCTTGGATGTCACTGCGCGCACTTGATGCGGGCAAGCATGTGATGTGTACCGTGCCGATGGCCACCACGATCGACGAATGTCGCCAGATCGTTGAAAAGGTCGAGAGCACGGGACTGAAATACATGATGGCCGAGACAGTTGTCTACAGTCGCGAATTTCTGTTCATCAAGGATATGTACGATCGCGGCGAGCTCGGCAAGATTCAACACTTGGCGGCGTCGCATCCGCAAGACATGGACGGCTGGCCCGACTACTGGCAAAAGATGGTCCCGATGCACTACGCGACTCACGTCGTCAGCCCCTGTCTCGGTTTAGTCGACGGGCTTGCCGAGTACGTCAGTTGCTTTGGGTCGGGCACCGTTCGCGAGGACATCGCAAAAAAATCGGGAAGCCCGTTCGCCGTCGAAACTTGTCACATCAAGATCAAAGACACGGATCTGACCGCTCACATTTGGCGAACCCTGTACGATGTCGCGCGACAATACCGCGAGAGCTTCGATGTCTACGGCACAAAGAAAAGTTTCGAATGGACGCTGATCGAAAACCAGCCCCACGTTTTGCATACTGCGAAGGAACCGGAACACGAAATTGCTCAGCCGATCGAAGTACCCGACTTCGCCGATCGATTGCCCGAGCCGATTCGCCGTTTCACCCAGGCTCAGGAGATTCACGACGCCGAGCATCTCTCCTTCGTTCAAGGCGGCGGACACGGCGGCTCGCACCCTCACCTAGTCAACGAGTTCATCCGTGCTGTCATAGATGACCGAGCACCTCGACCGGACGCGGTGACCTCGGCCAACTGGACCTGCGTCGGCATCTGTGCTCACGAGTCGGCGATCAGCGGTGGCCAAATCGTGCGATTGCCAGAGTTCACGTTGAAGCGTAACGCGACGGCTTAAGTTCAAACCTCTTCCATCAAGATCGAAGTTCATCATGAAGTTTTTCGTTGCCGTCTTATTCGCATTGACCTGCGGAGTGATGATTCACTCGCCATCCGTTGGCCAATGTGAAGACATCAAAGTCTTGTTCTTGGGCGACAACGCTGGCCATCAGCCGAAAGTTCGCTTCGACGAATTGCAGCCGATCTTGAGCGCTCGCGGTATCAAGATGACGTACACCGACAATGTTGCGGACGTCAACTTGGCGAAACTGAAACAGTTCGATGTGTTCGCGCTGTACGCCAATATCGACGAGATCGATAGAGCCGGTGCCGATGCGATACTGACCTACGTTGCCGATGGCGGCGGATTTGTTCCGCTGCACTGTGCGACGTACTGTTTCCGAAATCAGCCCGAGTTGGTGGCTCTGATGGGAGCCCAATTTCAGCGTCACGGAACGGGTGTGTTCCGCACCGAAGACGCCAAGTCGGGTCACGAATTGATGGCGGGCTTCGGTGGTTTCAAGAGCTGGGACGAGACCTATGTGCATCACTTGCACAACGAGAAAGATCGAACGGTGCTGGAGTACCGCGTCGATGGCGAAGGACGCGAACCTTGGACATGGATTCGCAACCAAGACAAAGGCCGAGTCTTCTATACCGCGTGGGGACATGACGGACGGACGTGGACCAATCCCGGTTTTCAAAACTTGGTCGAGCGAGGTATTCGCTGGGCCGCTGGCAATGACCCGCAAGCGGCTGGCGATTTTCTTTCCGATCGCCCGTTCTCGGTTCCCAAAACAACCTCGATGCCGAAAGACTTGAAGCCGTTCGAGTACGTCGACGTCGGCGGCCAGATTCCGAACTACACGCCCTCAAAAAATTGGGGCGACCAAGGCGAACCGCTCAGCACGATGCAGAAACCGATTGAACCGGCCGAGTCGCTCAAGCACATCGTTGTCCCGGAAGGATTGCATGTCGAGTTGTTCGCGTCCGAGCCGGACCTAGGCGGCAAACCGATCTGCATGGCGTGGGACGAACGAGGCCGTTTGTGGGTCGCTGAAACGATCGACTACCCGAACGAATTGCGACCTCGCGAAACGGCTCGCGATCGCATTCGGATTTGTGAAGACATCAACGGCGATGGCAAAGCCGACAAGTTCACTGTCTTCGCGGAAAAACTTAGCATCCCGACTAGCATCGCCTTCTCCCGAGGCGGAGTGATCGTCCAAAACGCGACCGAGACGCTGTACCTCAAAGACACCGACGGCGACGACAAGGCCGACGAGCGACGGGTGCTGATCTCGAACTGGCAACTCGGCGATACCCACGGCGGCGTCAGCAATTTCCAGTACGGCTTGGACAACTGGATCTGGGCGATGCAGGGCTACAACAATTCCGAACCGATCGCTGATGGGAAGCAACAACAGAACTTCCGCATGGGCTTCTTTCGCATGAAGCCTGATGGCAGTGAAGTCGAGTTCATTCGATCGACGAACAACAACACTTGGGGACTCGGCATCAGCGAGGAGGGACTCATCTTCGGCTCGACCGCCAACGGCAACCCGAGCATTTACATGCCGATCGCCAACCGCTATTACGAACAGGTTCGCGGCTGGGCAACGTCGCTCACTCTGTCGTCGATCGCCGACACCAACGACTTCCATCCGATCACCGATAAGGTACGCCAAGTCGATCACCACGGTGGCTACACCGCGGCGGCCGGACACGCTCTGTATACCGCGCGAGAGTATCCACAAGCGTATTGGAACCGAGTCGGCTTTGTGTGCGGTCCAACCGGCCACCTTGTTGGTTCGTTTGTTTTGAATGCGAGCGGTAGTGATTTCAGTTCCACCAGCCCGTTCAATTTGTTTGCCAGCGACGACGAATGGACCGCGCCGATCATGGCTGAGGTTGGCGCCGACGGCCAAGTCTGGGTGATCGACTGGTACAACTACATCGTCCAGCACAATCCAACACCCAAGGGATTCAAGACGGGTAAGGGAGCTGCTTACGAAACTGAACTACGAGATAAAAAGCACGGCCGAATTTATCGTTTGGTCGCTAATGATTCCAAGCGACGCTCGGTGACTGACCTATCGAAGGCGACGCCAGAACAATTGGTCAGCGCACTCGCCGACCCAACCATGCTCGTCCGCAAACATGCGCAGCGTTTGCTCGTTGAACGTGGTAACAGCGACGTCACTCCGGCTCTGATTGCCTTGATCCAATCCGAATCCGTCGACGAGATCGGCTTGAACGTCGCAGCCATTCATGCCCTCTGGACTCTGCGAGGTTTGGGACTACTCGATGGTGCCAATGCCGACGTGAACGAGGTCGCTTACGCCGCTCTGCGTCATCCATCAGCCGGAGTGCGTCGCAATGCGTTACAAGTGCTGCCGCCGATCACTGGCTCCGTCGATGCGATCAGCGCCGCCAATTCACAACGAGACACGAACACTCAAGTTCGCTTGGCCGCCGTGCTGGCGATCGCTGATTTACCAGCCGGCGAGAACGGTGCCAAACTCGTGCTCGACGTGATGGGCGACGCAGCCGCTATGGCCGATCGCTGGATTCCCGATGCAGCGACCAGCGCTGCGGCTCGCAACAGCGGCAACGTGCTGAAGTCACTGGCTAGCCTCGTTGATCCATCGCCGCGTGCGATCGAAATCGTCGGACGGGCCGCCGACCACTATGCGCGTGGCAAGGATGTTCAAGACGCGGCCGACTTGTTGGCCAGCGCTACCGAGGCCGATCCGCGGTTGCTCGATGCCGTTGTTCAAGGGTTCGCTGTCGGATTTGGATCTGCCGGAAAAGATTCGAAGCCCGTTCAATTGACGGACGCGGTTGAAACTCGCTTGGAAGGGGCTTTGCCGAAAGTCGCATCGGGCACCCGCGGAATGATGGTCAAGCTGGCGACCGGCTGGGGCAGCAAGCGGTTTGCGAAGTACGGTCAAGAGATCGCTGACTCGATGCTCGCCGTCGTCCGCGATGAATCGGCTGCAGACCAAGATCGAGTCGACGCGGCTCGGCAAATCATCGAGTTCATGCCGGACGACGCTGGCATCGTGGTGTCACTACTCGACGAAGTGAATCCACGTACGCCACCCGCCGTTGCGATCGGGTTGATCGAATCGTTGGGCACAAGCCGCTCGGACGCGGTCGGTGACGAACTCGTCGGTCGTTTCGCGGGCATGACGCCGGCATTGAAGAATTCGGCGATCGTCCAGTTGCTCAAACGGCCCGCATCAACGCTCGCGCTATTGCATGGAATCCAAGGCGGCAATGCCTCGCTCAGCGATCTCGCGCTCGACCAAAAGCAGTCGCTCGCTTCGCACTCCGATGCAAAGATTCGCGGAATCGCAACGAAATTGCTCGAGCAGGGTGGTTCGCTGCCCAGTGCTGATCGCATGAAGGTCTTGGAAGAATTTTCGTTCACGACAAAGACCAAGGGCGATGCCGTTCAAGGCAAACTTGCTTTCACCACGCATTGCTCGAAATGTCACAAGCATTCCGGCGAAGGTGCGACGGTTGGACCCGACCTGACGGGAATGGCGGTTCACCCCAAGGAAGAATTGTTGACACATATTCTCGATCCCAACCGGAATGTCGAAGGCAACTTTCGCGCCTACAGCGTCCTGACTCTCGATGGCGTCATCATCAATGGGATGTTGGCATCGGAGTCAAAAACGGCAATCGAACTGTTCGACACCGAAGGCAAAAAGATCAGCGTCCTACGCGACGACATCGACGAGTTCCGCATGTCGACCAAGTCAATCATGCCTGAGGGTTTCGAGAAGACGATGAAGCCCGACGAACTCACCAACTTGCTCG
Source organism: Rubripirellula sp. (assembly GCA_041740415.1). Lineage (GTDB taxonomy): Bacteria > Planctomycetota > Planctomycetia > Pirellulales > Pirellulaceae > Rubripirellula. Next base: position 87,830 of record JBGSLZ010000088.1, read on the forward strand.
AGTTTCTTGTCCAACGGGGCAAGTTTGTGCCGATCGACTTGAGCAAGGCCGCCACCCTGCCCAGCGATCGCAGCCTGTTTGCGGACAAGAACAATCCCGCGGAACGATTGATTTTTGCCGACTGGTCGCCGAAGACGTTTGCCGGTGTCCCGTTTCAATTGATCGATCCTCGCGATGGCACTGTCCCCAACGCGATCGTCTTGTTTGGCCCCTACGGCGAGATTTGCAAGACCTTACCGACGACCGTCTCGGTGCCCTTCAACGGTCCCGCCAAAGCCCTTCACATGCTGGGCGGTATCGGCGGCTGGGCCTTCCCGTTCGGCGAAAAGGATGCCGTCGTGATGACGGTTCGGCTGCACTACGCCGATGGCCAGACGGAAGACCACGAACTACGCAACGGCAAAGAGTTTGCCGACTACATTCGACGCGTCGATGTTCCCGGTTCGCAGTTCGCCTTCGATTCCAACGGGCAACAAATCCGGTACCTCGCGATCCGACCGAAACGAAACGAAACGATCACGAAGATTGACTTCGTCAAAGGTCCCGACGTCGTCGCGCCAGTGATCATGGCGGTCACGGCGGAGTAAAGAACATCCAGTTTAGGAGTTCTGTTCACGGCAACGCGAATCCACACGAGCCATTGGCCATGGGTGAGAGCGATGTTGTTCTCCTGGTTACAACGTGCAATCGCGTCATCGACGGGCAACGCTGGTTATGACACTTCGATGGTGGTTGATCCGTCTTCGCACTCATGGACTTCGATCGAGACGTCGAGGAATCGTTGCAGGACTTCGATGTGCGATTTGCTGTGTTGAGACGGTGCATCGTTCTGAAGTTGCCTGCGCGGCCTTCCCTGCAAGATTCGCTAGGACGGCGACTCTTGTACGACATCCAACTTCCACGATGTCACGGATGCGGGCGGTAGCTTGATGGGCCCATTGACCGGCCAAGTCAATTCGGTCGTTTGCATCACCTCTTGGCAATTGAGCGAGGAAATTTCGACCATCGGCGATTCATGGATCATCGAGCCACTGCCGGATTTCACGCGGTAACCGGGGATGTCAAATTCAAAGTCGCATGCTTGATCAAAACTCGTGTTGACCAGATTTAAGAAGATGCTGTCGTTGCTGCGACTTGCGACGACATCGAGTTCGTCTGTTAAATCTGAAACGGCCAACGCTTGGCTTCCCAGATACCGTTTGTACTGTTTCATGATCCGTGCGACGGGCATTAAGAAGACACGGTTGGGATGAGTTCCCAGTAAGACCGCATTCACGTTCCAACGCGTTCCGCAAAAGTCCGCCGCCGTTGCGATCCTCAGGACATCGCCGTGGCGTTGATGGTTGTTCAGAATTCTGGCATACGAAACGCCTGCGGCCCAAGTCCGCAGCACATCGTTGCGGTTGTTGCCGGGAATTGAAAAGTGGCACTCCGTCAAAGCCAACGGCAGTTTCGTATTGGAGGCCGACTCTCGGACCTCTCGGATCTTTCGGTCGTTATGCTTCCACGCACCCATCAAAATTTGCCAAGTCGCAAGCGGATCCTTGCGGTACAACTCGCCACGCAGCACCGGATCACGCTGGTCATCGGGATCGAACATTTGGTGAAAAGCGAGACAGTCGAGATGCTCGCCGGCAATCTCGGCCATCCGCGGACACCAACCGTCGTCGCCCCATCCGATCAGTTTCAATTCAGGATCGACCGCCAGCATCTCGATTGCAAACTGCCTCGTTTTGAGCGCGGCAGTTTCGACATCAAATCCCTTGTCGGAGTAAGACGTTTCATTGCCAAGTTGCCAGTAACGGATCGCGTGCGGCTCTTTGAAGCCGTGTTCGATTCGCAATGCGTGTTCCGGTTGGTTGCAATAGGCAACCCACTGCGCGGCCTCGCCGGCGGTGCCCACACGATCGCTCCCTTTGGCGGTGCGAAAATTGGGTCTACCTTCCGACTCAAAGTTGACACACATCAACGCTTCGCTGCCGACTTGACGGCAAAAGTCAACAAACTCAGCCGTACCGATTTGATTCGATTCGATGCCGCCCCAAACGAGATTGTTCATCGCAGTGCGGGACGAACGCGGACCTACGCCCTCGCGCCATTTGTAGTAGGCCGACAGCAATCCTCCCCAACGCATCATTCCGGGCGCCAGCGATCGGGTTGCCGCGATCAGGTCCGGCCGCCAACGATCATTCAAATGATCCCATGATGCTTCCACGCTGCTATCGTTTGTCCCGAGCGGTTCCATGAACTGCATGTACAAGTACGGCGACAATCCATGTGTCGGCGTAGGATCGATCTTGCACCGCGCGGGCGCGGCAGCTCGAGCGGGTTGAGCGGCAAAGGCGCCGGCGGCGACAGCGGATTGCACAAATTGACGACGTGACAATGTCAATTGCAGTTTGCGTTTTGGCTGATTGTTCATTTGATTACCCCAACGACTTTTCGTCACGGTAGTGTTGTCGAGCATCGGCGTACGAGTCGGCGTCGGGCAACTCAACCGAATCTGGGTTCGATTCTTCCATCAGGCGGCGAAGAAACGGTCGGCACCATCCGCAACCCGTGCCAGCGCCGTAGCACTCCGAAAGCTGGCTAGCGATGGTCGGTTTGTTGACGCGAATGAATTGAATCACTTTACGACGCGTGACATGAAAGCACATACACAGTTCTTGATCATCTTTCAAAGAATTCATGCTCCGTCGGTGATCAACCAAGTCGCGATACGGCAAGCGTCGAAATAGTCGGCAAGCACGAGTGTTTCGTCGGCAGTGTGGATGTTGCGCTGACCACACCCCAGCGTGACTGCTTCGATGCCATGACGATAAAGCCAATTCGCATCCAGTCCACCGTTGGATACCTCAGTGTACGGTTCTCGTCCCAAGTGTCGCACCGCGCCCATTGCGGCTTCGATGGACGGATGGTCATCGTTGAGCCTGAATGAGTCGTAATCGACCGTCGATTCGAAAGTCAGACTGCCCGATTTGCCATCGATGTTCTTGACTTCCGAAGCAGCCCGTTCAAAGGCGTCATGAATTTCTTTCACGATGCGCGTCCGCATCGCAGCGTCGTGGCTACGCGCCTCGGCACGCAGTGTAACTTCCGGCGTGATCACGTTTGTTGCTTCGCCGCCCGCGATGACACCAACATTCGAAGTGCCGACGCCGCATTCCTGCACGACCTTGCCGAGCCAGCCTCGTGCATCCAGATCGGCAATCGCCCGCGCGGCCATCACGATCGCGCTGGCACCTCTTTCGGGTGCAACGCCGGCGTGAGCGGGAATGCCAGTCAACTCAATCGACATTCGCTCGCCACCGATCGCTCCGATCGTCAACTTTTCGACAACGCCGCCATCAAAATTGAACGCGCGATCGACGTTTCCAATCATCACCTTGTCGATGTTGCGAGCGCCGTGCAAGCCGATCTCCTCTTGAATCAAAAAGCTGATCACCGCGGCGGGAAAATTTTGATCACCGCGGGCAAGTCGTTCGATGATAGCAGTTAAGATCGCGCCGCAACCGGCGCGGTCGTCCGCGCCGAGTCCCGTCGCCACGCTGCTGCGCACCTCGTCGCCATCGACCACCGGTTCGCAGCCCAGGCAGATTGGCACGGTATCCATGTGTGCGGACAGCAACGTTCGCGGCCCGCTGCCGTTGCCCGGCATCGATACGATCAAGTTGCCGCAATTCCCCGCCAGCCTCGTGCGTGTTTGAGCGTCGTCGAAACGAATCTGTTGCTCTGGTAATCCCGCATCCTTCAAAAGTTGAACGATGGCCTGAGCGACATCGAATTCGCTGCCGCTCTTACCCGGTATGCGAGTGAGCGTTAGAAAACGATTCAAGGCAGCTTGGGTATCGACTGTGTTCACGGTTCGCTCGCTATAGAAGTGATTGTTTCAGCTTTCCGGCGAAGGGTCGTGGCGATAACCGACGCCATAAACGGTCTCGATAATCAACGGATGTTTCGCGTCTCGCTCGATCCGCTTGCGGAGTTGACTGACAGTTTGATCGACGGTGCGGCTATTGGGAATCCGATCATTGTCCCAACATAATCGATAGAGTGTGCGACGGCTGACGACATCGCCACGTGCTCGAAACAATGCGACCAAAATCTGCAATTCTCGCATGGTTAGTTCGATCGCCGGTTGGTCGTCACGGCAAGCTCGCATTTTTGATGGCTGAACTCGCAAACCCGCCATCTGAAAATCGTTGACGGTCGAAGGATCAATCACGTCCGCGTCGTCAGCGCCCGTGTTGGAGCTGCAACGGCGAAGCACCGCCTTGACTCGGGCGATCACTTCGTGCGATCCGAACGGTTTGCTGATGTAATCGTCAGCACCCAACTCAAAGCCAACTACTTTGTCAATCTCTTCGCCCTTCGCGGTGATGAAGATCACCGGCGTGCGAGGGTTTGTTTTTCGGAGGTTGCGGCACACGTCAAACCCGCTCTTCATGGGCATCATCACGTCGAGGCAAATCAGATCGAACGCGTTCGTCTCGATCGAACGCATCGCCGACATCCCGTCACCCACCGTAATGACCTCGAATCCCTCGTCTTGCAGCAATTCGCCAAGTGCGGCGCGAGTATGACGGTCATCTTCGGCGATCAAGATTCGCTGTGTCATGACGGGGACCTCCGTTTGCTTTTTGCAAGCTTCAATTGGTCTGCGTCGCGGAACGTGAAACGAAAGTGGGCGCCGCGGGACGATGGTACGAGCACCAAATCGCCCCCATGTCGCCTAGCCGCCGTTCGGGCAATGGCCAGACCCAAGCCAGTTCCCGACGGAGCGCTCAACGAATCGTCCAACCGAACGAAAGGATCAAAAATTCGTTTCGAGTCCGATCTCCGAATCCCCGGTCCTTCGTCGATAACATCGATCGTTACCACCAAGCCCGATTGCCGTGAAATGATTTTAACGTGTTTTCCTGCTTGAGCGTACTTTTCGACGTTTGACAAGAGGTTGACGAGCGCCAAGTCGATGACGCCTTCATCCAAGGCAATGGGTTCGCCAGCGCCGAAGTCAGTCGTCACCACAATTTCCAGTCGTTCCAACGCGGGTGAAAAACTATCTAAGACCGCGCGAACAACATCGTCCGGCGCTTGCCGTGAAGTTTTTAGGTTACCGCCTCCCGATCGCGAAACCATCGCCAATACGCCCGAGACGATCCGTGACAATCGTGAACATTCTTCTTCGATGATCTCTAATCGACGACCGGCTTTCGCGGCAGTCGTCGGATCCGATGTCTCTCGCAAATCTTTCTTGGCAAGTTCGGCATAAAGTCGAATGTTCGTAAGCGGTGTTCGCAACTCATGAGAAACCTGACTGGCAAAGCTCACCCGCTGTGCCGCCAAATTCATTTGTCGTCTCAAGGATGTCAACACGTAAACGCCGATCGCCAGCAGCGACACGGCGACAGCCAATAGCGATGCGACCAAAGGAGCCAGTCCGCCACTCCACCAACCAACGGTCATTTCACGTTTTCCAAAATAGCTCATCTCCCAAGCGGACCACGGGGGCGAAAGCCGAGCCGATGCGAGCGGCGCCGAAGGCAGAACGTCACCAACATCTCGACCCCAGCGATAGACAATTCGGCCATCGCTGTCTCGAAGTACATAGCGTCCCGAGACATCATTTTGGCTAGGCAAAGCCGCGATCAAATCGGCAATCCAACGTCCCCGTTCCAACACGACTCCCGTCGCCGTTCGATCGGATCGAGGCATCCATAGAACCAATTGCAAACCGCCCTCGTGATACCAGGTTTGCCAACGCAACCGCGTCACCGGCAACGTCGTCACTGGCAACGTCGATCTTGACGATGACGATTCAGTCTCGTCACCGATCGGCCGCGTGCGTGCTAATTCGGTTAGCGCTGAGTACCAAATAATCGATGCTGGATTGTCGATATCGGGTCGCACGGGATAGACAAGTCCGCCATCCCGATCGACCAACATGCTAGAGCGAACGCAGGGAACCCGTTGACGTATTCCCCGCAGCAATTCAGGATCTCGATCGGCCGTTTGCAGTTCTGCAGTCAGAGTCGATTGATATTTTGCGGAGACGGCGTTCAAGTCACGATCGATTTCGGTTAGCCGCTCCATCACGATCGATCGAAGTTGATCGTCACGTTGTTGCCATTGTCGCCGAACCGCGTAGGTTCCGAACCAACTGATCAAAACCAGCGGTGCGACGATCAATAGCACTAAAGAAATGACGTGACGAACTAGCAAGTTATTTCTGCTTTCGATTGCTCGAACTCGTTTGAGGTGTCGACAGGCTGCTGTCGTCTCCCGCACGTCCGTAGGTCTGTTGCTGTTCCAACGAGTTTTGAACGGCTCGCATTTTCTTTCGTGTCAGGCCCCAATCCTTTTCGTTCTCGATGCCGGTCGCCTGAATGTTGTTCGTCATCTCCAATTGATCCAGTTCGGGTAACACTATCGTGACGCCATTGGCTTCACAGGTGAGACGGACTTCTTTGAGCGTCTTCGCGTTCTCTTCGAGCAGCTTCTTCGCCTCTTGAACTTGGCCCGCGTCGCGCAGCGCTGTCGCCTTGCGATTCTGTTCGTTGGCTACTTGCAAAGTGCAGTAAGCGTAAGTCTCCAGATCCTTCGACTCGGCAACGACTGCTTCCGATTCACTGAATCGTACCTGAACGCTGCTGCTGAGTTTATCTTGCGTTTCGGTCTTCAAATTTCGATATCGCACGGTGACTTCGGCCATTGCTCGAGTTGAATTCGCTTCGCCCGCGGCAACCTCGGCTTCCAGAATGAAGTATCGCTCTTGCTTCGAATACAGTTGCGCCAGCGGAATACGGACACGCTGTCCTTCAATTTCTCCATCGGTCCCGACCAACTTTACCGGTCGAACCGATGAGTCGAGTTGAATTTGAATTTCAAAATCGTTGGCCACAACGCTCAGCAATCCGTCAAATTCTTGATTGAAGATGGACACCAATTCATTCGCACTCTCGATGAAGGCATGATTGCCGCCGCCGACGGATGCCAGCGCGACCATCAAGTCTTCGTTATAACCCAGACCCAGACCAAGCGTGCTGACGCTGATTCCTTCCTTCATCAGCGACCGCCCCAGGCCTTCGAGTTCTTGTGGGCTTTGCGGGCCCACGTTCGCCAATCCATCTGACAGTAAGATGACGCGGTTGACTTGGTTCTTATCCAAGAATTTGCGCACTTCGGCGGCGCCTTTGCTGACGCCCGCGAAGAGCGCCGTTGAGCTACCCGCCGTAACTCCGGAGATGGCTGACTTGATCGCGTTGCGATCGGTCGCTTTCGTTGCCGGAACCAGCACGCTCACGTTGCTGTCGTAGAGAACGACTGACACGATATCGGTGTCGCTCAGGCGATCGATCGCCGCCATGGCGGCCTCCTTCGCACGTTCTAGTTTTTCGCCCGCCATCGAACCGCTATGATCTAAGACCAAAGCGACATTGACCGGCGGTCGATCTTTCGCCGGATCCAACGCGAATCCCGTCAAAGCGATCCGCAAATAGTTGATTTGCTTCTGGTCCGATTTCATGGTCGGATTTACCAGCCGCACATCGAGCGCGACTTGATCGGCAAAAACATTGTCAGGCTCGCTGATGCCGGCAAACAGGCAAACCAGAAAAGCGGCGGTGAATTGGGCGTAACGCATGACGTGACTCCTGAGTCGAAGAAGAGGTGAACCGGACGACGATGGTGTGTCCATGCCCATTGAACGAAAATGTCGGCCGGAAAAAGTCGGTTTGGCGCCAGAAGAATGTAAAACAATTGTCATACGGTCTTTCTTCAACCCAAAACCGTCTTTTCAAGTGCAGCATAAGAGTCCAAAAAATGAAAATTGCCATTGTTGGAACTGGACGGGTCGGATCGGCAATCGCATTCGCCGCGACGATCAACCCGCTGGCCAGCGAGCTGTTGCTGATCAATCGTTCGCACGACAAAGCCGTGGGCGATGCGATGGACTTGTCGCACGCCAGCGCGTTACAGAACAGCAACATGCGAATTCACGCCGGCGACATCGAAGATTCGAGAAACTCGGACGTGATCGTGTTCACGGCGTCGGTGCCGTACGGCGATCCGAATCGCAAGCGGCTCGAATTGGCCAGCGACAATCTCGAGATCTTCAAAGCATGGATACCAGCGCTCGCCCAGGCCAGTCCCGAAGCAATCATCATTGTGGTCAGCAATCCCGTCGACGCGCTGACTTACGCCGCACTGAAGCTATCCCGTTTTCCGCCCGCTCGCGTTTTCGGAACCGGCACGCTGTTGGACAGCGTTCGATACCGATCGCTGCTTTCGACTGAACTCGAAATCCACGCCGACGACATCCGCGCGTACATATTGGGTGAACACGGCGACAGCCAATTCGCGGCGCACTCGTTGTCGATGACCGGCGGCCAGCGATTCTATCCGACCGATATTTCGCGACGACTCTTTCAAGAAACAGTCAACATGGGCTACGAGGTTTCGAAACGCAAAGGCTATACCAGCTACGGTATCGCACTGGCTGTCATGACGATTCTCGACAGCGTCGTTTATGACCTCAAGCACACCATGCCCGTGAGTGTATTGATCGAAGATCATTGGGGCGTCAATGACGTGTGTCTGTCGTTGCCCGCGGTGGTCGGACGAGGTGGCATCCGAAGAGTCCTGCAACCGCCATTGTCCGACGAAGAGCAAGCCTCATTTCAACGATCAGCCGATGCCGTCAGGACGACGATCCAAACCATGGGTGATTTCTAACCACGAACCCATTGGATCCAAGACTCGACGAACGCTTGCGTTGAAACACCGAACGATTCGCCGAACGCTTTCTCAAATGATTTGCCTTCGCCGAGTAAGCGCAAGCACTTGTCGAAATTGCGGCGATGGGTCCGATCGAGCAGACTCGTTGAGATTGCCGCGCCGATGCGATCGGTTTGCTCCGGCGTCAGCTTCCCATCGAGAAACTTTTTCGCGTCACCCATCACGGTGATCGCTTGCATGATTTCTGACTCGAGCTTTCGTCGTTCGTCCTTGTCGGCGCCGCGTTTTCGGGCAGCAGTAGCCGTACCGACGCCCTCGGCAAGCCACCTTGGAACATCTCCGCCGCGAGTCGCCACGGCGAGGCTGGTCAGTGGCGAAAGCAGTCGGCTAGCGATCACCTCTTTCTCATCGCGGTCGGTCGCGACCAACGAAACGTAGGCGTCGATTCCGTCGAATCGCCAATGGCTCGTCCAGTCCGTTGGCAGGCTGCGTCCTTCGACCATCTTGGCAAACTCGCTGTAATCATATCGACGCGAACTTACAAAAATCGTAGCACGCCCTTTGTAGAATCCCTCGCCAAGATCGCTCATAACGACCGTCGCGACCGTTTTCATTTGTTCTTCCGCCAATTGTGCAACCAAGTCAATTGTTGGTTGCGAAGCCGTGCCGAAGACAAAGAAGTGCTCCGTTATTTTTTCAGCGACCGGAGCGCGCGAGGCATTGGCTAGTTTCATATTCGTGAGCGCTAATTCGTGACGTCGCTCACTCATTTCGCCGGTGCTGGCCGATGCCGCCCAAGCTAGTTGGCTCATCACTCGTAGCGGTTGGTCCTCACTTGCACCGTCAAGCGTTGCCCCTTCGTTGATCCATGTCGATATCAAGCGGATGGATTCCTCCGGCAGTGCTGGTCGACCACCAGCGGGCATTCGATCGCCCTCCATGCCACGAATTTTCTTAACCAGCAAGCTTGCGTCCGACTTACCAGGTTCAATAACTCGTCCGCTATCGCCGCCACGAAACAGGAGCGCGAACGTATCCATTCGCAAGCCACCACGAACTTGCATCGCGTCGACGTGACATCCGTTACAATTGTTGACCAAAATCGGCGCAATGTCTTTGGCGAAACTCACCGTCTCGCTGCCGGTCGATTTACGAACGGCCAACGCATCTTCGTTCATGGTGGGGGCAGCGCCTGGTGGAGTTGATGATCCGACGATTGGTGCTGTCGGATCCGTGCCGTCAAATTTTGCTCCCGCGATGATCCAGTCTTTCAGCACCTTCAACTCGTTCGGTGCGACCTTGCCGCCACCTCGTGGCATGTCACCTGATTCGATCGTTTCAATCAAGCGACTCCCCACCGTATCTCCCGCGAAAATCACCACGCCCTCGGGTGGACCTTTCATCAATGTCGCGAAGGTTGCCAAGCTGAAATTGCCTTTGCTACCCTTGATGTGACAGCCTCCACAGCGGTTGGCGAGAATCGGAGCAACCGTGTTCGTAAAGCTGATTCCATTCTCCGGTGCAGCCGTTGGTACGACCGGTTTGGGAGTTGTCGTTTTCACCGGCGCTTCCATTTTTGGCTTCGCCGGATTCGGTTCGGTCGGTGTTTCAGCAGGACGACCTGGGATCCGAAATGGCGGCAGTGAAACTCCCTCAAACTCCAGCATCGTGTGAGCTTTGCTGATCCGTTTCATCGCCGGTAAGAGTAGGTCGAAAACCTCCGGAGACCCTTCTTCGCTGGCTGCTTCGACTTGCTTGATTGCTTCGCGAATGTTCTCCCCGGCGGCGGCGAAGTCCGCCGCTGCGAAGCTTACGCCGGCCTGCTGGACAGCCGCATTGACCGAAGCGATCGCTTTGCGTTGTCCCAAGCTCACGCCAGCAGCTTCGACGTGATTCGCACCCAGGAACGACGCGATCGACACGAGACAAGCAATAAGTATCCACTGGCGCATCGAAAAACTACCATCAAGAATCAAACCGAGAATGCCAAAAGCGGCACGCTGAGAACGCAGTCGGACAGTATAAAGTACCCAAGCCGAATCCCGCAGCTTGAAAAACCGGGTTTCACGCGGGTCGGTTGAGCCGGATCGGGATAGACGTGTTGTAACGCCGGGTACTAAAAAATCTCAGCATAACCACGCTCCCCCCGATTCACGCCGATGCATCATCCAGGCTTACCGCGAAGTCTTTCCCTTCGGTACTCGTCGTCCCTGATCGGGTTGCTGATGCTGTTGAGCCATCCGGGGACATCGTTGGCGGTCGAGGCATGGCAGATGATCGAGGATATTGATTCCCCGAACATCGACTCCGTGAACCTGGGCGTATCATCGATGTCGACTCGGTGGTCGATGTCAGCCCAGTTTGTCTCGATGCGACGCGATGACAAACACACGTTGCGGTGGAGTGACGGATTCGACTCCGGTCACGAATCGGTTCAAACCGGCTGGAACTCAGGAGTTCGTGTCGGCGTTGACCGTGAAGTCGGGACGACAAATCTTGACGGCCATCTCCTTTCGTTGAACTTTCTGTCAATCTCCGGCGATGACAAATTCGTAGTACTCCGAGACAAGCTTGATACGGAATCAACTTTGTGGAGCGGTTCGATTGACGCGGGCTTGACCTCCTTGGTTCTCGGTGGCCAGACGTTCGCAACGCTGGGCGTTCGCTTTCTCAATATGCGCGATCACTACGACATCCGTTTCGACACCGGTTCGACATGGGACGATTTTGTCACGACCAACAACAACTTGCTGCTGATGCAGGCGAGGTTTGGTGGCCGGTGGTTCTGGAAACAATTCAACTTCGATGCTGCGGTCGCTGGCGGATTTGGTGGTAACAGGGGACGTCAGAAAGGCTATTGGGCCAGTGGCCCGGCGACGGCATTCGATGAAACTGACTTTAGTCTGAGCGCCCTTTCAGAAATCATAGCCGACGTTTCGTTCGACCTGACGGACCGAACCAGCTTTCAAGTAGGCGTGCAAGGCTTGCTGGTCGATGGTGTTTACACGTCGCGAGTGTCCTTTGGCGGGCCCGACGATTTCGATCAGGCTGCGTACGCGGGTGTTTCATTGGGTCTTCGACACGAGTTCTAATCTCCGATGCAATCATTTGTACGTTTTCTCGTCGCCTCGATGATTCTGTTGGGCACTGCAGGGTGTCATGTGCTTTCACCGAAAGCCATTCCGTCCGCGCCGCGATACGTTTCACCAGAGCTGGCAAATGATTCATCCAATCAAATCGAGATCGGAAGAAAGGTCAAGTGGCTCGACACGGCCGGTTGGATTGTCGGGATTCCCAATAAGTTGCTGTTTTGGGACCGGCGGATCGATAGCCACCGAATCACCAGCAAAACAGCGGAAACGACCGTTGAGTATTTGGAAGCGAACAATTTGCCGCACATCAAGGTGCGGATGAATCAGTACGCTCCGATCGAGGATTTTCGTCGCCTACGCAAGAATAAGACCGTAGCGTGGCCCTATCGATACACGCTCGGCTTGCTGGCCGTCGGTGGCGAAGCCATCTTGCCGGGTCGATTGATTGGTGGCGACCATTTCAATCCTTTCACCCAAACCGTTCATCTTTACAGCGACGTACCGGCGATCGCGTTGCACGAACTCGGTCATGCCAAGGACTTCACGCGGCGGCGATACCAAGGAACCTACGCGCTCGCTTACCTCCCTTTCCCAGCCTGGCACGAGACGATCGCCTCACGCGATGCGATGGATTACTTATATCAAAGGCATGATCGTGACGGAATCATCGAAGCCAACCGAATTCTGTATCCTGCGTACGGCACCTATGTCGGCAACTCCATCGGCGTTTTCACTCCCGCTTATGCGACGCCGATCTACTACGGCAGCGTTCTGGCGGGCCACTTCAACGGTCGAATGCTGTCCCGGCAAATCGATGACGATCTGCTCAGGTACGATGCAATGTTCGCGTCATCGCCGAAAGCGATTCCCGTCCATCACGTCACAGAATCGATACCCAACGCGAGCCTCCAATCGCCAGTCGAGATGGCAAATTAGCTCTGCCCTGAATCGAGTCGGTAGACAATTCGGCGGCGTCGATGACGTTACAATGTTCTTCTGACCTGTCCAAGGTCACCCTCGAGCTTGGTGTGCGCAGCATGATGACAAAGCGTCTTCGATCGATCTTCAGCTTTCGTTGCCTTTTGGTTGTGAGTTCTCTGGCTCACCTTACTTGTTGGGCTCCGATGATCGTATTGGCGCAGTCTGCGACTCTGGAAGTCGAACCGACGACATCTGCATCAGGAACCCGCAACCCTACTTCGAGTCGCGATCGTGTCAATACAAAGTTCTACGTCGATCCGGGCTGGGAAGCAGAGCGTTTTCCTGAGCATGCGGTGTGTTTTCGATCGCCAGACGAGATCGCGGAGATCTACAAGAACTCGAGAAAGCGGAAAGGCGAGGTCATCACTTCGTATGCGAAACCGACCGATGGGTCGCTGAGGATTGTCGGAACAGGCCACAGCTTCATGATGCCGGGCTACTCGACATTGCCGATCATCACGCATGCCGCTGGATTGCAGCAACCGATGCCGGTTGTCCATGTTGGCGGGGGAGTCACGGGAAGCTCGCGATACAAATGGGAAGAGGAAAATGGAATCTTCAGCTTTGATCGCCAGCCGGTGCCAAAGTTGCTCAGCTCCATCGCGAACGCGAAGTGGGATGCGATGATGTGGGGTCCCTTCTATCATGATCGTAGTGAGTATTACGCATGTTGGATCGATTTCTGTCGCACCCACAACCAAGACATGAAGTTCTACCTCTCCGACGCTTGGCCACAACTAGATCAGCTCAATCCAATTCCAACAAGTGAAGCTGAGCTAACCGACGAAGTCGTCGCTCGCATGCACGTGGAAAACCGAGACACGTACGAGCCACTTGTCACGCAACTCAATGAGACCTACGGTGACTGTGTTTTCGTTTTGCCAACCTCGCGTGCAATGGTGATCGCTGTTGAGTATTACCATCGAGGCGAGCTATCCGGCGTTCAAGGACTTCACAAAGCGATCGGCGGCAAAGAGCGTTCACTGTGGCGGGATCGTCTGGGTCATCTCGGGGCTGGAATGGAGGCGATCGAAGGCTACGTGTTTTACGCGACGCTGTACGGGCGATCGCCGGAGTTGATTGAAGGCGTCATCGCGTTTCCAAGCCAAAACGGCTATCCCAGTGCTGAACTTGATCAAGCGTTTCGCAAGATCGCTTGGCAGGCTGCGGTTAGCGATCCGTTGTCCGGCGTCGTCGATGCTAACAAGAATGGAATTGCCGACGATCGAGAAGAGAACTAAGGACCGAGCGGCTTTTTATTGTCGCCGTTCGCTCCTAGCTTGTGAACCTATCGAGCTTATCATCTCGATCTTTTCCGCCGGAGCGTATTTTTGTTTTTTCGGTCGTCATTGAGCTAGGTCATTGGGAGGTTCGCTTCTACTTTCGGTGATGGCGAGGTCGAACTCAATGAGCTTCTTGGCCGCAAAGCCGAGATTTTCGCCGTTTGGCCTCATGCGATTGCTCCCATGTGAAACATCCGCGGCAGATTGAACGTCAGTGCGTGCCACAGCGCAACCGCTTCCGCTTTGACCAGCCCGCGAACCCTCAGTTGTGTCAGACCGCGGTTACGACAATCCGCGTTGGGGAACTCTGCAATCGAGGGACGCTTCTTGTAGAGTTCTTGATACTTCGGGTCAGCCATCCGATGACGAAAAGCCTCGTACTCATCGCTGTCGCCTTTCTGTCTCTGGTGAGGGTCTTTGCCGTGTCGTTTGAGTTGATCGCTGCGCGGAACTGTCGACACCACCGCAGTACCGGTAAAATCCGATTCCTCAACAGAAGCCTTCGTGGCATACGCACAATCCACTAGCGCGGTGCCGGGACGTTTGCCGTAACGTTCCTCGATCTGATCGAGCATCGGTGGTAGCTGGCCGCCATCAGTTCCTTCGTTGGTTACTGAAACGCCAACGATCACGCGAGCATCGCCATCGCTGGCGAACTGGACATTGACCGCTGGCCGAGTCCCACCGTCGCCCATCTTCATTCGCCGGGCGTCCGGATCAGTCGTGCTCGTGCGAACCTTTTCTTTGTCTTCGTCTTTGGATTTCTTGTTGCGAAGTTCCTCGCCTTCTTTAATCGCCCGTGTGATGCGTTCTTCACGCTCGCGTGCAGCCCGATCAGCGGCAGCTTCACGACGAGTGCGAGTGGGAGATTCATCATCATCGTCGTCTGCGTTCTCTTCGCGCCGACGCCGCTGCTCATCGAGTTCCTCGAGATGGGTTTTGGCATGTTTGTGTAGCTCGTCGAGGGTCGGCTTGCGGCGAAACGAACTGCTGCTAGCGGACGCTCGAACTCGCATGCCGTCTTGACCGATGTCATCAAGCATGACGAAGCCCTGTTGAATCAATGAGGCGACCGAACTGGTCAGGATGCCGCTGATCTTCTCGGGATGGTCGGAGCGAAAGTCGCTGATTGAGTGATAGTTGACTGACACGCCGCCGCAGATCCAACGATAGATCAAGTCCGTTTCGCATCGACGGGCGATCTCGCGAGCAGAGCTGATGCCATCGAGCGTGGCCATTAACCAGAGTGAAATGAGACTCTCTGGCGAGATCCCGGTGCGTCCGGCCTGCGAAGCGGAGACACGAATCTCTTGATAGAAGGGTTCGAGGTCGATCGACTCGACGAATCGCCAAACGATTCGGCAACGATGATCGCGGGGCACCATCTCGTCGATGGATCGGGGTAGGAAATCAACTTGAGTCCGCTCGGGACGACTGACGCGAGCATTTCGCTGTGCGAATCATATTTTTGAGTTCATGTACATAAAATAGCGCGATTACAGACTACCGCAATCAACCCTTCGTATAAATTCACAAGCTATCCGCGAAAGAACGCGAGTTTCGCGGAGCGAACGGCGACACTTATTTTCCGCACAATCCTAACTGGACAGCGCCAACTAGCGACAAAAATGCAAGAATTTACGTTGTTTCAGATCAAATCAGTGGCACGGCGCTAGCCGCCGGTTTTCGTCGTGAATTACCGGAGGCTAGCGCCGTGCCGCTCACCGAGGTGGCGCTGTCCAGCTAAATCTGTTTGACCAAGCGTCCGTGGATTAATTCGTTATCGTCCAATCGGACGATGTTCAATTCGATCAATACTAGCCACATCGGACCGGAACTATTTACCGGGCAGGTTCTCTTTCACGGAGGTCGCGTTTGCGTTCGGGATGCCGGGGAGTTTGGCATTCGACGCGTCCAGCCAAGCCAAGAGTGCGTCGAGAAGTTGATCGCGGCGATCCGTATCGACGTTCGCAAGATTGATGCGTTCGCCAATGTCATCGGCCAAGTGATAGAGTTCAACCGCGTTGTTGGTCGCAAGCATTTCGCGACCACCATCCAACAACCACTCTTCGTGGTACAGATGTAACTTCCAGTCACCCTGACGAATGACGCTGACTGGACGAGTGCGAAAGTTGGTCTCCGCGTCGAGCGGACGACCTCGAATGACGGGGCGATCGAGATAGCCCGGAAAGTGCCAGAAGATGGATTCGCGTGCTACAGCATCGTTTCCTCGCAACAACGGAAGCAGGCTCTCGCCATCAAGTACTTTGCCCTGTGGAATCTCGCAATCCGCAGCATCCAGGAATGTTGGGAAGAGGTCGACGTTGATGACAGGCACGTCGCAAATTGTTCCGGGCGAAGTCACGCCAGGCCATCGAACGATCATCGGCTCGCGCACACCACCTTCGTAATAGCAGCCTTTGTTTCCGCGTAGCGGTTCTTGCGACGATTGATTCGTCGCACCGTTGTCGCTCGTGAAAACGAGCAACGTGCTGTTGTCGAGTTCGAGTTCCTTCAGCGTCGCGAGCAAGTTGCCGACGCTTTGATCGAAATCGTAAGTGCAAGCCGCGTAAAGGGCGGACGGTTCCGTTTGCTTGGACGCTGATTTCTTGGCAGTAAACTTTTGAAGCGACTCCGGTCGTCCTTGCAGCGGAGAATGAATCGCGTGATGAGCCAAGTAGCAAAAGAACGGCCCCTCGCGATTGTCCTTGATAAACTTGCACGCTTCACGAGTCAGGGTGAACACCCCCTTGGGATCTTCCGGCGGCCCAGCCTTGTTACCCTCGGAGCCCTCTTCTCGCTGGCCGTCACCAAAAGAATCGAATGAGACATCAAATCCCTGTCGGGTCGGCAACGATCCCTCCTTTCCCCCGAGATGCCATTTGCCGAAGTGGCCTGTCTTGTATCCGACTGACTTCAACGCTTCAGCCATCGTGAGAACATCTTCGGTCAATCCATTGTGATTGGGCACCGGAATCAAACGTTGATGTTTCTTGGGGCCTCGATTCGTGCTGCCAACGGCGTAGACATGATGCCGGGGCGTGTACGTTCCCGAAATCAAGCAAGCTCGGCTCGGAGCACAATTGCCACCTGAAGCATAAGCGGACGAAAAAACCATACCTTCCGTCGCGAGCCGATCGATGTTGGGAGTCTCCATAAGGTTGCTGCCCTGGTATCCGACATCCTTCCAGCCGAGATCGTCTGCAAAAACTAGAACGATATTTGGAGGCTTCGCAACGACGGGCGGGAGACTCGCATTCAAGGCAACGCAAACGGCAAAAAATCCGACCAGTTTTATGCAAACTCTCATCGTCGATTCTTCGCGTGGGGCAGAGGATATTCGTCAAGCATCTTTTTCAATTTGGAAACGACCTCGGGTTGCGAGTCGGCTACGTTGGTGGTCTCGAGCGGGTCTGTCTGATAGTCATACAATTCATACTCGGCGGTTTCTTCGGGTGCATCGGCATTCTTCCAACAAACCATTCGATAGCGATCCGTGCGAATTGCTCGTCCGAGTTTCGCTTTCGGAAAAACGTGGTAGGCATGATCGCGAACCCGGGTCGACGGACCCTTCAATACCGAAACCATACTCAGTCCATCGATGGGCTGAGGGACGTTCGGCGACGGAAGCCCGGCAAGCTCGGCAACGGTTGGGAAAATGTCAACCGTTTCCGCTAATTGTTTCGTCGAAGAATTCGCTTTCGTCACTCCCGGGGCGATGATCACAATTGGGATTCGGTTTGCTTGTTCGTAGTTCGTGTGTTTGGTCCAAATTCCCAAATCGCCGAGATGAAATCCGTGGTCGCCCCACAAAACCACAATCGTGTTGTCGGCTAAGCCAGACCGATCGAGTTCGTCCATTACTTTGCCGATCTGCGCGTCGACGAAGGCGGTGCAGGCGTAGTAGCCGTGAATTAACTTCCGCGTCAGCTCGTCGTCGATTTCTCCGTTGGGAGGCACAGGCTTATAGGCCACGATCTCGCCGCCTTGCTTGAGCGCGACGCGGGGCGCCCCACGCGGGCTGTGGGTGTTCTCCGGCATCGGCAATTCGGCCGGGTCGAACAAATCCCAATACTTTTTTGGAACGCAGAACGGTAAGTGCGGGCGAGCAAAACCGGCAGCGATGAAGAACGGAGTTCCATCCTTGGTTCGTCGCTCTTGGGCGGCCTTCAATCTGCGAATCGTTTCATCGGCAACTCGTCCATCGGCGTAGGCTTCATCTTCGACTACCGCTGATTCAAATGCCGCACCGCGGGGAAGGCTTTGGATGTTGCCAAGTTCCTGGTTTGTGAACAACGCTTCTTCGCGAGTCAACGTGCCACCATCGGTGCTCGCAGGATCGAGGTATTCAACGACTTTATCTTTGAAATGTTCAACCGAGAATGATTCAGGATCGCCAAGGTTCCCGTGTCCGATGTGAAATACCTTTCCGAGCGATTCGGTCCGATAACCGTATTTCGCGAAATACTGAGGCATCGTCACTGCATCCGGAACAAGCTCGCGGAGATTGCTGCCCAATCCATAAAGCCCGGTGGATGTTGAGTGTGCACCCAACATCAGTGTGAAACGAGAGGGTGCGCAAACAGCTTGGTTGCAATAGGCGGCGTCAAAACGCATTCCCTTGCGAGCCAGCTTGTCAAGGTTCGGTGTCTTCGCCGCCGCGTCACCAAAAGCACCGATCGCTGGTTTGAGATCGTCCACCAAAATCAAAAGGACATTTGGAAGTTCGGCAATCGCAGCGTTGCCGGAGACGCAGATCGCCAACGCGACCAGCACCTCGAATGATCCACGAAATTTGTTTACACGCATAAGATTTGAAATTGATGAAGAGAAAGGCGGAGCTGTTTACTAGGTTAAGCCCACGGTTCCTAACTTATCTTGTCAGAAATTCTGGCGGAACAGATTGCTGAGGTAGGTTTGGTCCTGAGATTTCGATGCCAAGTTGTGCAACCGACTGTTTCCAGTACAGTCGAAACGGGTGTGTGCCCGATGAGAGTCGAATGGTATCGGATTTGTCGGTATCGACTGCGTTGAAGCCCGCGTCCAGCACGGTCGCATCGTGAACTCGCAACAATGCACTTGCACCGGCGGGAAGCGTGAACGTGTAGTCGCCCTCGTTGGGAACTTCGAGGTATCCGCTGAACAAAACGGACTCACCCACCGCAATCGACGACAACTCCGAGGAGACGGTGTCGATGGTCGCCGAAATTCCCTCGGCGGATGGTTCGAGTTGATCGAGTCGAGCCAACCACGGTTCCGATGTTTGATAACGACGCCACTGAACACCGGCTACCCTTTTTTCCACATGGACAGCGGGCACGGGTTGATTGTCATAAGGTCTCGGCGCGCTCGGATTGGGGCGCCGCAGTTGCAGAACATGATTGTGCATCCGTAGCTGTAGATCGGGCTTTTTAACTGCTAAATCAGTTCGCTGTTTCGGATCTTTGACAACATCAAAAATCTGAAAGGGATCTTCGTGCGAACGCACGTTGTATCGCACTCCCATGAAATCACCTTCGCGGATCGCCTGCATTTGTTGACGTTTTGCTCCACGTCGGGATGTCTCGAATTCCTCGTACTTGGGCGTCGCTTGTCCGTTGAAGTACTCGACGTAGACCTGCGGTGTCTGCTGTTGACCGTTTCCGGTTAGGGTAGCGACCAGCGATGTCCCGTCGCAACGCGCCGGTGGCTTGACGCCGGCGACTTCTGCCAACGTCGGCATCCAGTCATGAAACTGACTCGGCAACTGACTGATGCGCCCAGTGTCCTTCGCTGATCTTTCCGTTGACTCGAGCTCGGTCATACCGGCCGGCCAACGAACGATTGCACCGGAGCGAATGCCGCCTTCCCATAGATCCCGTTTGATGCCGTCAAAAGGTCCGAACGAATTGAAAAATTCGGGGCTGTACTGCTCTTTCAGATACGATTCTTTGCTGGGACCGTTGTCGCTCGTAAACACTACGAGCGTGTCGTCGCCGATGCCGAGATCTTCCAAAAGGGCCAGCAGGTCGCCCACGCAATCGTCGATACGACGTACGCCGGTTGCGTAGCGTTTATAAACATCGGGCCAGTCGCGTTGCTGCGTCGAGGGGTCACGGTCATGATCCCATTTCGCCTCGGCATAATCTGGATGCATGTAGCTATCCGGAGTACCGCCTGCGGTGTTGATCATCGATCCGGGTTGATCCAGCCATTGAAGACCTCCCTTGGCGCCCTGCCCCGCCGGAAACTCAGTCGCCGGCAACTGCAGAATCGCATGGGGCGTGTCGTAAGCGAGGTACAGAAAGAATCGCTGACTAGGCTGCGCATTCTGCTGATCGGTGATCCACTTCTTCGCTCGGGCGGTGAACAAATCGGTGGTGTAACAGCCGTCAAGTGTGTCTGAAACTTCCTGGTCATTGTGCCACAGTTCCTTGCCGTCCTCCTTCGGATAATGCGCGTGACCATCGCCGTGGCGGACATAACCGAAATAGAAATCGAAACCCCGCTTCGTTGGATAACCCGGCCAAAAATCGGGGCCCGCAGATTTCGGTTGACGGCCTTTGTTCTTGTTCGCCTTTTGATTGCGATCAGTGGCCTCGGTCTCGCCCGAGTATCCTTGCAAGCCCCACTTCCCGATCGCAGCCGTTGCGTAACCGGCTCCCCGCATGACGGTGCCCAGCGTGTGATTGTTTTCGAGTTCTTTGTCGAATTGGTTGTCGCGAACATTCGCGTGCCCCTGGTGAACACCTAGCAGCAGCGATGCTCGTGAAGGCGCGCAAACGGGTGCGGGACAGTAGTGCTGGCGAAGTTGAATTCCCTCACCGGCCATCTTGTCCAATTGAGGTGTGCCATGCCAAGGCTCGCTGCGCTCGGCGGCCGCTTTCCGCTGATCTTGAAAGAAAACACCGTAATCGCCGTATCCGAGGTCGTCGCTGAGAATAAAAATGACGTTCGGCCGATCGGCCGAGAAACAAGGATCGATCAGAGCCAATCCCGCCACATATGAGATCACGCTGAAGAGCCGACGTTGTGTGTTTGTCATCGATATGCGTCAGTTTCGAGAATAATGTGCGGCTGAGAGAGGGTCGTTTCAGTCAGCTATCGTAATCATTCCAGCAGAGCTGCGACGTCCACGGACTCTTGAGTCGTCAGTTCTGGGCCGCCGCCTAGATTGCCGCTTCCCGATGCAATGTAAACTCGATCCTCAAACAATACCGCTCCAGTTCCGTGTCGTCCTTCCAACATTGGGGATAAGGATCGCCACGTTTTGGTTTTGGTGTCGAGGCATTCGACGTTGTTGCGAGCAAGTTTTTGTCCGAGCGATTCACCGCCGATCGCCAGAATCTGATCACCGAACATTGTCAAAAATAGTCCAGCCCGCTGTGTTGGGATCGCAGCGGCCAAGGTGCTCCACTGTTTCGTTTGAAAGTCGAATACGTCGACTGCGTCGATGGTATTCCCCATCGTGTTTGACGGCGCGTTGGATTGACGACCACCGATCAGATACATCTTTCCGCCAACCACTGCTGCTTGATGATGATCGCGAGCGCGGGGACAGTCGGGCAACCGTGTCCAAAAACCGCCTTTCAAGTCGTATGCATCGAACCATTTCTTATGATCGCCGCGGCGACCGTCGAAGATCCCGCTGGCTAAGTAGAGCTTACCTTCGTGAACGACGTTGCCAGTCGAGCCGCGTAGGCGATCCGTTGGTATCCCCGGGCCCTGACGCCAAATGTCGTGTTCGGTGTCATAGATGTACATGTTTGGCAAAGGCGTTTCCCCCGGATACGGTCCCGTCAACGCACCGGCAACATAAATCAGTTTTCCAACGACGACGGGTTGAAAGTGGTGCATCTCCACCGGCGACACGGACCCCTCGAGCCAGACATTCAGACTTGGATCATAGATGCTGACCGGATTCTTCCTGCGACCGCCGATCAGGTAAAAACGGTCTCCGACGCGAACGTATCCCGCTTCGTGACGGGCAACAGGAAGGCTGCCGTCGCTCGATAAGATTGGCTTCCACGAAGTTGCCCCTGAAAGTTTCGTGTCACCAGAATCCCTTCTTCGAATGACGACGAGCCAATCCTCGCTGGCGTCCGTTGGTGCCGTTCCGATCGACACCGTACCACCGCCACTGACCGATTCGATCGAACCGGTCGCCAATTCACCTCCCGATCGTGGATTGAACCAATGCACATTGAATTCCCCTGTCGCGGCGGACAGATCCAGTGATGATGTTCCGCCGTCGGGCAAGTAAACCAGGTATGTGTCGTCGGCTTTCGCAAAACAGAGTTTCGAGACTTCGTGATTGGCATTCCCAACCAACTCATCCGCGCAGGTCATCTCCCAAAACGGAATCTTGTTGTCATGAAAGAACCCGATCGCGATTCGACAGTAGTCCCAACTCTGGTCGCGGCTTCGCCAGTCTTCGCAAACGATATCGTTCTCATCGAACTGGTAGCCGAAGTAGTATTCGCAGCCGGCGCCGCCCGCCATCAAGGTTCCCCAAAGTGTTTGCTTGCGCACCTTGTGCTGCGTGTAGGCCATCTTGCCGGATCGATCGTGACCATCGAACCCGTTGTAGCCGAGGTCAGGACACTGGGCGTGGCCGGCAGATCCCGATTCGTCGAAAGCAACGACCCAAGGCTTGCCCGCTTGTGCCGAAGCTTCGACCCACTTAAATGTTTCCGCGTGCGTCGTTTCGAGACCGCTGTTTTGAAGCGATGCGCCGGTTAGCTTTGACTTGCTCCCGAGCAACGGCTGATAGACGCGATCTTGTTGGTCGGGAAACGTGTGAATGACGATGTTGTGATCGTATGCGTCCATGTCAGCGATGTAATCAATCATCGCGATGTGCTGGGCAGTCGACTGTGTATTCTCTTCGCCCAGATTCCAATTCAACGCGAGGTTATGCCCGAAACGAGCGATCAACTCGCGGCAATACAATTTCCGTTGCACGCCGAGATCGCCACCATCGAGACTCTCAGGCACTGAGCCTCGCCCGTTGCCGCGATTATCGTCATCGTTCTCGGTTTCCTGCATCTTGAAGTGCAGGTACATGCCGCGGTTCGTGCCGTGCTCGAAAACGGTGCCCCACTGATCGAGCTTGCTGCAATCGTAGTGAAGCTTGTCGTCGCGGTCGATGAACGGCCAAACATTATCCCCATCGCCGCCGGCGTTGTATGTCAAGAATGAAAACGCGTTGCAACCCTTGCCGGAAAGGTAATTGACTGCGCCGATCAAACCTTTGCCCTTGCCATCGCCCCATGTCGGATCACCGGCGTTCCAGTCTTTCACGTGCGGCGACCATGACTTCAACGGTGCTTTTTTGAGGTTGCCAGCGTGCGTGTTATCGAAGTCCTTGTAAGCCAACAACGTCTCGGGCGCGTCGGCACCGACTTTCAAAAAATACTCGCCAGTCTCGGCGAATTGCAAATAGTGCTTACCAACGTATTTCAATCGTCCCTGAGCGCGCATGTCGCGACCATGCTTGTCCGTCTCGGCAATTTGAAATGACCCTGTTCGACCGTCGAAGGGACTCAGCGCTTTGGCGTTCGCATTTCGGTCGATCGCCGCTGAAAGGCCGGCGGCAAAAGACAAATGGTAGTTCCACGTTCCCACGCGATCGGGCGCGAAGTGGGCTCGCCAAACCGTCCCCGATTCCATCGAGGAATCAGCCGCGTTGCCGTCGGCTGCGAAATATCCAGGTACTTCGTATTTCACGCCGTCGTCGTGCGTGAAAGTCACCGTCATGCGATAGTCGGTAAACGGGTTGGGCACGTTATCCTTCTCGTGCGCGAACGGGCCATTCAAATTCAGTGTGATCTTGTGCCACGTCTTCAACTCTCCTTCGACTTCGACTGATCCGTCACCGTCGGGTTGCCGAGGGTTTTGGAGGAGCTGATCGCTGACAGACTTCGTTGGACTTCCCTTCCGCGCGACGGCACCGGATTTTGCTTGAGTCCTGAATCGTTGCTTCAGCAATTGCGCCACGGCGGACTGCGTTGCTTTGTCGGCCGGTTTGAACTCGATTCCGCTCCACCTTGCTCGACTGTGGCGAGTCCCGTCGACGCTTCCGATCGATGACGCGACCTTGATGATCGCACCGTCAGTGATCGCAATTGTCTTCCATGTCGAGTTGAATTCGGTTCCTTCTTGATAGGTTTGTTGGCCAAGCGGATTGGTGTACTCGGCAAGGCTCTCACCGTCGACACTGATTTTATAAGACGACATTCCATCGTCTTCGCCGATCGTCTTCAGAGTTACATCGTAAACTCCCGTCGGAAACGGGAAGGTGCGTTCGATTGTTCCACTGTCATTGTGATCTGGGTCGACAGCCAGCCATTTTCCACGATCAAGGTAATATCCAACATTCTTTCCCTCGGCAAACATGGAGGCTGGCATTTCGATCGATCCCGCGGCGAAGTTGTCCGATTCTTTTGAAGATTCCTCGCCGTGGGCTGTTTTTGGTTCAACGTAAGGAAATGGCTTTGGCAGGGATCCGTTTCGCACCTTGGATTCGGGACCAAGTCCTTCGGGACGAACGAAATCGCGATTCGATGTTAATATAAACTTATCAAACTCGAATCCGTCTTCACGCATCGAGAACAAGACTTCGTGCTGGCCCGGAGTCTGTACGTCGAGGAAGACCTTATAGGGCTCGCCGCAGTGCACCTCATCGGTACGTTGTTTGCTTTCCCATCGCCATAGGTTCTTGCCGTCACACCATTGCATTCGCTGTCCACTGTCGGGCCATTGACCATCAATTCCCACATGCAATCCGTTATCCTCGGGTCCGCTGGAGTAGGCGCGAACCCAAACGTAATATCGGCCCGGTGTAGCGAAATTGATGTTGTAATGAAGCACCGCCATTTTGCCGGCATCCGGCGAAAAGTTCTCATTCTTGATCAGCTTGTCCGCATGCGTGCGGCGGGTATCCGGGAGGACTTCCATGTAGGCGCCGCCACTGGCGCCGGCCACATGGTCGGTATCTCCATCGGGCGTGATCCCGGGTTTAGTTTCGGCGTTGGTCATATAGAACGCGCGGACGTCGGCCGAGGATTGTTTGAGAAAGTGCTCTGCCTCGATCGCGACGATGCCGTCTCGCTCGGCGAACACGACGTCATCGCCCACCGTCGGACCTTGGGCAAGGCTCGTTCGTGTAAGAGTTGGCAATAGCATGAACGCTACCGCGAAGTATTGTTGAGTGCGTCTCATCATCATCGTGTTCTCTCGCATGATTTCAGGGGGCTATCTGGTAGGATGAAATTGAAGTTTGGTTTGGTTTGGTTTGAGTTACAGCGTTGCTTCATTGGCAAAAGCATCCGCGATGGCATGAGCTACTTCCGTCGTCGACGCTTTTCCACCAATGTCGGGTGTGCGAACGAGATTGGCCTTGAGCACTTTCGCAACCGCGTTCTCGAGCGACGCCGCAGCTTTTGCGGAACTTGAGTCGTTGTGTCGATCACCGAGCCAATCCAACATCATCGCGGCTGAGAGGATGGTGGCCATCGGATTGGCAATGTTCTTTCCCGCGATTTGAGGTGCTGTTCCGTGCGATGGTTGGAACAGCCCATGTTCTTCACCAATTTCAGCAGACGGTCCCAACCCGAGTCCACCGACGAGACCCGCACCCAAATCGGAAAGAATATCGCCGAACTGATTTTCCATGACCAACACGTCGAAGTCCCAAGGGTTCTGGACCATGTAAAGACTCATCGCATCCACGTAAACCGCGCCGGCTTCAATTTCCGGATAGGATTTTGAGGTGTCATAGAACACTTCGCGGAAGAATGCCATGCTGCGGAACACGTTTGCTTTGTCGACGCATGTGACCATTTTTTTGCCATCGCTGGGACGTCCTTGCCGCCGTCGAGCCAATCGAAATGCGAAGTCTGACACACGTGATGTTCCTCGTCGCGTGATTACCATGGTGTCCGTCGCGACTTCATTTCCGACACGTCCACCGCCCCCGAATGACGCGAACAAACCTTCCAAGTTTTCGCGAATGACGATGAAGTCGATGCCCGGGCCGGTGTCCTTCAGCACGCATGGTGCGCCGGGATAGAGTTTGATCGGGCGAACCGCCGAGTGAACGTCGAGCGCTCGGCGAAGTCCCATCATCATCGTCGGTTGAACCTCGGTGCCATCGGGGAGTCGAACATCGGGCAGTCCGATTGCCGACAACAGTACCGCGTCGGCGTCGAGGCAATCCTCCAGTACCGAGGCGGGCATGGTCTCGCCGGTCTCGCGATAGAGTTCGGCGCCGGCTCGATGCGACGTAAAGATCAAATCGAGCCCGGGAACTTCGGCCACTATTCGGTCAAGCACGATCCGGGTTGCGTCCATGCATTCAGGTCCGATCCCATCGCCGGGAAGGAGTGCAATTCGATAAGTGCTCATAAGGTATTTTTTAGGGGATCGAGTGAGTCAATTCGAAAATCGCTGATGAAGATCAGCGACTTGTTGTTCGTTGAGGAAGCGGATTTGTTCATGGCGGAGAATCAAAAACAACTTCGCGGCTTGTTCGAGTTCTTCGATCGCGTCAACGGCCCCGTCGAGACTGTTGCCAGCTACGACGGGGCCGTGATTGGAAAGCAAAACGGAATGCGAGAGCTTTGCCGCCTGCTCGACTGCCGCGGCCAACGTCTCATCGCCCGGCGCATAGTAGGGAACCAGCGGTAATGTTCCGACTCGCATCACTTGATAGGCGGTAATCGGCGGCAAGATGTTGACCGGATCGATATCGGCTAGGCAAGAAACCGCGACGGAATAAGTCGAATGCAAATGAACGATCGAGTTGGCTTCGGGTCTTGATCGGTACATGGAATGATGCAAGAACGCTTCCTTCGATGGCGCGTCGCCGCTGACACGGTGACCGCTGGAAGTCAATTTGGTGATTCGATCAGGATCGAGTCTGCCGAGCGAAGCGTTGGTCGGTGTGATCAACATTCCATCGGGCAACTTCACGCTGATGTTGCCCGAACTACCAGCCGTCAACTCTCGATCGAACATCGACTTGCCGTGCATCACCATGCGTTCGCGAAGTTCACGTTCGTTCATGACAGCTTTTCCAAAGCGGTCGCGAAAAAGTTTTCGTCACCGAAGTTGCCCGATTTCAATGCGAGCGCCAGCTTCGGTTCGGTGCCAATGGTTTCGGTCCACGGCACGCCCGCGCAAATTTCTGGACCGATCCGCAACATGCGAATGCCGAGCTCTCGCACCACCGCGCCCGATGTCTCGCCACCGGCTAGCACAAGTCGGCGGACGTTTGATTCGTGAACCAACATCAGGGCTGCACGAGCCATGAACCGTTCAATCACGCCCGCGGCTTCAACGCGACCATGGCGATCCTGGATCGCCGCGACTCGATCCGGAGCCGATGTTGATGTCACCATCAACGTCTCATGTGATCCAGAATCATTCGCCCAAGACTTGAGTTTGGCGAGTGCGGACGATTCGTCCTGCATCAACGCGTCAATGTCGATGTGCCAAGCCGGACACCGGCTGCCCATCCATTGCACTTGTCGATTCGTTGCACCCGAGCAACTGCCGGCCATGATGAGGTTGCGACCTGGGACGGCGGGCATGTGCGGAGTGAACTCCGTCGATGTCAGAAGACCCGCGTCGCGGTAGGCTTGCGGCAGATAACGCGCCAGCCCCGAACCTCCTGTTACCAATTCCATCCCGGTTACCGCTCGCGCCAAAGTTTCAAGATGCGAATTGTCACAGGCATCAGTGATCACCATGGATATTCCACGATCAGCGAGCATCGTTAGCTGCTCGGTACACCGCTGAGCAGAGTCGGCGATCGTATCGTAAGAAAGAAGCCCAACCTCACCACTGGTTTGCTTGGTCAAGAACCGAACCAAATTGGAATCAGTCATCGGATTGAGCGGATGGTGCTGCATCCCCGATTCGCTGAGGAATTTTTCTCCGACGAACAGATGTCCCCGATAAACGGTGCGTCCGGCGCGCGGAAACGCTGGACAGAAAATGGTCTGCGCCACACCCAACTCGTTCACGAGCGACTCTGCGACCGGCCCGATGTTGCCGTCTTCGGTGGAATCGAAGGTAGAGCAGTATTTGAAATAAAATCGTGTAGCACCGAGTTGTTTGAGCGCTCGCAAAGATTCGATCGAGATCGCGATCGCATCCCGTTTTACGATCGACCGCGATTTGAGTGCCACCACAATCGCATCGACATCGCCGGTCGCGGACAGGGTAGTCGAGTCGGGAACGCCGAGTACTTGCACGACTCGCATCCCACCCTGCACCAAGTTGATCGCCAGATCAGTCGCACCGGTGACGTCATCGGCGATGCAACCGAGCAGCGGACCGCGCCGGGAATTGTCAGTGGCGACGGTCATGGAACCTCCCTGTGGATCGCAATCGCTCGGACTGGTGAGCCGTCGCCACTTTCGATACTCAACGGCAACGCAATGAAATCAACCGTCGATGACTTGATTTGATCGAGATTAGCGAGCCCTTCGACGATCAAGACGTTGCCGCGAAAAAGTGTTTGATGAACCTCTGTCAGTTCTTGCTTGTTGTTGACATCGGCGACCG
The DNA here is from genome assembly GCA_041740415.1 of Rubripirellula sp. GTDB lineage: Bacteria > Planctomycetota > Planctomycetia > Pirellulales > Pirellulaceae > Rubripirellula. The sequence goes on from JBGSLZ010000088.1 coordinate 116,475, forward strand.
ATGGCGGTTCAACTCCGATCATTGCGACTCGCTTCTCGACGAGCCAGCGAGCCAACTCCAGTGAAATGCGGGGCAACTCGTTGCGATACTCGGGCGTTCCGTATCGCTGATGCCAATCGGTGCGAAACAGCAGCCTCATTCCGGGCTCGATTGAATCGACGAGACCTCCCAGATCTTCGATATTGATGAGTTGCTTCGGTTTTGCGGGCGCCAGGTTGATGATGGTGGCTGGTCCGACGCAAACACTTAGGTCTTGTTGGTCGAGTGTCGCGCCGTCGCTGAGGAAGTGCCGGGGTGCGTCCATGTGCGTCCCGCAATGGGAATAGAGCGATAACGTCGTCGCATTCCAGCCTTGGATCTCGAGCCGTTTGGCAATCGAAATGGTCACGCCCGGCATCTGGGCGTTGATCGGTAGACTTAAATCAATCACACGCATCTGCAACTCTACTTTGGCATCACGAAGTTGACATAAAAGAGCGTCGCAATGACCACTGTGATCAAAGTAATGAACAACACCAACCGAGATCGCATTGCCGACGCGGAAACCTCTTTCAATTCACGACGTGGATTCATGAATATCCATGCGACGACCGCCATCACATTCATGACCGCCGCGAACACAAAAAACGAATTGGCTGTGCCCGGCGTCTCGGCGAACACGGGCAACGTGACATGGTCGACGAAGAATGGGAAAGCCACGGCGCTGAGCGCCGCACCCAAATTGCCGACCATGTTCATCGCAGCGGAAACGGCTCCTGATCGGGAACCGCCGATATCCATGCAGAACGCCCAGCTCGGACTCAGCGTCATCTCAACGCCAAATGTTGCCAGCGAGAAACAGGCGATGAACATCCATACGGAATTGGATTCTGATGTTTGCGTGCAGAGCAGCAAGCCGACAGCGCCGAGCGCATAGCCGATCATCGCGGGCAGTCGGCGCGACATCACGGGCATCCCTCGACGATGCAAGTAGGTTACCGCGTAGCCCGACGTCCACAGCGCGACCGCACCGCAGAGCAGTGGCAGCGCCGACAGATACCCGTACTCTTCGCCCCAAGTCTTGACCAGATACGGTCGAAGCCACGTGATGCTGATGAAGAAGGTGATGTTGCTGGCGGCATACTGAAACATCGCCAACAACACGTTGGTTGATGTGACGACTTGGATGTACGGCAGCTTCGACTCGGTCGCGGCCTCTTCGGCGATACCACGACGGATCAATTCGACTTCCGCTTCGTTGACTCGGTTGTGTTCGGATGGTTCGTCGCGATACCAGAACCACCAAACTGCTGCCCAAATCAATCCGACGGCTGCATTGATGACAAACATCATTCGCCATCCGACCAGATCGATTAGCCATGGCATCACCACCAGCGACGCGGCCGCGCCGATTCGGGCGCCCGAATGAAAGATGCCCTGGCCTAATCCGCGTTCTTGCGCGGGCAGCCAACTGTAAAGCGCCCTCGTCGCGCCGGGGTATGCACCCGCTTCGCCCACCCCGAACAGAAAACGAACGACCAGCAAACTGATGGCCGTGAAAACGGCACCCGTCAGCGCCGTGAAGATACTCCAGATGATCACGACAATTGTGAGCGCTCGGCGGGGTCCGGCCCGATCGCTGAACCATCCCGCCGGAATCTGGAACAAAGCATAACCGATCGCAAAGATTCCGAAAACATAGCCCATCATCTGGTCGTCGAGACCGTTGATGTCCTTCTGCATCGCCCCTTTCGCGGCGGAGATGCAGACACGATCCATGTAGGTGTTCACCGTGTGCAAAAACAGCAGGAACACCAGCCAGAATCGTTGACGGGTTGCGACGGTGTCGTTCAATGGGCTCGCCTGTGGGAGATTACGCGGCGCTAAGATCTAGATTCAGGGAGTTTAACCGCCCTCGATTGTACCGGTGAGTTCGTTTTGTACAATAAAACAGTTCTAAATGATTGTTAGGATTTATGAAATGAATGTGTCCCCGTTAAAGTCCGGCGTGAGCTCCGATCGCTGTACCGATCTGAGCATCGCCCAGTTACACACGTTCCGAGAAGTGATGCAGCACGGAGGTTACGCGGCGGCGGCGAAGGTCTCGCATCTTTCGGTGCCGGCTGTTTGGCAGCACATCCGCTCGCTTGAGAAGACTTACGGTGTGAGACTGTTTGATCGAGTGGGACGCCGCGTCGAGCCGACTGATGCTGCGCGGCGATTGCATGACGAGGTCGATGAGATTTTGGTGCGATTGGAATCGACCTTCGACGTGATGCAAGCGCCGTCGGTTCAAACCACGATACGCATGGTGACCGGAGTCCGCATGATGATCGAAGACTTGTCTCCGGCGATCGCGGCGTTTCATCGCCGCCATCCGATGCGGTTGGCGATACGCCAAGGGAACGAACGTCGCGCGGAAGAGTTGCTGCTGGGTGATGAAGTTGACATTGCGATGACTTTGGAACCAGGATTGAAGGCTGGTTCACCGCTGATTCACTACGAGCCCGCCTACACAGTCGACTTCTTGGCGGTGGCAAAGAAGAGCCACCCGTACGCGAAGTCAGAGTCGTCCAGTTTGCGGGAACTTGCCAAACATGGATTGGTCGTCACCGGCGCGGGTTCACACGGGCGTGATGCGCTCGATCAAGCGTTTCACCGCGAAGGTTTGACCGCTGATATCGTGATTGAAACGGACAACAGCGCGTTCACGATCGCGTGCGTATCGCGGGGGATGGGCGTCGGCGTTTTGGCCGGACGTGCCGACGGTGAATTGTGCCGACGATTGGCAACGCGTTCGTTGAGTAAGTCGCTGGGGTACCGGAGCATTGTGTTCATGTGGCGCAAAGGACGATTGTTGACCGAAGCCATGCTCGACTTGATTGAAGAGGTCAAGAAGTTGGATCAGCGGAAGTAACGAAAGTTCCTGAATTCACTCAGCCAAAGGACTCGCATCGCTAAAAATGAGAACATGTTTCAACGTCTGAAAAAATTCTACTTCGAAGCCTTTTTTCGATTGAAGCGAGTCGCCCTATTGATCTTAGGCGGATTGCTTGTGCCCTCCGCCTCGCTCATGCTCGTCGGCGGATCGATGATCCATCACGCGACGAGTGATTGGCCGCAGGCGAAGGGTCGGCTATTGAAGTTCGATGTGCATCCGATCGAGAAGAACGCGTCTCATGTGAAGCTTGATGTCGAATACAGCTACTCCGTCGATCAAGCGAACTATCAGGGACGGTTCTTTTCTCCGATGACACGACCGGGGAAAATCGTTCGCTGGCGAGGTTACAATCGGCAACGCCATTATCGATTGGGCGACGCGGTCAATGTCATTTACGATCCTCGCGACCCGTCGAGTTCCTATCTCGAAGCAACGGATTGGTTCTGGGACATCGCATTGATTCCCGTGTCGATTGGTGCTTTGGGCTTTTGGATGCTGTATTTGTTCGTCAAGACTCGGCGTCGTCACGTTCCGAAGGCGATTGCGGCGCTGGCGTCCGATCGCTTTTCGAATCTTGAAAAGTGGCGACCCGTAATCGAGTCGGTGATTGAACGGGACTATCAAGTGCTACGCGGATTGACGGCTTATTCAGCAACCGGCAGTTTGCTGGCTGGTTGGCCGCAGTGTCGCGTGGCGATTGTCGCTTCACCCAACGAGTTCGCTGTCATTCCAGGGCCGTTCACCCTACGCGGCGTTGCCTCGTCGGTGTTAACATTAGCGCTCGAATTTTCGCTGAGTCGGTTTTGGATACCATCCACGCACGGGATCTTCTTCCTGATCGAAATGTGGCGACGCAATCGACAGTGGAAATGCGTCGAGGAACTTCGATTTCAGGAACTGTTTGAAAACTTCGACAACATCCTGATAACACCGATCGATGACGCGACCATTTACGGTTGCGATGCGGAGCTTCAACTGTGGTATCGCTTGCCAGGTCAAAATATGGACGAGTTCATGCGGTTATCCCAGGGCGACGAGCACGTCGCCGATGAATTGGTAGCGTACATTGGATTGATGCAAGAGGCGAAAGGAAGGTCGTTAGATTGACGACTGGACAAGAACCAATCGGACTTGAGGACGCAGCAGCGGATGAACATGATGAAACGCAAGATTACACGCAGGTGCTTCGCTTCCGCGGTTTCGACGATTGCTGTCGGAACCGCGTTGCACCGTGCTCAGGGTGCCGAAGGCCCGGCACCGCTCAGGCTCAAATACATGCTCGCTTCTTCGATGTACGGTTACACGTCGATGGAGGAAGTTCTTCCCGAAGTTCGCAAAACCGGCGCCACTGCGATTGATCTATGGCCCAAACCCCATGGTGACCAGCGTGAGCAACTCGACGAGATCGGCGAAGCGAAATTTTCCGAGCTGCTCGAGCAGCACTCCATCTCGCTTGGTTGCATCACGCAGTACCATTTGGGACCGTTCGGATTGAAAGATGAAATGCGATTGGCCCAGCGGTTGGGTTGTCCAACGATCGTCACCGGCGCGACGGGACCGTCGGGACTCAGTGGAACGGAGCTAAAGTCTGCCGTCACGAAGTTTGTCGAGGCAATGAAACCGCATGTCGCGATCGCTGAGGAAGCCGGTGTGACGATCGCCATCGAGAACCATGGAGCGAACTTAATCGAATCGCCCGATGCCATGAAGTGGCTCGCCGAACTGAGCCCATCGAAGCACTTGGGCATTGCTCTGGCGCCGTACCATCTGCCGCAACAGGAAACATTGATTGCTGACTTGATCGAAACGCTTAGTCCCGCGATCACAGTGTTTTACGCATGGGAACATGGCATGGGCTGCATGGACAAACTGCCCAAAGATCAAGAGTTAAAACAGATGCCGGGTCGTGGAACGCTCGACTTTGGGCCATTGCTCGATGCGTTGACGCGGATCAAATTCACGGGATGGACAGAGATTTTCATGCATCCAGTGCCTCGCGGTATTCCGATTCTTGAAACCACTGCGGCGGTTACCGAAGAAATCAATCGCAGTCGCACTTACCTGAATCAAATACTCACTCGCTAAACAAGTCGCAAACGAGTTGTCCGTTTGACTGGATCAGCGGACGCAGTTCTTCACAACGAAACGAACCAACATGAAACCAAAAGTGCTCATCATTATCGGTGACGCTGCCGAGACGCTCGATACGATGTATCCGTATTACCGATTGATCGAAGGCGGGTACCAACCCGTCGTCGCGGCGCCGGAAGTGCGCGGATATCAAATGGTCATGCACGAGGTCAAACCTGGCTGGACGATTACCAAAGAATGGGAAGGCTATACGATTCAAGCGGACATTGCGTTTCGCGACATCGTTCCATCGGAATATCTCGGGATCATGTTCAGCGGCGGTCGAGCGCCCGAGTACATCCGCGACGATGTCGATTTGATCCGTACCACAAAGTATTTCTTTGACAAGAATGCACCGATCGCAAGCGTTTGCCACGGCGTCGAAATTCCAGCCCGAGCTGATTGCGTTCGCGGTCGCCGGATGGCGACGGTAGCGAAATGCCGCTTCGACTTGGAGGTCTGTGGAGGGATCTACGTGGACGAAGCGTGCGTTATCGACGGCAACTTGGTGTCTGGTCGCACGTTTCACGACAATGGTCACTACATCGGCCCGTGGATCAAGTTGCTCGATGAGGCACTAGCCGATGTCGCCCCGGTCACCTGTGGTTCCTGAGGCGATGTCGATGGCGAAACATTCGATCAATGTCGCTTGGTTAGCACTTCGATCGACCTCTCGCAGCGCGCGGACGCATCGATCGAGCCTTGCCAGTGTGATCGGATTCACTTGGTTCAGTTCGGCGGCCATTCGCACTTGTCGCCGGTAGTGCTGGACCGCGATCGCGAATACATCTCGCATCGCCGCGCGTCGTTTTCCCGCGTCTTTGCCGACGGAGTCGACGTGGGTCGATATGATCCGCGTCATCACGATCGGATCGGGATGTTCCGATTGCAACTGGTTGCCAAGTGCTTGTCGAAGCATGTCCGATTCACCGCTGATCAAATGCAGTGTCACTTGGATGTCGCCACCGGCGATCTCGAGCGCATCGGCGATTTGTTCGTCGGAGGCTTCGACGCCGTGGACTTCGCGTAGCAATCGTGATGCGTCATTGGTTGTGAGCGGGCCGAGTCGGATGATTTGGCAACGCGATCGGATCGTCGGCAATTGCCGTTGTTCGCTGGTCCCGATCAGCATCACGACCGCGCCCGACGGCGGTTCCTCGAGTGTCTTGAGCAAACAGTTGGCGCCTTCCTCATTCAAAAAATCGGCGTCTTCGAGTATCGCCACTTTTCGATTTCCCACGGCGGGCTTGAGTCGAATATCGCGGCAAAAACCTTCTTGCATTCTCGCTTCTCGCGACCCGATCAGCAGTTCGACGGGAATCATCGTCTTGTCATCGGGCTTGCCGACGCGAACGACATCCGGATGCGTACCCGATTCGACTTGAACACAAGACGCGCAGATGCCACACGGATTCATTGCGGCCGGGTCGGCTGCTGAACACAAGAGTGTCCTAGCGAGCACATTTGCAAACGTCCGCTTACCGATTCCCGGTGCGCCGACGATCAGAAAGCTGCCCCCGAGTCGTCCTTGTCCGATCGCGGTTGCAATCCAATGTTGAACGCGGTCATGGCCAATCAAGGTCGACCAGTTTGTCATTGTGTGCGACGCAGTGACGGTCATTTTGCGTGCGGATTGCCGAGTTGAATGGTTCCGTTGTGGATCGCAACCGATTCAAGTTGTGAAATCTTTTCGATCCTAACCGCGTGGCGTCCACCGTCGAATTCGGTATTGAGCCACATCAGAACCAGATCGTCGATCGGGCGGTCGCCGATCATGTCGCCTGGCAGGCACAAGACATTCAGATCGTTGTGTCGGCGGCTAATCTCAACGATGACTTCGTCGTAGCACGATGCCGCACGAACACCGGCAAACTTATTAGCGGCGATCGACATGCCGATGCCGGTTCCGCAAATCAGGATGCCGCGATCGGCGCGGCCGTCGCTGACTTGGATAGCCACTTCTTTCGCCAAGTCGGGATAGTCGACGGATACGTCGCCATGCGTTCCGACATCGCAGACGGGGAAACCGGCGCTCGTCAATGTCTGAACCAAGCGATCTTTGATTTTGACGCCGCGATGGTCGCTGCCGATGGCAATCTTTAACACGGTGCCCTCCTTTCTAGGCTTGGTGGGTATCGGGATCGGATTCAGGATCGGGACACACAAAAAAATCGTCGCCTAGGGATTCAATCCATGCGATCAGTTCGTTGTTGATTTGATCCGCGCAAGCTTCATACACATCGACGGGCATGCCGACAGGATCGGAAACATCGCCGCCGTCGCGGCGCAACGTAAACACGCGATCGTGCAAACCTGGCCACGCCGCGACGATCGCCGCGCGATGTCCGCGAGTCATCGTTAAGACCAAATCTGCAACGCCGATCACTGCGTCATCGAGTGGTCGGCTGCTGTGTCCGGTCAAGTCCAAGCCTCGACGACCCATGACCTCGACCGCTTGAGGAGTTGCGCCGCCGCCGGGACTTGCCGCCAAACCGGCCGATACGACTCGCACGGCGTCTTCGCAACCAAACTTCGTGCTCAACAATTCTCGCATCAGGGTTTCTGCCATCGGACTGCGACAGGTGTTGCCTGTGCAAACGATGGTGATCACTGGTTTAACGAATTGGTTCATGGCGGCTCGTTCGATGACACCCTCGCGCAGAATTTCCATTTGATTGCCGCGAACTCGGGCAACCGTCGACGCTCCACCATACCTCGTTGGACCGTCGTCGAGCAGCAGTGGGATCAAATCGCCCAGTTGCTGCTGAACCTGTTCCGCCGTCGTGGCGACCGGATGACCTGACAAATTCGCACTGGTTAGCAGTAAAGGAGCCGACAAAAAACGATGAATGTGCGATATCACTCGATGGTCAACGACCCGGAAACCGACGCATCCGAATTCACCCCTGATGCGTTTTTGGACTTCGGCGGGAAGCTGTCGAACCGCTGAATGCGGGGAGTCGCATGGAACGACCAATGTCAGTGGGCCCGGCCAGCATCGATACGATAGACGTCGTGCCAGTCGCGGCAATTGGCAGTAAAAATCCTCGGCTGCTTCGCGGCTGGCGACTGAAATCGCCAGCGGCATCGACTCATCGCGGCCTTTGATTTCGCACAACCTGGCAACCGCCGTTTCCGATAGCGCGCTGGCTGCCAATCCGTACACGGTTTCCGTCGGCACGGCCACGACGCCGCCTTCGACCAACGCCTGGACCGTCCGGTGGACGATGTCGCGAGGGTCATCGGTCGCACGGAGGTCGAGAACTTTGGACATAAAACCGTTGCGTGGCGGGGTGGCCGGTATTCGAGAAAATTTGACATCGAGTAAAATTCGTGAGCAAACCACATTCTAAAAGCCTTCGATTCGCCTTCACAAGTCGCCCGAGCCCTTGAACGACTCACGTCCTCCGTTGCCCAACCACTCGCGACGTCGCTTTTTAGCCGGCGGTTTGACGTTGGCAACTGCTACCGTTTCGGGGATTCCCGGCTGCATTTCGAGCGGGCGGCACGATCAGCCCGATCTTGTCTGGGGGCGACGAGGGCTCAGCGAAGGTCGGTTTTTGAAACCTCGCGCCATCACGATTGACGATTTGGATCAGCTTTACATCGTCGACACCACCGGGCGCATCCAGGTTTTCGATGCGGACGGAGGCTTCATCCGTTATTGGCAGACTCCGCAAACTGCCAATGGTCGACCAACGGGAATGTCGTTTCAGGTAGCCGCGTCGAACCCGTCCGGACAAGCTCGCCTGCTGGTCGCCGACACCCACTACTATCGGATGCTCGCCTACACACCCCAAGGGGAACTGATTGGGCAGGATCAGATCGGCGGCGCTGCCGGACATTTGCCGGGTCAGTTTGCGTTCGTTACTGACGCGGTCACCGACGATCAAGGCTGCGTTTACGTGGGCGAGTACAACGCATCGGATCGAATCCAGAAGTTCGACCCCGAAGGAAATTTCTTGCTCCAGTGGGGCGGCACCGGCGAAACGCCGGGCAAGTTTCTGAGGCCGCAAAGTTTGGTCATTCGCGACGACGTTTTGTGGGTCGCCGATGCGTGCAATCATCGCATCCAGCGGTTCGATCTTCGCGACGAGACGCCACGATTGATCGACGTTTGGGGTGGGCCGGGGACCGAACCGGGTCAATTTTATTATCCCTACGATTTGGATTTGGCGAGCGACGGTAGCCTGGTAGTCGTCGAATACAAGAACAACCGAATCCAGCGGCTTGATCCGGAAGGTCGCCCGATCGCGATGTGGGGTAGCCCAGGATTCGAGCCAGGAATGCTGAATCAGCCATGGGGCATCGTGGTCGATTCGTTGGACCGCGTGCATGTCCTGGACAGCAACAATCACCGCGTCCAGCGGATTCAATTGCCAGTCTAAAAACGCATTTTTCCCGCCTGCAACGGTAGTTTTTGACGGCTGTGACCTAACGTGTCACGATCACCGCGAATATTGAAAGTGTCCGACGAACACGCAACCAATTTCCGGGGGGAAAACCATGAATCGAATCCTACGCCAAGCCATGCAAGACTGTGACAATTACGTCATCGAAATGGATTACGCCGACGCCAAGGGCAACCGAACGCATCGCGTCGTCAGCCCGATCAAGTTCATGGGCAGTTATCGCTTCTTGGGCTTGTGTCTGTGCCGCGAGCAACCGCGACAGTTCCAACTTTCACGCTGCAAGAACATCCGCTTGGTGCCCGCTGCCAACGTCACGATGCCAATGCCGATGGAAGCTGCGTTGTGCGGAAGCAATTGATTTGAGGGCCTAGCGAAAGGTTTGTTCCACCTTGCGAAAGTTTCCGCCACGATCAACGATCATCGCTTGGATCTGAACGCTGCCGTCGCGCCGGCCTGTAACGGGAATCTTCAACGTCACCGTTTGCTCGGTACCCATCAGTTTCTGCGACCCGACCAACTCGCGGCCGGCTGATTCGGTGACTTCGACGATCGCAAGCAGTGCCAACTCGCGATCGTCACTCGCTTTGACACGCGCGTACAAGCTTGGTCCCTGTCGCGCCAGTTCCAAAGTTGCCGACGGCTGTTCGTTATCGGTGCGGTCGACTGCTGAGTTCAAGTATCGCGATGTCATCAGCATCGCGGCGTTTTCATCGGAAAACTCCGCCGCCATCCGAGCGTTCTTTCGCGGCCCAACATTCCAGCGGAGATTGCGAAACCCTTGGCTCATGATGTGGTTCGGTTTGCCGAGTCCGTGGTGAGGTAATCCAAATAGGTGACCCAATTCGTGCAGTGCACCACCGACGCCGTCTTCCATGAAATCGCTGCGCGGCGAGTTCGGCCCTTTGTCTCCCAACGCCGTACGTCCCGGATAGGGTGTGTCATCAAAAAATCGCTGCCGCATCACGTCCATGTCGGCGCTGGCAAATTCATCTCGCAAAATCCAAGCACTGAAGACAGCGATACCTCCGCGCGGTGGCTTGGCGATCGCCAACGCGATGTGACCGGGCCAAAGTTTTGGCGCGGGATCGGGCTCGTAGGTTTCGGCAAAGATCAAAGAAATTTGTTGGTTGGACGATCCCAGTTGACGGTCCACTTCGTCAAACACGGCATCGGCATGATCGCTGGACTTCCACGCCCCGCCCTGGTTGTAACTCATCGACGGTTTGTCACCCTTGACCAACGTGATACCAATCTTGCCGCCGGACTGAACCCACGGTGGTCCATCGGTTTGGTAGCTTTTGGACCGCAGATCAGCCGTCATCACTTCGGCCATCAGCGTCGCTACGTTTCGAATCTTGTCTTCGTAATCGGCGACCGGTTGACGATCACTGGGAACAAAGTACACAAGCCGGATCTCGTACGCAGGCTCCGGTGCTGAACCTGAACCGACTTCCCACGATCCGTCGGTGAACCGGTTGAACGTCTTGCCCTGCTCCTTGCGAATCTCGCCGTGATCGTCAAAGAGTCGCATCACGTTTTTGTTGTCAGAATTCTCCAGTTCAACAAAATCGTCGGTACGATCGAGTTCGACCAACTTTGCGGTCGTCCCGTTGGGTAAATGCAACCGCCAGTCGCTTTCACCGTCCCAAACGATCCTCCGCAACCCGGCCGGGACTTGGTAATGCCACTCGACACGATCGTCCATCGCCGCACAACGAGACACGGTGAAGCAAGTAAACGCGATCACCGTCAAGCAGGCTAAACGCAATATCATGATGCATCTCGCGACGAGGATACAGAAAACTTCGTTCATCGTACGTCGGAAGCGTTCGCAAAAAAACTGAGTTGCGAGTTGATTTTGAACCAATGCGATCATCACTTTTTGTTTCTCTTCTTTTTCGCTCCGCCTTTGCCTGATTCTTGAAATTGGCGATCCAGCTCGGCCGGTCGGGCGTCGGTGAATTTGTTCAGAACGTTCTGCAACTTTGTTTTAGCTGCAACTGCGGCGTTCTCGTGTTTTGTCGCTGCGATGTTGTTTTTCTCAGCGGGATCAGCTCCGAGGTCGTAGAACTCGCCCGTGCGATAAAGCTTGAAGTGTTCGTCAAACGCATACTCTTTCACCGTCAGGTCCTGTGCTTGGCGTGGCGAGTACCAAGTGTAAAGCCACTCGCGAGGTGTTCCTTTTTCGTTAAGCAGTTGAGGCAAGAAGCTGACGCCATCGACGTTTGCTGGCGGCTCGATACCGGCGGCTGCGCACACGGTGGGTAAAAAGTCTGTGCTGCTGATCATGTCCGCACAAACGCGCCCGCTGCCTTTTATTTCCGCTGGCCAACTGACAACGAGCGGAACATGTGTCCCATTCGCTTTCGTCGAACCTTTGCCACCTCGGTAACTCTGGCCCTTGAATTGGCTGGTCACACTGCCGAGGGTTCCGTTGTCACCGAGTAATATTAGCAACGTATTGTCGCGGATTCCGAGTTCGTCGAGTTTCGCTACGATGCGTCCCACCATCTTGTCGGTGTAAGTTGTCATGTCAGCGAAATGCTTCACCGCTTTCTGTTCCATTTCGCTACGAATGGTAGGATCCCAATCGGGGCTGTCCGGAGTCGGTTGAAACGGCGCGTGAGTCAAAATCATCGGGTAATAGAGGAAGAAGGGCCGCTCTCGATTCTTGGTGATGAACTCCAACGCGAAGTCGTTGATGATCGTCGGCCCGTACTCGCCCATCGCGTAGTCTTGCGGCATCGCGTTTCGCTCGAGCCCAGGATTCGCATAGCGGGGTGGGCGTCGCGTGTGCTGCCACAGCAGTGCGTCGTCAAAACCAAAGTGCTGTGGCGAGTCCGGTTCGCTTCCGAGTTGCCACTTTCCACAAACGCCCGTCGCATAGCCGGCTTCCTGCATTCGATGACCAAACGTCGTTTCTGTGCGTGGGAGTGTTCCGAATTTCACATAGTTACGAATGTTGTAACGCCCCGTCATCAACTGCACGCGAGTAGGTGTACACAGCGGTTGGACGTGACAGTTTTCGAATCGAACGCCCGTAGCCGCTAACGCATCGATATTTGGCGTTTGATAAGACTCACCTCCGTTCGCCGTGATGCACTCGTAGCCGAAGTCATCGACCATCACCAGGATCACATTCGGGCGCGCAACGGACGGCGCGGAAACTGCCACTGGCAACGAGGACAACAGAGAAATCAGTGTCAAAACAATGTAGGAGGCGAATCGTTTCATAAAAGTTTGCTCAAGTTGGTATCGGTCCTGGAAAAGTTCGAACCGCTTCATTGTAGGGTGTGCGGCTGACAAGAAGCATCGGGAATGGGAAGCGAAGGCGGCGGGATGGAGATGATGATGGGCGGGATGGTGGACGACGCACAACCGCAGTCCATCCGGCAGCAGATCGAACAGCGATTGACCGAACCGGCGACGTTTGACTTTCGCAATGTAACGATCGAAAACGTCGCGAAGGAACTTCGCGAGGCAACGGGCTCATTCGTCGTAACGGATCCTCGTGGAGTCGCCTTAACGAAGTACGATGGTACACTCGCCTGCCTCACGTTCTCGGCTGACAACCTGCCGTTGCAAGTTGCACTCCGTGAACAGTTGCGAACGGCGGCATTACGGGCTGAGGTGCGAGAAGACTCGTTGGTCATTACCGCCGACACCGCTGAATTGGCACGCCGTGGGATCGACGCCGATCGTTGGGTGAACTTCGATCAAGCTGCTGCGGCAAAAATTCATTCGATGCTGTCGACCGAGGTAAGTCTACAGATTGTCGACGAGCCGCTTGAATCGGCGTTGGCACAGCTAAGCAAAACCATTGATTTGCCCATCGATCTCGATGTCCGAGCTCTCGAAGAGATTAGGATCACGCCCGATGAACCCGTCAATTCATCCATGAAGAAAGCTCAAGCGAGAACTTTGCTGGAAGCGATTTTGCGTCCGCTGGACCTAACGACATCGATCGAAGGCGAACGACTCCTGGTTACGTCCAAGGAAGCCGCTGAATCGCAACTGAAATTGCGGATCTATTGGCACGACGGATTGGGCTTGCCGGTCGGTGATTTCAGTTCGATCATGCAGTCGATCGAATCAAGCATCGAGCAAGCCACTTGGGAATCACTCGGCGGTCCGTCGACAATCACGCCGCTAGGGTTCTCTCAAGAACAACGACCCGGTTTGCTAGTATCGACAACCCTGTCAGTGCATTCTCAGATCGAGTCGTTGCCAAAGATCTTGCGTGATTCGCACCTCGGCCCCGACACCGGCACCGCGTTTCCGAATCAACCCAGGGATCGCCGAGGGAGCATGGGCGGCGCCGCTGCCGCCGTGGAAGTTCAGGTCGAAGGTGGAATGTTTTGATCTCACATTTTTCGGGTGGATTTTGTCCGGTTTGTTTGTCGGTTGCGTTCTTGATGGTTGAGGAACTTAGGCGACCGCATCGGTGGTCCGCGGATTCCGACAATAACATTCGAGGATAAGCAATGCCCAACTCCAACTTGACCGAAATCGTCATCGTATTGGATCGATCGGGTTCCATGGTCTCGGTTCAAGACGCGACCATCGGAGCCTTCAATCGATACGTCCAATCGCAGACGGAAGGACCTGGGGAGGTCCGTTTGACGCTGATTCAGTTTGACGATCAGTACGAAGCTGTTTTCAGCGCGGTACCGATCCAACGCATTCCACAGTTGGACGCCAAGACCTATCAGCCACGTGGGACAACCGCGTTGTTCGACGCGATCGGCAAGACGATCTTTGATACCGGTCGGCGCTATCACCGTTTGGCAGAACGCGAACGTCCCGCAAATGTGCTGTTCGTCATTCAAACCGATGGCCTGGAGAATGCGAGCACTCATTACTCGTCGAAACAGATCAACGACATGATCGCCGTGCAGAGGACGCAGTATTCGTGGCAGTTTGTTTTCTTGGGAGCCAACCAAGACGCGATCGCTTCGGGAGCGAAATTCGGCATCGATGCCGGGGCCTCGCTGGGCTACGGCGCAAACGATGCCTGTACCATGGCCGCCTTTGACGTGCTGGGTCAACACACGGCGAAGTTTCGGCATTCGCGAGGGAATCCAAGCTCACCGGCAGGCTGGAACTTCGCCGATGCGGATCGTCGGCGCGCCGCGGGCGATGAATAGGGCGAATGGGAATCGTGACTGACCAAGCAGCTAGACTCGCGGCTCTACTTACCAAGTAAGCCGCGAAGCCGTGACGCAATCGTCGGGGCACGTTTGGTTGCGGTAAGTCCATCGGCCGACTCTTGAGCTTGCTGTATGCGTTCAAGTCGGCCGATCACGATATCCATTGCCGAAATTCGGCGATCCACATCATCCAAGGTCATCTGCATGGTCAATTGATCGAAGTCTGATTGCCAGTCAAAAGACTTAGCAAACATGCCTGCCCAGCCGGGTATCGCGGCAGGCGTGCTCGCGAGACTGGCCGACCCATCGTCGGTTTGGCTAGTTCGATAACGGGCTCGTCGTGTTTGCGAACGTGAAGGCAGATCGACGAGCTTCATTGACTTGAAAGGAAATTCAGCGGTACGCAAGAATCGAAACACGTGGCCAAGGGCATAGATGTCAGCCGCCGGTGATGCGGCGGCGAGGTCGCCCATCATCTCCGGTGCAATCACTGGTGGCATTCCGGAAGACTGGGGAATGTCCTCCCATTTTCGGGGCAACAACAGACTCGCCAGACCGGCGTCGATGAGGCGGAGATTCCCGTTTGTTGTTCGAATCCATCGTTCGCTGCTCAAGTCCAAATGCAAAATTCCCAATGAGTGAAGATGTTCCACCGATTTCGCCATTTCGATTGCCATTGGCAAGGCAGTTTTCCAATCATCCACCGCTCGATAACCACCCCGCGCAATGACTTCTCGACTGATGACGGCACCGTTGATGTATTCCGATGCGATCCATAAATTTTGGTCGTGCCACATCGCGTCGAATAGTTTTCCGATTCCGGGATGATCGACATCGGTAAGCTTTTGGATTGCCCCTGGCATCTGAGACTGTTGCCGATCGAGCGTGGTTCCCAGCCCCATCAGACTCATGTGACTCAGGATTCGCATTGTTTCGACTTGCCGATTGTCGACTCGTCGGCATCGAAAGACCTCACCTTTCCAACCATTGTTGATGGAATCAAGGATCACGTGGCGAGGAAGTCTCAGTGATGCAATTTGCCCAGCCATGATTTGCCGAACCTGGAATTGGGTCAGGCATGGTTCATAGTTGGCGGTGGGCGTCGACATCTTAAAAAGCAACTCGAATGCCGGTGTTGCCGATGATGTCAAATCGGGACGAAACTGAATCGTTGAATCATTTCGTGATTCACTGACAAGTAACCATTCGGATTCCATCCATTGTGATTCGGTGATCAGATCGTACTGTAGAAGTTTCGCACGCAGCGTTTCCAAATCGTTGGGCTCGGGCATCCAGGTGCGCCCGCCACCGAAAACGGCATCGAGTTCGTCAACCAACGCTTCCATCGATTTTAGCCTGTCCTCGGCCTTCCACGCAGTCATTTTCAACAATAGCTTTCGCCACGACTCGGGAACCCGATCGAGCACTCGATTTCGCCATTCGTGACGCGAAAGCTTGTCACGCAAAATGTTTATGAGAGGCGTTTGCCCGTGGATGGACTCGCCAGTCAGCAGATAGTAGGCGGTGCAGCCGAGCGAAAAGATGTCACTTCGAACGTCGGCCTCGCGCGGATCTCGAGCTTGCTCGGGTGCCATGTATGCGACGGTGCCCATGACGAATCCGGTGGAGGTTAGTCGCTCGTTCAAGCTGGCATCGTCGATTCCTTCCTGCGTACTCCAATCCGATAAATCGTTTCGCAGTGTCGCTAAGCCCAGATCCAAAACCTTCACGCCACCGTCCACCAATCGCATGATGTTTTGCGGTTTGATGTCGCGGTGAATGATGCCCTTGCGGTGAGCATACGCGAGTGCCAAGGCGGATTGGGAAACGATACCATACACTTCGTCCGACTTGAGTGGTCCATGAGTCGTTACATGGTCGGCCAAATTACTGCCGTTCAAAAACTCCATCGTCATGTAAAGCGAGCTGCCGTCCTGATCGATATTGAAGGTACGAACAAGATTCGGATGCTCCAGCGAAACGCAAATCTGGGCTTCTTTCAGAAACCTTGATTGCGAACTGGTTTCCTGTATCAAATGTGGAAGCATGATTTTAATCGCGACACGGTGATCGATCATCGTGTGTGATGCCAAGTACACCTCACCCATTCCTCCTTGGCCCAGTCGTTCGCCTAGTCGGTACTTTCCGATCGTCATTCCCGATTTGAGCGAGGAAGTGGCCGTTGTCGATGCCGTTGATTGGCTTTGTTGTTCGTCGCCCAGTGCCATGGTCGCGTGCAGGCTTCGCCTGGCCAACGATACCGTCTTGTGAATGTCGGTTTCATCGAGCGCTGACGCCAAAGAGAACAATCGAGAAAGACGCGGCGCCAATTTCGGAAACTGTTGTTCATATACTTCTGTCGCGATCGGACGACCGAGCGACTTTGCCAACAAAAATTCCGACAATATCAACTCCAGGAAATCATCATCCGCAAGCGAAGACTCCGGTGCATGTTGTTGAATCAGTTGACGGACGGGAGTGTCCCGACCTGCCTGCCAATCCGCATGTTGGTGCAGTCGCAATCGCTCCAATACGTCGGCTTGGGAGGTCGGTGTCGTTTGCGAAACGTCGGCTCGGAATTTTTGAGACATGAAGTCACCGTTAATGAATGCGGACCAGCGATTGCTTAACTCACTCGTCAATGCCGAGCGATTTTGCCACGCGGTCGGTGGCCCGTTTCATCTGTTTGCGCACCGCGTCGGGCGATAGTTCCAACTCCGAGGCAATCTCATCCCAGCTTGCACCACCGATTCTACGTTCGATGATCGCCAATTCATCCGGTGTGAATTGTTTTTTCGCCGCACTGGCCAATTCCTTCGCCGCGACCATGTGGCTGGGCGTGTCACCGGAATTGGCCAACGGAACGTCCTCAACCGGATGATTCAGTAGTCGACCGACATCTCGGCGAACAGCTTTTTGTCGTCGAGCATGATCGGTGACCTTGTTGCGAATCATCACGGCAAGAAGTTGCTGCAACTGGGCGGGCGACTCGATATCAAACTGACCCGCCGAAGCCCGGAAGAAGAAGTTGCCAAGAATGGATTGGCAAATGTCCATCGAATCCACGAGTCGTCGCAATTGGGGATCGTTCAACTTGGCTCGCGCGATGATCCGCAGTTCCGGCTCAAATTGCTGCAGCAATTTGGCAGCAGCGTCCGCATCACCGCCTCGGACAAGGCGAATCAATCGAGCGAAGTCAGACTCAGTGTCATTCGAAGGCATCGGAATGTGTGCCGGGAAGTTTTCGAAAGCCTCGGTCGAGCGTTGTTTGCCATTCTTCCATGAGCAGGCTATCAAAGCAATTCGGGACGAGCGTTTCGCAATGAATCGGATACCCTGGAAACCATCTCGCTATCCGTCGTTGAACTTTAACGACGAGAAGCTCGAGAAGCTTGTTCAGCTTTCTCGAGCTTGTCGTGTACGAGGATCGTTGGTTCCGACGCGCTGGTATCGGCGATCCTCGCGAGCCTCCGCCCGGAGTTTCTTTGTTGCGACTCGTTATCGAGTCGCGATGGGTTTTCGCCTGACCGGTGCGGGAGCGTTATCAACTTCGACGTCGCCGACGTGAGTCTGGTGATTCAACTGCATGATGTCGCCGGCGTTGTTCAAGCGATCCGGTAGGCTGTCCGGTGTCGGTAGTGGTGCCGGCATCGCCCGTGATGGACTGGGCGTCCGACCAGGTGTCATCAGGTCGCCCGGCGAATTGCCCATCTCGCCGATCGGCACGTCATTGGGTGCGTTGATCGGTTCGTTCATCGGTTGAAGGTTCGCGCCCATTTGATCCATGAAATCTTCGTCGAACATCATGTCGGGCGGCAATTGTCCGTCGTGAACTACACCGCTGCCGACGGTTTGGGCCGCCGATGCGGCGTCACGTAGCGGTCCCTGGCGGACCACGGCTGGACGGCTGACACCGTACACTTTTTCTTTGCCGGCACTGCGTTCACGAGCACGTTCGAGAGCGTCCCAGTACGCCTTCTTGTTCCACGGGCCTTCGGCGAGCGTGATGTTGCTGTTCGCCAACATCGTGCCCTTGAGGTAGTCGACGTAGTTGAGCGACTTGTTGTATTCCGACAGGGCACGGTAGTAAGTGATTTGAGCATCGGCGCGACGTTGTTGACTCTGCAGCACGACGTTTACTGGGCTACGACCGCCTTTGAACTCGGTCAAGCGAGCTTCAACTTCGATCTCAGCTTGTTGCCATCGTTGGGCGTTCGTTTGGACCAGTTGATAGTGAGTTTCGGTCTTCCCGATCGCGTCACTCATCTGGCTGACCATCAAACGTTCGGCGTCTTGCAGGAACGCTCGTGATTGATGCAAACGCAACTGCGATCCTCGGATGCGTGCACGTTCGCGGCGACCGCCGATCGCAGCCGGTGTGTATTCCAATCGAACGGCACCTTCCTGAAAATCGCCACCGGTCAACGTCGACAACGCGCTGCTGCCGGGCAGCGGTGCGGGGTTGTCGGCCCGACTGCCGAATCCGAGATCCTCGCCCACGCCGACCCAGCGATAAAGCAGCGACAAGTTCACTTCGGGCAGCAACTGATTCTTCGCCGACATCTGTTCGAGTTCACGCTGCTTGAGAACGGTACGACCCTTGCGCAGTTCCGGGCTCAGGTAGAGCATCTGCGTCTTGATCTCTTCCCAATCGAAGTTGACGCGTGCCAAGCTGGGTTCTTGGATCGGTCGGATCAGTCGCCCATCGGTCGGCGCGAGTCCCATCAATTCACGCAGCGCACGTTCGCTGCCGTAAACGCCGAAGCGATCGTCGCCGGGCAGATTCGATCCCGTCAGAGCACCTTCGAGACGTCCGCGGAAGTTGTAGTACTGTTCTTGGGCCTGGGCGAGTTCTTGAACCGTGCCGGTGCCGTTTTCCAGATTCAATTGAGCGAACTTGGCGGTCGCGATCGCGCTGTTGCGTCCAATGACGGCGGTCGAGACGTTCCGATAGGCAACGTACAAGTTCCAATAATTCACTTCGATGTCACGGACTAGGTTGCGCACTTGAATTTCGAAGTCGGCGATCGCAACGTCTTCGTTCAGACTCGCCAGGACGACCGGGATGCGGTTGATCAACGTCCCACGGTTTCGCATCAACGGGTGCTGGACCTGGGCTTCGAGTACCGCCGTGTAGTCGCTCGATGTTACGCGTGACGCGGAGTTGAGTCCGCTGTTGAAGACGGGCAGATTGTTGCTGCCGTAGATGATTTGTTCTCGCAACGTCGCAACGCCACCGGTCGCGAATCGCTTGCTGATCGCGGCTTGTTGGGTTACGTCGTCGGATTGAAAGAATTGCGTCGATACCGTGCTGTTGCCCGTGTTGCGTGGGCGGTCGGTGTTGCTGTAGTTGATGAAGCCGCTGGTTTGTGCGTCGAACTCCGCCAGCGCGTCTTCGACACCGCCGACTTGGTTGGCTCGCAGCACGCCTCGGGGTAGAACTCGGTTGCCCGCACCGTCGACGGTCAGTGGGATCGACTGAGTGGTTGATTGTTGGATCGCGACATCGTAGATGCTGCCAAGTTGATCAGCGCTGGCGCTGGTGAACTGGGCGGCCACGTTTTGACGGAACTCCGCGTTGCCGCTGGTGGTGACGAAGAACTTGGCGTTCTGAAGCGCGATCGAGACACAATCCTCGACCGACAGATTCCAGAACTCGTAATCATGATTGCCGATCGTCAGCGGCTCGGCCGACATGGTTGTCTCGGCCAACTTTTCGGTTTCGACATCCGGATACTCGATCCGTGTCGCGGCATTGAGATAATGCTTCAAGTCGGGCGACTCCCCCGCAAAGAACGGTTGAGTCGTCGCGCAGCCCGTCGACATCAAAATGGCGAGGACAAGTTGCAAGTAGGCAGCGTATCGGACAGTCGCGCGATTCATGCTCTAGGCTTCCGGGGTCGTGCCGCCGTGAAACATACCTAAACCATCAATCGCACCACGCGATCTAAGGTATGTTCCCGTACGGGTCGAGTGTGGAAGCCCCCCACGATGTCCCTTCGATGAAGAGACCTCGCCCAAGTGAAGTTATCGGCGCGCGATTGGGTAAACTTTGACGCTTCCGATCGAAAAACTGTGGAAAGTTTTCCGACGCGTTTTCACTCGTCAAATCCTTCATCAAGCGACGTTCCGCCGGCGGCCGGTTCGAGCTGGCGGAGGCTATCCTCCACCGCGTCTTTGGCGTCCATCAGATCCGAGTCGGTATCAAGTTCCGGCGCGTCGTCAGAGCCGGCGCGGTTGTTAGCACCGTAAGCGCTCGTGCCTCGGTCGGATTCTGGTTTTGGTCGATTGCCGATTCGGAGAGCTTCGTAGGGTTTCGGATAGAAGTAGTGCATCTCCGTCCGTGGCCGGTCATTCTCGTAGAGTCCCCGGTGCGTCGCGTCGTGCCACGCCATCGCTTCAAGGCTTGACGGCGCGACGTAGTAGGCGATTCGACCACCAATGTTGGTCGGTCGGTTGTAACGCCGTCGATACGACATCGGTAAACAGTTGCCCAGCGGGCCGATCACGTCGATCCGCTGGTGGACGGGCTGGTTCTCGCGGTCGGGATGATGGGCGTTGGCCGTCGTGGCGAGCGCCAGCAAACATGCTGCTAAGCAAATCAATCGCATCGGTCCATCCATGGATCGGTGAATCGCAAAGTCTGTGAAACTGGCGTCCATCACCAGCTTCCGTACGCCTATTTAGTCGTCGCAAAGGTGAAGCGAATATGAACTGCCCAGCGAATCGGAGGGTTATTCCGATTGGACGCGCCGGATCTGGCCGGTCGATTGCAAATGATCGCGAAGTCGGCTGCGGCACTGTGTCGCGAATCGGGCAACCTCGGCGTCACGGTAACTCGGGTAAGACCAACGGTGATGGACCCACTGTTTCCCGACGTAGTTCAACGTCACCTCGGCGAAAATGCCGTCGCGAAGGTAGATCCTGTGGTCGCGATCTTTGATCGTCGCCAGCACGAGTTTGGCTTGGCTGATATAGCCGGCATCCATATTGATCGGACGTGACTGCTGGTGCACTTTCAGATCCGCGTATCGGGTTTCCCAATCGTTCGTGGCCAGCTTCCAGCCCGACAAGCCGCCGGGATCTTGAAAGTCGGCGAATGCGACCAGCGTCTTCAGCAGATCGGTTCCCATCGAGTCCGCGTAAAAGCCGCCGGCCTCGAACGGGATTGGCGTGGAACTGGTCATCACGGGTCCCCATTCGTCGGTGAGCCGATCGATTGCCCAGCGACTGGCCTCGTCGTGGCGAGTGATCACGGCGCAAATGCGAACAACCGGTTCGACCAATCGAATCAATGACACGGAAGTGGGCAGCCTGACGTGATGCCGAAAGGGTGAAAACGCTGGTACATTGTAACGACAGTTTTCGCGAACTTCATTTCACAACGACGGAAGTGCCCATGCATCCCTGGATCGCCGATCGCACCGGCGCGTTTGACAGTAGTGGAATCCGCAAAGTCTTCGATTTGGCGGCGAAGATGAAGAATCCGATCAACCTGTCGATCGGCCAACCCGATTTTGATGTTCCCGATGAAGTCAAAGCGGCGGCCATCGACGCGATCCAAAGTGGCAAGAACGCGTATTCGCCGACTCAGGGAATCGGGCCTCTGCGCGAGGCTTTGAAGGCGGAGATCGCGGCCAAGTATCCGCACGAGGACCGTGACGTGTTTGTCAGCAGCGGCACGAGCGGCGGATTGATGTTGTCGATGTTGGCGATGATCAATCCGGGCGACGAGGTGATCTACCTCGATCCGTATTTCGTGATGTATCCGGCATTGGTCCGAATGTGTGGCGGGGTTCCCGTGCCCGTCGATTCGTATCCCGACTTTCGCCTCGATCCCGCCAAAATCGAAGCCGCGATCACGCCGAAGACCAAAATGATTCTGGTCAATAGTCCAGCCAACCCGACGGGCGTGACCGCCAGCGATGCTGAGTTGAAGGCGGTGGCCCAAATGGCCGCCGATAAGAACATCATCTTGCTGTCGGATGAAATCTACAGCCGATTCTTCTATGACGGTGACTTCGTCTCACCAGCTTCCTACAACGACAAAACGATCGTGATCGACGGATTCAGCAAGAGCCACGCGATGACGGGCTGGCGAGTCGGCTACGTTCACGGGCCGGCAGAGATTATGAGTACGATGTTGAAGTTGCAGCAGTATTCGTTTGTTTGTTCGCCCCAACCGGCCCAGTGGGGTGCGCTCCGCGCGATGGAAGTCAATTTGGATGGCCACATCCAAGACTACGCCCGCAAACGAGACATGATTTATGATGGGCTGGCAGATTGTTACGAGATCAGCAAACCGAATGGCGCGTTCTACGTGTTTCCCAAGTCGCCGCTTCCCAGCGGCGCACAGTTTGTCGAACGGGCGATCGAGCGAGGGTTGCTGATCATCCCCGGCAATATCTTCAGTCATCGAGATACGCATTTCCGCATCAGCTTCGCGGCGCCGGATGAAACTCTGCTCCGGGGCATCGAGTTGTTACGCGACTTGGCTAAATAGAAACGTGAAACAACTGAGCGATGTGGTGTTACTCTTCGTCGAATTCCCCGGTGAAGATTTCTTCGCCCATCAGCGTCTGCAAAATGATCGGGCAGCCCTCCTCCAGCATGTCCAGCACTTTGAGGAAGCCGTCCTCGTCGCCGTAGTACGGGTCCGGGACATCGCGCGGCCATGTTTCGCCGAGATAGTCGCTGAACAAACGCACATGCGGCTTCACGCCCTCGGCCATGTCGACCAGGATCGCATGGTTTTCTCGATCCATCGCCAGCACTAGATCGAATTTACTGCGGTCCAGGTCACCGTGGGTCACCTGCCGGGCGCGGCTGAGCAGTTCGTAACCGCGTGATTCGGCAGCCGCTCGCATTCGAGCATCCGCGGGTTCTCCGATGTGATAGCCATGCGTACCCGCAGAATCGACCTCGACATCGACATCAAACTCAGTCGCAAACCGTTGCATCACGGCTTCACCGGCTGGTGATCGACAAATGTTCCCCATGCAAACAAATAATACGCGTTTTGTCATGGTCGGCTCGCTTCTGTCCAGGCTCATGGCCCGGTGCTTTCCAGGCTCATGGTAAGTGTCGCGCCCGATGGTCGTCTGTCGGGCATCGATTCCTGGCCCCATTCATACCATGAATCCGGTTCCCAGTCGGTCTTGGCACCGACTGACGTGGCGATTCGCTCATTTGAGGGGTTTTCTCGGGCACATTCTCTCGCGAATCATGCAACTAACGAGGCGGGCAAAAACCTCGGATTCTTAACAACAAAAGTGTAGAAATCCGCGGCAGAGATGTTAACCTCGTGAGTCCCTTGCCTGGGGGGAAGGCGATGCGGTGGCCAATCGTGGTTATTGTTGAGCGGAAGTCGTCCATTCCGCCGATAGAACCAGTACCGGTGCTTGGCATTGCCTTATCACGACACAAGGGTTAGTATTGTCCCTTCTAAGGGTTTGTTGGTTGCCCATTCACTAACGGAGTTTTGTGATGTCTGTACGATTCACCCAGTCCTGTCCGACCTGTGGTCGCCGCGTCCAGGTTCGTGCGTCGCTGATCGGTTACACGGTTGCATGTCAGCACTGTAACGCCGAATTCATTGCGGAAGCCGAGGGTGACGAGCGATGCGCTACCGCCCCGGGGGGTGCCCAGCCGTCCGGCCGCATCACCGTTGATCCGCTGATGGCGCGCGTCGAGGATGCGTTGTTGCGTGCGGCGCAGCAGAAGACCGCAGTCAACTAACGAGTGCCCGGATCGGTTGGATGTCGTAGGTCATGCAGAGCGAAGCGATGCATGACATTTTTCCGGACAACGCGTGCCAGGCGTCGCTCCGCGCTGCATGGCCTACATTACGTTGGCGTAAATGAAAAAAGGCTTCGCGTGATACGAAGCCTTTCTCGTTTGCCTAGTTGGAATCGAGTGTTACTGGCGGCTCGGATCGAATCCGGTTTGCGCCAGTTCTTCTTCTTCCTGGATGATGATCCGCGGCGTCACCATCAACATCAAGCTTGATGCGGTTCGACCGACCGACACGTTTCTAAACAGTCGGCTGACGTACGGAATCTTACTCAACAGTGGCGTTCCCCGTTCGGCACGACTTTCGGAAAGTCGCTTGATACCACCGAGCAGGATCGTACCGCCGTCGGGCACGCTGACCGTCGTGCTGACTGATGTGAACGCGAACGTTGGCAACTGGACCGTGGTGCCGGAGACGATATCTGATTCGTCTTCGGTATCCGTTTCGTCATCTTCATCGACGACACCGTCGCCGTTGGTGTCGGTTTCGTCGCGAGATGATCGGCGGGTCGTTCGACTGCCTTCGTAGGTGAACGTGTTGACGTCACCGATCTGGCTGAAGAACGGAACCAGCGTCAATCGAACGAAGCGTTTGTCATCGCTGACCAAGCCTTGAACATTTAGCTGGGTGCCTTCATTGAGAACCACAATCACAGGCTGCTGGGCAACCGCAAAGTCACCGACGACGGGCGTGATGCTGGTCACAAATGGTCGCTGCGTTACGTCGCTGATGCTGGCGAACTGTCCGTCAAACAGAGTGACTTTCGGTGCTTGCATGACGTTCGTCCTGTTGTCCGCCTGGGCGGCTTGCAGGAAGAAGAATGCTTCGATGTCACTTAGAATCGCGAAGCCGAGTGTGGACGGGCTTCCGACGTTGGCACCACCGAAGGCAGAAGCTGGCAACGCATTGGTTTGCTGGAACGCGATGTCGAGATCTGGAGTGATCGATTGGCCGTTCCATCCGACAGTCACGCTCGGACCGGCATCGTCGTCCGGAATGTTCCGCGTGTTGTCATCGAAGCTCAGGTCAAAGTCGATGCCGATTTGTTCGGCGAACGTATCCGACAAAGTGATGAAGCGAACTTCGATCGTGATCTGCAAGTTTTGCAGTCTACGCAGCGATTCCAGCAAGTCAGCGATCTGATCGTGAACGTCGCTGGTCGTACTGATTACCAGGCTCAGGTTTTGCGCGTATTCCTGCATCGTGCTCGGACCACCCAGCAAGTCCCACGTATCGGGAACGACCGTGGTTTGAATCAACTCGATCAAGCTGTCGAAGTTGGCAAACGACGCTCCGCCACCGCCACTGGGACCCTGACCGCCGCCGACGCCGAAGCCGCCCTGTCCGCCCATCGGGTGATACTGGCCGAGAATGTTCGATCCGTCCATGCTCATCGGCGACATCTTCTGTGCCATTCCGGTGCCCAGATCGGTTGCCGAAACCGGCGTGATCTGAACATTCGTTTGCGGATTGGACATTTGGTAGGCGTTTCGCAACGCGCCGGCCAAGCCGTCTTCGTAGCTGCTGGTGAAGTTCGGGATCGGCGTCACCAAGTCGGTGACGCGGTAGGTTCTCGGAAACACCTTGCTTCGTTTTGCTTCGATGCTGGTAATCGTCAACACGTCATTCTCGATGACATGAGTCAATTCCATTCGTTCCAAAATGATGTTCAACGCGCTGTTGAGCGAGATGGCATTTTGCAATTGCAGGGTGACGGGTGTTTCGGCGGTGACGCGAACAACTCCGAGCGCCCGCTCGTCGATCACGATCGGCACTCCGGTGACGGCCGATAAATCATCGAGCACTTCGCCCAATGGTCGATTGCGATACTTGATGTTTACAGGTGTGGAGAGCTTCTGCTTGATCGCATTTTCCGTTGCGCTCAAACGGGGATCGCCTTCACCCTTCTTCAATCGAGTCATCGAAAGGTTTTTCCACTGTTCTGCATTAGGCAGCGTCAATGGCATGTCTGGATTGGCACCGATCGCGGCGCGATCGATATCGATCATGCTGTCGACGAACCACAACTCCTTGGCGTCGCTGACTTCTTCGTGCATCAGCATGCGCGTCTTCGTGCGGCTGACGTTGAACATGCTGATCGCGATCGGATCGCCGGGTTTGAGTTCCGCAACCTGCTTGGCGACGACTTCGGCTTCTTGAAAGCGACGTTCGTCGATCAGGCTGTTGAATTCGTCAACGAGCGCCGAAACTTCGTGATCGATTCGCGCCGTGCGAGTGTCCTCTTGTTCCATTGCCACGCGGACGGCATCGTTTTGTAGATCGAGATCGATCTTGGCTCGGTTGTCATCGATGTACTTTTTTTGTTCAGCGACGGCGCGGCTGACCATAACGGCGAGCGAGCGTTTCGCTTTCTCATCCAAATCGGAACCGTCCACACGTCGTCGCAGTCTTTCCAACTGGTCGAGCGCATCGAGCGGCGCGGATTCTTTGATCTGTTCAGTTTGGGCGAGTTCGGCGGTGACTTCGCGATACAGCCGACGCGTCTTCTCCTGGGCTTCCAGTTCGGCCTTCTCGATCGGCGACGCTTCGCCGTTCGGGTTGGAATTGACCGGGGCCATTCGTGTCGGTTGCAGTAGCGTCAGCTTGTCTTGCAATTGGCTGCGCGTGTTCAGATCGAGATTGGCTTCGTACTTCCATGCTTCACGGAAATTCTTCAGCGCAAGCGGTTTGTCGCCGCTGCTGAGTGCTTCCATGCCGGTGGCATACGCTTCCATTCCCCGCGTGCCAGCATCCTGGTCGATCGGCGCGGTGAATTGCACTTGTTGGACGCCGGATTTGCCAGCGGATGTACCGGCAGCGCCGATTTCCCCGTTGTAGACCATTTGAGCCAACGGATTCGCATCACCCATCGCCATGGCGGGTTGAACCAGCGATGGCGAATTGACCGGAGATTGACCGGAGACTTGGGCGATCCCGCTACGGCGGGCTGCGGACTCGGCGTCCAGCACAAGCTGCCAGACTCGCGGTTCACCGGCAGCAAAATCCTTTTCAGGTACGCCCAGTGATTCCGCACGTCGGGCTGCCGCCAGCGCGGTCGAGACATCACCGCGATCCAGAGCGGCGCGGCCGATTGCGACCAGTCGCAGCGAGTCTTGTTTGGGATTGCCCGTCAGCGGGATCGACGAAACCGCATTGCCGGGCGCCAGCGCCGCGGATGGGTTGTTCGAGCCCGATTCGGTAATCGGAATGGCACCGGGGATTTCCGACAAACGAGTCGGTGCCGTGGCCGGCGTCGAAGGCATGGTCAACAGGGCACCGTCGATGCCGATGCCTTCCAACTGACCGCGAAGCGATCTGAGTTCGCCAGCGAGCTGCGGGACCGACGATTGCATCGCCCAGGCAGCGCGAAAGGATAGCACTGCCGTGTGGTAGTCCTGGCCTGCAATGGCCCGACGAATCTCGGCAATCTTTTGCTGGCCGGCGGCGAGCGTCGGCACGGTCGACTGATCGATTGTCGGCGACGCACCGCCGGTTGGGGCGGGCATCGAGAATTGTGCCGAAGCGTCGGTGTTTGCCAACAGCCAGATCGCAGCTAAGCAGACCAAGCGGCGACGGGTTTGACGACGATGTTGTGATGGTACGAGGCGGTTCAACGCGACACTCCTTCTTCGCGGTGAGACTTCAAAAAGTGGGACAGATTCGCAATTCAAGTCTTCACCCTGATGGCTGAACCTGAGTTGTTGTCCGCTCCCGTCCGATTTACAGTCGATTCTCTTTGACCCGCCAAAAACGCTCGATCAGTATCCGGCGGCACCATTCCTTGGTGTCGCGTAGGAGACCGACATCGTCGGCGCGGGGTCAAGAGACTCGACAGTGAATCGGGAATAGCTCGAATGGAGTGCCCGTGTCAACACGGATACACCCAGTTCAAGAATAATTTTGCTCGCGCGACGCTAAGCGTTGTTGAGCTGCGGATTGACGACATCGGCGTCGTCCACGTCGGCGGCCTCATGGATGATGCCTTCACCGTCGGCGGAGGCGCCGATTTTCCCGCCCGGGCGAATTGACTTGGACTGCTCAAGCCGCTGAACGATCCGGTCGATTTCGGGCGTCAAATCTGCGAGCTGGTCGCTCAGGTCGCCGATTTTCCGATAGGCCGATTCGTCTTCGGCACGCGTGATGATGTCGAGTCGACCGATTTGGACTACTGCACCATTGAGTTCGGTGCGGTGCGTGAAGAGTGGCAAGGAAACGCTCAATTGAGACGCTTTGTCGGGCAGACGCACGCTTTGCCAATTGGCGTGATAACCTTCTTGAATCCATGCCAGATTCAAAACAATCTTGACTCGCGCCAATTCCTGGGCCTTCGCGAATTCCACCAGCGGTTCCCAAACGGTTTCCCACTCGCCGACGCCCTGCAACGGGACGCGACGTTGTTGTTTGAGTGTGTGGCAGTTCGATGCGTTCATGGTGAACGAGTGGGCAAAATGAACGGCACGTCCGATGACCAGGCGGGTTTCGGCGTGACCAAATGTTCGAGTGTAAATCAAGATGCCCAACACCAAGGTGACACCCATGCCGGCCAACCACGGCATTCGCAGATAGAGCGACAACACCGACGCCGTCGTCGTGATCCCGCACAACACGGCGACAACCGCGAGCATCTGGCTGTTCCCGAATTTTTCCTGCAACAGATGGTGCAGGTGAGCCCGGTCGGTGTTGTAGATGCTGCGCCCGGTCAGCCACCGCCGCAGGACGGCGGCGCTTGAATCGAACAACGGAATCGCCAAAATCGCGATGGGCGCCGAGGATAAGATCGTGGTCTCCTTGAGCGTGCTCCAGATCGCCAGCACTCCGATGATCAAACCGATCATCATGCTGCCGGAATCGCCCAAATAGATGCTGGCGGGCGGTCGATTGAACAACAAAAAACCCAGCAACGCGCCGGCCAAGGCGAACGCGACCAGTACGCTGAACATCGAGTGGAAATACAGACTCGCAAACCCCATTCCGATACAGATGATTGAACCGGCGGTCGTCGCCATGCCGTCCGCACCGTCAATCAGGTTGAGTGCATTGACGGCGACCAGCAGCCATAAAATGGTGATCGGGAACGCAAAGATCCCCAACTGCACCTCGAATCCGAACAAACTGATTCGTTGGATCAGTGTTCCGCCTCCCACCAGCGCGGCGATGATCAGGCATTGAAGCAGGAGTTTTTGCCGACCTCGCAAGCTCCACGCATCGTCCACCAGGCCGACGACAAGCATCGCCGCGGCGCCGCCGGAAAGTACGTACCATCGCACCGGTACATGGCCAAACATCGAACCGAAGAATTGCCAGTCAATGATGATCGTGCCGGCGAAGGCAATCACGAGGGCGGCGAAAACCGCGACGCCGCCGCCCAGTGCAACCGGTTCGGCTTGCAGCTTTCGGTGACGATCAGGATGGTCCACGATACCTAGCGCCCGCGCTAGTCCGCGGACCAGTGGGACCAATACGACGACGGCAACGGTCGAAAGCGCAATGCAAATCGCTATCAACGAGGCCATAGATGAACGCCGACGCGGAAGACCATACTAAGAAAGAGCGGCCTTGATTGTACACCGAAGAAAAGGAATTTCACCCCATTCTCAGCCCAATCACCACCGCCAAAGGAGGGCTTGAGTATAGAGGCGAATTGGCCGCAAAGAACCAGCGAAACGGCAAATACCCTAACTTTTCCCGCACCCCACCGCCTTGCCGGGCCGGTATTTCCGCTAAGAGCAGACTCTTGTTCAGTAATTGTCAAGATCGGTATGCGTTGAATGTCCCTCACAAGTGATATTTCCGGACTTTTTGTTTAATCCGGCCCGCACGTTGAGGCGATATGTACGGTAGTGCGACGTGTTTTACCGACACGATCCGTACTACCAGCATGACTAACATACCGAATGCCGTTGTAGCCAAGGGGGGCCAAAATGGCGATTCGTTCCATTGGTGCGAAAGCACTTCAACAGAACAAAATTGACTGGGCCGATGAGGCCGAGACAACTTCCGTCACGAAACAATCGCTTGGGCCCGCATCCGCGGTTTCCGGTGTGATCAGTTCGGGCACCGATCCCAACTCGGCGATTCGCAATTTGCGACGCTGGGTGACGGCCGGTTGCCTCGGTCTGATCGCGGTCGGATCCACGGGATGCACGATGACAGCCGGTCTTGGCCGGTCGTTTTCCCAGTCCGAATGTATCGACGACTTCATGATCGGATATCGCAATCGAGCGATGGCCGAGAAAGCTTGGCATTGTCGCAAGGATCGCTTTTGCAATCAGTGCAATGCTCGCGAATTCAAGGATGGTTTCATGAAGGGCTACGCCGAGGTCGCCGAAGGCGGCAACGGTTGCACGCCTGCGATTGCACCGTCTCAATACTTGGGCTGGCGATACCAATCGTCGGGCGGTCAAGGCGCGGTCAACGCATGGTTTCAGGGGTTCCCCGAGGGAGCCCGGGCGGCCGAAGAAGACGGCGTCGGAAACTGGCGACGTACCCAGTACGTGGGCTCGGCTGCACCCGGTGCAACGATGGCCACACCTGGCACACTCAACGGTCCGATCGGCGTCGGCGTTCCCGTACCGGGAATGATCGCTCCGCCACCGGCAAACCCATTTTACTCAGACCAGGAATTGATTCCCGCTCCGATGAACAGTATCGGCAATCCCGACAGTGTCCAGAACGACAGGTCAACGGAGTTTCCGTTTGCCGAGGTCATCACGGACAGCAAGGGGTCGGCGGTTCAACCCAAGGCGGAAACCGCCATGAAGCGACCAGCCGCTACGAACAACGATGTCAATGTCGACAATTTGTTCGGCGGTTCAGCGACGCCCGTCAGTGATAGCGGCTCGGAAGGGCTACCTTTCAGTTTCGAGTGATCGTCCGTTCGCTTGAGTGCGACGAGTACACCGGCGCTTGACAATTGTCCTGCGTCAACGCGGTCAAAGCATTGCTTGGACCGTTCAACAGTTCGGTGGCACTGCCACGGCTTACAGCAATTCAATCGGGCCCTAGCAAGAGAGTTCAGGGATGAGAACGAAACTTCCAGCCGTCGAGCGGACACGGCGATTTCTCCGCTCCGCAACGACAGCCGTTGCGGCCACTATGGTTGTCACGGCGCTTTCTGGGTGCTCGGCTTTGACACAGCCGATCAATGGCGTACCGGCCGACCGATTACCGCCACAGTTCTTCGGCGAGCCGAAGAATGACTTGGTGCCGGTCGACATCGCGTTGCTATCGATCGAACCACCGCGAGACTACCAACTCTCCGGCGGCGACATCCTCGGCATCTACGTTGAAGGCGTATTGCCCTTCAATCCACCCAACCAACCGCCCGAACCACCGCCGGTCAACTTCCCGGACAAAGACAGCACGTTGCCGCCGTCGATCGGTTACCCGATCGCGGTTCAAGACGACGGAACATTGTCGTTGCCGCTGATCGAACCCCTCGACGTCGAAGGCTTGACGCTCGAACAAGTTCGTGACGCCATCCGCGATAAATACATTGATGAAGACATCTTGCGTCCCGAGAAGGCGCGCCCGATCGTCACGATCATCAAGGA
Organism: Rubripirellula sp.; assembly: GCA_041740415.1. Classification (GTDB taxonomy): domain Bacteria; phylum Planctomycetota; class Planctomycetia; order Pirellulales; family Pirellulaceae; genus Rubripirellula. Next base: position 148,433 of record JBGSLZ010000088.1, read on the forward strand.
ACGTACCTATGATGTGATCGTCGTCCGAGAAGACGGCGGTGGCGTCAACGGCAATCAACAGCTCAACGCGCAAAGCTTGTCCGCACAGTTCTTGCGTGGTGGCAGCGATCGCAGCGGCTCCGGTGGCTTGGTCAAATTGCCCGCTTACCAAAACGACATTCTGCATGCCTTGGTTGAAACGGGTGGACTGCCCGGACTGAACGCCAAGAACGAAGTCAAAGTGTTGCGAGCCAGCCGCGCCGATCAACGTATGCGAGCACAATTCATGCAGCAGTGGTACGCTCAACAGCAAGCCGCACGGCTCGATCCTTGCTCGTGCCCACCGCAATTGCCCGAGGATCCTTCGATCCTGCGTATTCCGCTGCGTCTGAAGCCAGGACTGGTTCCCAACATCAGCGAAGAAGACATTGTGCTTCAGAACGGAGATATCGTTTACATCGAATCACGCGAAACCGAAGTCTTCTACACCGGCGGGTTGCTCAACGGTGGCGAGTACCCGCTGCCGCGTGACTACGACCTCGATGTGCTCGGAGCGATCGCGCTGGCCGGTTCGAGCATCGGTGGAACTGCGTCATCGTTCGGAACGCAAGTTGGTCGAGGTGTCCAAGGTGTACCACCGGGTATGCTGTACATCCTTCGCAAAGATGGATGTGGCGGACAGGTCGCGATCGAAGTCGACTTGGCTTCGGCGATCAACAACCCGCGTCAACGACCATTGGTTCAACCCGGCGACGTGCTGATCCTGCAGTACAAGTGTGAAGAGGAAGCCATCAACTTCGGCTTGACGACATTCTTTACCTTCGGACTCGCAGAACTGCTAAGAAGCCGATAAACATCAGGACAGTCAAAAAATCGAAACCACGCGGCGAGTCAGATCGTCGCGTGGTTTTTTTGTTGGATTCGCGCCGATACGCTTCGGCTATTTCCCCGCCCTCGCGTTGACCTCTCGCAAATAGGACTGCAATTCCTGCGGCGTGTGCCCCTGCAAAGTCTTGAAAGGATCCGGCAACTCGATCCGTTGCCACCATTGATCCTTGGGAACGGTCCATGGTGGGTCCAAGAACGGTCCCGGATCTTCCACAACCCAATCATCACGCCACCAACCCCGCGCGACGGTTGTCAAGTCAACCGTCGGATCGACAATCGGCGTCGGTCGTCGTCCATTGAGCGATACCAGCGCGAGCGCATAGACGCGGTTCTCGGGAACTCCCAACTTCGCCGCTTCATGGCTAATCGCGATCGCCGTTTGCCGTATCAACTCGGGATGATGGTCGGCCCGTTGAGACTGGTTTCCCGTCAATACAGTCGTGGATGGCACAAACAAAAAATCATCGCTGTTCTTGTCGACCACCAAAAAGTGAGTCAGCGCTTCTTTGTTTCGCAACATCATTCGCCACGCGAACCGGTGTCCCCGCTCGTTCCAATTCGAGTCGCCCGGATAAATTGCCGGACGGATCGGCAGCAGCAGTTGAATCAACACGTGAACCAGTGCCATCATCACGGCGATCTTTTCGATTGTTGTGATCGATCGCCACGTCGACGGAGATCCGGGTTCGACCGGTCCCGATCGGCGGGCTTCGTCCGATATCGGCTGCCCCAAAAACAATCGCATACGTCGATCCAGCGTATCGGGCGGAAAGAACACCACCATCGTTGCCAACATGAACCAGGGGAACACTCCGATGTTGAGCGTCATGGCATTGGTGAGGTGGAACACCAGCGACAGACCAACCGCAATCGGCCGGGTCGGTCTCCACATCAACATGGGAACGACCAGCAAGTCATAACCGAAACCGCCAACCATGAAAATTTCGACCACGTAGGGAACCTCCGCGAAATTCAAACCCAGCAGCTCGGTTTGATTCCGCAGAATCAGGTCCGCCGGCTGGCCACGAAACCAATCTCCGTTGAGCTTGGCAATCGCGCCAAAGACGTAGGGAATTCCCAGTTGAAAACGAAGCAACCATAACTGCCAACGCCGAAACGTCGTCGATGGCCGCTCGGCGCCGATAAAGGTGTCGACCGACCATCGTTTGCCGCAGGGCAAAAACACTAACAGTCCCGCCATCATCGACAACAGGTAATAGTGATTGATGTAAAGTTGGCAATCGACCAACAAAACGTAGGCGATCGATCCGCACAGCAGCATCGCGGACAACCGCGTCAAGCATCCCACGCCCAACCCGATGGCCGCGATCTTGGTGACCACAAAATGCCAACGCATCGCGTCCCCTGGCCAAAGTCCGACCCAGGTCATCGCGTCGTACTTGAACAGAACGCGGGCGTCGATGAACAGTATTTTGTATTTGTCGTCCGACAGATAATCATCGGCCCACACGTACACCGCGATCGCGACGGCGATGCGTACCCAAACCAAAACCAATGAATCGACTCGTGTCCAAGCGTAGGGGACGACTTTCGATCGAAACTTCATCGACGCGGACGGACGCGGCTGAACTTCGTCAGACATGATCGTTTCACTTTGCGCACTGGCGAAGGGAAAGCCCATTGGTGAAGGGAAATTCAGCGCATAAAAAAACGAGAGACCCCGGCCACGACGATCTCCAATTTGAATTAGCGATCGATCGACGAGTCTCTCGTTAACAAAGTTGTAAAGCGTTGCCCCATTGCGTCAAGAGCGACAGCCGAATTCAGGACCGCTTTTTTTGTTCGGTTGAAGTCAGTCACATCGCCCGTCTTGCGTCCAATTTGATCCATCATTTTTTCGATCGGCATGTGGGAACGATCTAGACTGTTCGTGTTCCGATCGTTCAATCAGAATGCGAAGCAACCATGAACACGCGACTCGATGCCGATCCGAAAGATCATTACCACTTCGTTACCGGGCGACTGGCCGAAGGCGCGGTGCGTGAAATCGTCGATCAACTTTCGCATCAGCATTCGTTTGCGTACTCGATCGGCGTGATGCCGATCACGGTGGCCGCGTTGATGACGCCGCGGTGGTTGAAGAGGCACTTGATCGTGCCACCGCAAGCGACTCATTTGATCGTTCCGGGCTACCTCGAGAACGGCTCGGCGGAACTGAGCGCGGCGATTGAAATTCCCGTAATTTGCGGTCCAAAAGATTGCCGAGCGATTCCCGAGTTGTTCGGCGGCATGCGCCGCCAAGACGATTTCGGTGAGCAAGATATCGACATCATCGCGGAGATCAATCACGCCCCGAGGAGTGCAATCGCTGAAATCGTTCGAATCGGAAAACGGCTCCGTGACGACGGCGCCGACGTGATCGATTTCGGCTGCGATCCGTCGACGCGATGCGCGACGATCGGCGATTACATCGCGGCACTCGTAGATGAAGGATTGCGCGTGTCCGTTGACACTTTCGATTCTTGGGAAGCCGCCGAAGCGACTCGCCGCGGGGCATCACTTGTGTTGTCGGTCAATTCAACCAACCGAAATGAAGCCGTCGATTGGGGATGTGAAGTAGTCGCGATTCCGGACATCCCAGGCGACGAAAAAAGTTTTGAAAAAACGATCGATTTTTTGACTGATCGCGGTGTTCGATTCCGATTGGATCCGATTCTCGAACCGATCGGCGCGGGTTTCACCGATAGCTTGCTGCGCTACGCGGCCACGAGGAACAAGTATCCGGACGCCGCGATGATGATGGGCATCGGTAACTTGACCGAATTGACCGACGTTGATTCCGCCGGTTTGAACATGATGCTGATCGCGGTTTGCCAAGAGCTACAAGTTCGCAGCGTGCTGACTACCCAAGTGATCAACTGGGCGCGATCATCGGTTCGCGAATGTGATTTGGCGCGACGGTTGGTTCACTACGCGGTTCGGCACGGCGTTCCGCCGAAGCGATTGGCCGACGGATTGGTGATGCTGCGCGATGCCAAGCTGCGGCCTTTCGCGACATCGACACTGGCAAGCCTCGCCGAATCGATCAAGGACAACAACTATCGAATCTTTGCCCAAGACAACGAATTGCATTTGATTGCCGCAGGACTTCACCTCAGTGACGACGATCCATTTCGTCTGTTCGAGCGATTGATGAAGGAAGCGATTTCAAAGAATGTCGACGCGGGGCATGCGTTCTATCTCGGCTACGAGATGGCAAAAGCTTCGATCGCACTGAACTTGGGCAAACAGTACACCCAAGATCAAGCACTCGACTGGGGCATCTTGACCAAACCTGAGGACACGCACCGTATCCAAAGGACCAGTCGCCATCGCAAGCAATGAATCGGTCGAGAACCACTATCGCAGCCACGGCGCAGCCAAGCCGGATACGCCCATCAACAACAGCAACGCGAGCGTCAAGCGACGCAAACGATCGCGACCCAACCAAGTCCCAAATCTCAGCCCGAATACGGAACTGATCCATAAAAACGGTATCGACGCGGCGGCCAGCAAGCCGGGACCGATGATGCGATCACCGAATGCGTAATGCAGAATGACGAGCGCCGGCACGATGCTGATCAGATACATCGCGAACAAAAATCCTCGTGACTGTTTTGTGTCCCAATCGTGTGACTGGACCCAAAAAACCATCGCCGGACCACCCATTCCAACCAAGCCTTGCAAGAAACCTGAAATCGGGAACGCAAGCCACGCCCATGCCGGGTGGATGTGGGATTGTGGCTTGGGTTTGAAGACCACGATCGAAAGTGTTACCGCCAGCACCACCGCGCCAACGATTTGACGGATCGACTCAGTCGGCAGTGATTCCATCGAATGCAGCATCCAAACGCCGATGGGCAAGGTAACGATGCGACCGACACCCGGCCAAACCATTCGCGCCGGTTTGATGTCGGCGCGAAGCGACCATACACCCCAAACATTTTGTGGGATTGTCGCGACCAGCAACGCGGACTGGGCGGCTGGGATCGTGTAGCCGCACCACAGCAGCGCGGGAACGATCAACAGACCCGCGGCAAAGCCTGCGGCTGATTGCACAAAGATTCCTGCGCAAAGAATCAATGTGATCGGAATCAAAGGTGACATCTGTTCGACCGACGCGCTCAAATCGTCCATGAACGGCCTTCCGGAATTTCAATTCGCTGACTCGTTCTCGCATCGAAACAGTGAACGTCATCTCGCGCGACTGAAAACCACCGCAATCCATCGGGTGTGAATGTTTCTCGCGTCAGCACCGCCGTCAACTCGTGGTCGCCCGACATCGCCCAGACATGAATGGATTCGTTCACTTGCCGCCATGAAATGTGATGCTCATCAATGGTCAGCCACAACGAGAAATTTCGAGAGCTGTTGTCTTCGCTCACGACACGCACGCGATCGGGTCGAAATGCCAGCAGGACGCGACGTTGGTCGATGTCCAACACTGCTTCGATCCAATTCATCGGTGGCGAACCGATCGCTTTAGCGACAGCGATCGAGTTTGGCCGTTCATATATTTCGCTCGGCGATGCGACTTGGATGATCTTGCCTTGATCCATGACGGCGATCAGGTCGGCGATTCGCATCGCTTCGTCACCATCATGGGTCACGTGGATCGTGATCCCCGGTTCGTTTTCGTGCCAGCGGCGCAGATCGCGTGCCAGTTCGTGACGCACCGGCGCGTCCAGCGCCGCCAACGGTTCGTCGAACAACCGAACAGATGCGCCCCGCGCAATTGCTTTGGCGACGGATGCTCGACGGAGTTCACCGCCACTGAGCCGATCGGGGAAGCGGTCAACAATTGATCGGATTCCGGCGAGCTCGATCGCCCGTTGGATGATTTCTTCGCGGCGCCGGCGGTCAGGCTGCCGACGCGCGGAAATCGCAAGCGTCTGAGCAATTTTGAGGTGAGGGTAGAGCGAATCTTGCTGAAAAACCATCGCCACGTCGCGATCGCGCGCCGGCGTACGATCCACGTTGCGACCATTGATCCAAACTTCGCCTTGATCGGGTCGATGCAACCCGGCGATGATTCGCAGAGTCGTCGTTTTCCCGCATCCGCTGGCACCGAGCAAAACCACGTAGGGATTCGACGGTTCATCACCTAGCAGGTCAGAGAGACGAAAATCCAACTCGCAAAGGATGGATCGTCCCCCCAATGTCGACACAATTTTACGAAGTTCGACTTGAGACATAGAATGATGGGGTCGCTGATCCGGCCAATGAATGGTTTGCCGACGAAGGAAGAGATTATAATTCGTTCACGCGAAATGACGGATCGAAGCACGCTTTGATCATTATATGGGGCACCCTCCGATTCGTGAGTCGACGTGCCCACCGCCTGCGCCCGCCGACCCCCCCCCCGCGAACCTCCTTCTCATGGAGTCCCACCGTGAAAATGTCCACTGTGATCGCCAAGCAATTATTTTGGTTAGTTTCGGCGTCCGTATTGCTCTCGCTCGCGCTGCCCACGTTCGCTGCCGACCGTGGCAAGCAAGATGCCGCCGTTGACGACGCCTACGTACCCAAATCGGAAGTCGAACTGCGTCGAACGCTGTCGAAGATTCAGTTTGACGTGACACAGAATGAAGCGACCGAGCCGGCGTTTCGGAATAAGTATTGGAACGAAAAGCATGCCGGCGTTTACGAGTGCATCGTTTGTAAGCAAGATCTGTTCAACAGCAGCACGAAGTTCAAGTCGGGCACGGGTTGGCCAAGTTTCTACGAGCCGATCGATGCCAAGAGCGTCGGTTACAAGTCCGACAATTTTTTGTTCTACACACGGACCGAAGTGCATTGCTCGCGTTGCAACGCGCACCTCGGCCACGTTTTTGACGACGGACCCCAGCCCACTGGCAAACGTTATTGCATGAACAGCGCGTCGATGAATTTCATTGAAAAGAAACAATCGGATGCACCGGAGACTGATGCGGTCGACTCTTCGAAGTAGACGGAATCCCGTTCAGCCGCGTCACTGTGAGCGATCTCGGCGATGATCGGGATGTTGGTGTATCGCGAAATTTGGATCGCGTTATCTCGTGTCGTTCTGTCGGGCGTTCCCTCAACATCGCATAGAACAATGCCCGCAGGAATCACGCCGCGACGCATCGCGGCTTCCGTGGTTGCCAGTGTTTGATGGATGGCGCCGAGTCGATTGGCGGCGACAACGAATAACTTTGCATTTGGAAACTGAATCGCCAAGTCGATATTGAGGACGCCATCGGCGAGCGGACTCAGCAAACCTCCAGCACCTTCGACGATCAATGTATCGCATCGTGCATCCCAGAAATCCGCGCCGCGGCGGAGCAAATCCGGATCGACCTGTCGACCTTCTAAAGACGCGGCGGCGGGTGGGGCAAGCGGGGCTAAAAACTTTTGTGGACAAACTTGTCCGATCCGGTCAATGCAATTCGCCGCGTTGGCTAGCGCAACCGCATCGTCAGCGATGCGAACACCGGCTTCGTCACGGCAACCGCTGGCCACCGGCTTGTAGACTCCGACGCATCGGCCCTGTTGTCTCAGGACCCGAGCTACCATGCAGGCGACATGGGTTTTGCCCACATCGGTGTCGGTGCCTGCAAAGAACAACGTTCGCGGCTTAGGATGGGACGCCGTCATGGTCAGCTTTGGAAACTCTTTGGAAAGGATACTGTTTCGTGGAACGCAATGTTCGCTTATCGCTCGTTCAGATGCGAGACGCCGGCACGGTCGAGGCGTGTGTGGCCGCTGCGTCGCGGTTCGTCGAATCGGCCGCCGACGATGGCGCCCAAGTGATCTGTTTGCAAGAACTGTTCACGGGTCCGTATCCGTGTCAGTCGGAAGATCACTGCATGTTCGATTTGGCGGAATCCATTCCGGGACCGACGACCGACGCGATGGCCAAGATCGCCGCCCGCCGCGAAGTCGTGATTGTGACTCCCCTGTTCGAGCGCCGGGCAGCGGGGCTCTACCACAACTCCGTCGCTGTGCTGGATGCCGACGGAAGCATGGCTGGACAGTATCGCAAAATGCACATTCCCGACGATCCGCTTTTCTACGAGAAGTTTTACTTCGCGCCGGGCGATCGCGGGTTCACGCCGATCCAAACTCGGTATGCGAAGTTAGGTGTCGGAATTTGTTGGGACCAGTGGTACCCCGAAGCGGCGCGTCTGTTCGCGTTGGCAGGCGCAGAAATTTTGCTCTATCCGACCGCGATCGGCTGGATTTCGGCGGAGAAAGATGAATTCGGCGCCGGACAACGCGACGCATGGCAAACGTCCATGCGGGCGCACGCGATAGCCAACGGGTTGTGGCTGGGCGCACCCAATCGCGTCGGCGTGGAACGCGAATTGGAGTTCTGGGGTTCGTCGTTCATCGTTTCGCCGCGTGGCGAAGTCGTCGCCGAGGGAAATACCTCATGCGAATGTGTCGTGACGGCTGATTGCAAGATTGGCGAAATCGATACTGTGCGAACGCATTGGCCGTTCCTGCGGGACCGTCGCATTGATGCCTACCAAGGCCTCACGCAGCGATACCTGGATTGACGCGGTAGTCGGACAGTTGTCCCAATTTTGACGGCGGTTGGGGAAAGGTCGAATTTCGATTGCTAGCATTGCCGATCGAACCAAAGAGGTTATCGACCATTCCCGACCCGTTGGGCACCCAATTCAATGCGACGTTCCATTTTCATTGCGCTCGGAATCATGGCGATCATTTTGGGCGTGGAATTTTTGGTCATCGACAGCGCCAACCTTTATGCCGCTGGCGAGACGAGCGGATCGTCCTTCATGAATCCCGCGGGCAGCCCATCGGCCAACGTCAGCGTTTGGCGGCCAAAGGAGTGGATGCCGTGGGCATTTTTGTCGATCGGCGCGATCACGGTGCTGTACGCATTCACGCTTCCCAAGCGTTGGCGTGGTGGGGTGGCCGCCTAAAACGGACGCTCAGCGCGCCGGGCTACCTACCTTGACGGAAGTCCGTTTGCGACTTACCCTGAGATCAACGGAATTCATGCTGAACTCTGTTTCATTAGAAAAATTAATGGTAGCCGGGTCCGTTGCATCTCCGTACGCTCGAACTTTTCTGCACGATTGCCGAACAGCGAAGCTTTTCCAAAGCTGCGAAGGCTCACGATCTGACCCAAAGCGCGGTCAGCCAGGCGATTGGTCAACTTGAGGAGTCGCTCGGTGTCCGCCTGATTGATCGATCGAAGCGGCCACTGGTGCTGACACCCGAAGGCAAAACTTATTTAAGTGGTCTGCGCGGTGTTTTGCGGAGCTATGAGCGGCTCGAGCAAGAAGTCCGCAGTATCAGCAGCACCTTGAAGGGCCAGATCACGATCGGCACGATTGTTTCGGTCGGGCTTAGCTACATGCCCGAAGCGACGGATGCTTTCGCCCGTTTGCACCCCGAAGTCGACGTGATGACCGAGTTCGGGTCGGCCGACAGGGTCGTCGAGATGACCACCGAAGGCGAAGTTGACTTCGGTTTGGTAAGCTTTCCCCGCAGCACCAAACAGATTCAGTGCATCCCGTGGCAACAGGAGCCGATGCGGATCGTTTGCTCCGCCGAACACCCCTTGGCTGCAAGTCACGAAGTGACGCTGGCCCAGTTACGAGGTACCGACATGATCGGGTTCGACCGCGGGCTCATATTGCGGCAAGAGATTGATCGTTGTTTGGCGGACGCCGGCGTTGCGGTCAACGTGCGGATGGAGTTCGATAACGTCGATTCGATGATTCGGGCGATTCAGGCCAACCGGGGGATCGGCATCATTCCGGAAGCGGCGGTTCGTCGCGAGACAGCGATGGGTTCGTTGCGGGTGGTCGCCTGCAAAGAGTGGCGCATGAAGCGGCCGCTGGGAATGATTTTCAGAAGGTCGGGACGGCTCAGCCTCGCTGCGAGCGAATTCGGCTCGCTACTGTTGGGACGTGCGATCGATTCGGAAATACGAAGTGAATCCGTCAGCAAGAAAGCTGTCGTGGACGGTGGTTCGGTCGAAGCCGGGAGCGGTACTTCGGTCGTCGTTTGAGTCGGGCTGTTTTAGAAGTGACAGCTTTGGTACGGCGGACGAAGCACAACCTTTTTTACGGGAACGAGTGACGAAATGACAAACGGCAAACTGCCAGCACAACCGCTTTTTCATTTGCCCGCCGCGCAAGGGCTGTACGATCCCACGTACGAGAAGGACTCGTGCGGCGTCGGCTTCATCGCGCACATCAAGGGTGTACCCAGCCACCAAAACGTGATCGATGCCGACACCATCTTGCAGAACATGGATCACCGCGGAGCATGCGGGTGCGAGACCAACACGGGCGACGGGTCGGGGATCATGTGTGGGTTGCCGCACAAGTTTCTTCGCAAAGTTGCCAAGCGTGATCTCGGTGTCGATCTGCCCGAACCGGGTCAGTTCGCGGCCGGCTTGGTGTTCTTGCCCCAGGATGAGTCAGAGCGAGCGTTCTGCAAATCGACGATCGAGAATTTGATCGCGGAATCCGGCCAAGCATTCATCGGATGGCGCGACGTTCCACAAATGACCGACATCGCCGATGTCGGTCCGACGGCCCGCAACAGCGAGCCGTTCATCGAACAATTGTTTGTCGGTTCTTCCGATGGGCTCAAGGACGATGCCTTCGATCGTAAATTGTACATGATCCACAAGCAGGCCAGCCACAAACTGCGCGGCCCCGACAGCACGCTCAAGCAAGCGCTGATGTTCTACATTTGCTCGCTGAGCAGCAAGGTCATCATCTACAAAGGCATGCTCACGCCGGCGCAAGTGTTGCCGTATTTCCCGGACTTGCAAGACAAAGACTTTGAAACGCACTTAGCGATGGTTCACAGTCGTTTTTCGACGAACACATTCCCCAGTTGGGACCGGGCTCAGCCGCTTCGGTTCATGAGTCACAACGGCGAGATCAATACGCTTCGCGGCAACAAGAACTGGATGCGGGCTCGTGAGGGTTCCGCCCGCAGCGAACTCTTTGGTGACGATCTCAAGAAACTGTTTCCCGTGATCGAAGCCAACGGAAGCGATTCGGGCACGTTCGATAACGTGCTGGAGTTCATGCTGATGAACGGCCGCACGTTGCAGGAGGCGATCATGATGATGGTCCCCGAAGCGTGGCAGAAGCACGATACGATGCCCGAAGAAAAACGGGCGTTCTATGAGTACTTCAGTTGCATGATGGAACCGTGGGATGGACCGGCATCGATTGTTTTCACCGATGGTCATTACATCGGCGCGACGTTGGACCGAAACGGGCTTCGACCGAGTCGCTATTACATCACGCATGACGACCGCGTCATCATGGCCAGCGAAGTTGGTGTGCTGCCGGTCGATCCCGCGATCGTCAAAGAGAAAGGACGATTGCAACCGGGCAAGATGTTCTTGATCGATTTTGCCGAAGGCCGACTGATTCCCGACGAAGAACTCAAGAGCGAGTTCGCACGCAAGATGCCGTACGGCGATTGGCTCAAGAAACAACGGATTCGCTTGTCGGATCTGCATCCGGAAAAGGAATCGCATGGGTTCAATTCCAAGACGCTCTTAGCTCGCATGCAAGCGTTCGGTTACACCGCCGAGACGATGAACTTCATGCTCCGACCGCTGGTTCAAGAGGTGCGCGATCCGGTCGGTTCGATGGGCAACGACAGCGCGCTGGCGTGTTTGTCAGACAAACCGCGAATGATTTACGACTACTTCAAGCAATTGTTCGCCCAGGTGACCAACCCGTCGATCGATTCGATCCGCGAAGAAGTCATCATGTCGCTGGAGTGTTACATCGGACCCGAGCAGAACCTGCTGACCGCGACGCCGGAGCATTGCCATCGGTTGTTGGTCGATCATCCGATTTTGACCAATGAAGAAATCGCGGCGCTCGAGCATCTCGATTACCAAGGCTGGCGCAGCGTCGTGATCGATATCACATTCGATCGCGCTGAAGGCAAGTCTGGTTTGAAGAACACGCTCGATCGAATCGCCGCTGAAGCGGAAGCCGCCGCCGACGCAGGAATTCAAATCGTGGTGCTTAGCGACCGCGCGATTTCGCATGACCGCGTGCCGGTCAGCGCGCTGCTCGCGGTCGGTGCCGTTCACCATCACTTGGTCGCCAACGCCAAGCGGACACGAATCGGGTTAGTCGTCGAATCCGGCGAAGCCCGCGAAGTTCATCACCACTGTTTGCTGGTCGGTTATGGAGCTGACGCGATCAATCCGTACTTGGCGTTCGAGTCGTTGTGGCAAGCACGCATGGACGGGCTGATGGATCCAAGGTTGGACGATGACAAAGTCGTTGCCATGTATCGCAAGGGTGTCGCCAAAGGCATCTTGAAGGTGATGGCAAAAATGGGCATCAGCACGCTGCAGAGTTACAAAGGCGCTCAAATTTTCGAGGCACTCGGTCTTCGCGACGAAGTCATCGCGAAGTGTTTCGTCGGTACGGCCAGCCGCATTCAAGGCGTATCGTTCGACATCTTGGCGGAAGAAACATTGCGTCGACACACGCTTGGTTTCCCGATCAAGAAATCGGATCGCTTGATGTCGCTGCCGAATTTGGGCGAGTATCACTGGCGGGCCGAAGGCGAGAAACACGCTTGGTCTCCTCAATCGATTTCGGATCTGCAAGTTGCCGCACGCAACAACAATCAAGATGCCTACTGGCGATTCGCTCACACGATCAACGAAGACGATCGGAACCGTTGCACCCTTCGCGGATTGTTCGATTTTCACGTCGACGAGTCCAAGTCGATTCATTTGGACGAAGTTCAGCCGGCCAAGGAAATTGTGAAGCGATTCTGCACCGGCGCAATGTCGTTGGGCAGCATCAGCGCCGAGTCACATGAAACGATCGCGATCGCCATGAACCGTATGGGCGGTAAGAGCAATACCGGCGAAGGCGGCGAAGATCCGGTTCGGTTCAAGCCGCTCAAGAACGGCGATTCAAAACGAAGTGCGATCAAACAAGTGGCCTCCGGTCGATTCGGCGTCACGATCGAATACTTGACCAACGCGGACGAGATTCAGATCAAAATTTCGCAGGGTGCGAAGCCTGGCGAGGGCGGAGAATTGCCCGGCAAGAAGGTAGACCAGTACATCGCCCAGATTCGCTACAGCACGCCGGGCGTCGGACTGATCAGCCCGCCGCCGCACCACGACATCTATTCGATCGAGGATTTGGCGCAACTGATTCACGACTTGAAGAATGCCAATCGGGCTGCCCGAATCAGTGTCAAGTTGGTTAGCGAGGTCGGCGTCGGCGTGATCGCCTCGGGCGTTGCCAAAGCACACGCGGATCATATTTTAATCGCCGGTGATACGGGGGGAACCGGTGCTTCGCCGCTGACGAGCATCAAGCATGCGGGTTTGCCGTGGGAACTTGGTATCGCTGAAACGCACCAAGTGTTAGTTCTGAACAACTTGCGAAGCCGGGTCACGTTGCAAACTGACGGTGGATTGAAGACCGGTCGTGATGTCGTGATCGCCGCGCTGTTGGGCGCCGAAGAATTCGGTTTTTCAACCGCGCCGTTGATCACGCTCGGTTGCATCATGATGCGGAAGTGCCATTTGAACACGTGCCCGGTCGGCATCGCGACGCAGGATCCGGCGCTGCGAAAGATGTTCACCGGCAAGCCAGAACATGTCGTGAATTACTTGTTCATGGTCGCCGAGGACGCACGACGTTGGATGGCGAAGTTGGGTTTCCGAACGATCGACGACATGGTCGGGCGCAGCGATATGTTGAAAACCGATGAGGCGATCCATCACTGGAAGATGGATGGTCTGGATCTGACCAACGTGTTGAAGCCGGCCAATAAACCTCACGAAGACGTTGGCGTGATTTGTTCGATGGATCAAGACCACGGTCTTGAGAAATCGCTCGACATGACAATCTTCTTGGACGCAGCGAAGGCGGCATTGGACACAGGTGAACCGGTAACGATTCAGTGTCCGATCGTGAACATCAACCGTACCGTGGGAACGATCCTCAGCAACGAAGTTGCAAAGAAGTACGGTCAAGCGGGACTGCCCGATGACACGATCCGAATCGAATTGACGGGTTCGGCTGGGCAAAGTCTCGGTGCGTTCCTGGCGCACGGCATCACGATTGAGCTCGAAGGTGACGCCAATGACTATGTCGGCAAGGGCCTCAGCGGTGGTCGTGTGATCGTATTCCCGCCTCGCGAAGCTACGTTCACAGCCGAAGAAAACATTTTGGTCGGCAACGTGTGCTTGTACGGAGCCACCGGCGGCGAGGCGTACTTGAACGGACGCGCCGCAGAACGATTCTGTGTCCGCAACAGCGGCGCCGTCACGGTCGTCGAAGGAGTGGGTGACCACGGCTGTGAATACATGACGGGTGGTCGAGTCGTTTGTCTGGGCAAGACCGGACGCAATTTCGCCGCCGGCATGTCGGGCGGCATCGCCTACGTTCTCGATCAAGATGGAACATTCACTTTGAATTGCAATCTCGCGACCGTCGAGCTTGAGAAAATTGAAACGGCTGAAGAAGAGGCCGAGATCAAAGCCTTGATTCAAAAGCATCATCAGTTCACCAACAGCAAGGTGGCCGCTGACGTGCTTGCGAATTGGGATGACTTCATGAGCAAGTGCGTGAAGGTCATGCCGACTGACTACAAACGCGTCTTGGAAAACAAACAGGTCGAAGAAGCACTCGTTTGATTTTGAAACATCACGCGGGGCGAATGCCCTTGCCGATACCGTACCGCCATTAGGCAACCAAAAAGAGAGACCAACGATGGGTAAGCCAACCGGATTCAAAGAGTTCGACCGTAAGAAAGTGCCATGGCGTTTGCCAGTCGTTCGTATCAACGACTACGACGAAATTTACACCGAGCCGAAGTTAGAACAGCTTCAAGAACAAGGTGCTCGATGCATGGATTGTGGTGTGCCGTTTTGTCAGTCCGCCACGGGATGTCCGATCGATAATTTGATTCCTGAATGGAACGACTTGGTCTACAACAATCGTTGGAGGGAAGCGATCGATCGTCTGCACAAGACCAACAACTTCCCCGAGTTTACTGGTCGCACTTGTCCCGCGCCATGTGAAGGCGCTTGCGTGCTCGGCATCACCAACCCGCCGGTGACGATCAAGAACATCGAGAACGCGATTGTCGACCGAGCTTGGGAAGAGGGTTGGATCGTTCCCGAGCCGCCCGAATCGCGAACTGGAAAGAAGGTCGCGATTGTCGGCAGCGGACCGGCTGGGCTTTCGGCGGCGGACCAGTTGAATCGAGCTGGCCACTTGGTCACCGTCTTCGAACGTGCCAATCGCATCGGCGGGTTGCTCCAGTACGGCATTCCCAACATGAAACTATCGAAGGCGGCGGTTCAGCGACGTGTCGATAAGATGACCGCCGAGGGAGTGGTCTTCAAAACCGGCGTGAACATCGGCAAAGATGTCTCGCCGATGGATTTGCGGAACGATTTTGATGCGGTGCTGTTGGCGTGCGGTGCGACCAAGCCGCGTGACCTGCCGATCGCCAATCGTGACGCGAAAGGCATCTATCCGGCAATGGATTTCTTGACGGGCAACACGATGCAGATGGTCCACGGCGATTCGATCGACGACGCCTTCTTAAGTGCCGAAGGCAAATATGTGATCGTGATCGGCGGCGGCGATACGGGCACCGACTGCATCGGTACCAGCTTGCGACATGGTTGCCGTAGCCTCGTGAACTTTGAACTGTTGCCGAAGCCATCGGAAGATCGAGCACCCGACAACCCGTGGCCTGAATGGCCGCGTGTGTTCCGTGTCGACTATGGTCACGAGGAAGCGTCGGCCAAGTTTGGACGAGATCCGCGCGAGTATCAAATTCTCAGTAAGGAGTTTTTGAAGGATGAGAATGGCAATCTTCGCGGCATCAAGACGATTCAGGTCGCGTGGGCCAAAAAAGATGACGGCGGATGGGCAATGTCGGAAGTCAAAGACAGTGAAAAGGTCTGGCCGGCACAACTGATTCTATTGGCGATGGGCTTCCTGGGGCCGGAACAGTACATCGCCGAAGCGATCGGCTTGGAAGTCGACCCGAGAAGTAATTTTCAAGCGGTTCATGGCAAGTTCGCGACGAACGTCGAGGGCGTTTTCGCGGCCGGCGATTGTCGCCGAGGCCAAAGTTTGGTGGTTTGGGCAATCAACGAAGGTCGCGGTGCCGCCAGGGCAATCGATATTTACTTGGAGGGAAGCAGCAATTTGCCGGCGCCGGGCCAAACGATGGGAACAGCGATGGAAATGGTTGTTTGAGACGCCGGAAATGACATTGACACCCCTTTGCTGGGCGTCTTAACGTCTGGATCGAATCGGGAAAAAAGATTGGCAATTTAGGTCAGCCTTGCCGATTAAAAAGTTAGTGACGAAACGTTTTCGGATCCGCGAATGGATTTGCGGCAACGAGGACGTATCATGCCGAAGCTAAGCAGGGTCGAAGGTAAGCACGGATGCTGATAAACCAAACCACTCGCCGATTCTTATTAACGATGTGTGCGGCAGCGACACTGATGTCGACAGGTTGCCGAAGCATGCCGGGGATGAAAATGTTCGCGGGGCGAAGTGAACCGTCGGCGGAAGCCCTTGCCGGTACTGGCCCATCGAAAACTTATCCGGCGCCGCCCAGCACAACGGCAACGCCCGAGGCCATCGCATCGGTGGCTGGCGGAACCGCGCCACCAGCAATGGGTAAGAAGCCAGGCGCCGTAACGGCCCAAGTGGCTGGCTACAACATCACGCCGGGATATGCGACGCCGGCGTCGACAACTAGCTCGACATCAAACGACTCGACCACGAACATGGCCGCGGCACAGGCCAACGGAGTCTATGGAGGCTACGCGCCGCCATCTCTAACGCAAGCCAAGCCATCGGGATACACGTTCGGGAATAGCAACTTCACTCCCAAAGCTTCGCCCGAAACAGTCGTGTCGGCTGCTTCGACGGCACCCAGCGCGGCCGAGCCCAGTTACGTTCCACCTTCGTCGAGCTACAGCTTGCCGGGACGTACCGCCGCGACATCGGCACTTCCGACGCCATCAACCGGTTACACGTCGCCTCCACCGACATCGCCGGCTCCGTCCAGCCTCGCATCGAGTTTGTCATCGACTCCCACGACCGGCGGCGGGTTTGCGTTGCCATCGGGAGTCGCGCCTGCGGCAGCAGCATTGGCACCGGCTGCGGCCAAAGAATCGGGTCCGATTTCATTTAGCCTGCCCGACAACGCTTCGCCCTCGTTTTCAACGGCGTCAACCAATTCACCAATGTCAGCAAACTCGACATCGACTGGTTACACGCCCGGCAGCACGGGTAAGGCAACCGGTTACCCGACGGGCGGCGAATCGCCAACGACATCGGGATCGTTCTACCGATAGTCATTCGGCGCACTGCGGCGTTGCTCAGAGCTTGACGTCGAGGTGTCCGCTGGCAATCTGTTTCTGCACGCTAACCGCTTGCTCTAGCAACGCATTGATTGCATCGCCGGTTTGCTTTTGAACGTCCAGTTGCTTCTTCACGACGGCCAAGTCAACTTTCTGAGCCGTCGATTGCTGCTGAGCTTGCAACGCTTGGCGAATTGCGGCGGGGATGCTGGACATGAGAAACCGACGTTCGAGTCAGAAATGCGTGACAACTCACTCGCTTCATTCGTCCTGATCCAATAACGGCTCCACCAATTGCCATCGAAAGTCGACAACCGACGCGATCTATGCGTCCGGTTGTGCGGTCTGGACTAACAAGGCAAAAAACGGCGGGTGTATTGAGCCACGTACACTCTTAGGCACGCTTCGTCTCAATCCAAATTTCGACGGAACCCATTGCCCGCGTCAATCGGCGCCCTCGAATTGGGCTTTCGGTTGTACGCTATTAGGGGGCGAGTTTCGTCGGCAATCCTTCTCATGCTTTGGCCATGCAATCACTCAGCGTTTTCGACATGTTCAAGATCGGCGTCGGACCGTCGAGTTCTCATACGATGGGGCCTTGGAAGGCCGCGTTGCAATTTGTGGACGAACTTGGCAAAGATGTCGGCAACGTCGCGCGATTGAAAATTGACCTGTTTGGCTCGCTCGCTAAAACCGGCAAAGGACACGGGACCGATATCGCGGTGCAGCTCGGATTGTGCGGGTACGACCCGACGTCCATTGAAGTGGCGAACATCCCAGAAATTGTGAAACGAATTGCGACGACGCGGTCGATCGAACTGTCCAGTCGAGACTTGCCGTTCGATCCGAAAGCGAACATCGAGTTTCATCGTGATGAGCAACTGCCCCTGCATCCCAACGGAATGCGGTTCACGGCAGACATGAATGACGGATCACAAAATTCGTCGACGTTTTATTCAATAGGCGGCGGATTCATCACGAAAGACGGCGATGAAGCATACGACGCTCGGTCGATTGCCTTGCCTTTTCCGATCGAAAGCGCAACTGATTTGCTACGCCATTGCCAGTCTCAATCGCTCAACATCAGCGAAGTGGTGATGCGTAACGAATTGACTTGGCGAAGTGAGCAAAAGACGCGTGAAGGGCTGGCCGAGATCGGCAACGTGATGCGATCAAGTGTCCATCGCGGATGCCTAATCGACGGAGTGTTGCCGGGAGGTCTGGGTGTTCGTCGACGGGCGGCGCAGATGACCCGGACTTTGTTCGGACGTGAATGTCCGTCCGATCGGGATGAGTGGCTAGCAGCGCTGCGTGATCAACCTCGCGATTTCCAGCGGGTGCTCGATTGGGTCAGTTGCTTTGCGCTCGCGGTGAATGAAGAAAACGCAGCCTTCGGTCGCGTCGTGACGGCGCCGACCAACGGTGCGGCGGGCGTGATCCCGGCCGTGCTGATGTACTTCGAGTGCTTCTGTGATTCGCCTGATGATGGATTCGTACCATTCTTGATGACGGCTGCTGAAATCGGTTGCATCTTCAAAAAAGGAGCGACCATTTCAGCGGCGATGGGCGGTTGCCAAGCAGAGATCGGCGTCTCGTCGGCGATGGCAGCGGCGGCACTCACGGAAGTACTTGGCGGTTCACCGCGCCAAGCCGCGATGGCGGCGGAGATTGCAATGGAGCACCACCTTGGTATGACATGCGACCCGATCGGCGGCCTCGTTCAGATTCCCTGCATCGAACGCAACGCGATGGGCGCGATCAAAGCCATCACCGCCGCACGGATTGCGATTCAGCGAGACCCCGACGATGCCAAAGTTTCGCTCGATGCCGTCGTCCGCACGATGTGGGAAACCGCCCAGGACATGAACGCGAAGTACAAAGAAACTTCCGACGGCGGACTCGCCGTCCAGATCTCAGTGAACTTGAGCGAATGTTAGGAACGATCGTCACCGTTTAGCGGCGGTTACCAAAGATCACCCACAGGTAATAAGCCAACGTCATGATGGATTGCAGCGTCGCCGCGACGTAGGTCAATGCTGCCGCATTGAGCACCCTGCTGACATAGTGTTCTTCGTTTGCCGAAATGATTCCTTGCGCGACGAGTTCATGCTTCGCCCGCGCACTGGCGTCGAACTCTACCGGCAAGTTGATGACTTGGAAGAACACCACCAGCGAAAACAACGCAACGCCGATCAAGATCAATGGCTTGAACGACAGCATCCCGCCGATGAACAACAATGTCATGCCGATGCCCGAACCGAAATTCGCGGCCGGGACGGCTGCATTGCGAATCACCAGAGGAGCGTAGCTTTTGGCGTCTTGAAAAGCGTGTCCGGCTTCATGACATGCGACACCCAAGGATGCCATCGATCGGCCGCTGTACACATCACTGCTCAATCGCAGTACCTTCGCGCGAGGATCATAGTGATCGCTCAGGTGTCCGGCGACTTGTTCAATTTGTACGGACTGCAGACCGCCGCTATCCAGCATCTGGCGAGCGGCTTGTGCTCCCGACATCCGGGCCGGAATCTGACTCATTGCTGTGAACGATGACTTCACTTTCCACTGCGCATAAAGGCCTAAAAGCAGTGGTGGAATTACAAACAGAAAGTACATTCCGAACATGTCAGGCTCTTGTCAGTGAATCGTTTCGTCGCACGCCAAAACGGCAGCGATCGATTGAATGTTCGAACGAAGCAAGTTGCGGACCAAGCCGCAAAATATCGAATCTATTTTAACGCGAACCCGGTCAATCCCGTGCCGTCGGCGTGATTGACAACTTCACCGTTTCGTCGCCGCGTTTGACGGACATCTCGACTGGTTCGCCGATCTTGAGCGCCTCGATGGCATAGGTGTAGTCGTAGATGTCTTCGACTTTTCGACCAGCCACTTCGACAATGATGTCACCGCCCCGAGCACCCGCCTTCGCCGCCGGTCCGTCCGCGGCGACGCCGCTGAGCTTCAATCCCTTGATATCGCCGGCGGCGTAGTCCGGAATGGTGCCCAGGTAGGCCGTCAAACGGGCGCGAGGGGCATCTTCTTTCGAGGCTTCGCCTTCTTCCAGCTCGAACTTCGGCGGTTCGGTGCTGGTCAGAATTCCGCGAGTGATCAGCGCGAAGAGTTGGCTGATTCTTGCGGCTCCGTCATAATTCAGCTTGTCGGGCGTGTCGCGAGGCGTGTGATAATCTTCATGCGCGCCGGTGAAAGCCGACAGGATGGGCACGTCGCGGCTAACGAAAGCGGACGCATCGGTGGGCAATCGAGTGCTGGTCTTGTCAAGCGTCAGCTCCAAGCCGACGGGTACGTTGCGTCGTTGAACATCGCCGGCAAACCCGGGCGACGATCCGATGCCTTGCACGACCAGTTTGTCGCGTAACCGCCCGACCATGTCCAAGTTCAAGTAAGCCGCCACCGCAGCGGTCAACGGCTCGGCGTCCGTCGTCATGCCATGTGCGGCCATGGCGGCAACGTGATCGGGATCGACTTGAGCGCGCGGAGCATCGGGATACAAATCAAAATAATGTTCGACGAAGGCTTGAGACCCGAATAGACCGAGTTCCTCGCCGCTCCAGCCCGCGACCAACAGATCTCGTTTGGCAAGCAGTCGTCCGGCGCGCTTCTCGGCCGCTAAGTACTGCGCGATCTCAAGCATCGCTGCGACACCCGACGCATTGTCATCGGCACCGACGTGTATGCCATCTCGCTCGTCGTCGTTCGCCAATGAATTGCTGCCGCCGCCCTTGCCCAGGTGATCGACGTGTGCACCCACGATGACAACCGGCTCCGATGCATCGGCTTGTTCGCCGGCATTCAATCGGGCGATCACGTTGCGACCGGTGCCTCGCTTGCGTTCGACTTCGATCGTCGCATTGATCGTCGCTTTATCAATGGGGAATCCCATCGCCAGCGAACCATCGTCGAGTCCGGATTGGAGTTCGCCGATGTTTTTTCCGGCCGCAGTAAACCACTTTGCGGCGACTTCATTGGTCACCGAGACCGCACCGATGCTGACGCTTGCCTGGGATGCATCAGAATCGAAACGAATCAGTTGGTTCTGAACTTTGCTGGTCGGACCGGCGACAAAGATGATTCCCTTGGCTCCGAGGTCTCGTGCGATCGTTGCTTTGCGACGAGGCGAACTGTATCGAGCCATTTGTTGACGTTGCTCGGGTGTGATGTCTTGTGGCAAATCACGAAACACCAAAACCCATTGTCCGGCCACGTTCAAATGAACGTAGCTGTCGTATTCGTCGACGTCTTCGCCGCCTGGAACTTGCAGTCCATAACCGGCGAAAACAACGTCTGCTTCGCCGATCTCGCCGTCCGCCGAAAATGACAGTGGAATCCAGTCTCGATTGAGTGACAGTTCCTGACTGCGCGCGACCATGCGATTGTCATCACCCAGTTTCGATCCCGCGGGAAAGTCAAACGATTGATAAAACGTGCCGTTTTCACCGGCCGGCTCAAGACCGAGACTCTCCAAGTAAGCTGCGACGTAGGCAGTCGCACGACGTTCACCGTCGGTTCCCGTTAAGCGGCCACCGAGTTCGGGCCGAGTCAGGTAGTCGACATGTCGCATCACATCAGCGGGCGAAAACTCGGGTGACGATGATTCGGCCGAAGCGATCGCGGCCGAGCGATCCGCTTGCTCATCGCCGACGATGCCAAGCAGTTCACGTGCTCGTCCGTCATTCCAATCGGCTAGGAATATTTGCGATTGTTTTGACTTCGTTCGCGTCGATGTCCAGGAAAGATGTTGGCCGTCGGGAAGGAACACCGGCAGACCATCAAAGCCGTCGGTATCGGTGACTCTTACCGGTTCGCCTTCGCCATCGGCCCTGACCAAATACAACTCGAAGTTCGCGAAACCATGCTTGTTGGTTGTGAAGATCAGGTAATCACCGCTGGGATGATAAAACGGTGCCCAACTCATCGCGCCAATCTCGGTCAGTCGCTTTGCATCGGTGCCGTCCGTTTTCACGGTGTAGATTTCGGCAGTCGCACCATTCTCGCTGAACCGACGCCAACAGATTCGATCGCCATCGGGTGAAAAGAACGGGCCTCCGTCGTAACCAATCACATCGGTCAACCGCCGCACGTTGCTGCCATCGGCGTTCATGATGTAGACATCGATCATCGAGGCCGGGTCAACATCAAACAATTTTTGCTCTCGTTCGCTGAGCGGATGATCGTAAGCCGATCGATTCGACGCGAAGGCGATCAGCGAACCATCGGGGCTGTAGCTTGCTTCTGCGTCGTAGCCGAGCTGGTTGGTCAGTTGTTCGTAACGACCGGTACTGAGATCTTTGCTGTACAATTCAAAGGTTGAGTCATAATCCCAAGCGTAACGACGTTCCTTGCCGCTTACGCGAAGCTCCAGTTCATCCTTTTGTTTCTGCACCGCGTCGGCGTCCTCTTGAGTGCTGGCGAACAGGATTCGATCGCCTTGCGGATGAATCCAAGCACACGTTGTCTTGCCAAAACCGGGTGAGACGAGTTCGATATCGCCGGTCGCCAAATCGGTGACGTAGATCTGGTAGAAGGGATTCGCCGGGTCACGCTCGCTTTGAAACACCATTCGCTGGCCGTCGGCGCTAAAGTACCCCTCGCCGGCCCGTCGTCCCTCGAACGTGATTTGGCGAGCTCCGCTGAGGAGCAATGATTCATTGCCGGACGGCGAAGCGACTTCAGGTGTCTGGGCGATCAAGCAATTCGGGTGAAGCATTGCCACCACGGTGGCAACCAAAACGATCGAGATTTGCGTTAAGTACGAACGAAGCATTGTGAATCCATTGCGGGTAAAAGCGTGGCATGACCCATTCTAGCTCGGCCCTTTCAATCGGACACCGCTCAATCGGTTGCCGATTCATCGCGACCGGATCGCAATCCGTGTGTGCCGCGCAGGCAGATCAGCCCGTCGCTCCAGCGCCCAAAGAGCTCGCCACGTTCGTCCGCGTTCTCGAAGACGCGTACGGTGTTGATTTTGCGACGAATGTCGTCGCGAAGTAGGCCGAACAGTTCGCGGTATTCGGGTTCGGGGTCCGGTTCGTTATCGCTCGTTTCCGGACGGACGCGAACGGTTGCCTCGAATCGAAATACCTGCAACCAGCCGGGTCGCTGCACCGCGACGCAGCGAACATTTTTGAGCTTTGCCGACTGGCCGAAGTAGCCGTTTTCGTTGAGATGACGACAGATCGTCATTTCCATGTCACGGTCGCCGCACCAATCGTTCCAACGTTCGCGAAGGTGTTTTAAGAGTGCGATCATGTGGCACTTTACTGAATCGGCAAATCGAAGTCGCCGGTAAGGTCTCGCCAGACCGCGTGGATGTGATTGGCGGGGTTGCCCAGTGCGTCAGGCTGTGTGTTGATGAACTCGATCAAAAAACCTGATCCTTGAATTCGGTAGTAGTGGCCGATACCGGGTTCGGTCGCACCGGCCCAAGCAAAGTGGACGTTGCTCCAACCGTTCTTTTCGATCAGTTCGTGTCGCTGTTTGGCGATGTCGTCGGCAACCGCATCCACATAAACGCTGACCAAGTCACGAAGTTGTTTTTGTTGATCAGTCTTCAGTTCCGTCCAAGCGATGCCTTCCGCTGGACCGACGGTTGGTTGGGCTTCACCGGCGAACCGAATTTCGGCTGGCGCATCGGCTTCGATGATTGCCGTCTTGCGCTGAGAATCGGAAAGCGATTTTACGAGCTCGAACGCGAAGTCTTCTTCCTCTTTCAAGATTCGAGTGCCTTTGCCCAATGGCCCGGAGACATCCACGGTAATCGTTGCCGGGTTGGCGGCGAAGAACTGAGGCGTGCTATCGACCATCTTTCCGTCACGACAAACGAAGTTCAGCGAAAGGTGGTGACCCTCGAAGCTGAGTCCCCACGCGCCGTCGTTGGTCGGTTGACCGAAGATCGTGACGTAGTACATGCCGGAGTCGCGATCCCAAGTTCGTTTGTCGCCTTCGAGTTCGCGTAGCACGCTTTCATTCATCATGATCTTGTTGGACTTGTCGTAGCCGGCTTCGCTGAGTGCCGCACGAAGCAATCGGATCGCCGCAGTCTTTTGCGCCGCGTTCATCTCCTTCAGCATCAAGCCTTTGCGACTCGCTTTGGGAATGAAGTGCCAATCGACTCGAGCCGCTGCGTCATACGGCATGATCGCTTTCGCCGTCTGGTCGGCATCGAGCGACGCGACAAAGGATTCAGCAAAGACCTGCATCTGTTGGCCCGGCGGATCTCCGACCTTCAATCCGGATAGGGCAACAGCGGAAACACAGAAAGTGACAGCGGCGAGCGAACGGGCGAGTAGACGCATGGCGGGATTTTCCAAGGTGGGCGGGAGGTTGAAAAGTAGTTTACACCGATGGCCGAATCAAAGTTGCTCCGCCACGCGGTGGCGGATTTTGCCGTTGCCGACCCGGCATATTTTATCGGGTAGTTTGTGCTTGCCGACCCTGCCACGGCGTGTCAGGGCAACTAGAGCGTTGGGCCGACTGTCCAGGGAATGAATTCGTGATCACCAACATCAAGTAGCTCGCTGCACGTTTTGCGTCCGCTAGCGACCTCCAGCGCGAACTCGAAGAATCGGTCGCCAACCGTTTGCAAATCCTCGCCTTCGATCACCACACCCGCGTTCAGATCCATGTCTTCGGACAGGGCGTCGTACATCGGAGTATTCGTGGCAATCTTGATCACTGGCGTCGGTTTGCATCCGAAACAGCTTCCTCGGCCAGTCGTGAACATGACCAAATTCGCACCGCCGGCGACTTTCCCGGTCACGCTCGCCGGATCAAAACCTGGGGAATCCATCACCACCAAACCGCGAGAAAGGACTGGCTCGGCATAATCGTAAACCGCTTCGAGCGCCGTCGAACCACTTTTGGAGACCGCACCGAGCGATTTTTCAGTGATGGTGGTCAGCCCACCTGCCTTATTTCCTACGGACGGATTGTTGTCGATCTGGCCGCCGTACATGGCGACGTGCTGTTTCCACCACTCGATTCGCTCGAGCAGCTTTTTCGCGACTTCGGGCGATCGACTGCGGCGGACCAGCAAGTGTTCGGCACCGTACAACTCCGTCGTTTCAGAAATCACGCTGGTGCCGCCGCAAGCAACGATGCGATCCGATACGACGCCCACGGCGGGGTTGGCGGACAGGCCCGAGTATCCATCACTGCCGCCGCACTCAACCGCCAAGTTCAAA
Organism: Rubripirellula sp.; assembly: GCA_041740415.1. GTDB lineage: Bacteria > Planctomycetota > Planctomycetia > Pirellulales > Pirellulaceae > Rubripirellula. The sequence goes on from JBGSLZ010000088.1 coordinate 173,864, forward strand.
TGAGATGCGTCGGAAGGCGAGCGAGTGAATTGATTGGCTCGATCCAGAACCTGTTCCAACAGCGCGTCTGCTTTTTCGATCGTCGCCCGCGTGCCTCCTTCGGTTTGCATCGTCAGCATCGGCACGCCCACGTCACGAGTCAGTTTTTGACCGCTGGGCGAATACAGCGAAACAATGCCATGGTGCTCGGCCAAGTATCCCGACGTGGTCTGTTCGCAACCCAGTCCGATCACCAACGTGCCGCCGACGTTGGGATGTTTCGCGTAACCGGCCAAGACTCGGCCGAGCATTTGATGCTTGATTCCGTTGTATTCGAGTGCGCAGCCGGTTGTGTGCGTTGCCGCGAAGACGCCATCGACGTTCAGCCATCGCTTCATCCGTTCGGACGTGAATCGCTGGACGACTTTGTGACAAACCGTCGCACTGCAATTGACGGTCGATAGCAGCAGCACATAATTCCGCGTGCCGATTCGTCCGTCGGGACGATGAAACCCGTCGAAGGTACGTGTTAATTTCGTCGGGGCGGGTGGCGGCGAGATCGTCGATAAATCGTCGGAAACGATGTGATGGTCCGATAAGTTGTGCGAGTGAACGTGCTCACCGCAATCGATCGAGCGCGACGCGATTCCGATTGGTTGACCGTATTTCATGACGGGTTGTCCCTCGCCGATGTCCCGAACGGCCACCTTGTGACCAGCGGGAACATTCGACTTGATCGCGATCTCATTTCCGCCGATCGATTCATGATGTCCGTGTTCGATTGCCCTAACGGCTACGGCCACGTTGTCACTCGAGTCGAGCTGGATCAGCGAGCGAGGGTAATCGAAATCGAGTTGGTTGACATCCGTCATGGTGTGCCTATGGTTCCTCGCCCGCGACCGGATGCGTATATTTCCGACTGATCCCAATTCTAAACCCGGCACCCCAGTCAATCAAAAGCCGATGAAGATCCACGAATATCAGGGCAAAGAGTTATTTCGCCTAGCCGGCGTCCCCGTGCTCGAGGGCATTGTCGCCAAGACTGCGCAAGAAGCGGGCGCGGTCTACGACAAGCTGGGTGGCAAGATTGCGGTTGTGAAGGCGCAAATCCATGCCGGTGGTCGCGGCAAAGGAACGATCAAGGATAACCCGAATCAGCGCGGCGTGGTGGTCTGCAAAAGCCGCGATGAAGTTGTCGCCGCTGCCGGTGGTTTGCTCGGCAAGACCCTGGTCACCATTCAAACGGGACCGGAGGGCAAGACAGTCAATCAAGTCTTCGTCGAGGCCGGTTGCGACATCGCCCGCGAACTTTATCTCGGTATCGTCGTCGACCGCGCCGAAATGAAGCCTGTATTGATGGTCAGCACCGAAGGCGGCGTCGAAATCGAAGAAGTCGCCGAGCACACACCGGAATTGATCTTCAAAGAACACTTCGATCCGGCCATCGGCCTCGAATCTTTCCAAGTTCGTAAGCTTTGTAAGAAACTCAAGCTGGAAGGCGCCGCCGCGAAGGCTGCCGCCAAGTTCATGCCGGCGATCTGTCGTTTCTTCGTCGACTACGATTGTTCGATGGCCGAGATCAACCCGCTGGTGGTCACCGGCGATGATCAAATGATCGCGCTGGACGCGAAGATTGATTTTGATGGGAATGCGTTGTTCCGTCACAAGAATCTGCTCGACTATCGCGACTTGTCCGAAGAAGAACCGAGCGAAGTTCGCGCCAGCAATTCGGGACTCAGTTACGTGAAGCTCGAAGGCAACATCGGTTGCCTCGTCAACGGTGCGGGTTTGGCGATGTCGACCATGGACATCATCAAGTATCACGGCGGAAAGCCGGCCAACTTTCTTGACGTCGGCGGTGGTGCCAACGCGAAGCAGGTCACCGAAGCGTTTGAGATTTTGCTGTCGGACCCGAACTGCAAAGGCGTGTTGGTCAACATCTTCGGCGGCATCGCCCGCTGCACAACGATCGCATCAGCAATCATCGAAGCCAGCAAGGTGGTCGGATTCACAGTGCCCCTGGTCGTGCGACTCGAAGGCACCGAAGTCGAAGAGGGACGCAAGATGCTGGCCGAATCGGATGTCGACATCATCAACGCCGTCGACATCACTGACGCCGCTAAGAAAATTGTCGCCGCTGTTGGATAGAGGGAAGGGATCAGCTTTCTCGCATTTCCTTAAACATTTCTGATACCTGTAACCCGATACCGATTTCATGAGCATTCTGGTCGACAAGAATACGAAAGTCATTTGCCAAGGCATCACCGGCAACGCGGGCACTTTTCACGCGTTGGGTTGCCGCGATTACGGCACCAAGATGGTCGGCGGCGTGACGCCGGGTAAGGGCGGCCAAAATGTCGAGGGCATCCCTGTCTTTGACACGGTCGAAGAAGCCGTCAACGAAACCGGCGCCGACGCGACAATGATTTTCGTTCCGCCTCCCTTCACCGCCGATGCGATCCTCGAAGCGGTCGACGCGGGGATTCGCATCATCGCCGCAATCACCGAAGGCGTGCCAGTCTTGGACATGGTTCGTGTGTACGAAAAAGTACGAGCCAGCAAGTCGACCCTCATCGGTCCCAATTGTCCCGGGTTGATTACCCCAGGCGGATGCAAAATCGGCATCATGCCGGGATACATTCACAAACCCGGCAAGGTCGGCGTGATCAGCCGCAGCGGCACATTGACGTACGAGTCGGTGTGGCAAACCAGCAACCTTGGTCTCGGCCAAAGCACTTGCGTCGGACTCGGCGGCGATCCGATCGTCGGCACCAGTTTCATTGATCTGCTCAAGCTTTATCAGGAAGACGATCAAACCGAAGCGATCCTCATGATTGGTGAGATCGGCGGATCAGCCGAAGAAGAGGCCGCCGCGTTCGCCAAAGAGCACGTCACCAAACCCATGGCCGCGTTCATTGCTGGACGCACGGCCCCGCCCGGAAAACGGATGGGCCACGCGGGCGCGATCATCAGTGGCGGTAAGGGAACGGCCGAAGAAAAGGTTGCCGCCCTCGAAGACGCAGGCATCGTTGTCGCTCCGACACCGGCCGACATGGGCGCCGCAGTCGTCGAAGCGATGAAGCGGTAGGGCAATCATTGACCCGCGACTCCGCTCGCGGGATGTGACATGGCGAAGCCATGATGCAGAGTCAAGAAACTCTCCGCGACGGAGTCGCGGAGCCACGGCTACTTTGCGTGCAAGACTGCTGCGTAGCCAAGAATGTCGTCGTGAGCTTGGCAATACGACAAGATCGGATCGAACGCTGATTCGTCGCCGGCTAATTTCGCTCGCGTCGCGAACTCAATCAACATCGGCACGATTCGCTGAGTCGGCACGTCGGAGGGCACCAGTTCGATCGTTGCCCGGACCGCATCGGCATGACGGCCAAGTCGATCGAGCAGATCGACGTAAGTTTCGATCGCGCCGGTGCCGTGTTGGGATGGGTCTACTGTTCTCGCTTTCCGCTCGAACAGCTTCAGTCCCGCGTCGACGTTCTTGCCCAACAGGACTGAGAAGAACGTCGAATAAGCGGGGTAGAAATCGACAAATGGCTCTTCGCCGGGATACTGAAATTGGTGATTTAGCCGACGACCGTACTGGGCCAATTCCCATGCTTTGTGAATCAGTTTCGGATCTTCCAGGACGGTTGAAACTCGAACCGTTGCGGCCAGGTGCGTCGTGTCCAAATGGTAGCCGCCGCCATCCAAGATCCAGCGGCGGTTTTCGATCATTTCACCGAGCGACTCGTTATCACCGGCGGGCGGTTCGTCCTCTTTTTGAGCGATATCCGATCGCACGAGAGTGCTGAGTTCGTCGTACAAATGGTTCAACAAGCACGTCGACGCCGCTTTGCGATCGGCCTCGCTACGCGACACGATCGACTGTTCGTACAACGTGATGCTGTTGCAGGTTCCCTGTTGATCGATGACTGCTTGGTAGCCTCGGGCAATGTCAATTCCCTCGTGCAACAAGACTTGAATCATCTCGTCATAGTTTTCATCCGTGATGGGAATCTTCGCGATCAAGTCGCGGGCCAGTTTGGTGTCGCCGGTCGGGCGCAGATACATCCAACCTTCGCCGACGCGACCATCTTGAATCAGAATCGTCCCCGCTGCGCGACATGCGTCGAGCAAACCCAACTCCAATTGCCGTTCGACTTCTTCGGGACGCGACAGCTCGTCTTCGACCGCAACCAAAGGCAATCCCACCTGATGTCGAATGTGCATTTTCATGGCTTCGAACATTTCCATGGCCTTTCGGCTGTCCCGAAAGTGGCTGACCATTTGGTCCAGCATCGCTGCGGGATCGTCGCGGCTTTCGCTCAGCAATTCAAAGATATCGGTCGCGGTGCGATTCGTGGTCATGCTAGTTTCGGTCGGCGTAGGCTTTGAGTTGTTCGATCAGTTGCTGCAATTCGACGGCGGCGGTCGGCAGGGCAACCTCGCACTGTTGGGCGACATCGGCAAGGGGCCCCAAGACATCGTTGCAGACTTGCGAGATCTCGATCGACCACGCTTTGGCCTGGCGAACTTTGGCTTCACAGTATCGAAGTCGGCGTTCGGCGTTTTGGACGCAATGGGCGGCTTCGGTCGCGGCCGGACGATCCTCGGCACGAACGGCAGCTCGTTTTTGCGCCAGACTGTCCTTGGCTTCGTTGAGATGCCGCTCGGCGAGTTGGATCTGATTTCGCCAGTATCGCGGCCGATCTTGGGAAAAATATTCTTCGGCGCGATGGACGATCAAACGGACTTCTTGGATCGTCCGATCCCAATCGCCGGCCAAGCGGACGAGTCCGACGTGGAATGTTTTGAGCGAATCGATGCTGCGAACGTTGCTACCGGACATCCATCAACGTCCCAAATAGGCGTCGATTTGCTCGGCCTTGCGCATCAGGTACGGCACATGTTCTTCGGTCGTTTGAATCAACCGAGTAAGTTGTTTGAGTTGTGTCGTGAACTCGTCCGAGAACTTGCGTTGCTGTTCATCTCGCCAAGTTTGTTCGAGTTGGTTCATTTGCGACGCCAAGCCGCTCGATCGCTGTTTCATTTCTTCGGCGAAACGATGCAGGTGCGATGCAAACTGGCGAAGCTGGTCCGGGTCGACGACGGCTTGGTTCATGATCACGCGCCCTGGGGTGATTTTTTGGCGAGTTCTTGTTCGGCTAGTTGCAAGTGTGAGCGATAGTTGGCGAGCGTCAATGTGAGTCCCAATCGATCGGCCGTCTCACATAAAAGTCGAAGAGCGATCACGCGCGTGCGCGGCGGCGCGATGACGGCGCGTCGTAGTGCGCAGGCTCGCAACGAAACCATCGCATCGAGATCCTTGCCCAACGCCAACTGACACTTGCCACGAATCAGATTCGCCGACGGTGAGAATTCGTCGTTGTCGAGAGCCAAGTCAAGCACTTCCATTGCATCGGCAAAGTCGCCGGCGTCATACTTGGCCTCGCCCAACGCGATTCGCAAGTTCATCATCGACGGGTCGCGCGCGAGTCGGGCTTGGCATACCTCGATCCGCCGCATGGCCCAATCTTGCTGACACCGGGCGAGTTCGCGTTCAGTTTCGGCGGTCTTCAACCGGTTTGCCAAATCGCTGACCTCACGAAGCTGCTGCAACGAGCGCGACAACGTCGCTTCTTCGAGTTCCCAAATCAGCTCGGGCTCATCCGGGAAGATCTGCATCGCTTGGTTGAGAACGCGACGGGCTTCGATGGGTCGGTTCTCGGCGCGATAGATTCGTCCGAGTTCCAAGAATGAATTCAGATCCGTCGGATTCGACTTCAAGCGGTGCTCGAGTTGCTGACGCCGCTGCAATTCGAGCTTCGGCTTTTCAACATTTCCGGCAGGCTCAACCGACATGGGAACGATCGGTGATGCGACTGCAACGGGCGGTTCCGCGATTGCGACTTCTTCCATCGGCGGATCGATCATCGCCGGTGGCGAGACTTCTTGAGCCCCGATTGGCCCGTCCTGCCCTGAGCCGACTTCTTTGTCGGCGTCATCCGAAAACGGCACTCGTTCCAATTCGTCTGCGTGGACCGCTTGCCATTTCCCGACTCTGCCCGCGTGCATCACCTCCTTCGGCCCGCCGATTTGGATGCTCGAATCGCTTGCGGAGGAAGCCGACATGGAGGTGCTCAAAAGTTGTGGGAATCATCACCACCCCCATTGTGAACCATCGGTATCCCGACCGCAAATGGACGACGCAAAACTCGGCTCAGCTTGTCCGCGCAGCCACCGATCGATACAGATCACCGGTTCGCCCGGCGTCCAAAGGTACTGGATTGAAGGTCCCCGTCCATTGCTTGAGCGCATCGTCAGCGAGTGATCCGATATCCGATTCGGCGATCGAAAGTTCTTCCAGCGATGTCGCCAAACCGGCCTCCAACAGCCACTGCCGAACCATGGTCGACAAGCGTTCGGGTGCTTCGGCGTCCGTAGCCGTCGGTTCGATTTCGCGCAGCAGCTCGCCATACCAATCGGCATGTTGCGAACCATTCAGACAAATCACCGCCGGCAACATCAGCCCGACTGCTTGGCCATGCGTGATCGAATACCGAGCCGTCAGCGGATTGGCCATCGCGTGGGCGGCGCCCAGCATCGACGTCTCGATCGCCATCCCGGCAAAGCAGGCGCCGAGCTGCATCAGCCCGCGAGCTTCCAAATCGTTGGAGTCCTTGAGCACACGCGAGAACCCTCGTGCCAACATACTAAAGGCGCGGCGGCTGTACGTGATCGACATCTCGTTACGACGTTTGGTGACGTAGGTTTCGATCGCGTGTGAAATCGCATCGACGCCGGTCAGCGCGGTCACCCGTGGGGGCTGGGTCAACGTCAGCACGGGATCCAAAATCGCGATGCGAAAAGCTGCGCGGGCGTCACCGCACGGCATCTTGACGTGAGTCTCAGCGTCGCTGATCAGTGCGAACGATTGGGCCTCGCTGCCGGTACCCGATGTCGTGGGTATCGCGATCATGGGTAGCAAGTCGGTCGTCGCTTTCCCAACGCCGTGATAGTCGTGGATCGTACCACCGCACGAATAAACGAAGTTGATTCCTTTGCAGCAATCCATGCTACTGCCGCCGCCCAAACCGACCAACAGATCAGGTTTGACTTCGGCCGCACGTCCCACACCGGCGTCGACCATCGCCGAGGTGGGGTTCTCGGCAAAGTCATGAAACGATTCGACCCGCAGCCCCGCCGATCGCAGCGACGCAAGGGCGGCCGCATCATGCCCGGCTTCCATGATGCCCCGATCGCTAACAACCATCACGCATGAAGGTCGAAACTCGGCCGCCAATTCGCCCAGCCGCGAGATCGCACCTTCGCCGAAAATGAAACGAGTGCGACACTGAATGTCAAACGGCTGCATGGGCATATTCTTCGGGGAACCGTTTCGTTGGGATACGTTTTACTGGGGTGATAGCGCGGACAGATCAAGGTCGTCGTTCATTTTGCGTTGCCGATCTTGTAGCTTCGCAAAGAGTTCAATGAGCAATGGTTTCGACTCGGCCGCACCCGCCAAATCGTACATTTCCTTAGGATCATTGGACACGTCATAGAGTCTTAGGACGCCGGCAATCGGGTACGTGATCAACTTGTAGCGATTGGTGCGAATACTACGCTGCAAATCCAAGTACGAGCCATAAATCGACACGTAGGGACTTTGATCTCGGCTGGGGTTCGCGGAAACGGAGCTATCCGGGCGTCGCGCCGATTCAGTGTCTTTGCAATATTCCGGCAAGTCAATTCCGGGGCTATCCTAGTTCTTCACCTACCTTCCGCATTTCGGCCGCCATTTTCCTTGATCTACCTCGACAACCATTCATCGACGCGCTGTGATCCTCGAGTCGTTGAGGCGATGTTGCCATGGTTGAGCGATGAATACGGCAATCCGCACAGCGACCACCGGGCCGGCCAAGTCGCCGCCGCCGCCATCGAGCAGTCGACATCGCGGATCGCCGCGATGTTGGGCGCGAAGCCGGAGAATGTGTTCTTCACCAGCGGTGCCACCGAGAGCAACCATCTGGCGATCCGAGGCGTCTGCACTCATCCGCGTCAAAAACGGCGACACATTGTTACCGTTGCGACCGAGCATCCCGCGGTGCTGGATGTCTGCAAGGATCTGCGTCGCGACGGCTTTCGGGTTACCGTGGTGCCGGTAGCCGCCACCGGCTCGGCCGATGCCGGTGTTGTCGATTTAGATCACCTGAGATCGGCGGTCGACGATGACACCGCAATCGTCTCGGTGATGTGGGCCAACAACGAGATCGGCGCGATCGCGCCGATGACGTCGATTGCCGAGATCACCCACGCTCGAGGGGCGCTGCTGCACAGCGATGCGACGCAGGCGGTGGGCCGTTTGCCGATCGATGTGGTGGCAGCCGATGTGGACCTCGTCAGCGCGTCGGGTCACAAGTTTTACGGTCCCAAAGGAATAGGATTGTTGGTGGTCGGCAACGGCAATCGACGCGTTCGATTGCGGCCACAGATCGTTGGCGGCGGCCAACAGCGAGGCATCCGCGGCGGCACGATGAACCCCGCCGCAATCGTCGCGATCGAAACCGCTCTGAGCCTTTGCGTCGATTCGATGGACACCGAGCGACTGGCGGTCGGGCGAATGCGAGACCAACTATGGCGACTCCTTTCCGAGCGGATCGACGGATTGCACATCAACGGTCCCAATTTGCAATCGCCACAGCGAGTGGCCGGCAATTTGAATCTGGTTCTGCCCGGAGTCGAAGGCGAATCTTGGATGGCGGCGGCCAGCGAAGTCGCCTTTAGCACCGGTTCGGCGTGCAGCAGTGTCGATCCGACCGCAAGCCATGTGTTGCTGGCTTTAGGGCTGAGTGAATCGAGCGCTCGCCGTAGCGTGAGGTTCGGCGTCGGACGCTTCAACACCATGGACGAGATCGAGGCGGCAGGCCGAATTCTGATCGCGGCGTTCGATCGGCTAACGAAGATGGGCTGACGAGATAATCTCTCTTTACCCCATCGCCGGTGTGCCGTTACCATTGGCGTGAAACCCGAGGAAAGGTCCAAATTGCTGCGCGGATGGCAGTAACAGTTCCCCGAGTTCGTTAACGTCACTGAAGGATACAGCGATGGGCGGAGTCCCGGTGCTATTGATGATCGCCGCCATGGGGATCACATACGGTTGGCAGCCTGACCCGAGCGGTGAAGGCGTGGAGTACTTGGTGCAAGTGCCGCCCGGCGAATTGGAGCAATTGCAGCGAATCGGCGAGATCAGCAGCCTGATCGATCCGTCGGTCCGCGGTCGCGTGACCCGAATCGTCGTTCGCGTCGGCGAGGGTCCATTGCCTCGCCGGATCCCGACATCGAGTGAATCCTCATCGAGTGAATCCTCATCGGGCTTTCCCGTCGCCATTTCGGATGATTCGCCGGTTCCGGTTCCCGAGTTTTCGCCATCAGGCCAAGCTTCGGTGATGAAGCCCGATCCTCAAGGTGGATTCAACTTTCCGTCTTCGGTCCCTTCGTCGCTCAGCGACGCAGCCACCGCCGCCCGGGGAACGATCGACAAAGCCGGTCGAGAAATCAAGTCTCGCGCCGAAGAAGAACTCAGTCGGGCATTCAACCCCGGATCGACTGCGACTGCCCCCAGCACCGACCCCCGCACGTTCGATCCGCGAACCATCGATCCGCGATCGGTTGACAATCGGGGTACGGGTTTAGTCGCGCCGCCGGCGACACGAACCAATGCTGACGCCGCTTTCGGGTCATCACCCTTTGCGCCGCCGCCGTTCACCGGACCTCCCGCGAGGGGACAAAGCAGTGGTTCGACTTACGATGTCAGCGGTCGCGACAATACGTGGGGAACTTCGACTGCCGCTCAACAAGCTTCCACGCGCTCGTCCGGATTGACAACGGATCCCGCCGGCCCGAATCTGCTTGGTTCCGATCCCCGCTCACCCGCCCAGCCGAACGGTTTCGGCGGAAACAACAATGCTGGCAATTCGAGCCAATTGGGGGCGAACGGTTTGCGAACCAATGATGCGTTCGCGCGTCCGCCCGCTGGTTTGCTGAACTCGTTTGGAACACCTGGACAATCGGTGACGACCCAACGCAGTGCCGCGATGACCCAATACGAACAGTACTTGGCCGATCAAAAGTTGAAGGAAGAACAACAAGCCAGAATCGATCAGCAAGCCAGAATCGATCGCCAGGCTTGGCCGACTCAACAGCCCGCTGCCCCCGCCGCGACGTACCGCGAAGCGACGACGACGGCGCCCGATTCGCGACTTACCGATGCCCAACTCGGTGCAGGTGCCTGGTCCGTCGACAAATACAGTCAAATCTGGGACCGCTGGGGCGAGGTGATGCCCAATCAATCGTTGGCCGGCACGAATCCCGACCCACGCTATGCCTCCAATCCACTGCCGGGCACCGATTTGCGGTCCCCGTCGGGTTCGCTAGGAATGTCCACTTCGGCAACCTCCATCGGCACATCCCAGTCCAGCACGGACCCGCGGTGGGCCGATACACGTTGGCCCAGTGAGTCCGCATACTCCCCGAATGATCCAAGGGCGCCCGGGTCCTTTGACAATCCGAATTCGACGTATGCACTGGAACGGGCAGCAGCGGAGCGTGCCACAGCAGACCGATATGCGAGAGAAACATTCGCAGCGGAACAATTGGCGGCTGAACGGCGGGCCGCTGGCGACCGATCACTCGTTTCCTCTGGCGGAGCCGCGCGGGGTTCTCAGGCCGATCCGCCTTCGTTATCCGATCGCAATCTCGGCGGCACAACTTCGGGCACGAACAGCTATGAGTCCCAGCCAGAGATTGCTGCCCAACCCTTTTTCAACAGCCTGCTGCTGATTTCCTGTGTCGCCAACGTGTACCTGATTTTTTGGCTCAAGAACTTACGCCTACAATTTCGGGACATGGTTGCGGCTAAACGCATGGCAAGTTCCAGTGCCGTGGCCAGCTAACATTCGTCGAGGCGGTGGGTTTCTCTACCCGTTTCGCGTGTTCTTTCGCCGATGGGTGGTGGGTGGGTTACCCACCGCGTACAATGAAGGGTTAGCAAGATCGTCACCCATCGGGTTGGGGTCATCGACGTGGTCCACGTTGGTTGAATCCGCTCATTTCTTCTCTAAATCACTGAATATCTGAAATTTTTCAGTTTTTTTGGGTACAAAGAGGGAGTGGCTGGGTCGCGCCGGATGCCCCTCGAAGAGGTGTATTGATTCCCAGAACCGAAGTAGACATTGGGCGATGACCCTCCGTTACCCCGCACAGCAGGCTTTTCTAATGCGATTGGAGATTGAATGAGCAAGAAACTATTAATCGTGGATGATCACGAAATCATCCGCATGGGACTCAAGCTGATGCTTGAGGGAACGGATATTGAAGTCGCGGGTGAGGCAGTCTCGGCGGCTGATGCCTTGGCTGCTGTGACAACGTCCCCGCCCGACATTGTGTTGATGGACATTCGGATGGAGGGCGGCGACGGCCTCAACGCTTTGGGGCGATTGAAACTCGATCATCCCGATTTGCCAATTGTCCTTTTCTCGTCTTATGACAATCCAACCTACATCGCTCGCGCTGTGGCATTGGGTGCATCAGGTTACGTGCTGAAATCGGCGACGCGTGAGCGTCTGATAGACGCTTTGCAAATTGCAGTAACCGGCGAGTCGGCTTGGACGCGAGAAGAACTTCGCCGCGTCACCGGTGCTTTGGCGACGCCACGAATGAGCCAGGACGTAGAAGTTCCGCTCACTCAGCGCGAAAGCGAAGTTCTTCGACAGATGGCTCTCGGGCTAACCAACAAAGAGATCGCCAAGATGCTCGGCATTAGTTACGAGACCGTCAAGGAGCACGTTCAGCACATCCTTCGCAAGATCGGCGTTAGCGATCGAACACAAGCCGCCGTTTGGGCCGTTCGCAAGAACTTGGTCTAAGAAGAAGTTATCAGGCTACAGGTTACAGGGATCAGCAAAACATTAAAAAAGCCGCGTGATGAAATTCATCACGCGGCTCTTTTTTGGCCCATCTCAAGTTTTTAAGCTGATACCTGTGGCCTCTTTCTCACTCGCCGGTGGGAATCAGCGGGCCATCGCCGCTACCGAGACCGCCCTTGAGGTCACCGACTTCCATCGGCGTCGGCATCTCGGCTGCTTCGGCCGCCGCGGCAGCCTTCTCTTGTTCTTCGCCCCATTCGACACGTTTGAGCGATAGGCCGATCTTGCGTTCGTCGGTATCGACACGAAGGACTTTCACTTCGATCGGGTCGCCGACTTTGACGACTTCTTCGGGGTCTTCAACTTTGTGTTCGGCCAATTCGCTGATGTGCAGCAAGCCTTCCAAGCCGTCTTCGAGTCCGATGAAGACACCGAAGTTGGTGATCTTGGTGACCGTGCCTTTGACCAGTTGGCCGGGTTGATACTTGTCTGGAATGTCGCCATCCCAAGGATCGTTATCAAGCTGCTTCAGGCCCAAAGCGATACGGCGACGTTGTTCGTCGACGCTGAGCACGCGGCACTTGATTTCCTGGCCCTTTTCCAGCATTTCGCTGGGGTGGCCGATCTTCCGGGTCCACGACATGTCCGACACGTGCAGCAAGCCGTCAATACCTTCTTCGAGTTCGATGAAGGCCCCGTAGTTGGTCAGGTTGCGCACCTTGCCGACGACATCTTGGCCTTCGGGGTAACGCGAGATGACTTCGTCCCACGGGTTCTGCTGGGTCTGCTTCATGCCGAGCGATAATTGCTGGCCTTCAGGATCGACGCCCAGGATTCGGACTTCGATCGCGTCGCCGATGTTGACCAATTCGCTGGGGTGATTGACCCGTTTGGTCCACGACATTTCGCTGATGTGGACCAAGCCTTCAATGCCCGGTTCCAGTTTGACGAACGCACCGTAGGACATGACGTTGACGACTTCGCCCTTGAAATCGGCACCGACGGGGTACTTCGCTTCGATGTTTTCCCAAGGATTGCGGTCCTTTTGCTTCAAACCCAAAGCGATCTTTTGCTTCTCACGGTCGATGTGCAGAACCTTGACTTCGATTTCTTGATCGATCGAAACCATCTCGGTCGGGTGACCGATCCGTTCCCAAGCCATGTCGGTGATGTGCAGCAAACCATCGATGCCACCCAAGTCGACGAACGCACCGAAGTCGGCGATGTTTTTGACGATGCCTTTGCGGACTTGGCCGACTTCCAGCTCTTTCATCAAGTACGCGCGGTCTTCTTCGCGTTGGCGTTCGATCAGCGATCGGCGGCTGATGACGATGTTTCGGCGGGTGTCGTCGATCTTCAGCACTTCGGCTTGGATGACACGTCCGATGAAATCGCCGATGTCGCCTGGGCGACGGATATCGACTTGCGAACCGGGCAAGAAGACGTTGACGCCGATATCGACCAGCAGACCGCCCTTGATCTTGCGAATGACCGTGCCGGTGACGACTTGGCCTTCGTTGATCTCGCCGATGATCTTTTCCCACTCGATGATCTTCTCAGCTTTATTCTTGCTGAGCGAAATCATGCCGTAAGGATCGTCGGCAGCGCCGAGTTCGTCCTCCATCTCTTCGATCAGGACTTTGACGGTGTCGCCGACCTTGGGCGGGTCTTCATCCGCACCCCACTCGCTGACGTTGACCGTACCTTCGCTTTTGAATCCGACGTCGATCAGCACCCATTCATCGTTGATCTCGACGATGCGTCCGTCGACAATTTCGCCTTGGGCGTAGTCCTGTTGATCTTGCTGCAGATACTCCAGCAGCCACTCCTCGGCTTCTTCTGCGGGGGCCAGGATCGCCAATTCGTTTGCGATGTCGTCGTCGTCAAGGTTTCGGATGAGGTTGCGGTTGACCATATTCTTGTGCGTGTTCCAGTGCTTTTGAGCGATTTCGGTTGTGACAGACGACCAAGGTCACCGAAATCGCTCGGGGGGGGTTAGAGAACGGATGAAAACGGGTCGTCGCCCGGATTTTTGCCGGCGGCTAGCCGCGTAGCCTATCAAAGCGGAAAAAACGTCACAACAGCTAACGCGGCAGTTTCACGGCAATTTGTGCATTGGCTGCGATCCGGGTGCCCGTGCTAAACTGGAGACGGTCTCGCAAGCACCTCGACGTCGGCCAAACCTAATGAGCACCATTCCGGATCAGCGAACCGTCCCCGTTGACCCGGTGGACGAACAGATCGAATACCCTGAAACCGACGGACGACCGATGGGCGAAACCGATCTGCACCAAGCTTGGATGTGGAAGATCAAGCAACTGTTGATCCATCGCTACCGGGGCCAGCAAGTTTATGTCGCCAGCGATCTGCTGCTTTACTACAGCCAGAACGTGCCCGCCTATTACGTCGTCCCTGATGCTTTTGTAGTCTTCGATTGCTCGCCCGACATGCGGCGAATTTTCAAGACTTGGGAAGAGAAACGGGTGCCCAATGTCGTCTTCGAGGTCACTTCGCGAAGCACCCGCCGCGAAGATGAAGTATTCAAACTCAAGCTATACGAAACCATCGGCGTCCATGAGTATTTCATGTACGACCCGACGGCCGACTACTTGAAACCGCCACTGCAGGGTCATCGCCTTTGCCCCGATGGGTACCTGCCGATTCCACTTCAGGAGGGAAAGTTGCGCTCGCAGTCGCTGGGCGTCGAACTGTACTTGGACGATCAGGACTTGGTCTTGATCGATTTCACGACTGGCCAAATTCAATTGACCGGCGAAGAAAACGCCCATCGCATGTGGGCGGACGAACTGAAGTTGCGAGAGCGGGAACAGCAGTTGCGAGAACAGGAAACGGCAAAACGTTTGGCTGCGGAAGCCCGAGTGCGGGAGCTCGAAGAAGAACTTCGTCGCCGCGACGAGAACCCGTAGACCAAGCCGCATCGGTGTGAAAAGATGCTCAGACTTCGAAACTTCCTCCGAGCCGAAAACACTGATGTCCCAGACCAACCCACTTCGCGTCGCCCTGGGCGGCGACCACGCCGGCTATGAATTGAAGAAGTTGGTTGCCGATCGACTGGGCAAACAAGCCAGCGAAGTGATTGACTGCGGCACCAACAGCACCCAGTCGTGTGACTATCCCGATTTCGCCGTCGCGGTGGCTCGTGAGATCATCCAGGGCCGAGCCGACCGTGGGATCGTCGTCTGCGGCAGCGGCGTCGGCGTCAGCGTCGCCGCCAATAAGATCCCCGGCATCCGCGCCGCAATTTGTCACGACACGTATTCGGCCCACCAAGGCGTCGAGCACGACGACATGAACGTATTGTGCATCGGTGGCCGGATCATCGGGTCCGAACTGGCTTTCGCGATCATTGATTCATTCTTGGGCGCGAAGTACGAACCGCAAGAACGTCACCAACGACGACTCGACAAAGTTTTAGACATCGAAAAACGTGGTTTAGGCGTGATCGAATAATGTGGCTCCGCGCCTCCGTTCGCGAAGAGTCCCCTGCACAAACACCGCGAACGGAGTCGCGGAGCCACGAAACGCTAGAATAGCTTCGATAGATCCGCGTCGATCTTTCCCGCTCCATGGCTCATGGCTGCATTGAGTAATTCGATCGCCATACGGGATTCCAATGTCACTCCCGCTCGCACACCGACGCACGGGTCGTGACGTCCTTTTTCAAGCTCGAAGTCGATCTCGCTGAGATTCTTTCGCACCGATTTTTGTGGCAGGTTGATCGTTGAAGTCGGCTTGAACCCGACGCGGAACACCAGCGGCATCCCCGTCGTGACGCCGCCGAGCAATCCGCCGTGCGAGTTGGCGGCGTACCCGGCGGTGCGAATCGGATCGTTGTTTTGGCTGCCCGTTCGTCCGATCACGTCGAAACCCGCGCCGACTTCACAAGCTTGAACCGCATGCAGTCCGCCGAGCGTGCCCATGATCCGCATCTTCAAACTTTGATAAAGCGGATCACCCAGCAGTGGTGGCACGTTGACGGCGACCACCTCAATCGCCGCGCCGATCGAGTCGCCGCGCTTGCGAGTCGCCTTGATGAGCTCGGCGGCTTCCGACGCGAAATCGCCATCGATCGATGCAATTTCATGCTGCGAAAGCATCGACTCGGATTCCGCAATCTTCTCAGGAGAAATGATTGTACCGTGCGACTCAAATCGTTCGGCCAAGCTGAGCGATGACTTCAGCGCACCCACTCGCGAGATCGATGAGAGGATCACGGTCCCGAATTTTTCCGCGAGGAAAATTCTTGCGATTGAGCCGCCAATCACGTCGGTGATCGTCGCCCGATAGCTTGACCTACCGCCACCGCGAACGTCGACGTATCCCGCCGACTTATGGAATTTCACCAAATCAGTATGCCCCGGACGAACTTCACCTTCGGGGCCGCTGAATTGCGTGTAGTCGCCTGACTTCTTGCTAGTCGACAACACAATCGCGGCGATCGGTTCGCCCGTCGTGAATCCTTCTTCGTAGCCTTCGGTGTCAAAGCTCGATCCATCGACATCGACTGACAATTTCGATCCGCCGAGCAGTTTGTCGTGATCGTCTTGGTACAGGCCGGACAGAAAAACGACTTTGTCTTTTTCGTTTCGCGGCGTGCCGTGCTTGTTGCCACCCGGACGCCGGCGGTCGAGAAACGCTTGCACGTCCGCGCGGCGGATGTACTGACCGGCCGGACACCCCATCACGATCGTGGTCACGGCCGGCCCGTGCGATTCGCCTGCGCCCGCCACACTGTAAAACGGTCCGCCAAGAATTTCCATCGATCAATATCCCGTCAACAGAGGTTTTCGAATTCCTATCAAACCTTACTTGATCGTATCGATCAATCGGCCAACGTACCCACCCGCCCGCGACGGTGCCTGCTTTGGTTTCGCAGGGAGCTTCGCGATCGTCGCTCGTTCGTCGCCGGTTAACGCCGTGTTCATGTCCAATGCGTTCAGTGCCGCGATGGGTGCATAGCTGCCAACGGATTCGACATCGGCCAGTTCGATCAGGCGTTTTACAGCCCCGGCACGCATGGCAGGCGACTTCAGCAACCCGTCGCATGCAGCAATCGCGACGCTGGGTGATTCGTCGTCCATTGCTTGTTCGAGCGCCGAATCGCGAACCGTTCCGATCGGCCGAATCGCCAAGCCACGAACAGCCCACCAACGAGTCACGGAATCTTGGTCACGACACAGCTCGATCAACTTGTCGGTGGTCCAGCCGTGTTCGGTGTCCATTGCCATGAAGGACAAATTAGTCAGCTTCTGAAAATCGAGATGCTCGACGGCCCAAGTTCTCGGTGCCACTTCGCCGACCAGACGATGCAATTCTGCTTCTGGAATCAAGCCAAGATCAGCGGTGCCGATCATCCACACATAAACCGCGCGTCGCATTGCAATCGCTCGAATGCCGTGCTCGGTGTCGCCGACCAAATTCACGGTCTCATCAGGATCGCTCTGCAAATCAAACAGTTCTTCAACCGGCTTTGGCTTCCAGAACTTCGCTTGCACTTCGTTAAGCTCGCCCGCGTCAAACATCCGCTTCCAAACCTGCGTCGTCGGTGTCTCGAACATGAACGAAACGTGCTTCAAATAGGGACGCTCGGGGTAGAAGTGACGCATGTAAACGTAACGACCGTCGGTACACGAACGCGACATGTCGATCCGCTCGTCCATCCGTCCGCGAAAGCCGAACAAGTATTTTTGGGGCTCGCCCATCTTCGGGCCCGCGAATGGAATTCCCTGCATGTTGCCCGGTACTTCGCCACCGGCCAAACTGATCACCGTCGGGCCGAGGTCGACGAACGAAACCAGCCGCTTCGACAATCCACCTGGCATGTAGTCCTCCGGTGCAAGCATTTGAAACTTTTCGGGAACATGCAAAACCATCGGCACTCGCAAGCCAGAATCGAACGGCCATCGTTTGCTGCGTGGCATACCGCTGCCGTGATCGCCATAGTAAAAAACGATCGTCGAATCGCTCAGTCCGTCGTCTTCCAGTTGCTTCAAGACTCGGCCGACTTCGCGATCCATCTGCGTGATCTTGTCGTAATACTGTGCCCAGTCATGCCGCACCTCGGGAGTATCGGGATGGTACGACGGCAACGGTGCTTTGGCGGGATCGTGTTTCAGCTCGTGCGGCCGGACACGAATCTGGCTTTCGTGGCTGGTCGTGAAGTTGAAGATTGAAAAGAATGGAGTGTCAGCGTTTGGACGTTTTCGCCAGTGAGCCTTGCCACTCGATTCGTTCCACCCCGCCTGGTCATTGTCGAAGTTGTAATCGGTCTTGCTGTTGTTGGTGCAATAATAGCCGAGCTCTCGGAGGACCTGTGGATACAGCTTCATCCCATCCGGAATCTTCACACCACTTCGCATGTTTTCGGCGCCCAAACTGGTCGCGTACATTCCGCTGATGATGGTGGTTCGCGCCGGCGCACACACCGGCGCGTTGGACCAACACGTTTGATATCGCAGTGACTTTGCCGCTAGGGCATCGATGTTGGGCGTTTCTGCGTAGCTGTCACCGTAGCATCCAAGCTGCGGCCCGTTATCTTCGCTGGTGATCCAAAGAATGTTGGGCCGATCGGCGCCGGTCGCACCGATTGCGAAGAGGAATGCGAGCGAAAAAAGGAACAATTTCATGGTGCGAAGAACTCACGCGGATTCGAGCAGATGACGGGACCACCATCCTAGCCGAAACTGCGACTCGAGTTCTCATCGCCCCATGTGCGCGTAACCTTTCGCGGTCATCATTCGGCCGCGGCGGCTGCGCACGATCAATTCGCTTCTGAGCAAGAAAGGTTCGACTTCATCTTCGAGCGTATCGCCGCTGACGTTCATCGTGTGAGCGATCGCTTCGAGGCCCGCCGGGCCACCCGCGAAAACTCGCATCAACGTGTCCATGTAGTTGCGGTCCTGTTTATCGAGTCCGAGTATGTCGATACCGATCATGTCGAGAGCGGCCGTCGCGATCGCCGCCGAGACCTTTCCATCGGCTTTGCTCTGGGCGTAGTCGCGAACCCACAACAATCGGTTGTTGGCCAATCGCGGAGTCCGTCGACTTCTGGCCGCGATCACGGCGGCCGACCCGGGATCGACCGGTAGGTTGAGCTTGATTGAATTACGACGCACGATTTCGCACAGCTCGGTGTCATTGTACCAGCCCAGGTGCTCGCGAATCTGAAACCGGTCCCGCAGCGGCGCGCTCAACATGCCTGCGCGAGTCGTCGCGCCGATCAGCGTGAACGGTCGCAATTCGTAATTGAGCGTCCGAGCGCTGACTCCTTCGCCCAGCACAATGTCGATGCGAAAATCTTCCATCGCGGTGTACAGGTATTCTTCGACCGCTTTTGGCACGCGGTGAATCTCATCGATGAACAGCACGCTGCCTTCGGAAAGATTCGTCAAATACGGCAGCAGGTCTTTCGGCGCTTTCAAACCCGCGCCGTTGGCCATCTGGACCGTCGTGCCCATCTCGGTGGGGATCACGGTCGCGAACGTCGTCTTGCCGAGTCCCGGTGGGCCATCGAACAAGATATGCCCAAGTGGTTCGCCCCGCTTCTGAGCTGCCTCGATGGCGATTTTTAGCCGCTCCATCACATCACGCTGGCCGACCATCTCGGCCATGCGTCGGGGACGCAGCGACGTGTCATGCTCGCGCGGCAGTTCGTCCGCCACGGAAGTCTCGGGATCGGATTGCTGATAAACTGTTTCGCGTGCCATCGATGCTCACTCCCTTGAAGATTTCCGACCACTTTACCGTTTCCCCCAGTCTACGCGAACCTCAAACGCGATGAATTTCCCCGTCGCCAAACCCGATCATGCCCATTGGCGTGGCTTCACGCCGATGGCGGACTTCGATGACTTGATTGTCGGCGACGCCGAAGGCTGCTGGTTGACGACGGTCGATGGGAAACGGCTGTTCGACGGCGTTTCGAGCCTGTGGTGCAACGTCCACGGTCACCGCCATCCGAAAATCGACGCAGCGATCATCGAACAACTCAGCCGCGTCGCCCACGTAACCACGCTGGGGATGTCAGGCGAGACGACGGAGAGACTCGCGAAATTGCTTGCCGAAATCACACCCGGCGATTTGTCGCACACGTTCTTTTCCAGTGACGGTTCATCGGCGGTCGAAGCGGCACTCAAAATGTCGTTCCAGTATTGGCGTCAGTGTCCGTCACCCAAGCCCGCCAAGACGCAATTTTTGGCACTCGGATCGGCCTACCACGGTGACACAACCGGCGCGATGTCGCTCGGTGGGATCAAATACTTTCATCAACTGTTCGCACCGATTCTGTTCTCGCCGATCCGGGGGCCAGTTCCATGTACTTACCGCGTTTCGGACAAAGTCAATCCGCTGGAACATTACGCGGATCAAATCGAATCGCTCATGTCGCGGCATCACGAAACGATCGCAGCCGTCGTGATGGAACCGTTGATCCAAGGTGCCGCCGGTATGGTCACTCACCCAGTCGGATTGCTCGCGAAGGTGCGCCAGCTATGCGATCGATATGATGTTCTGCTGATTGTCGACGAGGTGGCAACCGGCTTCGGTCGCACGGGCCGATTATTCGCCTGCGAGCACGAGTCGGTGACTCCCGACATTTTGTGTTTGGGCAAAGGACTCACCGGTGGCTATTTGCCGATGGCTGCCACGATCGCCCGGCCGCACCTGTTCGCGGCTTTTCTTGCATCGGCGACGGAGTCGAAACAGTTCTTTCACGGTCACACTTTCGGCGGAAACCCGCTGGCCGCCGCCGCGGCGATCGCATCGATCGAGTTATTTGAAGAATCCGATTTGGTAGCGTCGATTGAGTCGAAAGCTGATTTTTTGCGATCGCGTTTATCCGTCTTGATCGACCATCCCAACGTCGGCAACGTTCGCGGTCGCGGCCTGATGTTGGGCATCGAACTCGTCACCGACCGAGAAACCAAATTGAGGTTCGACCCGTCGCGGCAAGTTGGACGCCAAATATGCCAAGCGGCGGTCGAGCGAGGAGTTTGGATACGTCCGCTCGCCGACGTCATTGTCGCAATGCCACCATTGGTCGCGTCGTACGAAGAACTCGATTTACTTGCCGATGTCGTGATTGAATCCATCGAAACCACCCTGCAACGCTCATGAACGAATCCGAACCAATTGACGTTTCTGATCCGGCGATCATCGCCAAGTATGAACCGTACTTGCGGATGCTCGCGCGGGCCAACGCTCGCAAGGCCTATCAAGCCAAAATCGGCGCGTCGGACATGGTCCAGCAAGTCATGATGCAAGCCGTGCAGGGACTCGACGGATTTCGAGGCGAAACGGAAGCCGAGTTTCGCGGCTGGCTGCGACAGATTTTGGCACACCACTTATGCCATCTCGATCGCGACATGCACCGTGACAAACGCGACGTACGCCGCGAGCAGTCGATGGAACAAAGGCTGGCCCAGAGTTCGCTACGACTCGAAGCCTTGCTGGCCGGCGATTCGCCAACACCCAGTCAAAATGTGATGATCGGCGAACATCTTTTGAAACTTTCGCAAGCGATCGAGAGTCTGCCTGAATCCCAACGCGACGCTATCCGACTGCACTACCTCGAAGGCATGAAGCTGGCCGATGTTGCCGAGCAGATGGGAAAATCCACCGGTGCGATCGCCGGTTTGATGCACCGAGGCATGAAAACGCTTCGCGAACAACTCGGGTGAAGAAAGGTTTCAGGTTTCAGGCGACAGGACTTAGAATGACGTGGTTTAACGCAGGTTTGATAAGGGAAATTTGTCCATGAGCACGATCAGCAAACGTACTGGTGCCGAGTTCGACTCGATGGTCGACCGAGGTGCGTTTGATACGATTGGACCGCGCAAAGTGGAACTGATCCGAAGAGAACTTCGCTTTATGAATCCCGCCGGCCCCATCCATGACGATTACATTGAGTATTTGACTGAATGGTCTGTGTTGCAAACTTCCGTCGTCGCGTCCGCCAAGGTTCGCGTGCAGTGCGGTTTCGTTTGCGATGACAACCGCTCAGAACCGGATGTGCTTTGGCGAAAGCGGCGTCGCTACGGAAGCACTCGTCCCACCGCCGCGGATGTGCTGCTGTTGATGGAAGTTTCAGACAGAAGCGCTGCCGCCGATCTCCGGGACAAAGCAGACATCTACGCAGAGCGCGGTGTTGTCGAATACTGGGTCGTCGATGTTCCGGCGTCACGCATCCACGTCATGACGGCCAGCGACGGCCAGCATTATCGCGAGATTCAAATCGTCGTTCCGTCGAATCCCCTGGCACCGAACTGCCGTCCCGAAGCAATTCTTGATACGGCCGAATTGTTCAGCGTCGAATGAAGAACATCGAGCTGGTTTCAGTGCCGGCGTTTCAGGAGTAAAACCTGGCGTCTACGTCTTCCTGACGCCTAAAACCTGTTACCTGAAACCTACTCCCCATGATACGCACTCGCTTTGCCCCCAGCCCGACCGGTTACCTTCACATCGGCGGCGTTCGCAGCGCGCTGTTCAACTGGCTGCTTGCCAAACAGTCCGGCGGCCAGTTCATCCTGCGAATCGACGACACCGACGCTGGACGAAACGTCAGCGCAGCGTTGCAACCGATCTTGGACGGCTTCAAGTGGTTGGGCATGAAGTGGGACGAAGGCCCCGAAGTTGGCGGCCCGCACGAACCTTATTACCAATCCCTGCGAGACGATCGACATCGCGCGGCCGCCGAAAAACTGCTCGCCTCAGGCCACGCCTATCGCGACTACTCGCGGCCCGAGGAACTGCAATCGCTCCGCGAAGAAGCCGAAAAAAAGGGCGATAGGTTTTTCTACGATCGACGTTGGATGGCGGAAGATGATGCGGCGGCGAAATGCTTCGAAGCCGAAGGACGCACCGCGACCGTACGTTTGAAGATGCCCCGCGATGGTCAATGCGTGATCGAAGATCTCGTCCGGGGCGAAGTCATCGTCGAATGGTCGACCGAACAAGACCACGTCATTCAGCGTGCCGACGGAAGTTGCCTCTATCACCTCGCCAGCGTCGTCGACGATCACGATCTTGGAATCACGCACGTCGTCCGCGCCGAAGAGCATCTGCCCAACACGCCTCGCCAGATTTTCATTCTTGAATCGCTCGGCTATTCGCGTCCCCAATACGCCCACCTGCCCTACGTCGCCGAACCCGGCGGATCGGCGAAGCTGAGCAAACGGAAACTGGCCAAGTACGAAAAGAACAAAGACTTCGCAGTGCTGTTGGAACAAGGTCGACGGATCGCCGATCGTTGCGGAATCCAAACCGATGCCGACACGTTCAATCCCGTCATCGTCGATTTCTATCGCGAAATCGGTTTTGATCCCGAACCGATTCTCAACTATTTGCTACTGCTCGGTTGGTCGCTCGACGGCGAGACCGAAAAATTTTCGGTCGACGAGATGGTCAAGCACTTCACGCTCGCGCGAGTCAACAAAGCGCCGGCGTCGTTCGACCCTCGTAAGCTGATGTCGTTCCAGGCAGCCCATTTCGCAGTGCTGCCAAGTGCAACTCGGTTAGAAAAGGTTCGACCATTCGCCGAGGCCGCCGGGTTGCTGACCCAAGATGGCGCCGACGAAAAACTCGCCATGATCGTCGAAGGAGCCGGCGATCGACTCCGCATCGGCGGTGACATTCTCGATTTTGAGTACTGTTTTCGCGACGGATTCGATTTCGACGACAAAGCCTTCCAAAAGCGAATTTGCAAGCCCGAGAGTGCCCGCACGCTGCTGTCCGACTTTCGTGACGCGATCGCTGCGAGCGTGGCATGGGACTCGGCCGAAGACGCCGAACGCGCGGTGACCGAGTTTTGCACGTCTGCCGGAATCGAACTCGGCGATATCATTCACGCATTGCGAGTCGCCGTAACTGGCACGCCGGCAGGATTCGGCATGTTTGAAACGCTCGCGATTGTCGGTAAAGATAATGTCGCCGTTCGAATCGAACGTGCGCTGCGAGAGGCCGCGACGATCTGCGCCGGTGCCTAAACGGTTCCCGGATTGTAGAATTCGAGTTCATTCTCCGACCAACAAAACTACCGACCATGAAATCGCTTTTCCAACCTTTGTTTATCGTCGTCCTGCTGATCTGCCCAGGCTGCGGCAGCCGTCCCGAAAAACCACTCGCGTATGAACCGAATTTGGTTCACACGATGAAGTATCAGGTTCAAAAAGACATTTCGATGTCGCAAGCTTCCAAGGATGCGTTTTGGTTGGCTGAACGAATGTTCGGGACACCGCTCGATCCGAAACTTCCCAGTGTGGTGACCGAAGACGAAGAATTGGCGTCGTTGATTTCAATGGACAATTTGCGCCGTGCTTCGGGCCCGGCCGACGCTGAGGGTCGCGGCTTGTTCCAAAAGCACTGTGTCATTTGTCATGGGGTAACCGGTGATGGACGTGGACCAACAGCCGCGATTCAGGTTCCCTATCCGCGTGATTACCGAATGGGCGTGTTCAAATTCAAATCGACACCGCGCGGAGTCAAGCCAACCAAAGACGACATCGCAAAGTTGATTCATAACGGCATCGGCGGAACCGCCATGATCAAGATTCCTGAACTGAAAGACGAAGATGTCGCCGCATTGGTCGACTACGTGATCTTTCTTTCCTGGCGTGGCGAGTTGGAGCGCCAGGCCGTTGATGGCGCGATGTTCGATGGAATCATCGAAGACGGCGAACGAATCATCAACACCGAATTCGCTACAAATCTGGAGTCGAACCCTTCGCTCGAATCTGCAATGAAAGAAGCGGCGGATGCTGACGAAGATTCACTCAGCGAAGATGTAAAAATGCAGCTCACCCAGTACGAGCGTTTTCAAGAAGATTGGGAATACGCCGAAGAATACGTCACCGAAATTGGTGAGGCTTGGCTGGAATCTGACGACGAAGTGCTCGAGATCCCAGAATCGCCTGCCGGTTTTCCGCTGGCTGAAAACTATGCCGATGTCATTAAGTTTTCGCACGGCGATCAAGCGAAGACGTTCATTGAATCGGTTCAACGTGGCCGCGAATTGTTTGTCGGCAAGTTGGCGTCTTGCAGCAAGTGTCACGGCGAAGAGGGACTCGGCAATGGTCAGACGACCGATTACGACGACTGGACGAAGGACTGGACCGTCCGCGTTGGACTCAAGCCCGAAGACCGTGACGCGTTGATTCCGATGATGGCCAGAGGCGCGTTCGAGCCAAAGAATTCCGTTCCACGAAACTTCGCCGAAGGAGTTTTTCGCGGCGGTTCATCGTCGGAAGACCTGTACCGACGCATCATGCTGGGCATCGACGGTACGCCGATGCCAGCCGCCACGTTTGTTGAGGGCCAGTTTGGTCAGGACGATGTCTGGAGCTTGATCAACTTCATTCGTTCATTGCAAACGCCCGATTCGGCGTCGATGTAACCGTGGCTCCGCGACTCCGTTCGCGGAGAGTGCAAATTCCAGTCCCGCGAGCGGAGTCGCGGTTCAACAAGTTCACGCGAGCGGAGTCGCGGGTCTACGGCGGGCTTCGTCATCTCGCCTCGATTCGCTAACCTACGGGCGATCACAATTGCCCGCCTCTGGATGCGAAACCGATGACCGATGTGCCTGAGACCCGCGAATCTAAAAACTTCATCGAACAAGCCATCGATGCTGACCTCGCCTCCGGTCGGTTCGATCGTGTCTTCACCCGGTTCCCGCCCGAACCCAACGGATACCTGCACATCGGGCACGCCAAAAGCATTTGCCTGAACTTCGGTCTCGCGAAAACGTATTCCGGCACTTGCAACCTGCGCTTCGACGACACCAATCCGGTCAAAGAAGATGTCGAGTATGTCGATTCCATTATGGATGACATTCGTTGGCTCGGATTCGAGTGGGACAACCTGCATTACGCCAGCGACTACTTCGATCAACTTTACGAGTGGGCTGAAAAGCTGATCACCGAAGGTCACGCCTACGTTTGCGATTTGACAGCGGACCAAACTCGCGAATATCGCGGGACTTTGACCGCACCGGGACGCAACAGTCCCCATCGCGACCGAACCGTCGCGGAAAACCTGGAACTGTTTCGCGGGATGCGAGACGGCAAGTATCCCGACGGCGCGCGAACCTTGCGTGCGAAGATCGACATGGCGTCGCCCAACATCAACTTGCGTGACCCGGTGATGTATCGCATCCTTCGCGCAACACATCATCGCACCGGAGATAATTGGTGCATTTACCCGACTTACGATTGGACGCACGGACAAAGCGACTCGCTCGAAGGCATTTCATTTTCGATTTGCACGCTCGAGTTCGAAAACCATCGTCCCTTGTACAACTGGTACTGCGAAAAACTCGGCATCCATCACCCACGTCAGATCGAGTTTGCGAAGCTGAAGCTCAGCACATTGATGATGGGCAAGCGGAACATGCTGCGGATGGTGAAAGAGGGCTACGTCAGCGGTTGGGACGATCCGCGAATGCCGACGATTCGCGGCTATCGACGTCGCGGATACACGCCCGAATCGATTCGTCACTTCTGCGCCGATATCGGAATCGCGAAGTTTCCGGGTACCATCGATGTCGTGCGGCTCGAAAACGCTGTGCGTGAACATCTCAACCGGGTCGCACCGCGTCGGATGGCGGTGCTCGATCCGCTGAAATTGACGATCACGAACTGGCCAGCCGGCAACGTGGAGATGATCGAAGCGACCAACAACCCCGAGGACGATTCGGCGGGTAGCCGCGAGTTGGCGTTCTCCGGTTCGCTGTGGATCGAACAAGAAGATTTCCGCGAAGAAGCCCCACGCAAGTTTTTCAGGCTTAAAAAAGGCGGCGCCGTTCGCCTGCGTGCCGGATACATCGTCGATTGTCACAATGTCGTCAAAGACGCCGATGGAAACGTCATCGAAGTGCTCTGCACTTACGATCCCGAAACCAAGAGTGGCGAAGATGATTCGGGGCGCAAAATCAAGGGCACGATTCACTGGGTCAGCGCAGAACATTGCAAGGAAGTCGAAGTTCGACTCTACGATCGACTTTTCACGGTCGAAGATCCCAGTGCTGCGGAGGAAGGTAAAACATTCCTCGACTATCTGAATCCCGATTCGTTATCGGTCATCACGGGCTACGTCGAACCTGAACTGGCAAATGTCGCCGTTGGTGATCGCGTGCAGTTCGAGCGACTGGGATATTACGTGGTCGACAAAGACAGCACGTCATCGAAACCAGTTTTCAATCGCATCGTTCCACTTCGCGATACGTGGGGCAAGATGGAAGCCAAAGGCGGCGGGGAGTAGCGCGGTGGTGTAGGCCATGCAGAGTGGAGCGATGCATCTTACTTTCCGCACATCTGAGTTTGAGTTTCTGCGAGTTTCTGTGGCGGTGCGATGGCCGGGGTTGTGATAACCATGCGTCCCTGCTGTGTGTCCGGTTCGATTTTGCGTTTTTTGTTTTTACCTCGCGGTGCGACTTACGAAATCGACGATTGACGTAACTACTGCGCCGCATAATTTACGTCATCGGCTCCTGTCGTAAGTTTTTGTCTCCCCGCCAGACACCGGCCAGGACAGCTTGGTCCCAGCCATCCCGAGCGTCAGCCGATCATCGAGAAGCGATTCAGTCAATTCAAGACGGATTTCAATGTTGCGCCGGTGTACTTAAAGGAAGTCAGTCGGATCGAAGCGTTCCTGTGCGCATACTTTCTGGCCTTGTCGCTTCAAACGCTGTCGGAGCGAGAACTCCGCGCCGCGATGATGGAGTCCGAATTGGAATCACTGCTGCTTTATCCGGAAGGTCGCTCGTGTCGCTGACCGACGACACGTCGGGTGATTGACGTGATGGCATCACTGAGTCGTCACCGCCTGCAAACGGACGATGGGGCCAAGCAAGATCTGTACAACGACCCGACGCCGATCCAACGGCAACTGATCAAGTTATTCGGAATGAATCTCGCGAACTTCGGCCGCCGCTAACTCGCCAGCAAAAACTCAAAAATATTGGTTTTCAGATGTACGGAAAGTAAGATGCATGGCTTCACTTCAAAGGAAAATGGAATGCATCGCTCCACGCTGCATGGCCTACATTTCCAGACAAAGAGGCCCCACTACCACGTCCTTAATTCGATCAACCTCTCTAAACTAGTCCAGTCATGGACTTCATTCGCTCAGCCATTCACAGGATCATTGATGCCTCGTCTTTTCCGCTGCCTGTCATTACCCGCGAGCCTGATCATTTCCACTTTCACTTCGATTGCGATCGCGCAATCCAGCGATTCGTTCGAGGCCTATCCTGATAAGGCCGACATGATGATCGTGGTGGCGCATCCGGATGACGAAAGTACGTTTGGCGGCCTCATCCCGAACTACGCCGTTTGTCACGACAAGAAAATCGTGTTCGTATGCCTAACCAGCGGCGAATGGGGAAACGGTCTGCCGCATCATGCCAATGCTTCGGATACACCCGACTACAGTTACGACGATTCAGATTATCCTCGCTTCGAGAAGATACCATCCGATGCTTTGTATCCCTGCTACTATCGGGAATTGGAGTTGGCGAAAGTACTGATGATGATGGGCGTCAAAACAAGGCCAATCATGCCTCGGTTCACGGACAAGTCCAACTTGCAACCTTGGGGATCACCGGATGCCGCGTTCGACTTCTGGGGTGGCGAAGAAAAAGTCGTCGGCTTTGTCGTTTCCCAGATCCGACGGTTCAAGCCAGATGTTGTCGTGTCGATGGCCCGCAACGGTTACAACGGGAACCCTCAACATGCCGCAGCTTCTCGTTCAGCCGTGTTGGCAAGTGAAGTAGCCGGAAATCCCGAGAAGTTCAAAGATCAGCTTCATGAGTTCTCCGCGTGGCAACCCAAGAAAGTGTATCTGCACGTCGGACCCGGTGAGAGCTATGACATCGTTCACTCACACAGTTGGGATCTCGCTTGCAAGGGAGATGAAGGCAGAGCCCGCATTCTTGCAGCTCGCGCGAACGTTCTACATGAATCACAAGAGATGAAGGAGGAGTGCGAAAGTTCGACCGATTTTGTTCTCTTGCAATCCGCCGTCGGCCCCGACATTGTGGACAAGGACGACCTGTTCGAAAACATCCGATGAACTAGTACCACTTCATCGCGTAATCAACAAACCGCTTGATCGTTATCTCACGTTGCTCGGCGTCGTCGAGATACGCTTTCCACAACGATTCGTTTTCTTTCAATGCGTGATAGGCCGCCGATGTCGATCCTTGAAATCGCGTCCAGTGCCAGGGTTTTGCACGCGAAGATTTTTCAATCGCCAGTTGATGCTTGGCCAAAACAGCTAACACTCCCGCGTTGATCGTCTCATCACTCGACGGATGTTTGGCGAACTCGATCAACGGGAGGACTCCCTCCGCTTCGATCGGCTTGACAGCGATCATCACCGCAGGATGAAGGTATCCGCTGGCAACTCGCCGCACGTTGTAGAAGTGTGAAAAATAGTCAACCGGAAACAACCCGTACGCGACGATCGTCAGAACCAACGCGATCAATTGCGAACGAATCAGCCACCAAAAACCACGATCGTTGCGAATCTTGTACAGCACGAGCAGGAACCCGACGACGACCACGGTGATACCAAAAAAACCTACGATCCTCATTCGAGTCATACCGTTGTAGCCGACGTAAATCATCAGCCGATTGTAGACCGCGATTGCCAGCAGCAAATTTGCCACCGACCAAATCCACGCCCAATGTTTGAGCTGCTGTCGTCGTTCATCCATCATCATCTCGCCGCTGAAAATCCAAGACAACATCACAGTTGCCAAGGCGAGCGCGACGGTTAACCAAGCCGCACCCTGGTGTGCATAACCTGCGTAATAAAAACCGGCGGGAAAGTCTCGTCGCCAAAGCGTCACAAATTCGAAACACAGATAAACACCAAACAGCACGATCAGTGTGATGACCGTGTTTCGGTATGCCGAATAGAGTGGTGCGCGGAACTCGGGACTCGTCGCCTTGAGGGCTTCCTCACGCGGCCCGAATAGATGCGGCGCTAGGGTTGGCATCATCAATCCAGCACCGACCAAAAATGCCGCAACGCAAAAAGGAACTTCCCAAACGGAGAGCTTTTGAAAGTAACCCCAAACAAAATCGCCAGCGACGCCCAGTTTTTGTGAGATGATTTCTTGCAGATTTGGATTGGCCAACGTGAAAATCGCACCAAAAATCAACGAGGCGAGAATCGGCAAGAAGACCGCCGACGCCGGAAAGCTAACCAGCGGTTCGCCGTTGGCTCGTCTTGGCAATCGATAAGCGAACGTGCGCGCGAGGCCTCGAGCAATGCTTGTCAATCCAAACGCAAAAGACTCCAGCACGAAAGGGAACGCCCCGGACGCTGCCAGTGCCACGGCGAGTAGCAACGTCACTCCGCTTACTACATTCAACCAAGACCCACACCAGGCAAGCCGCAACGAAATCAGTTGCAATATCGCGGCGCAAACCCAAAACGTCCGCCGGGTTATCCGGTCAGATCGCGCGAGCAGGATCAATGGAACCGCCGCCGCGAAGAACACCGCAGGGCCTGCGAAGCCCTCAGCGCGGAAATTGACGATATCTGCCAGCCATGTCCATAAAACAACCGCCAAAAGTTCGCGCGTGCGGGCGATGGGCTTCGTCACGATAGCGGGAAGCGTATCGGTTACGACGGCGGGCTGCACTGACTCGCTGCTCATCACTTGGTTGTCTCCCAAGGTGATTGTACGCGAGCATTAGCGGCCTGGTTCGTCAAAGAAACAGCGTCGGCACGTCTCAACCGATTGGGACTATCATTTTACTCTTCGAATCGCGAAAGATCCTGGCCGACGGCACCGGCTACTTGGCGATTTCGAAGGGGATGCTCGATTGACCGTACTTCTTTCCGTTGACGTCTTCCATCGTCAACTGCAGCCGGTATGTGCCCGCCGCGAGCTGGGCGGGCAAGTGCATTTGGTAGGCGATGAAATAGTCACGCAAGTAGTTCGCCGAAACTTGTTTGTCGGCCGGGAGTAGCTGGCTTACAACCTTCTCGTTTTTCGCGTTGTAGATGTCGTAGCTGCCCTGCAGATGCGTCTCGTATCCATCCGCGTTCTTGTTGACCGAGAAGTTCTCGATCTCGCAATAGAGAATCACTTGCTGGCCCCCGTCGAAACGGTTGCCTTTGAACGGTTTGATTTGTCCGTACGATTCGATTTCGGTACAGAACGATAACGATCGCACTTCCAACGAATCGGTCGCGGCGGCGGCAAACTTGGCCGCTTCGCGTAGTTGCGGCAGTGCGCTGGTGATCCTTCGGCTGGCAACCGGATGTCCGTCGGGATCGACCATTGTCCAAAGTCCCAGCAACTGATGTCGCAAAAATTCTTGTTCGGATTCAGGCATTCCCTCGATCTGCTCGACGGCCGAATCCAAGTCACCGGAGAGCACCATCAAATGACGCAGTTTGATCATACGACTGGCGCGTTCTGATTCACTTTCACCAGCCGGAGCCTTTGACAAGCGTTTGACCAAGGTCGCGTAGAGTGAATCTTCATCGAGTACGCTCGATTCAGGCTCCAACATTCCCGCAACTCGAGTGCTCTTTACTTTCGCCGTCGGAGTTTCAATGGCCGCTCGGGCAACCTTGTCGTCGTCGTTTGCGTCGCGCGAAGCGGAGGCGGTTTGCACCGATGTCCCATCGCCGGCCGAAGTGTCAGAAGTGGTTTGCACAACAATCGGTTCGAGTTCCTCGGATTCAGCAATCATTAATTCAGGAATTTTATCGTGATTGATAAGCTTCTTTGGATTGGCCGAGTCCTCGATCAAAGCAACCACGGGACGGGCAGCGGGCGATTGGGGTTTCGCAGCCGAACGTCGCGTCGATTCACGTTGGGCCGATGATGCTAAACGTGTCGGCGATGATTCGGTATTCGTTTCGTCGGCCGGCGGCAGTGCCGGCAGGCGATCGAGATTGTTGGTCAGTGCGGCGTCGAGTGAACGTGGTTGCGCAGTCTGTTCGG
The DNA here is from genome assembly GCA_041740415.1 of Rubripirellula sp. Taxonomy (GTDB): domain Bacteria; phylum Planctomycetota; class Planctomycetia; order Pirellulales; family Pirellulaceae; genus Rubripirellula. Next base: position 205,745 of record JBGSLZ010000088.1, read on the forward strand.
CCGAGCGGGCGGTCGCCGCCACCAATCGCCGCAGTGCCTCACGCTGGACTTCGGGCGGGTAATCGCTGAACGCCGCCATCAAATCGGCGCTATCTGAAGGTGCCGGCTTCGGGTTGGATGTTCGGGCCGGCTGAGCCGCGGCGATTCGATCTGCTGAATTGGTGGTGGACGATGGTTGCGAGGTAACCTCGGGCCGCGAAGCGACGCGACGACTGGTGCTTCCGCGAGCCTCTTCGGATGAGCGATTCGGCAACTTGGACGCAATCAAATCCTTCTCAGCAGTCATTGATTGAGGTGTGGAGGCAGTACGGTTGGTGACCAGTCGCTCGACGTGAGGTGACGACTCGTCGTGCGATGTAACGGCGACTTCAGCATCCGACCGAGGCTTCGACGTAGCCAATCTTTGGCGTGGCGGATCGACAGGGGGAAGCTCCGATTCGGGCTCCTGCGTGACCTGCACGAACCTCCCGAACGGCTTCGAGCCTCGACAACCGAGCGTCAATAAAACCGTGATCCCGACGAGAAAGATCGTCCAACGGTATCCGGGGGCGTGCATCCGTGCCTCGCAAAAAAATTCGTTCGGTCATAGCAAAACTCGTAGCATCACGATCCATGTGACGGCGCGAGTATCGGTAAATATAGCGTGATCCTAGAGAATAAAACTTGTTCGAGGCAACGGCAATCTTCTTGTCGGACGATGATCTTGGAGATTCAAGGCCGGCTTCGTTAGGATCGACCATCGTTAGTCTCAAGGAAATCACAGTGTGACCGCTTTAATGAATCTCGCCCAATCGCCACGATTGATCTCAATCGATGACAACATCCGAAACGTTGGCGGTCACTTCTATGAACTGGCAACTTTGCTTTGCGGCGGTGCCGAAGCGTTGGGCTATCGGCCGGTGCTGGCGACGCATCGATCGTTCCATCAGCCAACCCTAAAACCGGCGTCTTGGACGATCATCCCCACCTTCCAAACCCGTCGCATGGTCCGTTGGTCTCTGGGTGTCGATGGACAGTCCAGCGGCCCACGCGACTTCAATGGCAATCCGACAAGCGACCGCCGGATGCAGAATTTCCGAATCTCATTTTCCGATTGGCTGAGTCCGCCCGCAAAACGGCCGACCCAAATGCTTCGGCAATGGTCGAATGATTTTTGCGAATTGATGGAGCAATTGAAACCGAGCTCGTCCGATTCGCTGTTGATCAATACCGGTGACGATTTCGTGATGCTGGCGTTGGTCAATGCGATCCATCGACTTCAGTTGCCGCCAATGCGAATCGATGTGATCTTTCATTTCGCGCTCATCGAGGAACAAGATGACCGACGCCGCGAACGGCTGAAGATGATCGGGCGACAATTAGAGAAGGCATCCAACGAGCTTAAAGCTCACTCACTTCACTTTCACGCAACAACCGATTCGTTAGCCGCCCAGCTCCGCGAAACTGATTCCGGATTGCACATCCATTCCATCCCCTATCCGACTCGACCTCGCGCGATCGCGGTGCCATCGCTTGAATCGCCCATCAAAGCGGTTTTGGCTGGACTGCCTCGCGCCGAAAAAGGCAGAGAAGCGATTTGCGGATTGATCGATGACATCGAATCGACGTTGCTCAAACCGGGCCGAGTCCGACTGTCGATGCAAATGCCCGCAGACAAGTGGCAGTCGATGATCCCCAAATCCCATCACGGACGATTCCAAAAAGCGCTTACGGATTCGAGCGAAGGAACATCAACCAGCGGTCCCTTCGAAGTCATGACATCGAATCTTTCGACTGACGATTATCATCGATGGCTCGACTCGGCCGATCTGGGACTGTTTCTGTACGATGCGGATCGCTACGTCGCACGATGCAGCGGCGTGCTACTGGAAATGATGGCTCGTGGCGTGCCTGTGATCGTGCCGGATCGAAGCTGGCTAGCCGATCAAGTTCGCTTGGCTGGCGGCCATCGATCGATCGGATTCATTTATCAACATCGAAGCGAAATCCCCGAACTGATCCGGCAATTCTTGAAGCATCGAAAGACCATTCAAACTCGTTCGATCGGACATGCGAAGGTAATCATGTCGCGCCATAGCGGTGAGAATACGTTGCGAGCAATGGGCTTGAATCAGCAAATTCGGCAATCGGCTGCTTAGACATGCACGGGCGTCGAGGGTTTATGTTATGAACAAATCCTGGATACACCGATGATGAACCACCTTGCTCCCGAAGTTCGCACAACAATTCTATGTCTGTTCGCCGCATTGACGGTCGCCAGCTTGTTGACGCTTGCGATGAAGCGGATTTGGCCCGATCGTGACTTCCACGAACTTCGCTGCCGCGTACGGACTTGGTGGGCGATTGTCGGCCTGTTCTCGTTAGCATTGATGTGGTCCCCGACCGCGGCGATCGTGTTCTTTGGGTTGGTCAGCTTCTTGGCTCTCAAAGAATTTTTATCGATGACGCCGACGCGTCGAGCCGATCGTCGCGTACTGTTCTACGCTTACGTTTCGATCTTCTTTCAATACTATTTCGCGGCGACCGCATGGTACGGCATGTTCATCGTGTTCATACCGGTGCTGATGTTCGTTTGGTTGCCGACGCGAATGTGGATGATCGGGCAAACAGACGGTTTTCTGCGAGCGGCTGGGTCGCTTCACTGGGCGCTAATGGTCGCCGTATTCAGCCTTTCGCACGCGGCATACTTATTGGTGATGCAACCCGGCGAAGCACCCCGCTACGAACCCAACTTTCCATCGGATATCGCTCAGCAATACCCCGGGCCGGGCCTGCTGCTGTTCCTGATCCTGGTGACGGAACTGAACGATATCTTCCAGTACATGTGGGGAAAGTCGCTCGGCAAACGCAAGGTCGCGCCATTGGTGAGCCCGGGCAAGACGTACGCGGGATTGATCGGTGGTGTATTGACGACGATCTTCGTTGCGGTGTTGATCGGACCTCGGCTGACCATGCTCGATGTTCCCCGTTCGCTGATTGCGGGCGTCATCATCGGGTTGTCTGGGTTCGCGGGCGACCTTTGTATGTCGGCGCTCAAGCGAGATCTGAAGATCAAAGATTTCGGAGCGACGCTGCCCGGCCACGGTGGCGTTTTGGACCGCGTCGACTCACTTATCTTCACCGCGCCCTTGTTCTTTCATTTTGCGTACTACTGCTATGGATGAAACCAACCGCCCACTGCGATTCGCTTTCTTCGCATTGGTGGTTCGTCCGCTGATGATGATCGTGCTGGGCACCAACGTGCGGCGAGGCGAGTTGCTCCCGAAGTCTGGTCCCGCGATCATCGTTGCCAATCACAACAGCCACCTGGACGTGTTCGCGCTGATGAATGTATTGGGGCTGGGTCGCTTGCGGCTGGTTCGACCGGTCGCCGCAGCCGATTACTTTTTGACTCGGCCGCTGAGACGTTGGTTCTCGACCAGGATCGTTGGCATCATACCGATCGATCGAACAAAGTCGCGCCGGGAAGACGGAAAACATCCCCTTGAACCGATTTCAGAAGTGCTGCGTGCGGGTGGCATTGTGCTGTTGTTTCCTGAAGGCACGCGTGGCGAACCCGAACAAATGGTTGCCTTTCAAAGTGGCGTCGCGCACTTGGCGAAGCGACATCCGGACGTTCCGATCACTCCCGTGTTCACTCACGGGCTTGGTAAAGCGTTGCCGAAAGGTGAAGCGATCTTGGTACCGTTCTTTTGCGATATGTTCGTCGGCGAGCCGCTCGATTCAACGCTCGGCAAAAACGAATTGATGGCCCAGTTATCCGAATCGATGGGCCGCTTGAAATCGGAACTGCCAGTGCAGACTTGGTAACTCATTTCAATCGTGGTCAGCTCCATCGCGTCGAGTCGACCGCGTAGGCTTCGATCTCGAATGGATTTTCCAAGTATCCGTTGCGTCCGCGATAAGAAAGCACAAGCCAACACGCCAAATAGGCCGGCACGAAAGCGATACCCCATCGTTCGTACTGGCCGACATGCACACGTTCGTGACGGCGTGTTATATCCAACGCGTGACGATCTTGTCCAAGCACAACGTGTCCCAACGTCATCGCCATCGCGGGTATCCAGAGGCTGCTGAGCACGCGGGCGATGCGGCGAGAGTGAATCTCAATCACGCCACTGCGAACGCGAAACTTGCCGCCCATCAAAAGACCGATCGAGATGCCGAGCAGTGTGTAGGGCGAAGCCCAAAGGTACGCAGCGGCACGAACGATGATTCGAATCACGCTTGGCAACATCGGATGCCTTCGAAACGAGAACAGCCCGGAACCGGTCGCGATTATAGACGCGCCCCAGGGGTCCAGGCTGTTCACTATTCGAATTTGTGTCAACCATTTCCGATTGCACGGGATGGATGACACGTCGATTAGGCTTCGTCAGCGAAGTCGTCGTCGATGGATTCGTTGGAATTTTCGGCTACGCAAGCTTCGTTCGGTACTAGACCGAGTTGATCGGCCTGTTCGTCTGTCAACTGGCAATAACCAAGTCCGCGAATGACTTCCAGAACTTCGCTGCATGTTGGGAACATTCGTCCTGAGTCTCGCTTGTAATCATCCATCGCCTTCATGAACTCAATTTCTTGGTCGCTGTAGTCACGTTCGCAAGTAGTCGGATCAATGTGGCGACGACGTTGGGTTTTGCGACGAGGTGCTTTCATCACACCGGTGTCCAGCGCGGTGGGGTTGCCACCACGTCGTTCGTTGCCGCGACGGTCAAGAGTGACGACGTTGTTTTCGACGGTCGATGCGGTTTTGGAAGTGGCCATGCTATGAAAATCCCCGGGCGTGGTAGGTTGTTTGTGGCGGGTGGAGGTGGGCTCGCAACAAAACGTAGCACGCCGATTGAGTGAACTTGAGCGAATCGGGCCACTTTGCGGGATAGAAAAGAGATGCCGGCTGGGCAAAAAGACCGTCTGTGACGGTTAGTCCGCGAAATCCGTGGCAGCAACCTTTCAACGTGTCCCCGGCGCTCCGCGGAAGGTAATTTACGGACTGCCCGCGAACGGAGTCGCGGACCCACCGTCGATCGCGATCCGCAACTCGCGGACGAAGTCCGAAACCGCTTTCACAGCAGACGACTGGTCCGTCGCGGCCGCTATTCTTCGCACGACGGCGGAGCCAACGATCAATCCATCCGCAACCGGCGCCAGCTTTGCTGCGGTCTCGGGGCCACTGATTCCGAAACCAATGCAAATCGGAAGCTCGGTTTGCCCACGAAGCCAACCGACGCTGTCGACCAGATCATCAGGTAACGCTGACCGCTCGCCCGTGATTCCCGTTACGGAAACATAATAAAGGAAGCCGGACGATGAGTTGGCGATCGCGACTTGTCTTTTGCGAGGCGTCGTCGGCGTTACCAACTGAACTAGGCTGAAGTCGGCCGCTTTGCAAATCTTCGAGAGCGTTTCGGCTTCCTCGACAAGCAGATCTGGCACGATCGCGCCGGCGTAACCGGCCGCCTTGGCCCGTCCCACATAGTTGGCCAACCCAACCCGATAGATGATCGCGTAACTGACCATGGTCACCAGCGGCATGCGGATGTCACCGGCCAACTGCGTCCCCATCTCGAAGACTTGATCGAGCTTGAATTTATTGTCGAGCGCGCGTTGATAAGAAGCTTGAATCACGGGACCGTCCGCGATCGGATCGCTGTAGGGTACGCCGACTTCACACAGGTCCGCGCCCGCGTCACCGACGGCGCGCAGGATCGCTGCGGTCGTTTCGATATCGGGATCGCCAGCCGTGATGAACGGCATCAGCGCCTTGCGGCCACTCGCTCGCAGATCGGCAAACAGTTGATCAACAGCCGACATTAGGCGCGTCCCAGATTCTTGTTCATGTTCTTCTTGTACTGCTCGACACCGGGTTGGCCGTACGGATTGATGCCCAGCAGGCGACCTTCGATGACGGTGGCGATCATTAGCATTTGGAACAACTGACCAAGCACATAAGTGTCGATCGTTGGCAGGGTCATGTTCGTGTACGGACGACCGTCTTCGGCCAGCGCTTCGTTGGTTCCCTTGATCGCGGCTGCCATCAACTCGGGCAACGTGCGATCGGCGATGTCGTTGAGACCGTCTTGGTTGCGTTTGCTGTTGCCGACCGCGAGCGAATCATGGCGATAGTTTTCGACAATCACGTTGTTGAAGACTTTGTCGTTTGCGCCCTGTTGGTGTTGCTGATGTCGGCTGTGCAAATCGCGCGTGTTGACTGTGGTCAGTGGTGTGACACCGATACCCGCTTTGCCGTTGGATTCTGCCAACAGTTGGTCGTACCACATACCAACCGCTTCGAGCGATTTGGTCCATACGCTCATCACTCGGATTGTCTTGTCGCGATGCTTGGACAGCAAGTGATTCACCGCGACGTATTGCAGCACGACGTTCTCGGCATAAGCCGCCGTCTTGAAGTGCTCGTTCATCGCGACGGCACCTTCGAGCAATTTGATACAGTCCAGTCCCAACATCGCGGCTGGCATCAGGCCAACCGACGACAACACGCTGAACCGCCCGCCGACACCATCGGGCACGGTATAGATTTCTTCACAACCAAGCTCCGTTGCCAAGTCATGCAGTTTGCCGCTCTCGGCGGTGACGGGAATCACCAAACGACCGAGCCATTCTTTGGTTTCCGCGCCGAGCGAACATTCCAGCGCCGATAGAAACTGACGAAACGCCACGGCCGTTTCCATCGTGCCGCCACTCTTGCTAATCACCACGATCGCCCAGCGTTTCTCGGCCGCTGACTCACCGTATCCGCCCGCCGCCAATCGGCTCAGCAGTGCTGCGCTGGCGTCGTTGTCGACGTTGTTTCCCTCGAAGTACATCCGTGGCTTGCTGCCTCGACCGGCTCGCGAGAGTTCGTTGTGATAGGGATCACAGCAAGCGTCCATCATGGCGCGGGCGCCCATGTACGAACCGCCGATGCCCAGCACCGCGGCGGCGTCGATGTCGTCATGCAGTCCGTTGGCGACCTTGAAGATACGGCCGAGTTCCGATTTCTCGCGATCCTTCTCGTAAGCCGCCAGTTGCTCCTCCGGCAGCCAGAAAAAACGCGCGTCCAACGGTTGTTTGTCGGCCGGGACTTCGCCGCTGGCATATTGCTTGGGGTCCGTTTCGACCATCTCCTTCCGCAATCGACCCAATTCATCGGCCAGCGAATCGACCTGGTTTTGGGTGATGCCATAATCCGCGTTGATGCTGCCGGTGGCGTCGAAACGAAGGAGACTCATGGTTCTGCTTTAAGAAAGGTGGACGTGCGAAATCTCACGAGGCTCATAGCCTAACCAATGCGGGCCGACCGTCGAATCGGGTCGCTGTGAAAAACTGGCGATCTCGGATAAATTCATGGCCACCGATCCTCGCCCTCCCATTCCTAAATATCCGGGACTCCAACGTTGCAAGTTCGTCGAAAACCTGTCGTGCTGATCGTCCGTGATGGCTGGGGTGAAAACCCGAACCGCAGCGCTGATGCTTCCAATGCCATCGTTCAAGCCGAAACGCCGGTCGCCCACCGATTGATGAAGGAATACCCCACCACCCTGATCAAAACCTCCGGCGAGGACGTCGGTTTACCCGAGGGCGTCATGGGCAACAGTGAAGTCGGGCACCAGAACATCGGTGCCGGACGGATCGTCGACCAAGAAGTGATGCGGATCACTCGGGCAATTCGCAACGGCACTTTCTTTTTGAACGCCGTGATCAAGGCGGCCATCGATCACGTGAAGTCCAGCGGCGGAACGCTCCACCTTTTGGGGCTGATGTCCGATGGCCGAGTTCACAGCGACATTCAACATGCGTATGCGTTCATCCAAGTCGCCAAAGACGCCGGCTTGGGACGTGATCGGCTTGCCATTCACGCGATCACCGACGGCCGCGATACGTCGCCGACCAGCGGCGTCAAATTTGTTTCGCAAGTCGAACAAAAGTGCGACGAAGTCGGCGCCGGCCACATCGCCAGCGTGATCGGTCGTTTCTTTGCCATGGATCGCGACTTTCGTTGGGATCGGGTACAGAAAGCTTACGACCTGTTGACGAAGGGTTCCGATCGAACTGCAAAGTCAGGCAGCGAGGCGGTTCGATACTACTACGAACACCCGACAACGCCATCGGTGACTGGCGACGAGTTCGTCGAACCGACGACGATCGAAAATGCGGGCGGACCGTCACTGATCAAAGCAGGCGACGCGGTGATCTTCATGAACTATCGCGGCGATCGTCCTCGCGAATTGACCAAAGCATTTGTCTATGACGACGCCCAGTGGTCCGCTATCCAGGGTGGTGGTTTCGATCGCGGCAAGAAGATCGACAATCTCTACTTCGCAACGATGGCGGGTTACGAAACCGGACTTCCCGTTCACGTGATTTTCGAGAAGCCGGCCAGGATGCCAAACATTCTTGGCGAGTACATCAGCTCGCTGGGTTTTCATCAGTTCCGCTGCGCCGAGACTGAGAAATACCCGCATGTAACGTTCTTCTTCAATGACTACCGCGATGAACCGTTTAACGAAGAAGAACGCGGTATGGCGCAATCTCCGCGAGACGTTTCGACGTACGACCAGAAACCCGAAATGTCCGCCGAAGAAGTCATGAACAAGGTGCTGGCCGAAATCGATAAGGGCGAATCGGATCTGATCGTTGTCAACTTTGCCAACGGTGATATGGTCGGCCATACGGGCGTGTTGAGTGCCGCGATTTTAGCAGTCGAGAAAGTCGATCGATGCGTCGGTCGTATTGTTGAGGCGACGCTTGCAAAAGGTGGTTCGCTGGTGGTCACCGCAGACCATGGCAACTGCGAACAAATGATCGATCCCGAAACGGGCGGCCCGCACACCGCGCACACCACATTCGACGTGCCTTTGATCGTGGTCGAACCGGGGCTCGACGGCAAAAAGTTGCGATCAGGCGGACGATTAGCCGACATCGCTCCGACCATTTTGGCTCTGATGGGATTGCCGAAACCAACCGAGATGACTGGCGAATCGCTTGTCGAATTGACTTAGGCGAATGTCGCTCGTCCGCTTTTCAACCCATCGCCCGCTCGCGGAGTTCGTATGACTGACACCGATTCCGAAACCAGCTTCGCCGGTGGTGTCACGGACTTGTTCAAGTCTCTGGCGATTTGCTTGGTCGCATCATGTTTGTTCTCGTGCTTGCCGGCGATCTATTGGAACCGCGATGTTCAGCTTCCGCCGGCTTACGAGTTGAAATCGCATTCGCCGCTTGCTGACACCGCGACGTTGACGATTCCCAATCATCCCGGCGAGCGCAGTCACGGAGCGAAACTAACACCGAGATTGCTCAGCGCGATCGCGCTCTATGGTGCGACTTCGTTGTCGCTGCACCCCTATCTTCCGGCAACTCTCGGAGGCGTAGCTTTTCTTGCGTGCGGGATCATCGTCGGGACAAGGCTGACACGCGATCGTCATGCGGGATTATGGATGGGATTGTTGCTGGCGGGGTTGTATGCCAGCAACGCTTGCTTCGCCATCAACCACGGCCCCAAGCCGTTCGATGGAATTGCGATCGGATTGGTCGCCATCGCGATGATGCTGGTTGACCGACCCGTCGGCTTTGCGATCGCGGCATACCTCGCTTGCTGGACAGACGAACGAGCCATCGTGTCGCTGGTCTTGATCGGCGCGATGTGCCTTGTGCGACAAGACTACGGTGCGGCGATGCGAAAGAGTCGTTGGATCATGCTTGCGGGTGTATTGTTGATCTATGCGTTGACTCGGCTCGCACTTTCTCGAGCGCTCGGATGGACGGCATCCGACACCAGCATGTTGGGCGTTAGTCCCATTGCCGCGCTCAGTTACGCGCAAATGGCCGGCTGGACCGCTTTCGAGGGCGGTTGGGCGCTGTGCATCGTTGCCGCAGCACTTGCGATGCGTCGCGGAGCGAAAGGCGATGCAAACGTGCTCGCCGCCTCGGTGGTCATCGCGATCACCAGTTGCCTTGTCGTGCTCGACATTTCGCGAGCTTCTGCATTTACGTTTCCGGTGCTCTTCATCGCATTGGCAATCCTCGTGAAGCATGCGCAGTCACTTCGTCCGTTCATTCGCCCAGCTTTGATGGCGGCCGCGATTGTGACTCTCGTTTCCAGCAACGTCGAAATCATTTCAGGGATCGCCTACACTCCCCTCCCCACGCTTCCGATCGCACTGCTGATGCAGTGGTTCGGGGGCTGATATTCGTTACCATTCGCCCGTGTCCGCACGATGCAAGACTCAAACTTTGAAAACCAGTTCAGCCATGTCCAATACACTTGATACCGAACAAGCCGTCCGCAGCCGTTATTCAGCCGCAGCGGTGCAGCGTGAGGTCGAGCTGTGTTGTCCCGTCGACTATGACGCCCGGTACCTGAAGGTCATTCCTCAAGAAGTCATCGACCGAGATTACGGTTGTGGCGATCCCTCGAACTGGGTTCGGGGAGGCGAGACCGTGCTCGATCTGGGCAGCGGCGGTGGCAAGATTTGTTTCATCGCTTCGCAAGTTGTCGGTGCCGAAGGTCGAGTGATCGGCGTCGACATGAACGACACGATGCTGCAACTTGCTCGACTAAGTCAGTCGGAGGTTGCGGCGGCCATCGGATACGACAACATTCGTTTCTGCAAAGGCAAGATCCAGGACTTGGCGATCGATCGTGACGCGATCGATGCCTACTTGGTGGAGAACACCGTAACCTGCGAAGCCGATTTGCAGCGACTCGAATCGTTCGTCGCATCGATGCGAGCGGAACGTCCGATGATCGCAGACAACTCGATCGATGTCGTGGTCAGTAATTGCGTGTTGAACTTGGTCGATGCAGCGGAAAAAGAAAAGCTGTTCGACGAGATATTCCGAGTTATCCGTCCGGGTGGCCGCGCCGTGATCAGCGACATCGTGTGCGATCAGCCGGTCCCGATTGAGATGCAAAAGGACGCCGAATTATGGAGCGGATGCATTTCGGGCGCCTTTCAAGAACACGAGTTCATCGACGCTTTCGTGCGCGCGGGATTTCACGGCATCGAAATGCCGGTGCTTCAAAAGCAGCCGTGGCAAACCGTCAACGGAATCGAGTTCCGATCAGCGACCGTGATCGCGTACAAGGGACTGCCTGATAACGATCAGGCTGCCCAGAACGACGCGGTTATCTATCGCGGACCCTACCAACACGTGATCGACGACCATGGCAATTGTTTTGACCGCGGTATCCGCATTCCCGTGAACCGGTCGACGCTGGAGCGAATGATTAGCGCGCCGTATGTGGAAGACTTCATCGGGATGGCTGCGATAGACGCACCGTCAAACGATCCGACCGAGATACCATCGACACCAAAGAAGAAGCCCGCCAGCTTGAACATCGTCAGCGACGACGGTTGTGGTTCGCAAGGCTGCTGCTAGATACTCGCGAACGAGTCGTCTAGTTGGCGAAATTTTCGACCAGTCCCACGCCTTGCACGCCCGAACGACTTAACCAGTTTGCGAAGTCTTCAACCGTCCTGGCTTGCGTTCGTTTCACATCACGAACAATGATGGCGCTATCCATCGACGCCGCGAATGGTTGCAAGTTTGCCGAATTGCCTGATGGGCCATCGATAACCACCAAATCGAATCGGTCTCGCAACGTCTCAATCAATTGCGCGACTTCATCGGCGGATGCGGGATGGGACGAGTCACATCCAACCAACGGAATCAGGGTGACCGCGTCCTCGACTGCGTGCACGGCGATTTCCTTGATGGACATGCCGTTGCGAAACGTGTCGAGCCAGCCGTGTTCAAGTTCCAGTCTCAGATCGTCTGCCAAAGTCGGTTCGTCCAGATCGGCATCGACCAAGGCGACGCGAATGCCCGCGGAACCTGCGGCGAGAGCGATCCCGATCGCAACCGAACTGCGACCTTCACCGGGTTTCGCGCTGGTCACCAACATCGTTCGCATCCCGCCCCGAACCGCATCACTCATGCGATCCGACAGGTCTTGAAACAGATGTTCGCTGAAGAATAGATCGGCAACCGTCTTCGGCACGTCGAATACGTCGACTTCCCATGCCGCTTGGAAGTTGGCAACAGGACGGTGTGCGTTCGTTGCGATCGGCGCAATCACGGGAGCAGCCGATTTTGCTACCTCAGGCGACGGAGTTGACACGAATTCATCAGCGGTCACAATTCCGGTCGCCTGAACCCATTGCAGAGTCGATGACGATGGCATCGTGCCCTGAATCGTGTCAATGGTTTGGATCGATGCCAGGAGCGCCGCGACATCGCGGGCAACATCAACGTCGACCTTTGTCCGCTCCGGTTCAAAGTGTGGTTTCGCAACGGCGTTATCCGCAGCGTCGGCGCGAACGACTTGATCCGCAACCGGATCTACCCAAACATTCGTCGATTCGACAACTCTTGTTTCTGCACCCGCCCGGCCTTGCCGATCCGATGATCCGGAGGAACTTCTGGCAACCGATTCCACCGGTTTATCGACGTTACGATTGCGTCTCGCAAACGCTGATACGAAAGCTTGTTCGGTCGAACTCATGATTGAAGCAGTTGGAATGACGGTATTGATTTGAGAACTACAGAATCGAAACCCACTGAATTGAAAATCACTGAACCGCGGCCATCTCGGACGGCGGTGGCAAGAATCGAAGCCAATCGCCGACGGCGGCGGGAGTCCTCGACAGGGCCGGTGTTGGTTCTTCGGTGACAGTTGGTACGGCTTGCATGTTGTCACTGGGTAAGTCTGCGGGCTCGACCGGAGTTGCCACATCGGCCGGCGAAGTCGCGTTTGACGCACTCAACCAATCATCCAAAGATGGCTTTGCCACTGAACCTTCTTGCGAGGTTCGGTTGGACACGCGTGATGCTGGAACTCCAGCGTCGGCAGGAGTTTTCGCCACCGACGCAATGCCAGACATGTCGGGTGCAGTCGTCGGTGACGGCGTGGCCGCCGTTGGCGTCGGCAAGGGTGATTGCAATGAGACCGATGGCTGTGGTTCGCGAGCAACCGATTCGACCTTATCGCCGCTCGCCATCAAATCTCCGGCATCGATATCCAACATCTCGCCCGTTTCGGCGAGAGCGGAATCACTTTCAGTCGAGTCGGTAGATTTTCGACTGGTCCAAAGCGCCATCGCGATCACGATCGCTAACAACACCAAGACATTTCGATGAGCCGTCGCAAGCTCCATCCAAGTCCGTCCGGTGGGACGTTCATTGCGCGCCGAGATATCTTGCGATTCGGTGGGCGATACTTCGGATGCGGCGACGGGATCGTCAGACCCCCTCTGTCGCGTCACCACAGTCGCGACTGCCTTTTCCGTCGATGCCATCGATTGTTGATTGAAAGTGCTTGCCGAGACTTTCGTGGTCGATCCAGATGCGTTCGGTGCCACTGACTGGCGGTTTTCGATGTCCGCGTTTGCATCCTGCCATCGCTGCTTGACAGGCTCGACCGCGGCCAGGTTGCGTAATTTGAACAATACCGGTGGCAAAGCAGCAGAATCGGAAAGCGATGCCGAATCACCGCGATTGCGGCTAAAATCGTATTCGCTGACGTAATCGGATGGGCGATTGCCGTCTGACGGCCGCGTTGGCGAGACGGTCATGCGATTTTCCTGATGCGCGAGGAATGAACTTAAACCCTGTGGTTCTTCTCTTTGTCATCGGAAACCACGATCCGGATCTTTAGGATTATGCGGAATAGCCAAACTTGAACGATCGGGCAAGACTAAACGGCAATTCTTTGATCCTTCAATCGTTTCGGGTTGTGAATGAGTCGTTTGACAATGAAGATTATGACTGCTAACTGAATACGTTTTTCTCAATCTCCCTTGCGTGAAACAACTCTCGCTATGCTTCAAGCCGACTCGACCGCGTCCCAGATCAGCGAACTCATCCGCGAGCGCATTCTGCTGCTCGACGGTGCGATGGGCACCATGATCCAGCGACTAGGCCTGGATGAGGCTGCGGTGCGAGGTGAACGGTTCGCCGATCACAACAAAGATCTGAAAAACTTGTCCGACATCCTTTGTCTGACGCATCCGGACAAGATCACCGACATCCACGCGGCCTATTACGCGGCCGGCAGCGACATTGTCGAAACGAACTCATTCGGTGCTTCGCCGGTCGGCATGATCGAGTTCGATCTGCCGCTGGAATTGGTCGACGAGATCAATCACGCCGCCGTTGCCTGCGCCCGCAAGGCTGCGGATGAATGGACAGAGCGAACGCCCGACAGACCTCGCTTCGTCGCCGGCTCGATCGGTCCGACGACGCGCCAACTCGCCATCAGCACCAAAGACGACCCGGCGCACCGCGACACGACCTACATGGAAATGGTCGACAGCTATCGCGCGCAGGTGAAGTCACTTTGCGAAGCCGGCGTCGATATCCTGCTTCCCGAAACGGCGATCGACACGCTGAACTTGAAAGCCTGTTTGTTTGCGATCCAAGACTACTTCGACGGTGGAGGCAGGCGCGTGCCCGTGATGGCATCGGGAACGTTCGCCGACGGCGGACGAACATTCGTCAGCGCGCAAAGCGTCGAAGCATTCTGGACCGCGATCAATCACTTTCCGCTGTTGTCCGTCGGCATGAACTGCGCCCTGGGTCCCGACGTGATGCGGCCGCACATCGAAGAACTCGCGCGAGTCGCCGGCATCCCGATCAGTTGCCACCCCAACGCGGGCCTGCCCAACGAGATGGGCCAATTCGATCTCGGCCCGGCCGCAATGGCCGCCAAAGTGGGTGAGTACGCCGACAACGGCTGGGTCAACATCCTGGGCGGATGCTGCGGAACCACTCCCGACCACATCGCCGCGATGGCCGATCGTGTCCAGCGTCTCAAACCGCGAAAAGGAAAACGCGGGCCCGCCTACACGCGCCTGTCCGGTCAGTTGCCGATGGTGATGCGTCCCGAGATCCCATTCACGATGGTCGGCGAACGTACCAACGTCACCGGCAGCCGCAAATTCGCCAACCTGATTCGCGCCGAGAAATACGAAGAAGCCGTCGAAGTCGCGCGTGAGCAAGTTCAAAATGGTGCGACGATCATCGACATCAACTTCGACGACGCACTGCTCGACGGTGCCGAAGCGATGACAAGGTTCCTGCGTTTGATCTCCGGCGACGACGTCGCCGCGTCGGTGCCCGTCATGATCGACAGCAGCAAATGGGAAGTCCTCGAAGCGGGCCTGCAAAACGTCCAAGGCAAGGCGATCGTCAACTCGATTTCACTCAAAGACGGCGAAGCCGAATTCTTGCGACGTGCAAGACTGGTCCGTCGTTACGGCGCGGCCGCCGTCGTGATGGCGTTCGACGAAGAAGGACAAGCGGCCGACGAAGACAACAAGGTTCGCATCTGCAAACGGGCCTACGATTTGTTAGTCAACGAAGTCGACTTCCCGCCCGAGGACATCATCTTCGACGCCAACATTCTGACCGTCGCGACGGGCATGGAAGAACACAACAACTACGCCGTCGATTTCGTCAACGCGGTCGCGCGAATCAAAAAAGAATGCCCCGGTGCAAAGACCAGTGGCGGTGTCAGCAATATCAGTTTCAGTTTTCGCGGCAACGACGCCGTTCGCGAAGCCATCCACAGCGCGTTCCTGTACCGCGCCATCAAGTCGGGCCTCGACATGGGCATCGTCAACGCGGGCCAATTGGAAATATATGAACAGATCCCAAAAGACCTGCTCGATCATGTCGAAGACGTACTGTGGAATCGCCGCGATGACGCGACCGATCGCATGCTGGACTTCGCCGAATCGTTCAAAGGCGATACCAAAAAGAAATCGGGGGAAGACTTGGCTTGGCGCGACCAACCCGTCGCCGAGCGGATGAAGCACGCGCTGATCAAAGGCATCGATAAATACATCGTCGAAGACGCTGAAGAAGCACGACAGCATTACGACAAATGTTTGCAAGTCATCGAGGGTCCGTTGATGGACGGCATGAGCGTCGTAGGTGACTTGTTCGGCGAAGGCAAGATGTTCCTGCCTCAAGTCGTCAAGTCGGCCCGAGTGATGAAGAAGGCCGTCGCGTACTTGGAACCATTCATGGAAGAAGAAAAACGGGCCGCCGGTATCGAGCATGATTCGGCGCGTGGCAAGTTTTTGATCGCGACCGTCAAAGGCGATGTGCATGACATCGGCAAGAACATCGTCGGTGTCGTGTTGCAGTGCAACAACTACAAAGTCATCGACATGGGCGTCATGGTGTCGTGCGAAAAGATCTTGGCGGAAGCGGTCAAACAGAACGTCGACATGATCGGACTGAGCGGTTTGATCACACCGAGTCTTGACGAAATGGTCCACGTCGCCCGCGAGATGAAACGCGCCGGAATGACCATGCCGCTGTTGGTCGGTGGAGCCACGACTAGCGCCAAGCACACCGCCGTTCGCATCGCGCCCGCCTACGACGGTCCGGTGCTGCACGTGATGGATGCCAGCCGCAGTGTCAACGTCGTCGAGAAGTTGCTTAGCAAAGAAAACCGCGACCAGTTCATCGCGACCAATCGTGACGAGCAAGCCGCATCGGCCGCCAGCTATCGCGACCGGCAACAGAAACTGGTGCCTTACGCCGAAGCACTTGAAAAACGATTCGCAACCGATTGGGCGACTGTTACTATCGACAAGCCATCCTTCACCGGCACGCGAGTTTTGGATAACGTTCCGCTCGCCGAGATTCGTCCGTTCATCGATTGGTCGCCGTACTTCATGACCTGGGAACTGCGCGGCAAGTATCCAAAGATTTTTCAAGACGAAGTCGTCGGTGAGATCGCCAAAGAGGTGTACGAAAAAGCGAATGAGATGCTTGATCGAATGATCGCCGAGAATCTAATCCAAGCCAAAGCCGTGTATGCGTTCTGGCCAGCGGCATCCGATGATGATGACATCATCATCTACGCCGACGAGACTCGGACCAAAGAAGCCAAACGGTTCCATTGCCTGCGTCAACAATGGGAACGCAAAGGCACAAGCGACTACCGTTCGCTGGCCGACTACATTGCTCCCGTCGGCAGTGGCCGCGAAGACTACATCGGTGGTTTTGTGGTGACGGCCGGCATCGGCGCCGAACCGCTGGCGAAGAAGTTCAAAGACGAATTGGACGATGAGAGTGCCATCATCGTGCAAGCGGTCGCCGACCGGTTGGCCGAAGCGCTAGCCGAAATGTTGCACCAAAGGGCGCGAACCGATTGGGGATTCGGCAAGACCGAGAATCTTTCGACCGAAGAACTGATCGATGAAAAATATCGCGGCATACGACCAGCCGCCGGCTATCCGGCGTGCCCCGATCACACCGAAAAGAAAGCATTGTTCGAGCTATTGGACGCGACCAACCACACGACCGTCGAGCTGACATCCAGCTACGCGATGTACCCCGGCGCCTCCGTGAGCGGTCTGTACTTCGGTCATCCCCAATCTCGCTACTTCTCAGTCGACCGGGTCACGAAAGACCAGATCGAATCCTACGCTCGGCGGAAAGGCGAAACGATTCAAGAAGTCGAACGCTGGCTCTCTCCCAACCTAGCCTACGATCCGGAATGAACCGATGACGAACGACCGCACGCGTTAAAGAAGATCAGCTCATCCGACGGAATGGTGAGCCGGATGATCGCCGATACAGTATTGATTTGCGCTCAGCGAGTGACCTGTATAATTTCGGGGTGCGAAGTCCGAACAGCTTTTTGATTGCTTTGCAATGAGATTCGCGTCATGTCCCATCCTTCAGACACATCAACGTCCGCCGACGATTTCGACGATTTTTTCCGGCGCGTTCGGATGGGCGATGAGTCTGCCGCACGAGAGCTGGTTCAAAAATACGAGTCCGTCATCCGACGCGAGGCTAGGATGATGACGGAGGATCCTCGTTTGATGCGATTGTTCGACTCAATCGACGTTAGCCAGTCCGTGTTTGCAAGTTTTTTTCACCGCTGTTCTATCGGTCAGTACGATCTCGAGAACATCGATCAGCTATCGGGACTGTTGATCCGAATAGCTCGAAACAAGCTTGCTTCGCGCGCCCGCGAG
The DNA here is from genome assembly GCA_041740415.1 of Rubripirellula sp. GTDB lineage: Bacteria > Planctomycetota > Planctomycetia > Pirellulales > Pirellulaceae > Rubripirellula. The sequence continues at coordinate 223,750 of JBGSLZ010000088.1, forward strand.
GCTTGCCGAATCAAACGTGACGTGCGTCGAATCGTCAGCGTCGACGCGACGCAACACTGGCAACTTGAATCGACCGATCCTGATCCGTGCGAGAAAATGATCGACGACGAACAGATTGCAGCTGTGCGAGAGAAACTAACCGAGACCGAGTGGCGGCTCTTGGAGATGCGAATGCAGGGATACCGTTGGTCCGAGATCGCTCAAAAACTCGGCGGGACCGCGCACGCCCGACGCATCCAATTGACGAGGGCATTGGCGTATTTTCGCGAAACGACCGATCGGGACATTTCGGTGTAGCGAAACCGATTTGTGCGCTTTGGTGTTCCCTTGGCGATGGTAAAAAGGAGCCGTTCGCCTTTTTTCCGCCACCCAACATTTTCGACCGATTGTGATTGAATCATCGCCTAATCGAATCACGCGGGAAAATGCGGCCGAGACTCTCGGGCGTCTTTGGAACATGGGTGAACAACCCGACATCAAAGCCTTCATCGCGAAGTTAGACTCGCTGGACGCGATCACCATCAGCCAACTCGTCCGTATCGATCAGCGGGAACGATACAAAATCGGTGAAGAACCGCCGGCGGAAAGCTATCTCGAAGCTTTTCCGGTGCTCATCGACGATCCGGAAACGACACTCGACATCAGCTATAACGAATTTCTATTGCGCGAGCTACGAGGTGAATCCGAGTCATTGATGCACATCACCCGACGTTTTCCTAATCGGGCAGATGAACTTTTTCAGCAGATTCGATTTCACCGAGCGATGCTTACCTCCGTCGACGGATTGAATGTTACTCAGCACGTCACCGGCGACGATACATCCGAGTTTGACCATTCGCTCATTGACGAATTGCCAGAGATTCCCGGCTATGACTTGATCGATGTCTTGGCGTCAGGCGGTATGGCAACGGTGTATCAAGCACGCCATCGAAAGCTCGATCGAATTGTCGCAATCAAATTGATTTCTGGAATATTTCCATCCAAAGATTCACGCCAGCGATTCAACCGGGAAGCTCTGTTCATCGCCGCGCTATCGCACCCAAATATCGTTGGTGTGTACGACGTTGGCGAGATCGACGGTAGACCTTACCTCGTTCTCGAGTTTGTCGATGGTGGCACGATCGCGGACCATTATCGCGGTCGAGTCATTCCGCCTCGCGATGCCGCCGAAGCCGTCAAGACTTTATCGCTCGCGATCAAACACTGCCACGATCATGGCGTCGTTCACCGCGATCTGAAACCGAGCAACGTGCTGCTTCAGTCGAAGGGGGCTCGCTTCACGATTGATTCAGTCTCCAATATGCCGCCGCCGATCACGTCGTGGACATTGAAGTTGACGGACTTCGGTCTATCAAAACAGCAGGATGGGCCGGCGGAAGCCGACACAACTCGTTTGGGTTCCATCCTCGGGACGCCCTCCTACATGTCACCGGAACAGGCCACCGGCGACAGCAAGCAAATTGGACTTGAAACGGACATCTATTCGTTGGGTGCAATTCTTTACGAAATGCTGACCGGGCGTCCTCCGTTTCAGGGTCACACGACGATGGATGTGGTTCGCCAAGTGATGCGGGATGAACCGATTTCTCCAAAAAAATTGTCGCGAGGGTTACCTACATCAATCGAAACGATTTGCTTGAAGTGTTTGCACAAGCAACCATCGAAGCGTTACGCGAGCGCTGGCGAATTGGCCGATGACTTGCAGCGATACTTATCAAATCAGCCGATCATTGCCAAACCCGCGTCAATTGCCGAGCGAACGATTGCCTGGTTCTGCGCTCATCCGGTCGCGGGTTCAATCATCGCAAGCATTGCGGTTGCGTTCATCGCCGGTTGCGTCGCATTGCGACTTCATGCCAATCAACTTAGCGAGGTACGAGCCAGTGAACTGGTTGCCTCATTGAATACTTCCGAAACAAGTCGTGTGATGACGATCGTTGAGATGCTTGATCGGAACCCCAACTCGGCCAGTCGATCACTGGTCGAAGCGACCATCCAACCGGCCGGCTCGACGTCTTGGTTTCATCAAGAATTTGCGAAGGTCTATTTCGCAATGGTTGAACCGGCGGAATTGATCGCGTCGTGCCACGCGGCATCACCGGCTGAAATTGAACTTGTGAGACGGCTGCCCACGGGGTTCGATCGCGAAACGACAAGTCACATTTGGGAAAGTGTCACAACAAAACAGCTCAACCTCTCGTCGCGACTAAGACTTGCAGCGATGATTGTACAATCGGATTCAAGTGACCCCCGATGGGACGAGGTTGCGAAAGAATTGGTGGGAGGATTGGTTCGAGAACCAATCATCGACGTTCATCAATGGTCATCCTTGCTAGAACCGATCCGTCAATCGCTCAAGGGACCGCTTGAATCGATTGTCGCTTCGCCCAACGCCACGACCGACGAAAAGGCATTCGCGACTTCAGTTTTGGCGGAGCATTTTTCCAGTTCATTCTTGTACCTTGCGACAATGGCGATCGATGGAGACATTGAACACTATGCGACATTTCAACGGGGCATCCCATTGCAAGACGCCGATGTCACAGCGTTCCTTCACGAAGTCTGCGAGTCGCCGCTCGATTCGAATCCGCCAGTTGGCGAGACACAAAGTTCGCCCGCCCTACTCACGCATCTTGCAAAATCACTCCGACGTGCGCGACGGCGAACGCTAGCCGCGATCACACTCGCACACCAGGGCGACGACCAACCGCTGAGTGATCTGTTGGTCGAGACGAGCGAACCTACTGCTCGCACTTACGCCATCGAATGGATGGAACCCGCCAAAGTACCGGTTACGTGGCTGCTGGATCGTTTGGACGAAGATTCGCATCCTTCAATTCTGTCCGGTTGTTTTTTGGCACTGGGAAAATACAAAATCGCCTCGTTCGGCGAACATTTGAGATCGCGGATCATTGAAATAGTTGACCGTAATCGAGCTACCAATCGTGATCCGGGTGTGCGAAGCGCCATTGCTTGGCTGAGCCGTCAATGGGATTTCGATGTTGACCACGGATCGATTTCATTGGTGTCCATTGAAAAATCCGAACCCCGTACTGCTAATCGAAGTTGGATCAATTCGGCAGGTCAGACGTTCGTTCGAGTCGATATCAAAGTTGCCAAGATCGGTTCAGTTGATTGGGAGGAGGAACGTGAACCCGACGAAGATTTGCGAAGCGTGTCGATTCGCCATCCTTTCGCAATCGCCGTGAATGAGGTGACGGTCGAAGACATCCACAAGTTCCGCGCCGATTTTCCGACCAACATTCGGTACTGCCCGCGACCGAATTGCCCAAGCGGGAATATCACGTTCTTTGACGCGGCAGCCTATTGCCGATGGCTCAGCGAGAAAGAAGGTATCGCAGAGGACCAAATGTGTTTTCCGCAGATCCGCGAGATCAAGCCCGGAATGCGACTGCCCAGCGACTATTTGGATCGCACGGGGAATCGAATCCCAACCGAAGACGAATGGGAGTTCGGGTGTCGCGCCGGGTCAAACGGCAGTTGGAACTTCGGGCTCGATGTCAGCATGATCGATCACTACGCATGTGCCCAGGGCCCGATGACCCGCGCGACCGACGACGTCGGAAGTCACAAACCGAACGCTTGGGGATTGTTCGACATGCACGGAAATGTCCGAGAGTGGTGCATCAACCACTATCACCCGACCGCAGAAAACCGACGACTCAACGCGGCAATGCTAATCGTCGATGCTCAATCGACGCGGCTAACCAAAGGCGGCTCGTTCAGCGACACACCTTTGTCGATGCGTTCGGCACGCATCAATTCAGAACCGCCGACGGTTCAATACGCGATCATCGGTTTGCGTTGCGTACGCACGCTGGTCGGCAACTCGCCAACTCAGTAAACGTCGCGAACATAACGTCCCTCTGCGGTAAGTTTCTTGACGTACGCCTTTGCTTCGTCGCTTGTCATGCCGCCCTCGTGTTCGGCAACGTAGATCAAAGCTCGATCCACATCCGCAGCCATTCTGGATGCGTCCCCGCAAACAAAAAACGATGCGCCTTCCTGCAGCCACTGCCACAGTTCAGCAGCACTCTCACGCATGCGATCTTGCACATAAACTTTCTTTTCGCCGTCTCGACTAAACGCTGTATCGAGACGGCTTAATGTTCCGCTTTCTAGATAGGCCGCTAGCTCGGCTTCGTAAAGAAAATCGAACGCTTCATGTTGGTCGCCAAAGAACAACCAATTTTTTCCGGCCGCCTTCGTGGCGTCTCGCTCCTGCAAGAATGCGACGAACGGAGCGATGCCAGTACCCGGACCGACCATAATCATCGGTCGGTTCGGATCCGCTGGAACCGTGAAGCCTCCGTGGTTTGGTTGCACGAAAACCCGCACCGTCGATCCCGCATCGATTCGATCCGCCAGCATCGTACTGGCTACGCCTTTCCGCATTCGGCCTTCTCGTTCGTAAACGACCTTACCCACTGTCAGATGCACTTGCTCGCCGACAATTTTCGTGCTGCTGGCGATCGAGTACAAACGAGGGTTCAGTGGGTCTAGCGTTTCGAGAAACTCAGTGGCCGTCAACGATCGGCACTCACCAACTTCCAAGACATCCAACACATCGAAACCCTGCGGGACTCCCTTGTCGGCCATCGTTTGCAGCATTGACTTTAGCGACGGCGCTGCGGCCCGATCGATGACCATCGCAAGGAGTTCATCGGACGGATCTTTGAGACAATAGTCGTTACACAGCGTCTCGCGCAGCGTCTTCGTCAAACCGGCCGGCGACGTTACGCTCAAGTCGGGGTCAGCACCGATTTGGTCGATGATCTTTGCGACCAACTCGCCACAGTTACTGGGAAAAATTCCTAGTGCGTCACCGACGTGATACGTCAGACCCGAACCAGCCAAATCAATAGCGACATGTCGAGTGTCCTTCGCCGATCCGACTTTATTGAGTGGCCGCGATTCGATCAGTTTTGCAACGAACGGATTGCTGCGAGAGTGTCCGGATTCTTTCGCCGGAGCGGCTTTCCCGTTGCCATTGGCGGATACTCCTTTCTCGCGTTCGCCATCCTTGAGCAACTTCTTAATCATCTGCTTTGTTTCTTTGCCGCCTGGGCTACAAAGTGTCAAATTGCGTTCCTCGCCCGACGCGATCGCTTCGGCATAGGTTTGGCAAAGGTACCCGCACGAACCGCAATCGAGTTGCGCCATCGCCGCCATCAGCTTGCGATTGAGCGGCTTGCCTTCCGCCATTTCCATACGTTCGACGATCGGCAGCGATGAATCGTGCCAGACGAAGTCGTCGTCTTCGACGACTGGACCTGTAATTGCTTCACTCGAAAAACCGGCTGCCGCCAAGGCTTGCGCTGCCGAGCCTTCGGACTGAACGCCCATCAGCCCCGCGAAGAATCCATTTAGCCAAGCACGTTGTTCTTCGTTGAACGGTGCTGTTTCAGGTAAGAAGCTGCTCATGGCAAAACAAAAAGTTAAGGGTAAATTTTCAGTTAGTTTTTGTACTTATTCGATCGAAAATGTCGACTGCAAACGTAGGCCATGCAGAGTGGAGCGATGCGTGGCATAGCTCGGCGAACGATGTGCCAAGCATCGCTCCACTCTGCATGGCCTACTCGACTGTCGCAACCACAAATGTTTTCAAGTCGTCATCACTCATACGTCCTATGAAGTCGACAAAACTCTCATTCTCATTTCGCTTTTCCAAGTAGCCGCCAACGATCGACGAAACGACCTCGGGTGCGTCTTCGGCCGTAACGAACTCGACCATCAGTCTGCCGATTCCCTGACGGTCACCCCAACCGCCACCGACGTGAATGTGGTACCCCTCGACCATATCCTCGCCTTGCTCGACCTTACAGCCGATCAGTCCGATATCGCCGATGTAGTGCTGAGCGCAACTGTTGTGGCAGCCGGTCACGTGGATGTTGATCGGCTGATCGATGTCGAATTTCGACTCCAGTGACTCGGCGATTTTCATCGCATGGGATTTCGTGTTGCTGGCCGCAAATTTGCATCCAGCGTTTCCGGTACAGGCAATCAATCCGGCTCGAAATGAACTCGCGTTCCAGCCCAAACCAAGACGCTCAATCGCTACTTTCACATCGTCGACATCTTCCCCGCGAAGATGGGGAATGATGAGATTTTGCCAAACGGTCAATCGGATTTCGCCAGTTCCAAACTCATCGGCGATGTCCGCCAATCCTTTTGCCTGTTCGCTCGTGATCCGACCGACCGGCAACACCACGCCCAAATACCAACGGTTTTTCTGCGACTGGGGATGAAAACCGACGTGGGCTTGCCGATCCTCCGCGTGTGGAATCGTAAGTAGCTTCGCGTCGACTCGCCGCAGGGTCGTCTTCATTTGAACCTCGACCGCGGCAATGAATTTTTCAAAACCCCAATCGTCGAGTACGTACTTGAGCCTCGCTTTCTTTCGATCCGTACGATTACCGCTTTTGACAAAAACCCGAACGATCGCGCCGGCCACGTCGATACACTCATCGGGCCGCAACACGACGCCAGTTGGTCGGGCAAAGTCTTTGTGTCCGGTGATTCCGCCAAGAGTCAGTTGAAAATATACGCCAGCCCGAACGTCCGATGTCGCATTCTCCGCTGTCACTTCGACCGCATGAAATCCGATGTCGTTGGTATCATCAAGTGCCGTGATTCGACCGCCGCCGTCAAAGGCGATATTGAACTTGCGAGGCAGCCCATACATCTCGCGGCTGTTGAGAATGTAGTGATGCATCCGCTTAGCTAGCGGGATCGTCTCAATCAATTCGGTGTCATCGATGCCCGACAATACGCTCGCGGTGCAATTACGAATGTTATCACCACCGGAGCCCAAACTGATGATGTCAAGCTCGCGAAGTCCGAACAAGATATTGGAGGCTTGATCTGCCGGAATCTCGCGGAACTGCAGGTTCGCACGTGTGGTGACATCGATGAAGCCACCGGCCGAAACTTCGCTCAAATCTGCTAGTCCACGGAATTGCCAAGAGTACAGAATGCCGCCCGGGATTCGCATTCGACACATGAACGAATCCTGCGCCGGCGCGACGTAAAACAGTCCTTGAAATTTGGTCAGGAAGACATCATCACCTTTTGGGAAAGCGCCGGCTTTAGAGCGCGCGGTAATCTCGTCCCACATGTCGAGTGGGTTCTTCCCCTTTTTGGCAAGTTCCTCTTTCGAAAGTTTACCGCCGGACTTTTCCGTTTCGGCTTGTGCTTGCAACGCAACCAATTCCGGCCCAACCGCAAAGGCCTGCCCATTGATCGTCGAACCGCCACCGCCAATTTTGAGCGAGGTGCCGTCAACGGAACCGCCGCAACCGCTCAATACAGGCAGACCGCTAACGGCGCGCGCGACATCGGCTCCGAAGGTGAATCCCGAGAGATACTGCTTTTGTTCTTCGCTGAAGGATTTGTCTGACATGTTTGCTAGATTTTCTCGACTCGCACGGCCGAATTCTTATAACTTGGCTGTCGGCTATGAGGATCAAAATGGCTTAACGTAAGTTGATTGGTGGCCTCATAGTGCATCGGCATAAATGCCTGCCCTTGGCGAACAGTGGGCACCACCATCGCGTCCGCCACGAGAGTTCCCCGGCGTGATGTCACTCGAACGGGATCACCGTTAAGGACACCAATCGCTTTTGCGTCGTCCGGATGTATTTCGATGTATGGATCGTTCGGATACAGCTTCCTCAGCACCGGCGACTTGCTGGTCCGCGTCTGCGTGTGCCACTGACTCACGGTGCCACGTCCGGACATCATCAGAATTGGATAGTCCGCATCGGGAGACTCGGGCATTGGTGAAATATCATCAACAATCAGCTTGGCGCGACCGTCTTCATGGAAGAATAGGCCGTCCGCGAATAAACGTCGCTGCTGCGCCGGCGCATCCGCGGCCCGTGCGTCCGACTCGGACCATGGCCATTGCACGCCGCCGCATTGATCGAGCTGTTGATAACCTCGGATTCCGGTAATGTCGCACGGTTTGCCTTCGCTGGCGCGCTGCATGATTCGGAAGGCGGCTTCGGGATCTGTCCACTCGGAAAACATTTCTCCGACGCCCCAGTAGTGGGCAACCGCACGAAATATGTTGAAATCCGAGAGTGCTTGACCGGGTGCCTTGCAAACCTTCTTGAGCAGTCCGTAACGTCGCTCACTATTGATGAACGTGCCGTCTTTCTCGCCCCAGGCTGCAGCCGGGAAAATCAGATCCGCATGACGTGCGGTCTCCGTCGTACGATACATATCTTGAACGACGAGAAACTCAAGCTTGTCAAGCAACTCGCGCGCGTCGCCTTGATGAATCCATGAGTGAGCCGGATTCGTTGCGATGATCCACAACCCTTTGATCTCGTCGTTTCGAATCCCTTCGAGGATGCGGTCGTAAGACCAACCGGTTTCGGCGGGGATTTTTGACACGTCGATCTTGAGCGCTTGAGCGACCTTTTCGCGATCCTGGGGCTCCTCAAACTTATGATGCCCGAACAGATTCGTTGTGCTGCTCCAGAGACGCGACCCCATCGCGTTGCACTGGCCGGTAATGCTGTTCGCGCCGCTGCCCGGTTTACCAATATTTCCGGTGATCAGAGCGATGTTGATGATCGCTTGCGCCGTTCGAGTGCCCTCATAACTTTGATTGACGCCCATGGTCCACCAAAGCGACACATTCTTCTTAGTGCCGATCGTTTCCGCGACCGTTCTTATCTGATTCGGATCGAGGCCTGCACTTCGAGCGACTGTTTCCACATCAAACTTGGCGACATGTCGGCGAAGTTCTTCAAAGCCACTGGTACTGGCTTCGACGAAACGATGGTCGACGTACTCACGCTGAATCAATTCATGAGTGATCGCGTACAAAACCGCGAGGTCAGACTTGGGTCGCAACTGAAGATGCTGCGTCGCAGCCATCGCGGTTTCGGTGCGACGAGGATCGATGACGATAATTTCGGGATGATTCGGATTTCTCAGGACTCGTTCCCACATGATCGGGTGACCGATGCAGGGGTTGGCACCGACGAACACCAAGCAATCGCTTTTCTCGAAATCGTCATAGGTATAGGGCGGCGCATCAAAGCCAAACGATTCTTTGTAAGCCGTAACAGCCGTCGCCATGCACTGTCGTGTGTTGCCGTCGCCATGAATCATTCTCATGCCAAACTTAGCAACGGCGCCGAGTAACGCCATTTCCTCGCAGGCGATCTGCCCCGTGCTCAAAAACGCGACTGACTCGTTGCCATACTTTTTCTGGATCGATTTGAACTTGTCGGTGAACAACTTCAAAGCGATTTCCCAACTGACGGCTTCAAACTTTCCGTCGGCCGAACGAACCAGTGGGTCAGTCGCACGATCATCCGACTCCAGTACGCGGAGCGATTCCCAGCCTTTCGGGCAGGCCATGCCCAAATTTACCGGATAATTTGTCTCGGGCGTCAAGCCGATCGCTTCACCATCGCGCAGATGAATGCGTAGTCCGCAACCGGTGCTGCAATACCCGCACGTAGCGGTAGTCGTGATGTCCGCTGCAAGCTCCGCCGGCGTCATGCCAAGACCGTGCTGCCCCGGATGCAACAGCAACTCACGCGTCATTTTGCCTGTCCGCGCTTGGATCAGCTGCGGGAGTTGACGAGCGGGTTGTTCGCCTTTGCGCTGAGTCAACGATTCGGCTGCCGAGTTGATAAAGGTCATTACAATGTCCCCGGCATTCGGTCGTAGACGACGCTGCTGAAATAGATCAGCCGCTCCGCAAGTTCGCCGCCAAAAATTGACAGCGTCGCGACCGCGGCGAGGGCACCCGAGAAGACCGGTGCGACAGGCGCGGCGGTGGCCGCCAACAACAATAAGAACGTACCAACCGCGCCCGTGATCATTCTGGAGTTGGCCCAACCCTGCAATCGTTTCTTGACGAGTCGATTGCTACGTCGATCATAGAGCTGACCTTCCATGATCGTTTGGCATTTTCCGTTTGTACCGGCCGGCGGCGACTGCGAGTTGTTCCGATCAGGCCCCAATAGAATTTTCCATTCCCAAACCAACTTTGCGAGCAGAAGAACGATTGCGACGATCGCCATCGCACCACCGCTGGTGCCGTTGGCGGTGAATGCTGAGATCGCCGACACGCTCGCGAAGCCTAGGATGACCGTGCTGCCGAAAAACCTCAAAACAGTTCGACCGAGCCGCCATAACTGGCGTTTTGTCGCAACATAGATCATCGCGCTGCTCAATAGACCGGCCATGCCAAAAGGAATCGTCATTCCGAGCAAAGCTTTCGTCAGCAGCTCGAAGACTGCGGGATATGACATACCCATACCATTGACCTTGTTCGCTCGGGTGACGCTTTCGGTTGCCACTTCAGCACCTGGAATCCAAGCCACAATCGACTTGGGAATATAATCATTGAAATACTGGGCGATCGTCGGCAACCACAACATGACAACGGCCAGCAAAAGCAGTCCCATGTATTGACCCAACACAACGGCTTCGCGTGATAACCAACTCGTACGCAGCCCCAAAAACACACGCCAAGCCCGCAGCGGTTTGCCTAAGTGAAGCGAAGCGATATTCAAACCCGCAGCTCCGACAAGAAGTGCTAACAGGGCCGACCATCGCGTCACCACCTCCGAGGCTTCATGTCCGCCGAGAATCCAAACCGTCGACAGCAAACATTCGGCGACGACCACTCCGACGGACGCCTGCGTTGCGACCAGCATCACCGCCAACGGCCAATGACATTCCGCAACCTCATCAATGCCCGTGTTTTGTGGCATCGATCCATCGACGTGCGCCGTTCGCGACGAAAGGTAACGAGTTGAAGGCTTTGTAATCGATGAGAGGGGAGCACCCGGCGCCAAACGCTTTCGATCGCTGATCACCGCAACTCGATCAACCAATGTGATCGCGATCGCCTCGTTAGGACACGCTTGCACACACGCCGGCGCCTCGCCCACTGACAGCCTCTGGTGGCACATGTCGCACTTACGAACGATGCCCAGTCGATCACTGTATTGCGGAACTTCGTAAGGACACATCATGGTGCAGTACTTGCAACCGATGCATTGATCGTCCAAGTGCCGAACGATACCGGTGACTGGGTCCTTCTCATACGCGCGGACGGGACAACCATTGAGGCAGCCCGGATCTTCACAATGATGGCACGCAGTCGTTACGTGTTGGATCGTCGGTGGGGTCTTTGTCGACTGTTCGCCAATCGTGAGTGTCCCGACGCGACGCCATGATTCGTCGTCTTCGAGTCCATTGAGAGTGTGGCAGGCGACGACGCAAGCTTTACAGCCGCTGCACCTGTCGAGATCCACTTGAAAAGCGAATTGTTGGTCGGGGGAGGGCGGTGAAGCGGGAAGCAAATCGCGATAGTACTTTTCTTGAGCCGGCGCAGTACGCTCGCTACCCGAATCGTGCAGTGCGCTGAACCGCTCAACCGCTGACATTGTCTGCTGTTCGCGCAAAAGCTGCCCGACAAAATCTTGCGAAGGTTCGACGATGGGTAGTGTGACCGACATGAATCCGAACTTATCACTGACCGTACTGTGCAGCACGAAACTTAAGGTCGCAGTAGTGAGTTAAAACAATAGCGCCGTTGCACTGGTTAGCGAGTCGCCGTGGAAAAATGGCAATACGAGTGAACGTGTAATCAGCTCGCAAGCACCTGTGCGACCCGCACGAATCTGCGTTGCATCATCCGTTACAACGGCAACCCGATTTCGCGTTGCGAGGGCGGGCAAGCCCTCGTCGAAACTAGAAGTGCTCTTCAGCGGAATCTGGGCATCCTGTGTCAACCCTTGATACGCGGCACTTTCAAGAACAAAAGTATCTTGGTTTGCGACCCAGACTTCATAGCCCTTCGCGATCGGCGTCGCTTCGGAACCTATCATCGCTGCTACCGAGATCAAGTTCGGACCATCCATCACGGGGAAGGCCACGGCAGTCTTGAGCAGCCCAGCAGATGCTCCGGCAGCACGTAAAAATCCCGGATGATTTGGTAAATCATCGTGGATCACAGGTCGAGCGGCAGACCATGCTTGTCCAGGCAGTCCGCATCCTTTTTCAAACCTAACAAACGAACTCACATTGGAAAACCTTTCCAAATTGGCGTAATACGCATCACGCAATTTTACCTCTTGATAGATGCCAATCGGTTCCCAAATCTCAAATACGCCCGTTCCCACCGAGGGCGGGGAGATCGCTATGACCGCGACGCTGCCGACACGATTATCGACATGGATGGGAATGGCGATCGCGGAGCCAACGCCATCGATGCCGTGATCTGGGGGCAGCAATTCCGCGTGCCCGCTTGACGCCGCCTTCGCGGCCAGTCGGCAGTAAAATGAATCATCGCCATCTTCGATACTTGATTCAATCACTTCGTAGGCACGAACATCAATCAACAACGAGACTCCATTTTGCAATGATGACGCGATCATGCGAGGCTCTCCTGATCATTTTTGATCCGCTCTCGCTTGGCTGCGTCTTCCTTGAGCTTTTTGTGATCTTGTTCTTCAAGAAAATTGATCATCTCGGCACGGTACTGATAGTATTCCGGATGGTCCAAGACGTCCGCTCTGATTCGCGGACGTTTCCAAGGAAGATCAAGAATCATTCCGACTTTTGCGCTCGGCCCATTGGTCATGATCACAACTCGGTCGCTCATGAACAGTGCTTCGTCGACATCATGCGTGATCATCAAGGTTGTGATTTTGTTGCGAACTAAGATCTCCAGCAGGATCTCCTGCAATTCCATTCTTGTTAACGAATCGAGCATGCCGAAGGGTTCATCGAGCAGCAACATCTTCGGCTTCAGCGCGAAAGCGCGGGCGATACCGACGCGCTGCTGCATCCCTTGGCTGAGTTCGCTAGCACGCTTGTCAAGCGAGTTTCCAAGTCCCACCAAAGTCAGATAGTAGGCCGCGATATCGCGTCGCTGAGACTTGGTGCCATGTGGATAGACTTGGTTCACGCCCAACATGACGTTTTCCATCGCCGTCATCCAGGGCATCAAACAAGGTGACTGAAAGACGACTCCGCGATCTGGACCCGGCCCCTCAATCTCATGATTCGCGACAACGATTCCGCCGGTGGTGATTGGATTGAGACCCGCCGCCATTGATAGCACAGTCGACTTTCCACACCCTGAATGACCTAGCAGGCAAACGTATTCACCCAAATCCATGTTCAAGTTGAAGTCTTCAACAATTACAACGGGGCCATTGTTTGTATCGTAAGTCTTTCCGAGACGATACATTTCGACATAGCCAGCCATATGGTTATTGTTCTTTTGAGAGAAGCGGATGAACTAGGTTTTCGACATCGGTTGATTCAAAACATCTTTTTTCGGCAGTGCCAAGCTGCGCGGCTGCAAGTCAGGCAATTCAACTTTCCTCAAAGTTGAGACGGATGCTTCATCGTCACGACTCTTTTGACGGACCGCGACCAGGTAATTGGTGACGGCGTTGCGCAGACCTTTGAATCGCTGGTTATGATTGAGCTCGCATGCACGACGGGGGCGAACGAGTTCGACGGTGAACGCCGGGCCAAGCGATGCGTCGGGCCCGGGGTTGAGTGGCACAATTCGGTCGGCGACGAGAATTGCTTCATCCACATCGTTCGTGATCATCACGCAGGTTTGCCGTTCTTCTTCCCAAATCTTCAAAATCTCTTCCTGCAAAACGCTTCGCGTCATCGCATCGAGCGCCGAAAGCGGTTCATCGAGCAACAAGACTTTTGGCTTCATCGCGAGCGTCCGTGCCAACGACACTCGCTGCCGCATGCCGCCGGATAACTCATGGGGACGCCGATGTGCGGCGTGGCTCAGACCAACCATCTCGATGAATTTTTCGACATGGTCGCGACGTTCAGCCCTGGGCCAATGACGAAACACGCTGTCCACCGACAACGCTATATTCCCTCGCACAGTCAACCAAGGAAGCAATGAGTAGTTTTGAAATACCAAACCCCTTTCTGGACTCGGCCCTTTGATCGGTGCACCTTCCATCGTGAGTTCACCGGAGTCGATGGTTTCGAGACCGGCTAGTAGTTTCATGAACGTCGATTTTCCACTGCCGGAAAAACCGACGACCGCAAGAAATTCACCCTCACGAACATTCAAGTTGATATCCGTGAGCACTTGGGATCGGGTCACGCCGGAGCCAAACCCCTTACAAACCCCTTTCATTGAAATGATCGGTGGCGGTGAGGTTTCGACGAACCGGGTTTCAATCTTTGATTCAGGCCAAACGGCTACACTCATGCTCTCATATCCTAATGGCGTAATAACGCAAAAGCCGTCCCTGGCGAATGTTCAACAGCTGCCGCGTGACAGACCCGAACAGCGCTTCCGTGCAAAATACTGCTCAACCCGGCGCGGGATTACCGAAGCTGACCATGTTTCGTAAACAGATCATGATCCGATCAAGCACCAATCCAATCATGCCAATGATGATCACGCTGAATGCGATTCGAGCGTAGGTTAACGACGATCCATTTTGGAACTCATCCCACACAAACTTCCCCAGACCAGGATTCTGGGCCAACATGTCGGCGGCGATCAACACCATCCAACCTACGCCCAGACTGATCCGCAAACCGGCAAACATCAGTGGCAAGCTCGCGGGCAGGATGATCTTGAAAAGCTTTTGAGACCAAGACAGCCTTAACACCTTGGCGACATTCAAGAAGTCTTTATCAACGCTGGCGACACCAAGCGTCGTATTGACCAATGTCGGCCACAGCGAACATAGCGAAACGGTCGCGGCTGAAATTAAAAACGCTTTCACCTGGCCGACCGGAATACCAAAGATATCGTCAAGGATGATCGTTGCCGGATCGACACCCGAGTACAACCAAATGATGACGACTGCGGCAAGCGGCAACCAAGCCAATGGCGATACCGGTTTGAAGACCTGGATGAAGGGGGTCCACGCGGCGTTGAACCACGGACTCATTCCACACAACACGCCAATCGGGACAGCAATGAGCGTCGCCAACACGAATCCGAAAAATACCGTTTTCAAACTCGTATAGATCTGGTCAACAAACGTGGGCGCGCTGGTTGGTATGTAGTTCACCGACTGGACCGCGCGTTGCTTCATCACCAATGCATTGGCCAAAAGCACCTTCTTGTCTGCGGCATTTGCCGATTCGGCGCGGCGTTCAAGCTTTTTGGCGTCCGCGAGAAATCGAACCGCTTCGACAACCTTCTCTTGCTTCTTTCCTTGATCCGCTGCTTTCTGCGCAGTGTGCATTGCGAACAGCTCCTTTCCTGCCAGCCATGTCGCAGTCGGACTCGGCAACTTTCCGCTGTCGGTCACGATGGATTTAGCCGCCAGCGACCATAGTCCGAGGAACAGCAAGATTGCAAAAAAGGGTAGGATCACGAACTTCGCGATTCCCACAAACTGCTCTTTCGGATCCTCACCTGCGGCCAGCCGAACAAACGGCTCAAGGACGGGAAGACCCGAAACTTCACAAAATCGCAACGCATTACCGCGCCAGTTCATCAGCTGCCAACTTCATTAGGAGAAATCATGTCCGTGTCGGATGCGGCGACAAAATTTTGTCACCGTCTCCAGGGTTTCGAGAAAACGACTACTCTTTGACGAGCACCGTGTCTTCTTTATTGCCAATCGTGAAACTGTTGATGTAAGCGATCGGGTCTTTGGCGTCGTAAGTGTTGCCATCGATAAAATCCGCGGACGCCGGGCGGTAGCCGTCATAATCGGCAGCCGGAAATTCTTCCGACTCGAGCTTGCCTTCGGCGACAAGCATTTCAGCGGCCTTACGGTAAATCGCCGGTTTGTAGACCTTCTTTGCCGTCTCGGCATACCAACTCGCCGGCTTCGGTTCAGTGATTTGCCCCCAACGACGCATTTGAGTCAAAAACCAAATGCAGTCGCTGTAGTGCGGATAACTCGCTTGATGGTCGAAGAAGACATTGAAGTCGGGCATCGGGCGGACATCAGTTTTCTGGAACACGAAAGTACCAGTCATCGAGTTATCGATGACATCAACATCGGCGCCGACGTAATCCTTCCTACTAAGGATCTCGCAAGCCTCTTGCCGATTAACGAGCTTGCCATCGGCGTCTTTCTCGTCGAGCCATTTGCCTGCCCGAATGAGCGCCTTCACCACAGCGATATGCGTGTTCGGGTACCTCTCGTTCCAACCCTCGGTGACTCCGAAAACCTTTTCGGGGTTGTTCTTCCAAATGTCGTAGTTCGTTGTAACCGGAACTCCAATTCCTTTAACGACCGCTTGCTGATTCCAAGGCTCACCGACGCAGTAACCCAAGATTGTGCCTGCTTCGAGAGTCGATGGCATTTGCGGGGGAGGCGTGACGGAGAGAATCACATCGGCGTCAATGGTCCCCTGGATATTTGTGGCATTATAAAATCCCGGATGAATACCGGCTGAAGCGAGCCAATAGCGAATTTCGTAGTTATGAGTCGAAACGGGGAACACCATCCCCATGTTGAACTCCTTGCCCTTCTGCTTGTAGCTTTCGACGATCGGCTTGAGCGAATCGGCGGTGATCGGGTGCTTCGGTTGTGGCTTCCTTAGCTCAGGATCATTCTCCTGCATCTGTGCCCAGATTTCATTGCTGACCGTGATGCCGTTGCCGTTGTAATCAAGGCTGTATGCCGTAATGATTGGGGCCGGAGTACCGAAACCGATCGTGGCTCCGATCGGCTGACCGGCCAACATGTGAGCACCGTCAAGCTGTCCATCAATGACGCGATCAAGCAGAACTTTCCAGTTCGATTGGGCTTCGACTTCAACACTTAGGCCTTCGTCGCTGAAATAACCCTTCTCTTTGGCGATCACAAGAGGCGCACAGTCAGTCAGCTTGATGAAACCGAATTTCAACTTCGGTTTCTCGACATCTAGAAAGGCCGCAACGGCCGACTCAGCGGGAACCGCCGCGCCGCTCTCGACCGCTGGTTCGGCTTTAGCGGCGTCTTCGACAGCCAACTTATCCGCCGCAGCCTCCAGATCTTCGAGAGTGATCTGGTTACTGCTACAGCCTGCGAAAACAGAAACCAGCAGTAACGCAAATCCAGAAGAATGCGATCGAACAGGACGAGAGACGAACGGCATTGCGTGTTTCGGGGGTAAAAGAGGACTGAATGAGGCTCAACATCGCGATCCATCGACTCCACCGTGCGCAACTCCTGTGCGACTTCTCCGACTCAATCAAGAGAAAGCAAGCCGCACACCAAACGCCAGCCATGAACCGAGAATGGCCACCAGCGGTTATGAGTTATCCCTAATTGATAGTTAAAGGAGAGTTGCAAGAGCGTGTGACGGAATTCAGTTGAATCGCTCAGGCGGTAAACTCCGCGGCACAAGCGTGAGGATTGAGCAAGTGCAAGAAATGTATGCACACCCGCGTTTGCGGCACCGTAGAACCACCCAAGCCGCCTCAGGCAGGGCTTTCCATGTCGCCTGCCGCATCCAACATGACCGTGGAGAGTGTCAAGTAGGTATCCGTCCAGGCGACTTTCACTGGTTCGGTGAAGGCGTCCCCGAGACCTTTGTCGAGCGTCCACAGCAGCGCCTCCCCAACCGTCGCGTAGCTTGAGTCGGGAACCCCGTATTTGACATGCCGCCGCCCCAGATCTTGCACCGCGGGCAGAATCGTTTCGAGTTTGGTTAATGAGTTTACGGCTAAGTTCAGCATTGCCATCAACTTTTGTCCCTGTTCCTTCATGTCGCCTCGAAACAGCGACTTCAATGTCGGGTCAAGCTCAAACAGCCGCCCATAGAACAGCTCGGCTGCTTGTTCCGAAATAGGTTTAACCTGGGCCCATGATTCTTGAACGAGTGCTATTTTTTCTGGTGTCATCTTGGAGTTTTCCATTAAGGGGACTAGATGGTGGCGAGCATCCCGCGACGTAATGTTTGTTTCGCTTGGACGATGTTCAACCGAGGGTCCCGTTACGCTCGCCGCCCTGAAAAATATTGAGACTTCTGTGTTCGCGATCGGCGTTAAGGCATAGGAACACGCACGAGGACGCCACCCATCACATCGTCTTTACCGAACTCGGGATACCCGGCAGCTCGATCGGGGTGTTCGTTGTGACAAGACCAACATGCTTCGGCAACGGCTCGGTCGGGATAGACCGCAACAAAATACTTGGTGCCGCCGAGCTCCTCTTCGCCGTAGTAATTTTTCCCTGGGTTCGCCACGATGAACTTGAGCGCAGCGGTCTCAAATTCGCTCTTTGCTTTGTGCTGTTCGTTGAGCGGCCACTCGCTTCGTAGCGAGTAGGTGAACCCGGCTTCGGGATTCTGATCCACGAGTTCCGCACCCATTCGAAACATTTGCGCCGGCAACGGAATCGCATTCTTGGAATCCTTCCAATATTCGTCAGCCGCAACAGGAGCATTCTGTTTTTTAAGATTGGTGACGACGTGCGTTGCGTAGACCGTTCGATCGGCCATCATCACGGCGTGAACGCCGTCCGCGAATTTTTGTGGCGAGATACCGGGAGTCATGGACGCAGAGGCGGACGCCGGATCGTTGCAACCGGTTGCCGTGATCATCAGCGCAACTGCTGCCACGATTGCAATTCCCCAAAGCTTCGTTTGAGCTACATCGATTCCGATGGCACGGGCGGTTGTCGATTCAAATCGTTTCATTTTGCGATATCCAGAGAGAGGAAGAAGTAACGTCAGTTTTTGGTCCGGTCAGCTTGCTTTTGACGACGCGACTCGAAATAGTCATGCGCCATTTGCACCGATTGAATTCGGCGGCTCGGTGGTTCGTCGTAACAGGAAATTGCGAGTGCCGGGTCCGCAAGAGCGCTAAGCGAGAATTCGAGCCCGTGACAATGCCCACACACTTCTCTCGCCATCGTTTCGCTCGGTCGCAGCACCGAGTTTTGGTCGTGATTGACCCAAACACCACCATCGCCGCTGACATCGTCAGCGATGCGTGGTAGATGACATGTCGCGCACGTCACACCGCTCCCCAACGGCCCGTCGCCGTTCACTTCGGCTCGCCATAGTTCGGCATGGGACGACTTCGAGTAGGCGAGGCTGTGTGAGTTAGCATGACAGGACTGACACGCATCGACGGCGGCAAACTGAGTATCGAAGCGATGCCCGGCATGACATGCGTTGCACGTCAATTGCCGATGGGCCGCGTCAACGTGCATCGGTAGCCGTGCCATCGAAGGCTCCATTGGCGACATGCCCGCAGCCAAACGCATGCCGTGTTTGCCAGCTTGAAACGAAACGACTTGTCGTACATGACATGGGCTGCAGGTGATCATGGACACGGAGTCTGACCAGGTCGCTGTCGATTCGCCATCATCACTTGCATGACAATCGCGACATCCCACACCGCTCATCGCATGCGAGGTTTGCGCCCATTCGTCAACGATCCCTTGGTCAATCGGTCGATCTTGGGGAATGCCGCCGTCGGAGCGACTGAGCGGACGTCTGTGGAGATTTTGGCTCACCCACCGCGTACCGAAATCTCGGGCCGGCAGGAACGCGCTGACGAGATGATCGAGTTCTCCGTAATGTTCATCCAAGAACTTTTCGTAAAGTGCTCGGTTGTCGTGATAGTTGTGACATCCAGCCGTCGCGCACGAATCAAATTTCATACCGTTATGGGATGGCCTGTCGTCCGCGACATCTTGGTGACAATGCCAACAGAAGTCGCTCGGGACGGTGAGCCCCATCTCACGTGTCTGTTCAGGCACGTGCTCTCTATGACAAGTCAAACAATCCTGCGCATTGAGAATTGCTAAGCGGTCGGCATTGGTTGGATCATTGAACTTCTTTGCCGGATGAGTGTCGTTTACTAGCCTGAGCTGTTCTTCGTGGCAACGAAGGCAGGCGTTTTGCATCACATCGGACGACGAAGGTTTCTCGTCGGCGTTGCTCGCCGCGTGACACGCGTTGCAGTCCAATTCGATTTGAAAGTGACCGTGGGTTGTCTTGCCCGGCAACCACGCAGCCTTTACCGAGGATGGGGGAGCGAGCAACGCGTACGTGAAGTAACCAACCAGCAAAATGTTCAGGGCGGCCCATAGGAGCCATGGGGTGGCGGCGTGGTGAATCATGTTTCCTTCAATCACTGAACCAGTAGAAGGAAATGACATGAAGTGCGATGAGCGCCGGCAAAGGCCAAAAAAACCATGAGTGCAGAGTGGTCAGTCGAGGGCGCCACCGTCGGACAAACATTGCGGTGGTACCCGTGGTTCGCGATTCGAGACCGCTCGCGATGCCCGCGACGGAACCGACAACGATCACGCATAGGAGCACGGTCGCGAGCACGAAATTCAAGTTCTGGCCCATTCGCAGTCCCGTATGAATGGCCACGCAGAGCAATAATGCCGTTCCTAGCACTCCATGCAAACCTCGCCAGAACGCGTAGCTTCCCACGCGAAACCAAGACAGACGTTTTCGCAGCGAAAAAACCAAGCCGAGCAATATCAGTCCGAGTGACGAAAATCCAGTTAGCTGTCTCGCGAAATCGCTTCGCCAGAGTACATCCACTTTTCGCCATGCGTCCTGAACACTTGTCGCATACTCAAGTGCTGGGACGAACGCGAAGATACAAACGATCGTCGCCGACAACAGCGATGTCATCAACATCACCAATCCGCTCCGCGTCGCAGCAGCGAATGGCGATGCACCCGCCAACTCGCATACCAACGAACGACAACTGCCGCAGCCTGTTGTGGCTCGCGTAAGCGACGAAATCTGTTCCACATCGCGAGCGCCGCCGGCGATTGCATCGCTAATCTGGCCCCGCGTTACACTCAGGCAACTGCAAACGATCGCATCGACCGGCCACTGCGAGATCGGAATCGCTTCACCGAGCGGCCACGGCGAGCCGGTCCTTCGAAACCGCGTCCGCTGTAACGGCCACATCAATTTCTGTTTCGCAATTGCGTGACGTAATTGTGGGATTTCGTCCCAAGGTCCGACGCAGGTGGCACCGACTAACTTTCCCTGCTCGAGAATCAACTTTCGGTAAGTACTATCTGCTTCAAATGCAAGCACCACGCCGACGGCCGATTCACCGAGAAGGCGTCCGAGCGTTACAACCTGCACACCCAAGAGTTTCAGTTCGGCTGATTCATCGGCACCTTGAAAAGTCGTATCGATCCCAGCCAATCTTTGGGCTAGAACGTCTGCCATTCGATAGCACGGTGCCACGAGACCAAACACGTGATCATTGAAACAACAACACTCACCAATCGCGAAAATATTCGGGTCAGAAGTTTGCAACTGTGAATTCACGACAATGCCGCCGCGTGGACCGACATTCAAATCGGCTTCGCGGGCGAGCGAGTCGTTGGGTCGGACGCCAGCGGCAATGATTAGAATGTCCGTGTCCATCGGTTCGGCATTGCCGAAATGAATCGTCAATCCACCCGAAGGGCTCACCTCGATCGACTGAGTCCGTCGCACCAAGTGGACTTCAACTCCGATCGATTCGACGTGTTCTTTCAATCTGGCAGCACCCTCACGATCCAACTGCCGCGGCATCAGACCTGGGGCCATTTCAATGACGGATGTTCGCAATCCGAGATCGTGCAAAATCTTGGCAGCCTCCAATCCCAACAGCCCTCCACCGATCACGGCGCCGACTTTTGCGCCACGGTCGAGAACGTGTGAGCGAATCCGTTGCAAATCCTTAACTGTTCGATATACAAACACAGCTTCGCAGTCGCGACCGGCGATCGGTGGCACGAAGGGAGACGATCCGGTCGCAATGACGAGCGAGTCATAAGCGTGACGCACATCAAATTGATCAATGATCTCTTTCGATTCCCGATCGATGCGACGAACTCGACAGTTCGTTTTGAACTCGATTGCATGCTCTTGATACCACGACGCATCAGCCAGGAGCAGTTCGTCGGCATCGCTTCCGTCGAATAGCTTGGACAGATGCACTCGGTCATAAGCCAATCGCGGCTCGTCACCAAAAACAATTAGCTCTATGTCATGACCCGAACCAAGATCGACCCATTGTCGACACAATCCGTACGCGGCCATACCGCCACCAACCACCAGCACGCGAGTCTTTCCGGCTAAGACACGTTCAGGATGGAGGAATGACGAAATCGCCGTGCATTGGGTAGCGGTCGACAAAAAAATTCCTTACAGGGCTAGCTAAATGTGGCTTAGTGAGTTGCCTTGAATTCAGCGCGGCGAAGAAGCGGAAAGTGTTGTGAGGGATGGCAACGTCCGTGCCATGGCGGCGTGAAACACGCGTTGAAGTCGCCAACGGTTGACGGCGAACCGTAAACCCGCTCTTACGCCCTGTGAAAAGCCTGAACGAACGAGTCGATAGCAACGGCTCTCCAGCACGTCGCTCACGCTAACTGCGAGCTTGCATGTTTCGTAGGCAGGCAAACTTGATCGATTGTCCGACTCGGGCCGGTCTTGGCGATTAACCGCGGCGCATTCGTTGAGATCACGAGCACTCGCTCTCAAGTCGATGAAAGCGAGAAGACGCACACCGGTTAAAGCGGAATCGGAGGGTGTATTGATGACCGCCACGGATCGGCGGGACGGAAATTTGCTGCTGGATCGGCGGACCACGGCAACTCGACCTCGGTCCAAGTATGCGGTATCCCATTTCACGTGACACCTCTTACTTTCTCGATGAGGAAGGAACCTCAATCCATGCTTTTCAATTCTCGCCAACGGCGAAGTGCTCTCGCGTTATGCTTGATGTCCGCCGTCGTTACCGGCAATGCAGCAAATGCCGGCGTTCCAAATGAATCCAATCTCGTGGACATCATTGTCGATGAAATATCGGCAGACGATGCATCCGCTGAAGAGGGTGTTCAGCAAGTCACTGTCTACGCACCCCTTCAAGATGCCGCGGCAATGGCTGCGCCTGTGCCAGTACCGATGCAGGCGATGCCCGCACCGGTAGAGTCGTATTATGAACCAGCACCCGCGACTTCCGCACCGTGCAAGTGTTGCAATAGCACTTGCTGCACCAAGGAAAAGAAAGAAGCGGCGACGGCAAAGATGAAGGGAGCCTACAAGGGCGTCTTTTACGCGAACGATTACAGCTACTTGAATGACCCCTGCTACGACGGCCCGCACTTCTTGGGCGATTCGCTCAAAGGAATGTATGATGGTAGGATCGACGTGGGTGGCGAAGCTCGTGTTCGTTACCACAGCGAAAACAATATGCGTGGCCTCGGTTTAACCGGACGCGATGATGAGTTTTGGTTGACCCGTTTGCGATTCTTCGCGAACTACCGCGTCAATGAATACTTCCGCGTGTACGGTGAGTATCTGTACGCGGACTCCGGTGGCGAATTTTTTAACAATCGGACCATCGAAGAGAACCGCGGCGAAATCCAGAACCTATTCTTGGACTCCAAGTTGACCGAAGACTTGACGCTTCGTGTTGGCCGTCAAGAATTGCTGCTCGGTAATCAACGTTTAGTATCGCCGCTTGACTGGGGCAATACTCGCCGCACATTCGAAGGCGTCAGTGGCATTTACAAAGGTGAAAACTGGGACGTCGATGCGTTTTATACTCAACCAGTCAATCGAATTGCCGCAACGGAAGATTCGCTCGATAAGGCTGATTCGAATCAAGACTTCTTCGGTGTCTACACGACCCGTAAGGGCTTGGATATCGGCGTCGTCGATGCGTATTACCTTGGCTACAACAACGACACGGATGATTTCGACTATCACACGATCGGATCGCGAGTTGCTGGCAGCACCGATGGCGGTTTGTTGTACGAAGTTGAAGGCGGCGTCCAGTTCGGTACCAACAGCCCCGGCTATGGCAGCCACAGCGCCGATTTCTTCACCGGTGGTTTGGGTCGTCAACTGGCGGTTGACGATTGGAAGCCGACCGTTTGGTTCTGGTACGACTACGCATCGGGCGGTGACGACGTACCGGCCGCTCGCGGTGACGATGGCTTCGACCATCTGTTCCCGCTGGCACACAAGTACAACGGTTTCATGGATTTGTTCGGTCGCCGCAACTTGCACGACTTGAACGCACAATTCATCGCCCCGATCCTTGGATCGAAGGTTTCGCTGTTGTTGTGGTACCACCAGTTCTTCCTAGTCGAAGATACCACGCCGTATAGCGTCGTGATGACTCCGTACAACGCAAACAACGCAGCACAGGACCGCGACCTGGGACAAGAAATCGACGTGCTGTTCAATGTCAACTTGAACCCCCGCAACAATGTTTTGGTCGGTTACTCGCACTTCAACGCGGGCGACTACTACAAGACGACGCCGGGTGTGCAGAGCGACGACGACGCGGACTTCTTCTACTTCCAGTATCAGACCCAGTTCTAACTTGGCGGCGATCTGTCAAAGCTTGAAAAACGAAACGCCGCGTGGACCAAAGTCTTCGCGGCGTTTTTCGTTGCGTTGAAAGCTCGGAATCAGCTATGCCGCTTCAAGATGCTCGATTTCCGTCATCGTGACCAGCGACAAAATCCTGGCTTTCATTTTACCGTCTTCGCGTTCAATCAAAACGTGAGCCGCGATCTCGTCAACAATGGCGAATTCGGGACCGCGAATGATAAATTTCGCGCCATCATTCATCGTGACCCGAACGGGACCCGACTTGATCGCGTCCACCAATGTTTCTCTATCCATGTCTTTCTCCCTTGCTTGACGTCACTCGCCAATTGTAGCCCGCACCCGACATCCGTACACGACAGCGATTCTATTTCTTGATCGGCAGCGTCGGTTGGATGTTATTCAGGTCCGTCCACAGCGTTCCCTCACCGGCATAGAACAGTTTCAATTCCAAATCACTGGGCAACTGTTCCGCAAATTCCCACTTGTTGAATGCGGCGGGTGAGCCGAACGCTTCCACGGCCAGTCGAAACTTGTCGGCCGTTGCTTCGGCGGCGAGTTGCTTCGACGAAGATTCCGCGCGACCGATCAGAATGGTCTTTTGCGCATCGAGTTCAGCGGTCTCACGATCGATCGCGGCAATCAGTTGGCCCGTTTGTGCCTCGATTTCTTTCGCTTTCTTTTCGCCCTCGGCCATCACACCCGCCCTCATCCGATCGGTATCAACTCGCGTCCGTTCGGCTTCCAATTCGACCTTGCTTTCGGCCTCGCGAAGCTTGGCTTCGATGCGGGCCGTCTTCGTCTCTTCGTCACGGGTCAATCGCAACTCATCGGACACGTATCCTTTTTGGATCGGTTCGCGAACTTCTTTGGGTATGTAAATGTGCCGTACCAATCCGTACAGCAAGGAAATATTCTTGCTTGCCAGCACCTCTTTGAATTCGTTGCTCACCGATGTTTGAAACGCCTCCCGTGATTCGCCGATCAGCAACTCGACGGCACCCATTTTGGATCCATTGTTGCGACAGATGCTTTCACTTTGCGGTTCGATCACTTTCTCGTCGACTGCGTCGATGTTACCGAAGGTGCGAACGATCTCGGCGGCATGTTCGGGCATGACGCCCCAGATCGTCGAAAAGTCAAGTTGAATATCAAAGCCATCGTTGCTAGGGAAATTGATACCGGTGTTAGGTACGGCCAAGGGTTCACCCTGTTCGTCAAACATGGGATGCTTTTGTCCGTCAACCTGTTCGAGCACTTGGATGCTTGTCTCGCGGTAACCGACGTTGATGATGTCGATCTGTTGCTCTTTCGGATTGACGGGATACAGACCGGGTTGCAAGACATTGTCTTGAATGCCGGCTTTCACACCGAGCAAATCGTTGTCCGTTTGCATCGTCACGACACCGACGTAGCCGGTGGGAATCTCAACCCAACCACTCGTCTTTTCCTGTCGACCGACATTGATCACTTCCCGCCCGACAATCTTGAACTCGAAGGCATAAGGATTTGCGCGATACCGGCCGGGTCCAAACACTTTTCGCAAGATGCCTTTCTTATTGGCTCGGTTATCACCGTCCAAGTCCCCATCGACGAGGAACTCGCCCGATGGAAGCGCGTTGCCAACCTTGCTGGTGACGACTGCGATTTGTCCGGGGAACACGATCTGGTCGGGCACTATCGTGCGTTCCCAATAGACCGGGTTGTAGAAGTGTCGACCGGGTCCACGCATCTCTTCGAGCACACCGATTTCGCCGGCGCGAGCGAGTCGACCCGACTCGGGTTCCTTCACGGAACCCAACAGCAACGGACCCTTGTACCGGAGCAATAAGCTATGCCCATCCGGCACATACACACAACATAAGAACCAAAGAAAGAACGCATACGCGGCAACCGCGATCCAGACGAAACTGAACGCGACTCCGGCGATCGATTTTCCTCTTGCTAAGCTCACTTCGCTTCTCCCGCTTTATTTGTATTCTTTGCCGTTTCAGTTACCGGCGTTTTGCTGTTTTCGCCGCCAGCTTCCACCGCGTTATTGAACTCGGTGAAGATATCCATCAGTGGACTATCCGCTGTATTGACCATCAGTTGTCGATAGCTGGGGGCGAGCTTCTTGAGCATCACCCAACGAGCGAATTCGTCACCGCTGTCACCGTACGCCTCGACCGACTTCTTCCAGCCCGCGGCATCAGCAACATTTTGAAAGTTGATGACTTCGGCCGCCGCTTTGCCGCGCGCCGTGATTGCGAGCGCTTGATCTTTGGACGCGGCCAATTCAGTTTCCGCAACCTGTTTTCGTTGTTCGGCACCGATGACGGCGACCTCTTGGGCACGTTGGGCTTCAACCGTCAGTTTGACGACTTCTTGCTCGACGGCGATCAGAACTTGCTTCTGCTTCACAAGCTCTTGTTCGACTTTTAGTTTCTGTTCGCTGAGTTGTTGTTCGATCTGTTTGACATACTGTTCCGATTCTTGAACCGCAATTTGACGCTGGCGAACCGGCAAGGCGATCTGCTGCGGCGGTGAGATTCGGGTAATGAGTGCTTGTATGATCTCGATGCCTTGCTGTTCACACAGTTTTTCGAGCGTGAGTTGAAAGTCCTTTTGAAACTCGAGCCGTTTCTCACCCAGAATAAAATCGCGTCCCGAATTATCACTGCCGCGCAGACGACAGAATGATCGTGCATTGGGCAGAATGATCTTTTGGATGATCTCTTCTTCGACCACAGCATCGTTGCCGCGATCGTTGAAGCCGTCGTTGTAGGTCACGAACACTTCGGCGGCGCGAGCGGGATCAACACGGAACTCGATGCGTCCATCCAACTTGACCCAGAAACCGTCACGGCTGGGGAAACCCATTTCGCCGCCGGTGGATAGATTGAATCGTTGACTGCGGCAGTCGACCAAATTGACTCGCTGCACATACGCATTGATGTAGTACACGCCGGGGTCGAGCGTTTGCTTTTGCGTTCCCCGATTGCCCGGCTCAACGATCAACTGATTCGGATCGTCAGCAAGTGGTCCCGACAGCAATGTGACGACGCCGATGAACCCGGCTGGAATGACAACAGGTTCATGCAACTCGACGAGTTCGATGAAGTTGTCGCGGTTCGGCTGGGGCGATGTTCGGGCTTCGTAGACGATCGCGTTGAGCGGATAGCGGCCCGGTCGAAGCACCTCGGCGAAAATGCCTTTTTGTGACTGATCGTCGGCGATCAAATTACCGTAGCCCAGATCGTCACCGTACAACCGAATGCGAACACCCAAACGGTTCTCGGGCACATCAACTTGATCAACGACATCCCAATCCCACTTCCATGGGTTGTAGAAGTAGCGACCTTCGGTGAGCACCTTTTCTTCGATGCCTTTGTATTTTCCGGAATCCGCGATCGGTACGATTTCCATCTCGTTGGAGATGTCTTGACCGGTCTTTTTGGTCAGTACGGCGATCTTGCCGCTCGGAACTTCGATCCGGCAAAACGCAAAGACCCACAGCACCAACCCGCACAATCCGGCGATCCCCACCAGGATCATCGCTCCGAAACCGCCGCTGCGGATCATTCGCCGCATGGCCTCGGTTTGGCTTGAATTCTCAAAATCAGCGGGCATTTGATCCCTTTCAATTGCAGAAGCAGTGTGTTTTTCGCGTTACCCCACGAACAGGGGCACGAAAGACTAGCATTCCAAGGCGCGCAAAGCTCAACATTTGTTTGGATGAGTTGCCGATCAGCGCCCGAAAGATTGATCTGTGGCTAATCGCGAACGGCAAATCGGATATCCTTCGGCGATGGATATCTCAAATGAATTGGCTGACCGCGTGATGCGGTTGGTGGTCTCGGCGGACTATCGCCCGAGCAAACCCAAACAGATCGCTGCCGAACTGATGCTGGATAATGACGGCTATCGCGAACTGCGCCGCGTTGTCAAACAATTAGCTTTGGAAGGTAGATTGGTTTATGGATCGAACCACTTGGTCTTCAGCGCCGGCAGTGTGGGCGGACCGAACGATCGGATTCGGGGCACCTTCCGTCGCGCGATGGGTGGCGGTTTTGGATTCCTTCGCCCCAATCACACCGAAGACTCGAAATCAGAATTGTCCGAGGACCTGTTTGTACCGCCCGGTTCAACCGGCGGCGCGCTCGAAGGTGATTTGGTCGAGGTGCAGATACGCCCGAGCCGCAAAGGTGGTAGCGAAGCCGAGGTTGTTCAAATACTCGAGCGGGCTCGCCGACAGTTTACCGGTACGTTTCAATTGATCCATGGGAAGCCGTTCGTATTCCTCGACGGAACCCCTTACGACCTACCTGTGTCCGTCGGAGATGTTCGCGGACTTCCGCTCGACGACAACGACAAGGTGTTCGTGGAGATCGTCGAGTACCCGGCCGACGATGGGACTGGCGGCGAAGCGGTCATCCTCGAGCGACTCGGCAACAGCAGCAATCCGGCGATCGACACGCTGACGATAATGCGCCAGTACGCGCTGCCCGACGAATTTCCCGAAGAGGTGCTTGATTGCGCGCGAGTCCAAGCGGATGCCTTCGACGACGGTGTTGTCCCGGATGGACGCAAGGATCTGACGAAGCTTTTGACGATCACGATTGATCCGTTTGACGCACGAGATTTCGATGATGCAATTTCGCTCGAGCGTGAGCATGATCGCTGGCGTTTGTGGGTTCATATTGCCGACGTCAGCCACTTCCTTCCCGTCGGTACGGTGCTCGACGACGAAGCAAAGCGTCGGGCCACGAGCGTTTATTTGCCGGATCGCGTGATTCCGATGATCCCGGAAATCATCAGCAACCATCTCGCCAGTTTGCAGCCCGATAAAGTTCGATATGTCAAAACGGTCGAGATCGAAATGCTCGACAACTTAACGATCACACACACCGAAGTTCACAACGCCGCCATACACAGCGACATGCGGTTGAACTACGAACAGGTCGACCAGTTTTTGGCCGCACCGGATAACTATCGCGATAAGTGGGGCGACGCGGTTTGCGATTTGCTCACTCGGATGCACACGCTGGCGATGAAGATGCGGAAGGCCCGATTCAAGGGCGGTTCGATCTCGATGGACATGCCCGAAATCAAACTCGAATTTGATAAGAGCGGCAAAGTGAAGGGCGCTTACCGAACTGAAAACACCGAGAGTCATCAGATCATTGAAGAGTTCATGCTGGCCGGAAATCAAGCCGTCGCGACATGGCTCGATGATTTGGGTTTGAAATACCTTCATCGCATTCACCCATCGCCCGAGCGACGCAAGCTGCGACAATTGTCATTGTTTGTGAAGGACTTGGGCATCCCGATCGAGAACGTTGAAAGTCGTTTTGAAATCCAGGCGGTCTTGGATACCGTGGCGGGCACACCGCTGGAGGACGCTGTCAACTTCGCGGTGCTCAAGAGCATGAGCAAGGCTGTCTATGGTCCGCAGACCGACGGCCACTACGCGCTCGACATGCAACACTATTGTCACTTCACCAGCCCGATCCGCCGCTATCCTGACTTGAGCGTTCACCGGTTGGTTCAAAAGCTCCTTGATGGTCACAAGACGCCGGACGACTCGTTCGGTGAATTGATGAAGCTGGGTCACCATTGCAGTGACATGGAGCGGAACGCGGCGCAAGCCGAACGCGACTTGGTTGAGCTGAAGTTGTTGCACTATTTGAAGAAGCACATCGGTGAAACGATGGAGGCGGTCATCAGCCGCGTGTTCGCCGATGGAATTCATGCCCGCTGCGTCAAGCTTCCCGTCGATGGCTTCATACCCGTCGCCTCGCTACCGAGCGATCAGTACCGATTCGAACGACGCGGAAACATGCTCAGCGGATTCAAGGCGGGCAACCGTTTTCGGCTGGGCGATCAGTTGACAGTGAGAATCACGCGAGTGGATCTGCAAGATCGGCAGCTTTATCTGGAGTCGATCAAGAATCACACAGCGCGAGGAGAAGCGAAGCCGATCGGAAAGACGTTATCAACAAAACCGAAGTACAAAGCCAAACGGCAAAAGGAACGCCGCGACAAAAAGAAGAAGCGTCGCGGCTAATATTCGCCTGTTCGCCTTCGCAACTTCCGCGGAGCAAGTCGTGACGTTTAGTTACTGCGCGTTCGAACGCGATCCTTGAGGGCTGCCGCTGATGGGGCGATCCATTGGCAGTGGCCTGGCGGCGGTTGCGAAACCTTTCGCGTAGAGCCGCTCTTTGAGACCGCGGAATGATCCAAAGCTGTCGGGATAGACCCACACGGTAATCGTCGTGCTGCCGGGATCGCGACCGGCCAGTTCGATATCCAGCTCGCTGCTTCCCGATAGCACCTTATCGATCGGTTGACCGTGTGGTTCTTCAAGCGGTTCCAGCGTCATGCCGACGAGTTGGATCCGCGTCGCCATTTGCACACGACCTCCGTTGTTCATCGCGCCCCGACTCTTGTCCATCACATACCGGGCGACGTAGCCGCGAATGGGGCCGACAGCTCCGTCGAGTTCGCCTTCGCGCGAACCGAGTGCGTTGCGTTCAAAGTCTCGCTTGATCTCGTCGATCAATCGATCGACCGGCACCACCGAGATCATATTGCCCTTGAGACGCAAGTGAATTTCGTCGCCGAAAACGGTTTTGGCCATCGGCGTCGGCAAGTGCTCGACGGCGACGACCGGCTCGGGCTGACCTTCGAGCCTGACCCGCTCGCCTTCGAGCTGCATCAGTTCGGCCTTCGAATTTTCTAGTTCGGTTTGTCGAGCGGCAGCCGCGAGTGCTTGTTGATCGAAGTCTTTCTGTTTGTCTCGCCAAGCCGCTTCAGCTTCTGACAGAAGGTCCATCAACATCGCACGTTGTTGACCGCGGAGAGCGAGTTCGGAATCAAATTGCTTGACCATGTGCTCGAGACGATTCGATTCTGCCTGCGCTGCCGCGGCCCGCATCGATTGTTGAGACCATCGAGCAAGCTGCGCGTCACTAGCCCGACTGGACGAGTCGACATCGACGACGGATTCATCGCGTGACTGTTCGCGAATCTCCTCGATCACGGCAGTCGACTGCGACCCCAAAATCACGACCAAGATGATCAAAATGCCGACGAGGTTGGCCACGATATCCAGAAAGGAATCGTGACCGAGTTCGATCGTCGATCGGTTGCGTCTTTCCCGACTCATAGTGATCCCCTTCCGCTAACATCGACGCCGCTTCCATCCATCAGAGATCGCAATTGCATGAAACGGTTCTCGGCGCCCGGCATGACCTCGACATCCAGACGCGGTTGCCAACGTCCACCGGGAAGCGCGACTCCCCATCGATCAACGCGATCACGCACTGAAGTGGCCAGCTCCATCGTCGCACGCTCGAAATCGCCGCCGAGGAAAGCAAAGACTTCGGTCGCGCCACCGGTTGAGGGCGGTATCAGGATGTAACGATCTTCGTAACATTGGACTCGGATGGTCCGCACGATCGCATTGCCACCGACACCGGCGATCTCTTTTGGTAGTGCCCAGTCGCGACCTTTGCGTTTGACGAGTTCCCGTGAAGGCGTCGCGTTCATTTGTATTTGCGGCGACGCTTGCTGAGAATTCGCATCGGCCCCGTCCTGCGCGGCGGCTTGCCCAGCCGACTGTGATCCCGCGCTTTGCTGGCCTCCGTTGCCGGTAGTCCCGGCAGAAATGCGAGACGTTGCGGCAGAGTTCGAATTGGGCGATCCGGATTGACCCTGTGCGTTTGGTTGACCCGCTTCACCGAACTTGCCTGATTCACCCGACATCCCAGGTTGGCCTTGCATGCTTTGATCCTTGGTGCCCGCGGCCGATTGACCAGACTGTGCAAGTTGTTTGGAATCACTAAGACTTTGCGCAACCGCCATACCTGTCGAACCTTGCCCGCCAGGAGTTCCTGCGGTACCGGCGAAGGGATCACCCATCGCCGAGTTGAGACTTGCTGGTCCAAAACCGTCCGACTTCATTTCTTGCGCGGCCGTTTGCATATCGTCGGCCCAACGTTTTTCAGTTTGCGGATCAATCGCGTTGGGATTCGTCTGCACGTACGTCCCCGCTCCGGTGTATCCGTTTGCACTGCCAGCGGCATTGTTTCCGGTGTATCCGTTTGATGTCGCAGAACCCAGCGCTGATTGGCCGGAAGATGATGGATTGTACGAGGATGATGGACGAGTCGATGTCCCGAAGTCTTCGCTACCTCGATCGGTGTAGTAGCCGTTGGATCGACTGGCGCGATCGAGTGATGCCGCGGACAAGACTCGCGGGCGTCCACCACCACTTTCATTTTCTGATCCGCCGCCACCATTACCGCGTCCAGCGATCATGGCGGGTCTTTGATTGGCGACCGCTTTCGCGATGGTTGTTTCGAGTTCTCGCTTGAGGTTGGGATCGGGCGAGTTGTAGGCGAGTTTGAGACTTGCGGGAACCAGTTCATAGCCGAACTGGTCGTCCCATTCTTCCATCGCGCTGCGAGCGGCGCCATAGGTTTCGATTCCGTCGGGACGAAGGACTAGCAAAGGGTAGGGCGGGGCGGTATCGCCGTAGGTCTTCATCGCGTGATTGCGGACGACGCGAAGCGCGGCGTCCAACGGATTGGCGACATCATCAGAATTCTCGAGTTGTCGCAGCGTGATGCGCGTACCTTCAGGCCAAATCGTTAACGAGTCGGCGTTGCATTCCAAATAGATCGGGCGACGATCCGTACCGTTGGGGCCTTTGTGGGGCACAATCACGACGCGAGGCGTTCGGTTGTTGGATTCGCTCTTGAGCTTCTCGATCTTGTCGCTTTCTTCTTTGATCTTGGTTCGATAACTGACCAACACAGCGTCTTCGACACTTTCGATGGGTTGATCGCCGGCGACTCGATCCACCTCGGTACTCAATTGACTCAATTCTTTCTTGAGTCGCGCGACATGGTCATCCAAATGTCCCATCTGGTCGCGTCGGGCTTCCAGATCAGCCGTTTGCTTGTCGCGAAACGCCACCAATTGACTCACGCGGAAGGAACCCTCTTCGATCATTTTGGCGACGACATCCGCGGCCAAACGAGGTTCGGCGGGTTCGACCGGGACATTCGACGATGCGATTTTAGGTGACTTTTCCCCTGCCGTCTTGGCGCGTTGGGAATCCGCATGTTGTTGGGCGTTGTCGGTTGCATCTTGAGCGACCAGGGCCAACAGCAGAATCAAAGTTCCGAGCGTACAGACAAGTACCGCGAGGAACGGGAAGAGCGATGGCGAGATGCCGCCACGCTTGCGCCGACTCATGCTGCGCGCCTTATCGGAGTCTTCGGCGACGAACTGATTGCGTTGTCGCTGACCAAACGACTCGACAATACATCGACAGCACGGGCCAGGATTCGCATCGCATCGGCCATGCCGTCATTATTGGGATGAGCCATTTGATGTTGCAACGAGTTCGTTGCTTCGGTCAGACGCGAAATCGCGTCGTGCGTGTGGTTGATCGATTCATAGTGACCGGCCAGCGTCTGTTGTTGCGTTGACAGGGTCTCGCAAACATCGTCAACGGTTTCATTGAGCGCTAGAGTTTGAGCTTGAATCTGATCAGCGCTGGCGCGGCGTGATTGTTCGAGCATCCCTTGCGTTTGCTGCAATGTTTGCTGCCATCGATCACAATGTTTGCCGAGGGTATCGCTGGCAAGTTGCGATGCTCGCGTGACCATGTTGGCGTGATTGAGCAGCGCCGGTGCAAGCGTTAGCTCGAAAGCGTCGGCGAGCGTCGTATTGTTCTTTTCGTGGACTCCCTGCCATTGACTCTGGGCCGAATCGATTGTGTCGCGCCACAACGTGGCTTGGTTGGCAAGTGATTCCGCAACGGCAGCTTGCACGCCGCGGCAAAGCTCGGCGATAAGCACCGTTTGGTTGTCGGATGCTTCATCGCTGGGAAGCGTCGATGAGACCAAGTGGCCGACGCGGGCATCGACCGCGCCGAGCAAACGCTGTTCGCTGCGTTCAACCGGAAACTGCAAGAAGATCGCGAGGACCGACAGCACGATTCCGATCGCCGTGGTATCGAACGCGACGTACAAGCCGCTCTTCAAGTTATCAACAGCAGCCGTACCGCTGGAGAAATCCAAACCACCCAATGTTTGCGTGATCCCGATAACGGTTCCCAAGAAACCCAACATCGGAATTGCCCACACGATGATGCGAACCAACCCGAGCGAATCGTGGGCGGCATCGGCGTCGCGACCAGCCAACTCGCGGAGGTCGTCGGATAAGTTTTTGCTCGAACCTCGCTGAGATTGTCGCGTCAGCACTTCTTGCAAGCGCGTGACCAGGTGGCTTGATCGGGTCGTGTTGGGCAATCTCGAAAGTTCATCGAGCCAGTTGCGGGCGACATGGCCGGCATCGTTTTTGTCGAGCCAAGCTTTCGCCGGACTGTTGCCGTTATCGGACGCGGGAAGCAGATCACGATCGCGGATGCGGTCTAGGAAACCGTTCTGAGTCGTCACGCCCAGGGTTTTGGCGATCAACGTGCCGCAGGCAAAGCAAAACAGAACGGTCGCGGCAACCGAAACCGGGTGCCCCAAGAAATATCGATCGCAGTGCTGGGACAACGTCTGCGTCTGCCCCAACATCCGCAACAGGAACAGCAGTGAATAGACTCCGACCGAGAGTCCAGAGCCCAGGGCCAGCGCTAGAAAGAAACTGCCCGATACCGGTGGAGCGGTAACTGCGACGAGCGCGGTGGCAGCCTTCGCCTTGGGAGCCGCTTTATCGGATGAGGATGTTTTTCCGTGGTCAGTCAATTTCTCGAACCTTCAATTTTGGGCAGGGTTCACGATAGGAGGTGCAGCCCGAATGCGGCGGCGCGTGCCTACAAGTGGCGGCGCAAACGCTTCAGACTTATCGACCGCCAAAACCGCTCGTCTTTACCTAATCGCTACGCATTTCCATTCACCTTGCGGCGCCGGACGGTTCAGATGTACCAATTCCCGAGGGAAATGGACGACGGCAAAATCGGCGATCGGGGAATAAAAAGATGCCAAATTTACGTGTGAAACTCGGTTCCGCTGCTTTTGGCGCCGCTTTGTTGGCCGCTGCGGCCGGCGTGGGTGTGGGTCAATCGCCGCCGACCGATACGGATGCTCGGGCATTCCTCGCCAAACCGACGGTCACGCCGGCGGTGGGTGCCTCCGGCGACATGATCGGGTTTTCTGGTTCTGACGGCGCGGGAACTCAGACAATTACGCTAGTTCACACCGGTAAATCGTGGATGGCCGTGTATCATATCGATAGATCGGGACAGATCCGGCTGGTCAGCAGCCGACCGATCGACGCTGATTTTTCGCTACAATTGAACGCCACTTCGCCGCTTCCCGAAGAGATTCGCGAACTCGGACGACGCTAATTGCATCGCTCCGCCGGTCAAAGTGGTGACTTTTCGTCTATTGATCCAACCCACGTTCACCCGCGGAACCGAATAATCCGATGGCCGACTATTTGTCACTTGAGGAAGCAGCTAAGAAGCTTGGAATTCCTACTGATCGTCTGGTCGAACTGCGCAGCCAAGGCAAAGTGCGTGGTTTCCGCGACGGTGCCAGTTGGAAGTTCCCGGAGAGCGCGATCGAACAACTGCAGGATGACTTGGGCGATTTGCTTTCCGGTGGAAGCGGAATTCTGGTCGAGGAAAGCGGACTCGGACTTTCCGGCGGCAGCAGCATCATCGGCGGCGATCCCAAGAAAACCAAAGACGGAAGCGGTAGCGATCTCGAGATCGGTGGCGAGGACATCGGCGCCGGCAGCGATGTGAACTTGATCGCTGCGGAAGGCGACGGCAGCGATGTTGCCATCGTGGCCAGCGATAGCGATTTGATGATGGAAAGTGATGGCGGTGGATTGCTGGAGATTGATTCGGCCGATCTGGTGCTCAACGATCCGGCGCTCCTGCACGACTCGGCGCAATTGGATTTAGCAATCGAACCCAACGCGGGCAGCACGGGACCGGTGACGGATGAAGAACTCAAAGAAATTTCCGAGTCGCATCCCGATGTATTGCCACGCGAATCTCGTAAAGCCGGCAGCTCGCGAGATTTGGCCGGTGGCGACATCAAACTCAGCCGAGACAGCGATCTGAGCTTTGGCGATTTGGAAGATGACGACGACAGCGGTGAAGAGTTGCTCGGCGACGACGAAGACAGTTCGCTGGGTAGTCTCGGTGATGTCGGCAGCAGCTTATCGGGCGGAGGCGCCAGCAGCCTTGAATTGATGGACGACTTGAATCTGTCCGGCGACAGCAGCGTCAGTCCACTCGGTTCGCGCGGCATCGATGTGCTGAGCGAGCTGGACTTGCTGAGCGCCGAACAATCCGGCAGCGGATTGATTTCCGGTGACAGCGAGAACCTGATGATGTCGTCGGGACTTGGCAGCAGCCTCGGTGTCAATGCGCTCTCGGGCTCGGATGTTTCCGGCATCGACGACGCACTCGCCGACGACGACGATTTGGTGATCGCCGACGATGATGATGATTTGGTGATCAGCAGCGCCGGCAGCGACATCTCCGTCGCCGGTGACAGCGGCATCAACTTGATGAGCCCATCGGACAGCGGACTGTCGCTCGAAAGCGAACCGCTCGATCTGGCCGGCAGCAGCATCTCGGCACTCGATTTGGGTGCCGAACTTTCCGAAGGCGGCAGCAGCGGAAGTGGTGGTGGCAGCGGATCGTTGGTCGACTTCCAAGCCGACGAAGAGTTTCAGTTGTCGCCGTCGGGTGTGGGATTGGACGCCGACATCGAAAGCGGATCACAGGTAATCGAGGTAGTTGATTCCGGTGAGATCGATGAAGCGGTTGATTTCGCCGATGACTTTGGTGGCGACGATCCGCTCGGCGGAGACGTCTTCGGCGCCGCGCCGGAGGAAGAAGTCGTTGCGTTGGACGACGATCCGGATGCCGTGGCGATCGACCAATCTTCGACCAGGGTCGCGATGGGGGCCGTCGGCTATGGCGGCTACGAAGTTCCCTTCTCGCTGCTTCAATGTGCCGCGTTGATGTTGATCCTTTGCGTTTTGAGCCTTGGTGGCATGCTGTTGACCGACTTGGTTCGGAACATGTGGACTTACAGCGAACCCAGCGCTCCGGTCAGCTCGCTGACAGATTCATTGATCGCCGTGATGGGCTGGGGTCAGTAACCGTGGGTCCGCGACTCCGCTTGCGGACGGTGTTGTACGCCATGCAGAGCAGAGCGATGCATGGCATTTTTTCATCGCGGCCATGCCAGGCATCGCTCCACTCTGCATGGCCTACCCGACTTTGGTGGGTACGTTTCGTTCGCCTTAGTCGTTAGACTTGCAACTAGAACGGATTTTCCCACCTCTCAAGCCATCGATGGCGACAACGTCTCTCAGGTCGATATGTCGACGTATCAAATCTCTCGGCACGGTTTCCTGCTCGGCATCGTTTTTTGCCTGACAATGATCGGCTGTGATCGGCCGCAACCGATCATCACGTACCGCGTGTCCACCAAAATTCCCGAACCGTTCCAGATCGGCAAAGACCGGATGTTGGCGGCGATGGTGCCCAGCGGTGACCAAGTTTGGTTCTTCAAAGTCACCGGTCCGGAATCGGCTGTCACTTCCATCGAAGCCTCGTTTCGTCAATTCGTCGAGGGAATCAAGATCACCGCCGGATCGCCCGAACTCAGCGAACTCCCCAAAGGATGGCGAAAGGGCGCGGACAAGCAAATGCGATTCGCATCCATCGACGTTGACACTCCCGGCAAACAGTTGGACATCAGCATTTCGAAGCTAGGCCGACAAGAAGATTACGACGACATGGTTGCGATGAACGTCAATCGCTGGCGAGGACAACTGGCCCTGTCGCCGTCCAAAGAAAAGTGGGCTTCGGCAGACTCGATCAACGTCCCCGCAGCGGACGGACCCTCGGTGTGGGTCGATCTGGTAGGGACCGGCGGTGGCGGTGCACCGTCGATGAGCCCGCCGTTCGCCGGCGGCGCGCCGATGAGCCAACCACCCATGAGCCAACCACCCATGATGGCGCCGCCCACTCCGCCTACAGAGAACGCATCCGCAACGCCTGCCGAACCCGATCCCCGATTAAAATTCGATCGCCCCGACGGATGGCGGGATGGCCGCATGAGCACGATGCGGATGGCGGCATTCGATGTCGGACCCGCCGATGCGCCGGCGGAAATGACCGTGATTCCTGCCGGTGGCGACTTGCGAGGCAACGTCGCCAGATGGCTCGGCCAAGTTCGCGACGGCAACGCGCCCGACGATGTGGTCGACAAGGCTTTGAAGGACGCGATCAAAGTCGATGTTGATGGACGCTCTGGACAACGGTTCTATCTGGCCAGCGAGGACGCCGAGAAAGGCACCGCGATCGACGCGACCATTGTTCCGCTGGAAGGCGGCATGAGTTTATTCGTCAAGATGACCGGACCTGCAAAGACCGTCAGCGCCGAGTCCGATTCGATCGAGTCGTTCTTGAAGTCGCTTAAACTGAATCTATAAACAAAATTTGTGGCTCCGCGACTTCGCTCGCAGAGAATCCCTTCGGACCACCGAGAGTTCTAACGATGGCGACGATTACTTCCGATCTTCATACCGCAACCCGCGCCGAATCAGACCGACATGCCGAATCGTTCGCCGGTTTAGGTTGGAAAGTCTTGCAACTTTTCGGATCGCTCAAGCTGACAGTGACGCTGTTCGCTTGTTCGCTCGTACTTGTTTTGGTGGGGACGCTGGCGCAAGACGAAATGAACATGCTGGAGGTGAAACAGCGATACTTCCTGTCGTGGATCGCTTGGCTGCACTTCGATGATTTTTTTCCGCAAGCGTTTCTGAGCCACGACAAACCGATCCCAGGCGTGATTCCTTTCACCGGCGGTGCGTTGATCGGGGTGTTGTTGATGATCAATCTGGTCGCGGCCAAAGTCACGCGGTTCAAGATCCACGCATCGGGCGGCAAATTGTTCGCCGGCGGAATCGTTTTGCTACTCGGCATGGCCGTCGCTGGGATCGTCATCATGGCGGGCCATGACAGCGATGGACTTCAAGGAACGCCGCCTAAATGGCTCGGCTACGACAAACTTTGGGGTGGCATGTTGGCTGGGCTGACGTTGCTGGGTATCGGCGTCGGTTACGGCGCCAGCAAGATCAACAACTCGACATTGCGTCCGCTCGCGTTCGTGATCGCTGCCGCCATCCTCGGCGTCGTCGGCTACTCGTTGTTCGGCGGTTTCCGAATCGGCGAACCCGGACTTCGCATCGTTTGGCAACTCACTAAGGGCCTCGGCGCCGGCATCATCATGCTGGTCGGTTGCGTGATGATGTTCGACAAACAGGGCGGCAATGTTTTGTTGCACATCGGCGTCGGATTGTTGATGGTCGGTCAGTTTGTATTCGGCGACCGACAAACCGAACAACGACTCAGTATGGTCGAAGGACAAACCACCAACTCGTTCGTCAATCTGGACCAAGTCGAGTTGACGTTCATTGAAAAGAAGACCGGCGAGGAACTCGTGACGGCGATACCGGGATCGCGACTACAGTCGGCTGCCGCGTCGAATTCATTGATCGAAGATGAATCGCTTCCGGTCGATATCCGAGTGTTAGCGTTTTATCCCAACTCGACGCTCGCCGATGTATCGTCCGACAACATGGCCAACGCTGGCACTGGATTGCAAACCGCCGCCATCGAGCGACCCAAATCCGGTGGCGTCGATGCCGCCATGAACGTGGCTTCGGCCTATGTCGAACTGCTCGACAAGGACTCCGGTGCATCGCTCGGAAAGCATCTCGTCAGTCAACTGTTTTCCGATCGCGCGATGCTGTCGCGAGGCGGGTCCGCAGACGACCTTTTCGATTCCGTCGCAGTGGGCGACAAGCAATTTCAACTCGGTTTGAAGTTTCATCGCGAAGTCAAACCGTACTGGGTTCACCTCGAAGATTTTCGTCGCACGACTTACAGCGGCACACAAACACCGCGTGATTATTCGTCGTTCGTCCGCATCATCGCGGACGACACCGGTGAAGATCGCCGCGAACGGATTTGGATGAACAACCCGCTGCGTTATCGGGGTGAGACGTTCTATCAATCGAGCTTCGATACGCTTCCCAGCGGCCAAGAAGTCACCAGCATCCAAGTCGTTCGCAATTCTGGGTGGCTGATCCCGTATGTCGCTTGCAGCATCACGGCACTCGGGATGTTGGCGCACTTCTTGGGCACGCTGACGCGTTTTTTGAAGCGCCGCGAACGCGAGACTCGCAAAGAACGTGACGAGCTTGCGGAGTTCGCCGGCGCGCGACCTTCCCAGTGGCCCGTCTACGCGACCGTTGGATTTTTCGCGATATTCGCGATCATGTCGCTGGTGCCCTGGTCGGCAGCGATGAACACGATGCGTCCCGCCGAACGGATGATGAAGTTCGACTTTTATGCGGCTGGCAAGGTCCCGGTCCAATTCGGCGGCCGAGTGATGCCGCTGGACGCTTATGCTAGACAAACGCTCAAGGCGATCAGCAATAAAGAATCGTTGCCCCTGGATACGGCTCCGTCGGGCATCAAGGGACGCGCCGAAGGTCGCAAGTTGTCGGCGATGCAGTGGTTGATGGAGGTTGCGATTGAGAAACCCGAATTACGATTCCTGCCGATGTTCCGCATCGATTCCGATGAAGTTCGCAGCGAGCTAAGACTCGAACGCCGCGAGAGCAAACTGTATTCGCTCGATGAGATCAGCAAAGAATGGGGACGAGCCAGCACACTGGTCGAAACGGCTGCGGAGAAAGACGCATCCGAAATGTCGTTCAAGGAAAAGAAGCTGGTCGAACTCGATCGGCGGACTCGTCAGTTCACGTTGACGGCAGCCGCGTTTCAGTTGCCGGTTCCCGAAAACATACCGATGGAAGAATTCCAAAAGGTCTTCCCGGATGCCACCGATCAAGATCGCCAGATGGTGATGATGAAGCAGTTGCAGCGACGGATGGAAGCGCTCAGTCAAATGTCCGCCCCGGCCATCGTCGCGCCGTCCAAAGATTCGATCGCCGCGTCTGTCAACGAACCGGATTGGTCCGCGTTCGCACCGGCGTTCTTTGAACACTTCAGCCAAATCGCCAATGGTCAATCGGCCAGCGACGACGTGGGACGACCGGGTATCGAGTCGTACAGCGAAATGATTCAGGCGTACGGCAAAGAAGATCCCGCCAAGTTCAACGAAGCAGTCGATTCACAACTCGCCGCCGTCAAGTCTTACGAAATTCCTGGCTATAAACCAGACATGGTCAGTCTCGAACGTTGGACGGAATCAAGTTGGCCCACCGGCGTGGCGATGATGTTGTATCTGGTCACGCTGGTGATGGGATTGATTTACTTCCTGGTTGACTTGCCGCGATTGCGTCAGGCCGTTTGGGGCACGCTGGTGTTGGCGATGGTGATTCACACGTTGGCGATCGTGTGTCGAATTTCGATCACGGGCCGAGCCCCGGTGATCAACCTGTATTCGTCGGCGGTTTTCATCGGCTGGGCGGCAGTCCTCTTCGGTCTCATCGTCGAACGCATCTTCAAATATGGCATCGGCAACATGCTGTCAGCCACAGCCGGTGTGATGACATTGTTGGTCGCCTACGGACTCAGCTCGGGTGACACGATGCCCGTGTTGCAAGCGGTTCTGGACACTCAGTTTTGGCTTGCCACGCACGTGATCAGCGTATCGCTTGGTTATTTCGCAACGCTGGTCGCGGGATTTTTGGGCATCGGCTATTTGATTATCGGTTGGCTTGGCGGCGACACGAAAGTTCTGCGAGTCGTCTACCGATGCTGTTACGGTGCGGCGTGCTTCGGAATTCTGTTCAGCTTCGTCGGTACGGTCTTGGGTGGACTGTGGGCGGACGACAGTTGGGGCCGATTCTGGGGCTGGGATCCGAAAGAGAACGGCGCACTGCTGATCGTGATCTGGAACGCATTGATGCTGCACGCACGATGGGACGGGATGGTCGGCGCGAGAGGTTTCTCGGTACTCGCGATCGGCGGCAACGTCGTCACGGCCTGGAGCTGGTTCGGAACGAATGAGCTGGGCATCGGACTGCACAGCTACGGGTTCACATCGGGCGTATTGATGTGGCTGAGTCTATTCGTCGGCGTGCAAATGTTTTTCGTAGTTGCCGACGGAGTATTCCGGTGGGTGGGAATGCGATTCGGAGGCGCTCCCGAGTAGAAGTGGTTCCTCGACTCCGTTCGCGGAAAGTAGAAGTCGAGTGGTTCCGCGACTCCGTTCGCGGAAACTAGATGTCGTTGATTTTCTGAATTCTCCGCGAACGCAGTCGCGGAGCCACGTTGTTTGGCGCGTCGCTAATACGGCTGGCCCGTGACGGGGCCGCCTGAGTAGCCCTTCGCGGTTCGAATCCGTGCCCGTACCGCTTCGGCGTCTTGGGGCATCGGGCGGGTCGGTGGAATCATCAAATTCATCAGCGCCGAATTCTGACCGGACAGCGGCACCATCTCGCTATGAGACGGCGCCAGCGCTGACATCAGCGTGATCGACGGCAACAATTGCGCACCCGAACCGACGATCGGATAACCGTTGGCATGCATCACGACGCCTGCGGGAAAGCTCGAGTAGCCGACTTCGTTGTTGGCAATCCCATCGAGCGTTAGCTGGGTGTCATTGAGCGCGAACCGGATGGCGATGCGATCGTACGCCATGTCTTCGGTCCCTTCGACGGCTCGCACCACAAAGCCGAGGTTTTGCTTGACGGAGCCTAGTAGCGATCGTCCGATTTTACCTTCGCTGGCGAGTAACGTGCCGGCCAAGTCGACGCGACGTCGCGGCTCGATGCGACAACGTTCCAAATTCAAGTCAGCCAGTCCCGACAGGTGATGCGATTGCTTCTCGAACACGCGGTCGAGTGAGATGCCGTTGAAATGACCAACCAAATCGATCCACCACGGCGTTTCGCCCCGTTTGCCCTGTTCCAAATGCCATCGCAATGAGCCACTGAATGTTGCACCGGAGCCGAGGCTGCCGATCGGGTCGGGCAGGTATTCCGCCAAAACGGAGCAGGGCAGGGCGTTCTCATGAGTATCAAGGGTCCAATCGGTTGCCGGAGTCTCGCCGCCGCGATCCCGTCGCACCTTGATGCTGATCGGCGTTCCGCCGCGCGACGTCGCCGGCAAACACTCGATGCTGGCGCGGACGGCGTTCACCTCGGGCTCGATCCAGGCGTCGACATCACGCAGCGTCATCGGATTGGTCAGCGAGTGGATCGTCAAATCGTTAGCGGCAAATCGAATCGGCACCCGCGTCTGTTCGGGTCGACATAGAAAACGATCATGGATCAATTTCCAAGCACTCTCGAGCGTCGCCGCTTGAAGCTCGGGTTGGCGCAGCATGATCGAGATGTCGTCGCCCCGATCGACCCACTCGAGTTGACGAACGTGGGCGACTTCTCGCATTGTCTCGGGCTCGAATAGCCTCAGTTCGTCGATGCGAATCGTCGAAGGTGCGATACGGGTGAAGCCGCCGATCTCGACGCTCAGCCCGGTGTCACGGGCGAGTTCAAACTGGATAGCCCGACGAACGCGACCGTCATACCAGGGCGTTGCCATCACGATCACGATCATCATCGTGATGGCCGTTGGCACCGCGCAGCAGAGAACGAACAAGAGCCGCGAAATCGCGCGCTGGGTTCGTTCATGCATGCCGGAGTCCTTTCCCGCACGAAGAAATGACGTGCCAATCATTTGAGCGGAAAAAAGTGTCTGACCCCAATTGCCGGGAACCGGCCCTTCGCGTGCTTCGCACAATTGGGGTCAGACACTTGTTTTTCGCACCATCTTTGCGTCGATCTTACGTGCCCGGCCTGTTCTGCCGATAGGTCGTTTGGGATGATCGCGACATGTGGGCAAGATTTGGAAAGCATTGGTTTTTAGCATCGATCGCGGCGTGTTTCACGCTCGGCTATCTCTTTGCGGACACGCTCAGCCCGGTTTCCAAAGTTCCGGGACTCCGCGATGGGATCGTTTTTATCGTGATGTGGGCGATGGGCGTGACGCTGCACGCCGATACTGTCCGGGCCAGCATCCGGAAACCGGTTCCCGGATTGCTAGCGATCGGGCTCAATCTCTTATTGGTGCCGTTGTTGACGCTGCCGACGATGTGGTTCTTGCCAGACACAATTTTTGGCGGATTGTTTGTCGCATCGTTGGTTCCCTGCACGTTGGCATCCGCGTCGGTTTGGACGCGGCGGGCGGGTGGCGACGATTCGGTCGCCATGATGACGACCGTTGTGACGAACTTGGCGTGCGTCGCCGTGGTGCCGATCGGACTGGTGTTGGTGCTGTCGAGGCAAAGCGA
Organism: Rubripirellula sp.; assembly: GCA_041740415.1. Lineage (GTDB taxonomy): Bacteria > Planctomycetota > Planctomycetia > Pirellulales > Pirellulaceae > Rubripirellula. The sequence continues at coordinate 268,389 of JBGSLZ010000088.1, forward strand.
GATTTCGGCCACGGACCAGATCGGAAAGTTGGCGCTGTTGGTCGTGTCGCCGCTGGTGCTGGCTCAAGTGATGCGATGGCTGGGGTTGGCGACGTGGGCTGACATCAACAAACAGCGACTATCCCTGATCGGACAGGTGGGGATTTTGCTGATGGTTGTGTTCGGTGCGATCGCCAGCAGCGTGACGCTTCGCGCGGGCGGCGACGGCGATTCGATCGGCTGGACCAGCATGATTGGCTTGATCATTTCGGCGGCGTTGATTCACACGATCGCTTTGCAAGTTGGTATCGTCGCAGCGCGGGCGCTGGGCATTTCACGCGACCGCCAAATCGCGATCGGTATCAGCGGCAGCCAGAAAACGCTGATGGTGGGACTGCAAATCGCGATCGATTGCGGTGTCAGCGTCGTACCGATGCTGGTGTATCACGTCGGCCAGTTGGTGATCGATACAGTGATCGCCGATCGCTGGAAACGGCAACGCGAATAGTGAACCTAGCTCCCCGATCATTGTTTGCGACGACTCCATGAACACACTTTCCGTTTCAATGATCGTTCGCGATGAAGAATCACAACTTCGACATCGGTTGCCGCTGAGGTCGAAATCATCGTGGCCCCAGTAAGCGTAGCCGGTATCACTTTCCATGATGTAACCGACTTTCGAACCCATGTCGCGAATGATAAATTCGTCGTCAGGCTCGGACTCAAAGTCGTAGGCCGCAGCCGGGATGTCGATTCCGACATCGCTCGCCCGCAGCGCAGAAAGGCCAGATAGGCCAAGCAGGAATGCACAGGCCATCAGTTTAAGAGATCGAACACGCATTGTTTTGCTTCTTTCAATAGACAAGAGTGGAGGAGAGTTGGAACACGATCATTCGCGACAATGCGGCGAATCCACCTTCACTCTTACGGAAAATGTTTTGAGAATCCCGAACGCGGCGAACGCTGTGTGCGGACTTGGCGCTGCACGTTTAAGGCCCAGCCAATATTCAAGCGAACCGAGTTGATCGCTAGACCGTTGCATTCCAGTCAAGAGGGACGCATTGCCATCCATGGCGACGTGCGTTGATGGGTGATATTTCAGCGTTGAGCCCTAAAGGACACTCCTCTTCCATTCATGTCGAGGAAGCTGAGTCGCGCTTGAGTACCAACAACTTTTTTAGCACGAATTCCGTCGATCTGTACACCCAGGTGGATCAGCTATCCGTTGTAGACTTGGTGGATGCCTCGACTTGAGCGTGCCGACGAGTAAGTTGCGATCTACCGTGCCTGGAATCGAGGCAATCGACGAGCGACAATTTCCAAAAAGATGCCGACTACGAAGCGTCCGCGAGGATCCTCGCCGAAGGCTTGGTTCCCTTACCGCGTCTACCGTCACCGTGGCCATTGCCGCGGATGGCAAACCGGTTGCAGCAAGTCAACGACTCCGCTCGCGAACGATACAAACGCTCCATGAATATCCCGCCGCGGAGCGTCGCGGCTACGCAACATGAACGAAAAAACCTTACGACAAACGACCGAGTTCGCTTCACGACTTTCCAAGCGGGCGAAACACTTTCGGAAGTGGCCTGCCAAACGGGGCATCACCTGCTTTCGCCTGTACGAGAGAGACATCCCGGAGATTCCTTTGGTGATCGATCGGTATCACGACTGTTTGCACATCACCGAGTTCGAGAGGCCACACGAACGCAGCGATGAAGGGCATGAAGAATGGCTCGACTTGATGGCGACCACCGCCGGGGCAACGCTCGAGGTTCCACCGGAAAAAGTGTTCTTCAAGCGTCGCGGGCGCCAACGCGGCAAGACTCAACATGAGAAGTTTGACGAGTCCGAGCATCGCATGGAGGTTACCGAAGGCGGGCTGAAATTCATGGTCAACTTGCGCGACTATGTCGATACCGGACTGTTCTTGGATCACCGCAACACCCGCACGATGGTCCGCGAGGTTGCCCAGGGAAAGCGGTTTTTGAATTTGTTTTGTTACACCGGTTCATTCACCGTTTACGCGGCTGCCGGCGGAGCGGCCAGCACGGTGTCGGTGGACCTGTCGAAGAACTATTTGGATTGGGCTCGCCAGAATCTGAAGCGAAATCAGCTCGACGGCGATCAGCATCGGTTCATCGCCGCCGACGCCCGCAGCTTCGTCATGAATCACGCTGCAGGCGACCACTACGATTTGGTGGTGGTCGATCCGCCGACCTTTTCCAACAGCAAGCGAACCGAACACGACTGGAACGTCCAGGACGATTCGGTCGATCTGATCGAGGGGTTGCTGAAGCTGATGCCCGACGGCGGGGTGATTTTCTTCAGCAACAACTTTCGCCAGTTCAAATTCGACCGGCAATCGATTTTCGTCAGCGAGGCGCACGAAATCAGCAACCAAACGGTTCCGGAGGACTTCCGAAACCGGCGGATTCACCGCTGTTGGCGAATCGTCAAGTGAGTGATTTGCCGGACTTGAACAGAACCGGCCCCCTGACATACACTTCGTGGCCTAGCGGTCCTGTACTAATCCAGAACCGCACCCCCCTCACGAAAAGAAATCAGGCCATGAAAGACGGCATCCACCCCAAATATCAAGAAACGGCAGTCACCTGCGGTTGTGGAAACACCTTCACCACCCGCAGCGTTCGACCCGAATTGCGCGTCGACATTTGCAGCGAATGTCATCCGTTCTATACCGGCAAGCTAAAGTTCGTTGATACGGCCGGTCGAATCGACAAGTTCCAGAAGAAGTTTGCCGCCGGCACCTACGGAAGCCTCGCGCCCAAGAAGGCAAAAAAGAAGTGAGGCTGCTTCACAGCTTGATCGCCGGATAGACCGAGGTTCGCTTGAGTAGCGTTCGGAAGATGACTGTGTTACTGTCGTTGACCGTACCTCAGCCAAAATCGTGGCTGACACGGGATGCAATTGTCGTTTAGGTTGGCCAACTACGATATCTGTGGCTTCGAAAAACTCTGGCGTTTCAAGTAAGTGACCATGTCCGCTTGCGTGAAATGGCTGCGACGAACTCACTTTGCACGCAAAGAACAAAATTTCAAAAAATTGCTTGCCCTCTCCCGTTCGCAACCCTTAGCGCCCACTAAGGTGTTCGATTCTTGCTTTCTCGATTTGGGGACACCGCGTTACGTTTCCATTGCATGCATGACGAACGGATACGGATGCTGGTCTCAAGGACAGGCGACGTCTCATCAATCGGTCGGTCAAAGGAGCCAAATCGCTGCAAAAACTTCGTCAGCGAGAACAGAAGCGAGAATAGACTTGTTCAAGCCAATTCGCGAAATTCGATTTTTTAATCGCGCAGGAATCGACCGAGCATTTCGGCATCTTGACTCGAAACCACAAGGGAAAGCGGCTCCGATTTGATCGTCCGGAACAGCCAATGCTGTTGAGCCCCAACCAGCGAGGGCGCCTTTAAGGCTATGCAATGGCGGTGGGAAAGTTGGATCATTGCAATACTTTGATGCTGTCGACGAAAACATTCGCGGTAACGCTGTTCGCCGGTTTGGCTATTTTTCTCTCCCGAAGGCTTTTGAAGGATGGAAAGCTTCTTACAAAATCAATAACAGCTTCAACCGCGATCGCTTGCCCCCTGATCTTATCATCAGGATGCAACTTGAATCACCGCATTGATAAGTGCATGCGAGATTCGCGTCGGCAGGAAGCATCTCATTTCAGACGGAATGTCTATCCGAGAATCTGAAACGTGTAACATTGCAACCAGAACTTGATCAGATCGAACTTAGCAACTGTCGCGCCATCGAGATCATCATGGACGACACGACAATCGTTTTAGTACCCATTGTTGCTGAGAAGTGAGTCGTGAAGACGCGCACCGGGATGACCATCATCGAACTGCTGGTGACGCTGTCTATCGGGGCGATTCTAATGACGCTGGCGTTGACGGGCGTTTCCGCTGCGAGGGAAGCGAGTCGTCGTTACGAGATGACGCTGACGATCGCAGAATATTCCACGGAACCACCCTACCAAGTGCTCGTTGATTTCGTCACCGAGGAATGGGAGTCGTTTTCTTTCATGGAAGAAGCGGGAACCCGCTGTCACTTTTGCGGTCTTGGTTACACGGCGTACAACCACGCGACTCCACCCAATAGCGAAATAGCGATCATTGGCGACTCGTCCGATCGCAGCTACCTCGGAATGGTGGTCGCGACCAGCGTCCACCCCGGCGGAGTCAACCTCGCCCGCCTCGACGGCAGCGTTCACTTCGTCGGCGAGGATATCGACGACAAAGAATGGCGAGCGCTCGCGACCATCGCAGCGGGGGATTGAGCCGGCATACCGAACGCCGGCGAAATCAGATCACGGCATTGCGGCCCGACGTACCATTCGACTGCGAGGCCTTTTCGGTTACGCTCTCGGTCCTTTGCCGAACCCATTTGCCCCGAGATTAGAACGGATGAGCGGAACGATTCGCGACACGCTCGAAGAAAAACTCGCGCGCTTCAAAGAACTTGAACACGAGATGTCGCTGCCGGAGATCCAGGCCGATGGAAACCGATTCAGCGCGGTCGCTCGCGAGCACGGTGGCCTATCAAAAGTCGCCACGAAATATCGCGACTACAAACGGATGACCGATGAGATCCGTCAGTGCAAAGAACTGATCGAGATCGCCGAAGATGTCGAAGAACGTCAGATGGCTGAGGTGGAAATGGAAACCCTCCGCGTGTCGCGAGAATCGTTGTGGGAAGAACTGCTGTCATTGACCGTCGGCGGCGAGGACAGCTACCGGACCCGCTGCGTGATGGAAATACGCGCCGGTACCGGCGGCGACGAGGCGGCCCTGTTCGCTCGTGATCTGTTCGAGATGTACCGTCGTTACGCCGAAATTCGCGGCTGGAAGACCGAGATCATGGACATGAGCCCTACGGAAATGGGCGGCTTCAAAGAAGTCGTGATGTCGGTCGAGGGCGAGAGCGTGTATCGAGATCTGCAATACGAATCGGGTGGGCACCGAGTCCAGCGTGTCCCCGAAACGGAAACCCAAGGACGCATTCACACTTCGGCGGCGACGGTCGCGGTGTTGCCTGAACCGGAAGACATCGAAGTCAACTTGAAGGGCGACGATTATCGCATCGACAAATTTTGCGCATCGGGGCCCGGTGGCCAGCACGTCAACAAAACCGAAAGCGCGATCCGTTTAACTCACCACGAGACCGGTATCGTCGTGCAGTGCCAAGACGAAAAGAGCCAACATAAGAATCTGGCGAAGGCGTTACGCGTTCTTAAGGCGCGGATCTATGAAAAGAAACGCAGCGAGGAAGAAGCCAAGATGTCCGAGACTCGCAAGGGCTTGGCGGGCTCGGGCGATCGCAGCCAGCGAATCCGCACTTACAACTATCCTCAAAATCGCTTGACCGACCACCGAATCAACTTGACGCTCTACAAGCTCGATCAAATCATCGCAGGCGACGTTTCGGCCGTCACCGACGCGATGATCGAATATGACCGCGACCAAATGCGCGGCGACATGATCGACTGAGTCGATTTGAAGGCGACAATGGAGTATGACTGAAACCCAACGCGAAGGAAGCCGAATGTCTGCCAGCCAACAGGACCCTTGGACCGTGATGCGGTTGTTGGAATGGACAACGGACTTCTTCAAACGCAAGGGCAGCGACTCACCTCGACTCGATGCGGAAGTCCTGTTGGCTCACGCCCGCGGATGTTCACGAATTCAGCTTTACACTTCCTTCGGTGAAGAACCCGACGAAGAACAACGGGTCGCGTTTCGCGAAATGGTTCGTCGCCACGGCGAAGGTGTTCCGGTAGCCCAACTTGTCGGTTATCGGGAGTTCTATTCGCTGCGATTTCGTGTCGACGAACACGTGTTGATCCCTCGTCCCGAGACGGAACATCTCGTCATTGAAGCCCTCGATGTCGCGAAAAAAATGAACATCAAAGATCGTCCGCTACAGATCGCCGATATCGGAACTGGCAGCGGAGCGATCGCCATCACGGTCGCGAAGAACGTCGCCAACTGCGAAATGACAGCGGTGGATCTGAGCGACGCTGCGCTGAAAATTGCTCAGTGGAATGCGGACCAGCACGAAGTCACCCAGCGCATCCGCTTCATCAAAAGCGACCTGCTCGGTGCGGTCCAAGCGCCCAGCGAGTTTGATATTGTCTGCACGAATCCACCCTACGTGAGCGAGTCGGAATACGACGAGTTATCGCGGAGCGTGCGTGACCACGAACCGAAGGCGGCGCTTGTGGCTGGTCCGAAAGGCACCGAGGTAATCGAGCGAATTCTTGCGGAAACGCCCAAGCGAATTCGCGCCGGTGGTCAGTTGATTATCGAGCTGAGCCCGATGATCGCAGGCGCCTGCCTAAAGATGTCCCAGGACAGCGAAGACTTCACCGACGCAAGATTGATCAAAGACATCGAAGGCCACAAACGGATTCTGTCGATGAAGCGAAGCTAAAATCGCTTTGTAGAACGATTGTCCTCAATCGTTTGAGAGGAACGCTGGTAGTCCAACGCAAACAATGGGGACAGTGTTCTACCGTCCGACGTTAGGACAGCCTCGCCTTGTCGCTGATGTCTTTACGGCACCATGCGCCTTGCCAGCGGATTTCTTTGACGCCTCGATAGGCTTGCAACTTTGCTTGTGCGACGGTGTCGCCCATCGCAGTGACTCCCAACACGCGTCCTCCGTCATTGGTGACGTTGCCGTCGACCAGCTTGGTACCGGCGTGAAAGACCTTCACTTCGTCGATCGCGTCGGCTGCATCGAGACCGCTGATCCTTCGACCCTTTTCGTAGTTGCCGGGATAACCCTCGCTGGCCATCACGACACAGATGCTCGGTCGCGGATCCCACTGGAGCGGCTCTATGTCCGCGAGCCGTCCATCAATGGTGGCTTCGATCACATCGACCAAGTCTGTTTTCAGTCGCATCAACAACGGCTGGCATTCGGGGTCGCCGAAACGAACATTGAACTCCAACACCTTTGGTCCGGCCGGCGTTAGCATCAGTCCCGCGTAGAGCACTCCTTTGAACGGTCGCCTGGCGCGCTTCATCGCATGGACGATCGGTACCAACACATCCGCTTCGATCCGCTCCATCATCTCTTCGTCGATGATCGGCGTTGGGCAATAGGCGCCCATGCCGCCGGTGTTCGGGCCGGTGTCGCCGTCGTAGGCGGGCTTGTGGTCTTGCGCGGCCGGCAGCGTCACGATGGTTTCGCCGTCGGTGATCGCCAACACGCTGGCTTCTTGGCCGGTCAGTTTTTCTTCGATGATCAATTCTCTGCCCGCATCACCGAACTCCCGCTGCGAAGCAATGCGATCGATTGCGTCCAAAGCTTCGGCGCGTGTGCTGCAAACGATCACGCCTTTGCCGGCGGCCAAACCGTCGGCTTTCACGACGACGGGAACCGGTTCGTTCGGGTCACCATAGCGATCCCAGATATGCCGAGACGCCTCTTCGGCGGACCGGAAGGTTCGGTAGGTAGCGGTCGGGATGTTGGCGGTATGAAGCAGGTTTTTGCAGAAGACTTTGCTGCCTTCGAGTTCCGCCGCCGCCTTGGAGGGTCCAAAAACTCTCAGCCCTGCCGCTTCCATGTCATCGACGAGACCATCGACCAGCGGCATTTCCGGGCCGACGACAACTAAGTCGATTGCATTTTCTTTGGCGAAACGGATCAGCCCCGGTTTATCGGAAACGGGAATCGGCACGTTCGTTGCGTCCCGCGCCGTGCCAGCGTTTCCGGGGGCGACAAAGACTTGTTCGACGCGCGGAGACTGGCCAATTTTCCAAGCCAGAGCGTGTTCGCGACCACCGCCACCGACCACCAAAATCTTCATCCTACGATCCTATACCTTGAGATTGCGATCGGCGCCGATTTGTTGGTGACCGAAAAAATTTTGCAAGCAAGCAATTTACGTCGCCCAGCCAACGACGGACAGCGGTACGAATCCGAGGGCCGCGACAGGCAGTATTTTTCCGCATCGGCCGTTTAGCGGTAGACGATCTTCCGTTGTCGGATATAATTCGGGTGTCCTTCCGAAGAATGCATTTCTGCCATCTGCTTCTTATTCCCACCATTGGGATGGCACATTTTTCGCCCGCGACTAATTTGAAAACAGCGGCGACGACGGTGTCTCTCCGGCATCCTTCGTCGCCGCATTTCATGTTGTCCGACCAAGTTTCTGAGCATGACCTGCATTTCTGAGCATGATTGTCTCAGTTCGATCCCGCCCCTCAATGAATGTTGGGCACAACGTCGCTATGATGATGCCCCAGCGATCGTTTCAATGGATGCGATGTTGTTGGGCTGTCCCCCCATTTCCGATCCAATCAGTCGATGGGCTCGTAACGAATCCTGTTTCGCCTATCATCCAATCCACTGTGAATCACGTTCTCTCGAGGAGAGTTAGTTTTGAAGATTTCGATCCTTTCAGGCGTCGCCCTGATCATCATGCTCGCTGCGATGCCCCACCGTCTATCGGCCGCTGATGCGGAAACCGGCGACCTGAAGATTCGTTTCGAATATGGTGGCGAAGCGCCCAAGCCATTGCCCGTCGATGTCAACAAAGATGTCGAGTTCTGTGGCAAGAACCCCTTGGTGCAAGAACGGTTGCTGGTCAACCCGGATAACAAGGGTATCAAGAATGTTGTCGTGTACGTTTACACGGGTCGTGGCGGCTCGAGCTTGGCAAAGTTCGAACCACTCAAAAACAAGCACACGCTCGCCAATGACCAATGTCGATTCGAGCCGCACATGGTGATCGCTCAAGTCGGCGACACTTTGGAAGTTACCAACCCCGACGCCGTTGGTCACAACGCGAACTTGGGATTCTTCAACAACAAGGCACAGAACTTCACGATCCCCTCGGGTCAATCGAAGACAGTTGAATTGGAAAAGGACGAGCCCGCTCCGATTCCAGTTGAATGCAACATCCACCCTTGGATGAAGGCGTACATCGTCGTCTTGGATCACCCGTTTGCCGCAGTCAGCAACGCTGACGGTGAACTCGAGATCAAGGGTTTGCCGGTAGGCACCGAACTTGTGTTCCGCGCTTATCACGAGGCCGGGTCGATCAACGACGTAACGATCGAAGGCAAGAAAGAGGAATGGAAGCGAAGCCGTTTTGAGGCCAAGATCACGCCGGGCGTCAACGACATGGGTACCGTCGTGATTCCGGCCGCAGCGTTGACGGCTAATTGAGCGAACGTCGATTCACGAATATCTGAATTCGATCAAGCAGATGCGAGATTTCGCGTCTGCTTTTTTTGTTGGATCGTGGTGCGACAATCCGTGACGTTTGCGGAAGTCGATGTTTCGCGGTTCAATTATCGTTCTTGGTTGCCTTCTTTTCCTATGCGATGATTGTTCATGTGGCGATTGATTCTCGTTTCCGCGCTCGCCGGTCTGCTCGTTGGCTGCGACGCCCCTGTCGGCTCGTTCCCGGACAATGACGTTTATTCGTTGACACTGACCCGATCGCGTTCGGTTTCGGCTGATTCGGCGAAGCTCGACGCGGCGGCTGTGACGGAATCTTTGTTCGGAACACCGGATTCGCCGAAGGTGCCGCCAGAACTGACCAACTTGGTAACACTTGATCGGCTGATTCGCGCCGCTGGTCCGGTGTCCAGCGAAAAGGACGGAACTCACAAGGGACTTTACCGCGAGCACTGCGTTACCTGTCATGGCGTTGACGGCGCGGGTGCCGGCCCAGCGAGTCTCTATCAAAAACCGCATCCGAGAAATTTTTGCTTCGGCGTGTTCAAGTGGAAATCGACTCAGCGATCGGCGAAACCGACGCGAGAAGATCTGATGGCGTTGCTCGAGCGGGGTGCCCCGGGTAGCGCGATGCCATCGTTTGCGGCAATTGATTCGGTCAACTCGCCTGCGGACGTTTCAGATTCATCCGACTTGGAAGCCCTCGTTGACTACGTGATCTATTTGTCGATCCGTGGCGAGTTCGAGCGACGCTTGATGGCTGCCGCAATCGATCGGTTGGGCTACGGCGAGGACCAAGTTGACACAGGCGCTCGGTTAGTCGCCGATGGTGATTCGGAAGGTGCCGACATCGTCCGCGACACACTCACCCGAATCGTCGGTGAATGGGAAACCGCATCGGATCAAGTGGTGCCCGTTCCAACGGCGACTCAGCTTTCGGAATCAGTTGCGATTTCTAAATCGATCGAGCGGGGTAAGGCAATTTTTCATGGCAAGATCGCCAACTGCGTCGGTTGCCATGGGCCCGCCGGAAACGGTGATGCGGTCATGCTGGACTACGACGATTGGGGCAAGGAGTATTCGACTCGAATCGGGCTGACGCCGAGCAATCGCGACGACATGCGTCCATTTCGCAAAGCGGGCGCGTTGCCGCCGCGACCGGCCGAGCCACGGAACTTGACTCTGGGTGTCTACCGCGGCGGCGGCGATAGGGAAACGCTTTACCGACGAATCACGCAAGGAATCGCGGGAACTCCGATGCCCGGTGTCGAGGTCGTACCGATGGAGGATGGTCGAGGATTGACGAGCGATCAGGTTTGGGATTTGGTGCGCTATCTTCAATCGCTCGATCCTGATCGGACGGCGTCATGATTTCTAAAGATACCGCTCGTCGGATCGGAGCGATTGCGGGCTTGATCATTGGCATCCTGGTGATGCGGGCTACCGGCTATTCCGGAATCATGGCGTCGGCGGTTTTTGGCGCCAGCTTTTGTGTCGTCGGCGCGATGATCGGGGAACGGATATGAGTCCGCTCGAAACGAAACTTACTGACGTCCCGCCCGCTCGCTGGCTACATCGGCTGTGCGTGTTGGCGGTGTGCCTAATCTGGCCGCTGATTTGGGTCGGCGGATTGGTGACGACCTACGATGCCGGGATGGCGGTTCCCGATTGGCCGGGCACGTACGGTTACAACTTGTTTCTCTATCCTTACAAGACATGGCTGCTCGGCCCATTCGATCTCTTCATCGAGCACGGTCACCGGTTGCTCGGCGCGGTGGTCGGTTTCGTCGCGATCGCAATCGTGATTGCCGCATTTTTGCGAGAGCCCCGGCGATGGGTGCGAGTGCTCTGCGTCGGATTGCTGTTGATGGTGATCCTGCAAGGGTTGCTGGGCGGCATGCGAGTCGTGTTGGGCGATCGAACGCTGGCGATGGTTCACGGCTGTTTCGGACCCGCGTTTTTCGCCGTTTGCGTGCTCGCCTGCGTCGTAACCAGCCGGACGTGGTGGAAACCGTCGGAAGATCGTTCATTTGCGGTGAAAATCGGACGCGGCATGTTGCTGGTTGGATTCGCATTGATCGGATTGAGCTACATGCAACTTCTGCTCGGCGCGCAACTTCGCCATGTTCAACCGACGACTCGTCCGGGGATATTCGCGATGATCGTCATGATGCATGTCGTGACGGCATTCGTCTTGTGGGGCGTAACCGGGTTGGCCTGGTTGAGACTGAGGCGGTGCGGCGATTTGACGCTCTCGCGTCCGGCGGCTGGATTGGTAGGATTACTGGCCGTGCAGATCGCGTTGGGAGTCGGAACTTGGGTCGTCAATTATGGCTGGCCATCGATTTTGGAATGGGTTCCCCGCTCGGCTGACTTTTTGTTGAGAGCGAAGGGGTTCGCTGATTCGATCGTGGTGACAGCCCACGTGGCGACCGGGTCGCTCATTTTGGCGTTTTCAGCGATGCTGACTGCACGGGTATGGCGAGTGAAATCGCAGACTTCATCGAGTTCCGTTTCCAAGACCGCATCCGCCTAAAACCAACGTCCACGAAATGGCAACTGATCTTCTCTCAGCCGATTTAACGACGACACGATCGGTGTCGATCGGCGGGCGTGAGCCTGTCGATGTACATTCGGGTATCCAAAGGGCAGGGCAGGGCAGGGAAGTTGTGTCGGATCGAACTCAAGCCAAAGAATCATCCGAAACGACCGCGTCCCGCTCGAAAGTTCTGAGAGACTACTTTGAACTGACCAAGCCACGAATCGTGATGATGATTTTGGTCACGACCTCGGCGACTGCCATGATCGGGGCCGGCGGAACATTCCCAATCGTCGATTGGTTTTGGTTGCTGTTGGGAACCGCAGCGATCGCGGGCAGCGCGGGCGCCGCGAACCAGATTTGGGAGCGAGTGATCGATTGCGAGATGACTCGCACGGCGAACCGACCATTGCCGGGCGGGCGTGTCGGCGTGATTCCAGCAACGGCTTTCACGGCACTGGTTGGGGTAGTCGGCGCGTTGGTATTGTGGTCGAAGTTCGGTATCGCTCCGGCGATGTCAGGAATCGCCACTTGGTTGATTTACGTGCTTGTTTACACGCCACTAAAAACGCGAACCGCATGGAACACTACAGTCGGCGCGATCGCGGGCGCTTTGCCAGTCATGATCGGATACACGGCGACGGGCGGTTCGATCTTCGATGCGTCCGGCTGGTTGTTGTTTGGCGTCTTGGCGACGTGGCAATACCCGCACTTCATGTCGATCGCCTGGATGTATCGCCGGCAATATGACGAAGCCGGATTCAAGATGACGACGACGGTCGAGCCGACCGGCCGCAGCGCGGGTTGGCAGAGCATTGTCGGATCACTTTGCTTGATGTTGTGCGGTGTCGCGATGTGCTTCGTGAATGAGTTCTCGTGGTTCGCAATCCCGGCGGCGCTGTGCGTCGTGCTGGCGACGTTTCCAATGCTCAAAGCTTCGATCGGATTCAGTTCGGCACCCAATGACAAGAGTGCCCGCAAACTGTTGCGATCATCGTTGTTGGTGTTGCCAGCGGTGTTGCTGGTCGTCACTCTTCGCGTGTTCTGGTAGTCGTTGATGCCTGTTTGCGTCGTCAGCGATCTCCATCACCGGTACGGAGATCACGTTGCTTTGGCTGGGATCGATTTGTCCGTCAGCGGCGGCGAAATCGTTGCCCTGCTCGGCCCCAACGGCAGCGGCAAGACGACGCTGTTTCGTCTGATTTGCACGCTGTTGCCAGTTCAGCAAGGCAGCGTCACTATCGGTGGTTTTGATGCGCGGCAAAATCCGCTTGCCGTGCGGGGACAGATCGGGATCGTGTTTCAGTCGCCAAGTTTGGATAAGAAGTTAACCGTCGACGAGAACATCGCTTGCCAGGGCGCGTTGTACGGAATTCGCGGACCCGAATTGACGCAGCGACGAAACGAGCTGCTCGCGCTGTTGGAACTTACCGATCGTCGCGGCGATTATTGCGAGTCGCTTTCGGGTGGTCTCAAGCGGCGTGTCGAACTCGCCAAGGGAATGCTGCACCGTCCGCGGTTGCTACTGTTGGATGAACCGAGCACCGGCCTGGACCCTTCGGCCCGATTGAGTTTATGGGATGCGATTCGGAAGATGGCCGACGATGGGATTGCGGTACTGATGACGACGCATTTGCTGGAAGAAGCCGACAAGTCCGACCGAGTCTTGATCCTTGCCGACGGGAAGAAGATCGCCGAAGGTTCGCCCAGCGAACTGCGTAGCGACATGGGTGACGGACTGGTGACGATCCAAACGGCTGATGTCGACGCGGTCGAAGCGATCCTTCGCGACGAGATGGCGATCGATGTCCAGCGGCTGCATCGGCAACTGCGAATACAAAGCGATGCACCGGAGACGCTGGTGCCTCGTTTGATCGAAAGGCTTGGCAAACAAGTCGAGTCGATCACGATCGGTCGCCCGAGTTTGGAAGACGTGTTTGTCGCCAAGACCGGCCAGGCATTCTCGGCAGCTTAAGAACTTGCGAAAAAATGAACGCCATCACGCCAACTCAAATTACAACGACGGACGGTGCCGGAGCCGCGTGGATGCTTGCGCGGCGCGAATGGACTCGATTCTTTCGTCAGCGCAATCGCGTCACGGCTGCGATCTTGCAACCGCTGCTGTTTTGGCTGCTGTTCGGGACGGGGCTGAAAGGATCGTTTTCAGGATCGGGAGAACTCGATTTCTTACAGTTCTTTCTGCCGGGTACTTTAGGACTGATCGTTTTGTTCACGGCCATCTTCGCGACAATTTCCGTGATCGAAGATCGACGCGAGGGATTCATGCAGTCCGTGCTCGTGGCGCCCGTCGGTCGATTGCCAGTGCTGGTCGGTAAAGTCCTCGGCGGATCGGCGATCGCCTGGGTCCAAGCGACCGCGTTTTTGGCGCTGGTGTATCTCGTCGGCACGGTGTCGCTGAGCTGGACGGTGCTGCCGCTATTGGTATTGTTGGCGGTGGTCGCGGTGGCGATGTGTTCGCTGGGAATGATCGTGGCTTGGCCGATGGAAAGCACGCAAGGCTTTCATGCGATCATGATGCTGGGGTTGATGCCGATGTGGTTGCTCAGCGGATCGTTCTTTCCGATTCCCGCATTAGGTGAAGGCGCCAGTGTGGGACAATGGATCTTGGGCGGCATCATGAGAGTGAACCCGTTGAGCTATTCGATGGTCGAGATGCGACGGTTGATGTACCCGGAGATCGACTTTGCCGCCGTCGGGTTTGCGCCGCCAACTTGGATTTGCTGGACCGTGTCGATCGCGATGGCAATCGTCACCACCTTGATCGCCTGGCAGTTGATGCGTGGCAGTCGCAAAGTCGACGTGATCGTTTGATGGGTGAGCGAACGCACTTCTCGCCAGACCTCAGGGCGCCGAAACCGTGGCAATGAACACAACCTCCAAGTCGACCCAGTCGGTGCGTGCAAAATCCTGTCTTTGGGGACTGATCGGATCCGTGGTCATCGGCGCGATCTTGGGCATCGTGTTCATCATGCTCGATACCTGGGGATGGTTCGAGGTGCGAGTCATGCTGACCACCCTCATCGTGGCGGGAGCCAGCTTGTGCGGACTCGCCTGCGACTTGTCCCGAACACCACGCGGACACAACTGGTTGCCGAAAACAGGACTGACTCTCGCAGTAGTTTCGGCGGGTCTATTGTTGGCCGGGACTTGGGGTGACGCCGATTCCGATCTGTTCTGGAAGTCAACGGCGTGCATCGCAATCTTCGGCGTCGCGACCGTTCACGTTTGCCTATTGTCGATCGCCAAGTTGGCGAGACGATTTCAATGGATACACTTCGTTGGCAGTCAAATCGTATTCGGATTGGCGTTGTTGCTCTGTGGCGTGATCGTCGTAGGCCGATTCGAATCGCCGGGCATGTGGCGACTGATCGCCGCCACATCAATCGTGACGGCGGCGCTGAGTTTGACGATTCCCATCCTGCATCGAATCAGCAAACTGGATCGACTAGGTGAAGACCTCTCGTCGCCGATTCAAGCACGCAATTTAGCCGCGATCGACGACGAAATCGCCAGCCTGCAAAATCGCATCGCTGAACTGACACAGCTTCGCGAATCACTTGATCCCTAGCGAATCGCTGTTACTCGATTCGTCTTCGAGGCTCTAGACTATCGGACCAAGACAGTGCTGGATTTATACCGTAACCACCACCTGACTTCCATCAATGAGGCCTGACCCCTTAGATTTGATTTGACCCGTCAGCACTAGGGGGATCATTCTTTCAGCTCTTGCGACGCTTGGCGGCGAAGCCGAAGAACCCGAGGCCGACGAGTAGCATCGCGAACGTTGAAGGCTCTGGAACAGCGGCGACGCGTCTGTAGCCGATATCAGTCAAGATGCCGATTTCGGCTGCGTTGAAGTCACGTGGCTCGAACTGAACATTCTCGCCACCGCAGCACAGCATCAGCGCGTTCTGCGGCGAGGTCGGCGAAGAGAACTCGTGCGTTGCCAAGTGGCTGATTGCGCCAAATCCACCCTCGATCGGGACTGGTGAGCCGTAACCCGCAATAGCGGAGGGACCGCTAAACAGCGCCCCATTGAGCTTCGCTTCATTGAAGGCGGCGTCGTTCGTGATCAGGGTTGCTGGATCAATAAGGGGCACACCTGCTTTGGTCGTCAAGAACTGATCATACTTGCTGTAGAACCTCTGTTGGTCAGAACCTCTGATCGAGCTCGAGAAGCCGAACGCGTGCGTCAGTTCGTGGTCGATCACCGAGTAGAAGTCGATCTGACCACCGGCAAAGTCGACTGGTGCGTTCGGATCGTACTGGAAGTTCACCGCCGTGTTGATGCTCATCTGGCCGTGCGGCTGACCGGCATCAGCGAGATCAACGCCGTTGACGACCTGGTTCCAAACGAGTTCACCGTTTCCGAACCCGTCGGCTGTGTTGCTGTAAGAGCCCGCTGATTCGACCGCGTTGCTCATGCTGTCGTTCGTTGTGTTCACAAGGAACCTGACCGTCGCGGTGTTCGTGAAGTACGCGGCGAACAGTTGCGAGTACAGGTTACCGGCGGTAACGACCGCTTGTTGCTGTTCTGTCGTCAGTGTGGCATCGCCGAAATTGAACTCGAAAGAGATCGCCGCATGTGCGGACGTGGCGAACGGACTAGTGGCAATCGCTATACTGCGCAAAGCCTGCTTGAAGGGGCGGACGTTTCATGATTTCATATGTTTCCCTTTCGTTGGTTATCGTGCATTCTTTGTTATTCGGGAAACGGTTTGCCCCACGCCAGCGCGCACTCCGTACTCTGGCTTAATAATTTTGCATTACGGACAAGCCACAATCAGGTGGATTGCCGAATGTTGTTTTGCCTCTGATTGAACCGGAAAATCCCAAAAGTTGAATTAGCATCAGTTTGGTTTTAACAGGTTGTTGGTGGGTCGGTTACCCGATTCGCCTTCGAGGCTCTAGACTATCGGACCATGAAAACTTTCTTGAACATCGCTGGCATTCTTTTGGCGGGCGTCGGGCTGGGTGTCGTGATTCGAGCTGCTCGGACGCCGCAACCGGCCGGCGGCCCGGGTCCAGGCGAGATCGTTTACACCAACGATGGGGAACCCTCCGGGGACCCCAGCGAAGTCGAGAACGCTGAGCCGACTAAACCGCCTGACGACGAAGCGTGGCTCAGCCGATTCGAGCTTACCGAGCGGAGTGGCAAGCTGGTCAAGAGCGAAGATTTGGCGGGTCAGCCGTACGTCGTCAGCTTTTTCTTCAGCACCTGCCCGAGCATTTGTGTCAAGCAGAACCAGATCATTAAAGAGTTGCAGGAGGAGTTCGAAGGTCAGGGTGTTCGCTTCGTCGCGATCTCGGTCGATCCCGAAACGGATACTCCGGAAATCCTTCGCGAATACGCGGCCCGATTCGGAGCGGACAAAGATCAGTGGTTGTTCATGACCGGTGATCTGACGTACATTCGCCGCATCGGTGGCGAGATCTTCAAGCAACCCGTCAACAAGCAATTTCACACCGAACGGTTCGTGCTGGTGGATCCGACCGGCCAGATCGAAGGCTTTTACAATTGGCCTGAGAAACGGCAACTGGCGGCGATGAAAGACAAGATTCGCGAAATGATGGCGGGCAAAGACACCTGATGAGCTGGCAATTTCTGGCCGACAACCTTCCTCACGTCACCGCTTCGCTCAACGCGATCGCGGCGGTACTGCTTGCCCTGGGACTGATCAATATCAAGCGGGGCAGGGCACGGGTCCACAAGAAGTACATGTTGGCGGCCCTGGCCGTCAGCGCCATTTTCCTATCGCTGTATTTGTTCCACAAGGTCGCCTTGTTCGAGGCCACCGGCGAACCGAATAAACGGTTCCCGACCGATCCGGCGGTCGCCTCGGATGCGGCCCGCTACACGTACTATGGCATCCTCGGGACGCACCTGATTTTGGCGATCACGGTTCCATTTTTGGCAATTCGCGCGGTCTATTTGGCGAAGAATGGCCGGATCGTCGCTCACAAACGGCTGGTCCGGTACGCTTACCCGATCTGGATGTACGTGTCGGTAACCGGAGTGATGGTGTACGCGATGCTGTACCAGATTTACGCCGTTTAGTCCGAGAGATCCCGCTTCACGAAAAACGGACCATCGGGTACAATTCCCGACCCGCCTTAGAAAAACCTGAATTCCACCGACCATTCATAGCAAAGTAAGAGAGTTCCCATGTCACGGCAATGTGAAACGTGCGGCAAGAAAGTTCAGACGGGCCACCGCATCGAAACCCGTGGTAAAGCCAAGTATTTGGGCGGTGTCGGTACCAAAGTGACAGGCATCACAAAGCGAAAGTTCGTGCCCAACTTGCAAAAAGTCCACGTCACCACACCGAAGGGCCAAAACAAGTCGATGCGGATCTGCGTCCAGTGCATTCGCAGCGGCGTGATTCGCAAGACCGTTAAGACGAAGCCGTTCGATGTCGGCAATTCGGGCAAGAAGTAGTGGCGCTGACTGTCGATGACGTTCGCAAACTCGCTCTTTTGGCTAGGCTTGATTTGACCGATGCCGAAGTGGAAACGGTTCGTCCGCAACTCGACAGCATCCTTGGATTCGTCCGAAAGCTATCGGAACTCGACACCGAGGGCGTGGAACCGATGACCACCGCGTTGGATGTCGAAAATCGATGGCGGGACGATGCTCCAGTCGAAAGTCTGAAACGCGATGCGGCTCTGGCCAACGCCCCGTCACGCGACGACGAGTGCTTCTTGGTTCCACCCGTCTTGGGCGCTGCTGGCGCCCGGAAATAACCTCTCAATCAAGGTGCCGCAGGTGTGACAGACATGCCGGTCGGGCCTGAATCGCTGTTGCCGCCCCTGGTCGCAATCACATTGGCGGTCGCTCTTCGACGCGTGATCTTTCCGCTCGCCGCTGGCGTATTCGTCGGCGCGGTTCTGCTAGCACGACGACTGCCCGAATCCCGATGGTGGGATTCCATTCGCATCTTCTATGAGACGATGCACGAATCGGTGTTCGCCACAACGCACTTGCAAGCACTGCTGTTCAGTTTGCTGCTGGGCGGAATGGTGGGTGTGCTGGAGAAGGGCGGAGGAATGGCCGCGCTGATCGAACGATTTGCGCGCCGAGTTCGAACCCGATGTGGTGCCCAAGCCATGGTGGCAGCATCGGGACTGGCGATCTTCTTCGATGACTATGCCAATACGCTGTTGGTCGGCGGCACGATGCGAACCACGGTGGATCGATTCGGCGTGTCGCGAGAAAAGCTGGCGTACTTGGTCGATTCAACGGCCGCCCCGGTCGCCGGCCTGTCCGTCGTCAGCACTTGGGCGGCGATCGAGATCAGCTACATGGCTGACGGACTTCACGCGGCCGGAATCGAGGACAACGCAGCGGCGTTTGAGATGTTCATCGCGTCGATCCCCTATCGGTTCTATCCATGGATCGCGCTGGCGATGGTGTTCTTGGTGTCGCTATCGGGCCGCGACTTTGGTCCGATGCGGGCGGTTGAGGCGGAAGCAGCCCGGCGAAAAAAGTCGGATCACAGTCCGATCGATGCGGGATTGGCCGACGACACTCGATCAAAGGTCAGTGGCTGGTTGTGGACCGCCGCGGTGATCCCTGTGATGCTGTGCTTGGGCGCCGTGGCGGTGGTGCTCGTCGTCACGGGACTCGGCGCGATGGGGACTCCCCAGCCCGGCGAAAGCGCGCTTCGATTGGCCGGCCGAATTTTGGGCAACGGCGATTCTTACCTAGCGTTGATCATGGGTGGAGGCGTCGGACTGGTTGCGGCGATCGGGTGCCATTTGGTGTTGGGAGGATGCGATGCGAAGAAGGCAATTCGATCGTCAATCGTCGGGGCTGCTCAAATGATGCCCGCCATGTTGATCCTGTGGTTCGCGTGGGCGATCTCCGCAATGACCGAGCCTGAACGACTCGATACGGGCGGATACTTGGCGAGCGTGCTATCGGATCGGCTGGACCCACGGATGTTACCGACGGTGGTGTTTTTGCTGGCCGGCGTCATCGCCTTTTCGACGGGAACGAGCTGGGGAACGATGGGCATTCTGACGCCGCTTTCGATCTCGCTTGCGATTCAACTCGACCCGACTGGAGGGCCAAGTGGCGCGATCGCACTGTCGACCTGTGGGGCGGTATTGGCGGGCGCGATCTTCGGCGACCATTGTTCGCCGATTTCCGATACGACGGTTTTATCGAGTCGGGCCAGCGGCTGTGATCACGTCGCACACGTTCGCACGCAGATGCCATACGCGCTGATCGCCGCTGCGATTTGCATCGTCACGGGAACACTTCCGGCGGCCCTTGGTCTCTCGCCTTGGCTGTGCTTGCTAGCATCGACGCTCGTCACAGCGGTGGTTGTGTTCCGGTTCGGTCAGTTGCCTGTGGAGTCAGAATCGGTGGAGGACGTTACAAAGAATTGAAGAAACTTCAAAGTTTGCGCAGGCGGTAGGGCGGGACCGAGCGTGATTTTTTTCGGTTTTTAGCGGATAGGACAATGAATAGGGGGCAATCGCGACTCCCGCCCAAACGATTGGGGCAAACGTTCTACAAATTGCAACAATGGCATTGATATTGCTTTGTTGAACTGCCTGTGATTACGGACATGGTGGGCCGAGGTGGCCTTACTCGACTTCAAAGGATGAGCATGAAACGACCATCAAACCCGGCTATCCTGGTCTTGATTGCTTTGTTCGCAGCGCCGGTGGCGAAAGGTCAGTCGTTAGATACTCCCATGACCCGCCTGCGTCCAATTGGAACTCCCAGCGCCGTTGATCAATATCGGGCTGTTGATCAGTATCAACCGATCCATAAGTCCGGTGGGATGTATCAAGAGACAGGTTACGGAGTGCGTCAAGCCGCGATGCAGTTTGCGCTTCCGCCGATGCCTAGCAGCGGACCAGTCATCGCGGCACCTCCGACCACTGCTGCTCCGACCACCGCAGCTCCACCGTCGATCGCGATTCCACCTCGTCCTATGTTCAACAATGCGCCGTTGCCACCGTCACCAATGCAGCCAACTCCGCTGCCCCCGTCATCGATGCTGCCGCAAGCGACCACGATACCGCCCCGCAGCTTGCCTCCGCCGCCCGTGTCCAGCAGCGATTTGTCACCGATCGCTCCGCCCCAACTCGGCGGTGGCGGTTACGCGACGATGTACAACTGCAGCAACGTGTCGCCGGCCAGCGGATACTCCGCCGCCAGCGGCATCGGTTGTGGTCAGGCAACGTATCAAGCGCCCGTGGGTTACGGCCCCGTTCTAGCGCCGAATGTTTACGCGCCTCCGAATGTCATCGCGGCGCCCCCAACGACGATCATTCCATCTGGCACTGGCGCACCGATCGGTCCGTTGATGTCGTTCGGCCAATCGGCCAACCCCGTGCAAGTCGGCCCAGGACTGTTCGGACAACCCAAGGCATACGTGCCTGGCCAAGGCGTCCGGAATTGGTTGAGATACTTCACGCCATAGCGTTTCGCCGAAGCATGCAACTCTTCACAACGCTGTCGCCGACCGATTTACCGCCTCGCGAATCAATCGATGTCGCGGTCGTGATCGATGTGCTGCGCGCAACATCGGTGGTGACCACGGCGCTGGCCGCCGGCGCGAACGAAGTAATCACATGCCGCCAAGTTGAAGATGCACGAACTCACGCAGCGAGCTTGTCGACGCAGCCGCTGCTTTGTGGTGAACGGGGCTGTCGTCTCATCGACGGATTCGACCTGGGCAACTCACCAGCAGAATACACATCACAGCAGGTCGTCGGTCGAACATTGATTTTGACGACCACCAACGGCACGCGAGCGATCGTAGTAGCTCAGTCCGCTCGCACGATGGTATTGGCGAGTTTCCTGAATCTGTCCGTGGTTGTCGATGCGATCATCGATGCCAATTCGGTGCTGCTGGTGTGCGCCGGGACCGAAGGACGCGTCACGGGCGAGGACACGTTGCTTGCGGGCGCGATCGTGGATCAGTGCGTCCGTCGATCGATCGCTGACTGTTCGATGTGCGATGCTTCCGCGATCGCCCTGCATTGGTGGCGATCGTCGATTGCCAAAACCAATCGCTCTGGCACAAGCCTGTCGGATGTGACCACGTCGGCGCTCTCGTCGCTGCTAGCCGATTCGATTGGCGGTCGCAATTTGATTCGCGTCGGCTATCGAGAAGACATCGACCGATGTGCGGCGATCGATTCGCTGACCTGCGTTCCGCGGCGAGTTTCACGAACACCGACCGTGTTTGCGGCGAGCTAACAGCGGCGTCGCTCGCCACGCGGGTGCTATTGCCCACCGCGAGGTCGATTTGGTAACCGCAAGGTTTCACGGATGAAATTTCGACATGCCATCGCCTACCAAACCCGATAATGCGGCGTCGCAACCGTCCAGCCGCAAAGACACGATCACGACCATCCTGATGATGGTGGCCGCGCTGGTCGCGATCGCCGGCTTTGCAGTTTTGTTCTCGTTGTGGTGGCGGTCGGGCGTTACCGATCCTTACGAAATCCTACGCGTCGCGGCCCAAGAATTTGTTGCCGGCCGTCCGATCGTGGCGGGTGAATTGGCAGAAACAGTTCGATTCGCTGGCGAAGTCGAAGTGGATCCGAATCAGGAATCCGAAGACATCGTGCCTGAAGATGCGCCGCCCATCGACGATCCGAACAGTCCCGACCTGAACGCCGGTGAACCGAACTCACAGCCCGACGAAGTGGCTGAAGATCCTCAGCAAGAATGGATGCGACTGAGAGATTTCTTGATCGCGGCGGGAAAGTTGTCGCGAGCGTTGGCCGAAGACGATTTTCGTGAGCGGCGTCGAATGTTGATCGACGCAATCAAGCCGCTCGAAACGGCGCGCCAAACCGGATTCCCCATGGGCCGACAAACCGAAGGGCATCGGATGCTCGGCGAGGCGCTCTACGAACTCGGCCGCTATCCCGATGCCGCCGACGCGCTGACTGTGGCGATCGGGCGAGATCCGACGCTGCGTCGGACGCTGTTGCCGAAGATCGCGGAATCACAATTCCGCACCGGCGGACCAGCGTTGGTCTCCTCGCTCGCGACGATCGAAGACCATCTTCGCGATCCTTCACTCGAAATTCGCCAGGTGTGGGCCGATCAACTGATCCGCATTCGTACGCTGATCGGGCTCAAACGACACGGCGAGGCGATCGATGCGGTCAACCGACTGCTCGAGCAACCGCCGACGGCGGACACGTCTCGCCGAGGTGAGGAAGCGGATTACCGTGACGAACTTCATTTGCAACGCGCGATCGTCGAGGTGCAAAAGGTGATCGACGGCTACGGGCTAGGACAAGTCAATGCACCGGAGGATCGCGATCCGACCAAGGACCGTGCTCGGGCAGCGGCCGAACTGGCAGACCCGATCGAGATGCTCGGTGAACTGCAACGCGAGGCAGCGCCACGAACATCGTCGCTCGCCCGGTTGTGGTTGGCACGAAGCCATTTAGCGGCGGGCGCGATCGATGATGGTCTCGAAGGATTGACGGCGGTTCGACAACAGCGTCCGTTCAATAGCGAATCGACGCTCGCGGGGATCGAAGAACTCGAACTGCTCGCCAGCCAAGGTCGCGGCGTCGAAGTCTTGCAGACGACACGTTACATGATGCGTGAAATCGGGGACCCGAATGGCTTCGACAGCGACGCCATCAGCTTCGACGAATTCAGTCGGCGACTGGTTGCCGCGATCGAAGAGCTTCGTCGCAAGGGCGACTTTGCCAATGCGATCGACACGGCGCGAAGCTTGCCACCGGTCATCGACCAGGCCGAAGCGCTGATGCAAGAAGGGATCGGCTATCGCGACTGGGCGGACGCGACGCTCAGCGCCGGCACCGACATCAACGGTGAAACGGCCCGCAGCGCCTCGGGCTTGTCGAGGTCGAGGTATCGCGCCGCCGGAGACGCATTCGCGGAAGCCGCGCAGCTCAAGTTCGACACCAATCAATACGTGCCGACACAGTGGTTGGCGATCGAAGCGTACCAACAAGGCCGTCACTTTCGTCGCAGCATTCGACTGCTGGAACCCTACCTGCGGTACGAAGACCGCCGCCGGTTACCGCGTGGACTGGTCGCGTACGGTCGCGCCCTGCTGGCCGAAGGCGATGAAGAAAATGCGATCCGGGCAGCCGAAGCTTGCATCGTCGAGTATCCGCGAGATCCGTTGCGGTACGACGCGAGACTGCTTGCCGCCCAAGCGCACGCCGAGCGACACGAAATCGATCAAGCCAGCATCTATTTGGTCGACAACCTGCGCGACGGCGAACTGACACCGCAAAGTCCGGCGTGGCGAGACTCGTTGATCATGCTCGGCGAATTGCAATTCGAACAGGCGTATCAAAACCAACTCATCGCCCAACGCGGCGACGACGCGGATCGTAATGAACGGATGCTGGCTAACCAACCGATCCTGCACGAAGCGATCCGGCATTTGGAAGAAGCGGTGGAGCGTTACGGTTTGTCGAGCACACTCAACGCCGCCTACCTTGCCGCGCGCGGGCACATGATGGCGGCGCAATGGCCCCGCATCGAAGCGGAATCACCGGAGATGTTGGAAGCCGCAAAACGTTCGTTGCGTGCGCAAGCCGACCAGGAAGTCCAAGTAGCGCTGGAAAGTTTTTCGCGGCTGCGAGAGACGCTGCTCGCACGCGAAGAAGAAGTGAAGCTGCCCAGGCTCGAGGACGCCATGTTGCGAAATAGTTCCATCGCCGAAGCCGAAGCGCTTCGACAAATGAACCGCTGGGAAGACGCGGCAACCGCGTACCGAACCGTCGAGCTACGTTATACGAACGAACCGACCGCGCTGGAAGCCATTTTAGGTCGATCAGCCTGCGCCAAAGATCTGGGCCGCAATCGCGAAGCCGACCTGTTGGTCAAACAGGCCGCGATCGTGCTGAGCCGCATCCCCAGCGAATGGGACGACCGGTTTGCCGAAACCACACGTTTTGATCGACCAGGCTGGGAAAAGTATTTGACATGGATGAACGACCGACTCGGCGCCGGTGCCACTTAAGGATATTGCGGAAAAATAGGATTTTTTTCCGATCATTGCTAACTCTCGCTCTTTTTTGAAAGCCAACCCGATGAACTCCGAAGACCTCAGCGCGCTGGTCGAAAGTCGCTTCCAAACGCTGACTTGGTTGTTGGAATTGAGTCAACGCCAGACGCAAGCGATCGATGAAAATCACATGACCGACCTGATGCGAATCTTGTCCGACAAGCAGCCGGCGATCGCGAAACTGACCGAGATCGCGAGGGTCATGTCCACCGCGCTGGACGACGACCCGACTTCGCGCCAATGGCCGTCCGAAGCGGCGCGACAACATTGTCGCGAGCAACAGAACCGGTGCGAACAATTGCATCTTGAACTGTTGGCGATCGAAGCCGACTGCGAAACCAAATTGTCTGCCTGTCGTGCGTCCGTCCAAGAACAGTTACATCGGTTCGACGCCGGACGATCGGCCGCCGATCGTTACGCCCAGTCCCGAGCTCACCAGCCATCGGGTGGAAAGCTTGATCTGTCGAGCGATTGACACGCCGATCTGATTGATCGGGCGAGGTTGGTTCGGCGAGGTTGGTTGGGCGATCGATCACGGCTATCATGGAGGGCTACAACTTGTCGCGATACTTCTAGTCGGATTCAGATTCAATGCGAACGAACGTGCGGTGGAGTGTCCGATTATCCGTCGCATGCTTGATGGTCGTTTGCGTCGGCTGTAAGCCTGAAAAGCCGAACGCATCCAGTACTCAGCCCGCTGGCCGTTCAGCGGATCCGGCGACTGCGACCGGCGCGGATGCGGGAACCCAACCAGATTCACGACGCCAGTCAATCGATGATTTGGTCGCGGCTGCAGAACAAGCGTTGACGCGAGGGGATTTCGATGAGACACGTCGCAACCTGCGCGCGGCGCTGTTGATCCAACCCGACAGCGCCGAAGTGCTGTTCCTATCCGCCCACGTCGAAGCGAGCACGGGCAAGCTCCAGCGAGCGATCGAACTTCTCGGCGGGATTGATCCCAACGATCCTCAAATGGGAGTTGCCGCGTTGGTGCAATCAGCCCAGTGGTTGACGGACGCCGGCAAAATCGATGAAGCCAAGTCACGATATGGCCAAGCTCTTGCATTGGCACCCGACGATGAATATCTACGGCATGTGTTCGCTGAATTCCTGAACATGGTCGGCTGGCGATACGAAGCCGCACAGGTACTCGAGCCGCTTGTCGCGTCGGGCGAGGCGACCGAATCCGAACTCCGCACCCTGATCAACGTATCGACGTCGTACATCACGACTCAGGCGACGCGAAGCGGGAACGCCGTGACTCAAGAAGGTCCGCTCAGTCAAGCCATTGGTTGGCAGAGCGCCCGGCAACCTCGCAAGGCGATTGAGACGCTTGAGTCGATGCGAGGCAATGGATTTCTAGTCAATGATCCGGCCGTTGATGCAATTTTGGCTCAGGCTCATGCCGAAATTCAAGAGTTCGATCAGTTGCAGTCGGTGCTAAAGAAGTCGTCGCCCGAAATTCGCAATTTCCCGGCCTATTGGATCGCCATCGGAGACCAGCTCCGAAGTGATGGAAAGGTTAAAGACGCGGCGGGAGCCTATTTGCAATCGCTCGAGCTGGACTCGACATACGAACTCGCCCACGAACGACTGATGGGGACACTGTTGCAATTGGGCAATAAAGACGCCGCCCGCGCCATCGATGATCGCCGAGCCCTGTTGATCTCAATTTTGCATGCCGCGAAGGCGGTTGGGGAAGGGCAGCCCGAAGATCTGATCGCGGGTACCGACCTTGCCAAGCATCTCGAGGAGGCTGGACATCCGATTCAGGCCGCCGCTTGGCTGAACCATTTATTGTCGAGGCATCCGTCGCATGTCACGGCGGTCCCGCTGCGGCAAGAGATTCAGCGTTTGCTGCGAATCCCGGAATCGGAAAGTCTGTCGCGACGCTATTGTGGCTTGAGCGAGAAAGAATTTCCGATGCCCGACTCAGTCGATCGCATGATCGTTTCGAGCATTCCATCTGCTGAGCAATCTGAACCGGCCAAGTCTCGCACCCAAGCAAAATTTGTCGATGTCGCCGCCGCTCGCGGGCTCCGGCACACGTACCAGAACGCCGTCCCGCAACGACAGCGACAATTTCAGATCTACCAGTTGGCCGGCGCCGGTATTGCGGCGTTCGATTTTGATTGCGATGGCAACGTCGATTTGTTCTGCGGACAAGGCGGTAAAGATCCTCGCGAACCCGATCAAGAACTATCCGACGCTCTGTTTCGCAATATCGATGGCCATTTCGTACCCGTGACGGAACCAGCCGGTGCAAGCGATTTTGGCTATACGCATGGCGTTACCGCCGGCGACATCAATCAAGACGGTTTTCCCGACGTGTTGATCGGCACGCTGGGATTCAACCGGATGCTGATCAATCAAGGCGACGGAACGTTCGTGGATGCGTCCGCGCGGGTCGGCTGGCAAGAACCGGTCCAGCATCACAATACGACGGGATTGGGAATCGCCGACATCAGCGGCGACGGGCTTCCGGATGTTGTTGAAGTAAATTATGTCAATGATCCCACCATGTACGAACCGGGGAAGATTGGCCCCGACGGACAATTGCTGACCATGCCGGTTCCGCAAGGCTACATCGCGGAAGTCGATCAAACGTGGATCAGCCTCGGTGATGGTACATTCTCCGTGATGCCACTGGGTTCGACGGACGATGACAGTGATCAATTGTTGTCTGCCGCGCTCGGTGATGCAGCAAATCCCGGGCTCGGATTGATCATCAGCAATTTCGACGAGTCGCCAGGACTGGAGATATTCATTGCCAACGATTCGCGGCCGAACCAGTTTTGGAAGCGGATTACCGATAGCGTGGAAGGTACGTCGACGACCAGTTTTCAGGACGTCGCGACGGCGAGAGGTTGCGCGGTGAGTGCGCGGGGAGCCCCGAGCGCCAGCATGGGAGTCGCCTGGGCAGATTTTGATCGCAATTCGATGCCCGATCTGATCATCACCAATTGGACCGACGAATGGCTGAACCTTTATCTGTTTGATGTGAGCGGAATGTGCCGCGATTTGGCGCCCCGATTCGGGCTCGACAAGCTGAGCGAGGGTTTGTTGGGTTTTGGATGTCAGCCGATTGATTTTGATAACGATTCGTTCGTCGACGTGATCATCGCCAATGGCCATGTGGAAGATATGCGGCATCGAAACATCGCGTTCAAAATGTCCGCGCAGTTGCTCGAGAATCTCGGCGACCGATTTGAACTGGCGACGCAAGCCGATACGGATTATTGGGACCGCGAACTTCTTGGACGCTGCGCCATCACCTGCGACTACAACCGGGATGGCATGATCGACGTGGTGATCAGTGACCTCGTCGATCCCTTAGCGCTGTTGGAAAACCAAACGGAAACCGACAATCATTGGATTCAGCTTCAACTTGTCGGCGTTGCCAGCGAACGCGACGCGATCGGCACTCGTATCACCGTCGAGCAAGACGGTATGAGGCAATCGTACGTCACCGCGACCGGCGACGGATACCAAGGTAAGAATGAGTCGGTGGCCGCGTTCGGGCTCGCCGAAAGCGACGCGAAGATCGATGTGACCGTGCATTGGCCCAGCGGACAAACTTCGGCATTTGAGAACGTCAAGCCAAATGCCCGGTATGTTTTGATCGAAGGTGCTTCCCATACGTGGTCTTTGTCCGAGTGAAGTCGCGTCGTTATGAAAGATAAATTGCGGTTCGTCGTTTGCTGCGCGGTAATTCTGGTTGCGGTGATTTTTGTCATCGGTTGTTCGGCACCCAAGGACGAGAATCAGAAGTCGATTTCCGCCGTCCCGAAGGCTTCGGATGCGGCCGACGTCAACCCGTCGTCAAATGCTAAACCAGAACCCGGTCGCTCGGTCGACGATCTGATTGAACTCGCCAAAGCGGCGATGGTTGCAAAGAACTGGGACGAAGCTCGCCAATTTCTGCGGTCGGGCTTGTTGATCCGGCCCGATCATTCGACGTTGATTTTTCTTTCGGCGCAATTGGAAGCCAGCACGGGTGACATCGCCGCCGCGATCGAAAGCCTGCGTTCGATTGAAAAGAGTGATCCGGATTTCGGCATCGCTGCAATCGGCCAATCGGCCCAGTGGTTGGCGGAACTCGGACGACTCGTCGAAGCCAGATCGAAGTATCGGGAAGCGCTGCGGATGTCGCCCGACCTCGAATTTCTTCGTCGTCAGTTTGCCCAGTTTCTCGCTTTCGCAGGCTGGCGTTACGAGGCTCGCGATGTCTTGATGCCGTTGGTGGCATCGGGACGGTCAACGGAATCCGAGTTGCGATTTTTGATCAATCTCTGTGACCCCATCGTTGGTGGCACGTTGTTGACCGGCGATATCGCTGAGACGCAGTTGTCACCGCTCAATCGTGCAGTTTTTTCTCTTTCCAATCGACAACCTCGGGTCGCGGTCAATGTGATCGAAGCTGCCATTAAGGCCCGACGGATCAGCCGCGATGCCGCCTCGGATGCCATCTTGGTTGCTGCTTACACCGAACTGCAACAGTTCGATCGAGTGAGTGAATTGCTAGCGGACGCATCCACCGAAATTGAGCAGCAGCCGCTGTTTTGGAGAGCAATGGGCGACCGATCCGCCGCCGAAGGCAGATGGAATGAGGCCTCCGGCGCCTACTTGAAATCGGTCGCGCTGGACGCGACCAATCAAGTGACGCTGGAGCGACTCGAAGCAGGTCTGTTGCAGTTGGGCGAACAGACCGACGCGAAAAACATCCAGGCTCGCCGTGTCACGCTGCTATCGGTTCGGCAACTCGTAACCCAGATCGAGCCTAGTCTTCGTGACGAATTGGTTCAGGCGGTTGAGTTGGCCAAAACTCTCGAAGCCACGGGTAGAGTCGTCGAGGCCGCTGCGTGGCTCCAATTGGTTGCTTCGCGAAATCGATCACCCCAAACCGATGCGGCTCTTCAAGACGAACTCCAACGACTCTCACTGATCCCGGATACCGATTCCGCGGATCGAAGTCGATGCGGCATTCGCCCCGATCGTTACCCCCTGCCGACTCTCCAGGATATTCAAGCGATCGCTGATGGAGAAACCAGTCGTGAAGACTCGGCAGCATCGAACAGACGTACGGTCGCGAAGTTTGTCGACGTGGCCAACAAACGGGGACTGATCCACACCTACCAGAACTCGGCGTCGCCGAAACTCAAGAACTTTCAAATCTATGAAGCGCTGGGTGCGGGAGCGGCAGCGATCGATTTCGACGCCGACGGACGTATCGATTTCTACGTGGGACAAGGCGGTTGTGATCCGAGGACTCCAGGCCGAGTCAGCAACGTGCTCTTTCGCAATTTAGAAGCCCAATTCACCAACGTCACCGAGTCGGCATCCGCGGGCGACTTCCACTTCACCAACTGCGTGACGTCGGGCGATGTCAATCAAGATGGATTTGCCGACTTGCTGATCGGCAATTTGGGACTCAATCGCATGCTGATCAATCAGGGTGACGGCACGTTCCGGGACGTATCCGATTTCATCGGCTGGACCGATCCGACGACCAGTCATTACACGATGGGACTGGCGATTGCTGATGTTAACGACGACAGGATTCCCGACATCGTGGAAGTGAATTATGTCAACGATCCGTCCATGTATGAATCGCTGCCGATCGGTCCCGATGGTGATTTGATCAAGATCCCTGGACCTCTGAACTACCCTGCCGAAGCCGACATCGCTTGGATCTCAGGCGGGGAGGCGGCGTGGCATCCAGTTGTGCTCGGCGAATCGTCCGTCCAACAGGATTACCGTTATCCCGGGTTGGGTTTGATCGTCAGCAATTTCGACGACCAGGCCGGACTGGAAATCTTTGTTGCCAACGACGTTCGTCCGAATCAACTTTGGAAGCGTAAGTCTGGGGATTTCATCGATGTCGCGTTCACTCGTGGCTGCGCGCTCAGTTCGCGCGGCCAAGCCTGCGCCTGCATGGGTGTTGCCTGGGCGGACTTCGACGGAAATGCAACTCCCGACCTGATGATCACCAATTGGTTTGATGAATGGCTCAATTTTTATTTGTTCGACGCGGATGGTATGTGTCGCGATGTCGCACCACGTTTTGGATTGGATACGCTCAGCGAGAGCTTGCTGGGTTTCGGATGCCAGCCGATCGATTTTGACAACGATACTGATGTCGACGCGATGGTGGCGAATGGACACATCGATCATTCGCGAGGTGGCCAGACGGCACTTAAGATGCCGACTCAATTACTCGAAAACTTGAGTACTCAGTTCGTTCTTGGCGATCAGGCGGATCCGTCGTATTGGGGTCGGGACCACCTCGGACGCTGCGTCATTACGGCGGATCACAACGGCGACGGTCGTCTGGACGCCCTAATCGTGGACCTGATCGACCCGATCGCGCTATTGGAAAACCAAACGGAGACCGGCAACCATTGGATTCAGGTTCAGTTGGTGGGAACACAAAGCGAACGAGATGCGATTGGTACGAGAATCGAAGTTACGTCGGCGGGTGTCCGGCAAGTAACTGTTACGGCCAGCGGTGACGGGTATCAAGGGCGAAATGAATCGCTTTCCGCGTTCGGACTCGCCGATAGTGATGCAAAGGTCACGCTTGAAATTCGCTGGCCCAGCGGCCTTGTCTCCGACTTTAGCGATGTCGATCCGGACACACGTTACCTTGTGATTGAGGATCGAATGGAGCTTTGGACAGAGACGACTCGCAACGAACAGTCGCGTTGAACCGGCAAATAGGGATCAACGGTCCCGCCAGACCCAGCAATCAAAAAAAATCTTCAAATTATTTAGGAGTATCCATTTGACATTAATGCGGTTTACAAATAGCCTTCACGCTGTTGTAGGTATCGCGACTTTGGAAATGTTCCATCTGGATTGATTCTCGCTAACGGGATTCGTCGAGCCCACCTTTCGCTGGCGCGGTTTCGACGGTGAGTTGAGGAAATTTGATTCTTCTTCAAAAATCCTCAAAAAATGGTTCGAGAGTACCATTCAATATCGACTGTGATCTACGCATGTCTTTGCGTCTTCGGACAACTGAATGTGGTAGAATGATATGTTTGTTCTTTCTTCTTTGTCTTTCTCTTACGAGGTTCGTATGAATCGAATTGACCGAAACCCACGTAGTGGTTTCACCCTTGTCGAGTTGCTGGTGGTGATTGCCATCATCGGCGTTCTCGTGGGACTTCTGTTGCCGGCCGTTCAGGCCGCTCGCGAAGCTGCACGCCGCATGAGCTGCAGCAATAATTTCAAGCAAATCGGTTTGGGAATTCACAACTATCACTCGGCGTTCAAGCAATTGCCCCAGCATGCGACTGGCCCGCACTTCACGCCCCCAGGGGCGACGCAGGCGACGCACCCGTTCAATGGCAATTTCATTCAGAATGCCCACGGTAAGCTCAGCTTTCTGGTTCCATTGATGCCGTTCATCGAATCCCAGGCTCTTTGGGAGCAAATTTCTAACCCAGGTGGAAACCAGTTGGGAATCAACAACCAGTCACCACCCAACGGTTTCCCAGCGATGGGCCCCGGCCCTGACACCGACAACAACGCTGCCGCGATGAACGGCGGCGGTCGTAACTATGTGCCGTGGTTCACCGAAGTTCCAACCCTTCGCTGCCCAAGCGATCCCGGTGTTGGCCTTCCCGCCCAAGGACGTACGAACTACGCCGCTTGCTTGGGTGATTCGTTTGATCGTTTGCACGAAGGTGCCGGACGAAATCCCGCTGATGGGAAATCGCCCGTTAATGCGGGTAATGCCGAGCTCGCACGGGCATCGTGCCGAGGCGTCTTCGAGTGCTATCGAGCCACCAAATTCCGCGATATCCTGGACGGTTTGTCCAACACCATCGCCTGCGGCGAGATCGCGACCAACCTCGGTGACCGTGATGTCCGAACCGATCCAGGTGACAGCGTCAACATTCGTCACCGTGGCAACCAAGCCGCTGAACTCGGTGTAATCACCGCCTGTGACGGAAATCTTGATCCTCTGCGTCCACGGTTCTGGGTTTCTACCGTTAACACCCTCTCGGTCAACGCGGACGGGATGGAAACTTGGCGCGCACGGAACGCTCGTGGTTACATGTGGGCACACATGGGACCAACGAACACCGGTTTCAACACGGTTCGTCCTCCGAACTCGCCAACGTGCTTGGGTTGGCGTGGAAACCGCGAGCCGGGTGCATTGGCCCCGTCGAGCTATCACCAAGGCGGTGCTCACATCCTGATGGCAGACGGTGCCGTGAAGTTCATTACCGATTCGATCGAAGCGGGCAACCAAAACCAGCAGCCAGTTCGGCTCGGTGCCGTTGCACCGTTCCCGGTTCCTGGTGCAGCAAGCCCGTTCGGTTTGTGGGGTGCCTTGGGCACACGTGCAAGCAAAGAAGTGATCCAAGAAGAGTTGTAACCGATCGTTGGTTCATTTGACTTTTCGATGCTAGACATCAACGTGCCCTGTCGACACAATTTGTGTTGGCGGGGCACGTTTTTTGCCCCTCCGTCCGTCAGCTCCCAAATTTTGAGAAGGTTTGTTTTATGAAGAAAGCCATTTTGTTTGTCGCTTTCGGCTTGGTCAGTTGCGTTTCGTTTGTTGGTTGCTCTGAGAAGCAGGAAGGCTCGATCGCCGTTCCCGAAGAAATGGACAAGTACGAAACTCCAGAAGATTACGATCCGAGTTCAGACACTAGCTCCTAGAACTTAAGCTTTGGGCATTCACCCAAGCGAGTCGGTCGTCCGGCAACTCAGCGACCCTTCAGGCCCATTCGGCGAAGCGACGTAAGTCCCTCCCGATGGGCCTTTTTCGTAGACGCAGCCAACTGCTCGCCGCAGTTAGAGAGAGGGATAGGCCTCAGCGTGTCGTAGCCTAAGCGATGTTTCGAGCCGAAGCCTGGCGGTTGCGACTAAATCCAATCATCATCCCGAAGGGATGAAAGAGATTAGTCGGGGGTCAGTTTGAAGAGCTTCCAGCGATCCAAACGCCACCCCCGGCTAATCTCTTTCATCACTTCGGGATGTGCCGGAAACTACAAGCTTCTAACGAAAATTTGTGGTGTATAAAAAGGCTTCAAGCCGATCCCACGATCGACGCGAACCTAATTTTTACGGTTGATCAATGCGGCGGTTTGCGGCGACCGATCACCGCACCAACGAAAAATCCCACCACGCTGCACACGGTTCCGGCCAATTCGTGCGGGATGGGAACGCCGGCCTCTTCGAGCCATGGCTCGAAAAAGATCTCCCAGCCGGCGATCATGTGAAGGCTCCAAACGGCGATCCCAAAAACCATTGCGAGGATCGCGGAGAGCGGTGGAAACGATTTGAAGTGGATGCCGATTAAGAACGGCACGAACAAACCCACCAGCGCCATCGAGTACGAACCCTGAACCAATTCGTACGCTCCCTCACCGCTGTAGGCCAACCATGCCGAGGCGGCTGTGACCAAAACAATGGCGGCCCGCTGCAGCACTAGCAAGCCGCGATCCGTGGGCGGTTCGCGATACGTCTTTCGCCATACCGGCTCGGCCAAGTTGTGCGCCATCACCGCAGCAGGGGCCATCACGGCGCTAACGATCGTGGAAAGCACCGCCGAAACGATGGCCAAGAAAAAGATCAGTAGCAACATCGGGTTCAACAACTGACTCGCCACCAACATCACGACTCCATCAAGCTCGCCTTCTTCGCGCGGTAACAATAGATGCGCCGCCATGCCCGCGCCGACCGGCAAGATGCCCATGCTCAGGTAACCAGCCGAAGCCCACAAACAGGCACGCGAAGCGACCTTGTCGCTTTTGGCGGAGAAAATCCGCTGCATCAAATCTTGCATCGGAAGGTTGCCGAGCGCACCGATGGCCAGCGCGCTAATGGCGGTTAGCGTGTCACGCCAAAAGGTGGGAGGGTCGGCGATTCGCCATCTTTCGGCAGGTATATCGGTTCGCATCACCGCGATGCCTTCGGACATGCTGCCGTCGCCCAACTGGACCAAAATTGCATGACCGAGCAACAGCAGACCGAGCAGAATGAAGCCCATCTGAATCGCATCGGTCCATGTGATCGTCCACATACCGCCCAGCAACGTGTATCCGGTGCCCAAAGTCGCGACGGCAACGATGCCCCATTCCTTCGGAACGCCGAAGAACACGTCGAGTAATTGCGCCAGCGCCACAAACTGGGCCGCAACCCAACCGAAGTAACTCGGCACGATGATCAACGACGACAAAATTTCGGCGGTCTTTCCGTATCGCCGGTTGAAAAAATCGGGGACCGTCAAGATTCCCATTCGCCACATCGGTCCTGCGATGAACAGTCCCGCCAGCAACAGGCAAGCAGAAATCCCGATCGGGTCCAGCATCGCCTTGCGAAGTCCCTCGTTGCCAACTTCGTCCGCCGTCGTCATCAAGGACTCGGCACCGAACCAAGTGGCGATGATCGTGACCGTGGCCAGCGATGTCGGCAACCGCCGTCCCGCCAACACAAAGTCCTCAACATTTTTGACGCGTCGCTGGGCAATGAATCCGATCGCGTAGAGCACGATCAGATAAACGGCCAAGGCACCGGCGAAGATGCTTTCCATCCCCGACGGTAAGGCGGAATCACTTGGCATGGACTTGGTGGGCTGGAGGTTCGCGCGATTAAAATTCGACGCAATTATATTAGCGAAAACCGGATCTCTGTAGAGTCCAATCTCTCAAATGGCCAAGATGTGTCAACGATTTTCGATCGCCGCGCCAAAAAGTTCCTCGATCGCAACGTCGCGGGGATCCCGCTCGAAACTCAGTCGGATGATCGGACGAACGACCTCTTCGGGGGCCACCACATTCGCTCGGCGAGCCAGTTCATTGATCACACGAAGCGCATCGAGCGCCGTGATCCTGCCGTCGCCCGATACGTCGAAAAAGTTGCCAGTAAAATCCTCAAGGCCGTTGATCGGCGGTAATGCCGAGTCGCTGACCCGTGCCAACTGGTTGATCACCGTCAGCGCGTCCAAGGAAGTGACACCGCCGCTGTGATTGACATCCCAAACATCGAAAGCATTTTGCCACGGACTGTCGCTAATGATTTGGATATCGATCGCACCGAACTGGATCACCTGCGCGAATCCATCGGCCGTCACCACGGGTTCGCCGATGTCAAAGCTGCCGACGAATTGAAGCTGAGGATTCATGCTCGTGCGCAACTTGATCGTCGTCGAAGGCGGCAAAAACGCCAGCTTCTCGGCATCGATCGTCAACGTGTCGGCTACCCCGCGCGAGATCACGATCTCTTCAAATCCCACGACGTGGTTGTCCAAGAAGCTGGCCAGATCATTCGTCAACATCGAATCCACCACCAGTCGATCAAATCCATCCCCTCCATCGATCGATGTGAATCGAGTACCGCGGACGACCACGGTATCTTCGCCGCCGCCTGTATCGACTTGGATCAAACCTCGCGACAGGACCAGCGGGTCCAACGTGAGCGTCTGCGCGGCATCACTGAGCAGCACGCGAATTCCCTCGTCGTTGGCTCCCTGCACGATCGTTAACGGAATGTCTTCATCAGTCAGAAACAGCGTCGCATCGTCTTCTCCGATTCGCAGACTCGTCGGCTGGTAATCCTTCACCGTAACACCAACCGTGGCGATCGGCGTGATCGCAAAGCCAGCGTCTGAACTGGCGACAACGACCGTCAGTTCCAACGTGGACTCGACGTCGGCTTCCAACAACAGATCTCCGATCGCCGCCACGACCACACTTTGCGGTAGGTTCCAGTTCGCCGGGGTGAACGTCAGTCGCGTACGGTCCAGCGTGACATCGGAAGCAGACGAGGCAATGTCGATCACGACATCGGTCAGCGGCCTGGCAGTGAGCGTGACGGAAAACATATCGGTCGTTGTCCATTCCGTTACGACGACGCCTTCGTCGGCACGATCAACCAGAATACCCGGAAGCTCATCATCCAAAATCTGCAAACTCGCACTGCCGGACTGGAACGATGGCGAAGTCGCAACAATCGAAGCGGTTCGATCGCCATCAAGCGTCGGATTGTCGATCGCGCCGATCGGTATTTCGATTGCAGAAACGCCGACTGGAATCACGACGGTATCGGGAAAATCAAGATCGTCTCGCGAACCATCCAACTGAACCACCAATTCCGACGCTTGATCGGCGGTATTTCGATGAACGACTAACCGCAAGGGATCGCCGCCGCCCGCCTCACTGATGGACTCGCGCGAGAGCGACAAAGTAGTCGCTGCTGAATCATCATCTTGAATGGTCAGCGATGCCATCGACGCCGTATGAAACAATGCCGAAGCCGAAATCTGAACATTTACATCGCCATCGACCACCACGTCATCGACAGATCGGACAGCGAAAGTCTCGGATGCGGACCCTGCCGGTATGGTGATCAATGTCGGAATGACGACTTCATCCGCATTCGTAGCGACCAGGGTGACCGTCAATGCCTCACTCAAATCGCCATCGCTGCGTGTGACGGTTCCTGTCGCGACCATCGGATCGGGCTGAGACAACTGTATATCGTCCATCGCAAAGTAGGTCGGCGTATTGATCCCGAACATGCCCACGTCCGATGAAGTGACCGAGAAAGCTAGCGAGTTTGCACTAGCTAGCGACGACAGATCCACCGTCGTCCAATCTCCAACGATGTAATCGAGGCTGTTGTCATCGAAGCGAAAATCTGCGAGATAGAAGTCGACACTGCCGATCAAGCTTCCCGTCAAATCAAGGCCGTCGATTGTGACCAAAAAGAAGTCGGGATCATCACCCGTCGCGCCGCCGAATTTTTTCGCGAACGCATCACCGCGTTCCATCGAAAGCGCCGCGTACGTCGTATTGGTTAAACGCAATGATTGGAACGATTGACCGCTTGCCGAATCGTCGATCGTGATGGTCGGCACCGTGCCGCCGGGGAACGCGCTGGCAACGGCGTAGGTCGCCGAACCGCGCGAACCGTTTCCGGCGATCGCCGAGTATTGATTGCCAAAACCTGCGGTTGTCGCGTCGGTCGTGTTGGAGATCGACCATCCGCCCCAGACGCCGAACGTCGGATCAAAGGTGTTATTGAGTCGAATCTGGCCGCTGTCGAACCCGCCGGATAAATCGGAACCATTGCGAAACGATTCGTCCGCCATCTTCACGCCAAAGTCCTCGAATCCGATTTCTTTTGCTGCATCGGATTCACTCAGTTGATTCCGATCCAAGGTCAATGTCAGCGTCGGAACGGGCACGTCATCGTTGATCACCATCAACATTGAAACGACCGTGGTGAACCCCGCGGCAGAAGCCATTATCGTCACCGTTTGATCCGCGTCGACGACGTCGTTGTCGATCGACTCAACGCTAAAAACGAAGATGGATTCACCGGCCGGAATCGTCACCGTTTGCGGAACTGAAATGATCGACGGCGTTGCTTCAATCATGACCACAAGCGGTTGACTCAAGTCTTGCCCGATCCTTGTGATCGTGGCGTCAACGGTTCCGCCTTCGGTCACCGTCGACGCAGCCAAACTCAACGCGAGTGATCGTTGATCGTCATCGACAATCGTGAATGTCACATTGCTACCGCCGAAGCCCGGTGACGAAGCGGTCAACGTCACCACGCGATCATTTTCGTCGATGCTGTTGTCAACGATCCCGACTTGAAATTCGACGAACCGTTGGCCGGCGGGGATGGTCACCGAAGCCGGGATGTTGACCATCGCTGGCTGATCGGCGACCAAGTTGACTTCGAGTGGCAGGGTCAAGTCGCCAGCCGGACGGCTGATTCGCACCGTCGTCGCGTTAGCACCGGCGGCCTCGGCTACACTCGCTTCGGCGATGTCGATCGACAATGCCGATTGAACGAGCACGATATCGTCGATGGCGAAGTAGGTGGGCGTGTTGATTCCGAAAGGCCCGACATCGGACGAGTCGATCGAAAAATGCAACGACCGGGCATCGGCGATCGACGACAAATCGACGGTCGCCCATGCGTCAACGATGGAGTCGAGCGAGTTGTCGGCGAAGCGATAGTCAGCGAGATAAAAATCGACGACCCCGATATCGACACCGGACTCATCCTTGCCCGTGATCGACAGCAGCAGAAAATCGGGATCGTCACCGGAGAGTCCGCCAAACTTTTTCGCAAACGAATCGCCATTCAACATCGAAAGGGCGGCATAGGTGGTGTTGCTAATCGCCAGCGATTGGAAGCGTCGACCGTCATCGACAGCACGAGTGATCTGCGACTCGGGAAACCCGACGCCATAGGTTGTCGAACCGCTTGCTCCACCACCCGCGAATGCACTGTATTGGTTTTGAAAACCGGGCGTCGTGTTATCGGTGTGGTTCGAGTAGGCGAAGCCAACCCATGAATCGAAGTCGACCGAGTAGGAATTGTTCAGCGACAACGTCTCCGTTTGAAACGATCCGACGATAACCGTGTCACCGAACGGTCCCGGTTGACTGACGCCGTCTGGGACGGGCCCATTGAACTCACTCTCCGGTGCAAGCGATTGTCCAACGTCTTCGAATCCAACAATCGTTCGCAAATTCTCAGACTGATGAATCACCGCGACCGACTCGATATCGATACCGGCGCTGCCGGTTGTTGGAAATGGATCAAAGATGGCGTCGCCGCTGGTGTCCAGCACGGAACCGTCACCGACGATGTCGATCAGACGCACATGCATGACCGATGTTACGTCCAGTAGCGGGCTGACCCCGTCCAGTTCGGCCAAATCGAACGGCGTCGCGAAACCGGCGCGATACTTGCCCGCCAAGTTGTGAATGTTCGTCGGGTCGACTTCGCCGAACGCACCGACGGCCGACGGTGTCAGCGAATCATTGTCGAAGCGAAAGAAGTCGGTGCCGTTTGACGAAACTTCCACGAACCCGAGTTCTAAGAAATTATCGGTCGCCGCGTTCTCAAAAACCGCGAAGTCAGCACCTAAGCCGTCGCGGATCGGCTTGTTAAACGCGAGCGTCAGTTGACCTCCGCGACCGAGCGACACCGTGTCCAGCACTCCGGCGACGGCGGGACCGAGCGCTTTCGCGGGAGTCTGAAACTCAACGTCGACATCGGTTCCTGGCGAATAATCGACGACTCGTGTCGCCCAGGCCACGATCTGGGAATCGTCGATTCCGATTGCGTCGGACCCGACTTCGCCGGCAGCCGGCGCGTAGGGACCGGCCAGCAAACGCCGGCCTTCGAGACATTCAAGGTTCAAGCGGCGGCGAGCTTGACGCCGATGTTCGGCGCGAGAGAAAGCGAGGCGAGTTCGATTGGATTTCATGGTGTGATTGCTTGAAGTGTTCTAACGATCGAGATCGGCCACCGTTTCGTGGCCATTGCGGGTGCACAGTGATGCCAAGACTTCGATGTCGATGTCTTCGTTCAGGAACGAGACGGATCCATCAG
This sequence comes from Rubripirellula sp., assembly GCA_041740415.1. Classification (GTDB taxonomy): domain Bacteria; phylum Planctomycetota; class Planctomycetia; order Pirellulales; family Pirellulaceae; genus Rubripirellula. The sequence continues at coordinate 308,567 of JBGSLZ010000088.1, forward strand.
CGAATAAGCCCATCGCGCCTTGAGGATGAAAGCTGCGAATGTCGTTTTCAAACTTGGGCGCGCGATTGATCGGGAATGCTTGGTCGAAGAGGTTCCAAGCGTTGATCCATTGTCCGTCGCGAAATCCGGCGTCCTCCGAAATCATCAAGGTTCGTGATGAACCATCCGTAATGTCGCGAAATCGGATCGCGATGTCGTGAATCATGACGCCACGCGGCGGATAATTCGTGCTGAGAATTCGTTCGCCGTAAATGCCGCCGTAATCCGTTGCCCCACGTTCTTGAATCAAGGGTGTATCGCGTGGCGTGCTCGGACACAGAAAGGCTTCAATCGGCGTTTTCGCAACTTCGGCATTGATCGGATGATCAAAGGCGTAGTTGAAATTGATCTGTCCGAACACCGCGTTTTGCTCCATGAACGGCAGCACGAACGCGGACCACGCTAACTGCTTTCCACCCGGAGTTTCGGGGCGGACCTCGATTCCGCCGGGCGGAAATTTATTGAAGGCTGCGTGATAGTTTTGGAGCCCGATGCCGATCTGATGCAAATTGTTTTGACACTGCATGCGACGTGACGACTCACGAACCGCTTGAACCGCCGGCAACAACAACGCCAACAAAATACCGACGATGGCAATCACGACAAGCAATTCAATCAACGTGAATGCGATGCGGGCGCGACAGACGTTCCCCCTGCGCATGAGCGGACCTTCTTCGGCGAACAACGGTAGAATCAGTGGAAGCTAGACAGCTTTCGACACGGATCTCACCCGAGAAGATCACGTCGTGTCCGGTGCATGGTAGGTCTTCTGACTCCCGATGCTTCCGCCCATTCGCCTTCTCGTTTTCCGCACGCGGAAATCAATGGCATTCAGATTGAAGGGACGGCGAACAAATTGTTTGAAGACTTGTTCACACCGGTTACAGCGGCTGGGCCGTCTCGGAATTTCACCGAGGTTCCCTGTACAGGCAGCGCGGGAACCCCGTCTGCCTCACCTTGCACCGTTGAGGCAAAATGTATCGACGTGTTAGCGAGGTGTCAAACGTCTGGCAATGGCTTAGATTTTGAGCTCGAACCCTCCATTTCCCGATTTCGAAGCGAATCATGCCGACCCCGCGTTGCCAAATCATCATCCCGGCTCGATTCGCCTCGACGCGGCTGCCCGAAAAACTGCTCCGTCGGGTCGGCGGAAAGACGATTCTTCAACACACTTACGAGGCCGCGCTTCGGTCGCGGTTCGCGGAGGGCGTTCTGATCGCCGTCGATGATCAGCGGATCGCCGATGAAGTGGACCGGTTCGGCGGTCGCTGGGTGATGACCCGTGTCGATCATGCCAGCGGCACCGATCGGATCGCCGAGGCCGCCGCGTCAGTTTCCGAAACGGATATTTTCATCAATGTGCAAGGCGATGAACCGGAGATCGATAGCCGGGCGATCGACGCGGTCGCAAAGCTGTTGATCGATGACCCGGCGGCCGACGTGGCGACCGTGGGCACTCCGATCCGCGATCGGGCCAGTTTGGACGATCCGTCGAAAGTAAAGATCGTGATGGCGGAGTTGGAGGCGTCTGGCGCCAATGGTGCAGGGCAGGGCAGAGCGGTGTACTTCAGCCGCAGCGTCGTCCCGCACATTCGTGGCGGAGTCACCGACGAATCACTCGCCGCCGAACCGCCGATCTTCTGGCATCACATCGGGCTGTACGCTTATCGACGAAATTTCTTGGAGTGGTTCGCACATCAGCCCGTCAGCCTGCTCGAGGAAACCGAAAAGCTCGAACAGTTGCGAGCGATCGAGGCAGGCAAACGGATTGTCGTTGCCCGAGTCGGACACGCCACACCGGGCATCGATACGATCGAGGACTTGCAGGCGTTCGAGCGACGATTTGGGATCGACGCATGATCCTCCCTCGCCCGTATCTGCCGACCGTCACGGTGAGCCCATTTTGATTTTGTTACATGGCTAGGGGTCTACCGAGCCATGACACCCGGTGTCGTGGGCGGAGATAACTCGACACTGAAGTTGGATCTCGAAAACGCGCCGCAGCCGGAAGGTTATCTGCGGTTGTCGGAGAAATGTGGGGGCCGAGCTCGACTGCGCGAGGGATACCTCGAAGGCGCACCGGAACTCATTGTCGAGGTGGCCGCCAGTTCCGATTTGCACGACAAGCTGAATGCCTACCGACGTAACGCCGTTCGCGAGAACATCGTGTGGCGAACCGAAGATCGCGAGATTGACTGGTTCATCCTTCGCGGAGGTGACTTCCATCGACTCTCGCTCGGCGACGATCGCTTCTACCGCAGCGAAGTGTTCCCTGGATTGCGGCTTGATCCAGATGCCGTCATGCGAGGCGATTTGGCTCGCGTCTTGAAAGTGCTCCATCAGGGTCTGGAGCATCCGTCGCATGGTCAGTTTTTGGAGTCGCAGCCGAAGACGTGAATTGTGTCGGCACACCGATGCATTTTACTGATCTTCGTCGTCGATTTCGGGAATGAATTCGACTTCGGCGTAGACGCCTGCGAGTGATAGCGTCGCAGCGATCGCCGGCAACTCGATCACGGCGCCAAACCCCTCGTAGATTCGGCGATCGAATTCGTCATCCTGGCGATGATGGGCGATGATCGCCGGCGAGTCTTGTTCGACCAACAAATAAGCCTCCAGCGTCGGGATCGAAAGGTACGCTTTCAGCTTTTCACCCACGTCGATTCGGCGAGTGCTCTGGGAAAGAACTTCGACCACGACGGTCGGTTTGTCTTGGAAAACACCGCTCCGCCGATTCTCGCCGCAAACGACCGATGCATCGGGGTAATAGAAGCGCGTGATGGACTGGTTCTGAGTGAGTACTTTGCTGTCGGAATTGAGTACTCGACAGGGCTTGCCTTTGAGTTGAGAGTGCAATTCAGCGACAATGTTGCTGGCGATCAGATTGTGTGAAAACCGTCCGCCGACCATGGCATAAACCATGCCGTCAACGTACTCGTGCTTTCGACGGACGGTTTCTTCACTCGCCAAGTAATCGTCGACTGAAATCGGTGCGAGATTTTGACGAATGGCGTTCAATGTTAACTCTCCTGACGGGAAACCAGCGGTTCGCGTCATTGTAGACCAGAATGGGTCCGCTATCATCTCGTTCCATGACGAAACACATCTTTGTAACCGGCGGCGTGGTAAGTTCTCTCGGCAAGGGACTCACCAGCGCATCGATCGGAATGTTGCTTGAACAGCGTGGTTTGCGGGTCCGGATGCAGAAATTGGACCCGTACATCAATGTCGATCCGGGCACGATGAGCCCCTACCAACACGGCGAGGTTTACGTGTTGGATGACGGGTCCGAGACCGATCTCGACCTCGGCCACTACGAACGCTTCACGTCGGGTTTGCTCTCGCGCGATTGCAACTACACGACTGGCCAGATTTACCTTTCGGTGATCGAGAAAGAACGCAAAGGCCAGTTTCTTGGCAAGACGGTCCAGGTCATTCCCCATATCACCAACGAAATCAAATCGGTGATCAAGCGGATGGGTGGCGATGATGTGGACGTTGTTTTGACGGAGATCGGCGGCACGATCGGCGACATCGAGGGACTGCCGTTCTTGGAAGCGATCCGGCAATTCGCATTGGATGTCGGCCGCGAGAATGTTTTGTACATGCACCTGACGTTGGTGCCGTACTTGAAGGCGGCGGACGAGTTGAAAACGAAACCGACTCAGCACAGCGTCGGACAACTTCGCGCGATCGGTATCCAGCCCGACGTTTTGGTTTGCCGCTGCGAACACTCGATCAGCCGCGAAGATCGCGAAAAGATTGCGCTGTTCTGCAACGTGCCTGTCGAAGCGGTGATTGAAGAGAAAGACAAAGACTTTTCAATCTACGAAGTTCCACTGTCGCTCGTCGAAAACAAACTGGACGAATTGATTGTCAAGCGATTGGGCTTGAAAGCCGCCAAGCCGCTCGACATCACGCCGTGGACCGACTTGCTTCACCGACTTCGTAATCCTCGCCATGAGGTGTCGATCGCGGTCGTCGGCAAGTACGCCGAACACAAGGACGCATACAAGTCGATTTACGAGTCGATTGATCACGCGGGCATGCACCATCAAACGCAAGTTCGCATCGGGCGCATTCAGAGTTCCGATATCGAACGCGAGGGCGCCGAACGTCTGCTCAGCGGCTATCACGGAATCCTCGTCCCAGGCGGATTCGGCGAACGGGGTATCGAAGGAAAAGTGCAATCGATCAAGTTTGCTCGCGAACGAGGCATTCCTTTTTTTGGCATCTGTTTGGGCATGCAATGCGCCGTGATCGAATACGGCCGAAACATACTCGGTCTCGACGGTGCCCACAGCAGCGAATTCGACAAGGACACAAAACATCCGGTCATCTGCCTGCTCGACGAACAGCAAAACGTCACGCAAATGGGCGGCACGATGCGACTGGGCAGCCAGCCGGCGAAGTTGGACCCGCAAAGTATCGCTGGGAAAGCCTATGGCGCGGAAAAAATCGACGAACGACATCGGCACCGATATGAGTTCAACAATTTGTATCGCGAGCAATTCGAGACCGGCGGAATGCGGTTTGCCGGAACGAGCCCCGATGGTGGTTTGGTCGAGATCATCGAATTGCCCGACCACCCGTGGTTCGTCGCGGTTCAGTTTCACCCTGAATTCAAGAGTAAGCCGCTCAAGGCGCATCCCTTGTTCGCGGGCTTCGTCGGCGCGGCAGTCGATCGACGTCTGGACCGCGCGTCAAACGAGATGCCGGCGGTGAGCCAAGGTTGAGCCATTTTTCAGCTGCGTAGCAGCTAAGATTTTTCAATCAATGAAGCGATCAAGGACCAGTGACAAATGAACGAAGAAAATGACGATCCGCAAATCTTCATCGACGATGACTTGAAAGAGCAAGCTTCCGCCGGCGAGGTGACCGAAACACCGATTGACGACGATGCGCTGCCGCCGCCTCCGGCATCGTTTGACGGTCTGATCTCGATGCTGTTCACGCAAGCGATGGCGATGCTCGGCCAGATCCCTGATCCCAGCACGGGCAAAACGACCATCAATAAGCCCTACGCCAAACACTTCATCGACACGATGGAAATGCTCGGTGAAAAAACGAAGGGCAATCTTTCGAAGGACGAATCCAAGATGCTCTCCGAAGCGCTGCACGCGATGCGAATGACCTACGTCAGCGTGCGAAGTTAGTTCCGCGCCTCGTTATCGGATCGTTTCGACCTGAGAAAAGTAGGATGAACCGACTTCACAGAACCGATTTTCGCCACAAGATCGCCGCTCGCACGCCGGCGGTCATGTTCGCGATATCGCTGGCGTTTTTGGTTTGCCAAGCGGTTCTGGTGGTTGTTTGGGTCGATGTCCCCGATCTTAGCGAGAACGCTTTGATCGCAATGGATTCATCGAGCCCCGATGCGCCGCGGCTTCGATCGATGCTGACCGACGAAGTCATCGACCACCGAGTGGTGGATTCGGCAGCAATGTTGATGTGCTTGATCTGGCCGATCGTAATCATCGAATCGATCTGGAATTGGTCGACGAGGCCTTGGCAAGTCGCGACGCGAAAGTACCACTGGCTAGGTTTGCTGTTTTGTTTCTGCCCATCGCTCCGATTGTGCGCCCGCAGTCTCGAAATGAATGGACGACTGTGGTTACCCGGCCTGGGTTGGCGACTCCCCAATCGGCGACTTCGCGCCCGACTGCAGCGCTACTTCAGCATCCCGATGATCGGCATCGCGATGTTGATCTTGCCAGTCCTGGTCGTCGAATTCTTTTTGAAGTCTCAGGTCGCCCAATACGCTTGGTTGCGAGTACTTCTGCACATCGGTACCGGAGTGATCTGGTTCGCGTTTGCGTTCGAGTTCATCCTGATGGTTTCGGTCGCCGATCGAAAGCTCGCCTATTGCCGAAAGCACTGGATCGACTTGGCGATCATTTCACTGCCGATCTTCTCGTTCTTACGGTCGTTGCAAGTGCTTCGCGCGACGAAGGTGTCGAAGCTACTGAAGTTGCAACAGTTGACCAAATTCGCACGAGTCTATCGCTTGCGCGGTACGGTCGTGAAAGCGCTGCGAGCATTGACGCTACTCGAACTGTTCCAGCGTTTTCTTCACCGCGATCCGGCACGAGCAATCAAGAAGCTCGAACACCGGCTCGCCGAAACTGAGTCCGAGGCGAAGCAAATTCGCCGTCAAATCACAAAGCTCAAGCGTCTACAAACCGACCAGATAGATTAATCGGCCACCGACCCGGCGTAACTAGAACAGGGCGGGCTTGCCGAGTGATCGGCGGACCATCGCCCATTGGCCGGCGTGCATCATCCAATGACTGTCGGCGGCCAAGATTAACGCGGCTGAATTGGGAAAGAACCCACGCATCGACTCGGGCGACGGATTCGCGAGCTCATCCACCGGCAATTGATCGAGCAGACTCATCAGACCCGCCCGCTGCACTTCTTTGGCCGTCATTAAGTTGGCTTTCGACTCGAACTGGCCAGCATCATCCACCGTCGCCGTTTCCTTCGCATACGTTTCGGCGAAACCATCGGGCAGCGACGGCATGGAACCCGCTTTGACCATCTCGCCGAGCATGTTTTCCGCGGCGATCAAATGTCCCAGCTGCCAATTGATGTGGTTGGCGCCCGCGACCGGACGATGCAACAGGTCTTCGTCCGTCAAGTCGTTCAAGTAAGCGTTGCAAACGTAGTCCGTCGTTGCAATCGTTTGACGGATCAAATCTTTGGCGTCCATATCAGCGATACCCTAAAGTGGAAACGTGAGGTGAATTTTTTGTTGCTAGAATGTCGATTTACCGACCTTGTGAATTTCGCGAATACTCGGCGACCGAGTCGATGATTGCGTCCAAATTCTTGTTGGGTGCGTATCCAATCGTATCCCGGATTCGCGTCAGATCGGGAACCCGTCGACGAATGTCCTCGAACGAATCGTCGTACGCTTCGCGATAGGATTGAAAGTCGATGGAGGCCTTCGGATTCACCCGGTCGATGACTCTTTGCGCCAGTTGCAGGATCGTGACCGGGACATCGCTGCCGATGTTGTAGACGCGACCGGCGGCAGTCGGTGTATCGACCAATTTTACGACCGCGCCAACGACATCATCGACATGGGCAAAGCAACGAATTTGCTTTCCATCATCATGCACCACTAGCGCGTCGCCACGAACGGCTGCATCGACGAAACGCGGCAACACCATCCCGTACGCGCCGGTTTGACGAGGACCGACGACGTTGAAGAATCGACCCACGACCGCCGGCAACCCCTTCTCTTTAAAAAACGCGAGCGCCAGAAATTCGTCGATCGCTTTGGACACACCGTAACTCCACCGGGGCTTCGTCGTTGATCCGAAAACCAAGTCATCTTCTTCCGTCCAAACCTCTTTGGGATTCTTGCCGTACACTTCGCTGGTGCTGGCGATGAAGCAGGGAACCAAGTCGCCGCGCGCGGCGCGCTCGCCGAGTCGATTGAGAATCAGTTGCGTCGGATAGATGTTTCGCTCAATCGTTTGGATGGGCTGTTTAGCGATCAGCGCGACACCGACGGCGGCGGCAAGGTGGTAGACGCGATCAGTTTGGTCGACCAGTTCCGCAACCAGCGCTTTGTCCTCGACCGTTCCCTCGACGTACTCGAGGCGTTCATGATCGATGATGCCAGCGAGATTGACCGCGCGACCGGTCGACAAATCATCGACCACAGTGACGTGATGTCCGTCGTCCAGCAATCGTTCGGCCAAATGCGAACCGATGAAACCGGCGCCGCCGGTAATGAGGCATTTTTTTGATGACACGGTGAACCGAAATTACTGACAATGGATCGAGAACAGTTGCAATTCAAACCAACGGCTGAGTCCCGTCTTGCAAAAGCCGCTAGCGGCAAGCTCTACGCCGATACGATGCCGATAGTTCGCCGGGCAAGCAATCTCTCGCGGTTCGCTGGGCAAAACACGTTGCTTGGCGACCTTTAACGCCTGGGCAAGTCATTCCGTCGAACTATCGATTCGAGCTTGAGATGGCTAGAATAGCAGTTTGAGGTCGCCGAGAAACTATCTTCGTCGGATCTCCCGTTTTTCCTCGCCACGCTTGGAGAGTGTTTGTGGTTAGGCCCCCGTTTGTCGTGATGCTGGTCGTTGCGATCGTGTCGTTGTCGGTTGCGATTGGACAGAGCAGGAGCTTCGCCGACGAACCCAGCGAAGCTTCGATGGCCGCGTACGCCGACGCCGCCAACTTTCAAACGGGTGGTGCCATCAATTTGGCGATTCAAGGATGGCAGGCATTTTTGAAGGAGTACCCGGAACATCCGATGGCCTCCAAAGCGGCGCACTACTTAGGCGTTTGCTACATGCAGCAGGAATCGCCGGACTACGTTGCCGCGTCCAAAGCGTTCGACATGGCCCTGAGAGACAAGAAGTACGACCTTCGCGAAGAGAGTTTGGCGAACCAAGGATGGTGCCTCTACGCATCAGCCGGCGAAGGCGAGAATCGCGACAAAGTGAAACTGCAACAATCGCTCGACGTGTTTACGACGCTTCAAAAGGAGTTTTCCAAATCGCGTTTTCTCGATCGCGCGATTTTCTATTGTGGCGAATGCAGCTACGGATTGGGGAAAGCCGCCAAAGCGATTGACTACTACAACGAACTGTTGGCGATGCCCGAAGCCAAGGACTCTCCGCTCCGGTGCGATGCGTTGTATGCGCGCGGTGTGGCGCAAGAGGATCTGAACAAACCAGACGAAGCACTGGCTTCGTACAGGCAACTTCTAAGCAGTTGCGATCAGGGCGAGTTGGTCACTGACGTTCATTTGCGATTGGGTGATTTGGCGATCATGGGCGGCGACTACGAGCAGGCGGTCGCCGCGTTCGACAAAGCCTTCGAGTCGACGAAGTCGGCCGAGGATCGTTCGTACGCCATCTTTCGTCAGGCGTTCGCACTGGTGCAAGCGAATCGACCCGGCGACGCGGCCGATAAGTATGAACGTTTGTTGAATGAATTTCCCGACACCGAGTATGCGGCGTCGGCAACTCTCGCGTCCGCCCAAAGCGTGTATCGCAGCGGCGACATCGACGAAGCGGGTCGGCGATTCACCAAGGTCTTGAAGCAAAACAATGTCGTCGCGGCCACGGAAGCGACTCACTGGCTCGCGCGGATCGCGATCGATCGCGGCAAGCCAGACGTGGCGGCGCAGATCGCCAAGTCTCAAATCGACAAAGGCCTCGAAGGTGACTTTGCGATGGACGTCCGTCTCGATCTGGCCGAGTCGCTTTCGTTGAATCCAAAAACAATGGGAGAATCTCTCGAGCTATTTGAAAAGGCTTATCGAGAGTCGCCGGATCAAAAACTGGCTCCACGAGCGCTCTACAACGCGGCATTCTCAGCTCTGCAAATCAACGAACCGGCCCGAGCACTGAAATTGGCTACCGAGTTCATTGCGAAGTTTCCGAAAGATACGTTGCTGCCAGATGTCAAATTTGTCGCGGCCGAGAGTCAGTTGCAAACGGGTCAGGCTGATCAAGCCGCCGAAACTTATCGGCAATTGATTGCGTCGACGAAGCCGGACAACCTCCAGCGACCGATCTGGATTCTTCGCGCCGCGACCACGTCCAATGCGGCCGGAAAGTTCGACGATACGATCAAGTTGTTAAGCACAGAAATGACATCGTTGCCGTCCAACGCTCAGAAGGCCGAAGCAGGACTTTTGGTCGGCCAAGCCTACATGATGTCGAAACGACCTGGCGATGCGGCAAAAGCATTTGCCAACGCCGCCGAGATTGATCCGAAAGGTCCTCGCGCGGAAGAAAGCACGTTGCTTGTCGGGCAGGCACAGTTGGCAGACGGAGATGAGAAATCGGCGATCGCCACTTGGACCCAAATGATCGAGGCCGCTCCCAAGACGCGGATGGCCGATCAGGCTCGTTACAAGTTGGGCCAGATTGCCAGCGGTGAGGGAAAGTACGACCGCGCGATCATGTTCTTCGATCAAATACTCTCGTCGGAACAGGACCCCGGCCTGATGCCTTACGCGCTCTATGGCAAGGCATTCGCAATGATGCAGTCCAGCGACTATGAGGGCGCGCTACAGTCGATCGACCAGATGATTGACCGTTACAAGGATCATCCGCTCCGGGCCGAGGCGACACTGACGCGCGGTATCACGCTTCGCAACTTGAAGAAGTATGAACGTGCACGCACGGATTTAGAAACTTACTTATCGATACCGCCGAAAGGCATCAATCTCGGTCACGCACTTTACGAGCTAGCGTTGATCGAACAGGCTGAAAAAAAGCCCGTCGAAGCGGCTGAAAATTTGCAGCGTTTGGCAACAGAAGTGCCTGACTATCCGGCGATGGATAAGGTGCTGTACGAATTGGGGTGGTCGATGCAGGAGAGTGGCAACGACGACGCGGCCATGAAGCATTTTGAGAAACTGGTCAGCGACTATCCCGAATCGCCGCTCGTTGCCGAAGCATCCTACTTCATCGGCCAAAAGAACTATGTGAATGGCAAATGGGATGATGCTGCGAAACAGTTTTTGATTGCAGCTAAAAAGACCCAGGACGCTGAATTATCGGAAAAGTCGCTGTACCGACTCGGCTGGTCGCGATTCAAATCCGATGACTTTGGCGCCGCTGGCGAAGCCTTCGCGGAACAAGCCAAACGCCACCCCGATGGCAAGCTCAGCTTCGACGCGATGATGATGGTTGCCGAGTCGTATTTTAAGAAAGGCGAATATCAGAGCGCGTTGGACGGGTATGCCTCGGCTCGCGATCGCATTCGCAGTCGCAATGAGACATCGACATCGGTTCGCGACGCGGCCGAGCGACAAGTTCGCGAACTGACACTGCTGCACGGCGGCCAAAGCGCGGCGCAGTTGAAACAATGGGACGACGCCATAGGTTGGTATGAAGAATTGCGGAAGCGATTTCCATCGTCGGATTATTTACCGCAAGTGTTTTATGAAACAGGTTTTGCTTACCAACAGCAACAAAATACCGCCCAGGCTTTGAAATTCTTTGGCGAGGTAGCTGATAATTACCGAAACGAATTGGCTGCGCGGGCACGATTCATGATGGGCGAAATTCATTTCGCGGAACGTCGGTTTGACAAAGCAATTCCTGAGTTTCAGCGAGTCATGTTTGGGTTCGGCGCCGAGGCGGCTCCCGAGTCGATTAAGAACTGGCAAGCCAAGAGCGGATTCGAGGCGGGCCGGTGTGGCGAACTCTTGACCCAGGTATCGAAGACACCGGACGCGAAAGAAAAAGCCACAAAGATCGCGCAGGGCTTCTACAATTACGTTGTCGAAAAGCATCCGCAACACGAACTCGCCGAAAAGGCTCGCCAACGACTCGAGGCCCAGTCCAACTGATGCGAAATCCTACAACGCGCGTTTTTGGCTCAACACGGTTACCCACCGCGGTTCTCGCTGTAACCTTGGGCATTGGCTTGCTCGGATCGGCATCGCACTGCGTTTCTGCTCAAGATCCGAATCGACAAGTGGATGCATCGGAGATTGAATCGATCATGAACGCGGAGCCGGCGCCGATCAGCGCGGAACCTGAAACTCCGTCCGGCATCGATTTGCTGACCCTGATCTCGCGCGGTGGCGCGTTCATGATTCCGATCGGGATCATGAGTTTTTTGGTGGTGGCTCTGGCTGTCGAGCGATTTGTCAGCTTGCGAGTTCGGCGGATCATCCCGGATCCCCTGGCATCGAGTTTGGAACGGATGGTCGATCCCGTCGAAAGTTTTGATCCCGTCGCGGCCATGCAGACCTGTCAGGATTGGCCCTCGCCGGCTTCGCGCGTCGTGCAGGCCATGCTTCGGCGAACCGGTCAACCATTGGCGGATATCGAACGAACTGCCAGCGAAACGATCCAGCGTGAAGTCGATCAACACGCTTCACCGATCCGATGGTTGACGTTGGCCGCTGCGGCGACACCGCTGATGGGATTGCTCGGGACAGTCTGGGGGATGATCGTCGCGTTTCACGAATCAACGACGTTGACGGCTGATCGAAGTCGCAGTGAGCAACTATCCGAAGGGATTTACACGGCGCTGGTAACGACTTTGGCCGGTTTGATTGTCGCGATTCCGGCAGCCATGTTGGCGCTCTATCTCGAGAATCGGTTGATCAAGTTGTTTCACCGAGTCGAAGAACTTGCATTCGACGTGGCATCGGGGCTGGCCCGATTCACAGGTCGACGAAGTTTGAGTGCTGATGGAACGCTGAAGAAATTTGACGGTGTTGCGATGACGCCAGGACCTCCGCCGCCGCCACCTCGCACGGCACACGCGGCGCGCGGCGAAGCGACGACGGGGTAAGCCATGGCTGTGCAACTCAAACAATCCTCCGTCGCAAGCACGCTGAGTTTGACGCCGCTAATCGATGTGGTTTTCTTGTTGTTGATTTTCTTCTTGGTGACGAGCGAATTCGAGGACGAAGAACGCCGACTTGATATCGTTCTTCCTTCGGCAACTAGCGCCGTTCCCATGACAGGAAAGCCCCGTGAGATGGTGGTCGATATCGATTCAAACGGCGTCTTTTACGTTGGCGGGCAGTCCACAACGATCGAAGGTTTGCAAACTCTTTTGGAATCCGCCGTTGCCAACAATCCGACGAATCAAACCGTGGTGATTCGCGCCGATCGACAAACGACATTTCAACCGGTCGTCACCGTGATGGACGCGTGCAACCGGGCGGGTGTCGGCGACTACAGCGTGACGACTCAAGAGGGACCGGGGATCTGATCCAGCGCAAAGAACTCCCCAAGACGTGAAAGCAAATACTTCAACTAACGTAACCCCGTCCTCCGCGTCCGATCGGATGTGGCCGCTGGATGTTTGCATCGCCGCATTGGCCGGACTGGTCCTTTATCTGATTGTCAGCCAGCTTTCGTTTCACGATCCGCGCTGGCAGCACAACGCACTGACGTATGTGATCGCGATACCTGTGATCGCGACGGTGCTGGCGTTTCTCGCGCGCGGCATTGCGTCGAACTACTTGCGTCAATCGATCCAACTCGGTTTCTTGTTCAGCGTCTTTGTGCATCTGTTGCTGTTGGCTCTGGCGGTGAACGTCATCATCTTCAGCCGTTACTTTCCTGACGCGTTTACTGGTGTGAAACCAGAGAGATCGCCGGTCAGCCGGACGGTTCCGGAGTATTTATTCAAGACACCGGAAGAGCGAACCACTCAGCCGGATTGGTCGCGTCCAGCGGATGCTCAAACGTCGACGCCCGTGATACCGGAAGAGCAGCGGCAGCTACCGCCGGTTGAACACACCGCGCCGCGATTGGAGATTCCCAAGCCTCGGGATCCGATCGAGCGGCCGATGCAAAAGCATTTGATTCAGCGGGACAAGCTCGCCGAGTCATTGCCGCAGCCGAGTGACTCACCAGCTAAGTTGGCCCGCCGAACATCCGAATCCGCAGAGATGACCGCGCCGTCCAATGATTCGCCCACAGCGCCGAGTGTTCCCGTGCAAGCCGACGCGGAAGCGAAGGTGGCCGATCGCCAATCGGATCTCGCTTCACGCTCCAGCGCGACGAATGTTCGTCGCGAATTGCCGACTCCGTCCGAACCGAGCATGAAACCGACTCGCCAGCCTTCATTGGCGGGAGCGCGACAACGAACCGAGTCGTTGCCGATGATCGGTGATGCGGGCGTGCAGCGAGAGCGCCGCGAACGAGCCAAGGCGACACGACCCGAACCATCGGGTGCGGCACCTTTGCCGCCGACTGTCGCCGTCGCGCGAGAACTCGCGTCGGCCGATCGAATGTTGTCGCCGATCCAAACGCCGCTCACTCGCCAAGGCCAGACCACCGGCGCACAATTGACCCTTGGCGAATCACCGGCGGCCGGCCTGAGTCGTTCGACATCAAAAAGTTCGGCTGACGCACAGCGGTCTCGCAGCGAACTTGCCGCCGCCGCGGGCGTTCCGAACGTCGCTGCGGGCAGTGCAATGCGCGCCCCCGGACGTTCGCAGCGAGGAATTTCGGGTGCCGGTTTCGCGCCCGTGGGCGAGCCCGATCCGAGCGGGTCGGTCGCCGCAGCGGTGACACCGAACACCGACGTCGGGACGAGTCTCGATGTCAATGATCGGGCCATGCCCACCGAACCGACTCGTCGCTCGCCGTCATCGAGCGCCACAACAGCAATGCAATCTCGTTCGATGGCGGGCCCGAGTCTCGAACTGGACGCCGAGGAGGGCCCGCTCGGGCTTGCGGATCTGCCCAATCGTGCGACCGGCGTGGTTCCGTCTCAATCCAAACCGACGATTGCAGCGATCGACCTGACATCGGGAACACGGCGCAAACGTGAAGTCGGTGGCCCGGTCACACCATTCGGGACAAAGATCGCCGCCGTCGAATCTTTCAGCCGTCGCGTGATGCGAACCGAAGGCGGTACGACACCGACGCCGGCTGGCCTGGTTGGGCCGGCAACCGAGGAAGCCATCGAAAAGGGTTTGGCGTATCTATCGAGCACTCAAAACCGCGATGGCAGTTGGTCGTTGCAAGGACATGGTAGCGATGTGAGTCTGCGAAGCGACTCGGCGGCGACGGGGCTTGCGCTGTTGGCCTTTCAAGGTGCGGGCTACACGCATCGCGAACATCAGTATGCCGATACCGTTAGCCGCGGACTGAAGTTCCTGATCGAGAACCAACGCACCAACGGTGATTTGTATCGACTCGAGAACGCGATCAGCAACCAGAATGTTGCCTTCTACTCGCATGGCATCGCGTCGCTCGCATTGTGCGAAGCCTTTGGAATGACTCAAGACGCGGACTTGAAGCAACCCGCTCAGCGTTGTCTCGACTTCATCGCGGCTACCCAAAACCGGACTTATGGTGGCTGGCGATACTCGGCCCAAAATAGTTCCGACACCAGCGTGTCCGGATGGATGATGATGGCGCTCAAGAGTGGTCAGTTGTCGGGTCTCGAGGTTTCCAAGCGAACGTACGACGGCATCGATGACTGGCTTGACGATGCGCAGAGTCCGGATCGTGATGACCGTTATCGATACGACCCTTACGCTCCCGACACGCCGACTCAGCGTCACGGCCGACTGGTGACTCCGTCGATGACGGCGGTCGGGATTCTGATGAGGATGTATTCCGGATGGCGACGAGATACTCCGGCGATGCGTTCAGCAGCGGATTACTTGCTGGAGTTTCCACCGCAAATGGGCACGTCGAAGTCGCCCCAACGTGATGCGTATTATTGGTATTACGCGACCCAGGTGATGTTCCACATGGGCGGCGATCACTGGAAACTTTGGAATCAATCCCTCAATCCGGTACTGCTGGAAAGCCAAATCGACGACGGCGAATACGCGGGCAGTTGGGATCCGATCGACCCCGTACCTGATAAATGGAGCGTACATGCGGGACGAATTTACGTCACCACGATGAATCTGTTGAACTTAGAAGTTTACTATCGTCACCTGCCGATCTACGAGGACGCGGCGGAATGATGAATGCTGTGGCTTAGCGATTGGAGGTACCCATCCGGGCGATCGGGTTGTATTTTGGTTGGTTCAGCCCATGACATTTTGCATCCGCTCGGAAACCCATCGTGCCGTCGAAGCCTCACGCCAAGAAAAAACGCAGCCCGAATCGGATCGCGGCGGAGCTTCCGAAGGATCGCTTCATCAACCGCGAGCTTAGCTGGCTCGAATTCAATCAACGGGTTTTGGATCAAGCGGCCGACACGTCACTACCGCTGTTGGAAAGAGCCAAGTTTCTTGCCATCACGAGTTCCAATTTAGACGAATTCGTGATGGTCCGAATCGGCTCGTTGAAGATGCAGTACGAACGCAATTCAATGGTCCGCGACATTTCCGGGATGTCGGTGTCGGAGCAATTGCAAGCTGTCGCGAGTCGTTGCCGGGCGATCGTGGCGAGGCAGTACGATGTGCTCAAAACGTCGCTCGAGCCCCAGTTGGCCGAATCCGACATTCGCCACATCGATCTGAACGCATGCAGCGATCGATGTTCCGAGGCCGCCGACGCAAGATTTCACACCGATGTTTTTGCGGTGCTTTCGCCGCAGGCGATATTCGAGGAGCGTCCGTTCCCGTTGCTGCAAGGTTTGGGCGTTCACCTAAGCGTTCGTTTGAAATCAACGACGAAGCCGTCGCCGGCAGAAGCAAGCGAACCGCTGTGGGACTTCGTCGTCATTCCGCTTGGTCGCACGGTGCCTCGGTTGTTGCCGATGCCGAGTGATCGAGGGCATTCCTACGTGCTGCTCGAAGAATTGGTGACTCATTACATCGAGGACTTCTTTCCGGGCCGCGAGGTCGCCGAGTGCATCGCATTTCGCATCACTCGAAATGCCGACGTCGAACTCCGCGAAGACTCGGCCTTCGACTTGATGGTCGGAATGGAGGACGTTCTCGAAAGTCGTCGTCAATCGCGAGCGGTACGATTGGAATTTACCGCCGGCGCCAGCGATCCGATGTTGGCGTTCCTGTCCGAAAAGATGCAACTCAAGAGCGAAGATTTATTCCCGATCAATGGGCCGCTCGATCTGACGTACTTGTTCACGCTGCATGGACTGGAAGGATTTGATGCCTTGCGTGATGAGCCTTGGCCGGCGCAGGGGACGCCCGATATCGATCCCGCCGAATCGATGTTCACGACGATCGCGGCGAGCGACCTGTTGATGATCCACCCGTTCGAGAAGTTCGATCCGGTCGTGCGATTGATCGAAGAAGCGGCCGTTGATCCGGATGTCCTCGCGATCAAACAGGTGCTCTATCGAACCAGCCGCAACAGTCCGATCGTCGCGGCGCTGATGCGGGCGGCCGAACATGGCAAGTACGTTTCGGTGATCGTCGAATTGAAGGCGCGGTTCGACGAAGCACGCAACATCGAGTGGGCGCGAGAGATGGAGCAAGCCGGTGTCCAGGTGATCTACGGCATTCGAGGTCTTAAGACGCACGCCAAGGTTTGCATCATCGTTCGCCGCGAATCTCAAGGCATCGTTCGTTATCTGCACTTCGGCACCGGAAATTACAACGAAGTGACGGCAAATCTTTACAGCGACGTATCGCTGCTGACGTGCAACGAGGAACTAGGCATCGAAGCGACGTCGTTCTTCAACTGCGTCACCGGCGCCAGCCAGCCGCAACAGCTCCAGCATTTGGCTTCGGCGCCGATCACGCTGAGGAAACGCATCCTTGACTTGATCGATGGAGAAACACTTCGCGCGCAGGCCGGTCAGCGAGGTGAGATCGTCGCCAAACTCAACGCACTGGTCGACGCGGAAATCATCGACTCGCTGTACCGCGCCAGTCAGGCGGGCGTTCGAATCTTATTGAACATTCGCGGCGTCTGTTGTCTGAAGCCGGGTGTCAAGGATTTGAGTGAAACGATCAAGGTTGTTTCGATCGTGGATCGGTATTTAGAGCATGCGCGTGTGATGTCATTCCGCCACGGCGGCGACGAAACCTTGTTCATCAGCAGCGCCGATTGGATGCCTCGCAACCTGGATCGACGCGTCGAATTGCTGATTCCGATCGATGACGAAAAATGTCGAAAGAAGTTGTTGGAATCTTTGCGCACCTACTTCAAAGACACCACCAACACATGGGTGATGCAGCCCAACGGTACCTACCATCGACTGATTGCTGGTGAAGAACGTATCCGAGCTCAAAAGGTTTTGTACGACCGCACTTGCAAGGTCATGAAGGCGATCAAGCAAAGCCGCCGAACACGATTTCAAACGCACGAATCTCGGCAAGAAGATTGATCGGACGATCGACTCGAGATCAAAGGATTGCACCGGGGCGGTAGTCGGCGACACCGGGATAGCGTTTTACGAGAGCTTCGATTTTTCCGATCACTGCGGAAACTTGCGCCGGCGCGTTACCGATGAATTCGATGGGTCGACCCAGAGCCGCGTTCAGGGATTTCGCATCCATCGGAATTCGCGGGTCGGCCGTTAACCGGGCGACGAGGTCATTTTCGTCACGGCCCCGTTCTCGCATTTCCAGCGCCGCTGCGACGGCGTGTTCCTTGATCACTTCGTGCGCCGTTTCGCGACCGACGCCCGCCTTGACCGCTGCGACCAAAATTTTGGTCGTGGCTAAGAACGGAAGGTATCGATCGAGTTCGCGCCGAATGACGGCCGGGTAGACTCCGAAATCAACCAAAACGGTCAAGAAGGTTTCCAATTGACCATCGATGGCCAGGAAAGCGTCGGGAATTGCAACTCGCCTGACGACGCTGCAACTGACATCGCCTTCGTTCCATTGGTCACCGACCAGTCCGCCAACCATCGTCAAGTAACCTCGCAGAATTACCGCGAAACCGTCGATCCGTTCGGCTGATCGGGCGTTCATTTTGTGAGGCATCGCCGACGATCCGACTTGGCCCGGTTTGAATCCTTCGGTTGCGAGTTCAGCGCCCGCCATCAGGCGGAGCGTGCGGGCGAAGTTGGCCGGCGCGGAAGAAAGTTGAACGAGCGCCGACACGACATCGAAATCCAGTGAACGCGGATAGACCTGGCCGACTGAATCGAAACAGGTGCCGAATCCGAGCCTTTCGGCAATCTGCTGATCGAGCTGAGCCAATTTCGCCGCATCACCCTCGAACAGATCGAGCATGTCTTGCTGAGTTCCAACGGGGCCTTTGATGCCGCGCAGCGGATAGCGGGCGATCAAATCCTCCAATCGCCCGAATCCGACCATCAATTCCTCGCCGATGCTTGCCAGCCGTTTGCCGACCGTGGTCACTTGGGCTGGCACGTTGTGGCTGCGTCCGGCGATCGCAAGATCAGAGAATTCCGCGGCCCGGTTGGCGATGAGCGCGAGAGCAGCGATGGTGCGGTCGCGAACCAGTGCCAGCGATTCGCGGATTTGAAGTTGCTCGACGTTTTCAGTCAAATCGCGCGAAGTCATTCCTTTGTGAATGTGTTCATGGCCGGCCAGGTCATTGAATTCCTCGATCCTGGCCTTGACATCATGTTTCGTGATGCGTTCACGAGCGTCGATGGAGTCCAAGTCGACTTGATTGATGACGTCGCGATATGCCGTGATCACTTCCGCCGGCACGCGGACTCCCAAATTTTGCTGGGCCTCGATGACAGAAACCCAAAATTCGCGTTCGAGGACGACTTTTCCCTCGGGCGACCAGATTCTGACCATCTCATCGCTGGCGTAACGAGATGCTAAGACGTTGGGAACGAGAACCGACACGGGAACGCTCGCGAGGGAAAGAATTGTCGAGAAACAGTCGAAAGCTGCGAATCAAGGATTTTTAAGGCGTCTCGATCAGGCTTCTGAGGAGACATCAATGGATAGGGTATTCGCAGTTGCCGCAAAGGGTCAGACCCCTTGTGACGCGGCTTTGAGCGATCTTCGCCCCAAAACCATCACCCCCCTCGGCCGGTTGCTTTGGCCGTTTGGACTCAAGCCGGCGTTTCGGTGCTAAATCGAGTTCGATAACATGGGGGTCGCTCGAGCGGAAACACCACGTCAGGTTTCTCTCGACCACCACTTCCAATGTACCGGTATTTGAATGTTCATCCTTGATGGTTATCTGCTTCGCAATCCGTTTCATAAGATCGCACTTCATTCCTTCTCGATTGCTTTCGGTTTCATTCTTGCGGGAACCACATTAGTTCCTCGAGCGATGGGCCAGGATGCTGCATCGACCCCGGTAGCCGTCGGTGAGGAAAAATCAGAACCGAAAGCCGACGCGCCGAAAGCCGACGCGCCGAAGGCCGAGTTCGTCAACGCAATCAACGTCCTCCCCGACACCGCCGCCGGAGTGGTCCGCGTTCCCAACTTGCCAAAATTTTGTGAAGCATTCAAAAAAACCAACATGGGCCGTTTGCTCGATGAGCCATCAATGCAGCCCTTCATCAATGACCAACGCGAACGGGTGAAACGGTATCTGCAATCGCTCGACAACAAGGTCGGGTTGAAGTTGGAAGATCTGTACGAGATCGCTTCCGGTGAAGCTGTCTTTGCCTGGCTACCTTTCGAGAACGACAAACGCCGTCCGTACGCTTTGTGTGTCATCGCCGACATCCGAGGTCGCAAGGCCAAGGCAGAACAAGTGATGGCGACGCTGGATCAAGATCTCAAAGCCGGCGGCTGGATTCGCACGGATTCTCAGCATCGTGATGAAACCGTCCGCGTCTACGACACGAAACCCAAACCCGGTCAGTTGAAGGTCGAACAGATCGCGATCACGCTCAACGATTCGCGGATCATCGCCGCCGATCGCGACTCCGTTGTCATCGATCTAATCGACGCCATCGCGGGCTCTCCCAAGGGAGCTTCGATCAGCAAAGCCGAGGACTTCCGAACCGTCCTGACGCATTCGGCACGTGCGATCAGCGAACCGGCAAAGCAAAGTGGCGGTACCGTCGCGATCGAATGGTTCGCTCGCCCTTTCCAGATGGGCCGGATCGTTCGTGAATCCTTATCGATCAATCGGGGAAATCAAGTCGACGTGCTCAAGCTGCTTCAAAATCAAGGTTTCGATGCGATCAAAGCTGCGGGCGGCATCGCCGTCATGGCGGGCGATCCGTACGACGTGTTGCACAAGGGTTTCGTTTTGGCACCGCCGGTCCCCGGCGAGAAGAACAAATACAAGATGGCAGCCAAGATGCTGCAGTTTCCCAACGAGCCGGTTGCCGCATTGCCGGCGTGGATTCACGAGGACGTTGCCAGCGTGAATCGACTCAATGTTAAGATCGAAGAAGGATTCTGGGCGGCCGAGTCGTTGGTCAACGAAGCATTCGGCGATGACATTTTTCGTGACATCATCGATGGCATCCGAGAAGACGAAGATGGTCCCCAAATTGATTTAGCGAAAAATGTTCTTCCAAACTTGGACGACCATGTCGTACTGATGACGGACAACACTCTGCCGGCTGAAATCAATTCCGAACGAATGCTTGTCGCGATTCGGGTCCGCGACGCCGACGCGATCAAGCTGGCGATTCAAAAAGCGATGGAAGTTGAACCGGACGCCAGCCGCATGGATGTACTGCCGGGGATCGAAATTTGGCGCGTGCAACGGGGCCAAGGAAACGATGATTTCGATTCTGAGTTGTTCGGAGATTTGGCGATCGAGGATGATGAAAAAACCGATGAGCCACCGCCGCTTCTGGATCACTGGGCGATCGCGTTGGTCGACAAAGGCGCTGGCTCCGACGCGCCGTATTTAATGTTCAGCAGTCACCCGGACTTCCTAGTGCAAACGGCGAAACGGATACAAGAAGGCCCTGCGGGCGGAATGGCTAGCCTTCCGAAGGTCATCGCCGTTGTCGACACGATGAAAAAACTCGGGGCCGAGAAAATCGCCTTCGAGCGCATCGTCCGAACGAAGATTTCGGTCCGGGTCAAGTACGAACTGTTTCGCAAGGGCACGCTAAAGGAGAGCGATACCATCATGGCTTCGTTGCTTCGTCGTGTGTTCGTCGATGAGAACGGCGAGGAAACCGAATCGCTCAACGCTGCCAAATTGCCTCCGTTGCAAGAGATCGAAGCGTTCTTGCCGGAAGGCGGCAGTTACTTCGAGACCACCGACGACGGATGGGCGCTGACCGGCTTCTTTTTGAAGTAATTTCATGGCGAGATTTTCCCGCCGTTCACGGAGGATGCTCAGCGTACTGCGACGGGCGTTCGCGTTCCGCGCAGCCGTGTTCATGGTCGCTTGCAGTATCCACTTGTCCGTGACGGTACATTCCGCCTCACCGACCTACCGACCAGTCTTGGGGCAAACTTACGAGTATGGCATCGAATATCGGGTGACGTCGAACGATCGTGAATCCAATGCGGATTTCCCTTCGCGCAATCGAACCCGCTTGCGATTGACGGTGACCGCCGTCGATCGCGACCGATGGACTGCCGACTATGAATCGATCCCATCGATCAACGGACGGGCGCTGACTGACCAAGCTGCCTCCGATCAATACCTCGATTCGCTCCGCAAGCGTGCCGAGTTCAATCCGTTCGCGAATCAGCCCTCGATCGATCCAATGATCGATCGTCTCCGAATGCAGGGGCAAGAGATGATGAAATCGATGCATCGACTTGAAATCGCAAACATGGAAGCGTACCCAGGATTGTTTCAGTATTGTCACGGAACCGTGAACGTGAATTCATTGGGAGAAGCCAACGAAATTTCCGGTAACGGGTCGATGCCTTTTTTAGCCGGTCACGTCGTCAACACGATCCTCGTGCGACTTCCGACGGCGGATCAGAGCACGAGTAAGTCATTCAGCTATAAAGATGTCATCAGCTTCACACGAAGATTCGGCGATCGTGATCCGATCACAACCGAAGCATCCATTCTCAACTCGCTGACGCCTCGCGCGGCAGCATCTCCAGCGCAAGTCGCCTTCAATCGCGATGTCGAGATGGCGGGCGGTGCGACCGGTGGTTTTCAACTCACTCGCTCCGGAACTGGCTTCTGGGAATTTTCCGAAACACTCGGCATGCCCTCCACGGGCGACATCGAATTCAAAACGGACGGATTTAGCTTCGGTGGTCGCGCGCGTCCATTGAACCTTCGCATCGGTTTTCTATTGTTGGTCGATTGGCGTCTCGATTTTTACAATGCCAATCTGACACCGACGGCGGACGCACTGGACCCGTCGAATCTGCCGCGATTGTCGCCAAAGCAACAAAATGCTTTGAAACAATACTGGAGTTCGGACTCGATGAAACAGAACACCGATCTGGAGTCGATGGCGATGCGATCCGCGCCGCCGGAATCTGGTTCCACGTTTGAGCTGATGACTCAGACGGCTCGGCAGCACTTGCGGGAAGCCGCAGCAAAACCCGGGGACCAGGAACCCACGTCGTCAGATTCCAAGCGGATTGCCAATGGTCTGGACCGGACGATGGCGAGATGGACTCACCTCCGGGAACTGGCAACCAAATTGCCACGCACATGGTCCGATGCGAGCGGGTCATTCAGCGTCGACGCCACACTCGCTGGGCGGCAAGGCGATGACGTTATTCTGCGTCGCGTGGACAACTCACAAACACTCGCGGTGCCCCTGAGCCGACTCAGTCCCAATGATGTCGAATTCGCCAAAACATTTTCGAGACTAGCGACTCCGTGAATTCGCACGCTCGTTAATGCTTGAGCCACCCTTACAGCGCCGTCTGATCGTACAGTTCGTGATTGTTTCGTGATCCGATCGAGTGGCGAACGTGCTCGTCGAGGCTCTCGGTCGCATAGTGAACGGATCCGTCCGTCATCAGCACGTGAACACCGGAGCCATGGAAACTTCCGATCGAAATTTCCAACTTTTCGTTCGCTACATTCTGGAGATTGATCCCGTACAACAACGACATCAACGCTTCGGAGAAATCGGTTCCAGCCGCCTTATCAAAGTCTGGGTGATAAAGAGCGAAGTGGTCACAGATGCCACATTCGTGAATATCGATGTATCGAGTTTCAGAAACCAAAACGGTGTGGCTGAGCCCATCCATGATGGCGTTGAATCGGATGGGTGGCGGCGATGGAGCTGAACTCGGATCGGCCACGCAATTGGCCACGCGAAGTACACCATTGCCCGCCTCCATGCCGAGGTAGCCCGATACCGAGTACGTGTCGCGCTGAACGTCGCTGCCGGCGTTGCCAAGATAACTGTTGAGGGCTCGGTCAGAGATCAAATCAATTTCTTCGCCGAAATGCTCGGGTCCGGGTTGGCTGGGACATCGGTAGGTCGGGACAAGCGTGCGAGCCAACGTGCGAAGTCGATCGCTATCGGGCGAGTTCGATGTCGCGCTGCCGTCTTCGCCTTGCGGGGTGTTCTCCCAAAGACCGGCCTGTTCGAGGAAAGGCAGCAGATCCGTGGTCCAGCTTTGTCCCCAGCCGCCTTTGGCGCCCCAAGGAAGCGTGCGATACACGGATTCGTAGTTGTGCATCGCCAAACCGATCTGATGAAGATTGCTTTGGCATTGAACCCGGCGTGCAGCTTCGCGGGCGGCTTGCACGGCGGGCAGCAGAAGTCCGATCAGAATCCCGATGATCGCGATCACGACCAACAACTCGATCAGCGTAAATCCAACGATTGCGCCGCGGCGAGTGTCTTGATGACGACCACCGAAAAAGACGCGAGTTTGTGAAGGAGAGTACCGCACTCTGACCGCCCGGGGATCGCTCGATTGGGCGGATTTCCGATTTCCGCCACCGTCAACGACGAAGGATACGCCGAAACTTGCGACCGGGTTCCTCTCAATCGCCTACCCCTACAGTTTTACCAGGCGATGCCTCGGAAGAAACTGCTTGCGAGAAAATTGGGAGACTTACCGCCCGATAATTCCGTTGATCAAACCCTGAATCGCCGGATGGGTTGCCTTGCGGACGCTCAGCCGATCGCCCGCTTGGAGCGCGTAATCGCACTCAGGCCGCACCGAATCGCCGTCCCGCGACATCCGGCACTCCAACGGAATGCCGTTGATCGAGGCGCTCGAGTGGCGGTAGAGAGTAGCCTCGACGTTGCCGAACTTCTTTTGCACGCCTGATTGCTTCAGCAAGTTGCTGACGTAGACACTTCGTCCATCGGGTGGCAGCGGCAATACGCGAACGGGTTCCTTTTCACCCGGGAGATGCAGGATCATGCCCCCGGAGGCCCTTGCTTCGCGGACCCCCCGATAGATTTGCTCGGCCTCACTCGTGGGTAGTTCCGGTACCCCTTCCATGCCCGAATAATCGCCAGCCTGTGACGCCGGATGGTCGAACGGTGAGGCAGGCAGTCGGATTGTCGAGCATCCGGAAAATACGAGCGAGGCTAATGTCAGTAAAGCCAGCGACAGCGAGGAAGATGATGGTCGCAGCGCCTTTTGAAATCTTCGCCGAATTCCGCAAGTGGCAGAAAAGGTGGCGACTTGATTCACGGTGAAACGGTTGAAAAACGTCATGACTGATTCGCTCGTTGGGGGAGGCAACTCTCTGATTCGGCAAGCTCGGTAAGCCTTGCCGATTAAAGAGCCTGTTCGGTCAATCGGCTTCTCAAGCTCGCCCCATGAGGCGAATCAAGACGTTTTGCGAAAATACCCCGATTCGATGGACTGGCGATTCGAGGATCGGTTGTCCGCCAATGAGCACAGAGGTTGCCCTTTCGCTCGGTCAAGCCAATTTCATAAGCTCCACCGGACTCACCCAGATGGAGAATCACGGACTTGAATCGGCTTTGCGGTATCGCTTTGTGCTTCGGCTTGCTGTTTTGCAGCAGTCAACGGTCCAGCGCGCAAGAATCCGTGTCGTCTGACGCGCCGACGATCGTTTCACGATCCCCTGTGGCACTGCCTATCGAATCGCTGGAAATGATCGCCGGCGGTCCCGAAAAATGGACGAGTCCGGAGGGCATGGCCAGCAGTTTGCAAGTGTTGCTTTTGCTGACGGTAATCAGCATGGCGCCTGCGGTGTTGTTGATGACAACCTGTTACGTGCGAATCATTGTCGTACTTGGGTTGCTGCGACAAGCGATCGGGCTGCAGTCGTTACCGCCCAGTCAGGTGATGACCAGCATCGCGCTGTTCATGACCTTGTTCGTGATGACGCCGGTGTGGACGCAAGTCTACGAAGACGCAGTGAAACCTTACACCGATCCGACGATCCCGATGACGTTGGAAGAAGCCTACGAAGCCGGTTCGATTCCGATTCGCGGGTTCATGTCAAATCAAATCAAGGTCGCCGGCAACGACGACGATGTGCTGCTGTTTTACGGTTACATGGATCCGAACGCGTCGCTGCCGGAAAGCTACGAAGAGGTTCCGATTCGCGTTTTGCTGCCGGCCTACATCCTGAGCGAATTGAAGACATCTTTCTTGATGGGCTTCCAGATCTATCTGCCGTTCTTGATCGTCGACTTGGTGGTCGCCAGCGTGACGATCTCGATGGGCATGTTGATGTTGCCGCCGCAAGTGATTTCGCTTCCGTTCAAGCTGTTGCTATTCGTTCTTGTCGATGGCTGGCACCTCGTCGTCAAGATGTTGATGGACAGTTTTTATTGACGAGCTGACAGGTATCAGGCGTCAGGTAACAAGAAAAAGGTCACCGCGCCGATCGATCGACTCAATCATTTACGTACCCAAATATTTCCTGACCCCTGATACCTGAAACCTTCCACCATGGATGCTCCTGCCGCTATCGATCTTTGCCGCGCCACGTTGATGGCGGCCGTCGTGATCGCCGCGCCGATGTTGTTGGTCGGCATGGCGGCGGGACTCGCTGTTGGTCTGTTGCAAGCGCTGACGCAAGTCCAAGATCAAACGGTCGCGTTTGTTCCCAAGCTGTTGGCGATGGCGGCCGCTATGGTTGCTTGTTTGCCCTGGTTGCTGACGCGACTGGTCGAATTCACTCGCCATGTGTTCGAGAACGCGGGTACGCCTTGATGGATGCCCCAGTCGATGGATCGACGACCGATTTTCTGGCCCAGTGGATGGTCGATCATTTGGTACTGGGCGTCTTGGTGCTGACCCGGTTGAGCACGTTGCTGATGTCCATGCCGGCGATCGGCGTCGGCGTCCCCAATCGAGTGCGCGGATTCTTGGCGCTGACGATGACGCTGTTGATGTTGCCGCCGGTGGCAACGATCACGCCGGCCGAATCGTTGCCCAACATGAACAATCTGATCGACTTGGTCATCGCGATCGCTCGTGAAGGCATGATCGGTCTGTTGATCGGCGCGACGGTGCAACTGATCGTCACCGGCATCCAACTCGGCGGCGAAGCCATCACAAGCACCGGCGGAATGCAGCTCGGTGACGCGATCGATCCCAGTACAAGAAGCAGCATGCCGGCGATCGCCAAGTTGGTCGGAATGCTGGTGACCGCCGTGATGCTGTGCGTCGGCGGACACCGCATCATGATCAATATCTTGCTCGACAGTTTTAAGTCATTGCCCGCTGGTGACGTCACATTCGACGAGTCGATGATGACTCTGATCGTCGATCAGTTGACATCGGGTATGGTCGCGGGTATCCGAGTGGCCGCACCGGTCATCGCCGCTTTATTGATGGCCAATTTGGTGACAGGCTTGGTCAGCCGAACCCTGCCTCAGATCAACGTCCTGGCGATCGGCTTGAGCATCAACGCGCTGGCGATGCTGGTGGTTCTCGCGATCACGATCGGATCGGCTGGCCTGATCTTTCAAGAAGAATTGGCCTCGGCTGCGGTCCGACTCGGAAACCTTTGGTGAGCTGAGCGATGGCCGATAGCAGTGGCGATAAGAAGCACTTAGCGACTGACAAGAAGCGGCGGGACGCGCGCGAACAGGGACAGATCGCTAAGAGCCAAGATTTGACATCAGCCGGATTGTTGTTGGCGTCACTGGCCGCACTGTGGATGCTCGGCGAACCCGCCTGCGAGCACCTGGCCGGTGCGATGGCGGATGCGTTGTCCGCACCTCGCATGGCGCCGATCGGAACCAGCGACGCCAGCCATTGGCTGTTGGGCGGCGCCGCTCGGTTGGCCGCTGCCGCCGTCCCGATGCTGATCGCCATGTTCGTCGCCGGTGTGGCCGTCAACGTGGTGCAATCAGGTTTGATCTTTTCGACCGCCAAAATCGAGCCGAAGCTCAGCAACATCAGCCCGCTTTCCGGTGCCAAACGCATCCTGTCGTTGCAGGGCGTCATGCGATTGGGTTTCGGGATCTTCAAGCTAATGATCATCGCCGGAGTTGCCTACGCGGCGCTGCGACACTATCGCGATCCGATCCTGAGTCTCGCTCAGTTGAGCGTTCAGCAGATCGCCAGTGTGCTGTTTCGGTCGCTGATCGGCACGTGCGTTTGGATCGGTGCGGCGCTCTTCATCTTGGCGATCTTGGAGTACGGGTTTCAGCGCTGGAAGCAAGAGCAAGACATGATGATGAGCGACCAAGAGATGCGAGATGAGATGAAAGAGAGCGAAGGCGATCCGCAGTTCGCTGCGCGGCGAAAACAGGTGCAGCGACAGATGATGATGCAGCGCGCGGAGTCCGAAGTTCCCAAGGCGGATGTCGTCGTCAGCAATCCGACCGAGTTGGCGATTGCGATCAAGTACGACCCCACCACGATGCCAGCCCCGATCGTGCTTGCCAAAGGCGCCGGCCCGCTCGCTCAAAAAATTCGACGCATCGCACTCGAGAACGGAATTCCTGTCGTCGAACGAAAACCGCTCGCCCAAATGCTGTACAAAACTGTCGATGTCGGCCAGATCGTTCCCACCGAACAATACCAAGCCGTCGCGGAAGTGCTGCGATACGTCTATCAATTGCAGGGCAAAGAGATTCCGCAAGCAACGGCCGCAGCGGCGTAAACAGACACCCGGCCCGCTAGCCGATCATTTGGCGAACGTGATTGCGAATTCGTGGCGGCATGATGTAGCGAGGGTTGCCCGATTCGTCATCGCCACCGTCCTCGGCCAATCTCAAAAAACGCAAGTCGAAACGGTTCTCTAGCTTCGCGAAGATCGCTTTGGTCGAACGCATCTTGTTGGGTGGCAACGCCAACGCTTCGTCCAATTCGGCAAGCGAACGGGGCGACTCGTCGAGCTTTGCGATCCCCGCGATGAACCGCCACACGCCGCGTTGGCTGATCCGGTGAAGCTTTTGCTTGAGCGGCAATCCTGCCGGCCCCTTTGCTTGGCCAACTCCCGCGCGTGCGTCCGCGCCAGGACCACAATTCTCGTTTTGCGGATCGACACCGGCGCGGCGAAGTCGCCCGCGAAGTTGTCGCAACCCACGCTGGCAGTCGCCGAGGTCATCCAGGTTAATCATTAAAAATGGCATTTCGTTGTTCCAAGTTCGGACAGGGGAGGGGAACGCGAATGATAACGCCTTAGTTGCACGCACGCAAGGCGTACGCAAGGCGTGCATCGCCAGGCTGTTGCGGGACGGTTCGCTCCAAGCGTCAAAATCGCGAACCGTTGACGCGGTGGCGGTGTCCTGGCTACCATAACGCCATGCAAACCAATCAAATTCTCCTTACGCTGCTGCTTTTGCGACGCCTAAACGGCGGGTGATGAGGGTTTGTCCGGATCTCGATGATCCACCAAAAAAAGACATGTGACCCGAGTCGCCTCAGCGACTCGGGTTTTTTTATGCACTCTCCACGAAGGTTCACAAACGATGTCCAGCACCGCATCGGACGCCCCGGCTTCTCGACACATTCGCATTTTCGACACGACGCTGCGCGACGGCGAACAATCGCCCGGTGCCAGCATGAATCTGGCCGAGAAGTTGGAAGTTGCTCAGTTGCTCGAAGCCATGGGTGTGGACATCATCGAAGCCGGTTTCCCGATCGCGTCGCCGGGTGACTTCGAGGCTGTCAAGAAAATTGCGGGCACCATTCGTCACTCGACCATTTGCGGCTTGGCGCGATGCAACGACAAGGACATCGACGCGGCATGGGACGCCGTCAAGAACGCGCGCAGTTCTCGCATCCATGTTTTTCTGGCAACCAGCGCGATCCATCGCGAGTTCAAGCTGCGAATGACGCCCGATCAAATCGTCGAACGAGCTGTCGCGGGCGTGAAACGGGCCAAGGGCTACTGTGACGATATCGAATTCTCGCCGGAGGATGCGTGTCGAACGGAGCATGATTTTTTGTGCCGTGTCGTTGAGGCGGCGATTGATGCTGGTGCGACGACCATCAATGTTCCCGATACGGTCGGTTACGCGACGCCCGAGGAAGTTTTCAATCGCTTCAAGATGCTGCGCGATCGTGTGCCAAATATCGACAAGGCGGTGTTGAGCACGCACTGTCACGACGACTTGGGAATGGCCGTCGCAAACAGCTTGGCCGCCGTGGCCGCTGGCGCATCTCAGATCGAATGCACGATCAACGGAATCGGTGAACGGGCGGGCAACGCGGCGTTGGAAGAAGTCGTCATGGCGATGAAGACTCGCGCCGACTTCTTTCATTGCACGACCAACATCGACACCACACGATTGGTTCCCGCCAGCCGCTTGGTCAGCAAAACGACCGGCATCCAGGTGCAGCGTAACAAAGCGATCGTCGGACGCAACGCTTTCGCGCACGAGTCGGGCATTCACCAAGACGGAATGCTGAAAGAACGCAGCACCTACGAGATCATGTCACCCGAGGAAGTCGGGTTTTCCAAGACCGACTTGGTGCTTGGCAAGCACAGCGGGCGAGCCGCATTGGCCGATCGCGCCAAGACACTGGGATATAACTTAACGGCCGAACAACTGAACACGGTGTTCGACCAGTTCAAAATCTTGGCCGACAAAAAGAAGGAGATGTACGACGGTGACATTGTCGCACTCGTGCAACAGCAGATCAGCGGCAGCGTCGAAGCGGAATGGTCGTTGGTCGACTACGTCGTCAGCAGCGGCAAGAACCGAGGGCCACACGTTGAATTGACGCTGCGTCATGGCAGCGAAGAATTGACGCAAAGGGTAGAGCAGGGGGATGGTCCGATCGACGCCGCGTTCTGGGCAGTCGAAAAAATCACCGGCATCGAAGTCGTATGCAAGGATTACCGAGTCCGCAGCGCGACGCTTGGTCGCGACGCGATCGGTGAAGTCAACCTGGAAGTCGAATACAAGGGCCGCAGCTATCGCGGCGTCGGGGCCAGCACTGATACCGTCGAAAGCACCATCCTGGCCATGCTCAACGCGATCAACCGAATCATCGCCGATGAACCAAAGCGATCAACGCCCCAAGATTGATCCACTCAAATTAAATGAAAACCGCTGCACTAGGCGGCGATTCGACCCCGTCGACGCCGCACTTCGTATGCGAAAATCCCGACCAGAACGACCGCGTAGGATCCCGGTTCGGGGACCGCCGAAACGGGCGAAAAGCCGAGGTCCGTCAGGATGCCAACTTCAAGACTGCTCCAGAGTCGAGCTTCTTGCGGACCATAATCACGAGCCGGTTTCATCATGAAGTTGACGGCCGTATTGGGTGTCGAAAAAGTGACCTCATCCAAGTGGCTTTGGTCAGGATTGGCAAACAGCTTCGCTCCAGATCCCAACGCGAGCACTGACTTGGCACCCGTGAACAGACCGCCTTGAGCCTGCGCATCGTTGAAGGCCGCTTGGTTGATTTCACCCGTGTTCGGATCAATCAATGAGGTGCCGTTGGTGTCGGTCAAAAATTGATCCCATTTGGCCCAGCTACCCGGCTTGCCCGATCCAGGGCCGCCATCACCGAAACGATCGGAATTGTTGGTCGCGGAAATTTCACTTCCAAAGCCAATTGCATGGGTGAATTCATGGAACAGTGCAGCGTAGAAGTCAAAGCTCTGGCCGGCTCCTGGGCCAACCGCCGGAGTGTTGGGATCGAGTTCCCACTGGTAGCCCCAGTTCACATCGACGTAACCGTCGCGAAAATTTCTGTTGATGTCGTTGCCCGAGATCAGTTTGTTTCGGATCACTTCACCGTCTCCAAATGTGCCCTGGGCCTGGATGAAGTTTGAGCCTGCGGAGGCGAGCGTGGGCGTATTTATGTCGTCCGTGCTAGTGACCGAGAATGTGAGGTTCGCCATGTTGGAAAAGTGACTTCCAAACAGGTTCGAGAACAAATTTCCCGCCGTCGTCAAAGCCAGCTGTCTCGCGGCACCTTGATTCGTGTCGAGAAAGCCGACACCGGCCTCGTTACTGCTGTAGTCAAAACTGAAAGTGATGGCGGCTTGTGAAGACGAACTGTTGACAACGCTCGCCAGAATCAAGCCGAAGCAAACGGCAAGCAATCGAATACGACGCGGAAGTAAGCTCAGACGACACATCGGGGTAGACCTTGATGCTAGACTGTTAAACGGCGCAGGCTGGAGGAAGTTTGCGTCATCAAGGAGCATGCCAAGGACACCGAACGGGGGAGTCAATCGTTCCGATAGTCGGATGCGATCAAATGGAAAAAATTGCCCAATTGTTCCGACTTTCACGAACTCCCCCCACCTCAACTTAGACTTCAAGCGGCATTTTGACGCCGAATAGTTCCTGGAAGAACAACTGCATCGCTGACCACGACCGGTGATCGGCTTGCTCGTTGTAGGCGGCGCCTCGCGAGTTGTCGTTCCCCGCCATCGGTTGAGTGAACGAGTGAACGGCACCCGAATAAATATCCATTTGCCAATTCACCTTCGCCTCATTGAGCTCGGCCACGAATGCTTCGATGTCTGCCTTGGGAACAAACGGGTCATCGGCGCCATGGCAAACCAAGACTTTGGCGGTGATGTTTTTGCCATCTACGGGATTGGGTGAGTCGAGGCCGCCGTGAAAGCTGACGACACCCGAGATGTCGGCGCCGCTGCGCGCGAGCTCCAGCACGCCGGTGCCGCCGAAGCAATAACCGATCGCCGCAATTTTGCCCGCGTCGACACTGTCGATCAATCGGAGTTCTTCGAGGCCCAGTTTCAATCGTCGGCGATAGGTTTCGCGATCGTTCTTGTAGATGCCCGCCATCTTGCCCGCTTCACCGGCGTCGGCCGGTCGAACACCCTGCCCGTAAACATCGAGCGCAAAAGCGACCATTCCCAGTTCGGCTAGCTGGACGCATCGACCTCGTTCATAGTCCGTCAATCCCATCCACTGATGAACGACCAAGACCCCAGGCGCCGAGTCCTTCACCTTGTCCGAATCATAGGCAACGAAACCTTCCAACGTGACATCACCATCTTGGTAGACGACCTTCTGAGTTTGGACTTCGGCCAATGCGGCATCGTTTGCGAACAGCACGACGGTAACTGCCAGTAGAAATCCAGGAAAAGCTGGGCGCATGGGTATCTCAAAATTGAAAGGAATATGGGATCGTCAACGCTCGAACATTGTAGGCTGCGGCGAACTTCTCGCGAATCAGGCGATCGATCGTTCGTGATTCGCGTGATGCTTGCGAGCAACACGTACCCGCTGGTCGATTCGCGTTGGATGCCCGATAATTTTTGCTCTTTGAACAATGAATCCATTCACGGACCTTGGCGAACATGCTCGATTCCGCTCTGGAAATACTCCGGCTACAGGCCGCTGGCGAGGCGACTGCCGTTGAGATCGCCGGCGCGGCAATGGACGCGATTGAAGCTTCCCAACCGGTCATCAACGCTTTCACTCATATCGATCGCGAACGGGCGCTGGCGGCTGCCGCAGTCGTCGATGCGAAGCGCGCGGCAGGTGGCAAGCTCGGACCTTTGGCGGGCGTCCCCGTCGCCGTGAAAGATGTGCTCTGCACAAGCGACATGCCGACGACTTGTTCCTCCAAAATGCTCAAGGGCTTTCGTCCACCCTATGACGCGGGCGTTGTCGAGCGTTTGCGCAAGGCCGATGCGGTGATCGTTGGAAAGACGAACATGGATGAGTTCGCAATGGGCGCGAGCACCGAGAACAGCGCTTTCGGCATCACCCGCAATCCTTGGGATACGTCGCGCATACCAGGCGGCAGCAGCGGCGGTGCGGCCGCTTGTGTTGCGGCCGGCGCGGTACCGCTCTCGTTGGGCACCGATACCGGCGGTTCGATTCGGCAACCCGCCGCGATGTGCGGTGTGACTGGACTCAAGCCGACGTATGGACGGGTCAGTCGATATGGTTTGATTGCGTTCGCCAGCAGCCTCGACCAAGTCGGGCCGATCGCGTGGTCCGTTGCCGACGTTGCGTTGTTGCTGCAAACGATCGCGGGATACGACCATCGCGATTCAACGTCGTTGAACCATGACATCGCTCACTACACCGACGTCCTGAAGTCGACCGATCTACGCGGATTGCGGATCGGGCTGCTGCGGCAATCGATGGAACGTGACGGCGTCGACGAATCGATTCGTCAAGCGACGTTAGATGCGGCGGATGTTTTCCAATCCATTGGTGCCGAAATCGTCGAGATCGATTTGCTTCATAACGAATATTGGGTGCCCACCTATTACGTGATCGCGCCCAGCGAAGCGAGCAGCAATTTGTCTCGCTACGACGGCGCCCACTACGGACATCGGTCAACCGACTTGCAGGGTTCCGTGTGCGGCCAAGCCGACTTGGGGCCGCTGGTAACGACTTATTGCCGCAGCCGCGCCGAAGGTTTCGGCGACGAAGTGAAACGTCGGATCATGGTCGGAACTTATGCGCTGAGCGAAGGTTATGCGGACCAATACTACAGTCAAGCGTTGAAGGTCCGACGTTTGATCAAAGGCGACTACGACGCCGCGTTTGGACAAGTCGATTTATTGCTCGGTCCCGTCACGCCAACCGCCGCGTTCCCGATCGGTTCCAAGATCGACGATCCCATTCAAATGTACTTGTGTGACCTGTTCACCGTCGGCGCGAACTTGGCGGGCGTTCCCGCGATTTCGTTGCCGGCTGGACTGGACGCCGACGGGTTGCCGCTCGCTGTGCAATTGCAAGCACCGGCGCTGGAGGAATCACGATTGCTGTTCGCCGGCGCCGCGTTTCAATCGGCGACCGACCATCACCAACGACGCCCCGCATCGAAATTTCCATCATGAGCAAATCCGAACGCTATCGAACAACCACCGTGATCGGGCTGGAAGTCCACGTCCAGCTAAAGACGAATACGAAGTTGTTCTGCGGCTGCGAAACCGATTTCGGCGCGCCACCCAACACGCAGGTTTGTCCGGTATGTCTCGGGCTACCCGGCGCGTTACCCGTGATGAACGACGCCGCGATTGAGCTTTCGATACGCGCCGGATTGGCGCTCGATTGCTCGATCCCGCCGATGACGAAGTGGGATCGGAAGCAATACTTCTATCCAGATTTGCCCAAGGGGTATCAAATCAGCCAGTTCGATCTGCCGATCTGTGCCGACGGTTTCATTGAGATCGCCGATCCCGAAAACCCCGACGAAATCCGACACATCGGTATCATTCGCGCCCACCTGGAAGAGGATGCCGGCAAGAGCATGCACGACGAAGCGGCCGGACGTGGTGACACACGCATCGACTTGAATCGTTGCGGGACACCGCTGTTGGAAATCGTCAGCCAGCCCGATCTGCGATCCAGCGCCGAAGCAAAAGCCTATTTGCAAGAACTCAAACTTCGCATGACTCACTTCGGCATTTCCGACTGTGAAATGCAGGAAGGCAGTCTGCGAGTCGATGCAAACGTCAACTTGCACATTGATGTCGATGGAAAGAAGGTCGCCACGCCGATCGTCGAAGTCAAAAATATGAACTCGTTTCGCGCCGTCGAACGGGCGATCGAGCACGAAGTTGAACGACAGTTCGACGTTTGGCAAGAGACGGGCAAGACGATCGACGATGAACTGAAAACGACTCGTGGCTGGGACGACGGCGCCGCAGCGACATTTCTGCAACGCGAGAAGGAAGAGTCCGCGGATTATCGTTACTTTCCCGACCCGGATTTGT
This sequence comes from Rubripirellula sp., assembly GCA_041740415.1. GTDB lineage: Bacteria > Planctomycetota > Planctomycetia > Pirellulales > Pirellulaceae > Rubripirellula. The sequence continues at coordinate 343,864 of JBGSLZ010000088.1, forward strand.
TGCCGATTCGGTTGCCTGTCGACCGGATCGAGGCGGCCCGCGAGTCGTTGGGCGAAATGCCTCAAGCGTTGATGTCACGACTGCAGAGTCAGTACGGCATCAAACCCTACGATGCGGACGTGATCGTCAATCAAGGGCCCGAACTGATCGCCTACTTCGAGCGTGCCGCGATCAAATCAGGGGATGGCAAACGCACCAGCGCGTGGATTCAACAAGACGTGATGCGAACGATGAAGGAACGTGGCATTGATGTGACGGACTTTCCCTTGGATGCCGATTCGCTGGGCGCGTTGCTGGGAAAAATCGCATCCGGCGAGATCGATAACACTCGCGCGCGTGACGTATTCGCACACATGATGGAGAACGATGTGACGGTCGACGCGGCTTTCGCGGCTCTGGGGATCGAATTAGTCGGCGGCGGTGAACTTGAAGCTCTTTGCCAAGAATTGTTAGACGCCAACCCGCAAGCAGTCGAAGACTTCAAAGCGGGCAAGCAACAAGCCGTCGGTTCACTGATCGGCCAAGCCAAGAAGAAGAACCCGAATGCAAATCCACAACAAGTCCGAGAAACACTGGTCAAGTTGTTGCAGGGTTAGGACCTCTCATGAATGCCGCCCAACAACGTCGCGATTACGGATTCATCGCAATCGTGATCCTGGTGGCGATCACCACGGTTTGGTTGCTGTTGATGCCGTGGGTGACTGCGATCGCATCGGCGACGTTGAATCGTTTTCATTTGCGATCATCTTCGTTCGTGACATGGGCGATCCAGTTTCCGATCCCGTCGATGTACAACTTCGCCAACCGCTTTCGCGTTACCGATGTGCCGCCGGGACTGATCGATCCCATCCTCGAGAACCCGTTGGCCGATGACCTCGCCAATCGCTACATCAACCACTTCCCGTCGCGAGTCTTCACCTTCGCCGACTTGCGACATCTCTATCTCAAAGACGGCAGGGATCGTTGGTTGACGATCCAGTCGAGTTATCGAGGTCAACAGGTCGAGACTCGGATGCATGCGAAGCCAGACGGTGAAGGCGGATTCGTGTTGCTGCGAATACCGGATCAGTCTCAATGAGCGATCCCCAGACTACGATCGCATCCGAACCGATCACGATCAATCGCGCCGTGCTCGCACACCGGATCGTCCAACTCGGTCTATTGGTCGGTCTAGTTTGGAAGTGGAGCTACTTCGTCGCATCCGCGAAAGTGTATTTGTCGATTCCACTGTTGGATGAATTCTTTCCGACGGTCCTGCGATCAGCGCCGCTGCTAATCGCAACGTTCTTGGTCACGATCGCCTCGATCGTTTTGAACTTGGTGACCGCGAGCAGATCATTTCAACTTACCTGCGCCGCGACCACTCTGATTGGCAGCACGATCCTGTGCATCCATCAGGGAAGCTACAACGACATGACGTTTGTCACGACGTGGTGGACATCGCTGTGGTCATTGTGGTTCATCTATCACCTGGATGACCCCGATCAAGAAAAGCTCTTGCAGCGTGCCGCGTTTCTGAGTCGGATCATCGTTTCGATGATTCTGCTCGGCGGTGGTGTCGGCAAGTGGACCAGCGAATATTGGTCGGGAGATGTCTTTTTCGACATTTATTTTCGCGACCGTGACTTCTGGGTTTTTAATCTGTTGCGAGACAACTTTGATGTCGACGAGTTACACGAGATCGCAAAGTGGTACAGCCGGAAAGTGATCGTCATCGAAACGGTCGCGGGACTCGGACTTTGGCTATTGCCGGCAAGGTGGGCCGCAATCGTGGGCGTCCTACTACTCACTTCAATCGCGTTATTCTCCAATTTCCTGCTGTTCTCGGTGCTGATGTCCTTGATCGGGCTATCCATCGTAGGCCTGTTCGTGAAAGCACCGACGCGATAGCTCGTGCCTTAAAGCACACCCTTGGTGCTGGGAACCGCGTCGCTGCGCGCGTCGCTTTCGGCGGCCATGCGGATCGCGCGGGCGATCGCCTTGAAAACGCACTCGGAAATGTGGTGACCGTTGCGGCCGTGATGCAGGACGACGTGAAGGTTGCAGTTCGCGTTGGCGGCGAACGATTGCCAGAAATGCTCGACCAATTCGCTATCGAACGTCCCGATCTTCGTCGTCGCGATCGGTGCGTGATACTCAAACGCATAGCGGCCACCCAAATCGACCGCCGCAGTGACTAAGCACTCATCCATCGGCAGCGTGAAGTGTCCGTAGCGACGAATGCCTGCTCGGTTACCTAGCGCTTCGTGCATCGCTTGGCCCAGCGCGATACCAATGTCCTCGGCCGTGTGGTGATCATCGACGTGCAGATCGCCTTTCGCGTCAACGGTCAAATCAATCAACGCGTGTTTGGCGAGCAGGTCGAGCATGTGGTCCAAGAAGCCGATCCCGGAACTTCGTTTTCCGGCCCCGTCACCATCCAAGTCGAGAGACAGCTTGATGTCGGTTTCACCGGTTTTGCGCTGGATCGTTGCGGTACGCATCATGACTTGAGTGCTCTTTCGATCATCGACAGACAGGTTTCCATTTGTGCGTCCGTGCCCACGGAAATTCGCAGGCCGTCACCCCAGTCGGGAAATTGCATGTATCGAATCAGTATTTGATTTTGCTTGAGGAATTCGTAGATCGTCTTGTGATTCGCCGTCGGATGCTGGCACCACACGAAGTTTGCATGCGAAGGTGTGACTTGGAATCCGATCCGAGTCAATCGCGATTCCATCTCGCGGCGAGTCGCGTTCATTTTTGCTTTGATGTCGGCCAACCAATCACGGCAGCCCATTGCCGCGGTCGCTGCGGCGATCGAAATCGCGTCGCAATTGTAGCTGTCTTTAATCTTGGTCAATTCGGCGATCACGTGCGGCTGAGCGACCAAGAACCCGAATCGCAAACCAGCCAAGCCGTATGATTTGCTGAGCGTCCGCGTGACGACGACTCGCTCGTTCTGTTTGACCAAGTCCAGGCAATTCGTGTCTGCGAAATCGACGTAAGCTTCATCGACCACCAGCGGACAGTCCAATGAATCGGCGATCGAAGCCACTTCGTCTGGCGCGACGATCGTGCCCGACGGACTATTCGGATTGGGCAGCAACACCAAACGCAGGTCTTCGTGATTTTCACCGAACGCGGCGGGCAATTTCCAGCCGTCACCGAACCGAACTTGTTCCCAACCGGCGCCTTGGATATCAGCGAGCGTTCGATAGAGGATGTAGCTGGGATAGGGCAGTCGCAGCTTTTGACCTTCGCCGACAAAGCCACGTACCAGAATCGTCAGAATCTCGTCGCTGCCGTTGCCCGCCAAAATCCATTCGGGGCCGGGCATTCCCAGTGCCTCGGCGGCAGCGCGGCGAAACGCCGTCGCCATCGGATCGGGATAGCGATTGAGAGGTCCGCCGGCGGCCTCGCGGATCGCTTCAACGACTGCGGGCGGCGGCGGGTAAGGATTTTCGTTGGTGTTGAGTTTGACGAAAGCGCCCGGCGGCGGTTGCTCTCCGGGAATGTACGGCAACATTCTCGACAGGGCGGGGCGGAATAGTTTTGCGTTGGTCATGTTGTCGATGGACAAGTTCTCGGGTTCTTTGGCGTCGATTCTACTCTCGAATCGTAACGCTGCGAGCGTGGGCGGTCAGGCCTTCCTTTTCCGCCAATCGGACAACGTCGGGCGAGATTTGGTTCAGTGCAGACTCATCGAATTCGGTGATGCTGCCGCTGCGCAAGAAACTGTTACTCGACAATCCTGCGGCCCAAGTACACGTGCCGCCGGTGGGCAATACATGACTTGGACCGGCCGCATAGTCACCCAATGCGACCGGAGTGTGGTGCCCCAAGAATGCGGCGGCGCTGTTGCGAATTTTTGCCATTTGAGTTCGCGGGTTCGCCGTTTCAATATTCAAATGTTCCGGCGCGAATTGATCGGTCAACTCACAAGCCTGCAACTCATCGCGGACCAAGATCAAAGCGCCGAAGGCTTCCAAGCTGTCGACGGTCAGTTCGCTTCGCTCGAGCAACGTGACTTGTTTGACCAACTCGGCATGAACAGCTTCGATCAACGGTTCGTGCCAAGTGATCAGGATCGCTGATCCGGGTGAGTGCTCGGCTTGAGCCAAAAGGTCAGCGGCGATGTAGTCGGCGCGGGCGGTTTCATCCGCGATCACGATCACTTCGCTCGGGCCGGCAAACGAATCGATATCGACGGTTCCGAATACATGCTTCTTGGCCAGCGCGACGAACATGTTTCCAGGGCCGACGATCTTGTCGACCGGGGCGATCGGATCGCATCCGTACGCCAGTGCAGCGATCGCCTGGGCACCGCCGCAACGATACACTTCGGTAACGCCAAGCTCGTGACAAGTCGCCAGCATGTCGGTGTTGTAAGAACCGAACTTTGTCGGCGGCGCAACAACCGCGATTTCTTTCACTCCCGCGACTAGCGCCGGGACAACCGTCATCAAAACTGTTGATGGATAAGCTGCGGCACCACCGGGAACGCAAACACCAATTCGACGGATCGGCACATAACGCTGAGTCAACGTCACGCCAGGTTTTGGACGAATCGTGATGTCAGTGTGTAGGATCGCGGATTGGAAAGTCGTGATGTTGTCACGGATGCGGCCGATCGTCTTGATGAATTCGGGATCAGCCGCTGCGTGAGCTTGAGCAAGATCGTCGGCGGGGACTTTCAGTTGGTCGGCGGTGAGGTTCGCCTTGTCGAGCGCCGCAGAATAGCGGAGCAGGGCAGGGGTTCCCTCGCGACGAACGTCTTCGCAAATCTTTTGCACGACTTCGACGGGTGTGAGCGGTTTTCCGAACACTTCTTCGGTCAGCGCACGACCGCGAGGACTGACGACGTTTCCCTGAGGGCTTAGCTCGTCACGCAGTTGCCGCAGAATCTCCGCCGATCCGTTGCGAGCGTCGACGCGTTGAATTTTGAGAGTCATTGCAGATGTGGGAAGTTCAGGGGAAGTTGCTAATCAGCAGGTGCGATAGAATAGTAGAACCCATTCAAAATGGTCACCCGTACGAGCACATCTTAGGATCGTGCGGAAAAAAAGTGTCTGACCCCATTTGTGCGAAGCACCCGAAGGGCCGGTTCCCGGCAAAAGGGGTCAGACACTTTTTTCCGCTCATTACTTAGGCGTTTTTAATGATCGATCTTCGCAGCGATACCGTCACGAAACCGACGCCAACCATGCGGCGGGCGATCGCCGAAGCCGTTGTTGGTGATGCGGTCATCGATATTGACCCAACGGTCGATCAATTGGAGCGAATGACCGCCGAGATTTTGGGGAAGGAAGCCGCCGTTTTCATGCCCAGCGGATCAATGACCAACCAAGTCGGTATAAGAGTTCATTGCGACCGAGGCGGTGAGTTTTTGTGCGAAGCCGATTGCCACGTTTACCACTACGAACAAGGCGCCTTCGCCCAGTTGTCCGGGCTGGTTGCCCGAACCGTTGCCGGCGAAGGCGGCGTGTTGAAAGTCGAACAACTTGAGGGATTGATTCGACCAGCCAACGATCACTTCGTGCGGACTCAGTTGGTTTGCATCGAGAATACCCACAACCGTTGGGGAGGCCGAATCCAACCTCAAGTCGAAGTCGAGAAAATTTGCCGCTGGGCTGCCCAGCACGCGCTGAAGTCTCATCTCGATGGCGCACGATTGTGGAACGCGGCCGTTGCCTTGGGCGTGAGCGAACACGAGCTGGCGGCGCCGTTCGATTCTGTCAGCGTTTGTTTCAGCAAGGGTCTCGGCGCGCCGGTCGGTTCGGCGCTGGCGGGCAACGCGGACTTCATTGCCGAAGCTAGGCGGGCCCGCAAGCTGTTCGGCGGCGCGATGCGGCAAGCGGGCATGATCGCGGCCGGGGCCGTTTATGCGCTGGAGCACCATCGGGATCGCCTGGCCGATGATCATGCGGCAGCGACGCGACTGGGTGAAGCGTGTCGCCAATGTGAATCGCTGTCGATCCGTGGCGATCGAGTTGATACCAACATCGTGGTCGTCGAGATCGATCCGAACTGGGGCACCGCCGATCAGATGCTGGCCCAGTTGAATCGGCGCGGTGTTGATTGCTTCGTGATTGGTCCGCAAGCGATCCGTTTCGTAACGCATTTAGATGTCAGCGAAACGCAGATCGATCAAGCCTGCCAACACATCCGAGCGATTGCCGAAATGCCGACCGCTTCGGTCCACTGATGGACGCTGTTCCGATCTCCAAGCGACGTTTGTTCGCAAGTTCCGCGGTCGTCGTGCTCGTCGCGGTTGCGATTCGAATCAGTTCATTGAGCGAAAGCTATTGGATCGATGAACTTCATTCGGCTTGGTGCGTTTGGGGTGGTTGGGATGACGTGTTTCCCCGGTCGGTGGCAGGTCATCAGTCGCCCGCCTATTTCTTGGGATTGCGGCTTTGGATGCTGGTGTTCGGTGATTCCGAGCTTGCGATGCGAATGAGCAGCGTGACTGCGGTTGCCTCAGCGTGTGGAGTTTTGACATACGGTGTCGGTCGTTGGACGAACAGTTTGATCGGCGGAACGGCATCAGGATTGTCGCTCGCGTTGGAAACTAATTCGCTATTCTTCGGAACCGAGCTGCGACCCTACGCGGTAGTGATTTTGGCATCGTCGATCGCGACGACTTGTTTCGTCCGAAGGATGTCGCAGCGCGACGAAAAGGCAATGCTAGGGCTGATCGGTTCAATCCTATTGGCGGCGATCGTCCAACCCACCAGTATCGGCGTGTTGGTTTGGTTTCCGATCATTGTATTCGTTAATGATCATGATCGACGAAAACTCTTGAGACTGAATCGATGGACCTTCGTCGTGCTGAGTCTGTTGAGTGTGACGTTTGTCTTTTTGTGGTCGACGACGCTCAGCCAGTCTTGGCTCCAGCGTGATCAGTGGGCTTCGTTCGCAACCGCAACAAGTTTGCGCGAGCTTTGGAAAGCATGGGATTGGGTTTGGTTGCTGTTGATACCGATCGCGTTGACCACGATCGGGACTTTGCCGCGTCGACTGACATTCTGTCTTGCGATGATGGCTGTCGGTGCAACGGCGGCGTATTGGGTCGTGTCGTGGTTGGGCTGGATACCGCTTTGGCACCGACGTTACTTCATTGCGGTGTTACCGATGATTGCGACCGTGATCGGCGGCGCGGTCGGCGCGGTGTCGGCGAGAAATAGCTGCTTGGGATGGATGGCCGCGTCGGTTTTGGTGGTGGGCATGACGGTACGTCAAAGCACGTTTTCAAGATTCGTCGGAGCACCCAGTCGTGCTTTGGTGGTACGAGGCGAAGATTGGCGGTCGGCGGTTGAATGGGTCAATGCGAACGCTCAAAAAGGTGACCGCATTTTTCTCGACGGAGGACTAATTGAAAGTGATGCACTTTCGACGGAAGCTTTGGAATCGAACCAGCTTGGCTATCTGACGTTTGCGGTTGAGGGGCCCTATCGAGTTGACTTGCCGGTCATTCCGATCGGTAGCCGTTTGAGCGACGTACGATCAACCGAGTCCGCCGATACGCTGATTATTACCCGCCGTCCGGCAAAAAAGATCGAAGCGGATTGGTTGTCAAATGCTGAAATCAGGGCATTCGGCAATGTCACGGTCGTCTTGTTGCCGGGCCAGGGTTGATGCCGGTTTACAATGAGGTTTTCATCGCTCAACTCTCGCTCTTGAATTTAATGAAGTCCTTCATCCATCGAAATGTCATCGCGGCAATCGTCATTTGCTTGAGCGAATTCGCTTTCGCGGACGAAGCGATCGTGGACAACGAGGCGGCTCAACGAGGCTATCGAGTTCTGACCGAAATGCCATTGCTGTCGAGTGATTTCAACGAAGAAGTGTTTCAGAATGTTTGGCAGTCTTGGCCCGAACCGCTGCACCGCGAAGCCGAGAAAGCATCGCCCGAAAAGCGTCGCGAAATGGCATTCTCGCGATATGGCCTGACGCTGCGCCCTGGTGATGATTCCGGCAAACCGTTGCAATACGTCGTCGACGATGATGGCAGTTGGACGATGAATTGTTTTGCGTGTCATGGCGGCAGCGTCGATGGCGAGTCGATGCCGGGCGCGCCGAACAATCGATTCGCTTTGCAAACGATGACCGAAGAGATTCGGGCGACGAAGTTTCGACTCGGTAAACCGCTCACGCGGATGGATGTTGGTTCGCTGCTGATTCCACTGGGCACGACAAACGGAACCACCAATGCCGTCGTATTTGGAATGGGGCTGATGGCCAGTCGCGATGGGGACCTGAATTTGATCAATCCTCCGATGGAGTCGTTTGTTCATCACGACATGGACGCGCCCCCATGGTGGCATTTTAACAAGCGGCCTTACATTTACATTGATGGCTTTGCGCCCAAGGGACACCGGGCACTGATGCAGTTCACCCTGATCCCTGAAAACGGACCTTCCTTCTTCCACAATCACGAGGAAGACTTTCGCGACGTTTATGCTTACCTGATGTCGCTCCAGCCACCGAAGTTTCCAGGCGACATGGATGCGTCGCTCGCGGAACAGGGCAGGGTGCTGTTCAATCAAACGTGTGCGGAGTGTCACGGCACGTACGGGGCAAATTCGACTTACCCCAACCGCAATGTGCCGCTCGACGAAATCGGTACGGATCCAGTTCGACTACAATCGCTAACAATCGAGGGACGCCAGAAGTACGCCGACAGTTGGTTTGCCTCGGGAGTCGACGCGAAAGCTGGTCCGACGATCGTCAATCCCGGCGGTTACGTTGCGCCACCGCTGGACGGCGTATGGGCGAGCCCGCCGTACTTTCATAACGGCAGTGTGCCCACGCTGTGGCATGTGCTGCATCCCGATGATCGTCCGACGGTTTGGCGTCGAACCAATGATGCACTCGATCGCGATCGCATCGGTTTCAAAATCGAGTTGGCCGAGAAGGTGCCGCTCATGGAACCAGACGTGGCAATACGGCGAAGTTTCTTCGACACTCGCCGCATAGGAAAAAGCAATGCTGGTCATCACTACCCCGATCGGCTCGACGAAGATGAAAAACGAGCGGTGCTAGAATATCTCAAAACTCTCTGAGCAAAATCACTCATCCACTTCAAACTTTCCGAGGATGAGTCCGCCGGTTTTCGGATCGCAGCGAGTGTTGGCGAAACGAATCGGCATGCCGCCACTCATCGGGTTCGGAAATGATAATCTCAATTGAACATCATTCATCCTCAGATCCGATACGTCGATGGTTTGCGAGAACAACTTCGGTTCGTCGGGCATGATCATGCGTGGCGACCAATCGGTGTTGAATGCTTTGACGACTTCTTCGTCGCGGATCATTTCTAACTTGGCATGCCACCCATGATGATAGAACGGTGCGATGCCACGATTCTTGATGGTCACTTCAATGGTCATGCCATCCGATGTGACGTTGACTACTTTTGATTCGGTGACTTCGAGGTCGTAGCCCATCTTTTGCACCGCTTCGATTGCTCGATCGTAGCGTTGCCGACTGGGCACCTCGCGATTCATGCCCGTGTCCATCAACCAAGTCGCGTGGGTGACATCACGACATTCGTCGAAGCTTTGCGATTCGGCGGTGCATGGTTTTTCGTCGAAACAACAGCCCCACACTTCGGGCCGAATCTCGCCACCGATCGGCGCCGTTTTCCAACGATCGGCTAAGCCCGCTTTGATCACTTTCGGCCAGAAGAACCATTCATCGGCTGGGTTCCCCGTTTCCAATGTTGAATGGGCGAATGAGTCGTCGTGATAGCCGAACGCATAAGGCGTGCTGTCGGCATACAGATGATCGTTGGCACCCGCGGGGTATCGCAATAGCACCGGCGTTATCTTGAACGAGCTATCGAACGCATCCAAAATTTCTTTCTGCACTACTTTGCTCGCCCACAATTCCGTTCGCGGGAACGTGTGCCATTCGCCCCAAGTCCCGAGCATCCCGGCCGTGATGTAGGCCAAGCGGTGATCGCCGTCGTATCGCTTTCCCCATGCCGCGATGAACTTGGTCATGACCGTTCGTAGATTGCGATCTTCGTAGTCGGGCGTCTCGATCGATGCGGGTGGAAGTGGCGCGGTGTTGGTATTGATGTAGCGATGAACCTTCAATCCGTTTTTAATCAGAAACGGTGGGATCACGTCTTGCTTTCCGGGGTATTCCAGGAAGACGCGTGTGACGGTTTGGTGGCCACGAGAGGCGATGTCGTCGAGCATCTTGTCGAATTCCGCCCAATCATATTGATCCGGGTCTTTGACCAAAGCTGACAGCGGCAGGTAATTGAACTCCATGCTGTACGGAAATCGGTCAGGGTGGGGACGTTGATATGGCACGAGCCCCTTCAGAGGGTTGTCCGCGGGACCAGGCGAATACGAGAGCGCTGCGGGTGTGAATCGACGAAAATTTGGTTCTTCGGCGAGAGTTGCGGTCGAAACCGACACCACCAGCGAAACGCAGCAAGCACATAGGATTGAAGCACGAAACGTCGCGTCGATTTTCATGGTCTTTTGTTTTCGCAGGGGGTACTGAGCGTACGCGCGGGGCCGCGCCGAATATTCTGCACCTACTCTAAGTCTGGCCACGAGCGTATAAAAGTGTCTACGAGGATGCCTCGCCCGAAATGGTGTAAAAGCCAGTTTCGGTGCTTAAGAGCGGCCTCAACCTGCCGATTTTCAATGCCGATGGAGCTTTCGAAATAGATGAATGAGACTCAACTGCTCGCCGCCCGCGCTGGTCATATCACACCCGAGATGGAGTATGTCGCCAAACGCGAAGACCTTTCCGTCGAGCTGATCCGAGACGAAGTGGCCGCCGGTCGAATGGTAATTCCCGCGAACAAGGTCCACGCGGCGGGATCGCTCGAACCGATGGCGATCGGCATCGCGGCAAAGTGCAAGATCAACGCCAACATCGGCAATAGTGCGGTAACCAGCAACGTCGGCGAAGAACTCGAGAAGCTTCACACCGCCGTCCACTTCGGCGCCGACACCGTGATGGATTTGTCGACCGGTAAAGACATCGACAACATTCGTCGTCAAATCATTGCCAAGAGTCCGGTCCCGATCGGAACCGTGCCGATCTATCAGATGCTCGAAGAACTCGGCGGCAACATCGAAGACATGACGGCTCAGCACTTCCTAGATATGTGCGAACATCAAGCTAAGCAAGGCGTTGACTACATGACGGTTCACGCCGGCGTGAAGCTCGAACATCTGCACCTGAGTATCAATCGCGTCACGGGCATCGTCAGTCGCGGCGGTTCGCTGATCGCTAAGTGGATGATGGTGCACAACAAACAGAACCCTCTGTACACGGCCTTCGATGATCTGTGCGATATCTTTCGCCAATACGATGTGACTTGGTCACTCGGTGACGGTTTGCGACCTGGCTCGATCGCCGATGCATCGGACGCGGCGCAGTTTGCGGAACTCGACGTGCTGGGTGAATTGACCAAACGAGGTCAGGCGTTGGGCACTCAAGTGATGGTCGAAGGTCCGGGACACATTCCACTGAACCAGATCCAAATGAACATCGAAAAGCAAATCGAGATTTGCGACGGTGCGCCGTTCTATGTTTTGGGTCCGTTGGTTACCGACATCGCGCCGGGCTACGATCACATCACCAGTTGCATCGGAGCCGCGAACGCCGGGATGCACGGGGCCGCAATGTTGTGTTACGTGACGCCGAAGGAACACTTGGGTTTGCCCAACGAGGAAGACGTCAAGCAAGGCGTTATCGCGTACAAGATTGCTGCTCACGCCGCCGACGTTGCCCGTGGTCGCAAGGGTGCGCAAGACCGCGACGACGCATTGTCGAAGGCACGGTTCGCGTTCGATTGGAATGAACAATTTCGGTTGTCACTCGACCCCGAGACCGCACGTCGCTATCACGATGAAACGTTACCGCAAGATACTTTCAAGAGTGCTCATTTCTGCAGCATGTGCGGGCCCAAGTATTGTTCAATGAAGATCACTGAAGAGATCCGACAGATGGCCAAAGACAAGCAATTGATCGAAATGCCAGTTGTGGATTAAAGCGGCTCCTTGACGCCGCTCGCAGCGAGCGTAGGCCATGCAGAGTGAAGCGATGCATGGCATTTTCGGTGGACGATGTGCCGTGCCGCTCCACTCTGCATGGCCTGCTCAACTCCCCATCATTCGGCGGTCGGTTTGCTGCCGACCAGGATGCCCGTTCCGTGTAGCTTCCACAGGAAGAATGCCGCGCCCGCGGCCATCAACAGGCTACAGATATAGAAGATGTTCTGTGGTTCGTCGCCGAACGCTGGTCGGATCGCCCAATAGATCAGTGCGGCGATTGTCATGAACGTGAACGAGACCGCGTTGGCGGTTCCCAAGAAACGTCCACGCTCGTCGTCCGGTGATAAATGTTGCAGCAGCGCTTGCAGCGGAATGATATAGAAGCCCGCAAAGAAACCGGCGCCGAGGATCAAAAACGAAACATTGCTGGTCGCGACTTGCGCCATCGTCGCTCCCGCCGGAAGCTGTGTCGGCGGCACCGCGGCCAACAGTGTGAAGAACACGATCAGCCCGATTGCGCCGATCGGAATCAACTTCGTCTGAATCTTGTGTCCCGAAATCAAACCCGCGGCGGCGCATCCAATGCCGATTGCAATCCCAAGCACGCCCATCAAGGCGCTGGCGGCCGCGCGGTCGATTCCCAGCACCACTGTGTATTCCGGCACAATGAAAAGCGCCAAGCCGGCCAGTAGATAAAAGTAGCCCCACGCCATCATCACCATCAGCAAACGAGTCTTCGACATCTCGACGATGGTGCTGATGTAGGTGGAGAAGGGGTTCCAGTCATACTTCAGGGTTCGATCACCCGGTTTCAACGGGGGCATGAAAATCACGGCGATCAATCCCACGATCGCGACGCCGGTCAACGCGAGGCCTGGTAACCATCGCACGCCTTCTTGTGCGTCTTGCGGTGAGTACATATCGCTGACCGAACCGGCCATCAACGTGCCGACGATGACCGCAACATTGGTCATCATGTTGATAGTTCCATTGGCCCGACTGAGATCCCCGTCGTTCACAAGTTCAGGAATCATCCCATACTTCGCTGGTCCAAAGAACGAACTCTGGCACGTCAGCGCGATCAACGAAATCAACGTGATCCAAAGATTGCCGGTATAGAAACCGATCGCCGCGACTATCGCTATCGGAACCTCCGCGATCTTGACCCACAGTGTGACGTCGCGTTTCGAGAAGCGGTCGGCGAGTTGCCCGCCGTAACCCGACAAGATGATGAACGGGATCGTGAAGCAAATTCCCACCAAGCCTTGGCCGCCGGCGCCGAGGCGACCGGCCCATGCTCCGTCAATCACCATGAACGTCAGGATGCCCTTGAGCACGTTGTCGTTCATTGCGCCGAAGAACTGGGCCGCCAGTAGACTCAGGAAGCCGGGTTGGAACAGTTTGCTTGCCACGGCGCGGGACTCTTGGTGATTCGAGAAAATGCGGACGTTATTTTCGCAATATTCTAGCAGATCAAAAGGATCGATACTTCGCGATCGCTTCGGGCAAAGGGTAAGCCGTCACGTCGCGGTCGCCTTCCGTGGCGGCGATTTCTAGCAATCGCTGATAGCCTCGCGTGATCAGCTTTGTTCGCGTCAGTCGATACTGTGGATCAAGGTGAACTTTCGCGAAGTCGCCTTCAATGGTCACGGCTTCGAAGCGTTCGTGGTCAATGAACTGAGCCAAAACCGGGTTGCATCGGATGTGACGCTCGGGGCTGGTGTGCAACACTTCGGGATCGAGTTCGCCGATCACATAGCGAAGGTACAAGTCACTATCGACGATCGATGCAACATCGCCGCGGCAAACTTCACACAAATATCCTTCGTCACATTTAGCCATACTCACTTTGCACCAGTTCTGGGCCAACGCGGGTTGCAAAAGAACACGTACTTTTGCCCGGGTCAACAATTTTACGAAGAGATTCAAAACTGAAATCGATCACGTCATTCAGGCCAGATCGACGGTTGGGAAATGTTCTTACTTGATCAGCGGTTGCAGAAGTTGCCGCCGTGTGACCACGCATCGCACCTCGCCTCGTTCGTCAAACAGCACCGCCACGTCGCTGCCCGCGTCATAGAGTCTTAGCAGGACTCGCAAGTGGCGATCCGTCACCTTGCCTCGAATCACCGGGCCGAGCTCAAGCGATGGCTCGCGAACGCACAGATCGGCATACCAGAGAAAGCCGATGATGCGTTTTCCTCGTTGCACCAGCACGATCGGATGATTACGGCGGCGCGCCTGGTTGCGTGCTTCGGTGACATCGATCGGCGCCATCACGGTCGTCAATCGATTGGCGGGAACGCCGAACGATACGGCCATTTGATTGCCCACCTCGAACAATCGTTGGGCGAGCGAACGCTGTCCCGCCGCCAAGATCCCCGCCTCGTGACCGTCGCGAAGGATCTGATCCAGTTCGCCACGGGCCATCGCCAAACGCAGTCGGAACGGAGTTTGGCCGGTAATGCGTTGCAACACTCGTCCCAAAAAGCCTAACAAAACGGTAACCGGCGCGAACAACACGGCCACGCCCAAAACCAACGGCCTCGTTGCCGTGATCAGTTTGTACGGCGCGTGATAGAACAGATACTTCGGCAGCAACTCGCCGAACACAAACACGATCGGTGTCATCATCATCGGCCCGACCAACTCGGCGCTGGATCCCTCGCCGAACTGCGACGCGACGGCCATCACGATGGAAAGGGATACCAGGTAGTTGGCAAGATTGTTCCCGACCAACGTCGTGGCGACGAAGATCGCGGGATTATTGAGCAACCAAATGATCCCCTGGGCCGCCCGCGATCCGCTCAACCCGTCGAGCACCAGTCGGGTCCGCGAGACGCGGTACAGACCGGTTTCACTGCCGCTGAAAAACGCGCTCAAACTCAGTCCGATCAAAAACAAGACGCATGCCGTGATCATGTCGCGACCTCACGATTGTTTTCCGCCGAGGTCGCTTCGATCCAAACGCCTTCGTCCTCTTGCTCGACGACCGACAACGTGAATCGATCCATCGGCGCCGAGTCGCCGACACGGGGCAAGCGTTCGTTGTGGCGACCGATGAATCCGCCGACCGTGGTGACACCCTCGCCGTCGACTTCGATGCCCAATCGTTTCGCCAACGATCGAACGCTGACCGAACCCCAGACCCGAAAACGACCGGGCTCGATTTCTTGGATGGAGGCTTCGCCGAGGAAGTCTTCATCGTGCCGCGGCGCTAAGACGCGGCGAAGAATGTCGTCGATCGAAAGCGCGCCGACCAGCTCGCCGAATTCGTTGACGACGACGGCGACGCTGCGATCTTCTTCATTGAGTTGATCGAGCACCTGAGAGACGTAAGCCGACCAGGGCACATAGATCACCGGTTCGGCGACGCCGGCGAGGTCGTCCATTTGGCTCGGACGCAACATTCGTATGCCGATCGCCTTGACGATCATCTCTTCGTCTTGGTCGGTCACCATCAGATAGTTGTTTCGCAGCGGCCGATCGATGATCTCGCCGCGATTGGCAATATCGCTGCAGAGCCAAAGTTTGCTGCGCGGTCGCATCAGTTCATTGACGCGAGTTTCGGCGATCTCGACCAAGCCTCGCAGCGCCATCCGTTCTCTTTGCAGCAGTGCAGCGTCATCGGTGCCCAACTCGATCGCCCGTTCGATGTCGGCCAAATCGATTTCCGGTTCCGGCTCGAACGTCGGCCAGATCAAGCGACTGGCGGCCTGATTGGTGAATGCAACCAGCGGCAAAACGGGGCTGACGATGTGAACGGCCAGCGTCAGTGGCGGCCCGACCAACACGGACAGACGCACCGGAGCAAGAACGGCTAAGCTTTTGGGCAGCATCTCGCTAAAGAAAATGAGGGTCATCAACGCGGTGATCGTGAAGATGATCACGTATGAGTTTCCTCCGGCAGGATGATGTTCCAGCTTGCCGCCGACTATCGCAGCGATCGCGAAGTAGGTCATGTTGATCAGCAAGTTCCAGAACAGAATCGCAGAAAGCAAGCGTTCCGGATGTTGCAGCAACGTGGCCGACATTCGGCCACCAACGCCCGCCCTGGGCAGGCTCTTGCGACTGCGCGGGGTGAGCGAGAACAGCGCCGCTTCGCTGCCGCTGAACAACGCGCTGAAGAGCATCAAGACGGACATCGCCAGCAGCCACGGCCAGGCATCGGCAATCGCGATCAAGCTGCATCTCCAGCCGCGCCGCGATCACGCTCGAGTGACACATCAAACTCGCTCAGCGCGGGAATCATCATCGCGGCGGTGGTGAAACAGTAGCCGACCAACATTGCAAAGAAGACGTACAGGTGATCGGTTTGCAAGAGGAACTGTGTGATCGCGTAAAACGTCACCAGCGGCAACCCGAACGACGCCATGAAGATCGCCGACGATGGGTTGCGCCAACCCAGCGAAGCGAACAGCGCGGCGCCGCCACCGAGGATCATGACCAGGAACGGTGCCAGTTGAAGCTGAAACGCACCTCGGAAGCTGACCATGATCGTCATGCAAACGGCGATGCCCACGCACAGAAAGAAAACTGTACCCAGGCTCGCTAGCGTTGCGCTGCGACCGGCCACGTAGTTCAAGCCGGAATGAATGCCCAACATCGCCACGAATACATAGAGCACGATCGCGCCCAAGATCACGTACACCATATTTTCGATCGTCATCACACCGCTCAGCGCCAGATAGATCGCCAGCGCCAACGGCAGCAGGATCATTTCTTTGGCGACGTACAGAACACCCAACAGTTTGCCGAAAACGAATTCGGCGGGGCTCAAGTCAGTTACCAACAACAAGTCGATCGCCAATCCGTCACGTTCGCCCGTCACTGATGTGACTGCCAATGCGTTGACAAGGACCAAGCTGACGACGCCGAGCGCGACCAGTGGTAGCGTCACCGACGGGAGCGCGCGTCCGATGCGGCCGCCGGGCTCCATTGCCACGCCGCTTTGGATTTGCGAATGCAAAACTCCCGCAGTCAGCAAGAACAACAGTACGAAAGCGACGCGGATCACCATCACTTTGCGGCCATACGCCCACGTGCAGACTTCTCGCCAAAGGATCGGGTTTTCCCAAACTTGGCGCGGCGCGCGAACTTTCCAGCTCGTCGGCGTTGCCGACACACTCGCTTCTTCAGACGACTCGGGCTCGGGTGCTCGCATGCGGACTTCGCGTGATGGATTCCAAACTCGCACCTTCGCGACGCCGATTGCCATCACGATTGACGCCAATGCGGTCGCGAGTCCGACGAATCCGACAACTCCGCCGGCGGTCTCACCGGACAGACTCGCCATCGGCGATGCGGCAGCGGCGAGCGCGCGGGGTGGGCTGAGGGCAAGTTTCGCGGATTCAGGTAGCGACGGAATCAGCTCGCCGACCAGTTCGCCGATTCCGACGTACATCAACAGACTGAGGACGGTAACCGCGATGGCTTGAAAGGTTTTCTCTCGCCACATTCCGATCACGGTACCGACGCTGCCCGCCAGTACGATGGCCGCCAAGGTAACGACGAAGACGCTGATCACCTGCCGGGGCGAAACGCCGCCCAACAGTGGTAGACACAAAAACAATGGCAAGCTGCAAACCAACATGGCCAGCGGCGTCAACAACGTGGATGCCAGCTTTCCGGCGACCACCTCGAACCCTGACAGCCGCGTCAGC
This sequence comes from Rubripirellula sp., assembly GCA_041740415.1. Lineage (GTDB taxonomy): Bacteria > Planctomycetota > Planctomycetia > Pirellulales > Pirellulaceae > Rubripirellula. Next base: position 361,538 of record JBGSLZ010000088.1, read on the forward strand.
AGCAATAGAATCAGCGTCCGGCGGTCCTTTTCTTGCGCGACGCTGCTGGCCGCGCCGACGGCAGCGATGCTGCTGAGTACGAGCAGTTGCAAGGGCGCAAGTAGAGTGAACATCCAACCGCCGAACCGAGCCGAATCGCCGCTGGTGGCCAGCGATCGAGCACCGTCGAGGACCAGATACCCCGTACAGAGCAGTATAAACAGCGACAGGACGTAAACCGATCGAGCCAAGTAAGTCTTGGGTCGCTTGGGTACGACGGTCGCTTCGCGAGTGAAGATCGGTCCGAGCATGGAAGGCCGGCGAAAACGAGTGAAAACGGAAGAATTGATCGCGATTCCATAGACTAGCAGAGACACCAGCGGTCGGCATGTCGCCATCGTCTCCGCTCCGGCAACCCTCACGACCCCAACATTCCGCATAAATATCGCAATGGCAATCAGATTGGCTCGCGGATTCCCGCGAGAACCCATCCCTACGCTGCGAAGCGCACTAGGGTTTTCTAGCAACTCGTCGTCGCTCAGTGACCGCGACGAGAATCTTCCCAATATCGGCTCAGCCTAAACCCGATCGGCCCGAACATGTCCGTGGAAAACATCCTTCAATCTGTTGCCAGCTTTGCGGTCGAAGAAGACGCTGCGACGGCCGTCGAGTACGCCATCATGCTCGCTTTCATCATTGGCGTCTGCATGGCATCGGTGACGTTCCTGGCCGAATCGACGCATGACAGTTTTGAGACCTCCGGGGACGCGATCAACAATGCGATTGGCAACTAGGAATCCATGATGGCGGTCAACAACAAGCCAAGTTTCCTCCGACAACAATTGTTGATCGATCATCACGTGCAGGGATCGTTGCTGCGACGGACGGCGCTCTATAGCGCGGCCTGCGGCGTCTACTTCATCGTGATCTTGATTTTCACGGAATCAATGTCGCGACCCGAATCGACAGTCGGCGACGCCATCATGGCGTGTTTGGACGAAGCGATTTATTGGGCGCCGGGGTTGGTGCTGTTGGCACCCTTGGTCGCCTATGACATGCTGAAGTTGACGAATCGTTTTGCCGGCCCAATCTTTCGCCTGCGGCGCGAAATGGAGCAGCTGGTGGCGGGTGAGAGTGCGTACGGGCTCAATTTTCGCGAAGGCGACTATTGGACCGAGATGGTCCCCGTTTTCAATCAACTCCGTACTGAACTGCTCGAGCTTCGTGAGTTGAAAAAGCATGTCGAACACGGGGCGAATTTTGGTGACCGCCCAGCCTCCGCGAAAGCGTTGTTCAGCAGCGCCGAAACATCTTCGGTCGGCGATTTTCTGACCACGTCGAATTGAGTTCGTCAGTTGGAGTCGAGCACGTAAGCGGGTCTTTCCGAGACGCGCAGGCCAAGGCTAAGTGAGACGCGGCTAAGTGTGGACCCGTTTGATCGCGTACGCATTCACGCATTTTGCGAATCGGTATTGCGTTCGGTCTTGTCGCCAAGGTATCAGCGACCAAGGAATTTTTGCGAGGTCATGGATTTGACCTCGGCCGACTCGCGAATCTGTCACCGAAGGAATCGGAGACCTACCATGACAAATCATTGGATCGACCCACAGACGAGCCGCTCTTTAGCGGTTTTGGTGGAATCCGTAACGGTGCCGCTTTTGGTTGAGCATGCCGCACCGATCTGCCTCGAACTCGACATCGATGTGCGACTGAAGGTCCCAGCGGACCCGGGTCGGGTCGTCGATTTGGTGCGGTCGCTGGCCAGCCAATCGCTTTCGGAGATGTCGGACGGCGGCGATTTGATGATCACCGCGTGCGAGACCGTCGACGGCATCGAACTCGAGTTTGCCGACACCGGTTGCGACGTGTCCCGTCGCGCCCAGAGTCGTCCTCTATCGGTCGCCGCGATCGGCGCGACGATCGCATGGCAAAACTGCCCGCAAGGTGGCGGCAGTGTTACGGTCAAGTTTCCTCGCGCCGCGTCGGCCCAGGATCGCAGGGCTGCTTAGGGAGAATCGGCAATGCAAGGAATTTTTGGTGGCACACCGATCGCTGCGCTTGAGCACACGCTCACCTTTGCACAGCGACGTCACGAATTGCTTGCCGGCAACCTGGCCAATCTCGACACGCCCGGATATCAGAGTCGCGATTTGGACATTGGTGAGTTCCAGAACGCATTGGCCGAGTCGATCAACAGTGCCAACCGTCCGATGTCCTCCGCAACCAGTCCTTACACCCGAGATGATCTCTTCGATGGACCTCGCAAAGCCACCGAACAAGTCGTCTTTCACGACGGCAGCGATGTGTCGCTCGAGCATCAAGTCACCGAACTTGCCAAAAACCAACACCTGCACGGATTGGCGATCACGACCATGCGCAGTCAGTTTGCATTGCTTCGCGCCGCGATCACTGAAAAAGCGTAGTGAGTCATTCCTGACAGCCACTCCCCGACACAAAGAAGTTCGCAATGTTAAACGCACTCGACATCAGCACTTCCGCTTTGGTGGCTCAGCGGACGCGGCTCAATGCGGTCTCGGGCAACATCGCCAACATGTCGTCGCTCACCGACGAAACCGGCAAGCCGAATCCCTACAAGGCTCGTGAAGTCGTCTTCCAAACCGACGACACAATGTCACTATCAGGCGCGTCGGGCGTGAAGGTCGCCGAGATCAAGTCTGACAACGCGGACCCGCTCTACCGATACCAACCCAACCATCCGTTGGCGATCAAAGAGGGTGAGTGGGAAGGTTATGTCGCGTACCCGAACATTGACTTGACCACGCAAATGGTCGATGCGCTCGAATCAACGCGTGCTTATGAAGCCAACGTCGGCGTGATGGAAATCACGAAGAATCTCAGCCGCGAAACATTGACCATCCTCGCCTGATGAAGCCGATCGCCGGAATCCAACCGCCGCTCCGACCTCAGTCGCCGTTCGGGTCGATCAGTAAGGGAACTCCGCAAACCGGCGCAACGGGAATCGATTCGTTCGCCAACTTGCTTTCCGATCAAGTCAAGAGCGTCAATACGATGCAGATCGATGCCAACGACATGGTTCATTCGATGTTGACGGGTGGAAACGTCAACGAAGCGGAAGTTTTGACCGCCGTACAAAAAGCCGACTTGGCCTTTCGGATGTTGTTGCAAGTTCGCAATAAGTTGATCGAGGCATACCGTGAAGTTCAACAAATCCAGATTTAGGATCGTGCGGAAAAAAGTGTCTGACCCCCTTTGCCGGGAACCGGCCCTTCGGGTGCTCCGCACAAATGGGGTCAGACACTCATTTTCCGCTTAGCAATTGCTTTCGATTTCTAACTGACAATCAACCTTTGATACCTTTCCTACATGAGCTTCTTCAAACAATCGACCGATCAGGCCCGTGAAGTTTTCCAGTCGATGCCGGTGCAATCACGCGTCATCAGCGGAATGCTTGTCGTTGCGATCGCGATCGGCTTGGCGTTCCTGGTTCGCGGTGACGCGACATCCGGTCGTGAATACTTGTTCGGCGGCCGCGCCTTTACCGAACAAGAACTGGCGGCGATGGAAATGGCCTTCAGCCGCGAAGGTCTCAATGAGTGGCATCGCGATGGAACACGGATGATGATTCCCGCGGCGGCGAAGGACGTGTACGTGGCCGCGATGGGCGCCTCGACGACTTTGCCGATGTCGCTCAACAGCAATGTTCAAGAAGCGATCAAAGCGACCACGGTGTTTGATTCCAGCGAACTGCATGGCGCGCGGGTTCAAGCCGCGAAAGAGCTGGACCTGGGTCGCAGCATTTCGCAGATGGCGGACATCAAGGCCGCCACCGTGGTTTACGATCGCGGTGAGCGCCAGGGACTCGGCCGGCTTGTCACTCAATCGGCCAGCGTGTTCGTGCAACCGGAAGGCTCTTCACCGCTTTCACGCATGCGAATCACCGGGATTCAAGAACTGGTCCGCGGGGCCTACGCAGGCATGAAGCCCGAGGACGTTGTTGTGACAGACTCCAACGCCATCACGTCCGCTTCGCTTACCGACGAGGACGATCCGATGCTGCGAAAACAAGGTGAGGCCGAAGCTTGGATCGAGAAAAAAATCCGAGGACTGCTGATCGGGTTCCCGGCCCGGATCGCCGTCACGGCCGAGATCGATCCGATGATGGATGTCGAAAAGACGGTGCTGAAGTTTGACGCGGAACCGACCAATCTGTCGAATAAAACTCGCAAGGTAGAGACGACGAATAATCGGCCTCAATCGGGAGGTGTTCCCGGAGCGGTACCCAACACGATCGGCAACCGTCCGGCAAGTTTGGAAGAGAACGTCGAAACGATGAAGTCCAAAGAGGACGAACGCGAAACTCGCGGCGTCGCCGGGCAACAATATGAAAATTCGCGGCTGGCTTCTTTGCAGGTCAAGCGAGTCAGCGTTTCCGTCGGTCTGCCGCGCAGCTACTACGAAAAACTGCACGAGCAGACGTACGCAAAAAAGACGCCCGATGAGCAAGTGCCGCCGATGGACAATGCGACGTATGAGGATCTGAAGAGCAAGACGACAAAGAATATTAAAACTGCGATCACGCCGTTGTTGCCAGAAGTCGCCGCAGGCGAGGATCGTTTTCCGTTGGTTGAAGTTTTCGATTACTACGATCTTCCCACGCCCGAGCCGCCCGCACCCGAGACCGCGAAACTGGCACTGACTTGGTTGGCCGAATCGTGGCAGACGATCGCGCTGGTGATGCTGGGGCTCGCCGCGCTGCTGGTTGCCCGATCAGCCGCTAAAGGCACCGGCGATTCAACCCCCACTGAATTCAGCGAAGGTTTCGGATTGGAATTGCCCGCGCCTCCACCGGAACTCATGATCGCCGCCGATGATCCTGACAAGATGACGATCACGGGCGGTTCGCTTCGAGACGAACTGTTAAGCCTTGTCGAAGGCAATCCCGAGGTAGCCGCCAACGTGATCCGTGGTTGGGTGGGCGAAGCGGCTTAGGACTATGCGGCATTTTATTGTCGTCTTTCGCTCCGCGAAAGAACGCAAGAACGCGACTTTCGCGGAGCGAAAGGCGACACTTATTTCCTCCACGATCCTTAGCAGACCGGGCTCGGTCTCAACGTCCCCTGTTTGTGATTACAGCGCCGCCGCAACTGCTTCCCGAACCTGCGGTGCAACCGTAGCAGTGGTCGGCGACCGAAATCGCCGCGTCATGGAACGATTCAAACGAATCGACATCCCAAATCGTCGTTGCCGAATTTCCGCCGATGGGCATGTTCAGCATTTGGTTGAAGTCACAGTCAAAAATGGCTCCATCCCATCCGATTGAAATCAGCGATCGGCACATGACGTGGTCCGCTGTCGCCGGATTAAAACTGTTCGCCAACAACCGCATGTATTCATCCAGCTTGCCACGCTTGTTCAGATACACGGCATAGCGTTTGATGGGAATGTTGGTGATGCATAGCAAACGATCGAACGTGACGCCAAAGCGAGCCTTCAGTTCTCGCGTGTAGTCCGCCTCCAGCTTCGACTGATCCGGCGGCAATGATGGCCCCGTCGGATTGAAGACGAGATCAAGTTGGAGTCTCGAATCTGACGAGCCATAACCGAGTTCGTTCAGTTCGCGAATCGCAGTGATGCTGCGTTGGAACACGCCATCGCCGCGCTGCCCATCGACGTTTTCTTCCAAGTAGCACGGCAACGAGGCAACAACGTCGACGCCATGCTGGGCCAGAAACGGCGCGACCCACTGGTAACCGGGTTCCGACAGAATCGTCAAATTGCAGCGATCGATCACTCGCAATCCACGATCGCGAAATGTTGTCACAAGATCCCGAAAGTTGGCGTTCATCTCGGGTGCGCCACCGGTCAAATCAATGGTCTCGAGTGATCGGCACCGACTCGACAGTTCAACGATTCGCTCTGCGGTGCGAGCGTCCATGTTTTCACGCTTCTTCGTCGGACCCGCTTCGACGTGGCAATGCGTGCAAGTTTGGTTGCAAAGTTTGCCCAAGTTGATTTGCAGTTGGCTGATCGATCGTCGTCGCATCAAACTCGCATCACGAAGGACTCGTTCGGCGAACGGTTCAACGATGCCGGTGGGCAATCCCGCGTCAATGATGGGAAGCAATGATGACATGCGGCGACGGGCAATCGAGTGGGCGAAATCAGCGACGGCGAGCATTGTAGCCGTTGGGACAGGAACGGTTTTCTTGAATGTTCAGATGACTGCCGAATCCGCCCGAATGAGTTGTCATGCGACGCGGCGAAACGCTGTCCGTTTTCCCGGCGACTGCTCGTTCAGGTCCCGCGACACCTCGACGATCAACTGGTCGATCAAGCGTGTGGATCGTCCCCAATCGTAGAGTTGGCCGGCGATTTTGGATCCGACGCGGACCTCGATGTGCTCGCCGCGCTGGATGGAGATCATCAATTCACCCTTTTGCGTCATCAGCCCCGACGGAATTTTCGCGATGCACGCGCACGCGTCGGGTTGTTGACGAACTTCTTTGATCTCGAGCGACAGGCTGGCCATCGCTGAAAGCGCGGCCGCTAGAACTCGTCCGGCCGGCGCGGCGAATAACACCATCGCTGTTCGCTGGACCTTCAGTCCCATTTTGTCATAGATCGGCAACAGAGCTTCGTTGAGTTTTCCCAACGAAATGCCGATCGGCGAAACGGCATCGAAAATGGACAGCAGGTCGTCGCTGGTGAGTCCGGCGGGCGCGTCACGTCCCGCCGCGGCTAGCCGTTGGCGAACGCAGTCTTGGCGCAAGACCAACTCGTAGTCGAGCGAATCGACCCAGTCGGCGCCGGCATCATGTTGATCGACATCGACCAGCATCGCGTCAATGATCGTTTCCACCGGATCAGAATGGGTCGTTGACTCGTTATCTGAAGCAGTGGGCTGGCGTTTACCGCAAGTGGCACAGAATGCGATCGCGCCGCTGGCGCCACAGTGAACACAATACATTCGCGTCATCCCTTGCACATTGACCAAACTGGCTTCCGAGTACTTTGATCGTCCCAAACTGCGGACCCCCAAATCAAGTGGAAAACGTGGGCTTTCGACGTGCCAGACAGGCGATAGACTTGAAAGCAGTTCGCCGCACGGTTTCTCGCCCATTTTCAACCGATTCGCTCGCATGAATGCTTCGTTGTCGTCGACACCGCTGGACGCTTGGCATCGAGCCGCTGGGGCCAAGATGGTGCCGTTTGCCGGTTACGAAATGCCGATCGAGTATTCGTCGATCGTTGCCGAACACAAGGCCTGCCGAACGGCCGCGGCAGTGTTCGACGTGTCACACATGGGTCGGCTAAAGTTCGAGGGTGACGGTAGCGAGGACTTACTCGACCACTTGCTGACCCGCCGAGTAACGGACATGCCGCTCGGGCGAGTTCGTTACGGATTGATTTGTGATGAGAGCGGCGGCGTTCTCGACGACGTGTTGGTTTCCAATCTGGAGACTCCGTCGCAGAAGCGTTTTCACTTGTTGGTTGTCAACGCTTCGAATCGCCAAAAGATCATCGACTGGATCACGCCGCGGATGTCCGACTTTCCGACCGTCACGATGACCGATCGAACGGAGCTGACTGCCATGATCGCGGTGCAGGGACCGCGGGCGATGGATGTCTGCAAACGCTTGTTCAAGTTTGATCCCACACGTTTGAAATACTATCACGCGACCATCACGGATCAGTTTCGCAAGCCGGTCATCATCAGCCGCACCGGATACACGGGCGAAGATGGTTTCGAGCTGATCGTTCGGGCCGAAGAGGCGAAGCGAGTGTGGGAGAACGTGTTGCTGACGGGCCGCGACGAAGGCTTCGCGGCAGCCGGTCTGGGAGCCCGCGATACACTGCGACTCGAAGCCGCCATGCCGCTTTATGGTCACGAATTAGATGAGACCATCGACCCGATCAGTGCTGGTTTGTCGTTTGCATGTGACATGGACGAATGTTCGTTCATCGGTTCCGATGCGATTGCCAAGATCAAGTCAACAGGCCCGTCGAAGGTTCGTATCGGCTTGCTGCTCGGCGGAAAGCGTCCTGCTCGTGACGGTTGTCCCGTGCTGACGATGGCCGGCGAACCGGCCGGTGTGGTTACCAGCGGTGGCCCCTCGATTACACTGGGCCATCCGATCGCGATGGCGTACGTTGACGCCAAACACGCGTCACTATCATCGTTCCAAATTGACATACGCGGCAAGCTGGTCGAGGCCGCGCAAACCCCATTACCTTTTTATAAACGGGCCAGCAAATGAATTTGCTGGTCGCCCATTCTGATCATTAGGAACACTTCCACCATGTCTCGTGATCCATCAAAGTTGTTGTACGCTGAAACTCATGAGTGGGCCGACTTGGTCACGGACGCTGATCAGTCGGTTGCTACGATCGGGATTTCCGCTTTCGCGATCGAGCAATTGAACGACTTGGTGTTCATGGACCTGCCACCGATCGGCAAAGTGCTGACCGCCGGCGAAGAGTTCGGCGAAGTCGAATCGGTCAAAGCCGTTAGCCCGTTGTACAGCCCCGTCAGCGGCGAAGTGGTTGAAGTACACAGTGAGTTGCCCGAAAGCTTGGATAAACTCAACGATGACCCCTACGATTTCGGTTGGATCATCAAAGTGAAACTCAGCGGTAACGACGGTCGCGAAAAGTTGATGGATCAATCGACGTACGAAAAGCAATGTGCAGAAGCCGGTTGATGCATTCGCAGGTTTCGTTTCGCAGCGGCCGGTTGATCGAGTTGTCGGTAGGCGAACCGGCCGAGAATATGGCGCTCGATCAAGCGATGCTCGAGTCCGTCGATGAGGGCGGTCCACCGACGCTTCGGTTGTATCAGTGGAGTGAGCCGACTTTATCCATCGGATATTTTCAGCCCATTGCCGATCGGGTGAAGCATGTCGAGAGTCGTTCGGCGGTTTGCGTCCGGCGCGCATCGGGCGGCGGCGCGATCCTGCATCATCACGAATTGACTTACAGCATCGCTTGGCCGATCGACGGGCAGCCAGCCGGTGCCAACTTGAAACTGTATCACGACACCCACAAGGCGATCGCCGATACGATCGGCAACTTTGGCGTCCGCGCAGCTCGGTTCTCTGAGACCGCATCGAATCGGGTTTATCGCGAGCAAGCGTCTCGCATTACCGGCGTAGATCCGTTCCTTTGTTTTCAGCGGCGATTCGACGACGACCTGATCGTCAATGGATACAAGGTTGTCGGGAGCGCACAGCGAAAGGGCAAGCGAGCGGTCCTACAGCATGGCAGCCTGCTGGTCCGAGCCAGCGAACTGGCGCCGCAGCTTCCGGGATTATGGGAGTTGGGGGCTTCTTCCTATGCGGTCGCTGAAATTGCCCAAGCGATCGTAATGAACCTATCGGAGACGCTGAAAGTCCGTTGGCGGGCAGCAAGCTGGACGGGTGAAGAGACCGACCGCGCGATCCATTTGGCGTCCGAACGTTTCGACACTCCATCGTGGTTGCATCGCAAATAGGGTGTAGCTATCCTAGCCCGACTGGGTGGGAACGTCACATTGTCGTCTTTCTAAGGTGGCTTAGAACTGCTTTAATTCCTGCTGAACGCTATATTGCCGTGCCCAAGCTGTTTAATATGAAGTGTGTCGTACCAAGCGAATGAAGGGTGTTCTATGCAGGTAAAGCTGAAAGTCTTGACGGGGAGCCACGAGGGCAAGGAAATTGCCGTTTCCAGTGAGAAGTTCCTGGTGGGGCGAAGCGAAGTATGTCAACTGCGCCCCAAAAGCGAGTCAGTCAGTCGAAAACACTGCATCATAGTTTTGAAAGACAACCGAGTTCTGGTTCAAGACTTGAAAAGTCGCAACGGGACCTTTGTTAACGACACGCGACTTCCCGCTGATAAGGCTAAAGTTCTCAAAGGTGGCGACGAGCTAAGAATCGGCAAACTGCTGTTCGAGGTCGTCATCGAGCATGGTTTGCAAGCTGCAAAGAAGCCGGAAATTTCTGGCGTGGGCGATGCAGCGGCGAGAACAGTTGAAGCGGGATCGCACGACAGTCGATTTGAAGCCGTCGATGTCAACGACTGGCTTGACGAAGCTGACCAGATCGATCGCGTGCGAAAGCTGTCCGATCCTGAGACACGACAATTTCGGTTGGATCAAAACGCTGAGGACTCGGATAAAGGTGAAACCGGCAGCGATAGCACGGAATTGTCGGTTAGCGAATCGGATGACAGTGAGGTGCGCAAGCGTCCGGAGAGAAAGAAGGAACCCGGAAAGCTTCCCAAGGATTATAAAAAAGCGATGACTGACAATTCGCGAGACGCAGCCGATAATGCGCTGAAGCGTTTCTTCAGCGGTCGCTAATCGGCCGACCATTCATCTCATATCGGACGGGATTCGACTCATGAGCGAGTCCAACGCGTTGTTGGCAGACCAGTTCGGACGGCACGACGACCGAGCGTTCGCGAAGTTGATGCAGCGTCATTACTCGTTGGTTTTTGAACTCTGCCTTCGCATGCTCGGTCATCGGCAAGATGCCGAGGACGCGACTCAGGAAACCTTCACGCGTTTGGCAAGTCATCTCGCCCAGTGGGATCGCCGCCGACCACTCGAGCCTTGGTTGGCCACGATCGCTGGCAACCGTTGCCGTACGCTGTTGGCAAAGCGACGTCCCCACCAATCACTGGCAACGACGCTCGAGCCAGCGACAACCGCAACCATCCAGCAGCGGGACGCCCAGTGGCTGGCCGAAGAGGTCCATCGAGCGCTCGATCAGTTGCCCATCAAACAACAGACCGCGTTTCGAATGTTCCACGAGCAATCCATGGAGTATGCGGAGATCGCGATAGCGCTCAATCGGCCATTGGGGACGATCAAAACTTGGGTGCATCGCACCCGGATGCATTTGATCGATGAATTGGGTCAGCGTGAGGTCGTTGAAGTTCGATCCCATCGAACCGGAGCCAACAAATGAAGATGACATGCCAGCAGTTCGCCGACCGTTTGCACGAGTGCCTAGATCAACGATGTTCGTTTGCCAATGACCGCGAACTAAACGATCACATTCATCATTGCGACGAATGTGATCGACTCGTTCAAGCATGGCGGCGCATCGAACCAGTTTTATCACCTCGTCCCGAAATCTTGTCGGACTCGCCATCCCGCGCGACTTGGCATCGAGGGCAACTTTCACTGGCGGCAATCGTTTTGTTGTCACTGACAGCGGTGGCCATTCACCAAGTCACGAGATCTACGTCCGTGACACAGCTAATGCAGTCGGTGGATCATCGCGATCAATCGGTCGACCAATCGCTTGCGTCTCTCGCTGGAATTGATCCCATCGCGTGGTGGCAAGGCGTCGACGCGCAAGATTGGGTGGGCCAGACGATGCCGGCGGTGCGTTCGGTCGGCGAAGGTGTTGCCCCGTTGGGTCGCTCACTGATGCGCGCTGTCACGATTCTGACCATCGGTGGTCCCGACCAAACGTCATGATTCCACGAAGTTATTTTTTCGTTGGTCTGATGGTGCTGCTGCTGTCGCGTGCGAGTGTGGCAAGCGCCGAGCAACTTTTTCAACTGCGAAATGGATTGGTTCTTCGCGGCACGATGGCCGAGATTGCCACGCTGAAGGAAGGTTTCGGAGCGGCCGCGGCGGGTGAGATCAATGTCCGTCCGATTTGGTTGATCGATGACGGTCTATGCCGAATCTACATTCACGGCAAAGGCATGGTCGAAGGGAATCCGATCGATGTCGCCGATCCGACGCAAGCGATCGAGTTGTGGCAGCCTCGTCCGCTCGGCGGAAAAGTGGTCGCCGGATTGGGCGCGATCCTTGGCGTTTCGTCTTTCACCGATTTCGGTCGTCGGCAATTGACCATGCGAGGCCCCGAGGGTTCGGTCGATGTGATCCAAGGCATCACCGAATTGAATTCACGGTACGCAAAGTTGATAGCACTCAAGGGCAATCCCGCGCTGCTTTGGGATATGCGAGTGGCAACCAGTTCGATCGACTCGGCGACTCTCAAACGTATTTTTGATCGACGCATCGCGGAAGGTGATCTGGATGGTCGATTGGAAACGGTACGATTCTTCAAAGACGCCGGGCGATATGACGACGCGAAGGAGGCGCTCGCGGCGATCAAGAATTTTCCCGCCGACATCGACCGAGCTGCGATGTTGATCGGGCTGACCGAACAACAGGCATCGCAATTATTGGACGAGGCGAAGGTTCGCGCCGAAGCCGGACAGTACTCACTTGCCCGTAGCATCTTGAGCAATTTTCCGACTCAAGAACTCGGACGTATCACGCGGCTGAAGGTTCAAGACGCGCTCGCGAAATTGAACGAGCCGAGCGACGAAGCGGCCAAGCTGATCGCTCAACTTCGCGAGCAAGTCGGAAAGTTGGTCCCCGCGCAAGCTGATCCGTTGGCGCCCATCATCGACGAGATTGCGGCTGGACTTTCACCCGATACTCTGGCCCGCCTAAGTGACTACTCACGGCTGGGGATGTCGGAAGTCGTTGCCCTGGATGATCGAGTCGCGCTGGCGCTCGCCGGCTGGTTGCTCGGGAGCGGTTCGGGCGAACAGAACCTGAGCGTGGCGACGGCGCTGATTCGAGTCCGCGATCTGGTTGCCGAATATCTTGGTTCGCCCGACGCCAACCGACGCACCGAAATCCTGGAAACGCTCCGCACGCTCGAAGGAGCACAACCCGAGTACGTCGATCGGATGCTTCCGCTGCTGAAGCCGACGTTGGAATGGCCCGAGGAGTCGCACGTCGAGGGGATGGATGGCTTTTACAGCATCGACACTGGCGGTGCACGTTATGTCGTTCAACTGCCACCCGAATACAGTCCGCTCCGATCCTATCCATGCATCATCTCATTGCACGCTGCGGGCGGCTACGCCGAAGATCAGATCGATTGGTGGGCAGGCACCTACAGCCGGCAATCGCAAGCTCGATTGGGTCACGCTTCGCGGAACGGGTTCATCGTCGTAGCGCCGGTTTGGAGTCGATCAGAGCAACATGCTTATGAATACACTTCGCAGGAACACGAACGCGTTTTGAAAACCCTGCGAGACGTGATGCGGCGGGCGTCGATTGATTCCGATCGCGTGTTCATTTCGGGGCACGGCGAAGGCGCAACGGCCGCCTGGGATATCGCACTTGCGCACCCTGACCTTTGGGCTGGCATGATCTCGATCAACGGGTCGCCATCGAAAACGGTCAACCACTACGAGGCAAATGCGAGGTATGTGCCCATGTACATGGTGATGGGCGAGTTGGATGGGTTGAGGGCGGATGGATCGATCATGGATGATTACATGTCGTTCAACCATGACGCGATGGTCGTGATGTATCGTGGTCGCGGTCGCGAACCATTTTTCGAGGAGACACCGCGATTGATCCAGTGGATGCAGACCGCCGCCCATCGTCGTCGACCGATCCCCGAACAAATCGAAACGTCGACGATGCGCGTCGGCGATCAATTCTTTTGGTGGTTGGAATTGGGCGAACTGAAGCCTGATGTCCAGATCGATCCGATTCTGTGGGATAAGACATCGCGAATTCGATCGGCAAATGTTTCTGCATCTATCGGTACCGACAATCAAATCCGAGTGAGGGGACCATCCGAGCAGTTCACTGTTCTGCTGCGTCCTCAACCCGGAATCGATATGGCCAAAGAAGTCATCATTCGGATGGGTAACCGACCTTACCGGTTTCAGTATGACGGATCGTTGGAAGTGATGCTCGAAGATGCCCGACAACGGGCCGACCGCAAGCGAGCTTTTTGGTTTCGCGCGACCGTTCCATGAATACGCTGAGGACCGTGCGGAAAACAATTGCCTGACCCCATTTGTGCAAAGCATCTGAAGGGCCGGTTCCCGGCAAATGGGGTCAGACACTTTTTTTCCGCTCATTGCTAACCTATGAAAGTGATCTCCGATGCAACGACGTGAATTTCTTACCAATCCGACCGTGCTGGCTGGTTCGGCGGCGCTCGTCGCGGGTGCTCTGACAAAGTCATTCGCTGCCGATCGCGCGGACGATTCAAGCAAGCGTCGCGTACACCAGTCGGTCATGGGTTGGTGCTTCAGTGGCATTCCGACACTCGAACTCGCCAAGCACTGCAAACGCATCGGTCTCGAAGCGATGGAAGGGATATCGCCGGAGCACTACGACGCCGTGACGGAACTCGGTTTGAAGATTTCGTTGGTTGGCAGTCACGGGTTCACCAACGGTCCGCTCGATCCCGACAACCATGCAGAGGTCGAACGAAAGCTGCGAGAAGGCATCGATTTGGCTGTTCGGTACAACGCGCCCAACGTGATCACATTCACGGGAATGAAGAAGGCGGGCATATCGGATGACGCGGCGCGACGCAATTGTTTGCAGGCTTGGAAGCGAGTGTTGCCGTACGCGGAATCCAATGGTGTTGGAATTGTCCTCGAGCATCTCAACAGCAAGGACGATTCGCATCCGATGAAGGGGCACCCGGGCTATTGGGGCGACGATGTCCATCTTTGCGCGGACTTAGTTCGGGAAATCGATTCACCGAGTTTCCGATTGCTTTTCGACATCTATCACGTGCAAATCATGAACGGAGATTTGATCCGGAATATTGACCGTTATCGGTCACTTGTGGGGCACTATCACACCGCCGGCAATCCGGGGCGTGGTGAACTGGACGATTCTCAAGAAATTCAATATCCAGCGGTGATTCGTGCGATAATGCAGACGGGATATGATGGATATGTTGCCCAGGAATTCATTCCCACTTCGGACGATCCGATTGCCTCGCTCGAACATGCCTTCGCAACTTGCGACGTCTAAGCTGAGCGGGGAAATCCCTGAATCCAACGGTGGAATCGATTCTTTGCAGGAACCCAACCCCATCGAGAGTGTCTGATTGCTGGACGCTTGAGTTTCCCACCCACCGAATTTTCCCGCCTGCCGTCGATGATTCGCCGCCGCGGCCACCGCCGCCGATACTTGTCATGTCGCCCACCTTCACCCTAACGTCCGACTTGAACGTCGAAGATTTTCGTCGCTTGGGTGTTCGTCCGAACGAGTTGAGACTTGCGGTGATTCGCCGCGCGGCCGCGCGGACCACCCGCACCATCGCTCAGCAGCAACTGCAGGCACCGTCGCAGCATCTAGCGATCCAACTCGGTCGCGTCGCAACGTCGGCTTATCGCCTGCTCGATCCACGGAAGCGTCCCGATGCTTACCAGAGAGCACATTTGGGGCGAATTTTACCCAACACGCTCAGCGGCGTTGCTCAAACAAATTTCTTGAACAATCAACTCGCCACCATTGACCGCCGATCCACTGCCGATGTGCAGAGCATTTCCGGCAATGAATTGCTCGACGATTGCATGCCTTCATTTGAAACGGGTGCGCCGTCCGGTTTTGTTCGCCGCAATCTCGATGACATTTGGCTGACCAAACTGGTCGATGATGACCTTCGCGATTCCACACCTTTTTCGCGGAGGCTCGGTCGACTTCGGCGTCGGCTGATGCATCCGTGGATATGGTTTTCGATCAGCGGATTGATGGTCGGTACGTTTCTAGGTCTGACGACACTCGGACCTAACTTGAAGAATTCAACCTTCCGCTTGGCAAGTCGTGATGACGCGCAGGTTCGATCGGCGCCGATATCGGCGCTCGACTTGGCGAGTTCCACTGAGCCTGATTCGTTTCCTGTTGCTTCGGTGCATCCGGTAACTGTTGCCAACGGATCGATCATGGCGGCTGTGCCAACCTCGGCAGCCGCGGTCGAGAGCGCCGCTACGAATGATCCGGTACCACCGATCGAGTCTGAACCGGAGAAAGGAACTGGGGCGTCCTGGATCGCCTCGTATGAGGTTCTGCGAAAAGAGTGGTTGGCGACATTGGAAACCGCAAAATCCGAATTGGAAGCGAGGGCTGAGCTAGAAACGAATATGCGGTCGTCCCAACCCGCCCCCGATGGTCATTTGGAGCAACAGTTGGCGATCGCCCGCACGATGTGGATTAAGGATTCGATCGATGAGGTACGAGATTTCCTACTACCGCTGAGTCTGCAATACGAGTTGGTGATCAATGAAGTTTTGGCAAGCACTTTCGTCGCCGCTTTGTCGAACCCACAGAACGCCTCCGTCGATTCGCGAATGATGTCAGTGGGTTTAACGCTCTGTGACTTGCTATTGATGGAAGAGTCGTTTGTGGAAAGTGACGACGTTGCCAGTGCGTTGATCGTCGCTGCTGATGTTTCAGACGATAAGCAAACCCGAGATGCTGCGACTCGGTTCATCGAGTCATCGCAGCAAATGAATCAGTTACGACAATCCATTTCGCAAGTTACCAGCGTCTCGGGTGATGTCAACAAAGTGTCGCTTGACGATGTTGAAGCTGGGTCGCTGGGTCGTTATCACTGTCTATTGCTTCGACGGTGGAATCCGGAATCCCTGTCGTGGCTCACTCATTCGTCGGATTACCGAATCGCCGGCGTGGCGAGACAAGAGCTGGCGCTCGGTTCGTCCAGCACATGCGACGAAGTCGCTAAGATTGCCCAGCGATGGAACGGGGCCGCACAGCGCGCCAGTGGCCGATCGTCCGAATCGATACGTTTGCACGCGATTGATCTGATGCGAAACGCGGCGGATTCGGCGACTGGCCTCAAACGACTCGAGTTCGAGCGAACGATCGATCGGGACATCCAAACGCTGCCAAAGTATCTGTACGTTTCGGCCAGGGGCGAGAAAGCACTCACGCCAACCAAAGCAGTTGATGCCCATTCGGATCCAGCTGCGTCTCTACCGGTCATAACTACGACCGAGATGAGCGGCAGAATCTTCGTCGCTCAAAACTTGGACGATGATTCGATCGCTTTCAAGGACATGGGAGTTCAGATCGATTACGAATTGGATGTCCCGATCACTCAATCGATGTTCAATACGATTACGACTCGGTTGGGCCGCTCGATTTCGGATTCGACGATCGAGCTGCGCGTGACCGGCGAACTGGTGATCGAGAAAGATTGCGTCGCTATTTTCTCACTCGCGCCGGGAATTGACCAAGCTCTTCTGTTGGACGGTCAACCGATGGTGATCGACCCTTTGGAATCGTCAGCTCAGCGGTCTCTTGCGACGGGACGGTATCGCATCGAGTGGACAGTCGATGTGACAAGTTTGGAGTCCAAAGTTTTTCTCGGGATTGACGATTCGGTGACCCGCAAGCGTTTGCCGGTTGTGCCTTGCGCGATCCCTGTCAATCCGTCGATTTTGACCGTGGCGGTTCTCCGATCGGGCGACTGATTTTTCACCGGATCATTGATTGATCCGAGCGATGGATCAAAAATTCGTCGGCTCTCTGGGCATGGCCCTACAATGATCGAACAACCGATCTGGAATACGAAACAGGACGAACCCTATGAATGCGATTATGACCAAGCCTCATCCGCGCACGCTTGCCGCACTCCATGATAGCGGCTGGGAATCGAAGACCGTCAAGCAAGAAATTCGTGATAACTTCACTCGCATGTTGGCCAGCGGCGAAGAACTTTTTCCGGGCATGATCGGTTACGAAGACACGGTCATTCCGGAAATCAATCTGGCGCTCTTGGCCGGTCACGACATGCTGTTCTTAGGCGAGAAAGGGCAGGGCAAGAGTCGCATGATGCGGATGCTGACCCGGTTCTTGGACGAATGGATTCCCTACATCGATCACCCCGATCTTCCCGTCCACGAAGATCCGACAAATCCAATCTCCTCACTCGGCAAACGATTGATCGCCGACCAACTGTCCGGTGGACTCGGCGACGAAGACATCAAAATCGGATGGTGGCATCGCAAGCAACGTTACGCAGAACGGCTGAGTCCCGGCACTAAGTTTGCCGACATCATCGGCGAAATTGATCCAGCCAAGCTCACCGGCGGGGTCAGCATGAGCGCCGAAGAGGCGCTGTCATTTGGTTTGATCCCACGGATGCACCGCGGCATCTTTGCGATGAATGAGTTGCCCGAGTTGGATGAACTGGTGCAAGTCGGTCTGTTCAACATCTTAGAGGAACGTGATGTTCAGATTCGCGGCTATCCGATTCAATTTGACATCGACGTGATGATCCTGTTCTCCGCGAACCCGTCGACGTACAACCGCAGCGGCAAAGTGATTCCGCAACTGAAAGATCGCATCGGTACGATCGTGCAGACTCACTATCCGGCAGAGCGAGATCAAGGCATCGCGATTCTGCGTCAAGAAGTCGGTGACCAGTTGGAGGGTGAGTATCCCGTCACGGTGCCATTCTTCATGTATCAAGTCGTCGAGGAGATCACCAAACAAGCTCGCAAGAGTAAATACATTGACCAAGCGTCAGGGGTTTCAGCTCGATTTTCACTGGCCAATTTCCGGACGATGGTTGCTTCCGCCAGACAGCGGGGCATTGTCAACAACGAACGACCGGCGGTGCCTCGCATCAGCGATCTCGGGCATCTCTATGCGAGTTCACTTGGCAAACTAGAACTCGATTTGATGGGCACCCATCAAATGAGCGAGCGACAAGTGCTCGATGCCGTTGTCGCCGAGGCGATCCGTGTCATCTTCGGCGAGTATGTGGAAGAGCATGGCCTTGCCGAGATCGCCGAGATTTTTCGCGGCGGCGTTCGCATCGAAGTCGGCGACATGTTGCCCAGTCACGATTACGCCGAACGGCTCAAGAGCGTTCCTCCCGCCTGGGACAAAGCCTTCGAGGTCAACGCCAGCGAAAACGAAGCGGTTCGAGCATCCTGCGTCGAATTTGTGCTGGCGGGACTTTACAGCATGGACAAAATCAGTCGCAGTCAGCGCCACGGCAAAATCCAGTACGAAATTTAGGCAACCATGAAATCTCGCATCGGCGGCGTGATCCACGCCTATCAGAAGTACGATCCAACCAGTTTTCCGCCGCCGACTCAGGAGCCGCCTGATTTGGTTTCACCGGCGTTCGAGCAGGCGATGATGTACGGCAATTATCGTGAGCTGACGGAAGAGGAGCTGGCGCGAGCGATCCGGTTGGACCCCAGTCAGATCGCGGGGCTCGGTCCTAGCTTGGACATGCTTCGCGCGATGTTGGAAGAACGCAAACGGAAAATCTTGGAGACCTACGAAGCTCATTCCGTTCAAAAGAAAGCGAGAAAAGCGTTTTCAAAATCATCCAACAATGTTCGTGTCCCCGCCAGTCAAGAGAAGGCTTTTCGGCAAGCGATCACATACGAACAGCCTTACATCATTGAACAGCTCTGGTATCGGGCCGACAGTGACAATCCAGACCTCGCCGCCAAGTTGATGAACATCGCTGCGCGGATGAGCGACAAACACAACCTCGAAGAACTTGAGTCGAAGTATGACTTTGTCGGAAACGAATCGATGTCGATTTCTAAAGCGTTGGAGATCAAGGATGAGTTGGAAAAGATCGATGAACTGCTTCGCCAACTCGAGCAAGCATCCGAGAATGCCCAGATCGGAGTGATCGATTTGGACATGCTTCGCGAGTTCGCCGATAAAGGCGACATGCAGAAGCTGGAAGAGATGCATCAACAAATCGAAAACATGATGCGAGAGCAGGCCGAGCGACAGGGATTAGAAAAGAACCCTGATGGCAAGGGCGGATTTC
Organism: Rubripirellula sp.; assembly: GCA_041740415.1. Taxonomy (GTDB): domain Bacteria; phylum Planctomycetota; class Planctomycetia; order Pirellulales; family Pirellulaceae; genus Rubripirellula. The sequence continues at coordinate 381,103 of JBGSLZ010000088.1, forward strand.
GGCTGACACCGCAAGCCTACAAAATTTTCCAGGGACGATTGTTGCAGCGGATCTTTAGTGAACTGGCACCGTCGCGAACCGGTCGTCACGTGGGCGAAGTGATCGGTGAAGGCGCCGTCGAGCTGCAACAGACAAAGCCTTACGAGTTTGGTGATAGCGTCGCCAACATCGACTTGCCGCAAACGGTCATCAATGCGCTGTTGAGACAGGGCGACGAACGCCCGATTCGACTGCGCAGCGACGACATCGAAGTTCACAAGACACGCAATCACCCGAAATGCGCCACCGCCGTGATCATGGACATGAGCGGATCGATGCGGTACGACGGCCAATACGTCAATGTGAAACGTATGGCGCTGGCGCTACAAGGGTTGATTCAATCCGAATATCCCGGCGACTTTCTCCGGTTCATCGAGATGTACACATTCGCGAAATTGCGAAAGCCCGGTGAAATCATCGAATTGATGCCCAAGCCCGTCACCATCCACGATCCCTGGGTGCAACTGCGGGCCGACATGAGCGATCCTGAGATCAGCGAAACGATGATTCACTCACACTTCACCAATATCCAGCACGCGCTACAGCTTGCTCGGCGAAACTTGGCGACGTGTGATACGCCCAATCGCCAAGTTGTGTTAATCACGGACGGATTGCCAACCGCGCACTTTGAGGAAAATCAGCTCTACATGCTTTATCCACCGCATCCTCGCACCGAGGAAGCGACGATGCGTGAGGCGGCGATGTGCAGCAGGGAAGGGATCACCATCAACATCTTTCTGATTCCGAGCTGGTCACAGAGCCGGGAGGATGTCCAGTTCGCTCAGCGGCTTGCGCAAACGACGAAGGGACGAGTGTTCTTCACGAGTGGAAAGGATCTTGATCGCTTCGTCTTGTGGGATTACGTCCAGAATCGCCGAGAGATCATTTCGTGATCCGCATCACTTGGCTTCCAAACGACTTTGTGCTTGTGCCTGTTTGAGCATCGACTGCATATCAACGTCGTCCGGTTTGTGCTTGAGAAACCGCTCGGCCCAAATTTTTGCATCAACGTAGTCACCCTTTTGGATGAGTAGGCGAACAAGTCCGAACCACGACGCAGTTGCCCCATTCTTGATCGCGACTTCTTCCCCCATCTGATCAATGACCGCTTGGGTCGCTTCGACAAGCTTCGTCTTCGCGTCGTCGAGTCGACCCATCGCCATCAGACATTGCCCGATTCCATTGAGAACGCCAAGGTGCGTCGGATCGATCGCCATCGCTTTTCCAAATGTTTCCAACGATTTGTCGTACTCACCCAAGTGGAGGTAGGTCCATCCAAGACCGTTGATGGTGTTTGCCGCTTTGGGATCTTTCTGGATTGCCGACTCGAACTTTGAAAGGGCGGTTCGCCAGTCTTGTTTTTGCCACGCCTTCCAGCCCTCCGATGCAAGCACTGCGGCGGAAACGTCGGGATCTTCCGTGTCGGAGATCTTATCGGTTTGGGCAAGCATCTTTGCATGTTGATCGATGATTTGTTCGGCGTTTGCTAGTCGCCTTTCAAACTGAAGTTTGATTCGCTTCAAGTCGGCTTCGGCTTTGGCGATCCGCGCCTCTTGCGACTTCATCTGCTGTTCAAACGATTCACGAACTTTGGCTTCGATGCTTTGTTCGGACTCATCGGCCATCACGTTTGAGTTGATGAAAAGGGTAAACATCGCGAACAACAGCGTGGTTTTCGGTAGTGATGAGATTTGCATCGGGTTCTCCGGATTTGAGTGATGGAACATAGAGCGTGAGTCGGTTGTTAGTCAGTTCATTTGGGTTCTCCGTCGACATCGCGCCAAAGCTGATCGAGATCCGTTTCCAGTTGAAGCAAGTCTGAATCGTCCATCGCCGGTGCGTAACGATCGATATCAGCCCAATCCTTTGCGACTGGATCGTGCTGATTCGCATCGCCGAATTCACCACGAAAGTCGACGGTTAGCACAATCACGATGATGGAGATGGCCAACACCGGGACTATCCAGAACCTACGCCATCGTCGAGGCCGGCGTTTGAGTTCAAGTCGGGGCAGCATGACGGTGGTTGGTTGTCGAATGTGGGCAAGGCAGTCTTCCAGATACGAAGCGAGTTCCTTTGCCGAACTGAATCGCATCGAAGGTTCTTTTTGCAACAAGCGATCAACGATTTGCGCAAACCAACCTGGGGTTTCCGAACGAACTTGGGACAGCGGACGATGGGGATGGTCCGTGATCCGACGCATCACGCCGTAGGGAGTGTCCGCGCGAAAGGGTGGATGCCCGCAAGCCATCGCGTACATCACGCTACCGAGACTGAACAGATCAGCCTTGCCGTCGACGACTTCGCCGGTCACTTGTTCGGGAGCCATGTACTGTGGTGTTCCCGCGATCACACCGCTGCGGGTCAGGCTCGCGTCGTCGGCCGCTCGGGCGAGTCCGAAGTCAGTGATGATGACGCGAGACACGTTGGCCGGCATCAGAATGTTGGCCGGCTTGATGTCGCGATGGACAAGGCCCTGGTCATGTGCGGCCGACAATCCTCTGGCGATTTGCATGGCGATGCTGAGCATGTCTTCCAAGCTGAGCGGGGCGGCGCGATCGATTCGTTGCTGCAACGATTCGCCCTTGATGTACGGCATGACCAGAAAAGGATACCGGCCCGAATGATCCACGCTGTAAATCGCAATGACGTTGTCGTTTACCACTGCGGCGGCCGCTTGTGCCTCGCGCACGAATCGCTGACGTGCGGACGACCCTCCCGCAAAACTCGGATCGAGCAATTTGATCGCAACGAAGCGATCGAGCGATATGTCGAGGCCTTTCAAGACGATGCCCATACCACCGCGACCGATCACGCCGCAGACTTCATACCCGCCGAAGCGCCCGAGTTTCGTCGGATCGTCGGTCGGGCCAAGTACGAGCGACAATAGATGATCAAGGTCGCCACGATCACTCGACACGATGGATGAATGACTGAAGTGTTGGTCGCTCAAAAAAATCTTTACGTCTTGCCAAAACTCGGGCTCCGCCGTCTGAAGCGTCAACTTAGTCTCGCATCGATCACAATACATTAGATGCCGCTCGAGTTCGGATTGTCCGTTTGCCGAAATTTTTCCCGACAGGAACTGATCGATGAGTTCGTCCTGACATTCACTGCGAGATTTCAACACGACGGTTCTCCCGATCCGGATTCACGGACATCCAATTCTTGGACTTTCTGTTTGAGACGTGACATCACGCGACTTCGCGCGGTGTACACACTGCCAGTTGATCGTTTCATTGAAACGGCAACTTGGCTGACGGACTTGCCGAGCACGACGGTATCCCAAAATGCTTGCCAAGTCGTCGGCTCGAACTCGCCAGAAATCTGTTCTGCAGCCACGTGAAAGATTTGACGTCGATAGTCCAGCGTTAATGTTCGCGTGATTTCATCCGAGTCCGGCAGTTGGCAAAGCAAGTCGATCATGTCGGAACCTCCGGCGGCTCGATCGGGTACTTGGCGAGCAAGGGCATTGATGATCGCGTTGCGTGCGATCGTTCTTAGCCAAGTCCGAAACTTCCCGCGATCCGCATCCGGCTCGAACCGATCGATCGCACCGGCGACCGCGATCAGCACTTGTTGGGCCAGATCGTCGGCATCCGCTGGTTGCATCCCGCGATGCTGGGCGAGTCGCAGCACAACGGGACAATAAAGGGATGCAAACTGATCCCACGCATCACCATCCCGCGGATCGCGGATTCTCAGCAACAGACTGGCGCGGGTTTCAGGATCGGACATCGAATCTGGTCGAGTGCATGGGTGGATTGGCATCCGGGGACACCAATTTACACACGCTTACGGCCAAGATCTGTCGGCAAATGTCCCAGATTAATTTTGCACGCGGAAGCGTTTTCCCCGAAGCTGCGTCACGATTCGTCGGTTTTCTTCTTGGACTCGCGGTGGCGGTCCACGAGTTCCTTGATTTGGGCTTCGCGTTCCTTCAGCCGGCGTACTCGTTCGCGGTACTTGGTTTCTCGGTCGCTCAGCTTCGTTTGTTTCTTACGCAAATGTCGGGCGGCGTTGCGTAACTTTGCTTGTAGAGCTTCGAGAGCGACGGCGCGCTGCGCGTCGGTCTGACCCGCGACCGGCTTGTCGATTTGGATATCCGAATCGGTGAGGATGGATGAGCCCATTCCGAGTGACGACTTTCCGGCATCGTCATCAAGCGTGAGGTCGTCTTCCCATTCGTCATCGTCGTCTGCCGCATCGATTGCTTCAGCACTCAACAATGTCTTATCGACCTCGTTGACATCATCAATGTCGTCATCTGGCATGGGACGCCCGATCGAACGAAGCAACCAATTCGGATTCACAAAAACTAAGTTCGCGGCGATCATCATCGCGCCGAAGGTCATCATTCCTAAGAACAAGGCGATGCCCGCGTGAACGGCCACTGCCGTGGCCAACACAATCGGGCGCGTCAATCGTGGCCACACGAGTGCGATGTACGAAACTTCCCAAAACAGCGTCAGATGCGCGAGGGCCGACGCAATTCTAGGGAACTTGCTGATCCAAGTCAGATCCCAAGACTGGTACTCGAAGTTGCCAGCGGAATACCAGATCGCGGTTCCATCCCACCACGATGTACCGCGGGCCTTCGCCAAACCCCCGAAAAAATAGATCACGCAAAGGTGCAGTTGCAACAAACGGGTTGCCACGTTCGCGGCGACCGACGGGGTGGCTTCGGGGAACAGCCATGCCAAGCTACGATCGGTTTGCAATCTTGCGCCCAAGCGGTCACGGAGCCAAGCATCGACGCTGATCCAACTTCCGCATGGCGACAGCATCAGGTACATCGCGGAGTAGGTAACGATCTGGTCCAGTCCGAACAGAGTGCCCGTCAATCGATGCAACAGCACCACTTGCAGAAACCAAGCCGCGGGCGCCGTGATTCGAGTCAACAATCCGGCTGCGAAACAGGCCGTCACCAAAATCGTCAGCCCATGATGCATCCACAACAACAGCGGGTTGCTGATGTACCACAGGTACGTGCGGCCCCAGTCGGAAAAACCAAATGCCCCGTCGTGCAGGCCACGCGACGTTTCGTTGTTGATCCAGGCGTCGTCACCCAGGAACGACATCAGGTCGGTCGCAAGAACGAGATGCGAATACAGCAACATCAATCCGGTCGCGATCCGCAGCACTGCCAATGCGTGCGGCAGTCGCGGCGTGAACCAAAATGTATCCCATGACTTGATGCTGCTATCGAGCCAAGACTTCAACCCGACAGCGATCATCGGGGGACCCTCAACGCGAGACGAAAAGATTCTGTTGAGTTGCGACTCATGGACAGACCCGCGCCGTCGGTGAGTGAGGGTTGTGGTTTCGCATCGGTCGCTTCCTGTTCTGCGCCCGGTGGCGGTGGAACCGACTCGGGTGGTCGAGATGGCGCGATCAGGTCCTCGCCACGACCAGTGCCATCGCTGGATGTGCCAACCGGTACATCAAGCATGACTTGATAGAAGCGTGGATCGTCGAGCGCGACGGGAGACTGTTGGAAGGCGACCAAATCGGGAATCAAGTGCTCGACACGACGGATCGCCACGTCTTGGCCTGGGTACCGGCGCTGTAGATGCCCGACGATGGATTGCCGAACATGTTCGTAACGGGCCCGAGCGCGGACCCAATTTTCGGCGTCGATGGGATCAACCTTCGCGAGCTCGCGCGGCGGACCCGGTGGAAAATAGACTTCCGTCAGGTATTCCGATAGCATGAAATGACGGTGATAGAGCAGTCGTGGCCATTGTTCGTCCAAATCGGGGAACATGGTTTCAACGCGGCTGCCGTCTTTGGAAGTGATCGCGGCTTGAATCAAATGACTCGGTCCGGGATCGGGCGCAAAGAATGCGTAGCCACGATCCATGTACATCGCCTGGCTGTAGCCCTCGACCGGCGCAAGGACCGTGGCGACGACGGGAGACTGCCCGAGCGGCCCGCGGGTTTGGAACGAAAGCGGCGGTGCAATGACCGCTAACAAATGGCCAATCAACAACGCGCTCAGGAAAAAGCGAAGTCGGGGCGAGAGCGGAATCGGACGCGGCAGCGTCATGTGGATTAAGGTCGTTCGTGGGGATCGATGAATCGTCCTCCCCACGTTAACCCGAACACTCGCCTTGTACAGCCATCTAAACGAAAAGAGCCGCGTCACCCAGCGGATGACGCGGCCCTGTGTTGCTTCGACGGATGCCGGAGCCTATCGGCTGGCCACCACGTTGTTGGCGAAGTCAAACGTCAACTCAGTCGTCGAGCCCGCTTGGACATCGACGGTATGTTCCTTCGTGACCGGTTGGCCGTCGATCGAAGTGGTCACACGAACCGTGTATCCCGCCCACTGTTGTCCAGGCTTGAGCTGCTTGGTCCGGAATGTCCGGATCGCACCTTGGCCGTTGGTCAGGTTGCCAGCCAGCGAAACTTCCGCGTCGGCGGGCACGTGCAACTTCACAACGGTGATCACGTCTTGAGCGGCTTCCACCAAGTCATCTTCAACCGACTTGGGCTCGGCAGGAATCGCGAATTCGACCGTTTCCTCGTCGCCGGGACGCAGCTTCACGGACTTCGAATCCTTCTTTTCGGTTCCGCCCACTTCGTAGGTCACGTCGACCACGTACGTATAAACAAACCCTTCCTTCAGACCGCGTGACATGAATTGACGAACATTCCCGTCGCTGGTCGTCGGATGACCGTTGACGGTGACAACGGCGTTGGTCGGAACCGCAACCGTCAACATTGCCGCGTCAGCTTCGATTGCTGGCTTGGTTGACTCGTAGCGAACCGCGTCGATGTTCGTTTCAGTGCCGAGCGAGCCACCTTGCAGTGAGCTGCCTTCGATCGGAACGCTATCCAAGTTGGTTTCGCCCATCGGATAGCCGCCGTCAATGATCGTTTCGCCCATCGGTGTGTACGACTCGTACGATGACTCGATGATGGGTGATTCATACATTGAAGTGGCGCCCATCGAAATCGATTGAACACCGCCGTCGCTGTAACCGCCGTAAGATGCGTGGCCGCCGCTGCTGCCACTTCCGCCGTAGCTGACCGACGATCCACCAGAAGAACCGCCCGAGTAGCTTGCGTAGGTAACGCCGCCGGACGAACCACCGTGGCTGCCAGAAGCCGCCTTGCGAGCGTGGATCTTGGCCATCAAGCGTCTCAACGGACCGACGTGTCCGCCGCCACCCGAGGATGCGCCGCCTGACGAACCGCCGACACCACCGCCCGACGAACCGCTGCTGGCGTACGACGACGTATAAGTGCCAGCGGAACCGCCCGATGATGCGGATGCTGCATGACGTGCCTTTAGCCGAGCGAACAAGCCCATGTGGCCACCGCCCGAACTTCCACCGCCCGAACTTGCCGCGACGCTACCGCCGGACGAACCACCCCACGAACCCTGCGCGCTGGCTACGGTCGAAAAACCGAGCAGTGCGACGCAAGCGGCTGCGCTGGTGAACAATCGAAAATACTTCATGATTGGATCTAATCTCCTGCCTGTTTGCTGTAAGGGCATGTGCCGACTCATGCCGTCCCCCCCTTATTTCGAGGTCGGCTCAACAAAAGGATACCGAGACGATCGCAGCAATCAAGCAGTCCTGGTAAATTTTGCATCTAAGGAAGACTGGGTGGTTCAGGGACTGTGTGGCGGCGATATGTCCGCCAGCGTTCTGTTGACCCTCACCCTAGCTCACTCCATTTTCTCGATTCGGATATCATCAAAATCCGCTGTTCCCGTGGCTCCGAAGAGCCCAATTCGGACGATCGCCTCGTGAGTCTGAGGCGGGACCCGAATCAACCGGCTGCTGGAACGCCAAGAGCGTGTGCCTCGAAATGGGCCGATCGAAAACGTGCCTAGATCCTGGCGAAGTTCGTCATAGAAGCTGATCGCGATGACGGGTATCGCTTCGCTGGACGGGCCGACACGCACATCGTTCGTCCGACACTTGCCGCTCAAACGGATCATCGTTACCGACTTTCCGTCGATCGCAATCCCTTGCAACAGGTGTGAATTGAGACCCGGTGTCTCATTGAAGAAGCGAGCAAACGCGAGTCCGCCGCCGCCGGACGGTTCGTTGTCGTCGGACTCAGCCGTGGCAATGCGATCGCGATCAATCCGCTGGACTTGGCGCCCGTAATACCAGCCCGGGACGTTGTCGATGAGATCTTCCTGGTCGCCCTTGGCGGCAGTCTCAAAATCTCCGTTGACAACTCGCGGATGTGCCGGATCCGGTTTCAATTGGCGACCGTCTTCCGCCGTACCCGTCATGGGCACGAACAGCGTCGGTCGCAGCGGTTGCTTGACCAATTCGCCGTCGACTTTGGTCATGCGAAAGAGTGTTTGCTGATACCGCTCGCCGACAGGAATGATCATTTGCCCGCCTTCACGTAGCTGGTCGACGAGCGGCTTGGGTACCGATTCGGGGCTGCAAGTGACGATGATTTTGTCGAACGGCGCCGCATCGGGCCAACCGAGAAAACCGTCGCCAACGCGGGTCGAAACATTGGAATAGCCCAGCCGAGACAGAGTTCGTTGCGCCTGTTCGCCGAGTTCGCGGACGATTTCGATCGAGTAGACATGTTCGACCAGGGGACTCAAAACGGCCGCCTGATATCCGCTGCCGGTGCCGATTTCGAGCACCTTGTCAGTCGGCTGCGGATCGAGTGCCTCCGTCATCGACGCGACGATGAACGGGCTGCTGATCGTTTGGGCGTTTCCGATCGGCAGCGCCATGTCGTAGTAGGCTCGCGCGAGCTGGCTCTTGGGCACAAATTCGTGTCGCGGCGTCGAGCGGATCGCGTCAAGCACGCGCGGGTTCTTGACGCCCGCGTTGGCGATCCGCTGCTTCACCAATTGGTCACGGGCCGCCGCATACGGGTCGTCGGCCGAACCAGTACCCGGCAATATCAAACAAGACAACAACAATCCCTTTCGCAGCAGTTTCAAAGGATTCACTCCAGTTTTCCCGCTCGCAAAAGAACGGACAACCCAAATACATCTCGGAACATGATCGAGTTGTCTCGCATCGCGATTTGTTCCAGCGACACATCGTCGAGCCCCGGCACATGGATCACCAATGTCTTCGAATCGGCGACGCAATTGATCTCGCGAACTCGACCGCTGCGCGTATCATCGAGCGCGATCGCCAGCCTCAGAATCGCTGCCAATTTTGAAACCACGACCCGTTCGGCTTGCGGAAGCGTCCCATAGGATTCGTGCGAGGGTTGCGGTGTCGCGCGACGATGATAGCGAGCCACCAATCCGACCTGCAGTAATTCGTCGCGAGAAAGGCCGAACAAGTCGCTATAACGAATCAAGTACAAAGCATGCTTATGGTTGCTGCGGACGTTGACCATCATTCCGATTTCATGCAGCAACGACGCTACAAACAAGATCACTTCGTGGCGGCTGTCGAGTTGATGTTCGTCGATCAATTGATCGAACAGCTTTCTTGCCAACTCCGCTACATTGCGCGCGTGAGTTTCATCGAACTCAAACTTGCGACCCAATGAAATGGCCGATCGCACGATCTGGTTGCGAAAGTCCGCCGTCCAACTACCGCCATCCGCCATGTCGTGCAGCAGGCCATCGCGCAGATTCGTTTCACAAACGTAGACATGAGGGAGCTCGAAATGCTTGGCGAGCAAAGTGTAGGCTAGCAGCGCCGGCGCGATAGTCTCGGCTTCGATGAAGCTGGCGTTGTACCGTTTGACGATCGAGTCTTCGTCGAGCGAAAGCAGTTTTTCCGTCAACTTGGCGAGCTGGGGAGTACCGACTTGAGCAAGCGTATTTCCATCCCAATCTTCGAGCAGTTGATGGGCCGCGAAACGCATGTCGCCGCCCAACGCGATCAAGTGAATCGCGGTGTCTTGGTTGATCGCGTCGGTGATCTGCAGCAACGTACGGCGAATGTGACTTTCCAGCATTGCCCGGCGACGTACCGCGCTGGCGCGAACGCCCTCCAATGTCTTGAGCAAACGAAGTGAACCGAGCCGAAACGACTGACTGTGCAAAACATTGCCGCTGCGCACGATCAGCATTTCGGTATTGCCACCGCCGACCTCGACGACGATCGATTTTCCGTCGGAGAGTTCCGGATGGGCTCTCAGGTGAGGCATCACACCCATGTACGTGATTCGATTGACCTCGGCTTCGTCGATCGAGTCCACGTTGAAGCCGGTGGCTACGAAAATTCGGTCGGTGAACGCGAGCCGATTGATGGCTTCGCGGACAGCCGTCGTCGCGACCACGCGCACGTCTTTGGGTGATACGATTCCATACTCGCGCAGCACCCGTTTGTATCGCTTCAGCACCGACGCGGCCCGTTCGATGCTGCGGCGCGAAAGCCGACGGTTCTCGAACACTTCGCGACCCAATTCGACGGACTGAACCAGAGTGTCAAGCGTTCGTATGCCGCCATGGGCGTCGATCTCGGCGATCGCCATGCGGATGCTCGTCGCACCGATATCGATCACGGCAACCGGCCGCGGCGGCGGATCGACGCCGGTAATGGTCGAGTTGTCGGCGTTTTCGGTAACTGGCGTCGATTGCATGGATGACAAACGGGGCAGGGCAGGGCAGTGAACAGCATCGGTAGATAACCATCATACCGGCATCCGATGGCAGCGGCCCAGACGACAATCACCGCCTTACCGATTGGCTCAGTCTAGCAGTCCAAATTCTCGCAAAACGCCGATCGCCTCGTCGCCCCCGAAGCACTGCACCGCGTGCCAGCCGCGTTCGGTCGCCGCTTCGACGTTTTCGGGCTTGTCGTCGATGAACAGAATGTGTTCGGCGGGCACTCCCGCCGCCCGCTCGGCGACTTCATAAATCAACGTCCGCGGTTTCATCGCACCGACTTCGTAGCTCAGAACCACTGCGTCCAAGTTCGCACGCATCACCTCGTAGGATTGGCGCTCGATCCAGTTCCAATGGGCGTGACAGGTGTTCGACAAAATGCCGATTCCCCGTCCGCCACATTGGACGCGATCCATCACACCGACCATCGAGGCGATCGGTGTGAACATATCGCTAATTGTATCCAACAACTTTTGGGGAGGTGGGTGAGCATCGCTCAAACCGATCGTCGCGCAGATCGATTTCGCAAACTCGTCGGGCGAAAGCTCGCCGTGCTCGAAACGATCCTCCAGCCCGCTGTCGTAGATCGCTGCTTCGGCTTGCTCGAATGAAATGCCAAACAACGTCGCGACGTTCCGGCACGCGATCGCTGAATCAAACGCCAACAGGATGTTGCCCAGGTCGAAATAGACGAATCGAATATCGAGAGTCGTCATCTAGAACTGCCGAACCCGAATGTTGCGATACCAAGCTTCGGTCGGTGGACCGCTGTGGATCTGTAATCCGATGATGCCATAAGAAGGAATCGCTTCATCGGTCTCGGAGTACTGGATTGTCTTCTCGCCGTTCACGAAAATTTCGATCTGGTTGTCTTTGCAAACGATGCGAAGTGAGTTCCAGTCGTCGGCCTTGATCAGTCTGGCCAGGGCATCGGCATCACCTTCGACGAGCATCTTCTTGCGTCGCGACTCGTCGTACAGGGCGCCCCAAACCGGACGATTCCAAGCATTACCAACGTCCGCCTGATATCCCGAGACTTCGGTGCTGTCGCTGACTCGTTTGGATCGGAACTGAATGCCGGCATTGTCTCCTTCGCCGACCAGTTTGACTTCCAAGCGAAGTTCAAAGTTATCGTAGTTCTGTGTCGTGCAAAGAAACTCGTTGTGAGGAATCTTTTCGTCCAATCGGCCAGCCACGATCGCATTGCCGCCGACCGCGTCCTTCTCGATGCGAAACCAGTACGCATTGCCTTCCCATCCGGCCAATGACTCTCCGTCGAACAGGGGCAGCGATTCATCGAGCCAATCGTCGGTCGGCTTTGCGGTAGGCTCCGGCCCTGGTGACGTTTCCTGGGACAACGCCGGGCGTTGCAGCAGGGGAGTGCAGGGCAGGGCCAGCAAAAACGTCGCCGCGACGACAACATTGGCTCGATTCATCGGAAAGGTCCAGCAAAACGTGGGAACGACAACACACTCGTCTTCAACCGAAGCGTAGAAGTGTAGTTCATCGTCTGACCCAGAACACCTCGGTATTTAATCTGTCGGCCACACCCAGCATTCGTCGCTGTTAAAGTCAGACTGCCCGCATCTCCTCAAGTTTCGAACCATGAACCAGCCTTCCGACGAATCATCCAGCTCCGACGCTTGGCAACTCGATCGCGAGCGCGACCAAATCTGCGATCGTTTTGAGGCTGCCTGGAAAGCAAATCCCGAAAACCCGCCATCGATCAGCGAGTATCTGATTGAGTCGTCGGAATCCGACACATCCAAGCTGGCCGAAGAATTGCAATTGCTTGATCGGGCTTACCGGAAAGGGAATGTCACTTCGAGCGCCGACTTCCCGACCCTGGACGTTTCGAATTCCGGTGCGACGTTGCGATCGCAGGACGATCTTCCCCAGCCCGGAACTCGGCTTCGCTATTTCGGTGACTACGAAATCATCGACGAGATCGCTCGTGGCGGAATGGGTGTCGTGTATCGCGCCAGGCAAATCAGTCTGAACCGCGTGATCGCACTGAAGATGATCTTGGGCGGTTCGATCGCTGGCAACGACCAGATCCAGCGTTTCAAGATCGAAGCCGAGTCGGCCGCCGCGCTCGATCACCCCGGCATCGTGCCGATCTATGACATCGGCGACTTCGACGGCCAGCACTATTTTTCGATGAAGTTGATCGAAGGTGAATCGCTGAGCGAATTTGACGACTCGAGCGCCAACGACACTCACCGCATCGTCGACATAGTCGCCAAGACGGCCGATGCCGTTCATCACGCTCACCAGCGTGGGATTCTGCATCGCGATTTGAAACCAGCCAACGTATTGATCGATGCCGACGGCGAGCCGATCGTGACTGATTTCGGACTGGCTCGGCAAACAGGCGTGGATCGCGGCATCACGCAAACCGGTGCGGTCGTCGGCACGCCGGGTTTCATGTCACCCGAGCAAGCCACCGGTGGCAGCGTCACGACAGCGACGGATATCTATTCGCTCGGCGCGATTCTGTATCGGTTGCTGTGCGGTCGTCCGCCTCATCAAAAAGAATCCGTGCTGCAGACGCTTCGCAGCGTCGTCGATGATCCGCCGGCACCCGTACGTCAAATCAATTCGGCGGCGAATCCAGATCTCGAACTGATCTGCTTGAAATGTTTGTCCAAGGATCCTGCCAAGCGATACGCCAGTGCTGCGGAGTTGGCGGAAGACCTGCGAGCGTTCCAGTCAGGCCAGCCGCTGAAGGTTCGACCGCCATCGCTGATCGAAATCATGCGAATGTGGGTCAATCACCACTACGGCAACGTGGTCTGGATTCCCATCATCGCAGCCATCGTGGGCATTTTATCGGGAGTTCTGTTGTGGAGCGGGACGATCGGAAGCGACTTCGCGTACCGGTTGGAAACTTACAGCAGCTTTTCATCGACTGAGCGACCTTGGTTGGCAAAGGATTGGTCGATCCTGCGACCGATCAGCTTGCCGATCGTGTTGTTGTTGATCACGACCATGGGCTGGGCAACGGCGAGGTTGGTTCGTACGAAGAATCGGATCGCAGATATCGGAGCTGGATTGTCAGTCGGGCTGTTGGCCGGTTTGCTGGCGTTCGCGTCAGGTTTCGGTCCGATGATCGTTCGCAGCACCACGCTTAGAACCGACGACGATGTCACAACGCTCGCACAGTTCGCCAGTGGTGAACCATTGCGAGCGAACGCCGAAGTGATTTTGCTCGAAAGGTATCCGTCGCTGCGAACGATTCCTAAGCCTCAGTGGCCGAACTTGCTGGACCAAAAGATCCAAGGCGACATGGCAGCCGGCACGATGACGGGAACGGTGTTGGGCACGCTGATCAGCTTGCTGCTGTTCGGGGCCCTTGGTTTGATACAGACCGTCATCGCCGGACCTTTGATTCGCAGTTCGTCGCGAACCTCGGCAGTCGTGAGCTATGCCTGCTTCACTTTGGCTTCGGTCGCATTGTTCTTTTTGGTCGGTTCAAATTTGGCGATGTGGTCGACGGTAGGTGCCGGATACATTACCCGCTGGGCGCTGCCGATCGCCTGCATCAGTGCATCCATCATCACGATGGCCTTGGTGCTGCGGCGAAAACCGCTGCTGCTGCAAGTAGCCACGACACTGCTTCTGGTTGGACTCTTCACCGTGTTCCTGTTCAAGTTTTGGATCGCCGAGCCGCCGCCCCGAATGGCGATGAAGCTGGCGGCAATCAAGCAGGCAAAACGACTGGTCAACACCGACGCCAGCCGACGTGAAAGTTGGGTTCGTTTGGCAAGATCGCAAGCGGCCTTCGGGTTGCTGCTTCAAGAGATCCAACAGCCCGATGAAGCGATCAAGCGATATCAACAGTCACTCGAATCGATCGAGCGAGCCTCGGCAATCGCTGGCGATAAGGATGCCGTCTACTCGGACGAAATGATGGTTCAGTCGCGAGGCAATCTGTTGATGTCTCTCGCCAATTCAGCGATTGCCGCGAATCAGTATGCGGTCGCTCGCAACACGCTGCGTCTTTACTTGGATGAATACGATCCAGTCGACGCCGGGCTGGATCAGTACGCTTTCACGGTCGGTGCCATGGGCGACCGAGCGTCGGCGGTCGAGATCGTGCGGCAGCGATCGGGGGACTCGATCGAAGGTCGGAAAACGGCGCGGCGACTATTGCAAAAGTCAGCCGATGGTTATACCCAGGCGACTGGACAAGACGCCTCGCCATGGCTTGCCGATGTGACGATGAAGTACCTGGATCAACAGCCGGAACTTTCCTCCGCCTTGAAGACTCGCTTCACAAACTGGGTTCGAGATCAACAGTCGTTCGAGCTTTACGGTCCGTTCTTGACTCCCGCCGGCGCAACACCAGCGAAACAGCTCGACGGTCTCGTTGACATTCAAGCTGATCTGCTGAGCGGCAAAACGATTCCACCGACCGCTCGTGGTTCGGATCATCGAGCGAGTGTTCGAGTCGGAGGTTACGTCGACTTGCTGGCTCAGGTGCAACGAGTCGATAACGCCGTCGCGCTGGCCGACGTGGAATTGGAACTCGTCGACGCCAACACGATCACGTTTCACGTCGCCAGTGATGATGGCGTCATGATATGGATCGACGGGGAACAAGTTCATCGTAGCGCCGTCAATCGTTTCTTGGCTGCCAACATGCAATCCTTCGAGGTGAAGCTGACGCCCGGAAAACACCATGTCGTGATGAAAATCAGCCAAGCCGCCGGTGAGTGGGGATTCACGTTGGACGCTTTCGGGTCGGATGGCTGGCCGATCGATGGATGGCGAGAACGATGAGCAAATCGGATTCCGACTCGATCACCGTTTGGTTCGAGCACCTGCGCGATGGTCACCCTGATGCAGCGGCCAAGCTGTGGGAGCAGTTCTTCGAGCGGCTTGCCGATGTTGCCAGGGCGACGTTGGTCAGTCGACGGGTTGCCGACGAAGAAGATGTTGCCGCCGGCGTGATGATGGCGTTGTGCGCCCGCGCCGATCGCGGCAACTTGCCGTCGATCGACAACCGCGATGATCTTTGGCGGATGCTGCTGTCGTGGACGCGAAACGACTGCATCGATCTGGCTCGCAACGAAGCCAGAATCAAGCGGGGCGGGGGAACCGTTCGCGGAGATTCCGTGTTCGCCGGTGTCGATGATGGGTTTGATCTGATTGCCGGAGCGACGCCAACGGCTCAAACACTGGTCGAAATGAACGAGCAGTACGAGTGGCTGCTACAGCGACTCGGCGATCGCGCTTTGCAGCAGATCGCCACGCGAAAGATGGAAGGCTACAGCAATGACGAGCTGGCGGCCGATTTGAACGTGTCCGTTCGGACGATCGAACGAAAACTGGAGATGATCCGTCGTCGCTGGTCAGCCGTCGATCTCGGATGATTCGGACGCGGGCTTTGCGGTTGCTTGCCGGAACGGCCTGGGGCGATCATATTCTGTTGGCTACGCAAACTCGGCCTATCCATCCGCTCCGAATCAATCACTAGTACCGATGAACGCACCGCTCAATCTATACAGTTCGAAAATCACTCAGCCCAAGAGCCAGGGCGCGTCCCAGGCGATGTTGTACGCCACCGGTATGACGACCGAGGACATGAACAAGCCTCAAGTCGGCATCGGCAGCGTTTGGTACGAAGGCAATTCGTGCAACATGCACTTGCTCGATCTGGCGGCGGAGGTGAAGGCCGGTGTCGTCGAGTCCGGCATGGTCGGGATGCGGTTCAATACGATCGGTGTCTCCGACGGCATCTCGATGGGCACCGACGGGATGAGCTACAGCCTGCAATCGCGTGACCTGATCGCCGATTCGATCGAGACGATCATGGGGGCTCAGTGGTACGACGCGCTGATCGCGCTGCCGGGCTGTGACAAGAACATGCCGGGATGTTTGATGGCGATGGGGCGATTGAATCGGCCCGCGATCATGGTTTACGGAGGCACCATCAAAGCCGGACTCTGTGGCGGCAAAAAACTCGACATCGTTTCGGCATTCCAGGCTTATGGCGAATATGTCGCCGGGACGATCACGGAGGAAGAACGCGCCGAGATCATTCGCAAGAGTTGTCCCGGCGCGGGCGCGTGCGGAGGCATGTACACCGCCAACACGATGGCGACCGCGATCGAAGCACTCGGCATGTCACTGCCTTACTCCGCCAGCATCCCGGCTGAAGATCCGGACAAGAAGAAGGAGTGTCGCCGAGCCGGTGCCGCGATCTTGGAATTGCTCCAACGAGACATCAAGCCTCGCGACATCATGACGCGCGCGGCTTTCGAGAACGCGATGGTGACCGTGATGGCGCTCGGCGGCAGCACCAACGCCGTGCTGCACCTGATCGCGATGGCACGCAGCGTCGATGTTCCATTGACCATCGACAACTTTCAATCGGTCAGCGATCGCATTCCCTTCTTGGCCGATCTCAAACCCAGCGGCAAGTTCGTCCAAGAAGACCTGCACTCGGTCGGCGGTACGCCGGCGGTCATGAAGTACCTGCTGGAAAAAGGTTTGATGGACGGTTCGTGCATGACCTGCACGGGCAAGACGTTGGCCGAGAACGTCGCCGACTTGCCGGGCTTGAAAGCAGGTCAAACGATCGTCATGCCGATCGAAAAACCGATCAAGTCGAGCGGTCACATTCGCATTCTGCGAGGCACACTCGCACCCGATGGCGCGGTCGCCAAGATCACCGGCAAAGAGGGTCTCGTGTTCACCGGCCCGGCACGCTGCTTCGATAGCGAAGAAGACATGCTCCGCGCTCTCGAAGACAGGAAGATCAAAAAGGGTGACGTCGTCGTGATTCGTTATGAAGGCCCCAAAGGCGGCCCCGGCATGCCGGAAATGCTGACGCCGACCAGCGCCATCATGGGCGCGGGTCTGGGCAGCGACGTGGCAATGTTGACCGACGGACGATTCAGCGGCGGCAGCCACGGTTTCATCGTCGGTCACATCACTCCCGAAGCTCAAGAGGGCGGTCCGATCGCGCTATTGCAGGACGGCGATGTCTGCACGATCGACGCCGAAACCAATCGAATCGATGTGCAGGTTATCGAAGCCGAACTGACCAAACGCAAGTCGACCTGGACCGCGCCGCCGCTCAAAGCCACTCGCGGCACGCTCTTCAAGTACATCAAGTGCGTCAAGAGTGCCAGCGAAGGCTGCGTCACGGACGAGTGACAAAGCCTAGGCCGCCTGCTCTTGCTTCTGAATCCGAGTCACGTGCAGCAGATAGAGGTGTTCCGTCGTTTCGCCTTCGTCCGTCGTGACGTACAACCAGTGCTTGGTCAGTAACGCCATTTCAGGATGTGTGACGGTGATGTGAGTCCCGTCGCTCATCACAACAGTGAACGGACGAAAGGGCTTCGCGGTCATCAGTTTTTTCAGTTCAGCTTGCATCGCATCATCCTACACGAAAATCGATGGCAAATCCCAAACGCATCCCCAACAAGTTCAAACCCTGGATTGCCGTTCGCAAGAAGTTCAATCTGTCGCACGCGCACATCCAGATGGCTCGCGAACTCGGGATGGACCTCAAACGAATCCGCCAGCCCGCCAAACCAGACATGAACGAGCCGGGCCGTTTGCCGCTCAACAAGTACATCGAGAAACTGTACCTCGAACGCTTCGACAAGACCGAACCGGATGTCGTGACTACGATGGAGGAACTCGCGGCAGAACACTTGGTCCGCCGGGAGACGAAAAAACGAGCGAAAGAAAACAGTTCCGAATCTGACTCTGAGTCCGAATCCGAGTAACCCGACATTCTTGGTGGAACCTAATCAGATGGATTCCGAACAAACGACCGCCGCCGAAAGCTATCGCCGCAAGCAAGTCTTGGCGCTTACCTACGAGCAGCGGATGGAACGTGCCGAGCGTCTCCATCGTGAGGCAACGGAGTTGTTGATGTCGTCGCCCGAGGGTTACGCAGCATTCATGAAGCGGAATTTTCGGGAACGACGCCATCGCCCTGAGAATGAACGATGACGAATGAACCGTTGCGTCTTTATGACCAGTTGATGTTGCACGGCGTCGAAGCGGTCATCATCGGCGGGCACGCGGTCAATCTTCACGGTCACCTGCGTGCAACCGAAGATATCGACATCATTTTCCGTCGAACGACGCAGAACGAACTTGCCCTGCTTGAATGTTTGCGTTCGGTTTCGGCTTTCTGGATCGGAAGCGAGATTGATCCGCAAACTGGCATTGAAGTGATTCACGCCGTTGACCTGCCTTACGTTCAGCAAACGCGCGTGATGATGTTGGGCACCGATCTTGGCTTCCTTGACATTTTCGATTTCGTACCCGGAATCCCGGACGCATCCGTCGAAAAATTCTTGGACCAGTCGATTGAGATCAACGGGCGACGTTTCGCGTCGCTCACATGGTTGCGCCGAATGAAACAGGCATCGGGTCGCCCAATCGATTTGCTCGATCTCGAGAAGCTGCCCATGTCTCCCGATCAGTAAGGCGAAGTAATGGGCGGAAAAAAATGGCGATCAAGCTTCCAATTCGTCCCATCGTGCGTACGCCTTCGCTAACGATTCTTGCAGATCTTTTAGCGATGCAGCGTCTTTGGTGACGTGGTTGCCTTTCTTTTGGTAGTACATCGGGTCTGCCATCATGTTGTTGATGGCCGCGATGTCCGCTTCAAGCAACTCGATCCGCTTGGGCAACTGTTCCAGTTCGTGCTTGTCCTTGAACGACAGTTTCTTGTCGGCCGTTTTGTCAGCCGCCGATTGTGCCGACGTTTTTTTCCCCTGACCGACTTTCGCGTTGTCGGCTTTGGCGTTTTCAGCTTGCCGGGCAACGGCCGCCTTCCAGTCGTCGTAACCGCCGTTGTATTCGCGAACGCCGTCGTCCTCGTACACGATCGTGCTGGTCACGACGTTGTTGAGGAACGTTCGGTCGTGGCTGACCATCAACACCGTGCCGCTGAAGTCGATGAGTTGCTCTTCGAGCAGATCCAGCGTCTCGCTGTCCAGGTCGTTCGTCGGTTCGTCGAGCACGATGACGTTGGCGGGCTTCGTCATCAGCTTGGCCAACAAGGCGCGATTGCGTTCGCCGCCGGACAAGTATTTAACCTGAGTGCGCGCGCGGTCGGGCGTGAACAAGAAATCCTGCAAGTAACCGACGATGTGCTTGGTCTTGTCGCCGACGAGGACTTTGTCACCACCTTCGCCGACGTTTTCTTGCACAGTTTTCTCTGGATCAAGCGTGTCGCGGAGCTGGTCGAAGTAGGCGATTTGCAGATTCGTACCCGTGCGAACTTCGCCGCTGTCGGGCGCCAGTTGGCCGAGCAACAATTTTAACAGCGTCGTTTTGCCGGCGCCGTTGGGCCCCATGATCCCGACCCGATCGCCACGCATCAGCGTGGTTGAAAAATTCTGTAGGATCGGTTTGTCGCCGTAGCTGAATGAAATGTCTTTGACTTCAGTGACGAGTGCGCCGCTGCGGGCTGCTTCTTGCAAGTTGAGTTTCGCTTTGCCCTCGACCGAGCGTCGATCACTGCGCTGGATTCTCAGCGCCTCGAGCGCGCGGACGCGGCCCTCGTTGCGCGTTCGTCTTGCTTTGATGCCTTGGCGAATCCAAACTTCTTCTTGAGCGAGCTTCTTATCAAACAACGCATTTTGTTTTTCCTCAGCCGCCAACGCGCCTTCTTTACGTTGCAAGAACGTAGCGTAGTCGCACGACCAATCGAACATCCGTCCCCGGTCGATTTCCCAGATCCGCGTCGCCAGACTCTGCAAGAACGAGCGGTCGTGCGTGATGAAGACCAACGTTTGACGAAATCGCTTCAGAAAATCTTCCAACCACAAGATCGAAACGATGTCCAAGTGGTTGGTCGGTTCGTCGAGCAGCAACACGTCCGGTTCGGTCGCGATCGCTCGCGCCAAGAGGACGCGGCGTTTCATGCCGCTGCTGAGCGTCTCGAACAGTGCATCGCCGTCGAGTTCCATCTTGGACAGCGTCGATTCAACGGCGTGCTCGACTTGCCACTGTGTTTCCGGATCATCGCGACCGGGTTGGCCTTCGGTGACGATCGAAGTCACCGTGCCGGTCCAATCGCGAGGCACATCCTGGGTCAGCCGAGCGACTTTGGCATGGGGCGCGAAGGTGATCGAACCGTGATCGGGGACGACTTCGCCGTCGAACATTCGCAGCAAGGTCGTTTTTCCGGCGCCATTGCGGCCCAACAGCCCGATTTTCTCGCCGCGCTCAATGACCGCCGAAACGCCATCGAGCAACAGGGGACCACGAAAACCAATGGAAAGATCGTCAAGCGTGACTAGGGGCATGGTGCGGGCGTTGCTGGGAGGGATAAAACCTAAAACAACGCGCGGTTTAGCATGAAAAGGCGGATTCGGCCATGCGGGGTATCCGGTATCGCTCGTTAGGCAGCTTTCGACAACATCCGCGACCGACGGCAGGGATAAGACAGGCCAAGCGGTATACAAACCTCTAATGTCAACAAGGCGAGTGAACGCCTGAGCACACTTTTCTGCGGAAAGAATTTGCATTCTTGGCAAAAGTTGACGGACATCTAGCGTCCGATTGTTTTATGATCTTAACCGTTTATGTGTTATTCTCCGTCGTTGTGCATCACTTAGGAGCAGCCAGCTCATGCGTTCTAAAATATCTTCTGCTTGCTGTTCGGTCTTGATCAGTTTGTTCTGTGGAGCGTCTACCCACGCGGACATGATGTTCGGAGTAACCTTTAGTGCTCAAGCGTTGACGGACCTGAGCGCGGCCGAGCAATCGCTTTTCACAGACGCCTTAAGCTTTTGGGACGCGATCATCGTCGACCATCGCGACCTTGCAAGTCGAAGTTGGAACTTGAACGTTAATACGTTCAATCAAGCGGCAATGGGCGGCGGAATTCTGCTCGGGTCGGCAGGTCCTAATGGGTTAATATTCTCCAATGCGGTTGTCGGTGCTCTTACTAGCAATGGACGTTTCATCATCTCCACGGGTGGTGATGCAAACTTTAACGTCAATCCGGCGACGGGGGGGCTGTCTCTGGATACGATCAAACATGAGATCGGGCATGCTCTCGGCATTGGAACCTTGTGGGAAGACAACGAAGTTTACAACGATGGCACTGCTGGCAATCACAACCGGACATTGGCCGGTGGTACACCTGGTCAATATGTCGGCGCGGCAGGATTAGCAGCATATCAAGCGGAATTTGTAGGGCAGTCCGGTGTGAGTTTTGTCCCGGTGGAGCTTGGCGGAGGGCCCGGTACCGCGAATGGCCATTGGGACGAATCTGATGATTTTGGTCAGACTTTGACTGGAGTCGTTGACCTACTTGGTCGTGATCGAAAATTTGAACTCATGACCGGTTGGGCCGCGCCCGGTACAGACTTTATCAGTAACACGACGATCCAGTCCTTGTTCGACATTGGTTTCATCGTTAATTCTCAAGTAACGCCAGTGCCCGAACCGTCGTCGATTGCCTTCGCTGCCATTGGAAGTATCGGATTTCTTGTGCGCTATCGGCGCAGGCGTCGAGTCCGGCAGTAAATCTGACAAGATCATATAACGTGTTCTGATTGAGACAAAATCAGCTCCACCGGGCAGTGGTCCGAACCGTGGATGTCGCAGCGGATCTTGGCTTCGGCGACTCGGTACCAGAACTTTTTCGACACCCAGAAGTAGTCCAATCGCCAACCGATGTTCCTCTCTCGGGCACCGCTTCGATAGGTCCACCATGTGTAGTGCCCGGGGCCTTCGTTGAGCTGGCGGAACGAATCGACAAAACCGGCCGCGGCGATTCGGTCCACCCCGGCTCGCTCTTGGTCCGTAAAGCCCGCGTTCTTTCGGTTCGACTTCGGGTTGGCTAAGTCGATCTCTTGGTGAGCACAGTTGATGTCGCCGCAGAAGATCACCGGCTTCCGCTGGTTCAGCTTCTTCACATAAGCCAAAAAGTCGTCGTCCCACCGTGTGCGATACTCCAGCCGCGTCAATTCTCGCTGCGAGTTGGGCGTATAGACCGTCACCAGATGGAAATCGTCAAACGTCGCCGTGATCACGCGTCCTTCGGTGTCATGGTCGTCGACGCCGATCCCCAGCGATTCTTTCTTCGGTCGAATTCGGCTCCAGATCGACGTGCCGCTGTAGCCCTTCTTTTGAGCCGAGTTCCAAATCTGGTGATAACCCAGATCATCCGCCCACGTCAAATCAACCTGATGTCTTTCCGCTTTGATTTCTTGCAGACACACCATGTCGGGGAGGTCCGATTCGAGGTAGGCCCGAAATCCCTTGTCCATTGCGGCTCGGATGCCGTTGACGTTCCACGAGACCAGTTTCATGTCGCTGCCATGCCTTCGCTGTAACGTGTTTTCAGATTTGAAAGAATCGTTCACAATTGGGCCATGAACGCAACGCTCAAGATTGACCCTAGCCTGTCGGACGACGAACTGCGGAAACAGATCGAAGCGTCATGCGAGCGGATGGAACAAACTTTCGCCGCCGGGTTTTACTCCAAGATCACCGTCTATCGCCATTGGTCCAAGCACAACCCGCAATTGTCGGGCAAGATCGCCCGACCCAGCGCGTACCGTTGGTACTTGCGCCGCGAGTTGTTCAAGTTGGCTAGGCGCGGCGCCGAGATAACCATCGCCAGCTCGCGTCCGCGATTCGATCTGAATTCGCCGAAGTTGCTTGAGCAGATCGATGAAACCGACTTTGATCTGACTCGAAAGAAAGTCTTTCTGTTTGGACCCGAACGTTCCGAGCTGTCGATTGCCCGGTTGGAACATTACACGGGCACTCGCGCCGAAGATTTTCAGCGCTATGTCATGCTGACCAACTATCGCATGCACATGGAAGCGTTCGCCAATCGATTCCCACGCTGCGTCAAACCAGACGGCGAAGAAGTTCAGATGCCGGCGTACCATCATGTCGAGCCCGACAACCGCGGCATCAGCATCGTCAACATCGGCGTCGGGCCGTCCAACGCAAAGAATCTTACCGATCATTTGGCGGTGCTCCGGCCCGATGCCATGTTGATGGTGGGACACTGCGCGGGCGTCCGCAATCACCAAGAAATCGGTGACTTTGTGTTGGCATCCGGCTACATGCGAGGCGACCACTTGCTCGACGAAGCCCTGTCGCCATCGGTTCCCATCACTCCCAGCTTCCAGCTCAATCGTGCCTTGGCCAGCGTGCTCGACGAAACCAATTTGCCGTATCGAATTGGTGCGGTGTTCACGACCGCCGATCGAAATTGGGAACTCACTTTGCGACGAACGATGGAGCATCTGCAAGCGAGCCGATCGATCGCGGTCGACATGGAATCGGCAACGGTCGCCGCCAACGGCTTTCGATATCGCATCCCCAACGCGACGTTGCTGTGCGTGTCCGATAAACCGCTTCACGGACAGCCCAAGTTGCCCGGCGAAGCAAAGACGTTTTACAACGACAGCAAGAAGCAACACATCGATGTCGCGGTCAGAGCGATCGAATCGATCAAAGAAAAATTCCCCGACGGATTGCCCAACAGCGACATCCGCGGTCCCGGCGAATCGTTGCTGGGAGGCCCCGAATCGTAGGTTCGCGACTCCGTTCGCGGACAATCGGTGTAGGTCAAGCAGAGTGGTTTCAGGTTTTCACTCGTTAACCCCGAGCGGCTTCCTTCGCGCTGCTTTCGCGAAACAACTCGGCGATAACATCTTCGAGCGGCACGTCTTCCACGGCGACGTCTTCGATCGGATTGTCGCGAAGAGCTTCCGCCAGCACTCGTGGCACGTCGGCTCGCGCGACGCGCACCTTCGCTTTGGGCCAAGTCTCATCGAGCACTTCGCCGAGTCCTGATAAATCAGGTTGATGACCTTCGGCGAATTGAAGCGTCATGATCTTGCTGCCGCTGAATTGATCGATGATTCCCGCCAGCGATCCGTCGTACTCGATTCGACCGCCCGCGATGATCACCACACGTTTGCACAGCGCCGCGATGTCCTTCATATAGTGGCTGGTTAGCAAGATTGTGATCCTGCGTTTCTCTTGATAGTAACGCAGAAACTTTTGGATGTTGTGCTGGGCGATCACGTCCAGTCCGATGGTCGGTTCGTCCAGGAACAGCACTTCGGGACTGTGCAGCAGTGCCGCGATCAGCTCCATCTTCATCCGTTCACCGAGTGACAATTCGCGAACGGGTTGACCGAGCAAACGCCGCACGTCGAGCAGGTCGGTCAACTCGTCGAGCGTCGTTTGGAACTGCTCCGTGGGAACTCCGTAGATTTGTTGATGCAAACGATACGATTCTTGCGCGGGCAGATCCCACCAAAGCTGATTCTTTTGACCCATCACCAACGCGAATCGTCGTCGGTATTCGTTCTTGCGTTGCCAAGGCACAAACCCCATCACCGATGCGGTACCGCCGGAGGGATTGATGACGCCGGATAACAATTTCAATGTCGTGGTCTTGCCAGCACCGTTGGGGCCCAAAAACGCGACGAATTCGCCTTGCTCGACATTCAAGTCGATCCCTTTGACCGCCTCGACTTGCTTGTACTCCCGTTTGAACAAACCTTTGACGCTCTCTTTGAAACCTTCGCCCTTTTTGTAGACGCGGTATGACTTGGTCAGATTGCGAACTTCGATGATGGACATGAGGAAAGTAAGA
Organism: Rubripirellula sp.; assembly: GCA_041740415.1. Taxonomy (GTDB): domain Bacteria; phylum Planctomycetota; class Planctomycetia; order Pirellulales; family Pirellulaceae; genus Rubripirellula. The sequence goes on from JBGSLZ010000088.1 coordinate 406,329, forward strand.
GGTTTCAGGGATCAGGTGACAGTTATCAGGAACTAGACACGGTGGGGAGGTGTTGCTTTACGCAAACTTAGGGGCAGTGCTAGACTTTGGGAACGGTTGGGAACATTGCCTCGCAAACTTCACCACCGTTTTCCTGAAACCTGATCCCTGAAACCTGATCCCTCTCCTTTGAAACCTTCGCCCCCTCCTCTTCGCATCGGCCTCGGATACGACTCGCACCGTCTCGGCAACGGCGGACCGCTGCGTATCGGCGGCGTCGACGTGCCTGGCGAGGTCCACGCGATCGGCCACAGCGATGCCGACGTATTGTTGCACGCGATCACGGACGCAATGTTAGGCGCGATCGCCGAATCAGATATCGGTCGACTCTTTCCCGACACCGACTCGGAAAACCGCGGCCGTGATAGTGTCGAGTTTCTCGAGGAAGCAATTCGTCGAGTCCATCGGTTGGGGATGGAAATCGTCAATTTGGACTGCGTGATCTTGGCCGAGCAACCGAAAATGGCGCCTCACATCGATGCCATGCGAACTCGCATATCGCAAGCCTTGGACATCACCATCGAACAGATCAGCATCAAGGCAAAGACCGGCGAAGGCATCGGTGACATCGGCAGCAGCGCTGCCATCGCCGCCCGAGTCGTCGTGCTGCTGTTTCGTGCTTCGTGAGCGACTATACGACTTTTGTTGACTTTTGAGCGTCATGTCACGACGATGGTAGTTTCCGGAATCCGTTTCCGCTCGTCAGTGCAAACGCTCGTTCAAACTGGGATAATTTCGACATGGCCGTGATGATCCAGGACGAGACGATCTGCGAAACATTGATCCGAGAACGTCGCGCGAGCGGCTGTGACCGGTATGACGAAGTTTGGAATGGAGTCTACGTGATGTCACCGATGGCAAACAACGAACACCAGCATTTGGCAACCAAGCTGGCGATCGCATTGACGACTGCGATCGACGACAAGGGTCTAGGCGCGACTCTCGCGGGAGCCAACGTCAGCGACCGTGACGATGACTGGGCGAAGAACTATCGGATTCCCGATGTGCTGGTTTTCAGTACGGGCACCACAGCGATCGATCGAGGGAGTCACTGGATGGGCGGTCCCGACTTGGCCATCGAAGTCACCAGTCCTGGAGAGCAAGTTCAGGAAAAACTCAGCTTCTACGCATCGGTGGGGACAAAAGAATTGTTGGTGGTTGATCGAGACCCATGGCAACTGACGCTCTATCGCATTTCCAAAAATCAAATTCTTGAGATCTCCGGTCGCAGCATCATCGATCCGCATTCGACCGATTCGCAAAGACTTCTGACGAGCGAAATTTTCCCTGTCAGCTTCGCTCTGATCGCCGAACCACCCGTCCTTCGTGTGACGGATCACGACAATCAAATTATCCGCGAAATCGCGATTCGCCGTTAACAGAAAGCGGTCTCTGCCGATCCGGGCAAGTTCTCTATACTTCCCCGTTTGAACTGTCCGTCGACCTCTCGCATCGACTGTGAATATGAGCACCGCACCCGCTGTCCAACCGAAAATGCCCGCAAGCCCCGCCAAGCCGGAAATCCGCGTCTACAACACGCTCAGCAAAATGAAGGAGCCGTTTTTGCCGCTGCGTGGCAATCAAGTCGGCATCTATCTGTGCGGGCCGACCGTCTATGCCGAGTCCCACATCGGACACATGGTTGGGCCGGTCATCTTCGACACGATCAAGCGTTATCTGCGTTACTGTGGCTACGAAGTGACCCTGGTTGTCAACATCACGGACGTCGATGACAAACTGATCAACAAGAGTAAGGAACGGGGCATCCCGATGAGCCAGATCGCGGTCGAAATGACGGCGGACTACTTGTCGAATCTGAAAGAATTGGGCGTCAACCAAATCGATCATTTGCCTCGCGCGACCGATCACATGCCGCAAATCATCAGTTTCATTCAAACGCTCGAAGAGAAAGGCCATGCCTACGCCGTCGACGGTGACGTGTTTTTCGACGTGATGAAGGATCCGAATTACGGGCAACTGTCCAATCGAACCCCCGATGCCCAACAGGGCGAAGGCGGCGGAGCGGCGGCAAAGAAACGTTCGCCGGGTGACTTCGCACTTTGGAAGAGCGTCAAGGACGGTGGCATTGCGTGGAACAGCCCTTGGGGCAGCGGTCGCCCCGGATGGCACATCGAATGTTCCGCCATGAGTCACGAAATTCTCGGTGACACGTTCGACATTCACGGCGGCGGTCTCGACTTGATGTTCCCTCATCACGAGAACGAACGCGCGCAGAGCAGTTGCTGTCACGGCGCGCCGATGGTGAAGTACTGGATGCACAACGGCTTGATGCGCGCGGGCGAGAAGGGCAAGGTCGGTGGCAAGAGCGACCGTGAAGATAAGGCCGGTGAATCCGCCGAAGAAGCTGCCGCCGGTAAGATCAGCCGCAGCAAAGGCGCCGGCGGTTTGTCGACGTTGATCCGTCGTCACACGGGCGAACGCATTCGATTCTTTTTGCTAAGAACTCACTATCGCTCGACAATCGTGTACGGTGAAGATGGGCTGGAAGAAGCCGGTGCGTCACTGGAAGCGTTCTACCGTTTCTTCGCACGCTTTGATGAAATCACCGCCGCGATCGATGGCGTTTCATTTTACGATTTGAAACCGGCCACGACGCGGGCGGCCGGTGATTTTGATTCTGGCAGCGATGCTTTGATGACCGAGATCCATGGCGTTCGCCAGAAGTTTTTGGCCGGCATGGATGACGACTTCAACACGGGCGTCGGTATCAGCGTGCTGTTCGATGCGCTTCGCGTGCTCAATCGTCACGTTGACTCGCATGATTTGACGGGCAAGTCCGACCCCAAGGCTGCGGCAACAACATCACTGGTACACGCCGCCACGGTCATCCGCGAATTGGCCGGAACACTTGGATTGTTCGCCAAACCGCCGATCGCTGCTGGCGGCGGTAACGAGGCGGATACTCGGCTGCTCGATGACGTGGTTCAGTTGTTGATCTCACTTCGCAAGGAAGCACGCGAGCGAAAGGATTATGCAACCGGCGACGCGATTCGCGATCGCATGTTGACGCTCGGTGTCGCGCTCCTGGACAAGAAAGAGGGAACCAGTTGGGAACGGACTTCGTGAGTTCCCGAACGATCCTGGGTATCGATCCGGGATTGAATACCACCGGGTACGGCGTCATCGATTTCAACGGAATGAAACCGCGACTGATCGAAGCCGGCGTCGTACGCAGCAAGGCAAAGGCCACCCTTCAATCGCGGCTCGACGAAATCTACTCGGGTGTACTGGAGATCCTTGAGCAACACCGGCCTGATATGATGGCGCTCGAGCAGTTGTTCTCGCATTACGAACGACCTCGCACGGCGATCTTAATGGGGCATGCGCGTGGCGTCATCTGCTTAGCGGCCGCGAAGTGCGGAGTGGATGTCGCTCACTTTGAACCGACTCGCGTGAAGCGAGTCATGACGGGCAACGGTCGAGCGTCCAAGAGTCAAATGCAATTGGCCGTCAAAGCTCATTTACATCTTGCGACCGTTCCAGAGCCGGCCGACGTGGCCGATGCGCTGGCGATCGCGATCTGCGGTCACCATCTCGGTCATGGGTCGATGATGGATAAGCTAACCGGCTCGAAATAGTCAACTTACTTAGGAAGTCAAAACTTGATCATTGCTATTACGGGCAAGCTCGCCCGAGTCGGTGAAACGTCCGTCGCGATCATTGCGAAGCCATTCGAATACGAAGTGCTCGTGTCGGACTACACCCGTCGGCAACTCCAAAGCCGTATCGGCCAAGAGATCAGCTTTTACACTTTGGATTACATTGAAGGCGGATTGCAAGGTGGACGAATGACGCCACGTCTGATCGGATTCCTAACCGAACCCGAGCGTCAGTTTTTTGATTTGTTCTGCAGCGTCGATGGTGTTGGCGTTAAGAAAGCGCTGCGCGCCATGGTCAGGCCCGTCAAAGAATTGGCGACCATCATCGAGCAGCAAGATGCCAAGAATTTGTCGGCGCTGCCTGGCGTCGGACCGGCGACGAGCGAGCGGATCATCGCAAAACTTCGTCGTAAGATGCCCCGATTCGCATTGATGGTCGAGCGAAACGCTGCGGGTGAAGCAGTCGAGGGCGGCGCAGAAATCGTCGGCGAAACATTCGATGCGCTGTTGACGCTGGGGCACACTGAAACGGATGCCCGACGGCTGATCGATGAAACACTTGCCAGCGGCAAAAAGTTCAAAGACACCGAGTCATTTCTGACGGCGATCTATCAGCGTTCTCACTGACGCCAGCGGTCGCCAAGGGCTGTGAACAAGCCGTCAGCAGATAAAAATTCGCAACCTTTTTGGAAAATCGATATCTCGAACAATCGCAGGGGGGCTGTCCGATTCCCGATAAACGCCTTCATAAAGGTGGGAATTTCCCGTAAGGGCGTTGCATGAACACGCGACCACCCGCCCTGCGGAGCCGCTTGTTGCGTGCTGGAAGAAGCCCTAACGTCTTGCCTCTTCGCACCAAATTAACGTGCGAGGTCTCATTGCGGCTCTTCAACTTTGCGACACCGGAGCGATACCGTGAAACGAATCATGGTTGTGTTTGGAATCGGAATCATCTTCTCTGCACTCGTTCAGCCTGATTCGATCGGCGAGATGCCTCAGTTGGTTTCGTCATCGATACCGTCGCCGGTCGTTTCGTCGAATGTTTCCTGGCATACGACGTTGGAATCGGGATGGGCCGAATCACGTCGGCTGAACCTTCCGATGGTGATCTACATCAGCGCCGAAAGATGCACTTACTGTGACGCGATGAAACACAACACGTGGTGCGATCGTTCTGTACAGCAAGACTTGGCCAACGGTTTCGTCGCGATCTCGCTGACTCGCGAGCAAAACTCGTCGACGCTCGACCGGATTCATGTCGAGACTTATCCGACGACATTGATCGGGATACCCAAAGGCAAGATCATCGCACATCGAAACGGCTATCAACCGGTCACGGCGATGAAAGAACTTTTGTCGGAAGCGAAGCACCGGATCGTTCGTGGTCGACCCTAATAGGCTTTCGCAAAGATAGCCTGTTGCTGAGCCGGCTTGCCGGTCAGGAAACAAGTACCCGGCGCATCGTTGCCGTCCCGAGGAATGCAGCGAATGGTGACTTTCAATTCCTTCAGTAGTGGCTCGATCGCATCTTCGCTTGCGAAGTGACAGTACGCGAAACCGCCGTGGATCGAATCTTCATCCGACGATGTGAAGAAGGTTCGGAAGTCGGCTTCGTTGGTAATCGTCGTCGAGTTCTCCTGACGCAACTTCAACGCCGCGTCGTACAGCGCCTGCTGCATCTCCGCGAGAATGCTTCCGATCTTCGCAACCAACTCGCTTCGATCCATGCCGACCGCTTTGGGTTGGTCACGACGGGCAAAGAAAACTGAGTTCTTTTCCATATCCTTGGGGCCAACTTCCAATCGAATGGGTACGCCACGTTTGACGTGATGCCACTTCTTTTCGCCGCCCCGAACATCGCGATCATCGATCTCGACTCGCACTGCCACGCCCGCGAAAGTCTGTGCGACGAGTTCTTCTTTGAGCGACTGAACGTACGCCAACACTTCGGCTCGTTGTTGTTCATCACGATAAATGGGCAGGATGACGATTTGGGCCGGGGCCAAGCGGGGCGGCAAAACAAAACCGTCATCGTCGCTGTGCGTCATGATCAGGGCGCCGATCAATCGGGTTGAAACGCCCCAGGATGTCGTCCACGCGAATACTCGCTCGCCGCTCTCGGCTTGAAAGACGATCTCTTGCGCCTTCGAGAAATTCTGCCCTAAGAAATGGCTCGTGCCTGCTTGCAATGCTTTGCGATCTTGCATCATCGCCTCGATCGACAGCGTCTCGACGGCACCGGGAAAACGTTCGTGTGGAGTCTTGGAACCAATGATCACTGGCATCGCCATCCAGTTCTCGGCAAAGTCCGCGTAGACATCGATCATACGCTGAGTCTCTTCGATCGCTTCGTCAGCGGTGGCGTGGACCGTGTGACCTTCTTGCCAGAGAAACTCGGCGGTGCGCAAAAACATTCGCGTCCGCATCTCCCAACGAAACACGTTGGCCCATTGGTTGATCAGAATCGGTAAGTCGCGATAGCTTTGAACCCACTTGGCATACGTCGCGCCGATGATCGTTTCGCTAGTCGGACGAATGATCAGCGGTTCTTCCAGCTTACCAGCCGGGCGAAGACCGCCATCGGGATCAGGTTCCAATCGATGGTGCGTGACGACGGCGCACTCTTTGGCGAAGCCTTCGATGTGCTCGGCTTCCTTTTCCAAGAAGCTCATCGGTATCAGAAGCGGAAAATAAGCGTTTTGGTGCCCGGTGGCTTTGAACATGTCGTCGAGTGCCCGCTGCATGTTTTCCCACAATCGGTATCCCCACGGCTTGATCACCATGCACCCGCGGACCGGCGAATTTTCGGCCAAATCGGCAGCCTTGATGACCTGCTGATACCACTCGGGATAGTCTTCGCCACGGGTCGGTTGGATTGCGGTTTTAGGAGCTTGAGCCATCGCGAAAATTTCGTGGTGCAGGGGAGGTAGGGCAGGGAAGTGCAAATTTTGCAACCCAACCGCCATCTGACCAGCCCACAACCTATTTCCAATGGGCAACCGGCTTGTAACCTTGTAGGCCACGCAGAGTGGAGCGATGCATGGATCCTTGTTCGGACGAAAGAAGGTGACATGCATCGCTTCGCTCTGCATGACCTACTCACTACTCGAATTCTATCGACGTAGATTTAACAGCTCGTCTAGCAGTTGCTGGCTGGTCGTGATGACTCGGCTGTTTCCTCGATACTGGGTACTGGCCAACACCAGTTCGATCAAGTCTTTGCCGATATCGGTATTACTCAGCTCGAGTGCTCCACCGATCACGCTGCCGATGCCGTTCTCACCCGGAGAGCCTTGAACGGGCAAACCGGTATTGACCCCTTTTGCGAACAGGTTCAATCCGCGACCCTCGAGTCCGACCGGGTTGGCAAACCGCGCCAGTTGCAATTGCCCGAGGTCTCGCGTTACGCCGTTGGAGAACACGCCACGAATGTTGCCGTCTTCGCCTACGACGAAACTGTTCAGCACACCCGGTTCGCTACCGTCTTGTCGGGTTGCGGCCAGGGTCGCGTTCTGAGTTGCCAGCCCCGATACCAAACCGAAATCGAGGTCGAACTGCAACGGCGAAAGACTGGGGATATTGGCACGCTCGATCGCGATCGTATCGCTGGTGGCACCAATGAAGCTGCCGTTTCCGTCAAATCTTAGTAGTCCGGTACCAACGGCGACATTCGTGCCGGCGACCGAATCATTCTGCGGACTGTCGGCATACCACCGGTAAATGGTCTGTTCGTCGGTGCGTTGTTCCAGCGTCGCGGTGACGCGAACATTGATCGGGACACCCAGCGAATCGTAGACGATGAAATCGCTCGCCGCGCTTTGACCGATTGCTTCCTGAACGGTGCCGAATCCCAAGTTGGGAGTCGACACGCTGCCGGCTCGCGTCTTGATCCGGAAAGCGGACAAGTCAATTTCCAAGGCGTTCAGCTCGCCCGTGTTGCTGACGAATCGAATGGCGCCATCGTCAATGTATCCGCCGGGAACCAGCGATCCAGTTTCGCCCGGAATTCGATTCTCCGATGCAACGATTGGATTTTGAGAATCGACCTGCACCGTCTGGATGCCTGATGAAGCTTCGACAAAGTCGATGAAATCCTGAACGGTCGACGTTTCTGTGATCTCGAACTCTTGCGCACCCAACGCACGTCCGCCCTTACGGCCCGTGTACGTCATCGTTCCCAACTCGAACGCATTCTGGTAGGTGAGACCGTCGCGCTTGAGCACGCGAGTCAAGAGCGTGCTGCTGTTGATCGTTGGTCCGTTGAGGTCGATCAATTGGTTGCCCGGTGTCGATAGGTTTGCGATCTCGGCATCGGACTTTCCGTCCGTGTAAACCGATCCGGGCGCGACCGTGTCGACCAAGTAAAAGTTGTTCTGGTCACCGGCCAAGTTTCGATAAATCCGGACATCGGTGTAAGCGGGAAACGGATCGTCGGTGGTCGGAACCGGCGGCGTGGGAAAGTCCGACAGCGTGATGCGACCGTTGACGACGTTCTGAGGTCCGATCAACACGCTCGGTCGACTTTCCTTTTCACCGGGCCGACTGAAGGTCACCATGTACGTGTAGTTGCCCGTCAGAGTACCGGCATCGAGGGGCGTTGCGGAAAGCGGTGTTGATCCGTTGTCGTTGAATGTTCCACCGGCCGGCGTGCCAGTTAGTCGAAAGAACTCGTTGCCGTTGGGACCCGTCCGATAGATGTTGACGTTGGGGAAGTCTCCCGACCCATCGGCGGGCAAATTGCCGAGCGAAACTGCGCCGCCCGTTCCCACGGTCGCGGTGATCGTGGAGCTAACTGTCGACTCGTTTCCAGATGAATCGACGAGCGCCAGTCGGTACTGATAAGTGCCGGCCGCCAAGGTACCCACACCGCCCGTGTTGACCGTCACGTTGGTGCTGTCGGACAATGGAGCCGAGCGGATCTCGATATCCGACGCCTCCGGTCGCGGCACCTGAGCATCGCCCAACTGAATGGACTCGATCACTTGCGAGACGGTGGCCAGATCGCCTTCCGGCGTCAAGCTTCCCTCGAACGTCACGTTCTCGGTCGCTTTGGCGACACTCTGGGTGCCCAGCGGAACCGACAATGGAACGAGATTGCCCTTTTGCAAACGGAACTGATCGTCGACGCCATAGCCGAGCAAGCGTTGGCCGGTGCTGTTGACCAATTCGGCGTCGCTGTTGAGCTTGAAAATCCCGTTGCGACTATAAAGACGCTCTCCGTCCGCAGCTTCAACGATGAAGAAGCCATCACCCTGAATGGCGAGGTCCGACGGGCTGCTGCTGATTTCGATCGTGCCTTGGTTGTGATTGGCCGCGATCTCGGCGACTTGAACGCCGAGGCCGATCTGACGCGGATTGTTTCCGCCGTTGTTCACCGTCGGACCGGCGCCGAGCGACAGCGTTTGCAAGAATTGTGTAGCGAACACGACGTCGGAAGACTTGAAACCGACCGTTTGAGCATTGGCCAAATTGTTACCGATGACATCGATCTGGGTTTCAGCGGCCGATAAGCCCGTCAGCGCGGTGGTCAGTGCAGATGTGAGTCCCATAGCCGGCGGTTTTCCCTTGGCGTGTTGATTGAGTCAACTCGCAGGACCGCCCATGCAATCCGCAAATTTTACCCAGTCTGAATTTCCCGAATGTTCTTAATGTTCATCGTCTGTCCACCCACATGAACTTTGATCGAACGTGAACCGTTTTCGCCGTTCGTGTCGACTGTGATGCGATCGACCACTCCGTCGACCGGTGATGCGTCATTCGCAAGGCCGGTGACCTTTTGTCCAATCAGGCTGCTGGCAGTCACCAATTCTTGGCTTGATGCCAAGTTGCCGAGGGTACTGGTAAGTTGGTCCGTAGCACCGATTGAGCGGATCTGGCTGATCTGCTGAACCATTTCGCTGTTCTCCATCGGCGCCAACGGATCTTGGTTCTGCAATTGGCTGATCAATAGCTTTAGGAACGAATCGGTATCCAGGTTGCTATAGGAATCGCCTTGCTTCCCGACTTGCGAAGCCGTTTCTTGCGCGGTGAAATTCGCGCCACCCGTTTGACCAATTTGAGACATAAGACGCTCGAGCTGTTTCTCGGATGTGATGCTTTAAAATTCGCGTACGACCCTTCGTTTGTACGAATAGCGAGCAATTGGCCGCGAGACCAATTCTCTACAGCCGAACATCGACGCCACCCGCTGGCACAAAGTTCAATACCAGCGGTCGCTGATCGCTTGGTCGGGCAGCCGAGCGTAAAACATCGCGATCGGATCGCCCCACTGTTGGTCGCGAAGATTGACGCGGTCCTCGATTCCAAGCTGACTGCTGATCGGATTGATTCGATGTTTGACTTTGTGATGACTCGTTATGACGCGTCGAAGATTCCGTTTCGACTTCAATACGATCCACTTGCAATCCGAAACTCTCCAACCGCGATCTCAAATCGTGCAGGTGTTCTCGCAGCGCCGAGGCTGCCGCGTCGGTGTCCGCGACCACGCGAGCTTCCACACGCTTTTGCTGGATCCGCATTTCGACACGAACAGTACCCAATTCCGCCGGCGCCAACCGCAAACGAACGACTCCGCCGTCGGCGCCGAGATGCTGGAACGCCTTGCTCACTCGTTGAATGAGTTTGATGCGAGTCATCATGTCGGCCGAGCTCTCGCCCTTATCCGACGAGGCATTCGTTCGAGCTGCCGATTCCGCACGAGACCCCGCCGGTGGCTCGATCGACATCGATACGCCTCGTGGACCTGCGACGCCCGATTCACCGTTCGTACCTGGGCTTAGTGCCGCGGACGACCGAGCGGAGGTCGATTGGGTCACGCCGGCCGCTGCTGCGACATTCGCGACTGCCGCGTTGATTCGCCCGGTCGCGGTGCTTGAACTATCAGCTGCCGAGTTCACCGATGTTATCGGGGAAACTTCGTTTGTGTTTCCCGCCGCTTGAACCGGTGATGCAGTATTCGTTTCGCCTGTCGCGCGGGCAATTCCCGGTCTTGGCGACGAAGTCGGATCAACAGTCCTCGAATCACGACGACCGTTGCGACGATCTCGTGGTGCATCGTCGGACGTTTCACTGTCGATATTTGTACCCACCGATGTCGGCTGATCCGAAGTCGGCAGACCTTCTTTCAGGTCGCTCGAAGCGACGTTGGCAACACGATGATCGGCGTCGAGTCCGCTGGATGACTGCGCTGGACGCTCCTGGGTGGCAGATTTGTCGAGCGTCTTCTTCTGGCGAGTGATCTCGTCGATGGACGACTCGACGACTTGATCGACGTTCGCAGCAGCGAGTTGCTCGTGATCACTTTCGCCATTCTCAAAGGCTTCTTGACGAGTCACAATCACGGTCGATGGATCGACTTCGATTCGGTCGTCGTCGTCTTCGTTTACTTGCAATTCAACTTGAGTGGTCGCTTGCGAATTCGGAACGATGAAGGCTTCGTTTGTGCTAGCATCGGAGCTCTCATTCGTCAGTTTCGCTTCGTCCTTTTCATCGGAATCGTCGACGCCTTCAGAAGCCTCCGACGGATCACTTTGATCGGTGGCAAGGACTTCACTTTGTCGATCCGACGGATTCGTCTCGGGCGATGCGGGCGGCGCAGACGACGCGGCGATGCGGGCAAAAACGTCCGCGAAGGCATCGGCCAACCCATCAACTGTGCCGCCGCGTGCAAACGAGTTTAGCTTCGATTTGACGTTTGCTGTGAGGATCGACGACGACCGCGCAGCGTTCGATTCTAGCTCACTCATGATCGGTTTCCCCCCCGGGATATCGCCAGACGAAGTGGGTGTCTGACGATCGATGGGGGTAAAACCCTCAGCGGTCGATCAAAGTCCTTCAGCGGCTTGGTTGATCAGTGACGTGGTTGGCATGCCTTCGCCGATGCGACGAAGGATATCGGCGAGTTTTTCAGGTTCGTCCTTGGAAACGAACTCCGCCAGTATGTCTTTTCGTGTTCCTGAAGGCATGGCTTGAATGATTGTGACGACGTCATCGATTCTTTTATCGTCATACATCATCAAGAGTTGCTCTTTTGCCTGGCCGGCATCAAGGGCCTGAAGTGTTCGTTGAACATCTTGCAGCCCCTTTTTCTGAGCTCCCTCACGGATTCCCTCAAGTTCGCGTCGAAAGGAAGCGAGCCGCTCGTCGAATCGATCACGCTCGGTGCGCAGTTCTGCCAACTCGGTGCTCACTTCTTCGCGAAAGGCTTGTTGGCTCTGCAATCGCACTTCCATGTCGTAGCTATCAAGTTTGCGAGCTTCCAGAATCTCGTCGAAGTTCGGTTGCTCGCGATCTTCACTCTGACGCAAGATCTGTTGCAAACGGTTGCCGGTGATATCGATTCCGTTCACCAACGCGATGATCTTGGTCATCGTGTCGCCGTTGAGGTCGCCGCGAAAGAGCACGTATCCGAACAGGATCAATTGAGTGACGACGGTCGCGACGCAGAACGCGGCAAACGCGCTAATTAGTTTTGACATTATGTTTTCGATCCTCTACGGGCGAGAATGTAGGCTTGCGTGCTGCGCTCGTCGGCATCAGCTTGTTCACGAGCTAGCATCTCGGTGCGATGCGTTTCACGCTCGTTGGATTCGAGTCGTTCGAATCGTTTGACCTCGGCTTCGGCATCCATCAAGAGCTGTTGCCGCCGATTCATTTCGTTGATCAGTTCGCCGAGCGTGGTTCGCAGTCTCGAGATATCCCCGTCCAGTTGCATCTCGTAACGACCAACCGCAAGCAAATTCTCGACCGAAATTTCGCCGACCCTCGATCGCGTCGAGCTCGATCGAACGTCTTCACGTTGCAATCGGATTGCGTCAATCTGCTCATCAATTCGCGAAATCGCTTGGTTCGCTTTACCGACCGCCGCACCCGCCTCGTCGCGCTGACGTCGGCGCAGTTCGAGAATCGATGCGAAACGGAACTTGAAGCTCATGGTGGTGGATATTCTGGTCGACGGTTAGCCGATGATGCGTTGATCTCGCTGAGCCTGAGACGGCGTGCGAGATTGCGGTGTCGTTGGTGTCGGTGTCGCCGTTTGCGTTGTCGCTGCCGACATGGCGGCACTCACCGCCGACGCAGGCATCTGCATCATCTGAGTCAATTGAGAATGGGATGTTTCGTAAGGTGCGATCTCTTCGGCTTGCTGAGTGAGCAGCATTTTCATGGGTTCGCGCATCGCAATCGCGGCATCAATGTTCGGGTCGCTGCCGGCGCGATAGGCACCGATCGAGATCAAGTCGGCGTTGCGCCGATACAACGACAGGTGCTTTCGCGCAGTCGAAACGGTCGCCGACATCTCGGGGTTGATCAAATGGGGTTGCAAACGGCTGAGACTTTGGAGCACATCGATCGGCGGCCAGTGCGCCTCGGCGGTCAATTCGCGGCTGAGCATGATGTGCCCGTCCAGCAAGCCTCGCAGCGCGTCAGCGATCGGTTCGTTGTTGTCGTCGCCTTCGACCAGCACGGTGTAGAAGGCCGTGATCGAACCTCGCTTGGTCCGTCCACTGCGTTCCACCAATCGAGGTAGCATGTTAAAAACGCTCGGCGGGTAACCCCGCGTCGTGGGCGGTTCGCCTGCCGCCAATCCCATCTCACGTTGAGCCATCGCGAATCGCGTGACCGAGTCGAGCAACAGCAAAACATTCTGACCTTGGTCGCGAAAGGTTTCCGCGATCGCGGTCGCCGTCCATGCGGCCGAGACCCGTTGAGCCGCCGGCCGATCGCTGGTCGCGACGACGACAACGCTGCGCGCGAGTCCCGCTTCGCCGAGGCATCGGCTGATGAATTCTTGAACTTCGCGGCCCCGCTCGCCGATCATTCCGATCACGATTCGGTCGGCGTCGCTGCCCCGCGCCAGCATCCCCAACAACGTGCTTTTGCCGACACCTGATCCGGCAAAAATACCTAGTCTCTGACCCTGGCCGCAGGTCAACATCGTGTCGATCGCGCGCACTCCGGTATGCAGCGGCGTGTCGATCGGCGGTCGGTCGAGCGAATCAGGCGGGCTGCGGTCGGCATCTACGACGATCAGGTCATTGGGAAGCGGTTTGCCATCGATCGGCTGTCCGAAGGCATCGATCACTCGCCCGCACAGCGCGGGTCCGACTCGCAATTTGGCCGATCGATCCACCAACCGAACCGCATCGCCGGCAGACACGGCCGACAACCGCTCCATCGGCGCCAGCATCGGTCGGACACCGCGAAAGCCAATCACACGAGCTCGGATCTTCATACGTTCGCTCGTTATCAGTTCACAAATGGCGCCGATCGGCGCCGTCATGCCTTCGATCTCGAGCGTTTCGCCGGACACGGCGGCGACCCGCCCATGAATGCTGTGTGTGGTCGACTTATCGATCATTTCCGTGATCGATTCGCGATTAGGAAGTGGCGGTGGGACGAAATTGAATTTAGGAACGACCGACGAGCTCATGATAGGAGTTCCTCCAGACGGATGAGTTGAGCATGCAGACCCGCGTGGATTTCACCACCGACTTGGCGGACGACGACGGCATCACGCTCGAGCGACTCGTCGGGTTCGACGTGCGTCTGTTCGGGCAGTCCGGGCGTGACCAACATCTGGTCGAGGGCTTCGCCCAACGTCGCCAGCGTTTCCGGATGCACCGCCAAAGTCAGGCGGGTCGCCGTCCGCGTACTCGTGAGTGCATCTTCGGCCCAGCGAACCAGGATCTCCGGTTCATCGATTAGCTTGCGGCGGACGATCTTTTCTGATGCCGCTAGCGCGATCGCGTTGAGTGCTTGGGCATAGTCCTGCATCCATTGTTCGTAAGTCGCGTGCAGTTTTTGGACTGCCTGTCCCATCAGTTGAAGTCCCTCTTTGGCTCGCTTTTCGGCTTCACGCTGTAACTTTGCGTCGGCATCGATGGTCGCCCGGCGAAGACCTTCCTGGTAACCTTCCGCTTCGCTTTTTTTTCGTGCTGCGTTGGCTTCCACGGCCGCATCGTCGAGCAATTTGCGTACTTGGACGCGACATTGCTCTAGTCTGGATCGGCCTTCATCGGCGAGATCATTCAGGTTGAATCCAGCCAAACCCGTGACGTTGCGCGCTGCCACCGTGCCGTCGCTTGATTGCGGTTTCAGTACATTCGCCATGCTTCGTTCAGATCCGAATCAAATCGAGGTTCAAGCCGCCGCGTATCGCTGAGCAATCGGACGATCGCTCTTCGCATCGCCAGACGCAGATGCCATTGCCACACGTTCCTTCGCTTCGTCAATCTCACGAAGGTTCAGCGAGCTCAAGGAAATCATTTGCCCTCGCACGACTCGAGCTTGGTCCCGCGGCAGAATCGATAGCACCGCTTCGGCCTTGGCGTTGGGAAGTCCGCACAACGTCAACATCGCGTCCCGCGTACTAACGCGGCCCAGCGCGACGCAGAGTTCTTTGGCCGACATCGCATTCAAGTGAGAATGGATCGCGTCGGTGGAAGCAAACTGCAACGTTTTTTGGTGCGTCGCGTTACTCGCATCGCTGCTGTGCATGTCGCGTGCTACATCGGCCGTCGTCGTCTGTGGAGCGATTCTCAGTCGGTGTGCGGAATCGACAGTCGACGCGCGGTCAGGATTGATTTCGGTCGATCGATGTCGGTCGGGCGGCCGTGATTGGGTGGATGGTGTAGCGACCTGTGACGTGTGAGACATGGTCGACGCATCCGGGGTTGGCATCGCCGCCAAGATCGCATCGAGCGCACGTTTGCCCGTTCTGGTCGAAGTCGATGTAACGTCATGCTGGCTCAATCGCATTCGGAAGTGCTGCGCAACTTCGACGATCGCAGTCTCTGGAATGTCACCCAAACGACTCAGCCGCGAGAGCGCCGAAGATCGAAGTGCCGCGTCCAGTCGAGGCAGTATCCGAGCCGCCTGCGTCGGCGCTACCGACGCCAGAACGAGCGCGACCGCCTGGGCGTGCTCATCCGAAAGTAGTCCTACGAGTTGGTCATCTTCGACTTCGCCAAGAAACGCGAGAGGGTAGGGCGTCTCGCTCGACGCCTGACCTGGTCGGTACGGAGCGACCGACGACCGGCCGACTGATGATGTTGCGGCGCGCGAGTTGATCGAATGGTCGGAATATCGGCTTGATGATGAACGCGAAAACGTATCGCCTGACGATGTCTCGATCGGTGTTTGTTGGACAGAAACCTTGAAGGCTTGCAAGGCCCGTCGTCGCTCAAGTGGATCAACATCCGCGAGTGACGCCATCGTTTGGCGGATCGTTTGCTTCGCGTCCTGGTCGACCGAACCGAGCAACTTCGCAGCCACGGCGGCTGGCAAACTACTCAACACGATCGCGACGCGGCGCAGTGCCGCATCCCGATTTGCCGTGTCCGAGTTTGCCGAGCTTGCCATCCGCTGCCTTCCCTGTCATGTCATTCGTCAAGGCAGCACGGGGCGCCGCCGACTGTCTTCTAAGCAATCTTGAGACAAAATGGGAAGACCGAATGAGAAACTTCGCGACGACAAACATGCGTTGCTATCAATCCAAAAGCTGGATTTCGCAAGCGTTGCGATTGCTAGCGAACGTCACCTTCGATTAGCAGGTCGTCTTCGAGCAGGTGGCAGTAGGCGTCGTAACGCCGTGCGTCGATCCGACCATCCGCGACGGCGTCCTTGACGGCACACTCATCCTCGCTCAGGTGCAGACAATCCGGGTAACGGCATTCGCTAACGTAAGGTCGCATGTCGGGCATCAGCCCGGCAACTTCGCCCGCCGAAATATCCCACAATTGGAATTGTCGAATGCCGGGTGTATCGAAGACGGCGCCGCCACCCTGGATCGGAATCAACTGAGCGGCGGTTGTCGTGTGGCGTCCTTTGTCGTTGTCTTCGCTGACGCGACCGATTGCCAATCCGAGGCCCGGTTGAACGGCATTGAGCAGGCTGCTCTTGCCAACGCCGCTCTGGCCAGCCAATGCCGTCTGCTTTCCATCGAGTAGTTCACGCAGGTAGTCGACTCCGGTCCCGGTCTCGGCCGATGCCATCAGTGTTCGATAGCCGAGCGAGGCGTAGACACCGATCATTTGCTGCAAAGGAGTAGAATCTACCAAGTCAATTTTGTTGATCACGATGACCGGTTCGACATCGCATTGTTTGGCCGTCAGCAAAAATCGATCGATCAGAACAGGCTTGAGTCCCGGTTGGGCGGCGCTAGCAATGATCAATAAGTAGTCGACGTTTGCGACGATAATATGACGCTGTCCTCGACTGGTGCGGCTGATGACGCCATGACGGTCGGCGACTCGTTGGATCATCCCGTCTTGCGGGGACTTGGCTCGGAACCAAACATGATCGCCGGCGACCACGGATGAGCGACCGTCGATGCTGAGCGACTTGAGTACTTGCCGGATCGCGCATTCATAGATCACGCCGTCGTCGCCGATCACTTTGCACTTCAGGCCGTGAGCACTGATGACTCGACCGGTCAACAGATCATCATCCGCCGAATCTTCGCCGCCGTTTTCATTCGACGCGATGGTTCGTTTGCGAGTCAGACTTCCTTTGCCGCTGACCCGCTCTCCCTGCGACAGATCCGCCATCTCTTTGCCACCGGCGAAGTCGCGAGTCAGATCGCCTTGGCGAACTCGACCCTGATGGTTTTTGCGGAAGTCGGTTCGCTGCTTCGCGTTTTTCTTTTTCTTGGCCATGCCGTTGGAATTATCCGCGATTCACTCGCCTGCTCAGCAGACAAAGAAGATGCAAGTCATTCTTAAAATGAATTTCACTTCACGGCCGAACCGGGCGAGTGTTCGGCGGCACTCTCCGGTGCAAGCGTTAGTGACGGCTTGTCCGTTTGGCGGTTGCGAACTTGGATCGAAATGCCGATCAGATCGGTCAATTCAGCCTCGCCGAGTTCCTCGTGCTCCAACAGAGCGCGGGTGATTTTTTCGAGTTCTCCACGATGTTCGCGGAGGAGTTGTTCGGCTTTCTGGTCAGCTTCCATCAGGATGCGGGCAACTTCTTCGTCGACCAATTCCTGTGTGTGCTCACTGAACTGACGAGTCTGGTGAATTTCACGTCCCAAGAATGGATCTTCGTCGCTGGTCTTGTAGCTGACGGGGCCGATTTTGGCGCTCATTCCCCAATGCGTGACCATCCGCCTAGCAATGCTGGTCGCCCGTTCGAGATCGTTTTCGGCCCCGACACAGGTTTCGTTGTAAATGATCTTCTCAGCCGCTCGGCCACCGAGTAGCACGATCAATTGGTGATCGAGTTCTCGCTTGCTGATGCTCAATCGATCCTCGTTGGGAACGTACTGAGTGACACCGAGCGCGCGACCGCGCGGGATGATCGTGACCTTGTGAACAATGTTGGCGCCGTCCAAATGCCAAGCGGTCAAAGTGTGTCCGGCTTCGTGATAGGCGGTTTTCTCTTTCTCGCTTTCCTGAATCACTTCTTCTCGCTTGGCGCCCATCAGAATCTTGTCACGGGCATTGTCGAAATCGTCCATGTCGACAACTTTTTTGTCCTGACGCGCCGCCCACAATGCGGCTTCGTTGACCATGTTGCGGATATCGGCGCCCGTCAGTCCAACGGTGCCGGCCGCCAAGCGATGCAAATCGACATCATCGGCGAGCGGTACATCGCGTACGTGGACTTTGAAGATCGCCTCGCGACCCTTCATCGTCGGTCGTCCGACCGTGATGTGACGATCGAAACGACCCGGACGAAGGAGCGCCGGGTCCAACACGTCTGGCCGGTTGGTCGCCGCGACGACAATCACGGCTTGGTTGCCGCTGAAGCCATCCATCTCGCCGAGGATTTGGTTGAGTGTCTGCTCGCGTTCGTCATGACCGCCACCAACCCCGGCGCCACGTTGACGACCAACGGCATCGATTTCGTCGATGAAGATGATCGCCGGGCTGTTCTCCTTGGCAGTTTTGAACAGATCGCGAACCCGGCTGGCGCCGACGCCGACGAACATCTGAATGAACTCGCTGCCGTTGACGCTGTAGAATGGTACGCCCGCTTCGCCCGCGACGGCTCGAGCCAGCAGGGTTTTGCCGGTTCCGGGAGGTCCGTTGAGCAGCACGCCTTTGGGAACTCGTCCACCCAACTTTTGAAACTTCTCGGGCGTCTTCAAGAAGTCGACGATCTCCTGCAAGTCTGCTTTGACACCATCGAGACCTGCCACGTCATCGAACGTGACCATCTTGTCGCTGGCCTCGAATCGCTTGGCCGGACTCTTGCTAAAGCTAGACAGAAATCCGCCGCCCATCATGTCGCTGCGGGTTCGACGAAGCATCATGAACAGAAAAAACAACACGCCCAATGGCAAACCGACCATCAACAGAAAGTACATGATCTGTTCGGTGTTGTCGGGCGACAGATAGCTGTAGTCGATGCCCGCTTTCTTCAGTTGCCCTTCGAGTTGGACGACCCAGCCGGAATCGTTGGAACGATTGAACGCAAACTTCTTCAGATACTTTTCCGGCTCACCGTTTTCGCTTTTGCGAACTTCCTTCTTACCCTCAACTTCGATCGGCTGGGCTTCAGGGCGGATCTTAAATGTTCCAAAAACCTGTTGATCGCCGATCAGAATGTTCTCGACGTTGTTCACGGCGAGTTGTTCTTGGAAGAAGCTTGCTGAAACCAGCGAACGTTCTTCGCTGCGGTTATAGAACAACATCACCACCAGGGCGGCCAATATCAAAGCGATCAGCAGCGAATTGTTACCACGACGATTGGGCTGCGCATCCGCACCCTGACCATCACGGCTGGACTTATCTCGCTTGGGTTTATCACCGGTTTGGGGGATCTTATCGCTCGGCATCTTGTCCATTGCTAGTTTTCAGGCCTTCGCTTTTATATTCAATGTCGAGCCGAGGCCCGAGTTCGTTAAAATGATCTGACTGTTGGATTGTAGTGTTTGGTGTCAAACGTGACTAACCGACGACCGCTTCCGCCGCCGCACGAATTCGCTCCGCCACGCCGGGTATGCTGATCCAAGCCGGGTCAACGGTGTGGCCGGATGACGCAGCATCCACTAAATCGTCGGCAATTTTCGTCAAATCACAACAGCGGATCTCAGCAATTTGCCGAGCCGAATATCCATCGCGGAACAATCGCCAAGTCCAATAACCGTCGGATGTCTTGGGTTCAACTGACTCGACTTCCAGATTATCGAGGCTAGGCAAACTCGCGTCGACCGACGAAGTCGCCGGCGTTTCCAACTCGCAAATCTCGATGTCAGCGACATCAGGAAGGTCGTTTCCGATCAGTTGGATCAGATCGTATCCGAATTGTTCGATGGTGGCGGGGCCGACACCAGGAACCGATTCCAACTCGCTGGTAGTTCGCGGCGCGGTCTCCGCGATGCGTTCCATCGTCGCATTGGTCAGCACTCGGAAGGCGGGCATACCCAATGCCGCAGCCGTCTTCCGCCGCCAACGTTTGAGTATCTCCAGCAACTCGGCGGTGACGGTATCGACGACGGCCGGATCGTCATTCGTCTCCGGCTCGCTATCCGTACCCACGGATTGGGTCTGAACGTCGCCGGCTTCGATCGCTTTGGACGCCGTCGCCAACCGTTTCGCCAAAGGGAACGACATGCGAACGGAAGGAGGCAGCGGTGACTGAGCCATCATGACTTGTTTGCCAGCGTCGGTGATGTGAAGCGTTGGTCGTCGTTCTTCGACTTCCCTCTGTTCCAACAGTCCCACCTCCGTTAACGCGTCCATCACGGAGACGATTTCAGACTGCTTCATATCGGATAGCAACCCGTAAGTGCTCAGCCGATTGAGTTTCCATTGCTGCAATTTCTTATTCTTGGATCCACATAACATTTGAGCAACAAGATTCTTTCCGAAGCGGCCGTGCATCCGTGTCACACCGCTGAGCACGACGCGAACGCCTCGCAACATCGCAACCGGATCAACACCCTTCAGCTCGCCTGATAAAGAAACGTCATCGCCGCGCCCGATCACACCGCCGCCCGGCGCGCAGCGGTCACAGGTTCCGCAATTGTCCGCTTCGGTTTCGCCAAAGTAACTTAGAATCACACGCTGTCGACAACCGGCCGTCCGCGCGAACTGAATCACCGACTCGAGCTTCTCGACTTCGGCCGCCTTGCGACGGGCGAGTTCATTAAAATCGATCTCCAGATCCTCGAACTTGCGATCACGATCGGTGAAATGCACCGCCCGTCCGCGGAACGGAGGAACATAGTCAAACGCCTTCAATCGCCGCAATTCACGCAAGGTTCGTACCAGTTGTTCATGTTTGACGCCGGCAAGGTCCGACAATCTGGCCGGTCGAACGAACACGTCTTCATGCCGCCTGCGACCTACGATCTTTTCGATCGTCAACATCACCTTACGACGCAGTTTGGCCTCCTTGGGCAGGAAATCCAGCATCGTCGGCACGTCGCTGTCGATCCTGAACATCGCGTAGTTGGCGTTCGAGTCCAATCGACGCAGCACGCCCGCTTTGGCCAACAATGTTTCGGCGGCTCCGATCGCTTCACTGCCGTCCTTCACTCCGATCGCTTCGCGCACCTGATCGAGTGTCAGCTCGATCGGATCCTCTTCGCGACTGAGCAAGTATTGATAGACCTTCTTAACGGTTTCTTTTGACGGATAGCGGTTATCGATGAAGAATTCTTGGATGTATCGATCGCTGTAACTGAACAGCAACTGACAGTCGCTGTCGCCGCCATCGCGCCCCGCCCGTCCGGCTTCTTGGTAGTACGCTTCCAAGCTGCCGGGCATGTTGTAGTGAACGACAAAACGAATGTCGGATTTATCGATGCCCATCCCGAACGCATTGGTTGCAACGATCGCCGACAACCTGCCCGACATGAAGTCGTCTTGCACTTGACGACGCTGATTCGGATCGAGCCCGGCGTGATAGACGCCGATCGGACGGCGTGCCTTTTCCGGTAACCAATCCGCCAGTTCTTCGCATCGCTTGCGGGTCGCGGCATAAATGATTCCCGATCCGGTCTGAGTGCGCAGATACGCCGTCAATGCATCGTTCTTTTCTTGGTCTGTCTTCACGTGCGCGACGCTGAATCGCAAATTCTTTCGGGCGAAGCCCGTCACAAACGTTCGCGGTTGTTTGAGCCCCAATAGTTCGATGATGTCGTCACGCACCACCGGAGTCGCCGTCGCGGTCAGCGCGATCGTTTGCACGTTGTTCAGGTAACGCTCGCGGAACCGACCCAGTCGCGAATAGTCGGGCCGGAAGTCATGCCCCCATTCGCTGACGCAGTGCGCTTCGTCGATCGCGAGCAGCGTCACGTTGGCGGTCGAAGTGGCTTCCAAAAACCGGCTGTTGCGAAGTCGTTCTGGCGCGACATAAACCAAATCCAACTTACCCGCGGCCATCTCATTCATCACGTCGGTCTGTTCGGTCGCCGACAAAGTGCTGTTGATCAACTTGGCGGCGATACCGATGCCGCGCAAGGTATCGACCTGGTCTTTCATCAGCGCGATCAGTGGCGACACCACGATGGTGGTGCCCGATCGGGCCAAACTGGGAAGCTGATAGCACAAACTTTTGCCTCCACCGGTCGGCATCACGCACATCACGTCTTGGCCGGCCGCTACCGCGTCAACGACATCTCGCTGTCCGGGACGAAAGCTAGTCAAACCAAATCGGCTCAACAACGTGGTCGGGTCCGGTTTGTCAGCCATGACGAGTGTTTTCGGGACGGTTGGAAAGCGTATAATTCGTAATCATGCTCGACCAACAGTGTACCGCCAACGCGGTGCCGAACGTAGACCGCACAATGCCCCTAACCTCGCTGTCTCAATTGAAAGGCGAATCGATGGAAAACGAAGGAACTTACATCTGCGAGAGTTGCGGCGAGGAAATCGTCATTCCGCTCGATCCGGTCGAAGGCCGCGAACAAACTTACGTGGAGGACTGTCCGGTTTGTTGTAACCCAAGTGTCATCCACGTCGATTGGGTCGACGACGAACCGAGGGTTTGGGCGGAAGCCGAGCAGGATCTCAATTGACGATCGGACTTTCGGCGAACTGAGTCGTCAGGTCGGCGATCAATGCGTCGATTTTCGATTGGCTTCGGTCGAGGTCATCACTTTGAACCGCCGTGATTGGCACGCGCCCCGGACCAAGATCCCATCCTCGCGATTTTGCGCCGGCGCGAAATCCGGCGGGGAACTCGCCCAGTCCGATCATCGCATCGAACAGCGGAATCAGTTGGTACTGCAACTGCATGGCTTCGTCGATCTTGCCGGCTTGAACGGCTCGGTAAATCGCACGCGTCAACTCAGGCACCACGCCGCTCGTGGCATTCGTGCCGCCATCGGCGCCGACGATCAGCATCGGCACCAAGGCGGGATCCCAACCGGTCAAGAACGAAAAATCTTCGCGGATCGGACGAACGCCTGCGATCATTCGCATCATGTTGGGCACGTCACCCGAACTGTCCTTGATGCCGACCACGCGCGGACATTCGGATGCTAACCGAATCACAGTCGCAACATCGATCGGCGACGCAAACATCGGAATGTTGTAGAGCGTAACATCAACTGAAACGTGATCAGCGATTTCGCGAAAGTAGGCGTAAACACCTTCGCTGCTGAGTCGGTAATAAAACGGCGCAACGATCGCAACCGCGCGGGCACCCATCTCGCCGTAAGCGTCGCAAGCATCGATCGTTTCTTTCGCATTCGCCTCGGCCGCGCCGACCAATACCGGCACACGACCAGCGGTATGTTCGATGACCACTTCCGCAATCCGACGACGTTCGGCCGGTGTGAAGCGAAGGAACTCACCCGTGCTGCCGTTGGGATAGAGTCCATCGACGCCATGTTCGATCAGCCAATCGACGTAACCGCAAAGTTTGTCTTCATCGACGCGGCCCCTCGCATCGACTGGCGTGATGTTGGGCGTCAGTATTCCGGAGATTCGATCAGGCATGGTCTTCGGCAAAGAGTTCAGAAACATTGAGTACCGCGTCGGGCTGCACGAGCGGCGAGATTTCGTCGCCAAGTTTGGCCGTTCGTCGCCAACCGTAGTCACCGCCCGAAACCGCTTCGCGGAACAAATGAATGCACCGGTGCTGGACATCGACGATCCAGTATTCCGCAATACCAGCATCGGCGTAAAGTTCGGCTTTCACCGTGCGATCTTTTTTTAGACTGCTGTCGGCAACTTCGATCGCCAAATGCGTGTCTTTTCCGGACGGGTGATTTTCTAGATAGCGACCAGCGGTGACCCAAAAAATGTCGGGTTCAGGTCGGCTGTCAAGTTCGGGTAGATCCATTCCGGTCTGTCCGCGAACTTGGAAGCGAGTCGCATCCGCCAGTCGCGACGACCATTGTCGCAAATACTCCACAAAATCGTCATGGATTGCGCCTGCGGGATTCATCTCGACAATCGCTCCCCTGATCAACTCGATTTTTTTGTTCAGTCCGTCGAATGCGCCGCACTCGACCATGCGTCCATACTCTTGCGTCGTTAGGTGCAGAATCGAACTCATGTTTTTCTCTTTATTTCGACGTTTTTCTAAAACCAGCCCATCGCCACCAAAGAATACCTGACCACCAAACCGGCGACGACGACGCTGACCATACTCATCAGCTTAATCAAAATGTTCAAACTCGGACCACTGGTGTCCTTGAACGGGTCGCCGACCGTATCACCCACGACCGCGGCTTTGTGAGCTTCGCTATTCTTGCCGCCGTGATGTCCGGCCTCGATGTACTTCTTGGCGTTGTCCCATGCGCCGCCGCTGTTGGCCATGAAAATTGCGAGGCAAAACCCGCTCGTCAAACATCCCACCAGCAACCCGATCACCCCGCCGACTCCCAGCAGCAATCCGACGACGATCGGCAGTAACAGTCCGAGCATACTGGGCAGGATCATTTCACGTTGAGCCGCGCGGGTGCTGATCGCAACGGGCCGCTCGTAATCTGGCTTCGCCGTGCCGTCGAGGATGCCCGGATTCTCCAGGAACTGTCGACGAACTTCGATCACCATCCCTTGCGCAGCGCGACCGACGGACTTCATCGTCATCGCGCAAAACAAGAATGCACTCATCGCGCCTAAAAACAGTCCGACTAAAACGCGAGGGTTCATCAGCGTGACATCGAAGTAGCTCAAGAAGTCATGAAGATTCGCATCGCGGATCGGAATCCGTACCCGTGCTGTTCCCGACTCCGCCCGTGAATCCGGTGGCATCACCAAGTAAACATCGTTGACGTTTTCCATTCGCGTCAACGACAGGGCGGGCGAGATCATGTGGTCACCATCCGCGAGACCGTGAACCATTGCGTGGTCGTCGCCCCAGCGTTGGAAACCGTCGCGAACGCTCTCGACATACGCGGCTAATAACGCTAGCGCCGTCAGCGCCGCCGATCCGATTGCAAAACCTTTACCTGTTGCCGCCGTTGTGTTGCCGAGACTGTCCAGCGCATCGGTTCGGTCACGCACGTAATCCTCCAGTTCCGCCATCGCCGCATTCCCGCCCGCGTTATCCGCGATCGGGCCGTAAGCATCGGTGGCCAACGTGATCCCAAGTGTGCTGAGCATGCCAACGGCGGCGATGCCGACGCCATACAGACCGAGCGAGAACCGATCGACATCTGTGAAGTCGCCGCCGTTGGCAAAGCCGAACGCCGTCAACATCGCCGCGCAAACGATCGTGACCGGCACCCACGTGCTCATCATCCCATCGGCGACTCCGCTGATGATGATGGTCGCCGGACCTGTCTCCGCTTGTTCGGCCAGTTTTCGAGTCGTCGCGTACTCGTCGCTCGTCACCCGCTCGGTCCACCAACCGATGCCCCAACCCGCAGCCAATCCCACAATGATGCTGAACGCGACACCGGGGATCACGCCGAACAGAAGCGTGCCGGGGACGGCAGGCATCATCAAGCAAGTTGCAACAACTGCGACGACGCAAACCAAAACGGACGACAGGTTGATCCCGCGTGAGAGTGCTTTGAGCAACGCCTTTTGTGACAGCTCGTCACCCGTTCGCACCGCATAGATTCCGACGATCGATAATAGTATGCCGACCGCGGCGATCAAAACGGGAAGCAACATCGCGCGGATCTGAGCGGTAGCCATGTCCATGCCATCGGGTAACAAGTCCGGCGTCCTGAAGGCCGCGACACCGAGCGCCGCGGCGGCCAAAATTGATCCACAGTAAGACTCGTAAAGGTCCGCCCCCATGCCGGCCACGTCGCCGACGTTGTCACCAACGTTGTCCGCGATCGTAGCCGGGTTGCGAGGCGAATCTTCTTTCAAACTCTGTTCGACTTTACCGACCAAGTCCGCGCCGACATCGGCGGCTTTCGTGAAGATTCCGCCGCCGACGCGCGCGAACAGCGCCTGCGCGCTGGCGCCCATTCCGAACGACAACATCGCCACCGAAATCTCGTTCAAGGACATCGCCCGATCGGCGCCCAAGACCATCGGCACGATCCAATACAAAATCGCGAACCAGCCACAGATGTAGAGCAGTCCCAATCCGACGACCGTCAAACCCATCACCGCGCCGCTGCGAAACGCGATTTGCAACCCGTCATTGAGCGAACGTTGAGCGCCGGCGGCCGTTCGACTGCTGGCCCACGTCGCCGTCTTCATTCCGAACCATCCGCTCAGACCACTTAAGAATCCGCCTGACAAAAAAGCGATCGCGGCAAACTCATTCTGCACTTTTAATCCGAACGAAGCGACCAGCAACAGGATCGCGACAATGACGAACACGATCGCGACCCATTTGAACTGTTGTTTCAAATAGGCATCGGCGCCTTGCCGAACACTTGCCGCGATCTCCCGCATCAAAGGGTTGCCTTCATCTGCGAGCATCATCTCGTTGTAGAAACGTCGCGCCCAAAGTAAAGCGGCGATCGCCGAAGCGGTCGCAAAAGCCCAAACGGCAAACGCAAACATGATTCACTCACTCCATGATGTTCGGCAACGTTGCACAACTTCGCGACACCCATCACTCTCGCGAACGACAGGCGCTCAAATCGCGTGGAATTCAACTTAACGGCCCGAGAACACCGCCGCCACTTACCGAGCCACGTTTTTACCCACGAATCCCTGCTGAATACGAACGCATCACCGCTCGCTTGGTAGCGATGAACACGAATGACGACCACTTGCGAGTTTCTCATGTCGGCGGATTGTTGGATGCTCAGCGACCGACAGCGGCCTTGGCCACTTTCGAAGCCATCGCAAGTCGTTGGCGCACAGGCGCCATGAATACTGGCATTGAATCCGAAAGATGGCGATTGACGCCAACCGTTCAGCAGACCCTTGATTCATCGCCCTTTCTCGGCGATTCACGCCAGGAGCCTGCGATGCTGCACGAGCAGTCGCTTTCCGAACTTCAGCACCAAGACTTCGAAACGACCAATGCCGCATGTACGGAATTGTCTTCGCGACAACTTGATTTTATGTCCGCTCGCAACGGTTTTACGCTATCCAACAGAAACGTAGTAACTCTCGATCTCACTTGCTTCAATCAGTTGTATCGCATTATCAAGTGCGATTTTGAAAGCGTCAATTGAATAATCCTTTGGCGAAGCATTGATGTATCCATCGTCGATCGCAAAACGTGTAAGCCCCGTGATATCTGCGATAACGACAACGTTTCCATTGACCGCTTGTTTGACAACGCATCGACCAGGAAGTGCATTGCACGACACTCCGATCGGCTTACCTCGCCAACGTAGCCCAGTCATTCCACTGGCTCCTTCTTGGGTTCCATCGTTTCGGTATAGAACAAACATATTCGTCGCCGCAGGTAAATGCGTGTCGCCAAAAATCATGGAAAGGCGTTTTAATAGGTTGAGAAGGTCTGCTTTGACAACTTCATTCACACTTTCCGAACTCTTAAGTATGAGTTCAAGCTCCAAGGCGATCATGTCGTGTGATGAATTCGACGTCGGGACCGCTATCGCAAGTTGCGTTATTTTCTTAATCTCAGAAATCAATATCTCCATTGATCGCATCTCCCGTCAGACGAACCGTGTTAGGTTTGATTAGAATGAGACTGAAAGTCGGTTGACTGTTGACGTTAGAGAGACCGCTGCGATAACACTCCTCGCTACAGCTATGCCAAGATAGGCATACCCGATTGCCTCGACAGTATCCACAACGGGGTTCAAAAACTCCCATTGAGAGTCCGCAAGTTCGATCTCGTTCCCCGTCAATCGTCCATCTGCGTTCACGTCTGCAATACTTAATACGCGCCGAGCTTCCTGCTCTGCACGAAAAGCGAAAGCGTCCTGAGTCTCCGCTTTTCGTCTCCGGAAATTTTTGTAGACTATTAGTCCCTTCCAGTTGCCGAGCGTGACTATAAGATTTTCATCGAGGGTCGGGAGAAGATAAACCTTGATTCCCTTGTTGCCGGGTGCCCATTTTTCGAAGGACCAATCTGCGTTTCCTAACAATGGTCCGGCTGAAGGCGCGGGAATAGAATTACCGTTGTAAAACGTACTGCCGCCATTCAAAAGCGCCTGCGAAGCTAATAATTTGACGTAGCCAGCGGTAATCGATCGAACTGAAAAAGGCTTAATTTCACCAACGAGATGATCGGTTAAGTTGAGCAGATCAGGCCGAATCAAGTTTTGAAATGAGGTGTTATAAGGTTCGGTCAGAATGTCTTTTCCTTTCCCGATAGCCCAGTTTTCGTAGTCGTCTTGAATCGCTTTGTGGGCAGCGTTACCTAGCTTGAAGTTGAATGGCTGTTCATTGCCTTCCCGCGATAGGCCGCGAGGGTCAGCTGCGCTAATCGGATCCTCATGCACATAGGCGTATTTGTGCAGGCTCTGCGGGTCGATTACTTCGCCTTCAAACACGTCCGGGACGTGGAACGCGAATTGCGCCGTCGTGGACGATGGGTCGCACCTGTGAAGCGTTGAGGCTGACTGACATCATTTGTTTTCCTGGGAGTGACGATAGTCGGGTTCGTGCTCGTTCATGATTTGATCGACCGGATGCTTGAATTTGACGTCCGTCTCGAACCGCCCGATCGATGCGGCGAGCGAGTCGATCACGCCAAGCAACTCGGTCGGAAGCGGTATTGCCGAGGCATGGACCAACTCTTTCCATGGCTTCGTCTGGTCACGACGCCGTGTCTGCTGCATCTGATCCACAATGTTCAATGCGATGTGCCGACACGCGGGGTTGATCGGGTCGAATCGCTGAGAAGCCTCGATCGATTGCATCGCTTCGTCGAAACGTTCGGCATCACAAAGCATGATCGCTCGATTGCACAAAAATTTCGAGACCTCTTGAGTCGCGTTCATCGAATGCAGCCATACATTTGTCTGCCGATTGATTGTGTAGTCGTACTCGGTCCAGCTTCTGGGCCACGAAAAGAAATAGTCGTCCGATCGGATGTCGCCACCCGATTCGGTGTGTTGGTAGTTGTGCCTATCGTCGCCATCATCCCACCGATACAGCGTATGGTTGGGAACTAAGACAAGTTTCAGCGGGTAGCCGAGACGGCGACCGACCGCGATCGCGACCGTGGGCAGCGAGGAGCATGTGCCGGTGCGTTTATCGCTGAGTACTCCGTGGATGAATACTTCGGTGCTATCGGACGATTTCCACTGAAATCCCGACTCCAGAGATTTTTGTATGAGCGGGTCGTACTTGATGTTGAACTGGACGCGGAAAACATGCTCCATCGTGTAGATTCGGAAAACGGCCTCGGAATGATTGAATTGAGCCGGCTTGAGTTTGAATAGGCGAAAGCAGCGGTCGGTTTCCTTCGCCACCGCTTCGGCGATCTTATCAAGCAGCGACAAATAATCCGGGAATGCGTGTTCATCAACATTGTTCAACCCGCGAGCGCACGCCAAGTTCACTGCCGCGATGTCGGAAAATTCCTCCAGCAAGGATTGCGGCTCGGCAGACAAAAGGTGGTCAAGTGTGGGAACGGCAAGCGAGCCTTTAATGACGGTGCTCATTTTGACTCCATTTTATTGAGGCGGAACGATCAGTTCAGGTATTAGATGAGCGGCGGCGTCGGTGTCGTCAGAACTCGTGATTTCCGAAAGATCGCGAAATAGCAGGATGTTTTTGACGATCCCCAACTCCGGTACCATGTAGCGTTGCCCATCCGCTCGGATGACGGTCGGTGCTAACAGAAACTCTTGGTGCCGCTCGAATTCTGCTTTGAAACGCGGCAACAACGACGGCGTTCCCGGAACTGGGTAGTGACGATTCCACTGACCAAGAAACGGCACGATGTAAGGGTCAACAACCAAGTCCGCCATGGTCGCATGTCCGCACAGAGCGTCTGGATCAGCGCAGACATGAACGCTGTAACCCGGCCGATGCTCTTGCCCATCAACCTGCCCTTCGATGATCGCGATGCGAATTTCCTCGAATCGATCCTCATGATTGAGTTGCCGTTCTGCATCACGAAAAATTTGCAGTCCCGCATCAACGTTGTCGAACACCAAGCCCATCACCGGCGGTGCGTCACCGGTTGGATGCCACTGGTAAGTTGTTGCCGACCATTTGGCCTCCGCCCACAAAGGATGAGTCGTGAATTGGGCAGCAGGCATCGCCTGTACATGTTTTTGAACCTTCGCGGAAATCGCATCGGATTCTTGCTGGAGTGATTCAGCCATGAACTGGAGCTGGTCAAGCGGCCAACAAGGCATCACACCATCAGGAAGTTTTATGGTAACTGTCGCATGGAATTCACAATGCGAACAGTTCAGGCGCACCCTAGTGTCGTGCGACCTGACGCTGGTGAGATGCCAGCACGAATTTAGTGCCGATGCGTGTTCACATTGGGGGCAAGCCCTATCCGCGAACGGGTCCAAGCACGCAGAACTCGCGAGTTCTTGCCATTGGTTTGATTCGTCGTCAGAACCTATTTGCGAAGAATCCACTGCCTGCCCGTGCGTAAGAATGATCGCCGCTTCGCTTCTCCGACTGCGAATGTAGCGTTGCAGGCGGACGAATACAATAAAATTTACAACTTAACGGGCAGATTTCGGGAGCTGATTCCCGGCATCGGGAGAAGGGATTGCGAAACGCGTCAACACTGCTGGGTGGTTGGCGGCTGATGGCGGACCAAATGGAGATGTGAGCATCACAGCTTTGCGATCAGCTCCAGGTCGTCTTGGTATTGCTTGAAGGCACGCCCGTGAGATGCTTGCGTTTTTGTCATCACCAACCCGTGCGGCGTTCCTGATCGTAGGGTCGTTGTTTTGATATCCAATTCGTCCTGGCGGATGATATTCTCGACATGGTCGCGGCGATCTTGACGTGCCCGGATGGTTTCAGTCGATTGCGAGGGATTGATAAGGAAAACGCTCAATCGACTACAGTATTCGCAATTACACGACACGTTGGCCGAACGTGCTTGGTCAGTGGGCGGTTGGGGCTTACGTTCGGTTGCTTCAAGCAATCGGCGTCGAATGGTCTCGTGCCAGTGCTTCACGGGTTTGGCAATCTGGTCGAGCTTCTTCTCGCTCCAGCGGATCAATTCGACACAGCCGTTGACTTGAAAACTCCGCAGGTCAAAGCTCGGTTCGCACTGACCAAGCAAAGCAAATAGTTCGCCGGTCCCTTCAAATGTCTTTTTCGACTGATGCTCAATCGTGAGCGATGCTTTGACGAGATCAAGCCATGTTGCTTGACGGCTTGTAGCCTGGATCCGGAAATTGCGACCACCGTCCCGGACATCGGACGCGAAACGTCCAATGGCGATCTGAACCAATTCGGCACATTCATCGATCGAAACTCGCAAGGACTTTGATTTCTCGCACAGTTTCAGCAGCCACGCCGCGTCACGTTTTGGGAGGCCGCTGGCGATCGCTTGACCATGCTTGTTGGGCGGCAACTTTGTTTCGAGTAACCGAGTCAACGGCGGAATCACTTCGCCTTTGCCAAGCGTCTTGATCGCATTGGGAACCCACGTGCTGAGCGGTAAGACCCAGTCTCGCTGCGCTACCGCGACGAGCCACTCGCCGACCAAGTCAGGATCTTCCATCCGAATTAATTCGTCAGCAAACGCTTTAAGATACTTGGGCTCTGTCTTGTCGGCGAAGAACCGGTCGTCGAATCGTCGTGGCCAATGGGCAATGATCGCGCGAGCGAAACGATCAAGATCGTCGCAAGCGTTCTCAAGTTCGTCCTCCTTCTCGATCGTCGACAACGACTCTCGCATCCGCAAAAACTCGTCGACCGCAGGGCTGATGCCCGATCGAGTGAGGATGTCAAAATGTTTCTCGTTGGACCACAAAACAATGGCCGACTTGTGATACCACCGGTCCAGCGTGTTGCCCGCGTTGCCAGTGTAGCCTTCGTAATCCTGCTCGGTCGGTTTCCATTTTTCGAACGGAGTCAGGGAGATTAAGTCTGACGCGCCGCAACCAAGCTTACCAATCGCAACCGACGCACCGGTGAAGTCTTTCCATCCGTCAACGACAATCTCGTCTTCATACACTTCGCCGATGTTCAGATCGTCGTAATTCACGCTTTCGCTGCGACTGCCTCCGTACCGCGAGTATCGGCTGTTGCCGAAGTAACCGTCGTCCGCGTACTGGCACAAGTGACGTGAAACCATACCCAGATGAATTCGGCAATCGAGATCCGCGGCCGCGTTCATGATCGAATCGGCGACTTCGCGATCCACGCCTTTGAGCAACCGTGGCTTCAGTCCGGCCGCCGTATATTGGTGTTCCAATGCGATCACCATCGGTTCGTCGGGGTTCTGGTCCATCCAATCGTGGACGGCGACGGTTACCGGATCACCTCGATGATCGATCGACGATTTCCGAGTTGTCCGAGGTTTCGATTTCAGGAAAAGGTTGTACGCCAAACAGACTCGCACCCCGTGTGAGACTCGGGCGACGGAGTGCTGCGTGTCCGAATAAAAAGCGACGTACTCCGCCGCCTGCTCGAGTCGCGCTGCCCGAAAGTCGTTTCGCTCGCTCGATGCTTGATTCCGGACGGTCAACTCGCCTCCACCAAACTTGCAGGGCAAGACGACAATCAACGAACCGATCATCCCTTTCCGTTTTTCAGCATCGCGGTGCCAGTCAAACCGGCCACCTTTTTCGTAGATCAAGAGTTTGTAGATTTCGGCTCTGAGTTCTTCCGCCGGTACACCCAACTTTGCCGCAACATCGGGGAGAACTGCAGCGACCGCTTGCCGGAACTCGCCCGAAACTCGAAACGCTTCCGGCTTGATTTCGCGAGTGTTTCGCACCGAAGTATCAACGACCGTTTGGGTTCCCTTGCCGTAGGGAGCTTGCTGTGTGAACGGCTCGATTTGCTTCACGTGCCGCGCCTTGAGCGGAAACGGCATCTCCCCAAGTCCTTCGATTTGAATCCCAGGATCGGAAACGGAAAGCTGGCCCGTCGCGATTTTCAATCGTGGTGAATCAACAACCGCGTTGGGATTCGCGATGACGTCAATGAGTTGCTTGGTGATCGACATGAAGATGGCGAGACGGTGGGGAATGGTTACGAGTGACCCGAATCGATCGTCACTGAAGCGAGATCGGCTCGATCCTCTTGAGTTTCGCCGATAACCCCTGCCGTGGGAAGTCGATTCCCCGGTCATCGTTTTTATTGATCGCTTGCTGATCTAACAGCTTGCCCAGGCGATACCGTAAGACTCGTAGTCGTTGCCCAGCGGATGGATCGAACACGACCGAGCCGGCATCCGCTTCATTGCGCTGCTGCGTTTCTCCGTTGAGTTGCAATTCGTTCAGCAGCAGGCCGCCGATTTGTTCGGCGTTCACGTCACCTAAAGACTCACGGTAGTGTTCGAGATACTCGACCAATTGTTGACCCTCGCGAAACGATTTCAGACGGAGGCTCGCGATCGGTCCAAAGTCGGATGGATAGATGACGGAGAGTGGATCGGGTGTTTGCCAAGATGATTTTTGCCCGATCGTTTGCCATGGCACGACTCCGTCGCCTCCCCGCAACCACGTCTCCACACACCACGCCACGTTGGTGCTGTTTGGCGCCCCCAATTCATTGGCCGATCCGTACATGTAAACTCGGTTGCCATAGCGATTTGCACGATCCATCACTCGTTGGCCGTAGTCACGCATGGAACCGTTGACGACTTCGACATTGGAAACGCCATCCAACAAATCACGCTGCCACTGCGGCCGGGAAATATCGACACGATAACCAAGTTGGGGCGTTTTGAAGCCTTCGGCGGCCTTCCAAAACTCCATTCCAAATCTTCTCAGTGCCCAAAAGTCTTGAGTGTTGACTGGTTCGTCAAACACCCAAGCCGCCGACGACCCGCTCCAGAGACCACCGCGCTGTTGCTTGAAGTAAACCTTGTTGTTCAGATAAAACTCGAACAACGTCTCGTCGTAATTCTTCTCATGCAAGTGTTCACAAAAGCGACGCGTGGCTACACGGAATTCGGTCCAATACGCATCGTCGTAAGCATTTTCGATCCAGTAGCCGCCGCGAAAATGCTTCTCATGGTCCATCGGCCAATTTTCGTTTAGCGGCAAGTAGAACGCTTCGATCGGAATGGCGCCGCGACGTGACCCGGCGAACGCCGATCCATCGAGCAGTGGCCCGAAGTGCTGATCCCATGCGGTCCAATCCCACGACCCGTCGCCGCGAATCTTCGGCACCGCTTCGGAGTTCACTTTGCCGGTCCACCCGTATCGCAGCCGATTCAGCGTCGTGCGATGCTCGTGACACAATTGAAAATAGGCGATTTCATTTTCCGGTAGTCCGTAGCAATTCATCTGAGGGATGAACCGCAATCGGTCGGGCATGACGAAGTCCCAGATGTTCAGTTCAAGCGATGTGTCTGCGCCATCAATTCGGATGGAAACCGAATGCTTTCCGGCGGGAATCGTCTTTCCCGCGTACACGTCGACACATGTAAAAACTTTCTCACTTTGTTTACCGAGTTTCCATTTGGTCTGTTCCCAAAGATCAATCGGCACGGCAGGATCGAAATGCTTGCCAACTTGGGGCAGCGCAAACAGCGACACTTCGAGTTCATCGCTCGTGCTCAAACTCACCTTGTCGGGCGACGTGGGAATAACGAACGAAACCGTTTCGCCGCGTGCCAAGTAGCATTCGCGATTGTCGATCGGTTGAAAATCTAAATTGAGTAGCTCTGGACTGCTCGCTGCATTCCGTTCGCCACTTGTCGCGCTCGATAACAGGGCATGAAGTGAAGCGGTGACACTTTTATCGAATCGCTTTGGGGATTCGATGGTTTGGCCGTCTTTCTGGTTGGTGTCCTCAACAGCGTCCGATTCTTCATCGACAAACCAGAATCGAAAGTACGGAGCTTGCGATCGATTCTTTTCGCGGCTTGCCAAGAAACGATTGGGCATCAGTCGGTACTCGAACTTGTCACCGGAACGGTTGTATTCGCTGCCAAGATCATCCATCACCAAGAAACCAAAACAGTCTCCGTTGATTCGAGCTTGAATGATCGCTGGATCGATGGGAATCCGTTGCCAGTCATCACCATCGCGTGGTGATGCATCTCCGAAACACCAAGCAGACCCTCCGTTGCCCAAGCTGACCGATGTCACGTCGCCATTGTCGTCTGCGTGCCAGCGTTGTTGGCCAGAACGAAACAGAAAGCTCGCCCCATCAGTGTTAACCGCATAGTTGCTGCCATCGCCTTCGACCCAATCGCTCGTCACGGTTGACACTGTCACGCGATCAAGCGTTTCATCACCTTCACCGCGAACAAGCAATTCGGCTCGCGCTACCGTTTTGCCACGCAAGGGAAGCGGGTCGAAATCGATCAGGAAAAATTCTTGGATACCTTTCAGCTTCAGTCGGTAACCGCCGCCATTGTTGCCCGCTTGCTCAGATGGAAAAGCCGAAATCCAAGTATCGCGGCTAACCTCGACACGGATCGGTTCTGCACCCATCGACGCATCGACCGAGATCGCGATTAAAAAAAGCGAAATGCAAACTGAGGAGCTACGAAAAAAAACGGATGGGTTCATCGTCTATTGCTGCTGTTGTCTTTGTCGTACTTCCGCGATACGAAGAGCAGTTGCTCGCCGATGGAGGTTGTTAAAGTCGAGGTTCTGTCGCTGATAGCGTCGAGCATCGATCACGAAATCGACATCGTACGTCGACCTTGCTTCGCCATAAAAACTCGATGCGTGCGAACCCACCAGCATGTGGTCGATTCCCAATACTTCAAGCACCGAAACGACCAACGCCAAAACTTCAGCTTGCGACATAGGTACATCCTATCCTAAATCGCAGGACGCAAGATCTCGCAAATTTCTGAAGTGCCGATCCGCTTTCGACCGCTGGCGCCGCGCAGATCGTGCTTTGAACCGTGCTGTTTACCGCGATCCGCGGCCGCCGGATCGTGTTGGCTTCGACCGCTGCCTCCACTGGAGGCTAGCGAAACTCCGCATTCGAGCATGAGCCAATCGCGGGCGGCTTTTTGGGCTGCGAGTGTACGAGCGTGGATCAGCGCCGATTCGCTGACGACGGTGTCGTTGGAATCGACCGTCGATTGGTAGCGTGGCAGACCACGCACGTAGCCTTCCGGAGGTCCGTAGAACCAGAAGAACGTGCGATGTCCCTTCATGCCGAAGTACCAACTGGTCATCGGGAAGATCTCGTTGACCATGTAGGCGGCAAGATTCTTCTCCCAATTGCAACCGCGACGCCCGTTGACGGGGCATGCCATGCGCGTGAACCGCATGCTGTCGACGTTGTCGTCTTCGGTAATATCATCGCGTGATAGGTTATGACGCAACAACAGATTCTGCATCATCCGCAAAGCATTGCGTTTCTCTCCTTCGGTACTAGCCGCGTTGTTGGCCGTGTTGTCGAGCGATCGCAACCGATGCAAAACTCTGTCGAACTCCGTTTGCGTGAGCGCCTGTTCGGCGGTCGGCTGGGAGTGACGGGACTGAGCGTATCTAGTAATCGCTTGGTTTCGAGTTGTTCCCATGCTTGGCTAACCGTATCGGTCAGCAATCCGATCAACGAGCTGTTGCCATACACCACCCACGTCGCTGACGACCCCGGTTGATCAGACGTGTCGGGCTGAAGGCTTTCGTTCGCGTCGAACATGGTACGCGCCAACCAATGGGCCAACACGACATTGACTTCGCTGCCTTGTTGAGCGTATACGGAAGATGCGGTCCACGATGAAAGTTGATTGTCGCGAAAGTAGTCGTTCACGAGTGCCGCTTGGGCGCGAAAGGGTGTGATGTAAAACCCGTTCGTCGTGCGAAATTCGGGATCACGAAACATCTTGCCCAAGACGCTTGTTGCCAGTATGTCCCACGCTGATTTCATAAACGACCTGGATGCCATCTTGATCGGACGCTCGGGCATCCAGTGCGACCAAACGTTGCCATCGTCGACTCAGCTTGAACTCAGTCGCGACGGCCTCGGCGGCTTGTCGGTAATGCAGCCGATTGTTGTCGTCAATTCGCAGTCGGATCGACGTGGCGGCAACCGGTCGTACTTCATCGCTCATGCGCAGTCTTGCGGGTCTGCGGGGGGGACGGCTAATGCACGACATCTTTGAAGCCGTCGAGCGTCAGCTCGGTTCGTCCGAGGCCCTGATTGTATCGCGGGTACAGCATTTCGGCCGGTAGGTTGACTTGATCGAAGATTCCGTAGTCAGGCTTGGAATACTCGGCCAATTTCTGTCCGATGGTCTCGTCTTGCCGGATCATCATGAAGCCGGGTATTCCACCAGCCATGGTTTCCCACGCGGGCTGCCCATCGTAGATGATCTGAACGTGTTGCTCCCACGGTGTCGTCGTGTGTTCTTCGACCGTGCGTCCGCCGAATCGACTAAACGACGTACGTTCGTACTTCTGTGTGACCGCTTTGCCGGGACCGGCCCAGCCGACCAGTTCGACTTCGGCCGCGGGGTTCTCGATCCATTGATTCGCCGCAGCCGCACGGCGTAGTCCCGCAATGATCCGGGCATCACCGCGACCGTTGATGCGAACGGGCGCACCCGGTTTGAGCATCATCAGAGTCGCTGGGTCGACCTTGGCCATCAATTCGACCGCTTCAGGATGTGGGACCGTTGCAACGCCGAGGTGAACTTCCGGTTGAGATAACGACCGGCTCGTCGCGACCGCTAACAATTGACGACCGATCATCTCTTGATGGGTAATCGAAATCCCGACCGGCACATACTTCCAAACCAGCAGTTCAAGACCGACGCTGTAGATCTGGTCGCCCACGTTGATCCATCCGCCGGGCATCAATGTCACGGTCGACGCATCACCGACCCGAAGTCCACCTTGGCGAAACGTCTTAGCCGGTTCGTTCGCAGTCAAGTTCAAAGCGTCGATCGTGGTCGACATCGCGCGCACGAGATAGCGGCCGTCTTGGCTGTAGCCGGCTGCCATGCTGCCATACTTCGGCCCAGGCTGCTGAGCGATCGTTCGCCCAGTATCGATTTCGTGAAGCGTCAAATTGCTTTCCGAATCAAACGAAGCAACATGGCGACCGCCCGGATGAACCCAGAATCGATTTGTCTTTCGATTGCCGATGACGTATTCAACATGGCGAGTCGCGAAGTTGATCAGCGAAAGTTGTTTATCGAATGCGAATAGCAATCGGTCGCTACCAACCAACTTGATTTGGTAGCTCGCGCCGCTTCCAAAAGTTGACTTCGACTTCGGAATCTCCCAGCTCAATTCGGCCGCTGCTGATCGCTTTCCGACTTCGACTCGGTAGCTGCAAAACCGAACTGGTTGGTCGTACCAGCCTTGCACCTGTGCAGTGATCAATCGTGATTGGGTTGGCGAGTAGTCGACGATCCGTTCGTCCGGCAAGAACATCGGTCCTGCGATAGCCGTCTGCTTGATCAGGTTGGCCCAATATAGTTGAGTGTTGCCTTCTTTGAAGTGACTGCTTGCGAAAGTTGCGACGGCCACCGTTTGAGCCGTGTCGCCGATCGGGTAGGCGGACGAAACCGAATCGCCGTGGAGGAGAGGGAACTTCATGCCGCCCTGTCGAAGCGGTTGCTCGGGGGCGATCGCAGGCTGTGATAAGACCAGCGTCTGAAAATCCTGGGTCGTCGCTGAATTGATTTCGCCTGGTGGTTCGTCGAAGCGAACCAGCGGCGGTCGTGGTGAGATGATTCGCGTTTGATCGAGCAATTGACGAATTTTTGGATTGAGCATCGCTATCTCGACCCGCGCGGTCTTGCCGTCTTCTTTGCGGATCGTTACATGCGTCTCATTGCGAAACAAGAAGCGGGCGATGACATCAAACTTACGGCTGCTGTCTGACCAAGATCGCCAACGACCTTCTCCGTCGGGGAATCGAATGTCATCGAGCTTGAATTCTTTTGTTTCCAACTTCTCGCGATACGAAAATTCAACTTCCGCGCCGCCAATGAATGATCGCAGCACGCGTCCGTCACGCCAATCGAACCAATGCTTCACTTCGACACGGTCATCTACGCGGAGCGGGCTGACGCCATCGATCAGGTTTTCTTTACCGGTGATCGGTGTTTCGGCGAGTTGCCGACGTATCGAACTTGACAATTGGCTGATCGGTACCGAAATGTCGCGGCCATCATCGGTTCGCAATCGTACGTCGGTTTCAGTGCGCGAAAGGTATCTCGCGATGATGGCGGATTCACCGGAATCGCTGGCCCACTTTCGCCAATGCCCTTCGCCGTCGGGGAAGCGTACTTTCGCCAACTCAAAGGTTTCGGTTTTCGGTCGTTTGTCGTCGCCGTAGCGCAGCACGACCTTGCCGGGCAAGACATCGGTCACGACCGCATCGGTCCATTCGCGAAAGTACTCGAACTGCACCGCATCGCCGATGCGAACGGGATTGACGCCATCGACCGCGTTCTCCATTCCAGGCAATGGAGTCTTTTCGACTTGCCGCTTCAGCGGTGCGGCGAGCTGATCGATCGGCACTTGAATTTGGGAACCATCGGCTTTGAGCAACGTCACGTGCGTCGCGGATCGAGTCAGATAGCGGGCTTCGATCTTGAACCTCTTACTGGCATCGGACCAGATCATCCAGTGACCTTCGCCGCGTGGAAATCGCATGTCGGCGATCGCAAACTCGCGATTCGTCTCGATCGATCCCCACTTGTAATCAACACTGGCGCGACCTTCCGCGTACGAGACGACGGTTCCCGGATACCAAGTGGATCCGCTTTTGACTTCGACCTCATCGCCAGGACGCACCGGGTCCGGCGTCGATGCCGAAACGGACGACTTTCGCGACTGCTGAGCACGCGCGGTCGAGGCGATAAGCAACGGCGATATGACCGATAATCCGATAACGAAACGGAGTATCGATGAACGCGAAAATCCAACCATATCAAAACGCTCTGCTACCCGAACTGGCCTACCGCTCTGTTGAGCTTTTCTGCCAAGGAATTTTACCCGCTTGCTGAGTACTGTTTTGCAGTTGTTCGATCATTTCGCGAAAGAGTTTGGGCTGTTTGGCTGATACGTCAGCGGCTTCCATCGGATCGTTGCTTAAATCAAACAGCTCGAAACTTTGCGTGGGGTAATTGTGTACCAATTTCAAATCACCAACTTTCGGATCGGATCGCAACACGGCCTCGATCGTCAAGCCTCCGTATCGAGGACCACCTTCTCGGCGAACGAAATAGACTTCGCGTGCGGGCCAATGGGCCGTTGCGTTGGCCAATAGCGGCACCCAAGACATTCCGTCGGATCGCGAGTTCAATTGACCGGAAGTTTTCGATGCTTCGGTCTCTTCGCCGGCGATTTCGATTAGCGTTGGGAAAATGTCCATGGTTACGCAGACGGCATCGGTACGCGTGCCGTGTGAAGTCCTGCCCGGCACGCGGATACAACCGGGGATTCGCAAGCCACCCTCGTACATCGAACCCTTGCCATCGCGCAGACGCCCGTTGTTGGCGCCGACGTCGAGTTGTCCGCCGTTGTCGCTGGTGAACACGATGATCGTGTTGTCGAACTGGTTCGATTCGCGTAGCGATGTTAGTACGCGGCCGATGCCATCATCCAGGTGTTCGATCAGTGCGACTAGCTTGGCACGTTTCGCTTCGATGCCTATCTCGCGATCCGTCACCTTTTTCAGCCACTCGTCGGGCGGTTGGATCGGAGTGTGAGGAGCGTTGTAGGCCAAGTACAAGAACCAAGGCGAAGATTGATTCGATCGATCCGCGATATAATCGACTGCCCAATGACTGAAGACATCGGTCGCGTGACCGGGCGGATCAATGGCTTGCTTATCACGACGCATGTAGTTGATACCGTGGCGGCGATGATCGAAGTAGTCATCCATCATGTCGCCGAGAAAGCCTTGGAAGGAATCGAAGCCGCGATCGATCGGATGGTTCTCTGCTTCGAGTCCGAGGTGCCATTTGCCGATCGCCGCGGTCGCGTATCCCAAGTGATGAAGTCGCTCGGGCAGCGTCGGTGCGGTCGGCGAAAAATATCCCCAACTGTTTTTAGCATTGGTGCGAATCACGCCGGGCACGCCGACTCGGTCGGGATATCGGCCGCAAATGATGGACGCGCGGGTGGGTGAACAAACTGGACAGTTGGCATAGAACCGGTTCATCCGAAGTGACTCGGCGAACAGTCGATCGATCGCGGGCGTCCGCATGTCGGACGATCCCATGCACTGCAGATCGGCGAATCCAAGATCGTCGACAACGATCAACAGGATATTCGGTTTGGAGGTAGCTGCCCGACCGGTCGATGCGACAAAGGCAATCGCGACTACGATGAAAGCGCAGGCTAAAAGTCGAAAATGGCGGAAAGCAAAGGTTGTCGTGAAGTGCGGAATGAACACCATTTTGACAAATCGTACCGGTTGGAGGCTTTGTGAGGTCATCGCTTGCGCCTTATCCTACGTGAACCGGCGATCGGTTTGTTGATTCGAACGGACGTGAAATTAGACTGCGCAAGAACGAATGCTCTTCGCCACGGTTGTTTTTTGGCATTACCCCCCGACCAACTTATCACCGACTTCGATGACTGCTGACGATTCCATCCGAACCGACGCATCAACAGTCCATCGACCGAGCCCGGTTGGTGATTCACCGGCACAATCGCTCGAGCGATCCAAGTCGGCGGTCAAAGAGATCGCTGAAGCCCGAACCGTGATCCGCGGTTCGTCGCGAGCCATAACCGACGGCAATCTTTCCGAACCCATCGATCGCACACCGGCATCGGTCGCCAAAGTGTTGTTGGGACAGCGGCTGAACCATTTCAGACTCGAAGCCATGATCGGCGGTGGCGGGATGGGCGCAGTCTTTCGCGCTCATGACGAACAGCTCGATCGGATCGTCGCGATCAAAGTCATTCCTTTTGTCAGCGAAGATGCGGACTTGCAACGTCGTTTTCGCAACGAGTCACAGAGCGCAGCCAAGCTTGACCATCCGCGGATCGCGAAGGTTTTCGATGCGGGCAACCATGGTCAGTGGCACTACATCGTTTTCGAGTATGTCGAGGGGACGAACATTCGTGACTGGGTTCAATCCCATGGTCCGTTGTCAATCGATGAGGCAGTGTTCTTCACCGTTCAACTGGCTGACGCGCTGCAGCACGCATCGGATCGCGGGATCGTTCATCGTGATGTCAAACCATCCAACGTGCTGATCGGCAACGATGGAAAGATCAAGCTGGTCGATATGGGCTTGGCGCGTTCGGATAACTTCGAGTTGAGCGAAGACATGACGGCCAGCGGCGTGACGCTGGGAACATTCGACTACATCTCACCCGAGCAAGCGCACGACCCTCGCGATGCCGATCTGCGCAGCGACCTGTATTCACTCGGATGCACGTTGTATTTCATGTTGACCGGTTCGCCGCCGTACCCGGGCGGAACCATGCTGCAAAAACTGCTCAGCCACGGCAACGCGCCGTCGCCCGATGCGCGGATGCTTCGCAAAGAAGTCAGTCCGAACTTGGTTGCGGTGCTGCACAAGATGTTGGCAAAGAAGCCATCGGATCGTTACCAGAACGCTAGCGATTTGGTCGCCGACTTACACGTCGTCGCGGCGCGAGACGGTCTGACCCGTTCGAGCGCAACCGGGTCCGTGACCGTGGCCGGCCCCAATGCGATGATCGGTTGGATCGAACGAAATCTTCCTTGGATTGCTGCCAGCATGTTGTTGCTATTGATCGCCGGATGGTTGCAATTGGAATCAGCCGCAAATCGAGAAGAAGTGGTTATCCCCAACACCGCATCGCGGCCAAGTCGAATCACGACGCCGGCGGTTCAACGTGACACTTCGATTTACCCGGCTGTCATTCCGGTAGCGCCGGACGATTCGTTGCCGACTGCGCCGAAAGAGTCCCCGGATATGACCCGTCCATCGTCGGCGCCAAGCGGTCAAACACCATTGTCGACGCCCACTCCATCGCAAACGCCGGCAAGTGCTGGCGTCGCCGCACAGCCCTCGACGATCAACGACGAACCCGCTTTAGCGATCCCCTCACGTCCGATTTCCGATCCCGATCCGGCTGCCGTCGCGGCGATGATGGCACAGCGGGCTGCAATCGGCCCGACTCCGCGGCTGACTGATTTCCCCATGCCAACCGAGTTGATAACGCCGACACCGATGCGTCGCGACGATGAATCGATCACCGCTGCATCGCAGCGTCCGATCATGACAACGGCTGAGCCGATCGACATCGTCAGGACGCCAACGATCGTGCGTGTGGTCGGACCCGAACTCGACCCGGCGATCGATCGTGACAGCAGCGGTGCCGCGCTGAGTCCGACGCTGTCGCGCGCGATTGAACTTGCCAAGCAATTCCAAATCCGCCGCATCGAGATCGCCGTACCGATACTCGTGAGTGAACCG
Organism: Rubripirellula sp.; assembly: GCA_041740415.1. Classification (GTDB taxonomy): domain Bacteria; phylum Planctomycetota; class Planctomycetia; order Pirellulales; family Pirellulaceae; genus Rubripirellula. The sequence goes on from JBGSLZ010000088.1 coordinate 449,741, forward strand.
GTGCGGGTCGACGTTGACGATCTTCGGATCACGTCATCCATTGGAGGTGGCAGTGTGATCGTGTTTCAATCGCCGGATCACCTTTCGATGGAGCGATCCAAGATGTTCTCGATCGGTTCGCACCCGATCGAATTCAACGACTTGCATTTCGTTTGGAATGTTCCGAGCGACGAGCTTGACGGTGGCGCGATGTTCGAGATCAACGAAAATCGATCGATCGAATTGACCGATTGCAGCGTCACCGTCAACAACCCCGCACTTCGTGAAGAGGTCTATGCTTTCGACATTGTCACCGACCCAGACAAACTGACGCGATCGACCCGCGACGACTCAGCCGTGCGAGATGTCTTTCCATTGATCGATGTGAAACTTTACAACGTCGTGGTCCGTGGTCAGATGTCGATGGTCCACATGGACTATGCCGCCAAGCTCTGGCTCGACTGGGACAATGGGCTGCTGGCAGTGACGAATCGAATGATCGATACCGCCGGCGCCAGAGTGCCCCCGACGCCAAATTCAGGATCAATCAAGCTGTCGTTGACACGAGTGACCGCGCACGCTCCTAAGGGGATCTTGCAGGCGCGTCTTGGTGTCAGCGGGGGCTATCCGGTACCCATCAGCCGGTTGTCGCGAAAGAGTTTGTTCATCGTCAATTCGGGATCGCCCTATTTCGAGATTAGCGGTATGCCGACTGACCAGGCTGCAACGGAGTGGTTGCGATTGGAGGGTTCCAGCAACGCCTATGTCGTCGATCCCGCGCTGCGTGATCCGATTTTGCAAATCAGCATGACTGATGGACAGATTGCGACGACGCGAATGAGTGAACTGTCCACTTCGCCGCCGAGCTGGGCGGACGAGAACCGACCGAAGTGGTCGGTGAAATGGGCAACGACGAGATTGACGGATATTCCGATGAGCCAACGTCGTCCGGCCGATTATCGTCAGGTAGACACAGCTTCTCCGCCAGGGTTTGAGGAGAAATCATTGCCAACTCTGCCAGTAATCGCCGACAACGGTTTGACTTTTGCCACGCCATGAGACTTAATTAGGGTTAACCCGCCTTCCATCCCACCCCCCACCGATACGCACCGACTTGGAGTGAATGAATGAAACGATTGGCAATGATGATTGGATGCTTGATGTTGCTCGCGACGCCCGTGATGGCGATTAGCGAATTCGGCAAACAGTGGAAGAACGAATATCTTGGCGACGACGCGAACGACGATTTTAAGAAAGTTGGTCGCAAGGCCGGTTGCAACGTCTGTCACGTCAACAAAGAAGACAAGAAGAAGGTTCGCAACGAATACGGGAAGGCCGTCCATGAATTCCTGAAGGCGGAAGATTTCCCAAAGGAATATTTGAAGGACAACCCCGAAGAGGCCAAGGCGAAGATTTTGGAAGGCTTCAAAAAGGCCGGCGAAAAGAAGAGCAGCGATGGTAAGTCGTTTGCTGAAAAGATCGAAGCCAACGAATTACCCGCGACAGACTCTGGACTGTAACTTCTTGTCGCTTCGGATTTGTTAGAGTCTTGCCTACCGTCATTCCGTTTGCCGGCCAGTCCGACAAGCGGAATTTTTTTCGCCCGTCAACGCTTTGTTTCGTTTTCGCTTTTGGAACCATTCGATGAAATTTGTTATTGCACGAACACTTTCCTTACTCGCGATATTCGCGTTTGCATCCGCGCACGCGATCGCTGATGACGCCACGTCCACAATCGACACGGGGTTCATGGAGTTGTTCGACGGAACGTCGCTTGATGGCTGGAAGAAGGCTGAACAAAACACCGACTCGTGGCAAGTCGAAGACGGCAAGCTCGTCTGTCACGGCGACATCTGTCATTTGTTCTATGTCGGAAATGAATCGCCGTGGAAGAACTTTCACTTCAGTGCCGAAGTGATGACGACGCCGGGCAGCAACGCGGGCATCTACTTTCACACGAAATACCAAGCCGAAGGTTGGCCGAAGCAAGGATTCGAATGCCAAATGTGTCACACAAAGATCCCAAGAAGACCAGCAGCCTCTACGGCATCGACAATGTCGCTGATCCAGGTGTGAAAGATAACGAGTGGTACACTCAAGAGATCATCGTCAAGGACAACCACATCGTCTTGAAGGTGAATGGCAAGACGATGGTGGACTACACCGAACCGCAGGGCAAAGAATCTTCCGAGCCAGGTTTTGATCGCTTGATCGGCGAAGGAACATTTGCCTTGCAAGCCCACGATCCCGAAAGCAAGGTTTACTTTCGAAACTTGAAAGTCAAGCGACTGCCGTAAAGAGCGAGAGTCTCCGGCACGCGGTGGCCTGGGTTCACGCTTCGATTGCCTCGCGGACTGCTGGGAGGACTCGGTTTTGAACTTCTTCGAGCGTTCCTTCTTGGAACGCGCCGGCGGCAGCTTTGTGTCCTCCGCCGCCGAATAACTGAGCAACCTTGTTGCTGTCCATCGCGCAGCGACTTCGAAAGCTGAGCTTGAATCCACCTTTGAGTTGCTCGACGAAGATCACGGCTGCTTGCGCGCCTTCGACGGCCAGCGTCAAGTTGATCGCGTCTTCGGTATCGCTTGGTAAAGCGCCCGTTTCGGCGAAGTCTTCTTTCTTGACGTAGGTGTGCATCAAGCGGCCATCGAGTTCGGAAACCGTGCGCGCGAGAATCGTGCCGCGCAACTTCAGACGCCCGATCGTATCCCGCTCATACAAGTCACCGTACACTTCGCTGGGTACAACGCCAGCTTCGATCAGTCGACCGATCACACGATAGGTTTCGGCAGTGACGCTGGGGAACCGAAACCATCCCGTGTCGGTGGCGATCGCGGCGAATAGCGGCATCCCCATCGTCCGCGTGATGGGCACTCCAAAAGCATCGGCGGCTTGCACGACCAAGTGGCCTGTCGCTTCGGACTGGTAGTCCTTGTACATCGTTGCGCCGAGTTGATCTTCGCCGACATGGTGATCGAGCACCATCTTGTCGCATTTGGCGGCGCGAATCACGTCGCCCATATCACCAAGTTGCGCCCATGCGCTGGTATCGAGTATCAGGATGCAATCGCATGTGATCTCTTCGGCTTCGACGTGATCGCCGAGCACTTCGATCGACTCGGCGGGGTCTAAGAACACCAGTGCCGGAGGAGTGCGATGCGCGTTGATGATGCGAACCGTCTTGCCGATCGAACGGAGTACTTCGGCCATTCCAAGTTCGCTGCCGAGCGCGTCGCAATCGGGCCGAATGTGGCTTACCAATACGAACGATTGATAGTGACCGACTTGCTCAGTGAAGGCTTTCCAGTTGACGCCCATGAAGTTGATATCTCGGTTTTGGATTGCGGGAATGATCGAGTTAGCGTCGCAGTAATTGGTCACGAACGAATTCGACATCGCGCCGAAGTTGCTCAATCAGTTTCGCCGCTGAGTCAAACTTGATGATGTCACGCAAGCGGAAGGCGAAATCGACAAACAGATCTCGTTCGTAAAGCTCACCATCATAGTCGATCAGATGAACTTCGACCTTGGTGGACGGATCGTTATCGAAGGTCGGGTTGGGTCCGATGTGAATGGCTGCGGGGATGACGTTGGTCAGATCGTTGCTCGTGCGAGCCCAGCCGCCGTAAACACCGGCTGAGGGCACGAGAGTGTCGATGGCGTCCAAGTTAGCGGTTGGAAATCCGAATGATCGTCCACGCTGCGCGCCCGAAACGACTTGGCCGCGGATCTGGTAGTCATATCCGAGCAAGTCGCTTGCCGCTTCCATCTCGCCAGCCGAAATCAGGTGACGAATTCGCGTGCTGCTGACCATTTCGTTCTTCTGCGACTCCGGATTGACGATCTGCACCTCGATTCCACTTTGATCGGCAAGTCGCCGAAGCGTATCGATATCACCGCCGCGATCGCGTCCGAAGAAGAAATTAGGCCCCTCGACGATGACTTTCGCGGCCAGCGTTTTGCGGATCAACGCCTCAAAAAACTGATCCGCCGTCAATTTCAGCAATCCGCCCCGAGTGTCACAGACGATCAACGCATCGATTTCCAAGGGCTGCATCAACTCGGCCCTTCGAGCGATCGTGGTGAGTTTGACCGGTGCCAATCCGGGACGCAGGACTGCCGCCGGATGTGGGTCCAAAGCCACTGCGATTGCCGGGCCACCGACCCGGTTGGCGACCGAGCGGACTTCACGCAGCAAAGCGACGTGACCGCGGTGGACGCCGTCGAAATTGCCGATCGTTATGACGCCGTCTATCAAAGCGGCTGAATCGATCGGCTCGAAAGCTTGGGTGACGTTGGCGAGCGGAACAATTTTCGTCACGAGTGGGCGAACAGCGGTGAAGGGCAGGGGGGTGTAAGATCAAATTATGCACGCCGATGCCGTTCGCTTCTAGCCGCTGACTAAGTCGCCTGCACTTCCCCAATCGCCGGGGCCAGGAATTCGACGATCTCCCAAGCCGTCATTCCCGATTGGCCGTACTTGGCCGCCGCCATGTCGCCCGCTCTGCCGTGAATCCAAACGCCCAGGCGGGCCGCGTCCCAAGGCGATAAAGCCTGACCCAGCAACGACGTGACCACGCCGGTCAAGATGTCACCGCTGCCCCCAGTGGCCATGCCGGGATTGCCCGTCGAGTTCGTCCAGGTTTGATTGCCATCGACCACCACCGTCGGTCCACCTTTGACCACGATGACACAGCCGGTTGAACGGGCCAACTGACTCGCCGCATCAAGCTGGGCCGGGCGATCCTTCGATGACACACCGACAAGCCGCTGCAGCTCGCCAGGGTGAGGGGTCAGTATCAGCGGGCCGAAATCACTGCGACCAATTGAATCCGGCCAATTCAGCAACTTCAGCACGCTGATCGCGTCGGCATCGAACACTCGTGGCGAAGTCGCCTGCAAAAGGTACTCGATAATTCGCATCGATCCGGGCTGACTCGTCATGCCGGGTCCGCATCCGATCGCGTCGAGTAACTTCAGGTGAGGCAACAGATCGGCAGTCGCTCCGAGCGAAAACCGACCATCACAATCGTTGGAAAGTGGAATCGTCATCAAGCACGGATGAAATGACGCAACCGTTTCGAGGCATCGATCGGGGACAGCGGCGCTGACCAATCCAGAACCAGTTTTCATCGCCGCGATGGATGACAACGTGATCGAGCCCGCCATGCCGCGAGAGCCACCGATAAGCAACACGCGACCCAACATTCCCTTGTGCGCGTCGACTTTGCGAACAGGCAAATGCACCGGAGATGACTTAGATTCATTCATGCTGCCCACCGATCGAACGAGCGTCATGCGCGGCGCGCTGCAGTAGCAGTGCCACCATGCCAGCCAGATAGCCGCCTTTGAAGCCCGCGTCGATGTTGACGACGGCAACATTGGCGGCACACGCTGACAGCATTCCCATCAATGCGGTTAGCCCGCCGAGCGACGCGCCATAACCGACGCTGGTCGGTACCGCAAATATCGGTACTGCCAGATGGCCGGCCACCACCGATGGCAACGCGCCTTCCATGCCGGCAACGACAACGACCGCCGATGCCGTACGCAGTTTCGGAACCGCCGCGATCAGTCGGCCCGGCCCCGCGACACCGATGTCATTGAAGCGATCGACTCCGACACCCATCCACGCGAGGGTTTCGGCAGCCTCTTCGGCGACCGGTCCGTCCGTGCTGCCCGCAGTGATAACCGCGACATGATGAGCTTTAGAATCAGCACCAACGGGGGTCGTCGAAAGGCTTTGACCCGACACGCGCAGAGTTCGGGCAACCCGGTTGTGATCGCAAAACCCAAAACGATCCCCCAGCGAGGCGGCAGCTTCATCGGCAATCCGCGTGACCAGCGAACTTTGGCCAGCGGCGAGCTGAGTCGCGATGATCCGGCCGATCAAATCAGCCGATTTGCCCTGCCCGTAAATCACTTCACCGAAGCCGCATCGAGCCTTACGGCCCAAGTCGACCGTCGCGCCGTCGATCGTTGCGGCGGCATCGAGTCGGGTGCTCGAAGCGGCGTCGTTGGCCAACCCGAGACGATGGGCTAGTTCCGCGACCGAGGTTCGGCCCGCAAACAAGTCGGCTACCAAAGCGAGCAGGGCAGGGGACAGGTGGCTGGAAATCGGCAAGGCGGAATCGACGCTCGGTGTGGTTTGTTCGGGCATGGGCTAAACATAAACAAAAGGTTACAAAACTTAACTCAGAATGTGTTCTAAAGCGGGGTGTCAACCGTGTCGACGGTCGTCGTTTTCTATATTCGTGGAATTCATCGTAATGAAAAGTTGTGTACTGGCTTACTCCGGCGGCTTGGATACGTCCGTCATTCTCGGCTGGCTGCAAGAACAGGGCTACGAAGTTCATGCTGTTTACGTTGATTTGGGACAACCCTGCGAAGATCGCGCGGCGATCAAGAAGAAGGCCGAAGACGGCGGCGCCGCTTCTTATCGAGCCGTCGATGTCCGGGAAGAACTTTGTCGTGACTTTGCCTTTCCAGTGTTGGCATGGCAGGCCAAGTACGAACAGATTTATTTATTGGGGACCTCGATCGCGCGGCCGCTGATCAGCAAGATTTGCTTGCAGGTCGCGCGAGAAGTCGGCGCCACCGCTTATGCCCACGGTGCCACCGGCAAGGGCAACGACCAGTGCCGTTTCCAACTGGCCGCCGAAGCGCTCAATCCCAAAATCCAAATGATCGCCCCGTGGCGGATCAAGGCATTTCGCGACGCTTTTCCCGGCCGTACCGAATTGATCGCGTACTGCAAAGACAAGAACATCCCCGTCAAGGCATCGACCAGCAAGCCCTACAGCAGCGACGAAAACGTGTTGCACATCAGTTATGAAGCTGGTCAATTGGAGGAGCTCGACATCAATGGCGTTGAGTTGGTCGATTTTGGAATGGGTGTCAGCCCTCAACAGGCTCCGGACAAATCCGAATCGGTCACGATCGGCTTCGAGTCGGGCGTTCCGACGACGCTCAACGGATCCAAAGTCGGCTCTTTGGCGATGGTCGAGGGGCTCAACACGATCGGTGGTCGCAACGGCGTCGGCCGGATCGACATGGTCGAGAACCGGTTTGTCGGGATGAAGAGCCGCGGAGTTTATGAATCGCCCGGAATGACGATTCTCTACAACGCATTGATGAATGTTGAACAGTTGACGATGGATCGCGATTTGGTGCACATGCGAGATCGATTGGCTCCGGAAGTCGCCGAAATGGTTTATTACGGATTCTGGTACACGCCGAAAATGGACGCATTGATGGCGTTCATCCGTGAAGCTCAAAAGCCCGTCACCGGCGAAGTGACGCTGAAACTTTATAAGGGAAACATCAGCGTCGACTCGCGAACGAGTCCGAACAGTCTGTACGACGCGGAAATCGCCACGATGGAAGGCGGCGGCTCGTACAACCAAGACGATGCGGAAGGCTTCTTGCGAATCCAAGGACTGCCATCGCGGGTTCAAGGCTCCGTCAAGCCCCGAAATTTTTAGCCGTCCAAGCCGATAACGGCATCGGTCGGCCGAAATCGTCGACGGCGTGTGGAAGCCCGATAAAGCACCCTGAGGTAGAAACAAGGGCGTTTACTCGTTGACTTGAGCATTGGATTTACATAGTCTAATTGCTTGTCGGTCGGCATTTTCTGCTGCGCCGGCACTTATCCGCCGACCCAGTTCTGCCGATTCCATCAAAGACGGTGATCGAGGGTCAATACTGCTCTTTCATATTGCTCAACCTCGGCACCCGGTCATAGCGGCACAACAAGGTGATGAAGATGCGTAGATTCAAGTCGTCAATCTTCCAAGTGTTTTCCGTCCTCACGCTGATGATGTTGGCGTTCTCTCCAGCGTCGGCGGGCGTGTTCGAGCTCGATTCTCGCGGTGAAGCGAGAACGATGAAGGCTAAGGTCCAAGCGGCACAGTTTCTGCAGCGAGGCACATTCGGTCCGAAGATGGCTGATATCGATGCCTTGGCAAATCGGATCGGACAGATCGGGGTTCGCCGTGCCTGTGAAGAATGGATCGACAATCAATTCGCGTTGCCGGCCAGCAACCATCAGCAACGTGCGATCGACATGATCGCGGCCGATGGCTTCAACACCCTCGGTGAACCGGATGTCTGGATCCAACGCTATCGTCATCACGCCTGGTGGGACATCGCGATACGATCGCCTGACCAATTGCGTCAACGGATGGCGTGGGCGTTGAGCCAAATTGTGGTGACGAGCTCCGAAGGCGACGGCTTCGACGACCGCGGCCCGGGCAACATCTCCGGCCTCGGGCGTTGGCTCGGACCTGGAAACTATTATGACATGTTGGCCAGAAATGCCTTCGGTAACTACCGAACGCTACTCACCGATGTCACTTATCATCCGATCATGGGCGTCTACCTGAGCCACATGAAAAACCGCAAGTCCGACGGGACTCGTTCTCCCGATGAGAACTTTGCTCGGGAAGTGATGCAGTTGTTTTCGATCGGTTTGTATGAACTGCAACAGGATGGACGTTTGACGAAGACGCTTACCGGCGAGTTGATTCCAACGTACGACAACGACAAGATCAAAGAATTCGCCCGAGCGTTCACGGGACTATCGTTCAAACCGAATCCCAATAACAACGGCAATGCGTTTTACTCGGGTAATGATTTCCTGTACGCGATGGAAATGTATCAACCCGAGCACGATACCGCCCCAAAGACATTGCTCAATGGCCAAGTTGTTGACATTGATGCGGGAAATGCCGATATCGCCGCAGCGCTGGACAATATCTTCGCTCACAACAACGTCGCACCATTCATCTCCTATCGATTGATCCAGCGACTGGTGAAGAGCAATCCTTCGCGGGCATACATCCGCCGCGTCGCAAGAAAATTTGAGGACAATGGTAGCGGTGTCAAGGGCGATTTGAAGGCCGTCGTCAAAGCAATTTTGCTAGACCCCGAGGCTTGGCGGTCAATGATGGTTCGCACCATGCGAAACCCTGATCGAGTCGAAGTCATTCCGCGTGGCACGGAATATTCGCGATTGCGTGAACCGGTGATCCGCTACACGTCTTTATTGCGAGGACTCGGGGCGGTCAGCGACTATCACAATTCAAACATTGCTTCCGAAAAATGGATGATGGTTCTTCCGCAAGATTACAATTGGACGCAAGAACCCTATCGATCGCCGAGCGTTTTCAACTTCTACCTGCCGTCTTATCAGCCGCCTGGTGAGTTGATCGCCTTTCAGCCATCACGTCAAATCCCCAATGGCAACTTGGTCGCGCCGGAATTTCAACAGCAAACCGCGGTGACCTCCAATCGGTTGATGAATCGTTATATCTGGGATCTCAGTCGTGGTAGCGCCTTGTACACGGCCAGCAATCCGAACTACTCGTTCAGTTGCACATTGACGTTCGACTTGGTTGCCGATCGGGCCTTGGTCAACACGATCAATCTGACCAACAAAGGCAGTCTGTCGGACGCGGCTTGGATGGCGATTCAGCGATCCGAAGCGGCGCAAAGCGTACTCCCTTCGCTGATCGACAAGTACGATTTGCTGTTTTGCTGCGGCACCATGCCTCAAGACTACAAAGACGAAATGGCCTACGTCGTCCTAAAGGAAACCGATTGGATGATCGGCAATACGGGTATTTCGGACAACGGTCAGATGTGGAGAGATCGTGCCGGCGAATTTCGGGTTTTGACTTCCCTCATCTGCATTTTGACGTCTCCCTTTGCGGCGATCGAAGAGTAGTCGTTGGTTGACGTTTCTGTTTCATTGAGTCCAAACAATTTTTTTCATCCGAGCATCACCATGAAAAGCATGAATAAGTTCATCAAGGACCCTTCGCGTCGAAGTCTGTTGAAGATGGCGGGCGGATGCGCGGCGCTCACCAATACCTCGTTGCTGTCGACGATGATCAACTTGTCGGCGACTAACAGCGTAGTCGCGCAGACAAGCGGTCTGTCGGGGTACAAAGCACTGGTTTGCGTGTTCCTGTTTGGTGGCAATGACTCGTTCAACATGCTCATACCAAAGACACCGGCCGAGCATGCTGCTTACTTGACGGCGAGAGGTGGAGCCTACACCAATGGCAACGGCGCTCTTGGTATTCCTGCGGCTCAGCTAGATCCAACAACCATCACCGATACGCCTTCAGGTCGTACGTTCGGCATTCACCCGTCCATGCCTGAAATCAAGACGCTGTGGGATCAAGGTAAGGCAACCTTCATCGCCAATGTGGGTAGTCTTGTGGAGCCGACCACCAGGGCTCAGTACAACGCGCGAACGAACTTGCCGTTGGGATTGTTCTCGCATTCCGACTTGCAACAGCACTGGATGACGACGGTGCCTCAGTCCCGTTCACAGGTCACCGGATGGGCGGGGCGGATGGCGGACTTGATGACCGACACGGTCAATACGAATCCTTCGATTTCGATGAACATTTCTCTCGACTCGGTCAACCTGTTGCAAACCGGTGGGAAGGTCGTTCCCTATGTGGTCACCAGTAGCGGAGCGCAAGAAGTGGGTTGGTATGGCCCGACTTGGACGCAGGCAAAGATATTTACGACCCTGACCGATGACGTGTTGAGTCGGTCTTATGGAAATTTGCTTGAGAAGACATTTGCCCAGACAAACCGTACGGCTCTCGATGCGGCCATCGCTTTCAATGACGCGGTCGGGATGGTGACATCGGTTGATTCGTCATTCCCTGCAAATCCGTCGAATTTCCAGAGGCAAATGAGGATGATCGCTAAGTCAATCGGTGCTCACCAGACGATCGGTCAGACGAGACAAATCTTTTTTGTGGGAGTCGGCGGTTGGGATAACCATGACGAATTGATCAATACCCAGGCGGGCAACTTGTCCATGGTCAGCAAGGGACTCAAGAGTTTCCAAGACGCGATCGATTCGCTCGGCCTGACGAACGATGTTTTAACATTCACCGCCAGCGATTTCGCCCGCACCGTCAGCACCAACGGCAAGGGCAGCGACCACGCTTGGGGCGGTCATCAAATCATCATGGGTGGTACAAAACTCGGCGGCGGCGGTGGGCCAATCGTTGGCGGCAAAATTCATGGTGAGTATCCGTTAACGCTGGCTTCGACGAACCCACTGAATTTGGGAAGTGGACGCTTCCTACCGACAACTTCCGTTGACCAATTGGCCTGCGAACTTGCGATGTGGTACGGCGTTCCCAACGATAGCAGCATGGTACACATCCTGCCAAACATCCGAAGCTTCGTGCAACCGGGTAACGATTATCCGATCGGTATCTTGGCATAGGGTCAGACAGAGAGAAGTAGGTCATGCAGAGTGGAGCGATGCATGTCGTCTTTTCGTAGCACG
>JBGSLZ010000089.1:0-48328 GCA_041740415.1 Rubripirellula sp.
GGTTCTCCAATCGAACGACTTCGGCGAGGATCTTGTCCATCAACTCGCGGTCGTCTTGGATGTTGTGCTTGGTCGCGACGGCCACGATGTTGCTGCGGCCCGACAACTCGCTGACCAAGATCCGACGTTCGTTGCCGACCAATATCGGATCGATGTGTTCGTAAGTCTTGGCGGCTTTGTTGATCGCGTGGACGTGCATGCCGCCCTTGTGTGCGAACGCGCTTTGGCCGACGAAGGGCTGGTTGCCTCGCCACTGCAAATTTGCCGTTTCGTAAACGTAGCGACTCAGTTCGGTCAGGTGCTTCATGTCGCGCCCGCCCAGCACGGTATAGCCCTTTTTCTTTAGCGCCAAGTTCGCCATCACCGATATCAAGTCGGCGTTGCCGCATCGTTCGCCGATGCCGTTGATGGTGCCTTGGACCTGCGTCGCGCCGGCATCGACGGCGGCGAGCGAATTGGCAACCGCCAGTTCGCCATCGTTGTGCGTGTGGATACCGATTTTGACGCTGAAATTTTTCGTGCCTGCGATCGCGGCTTGGGTGACTTCGGCAACCCGTTCGGGCAGCGTGCCGCCGTTGGTGTCGCACAGTACCAAGTACTTCGCACCGGCCGATGCGGCGGCGCACAATGTTTCAATCGCATACTTCGGATTGGCTGTGTAACCATCGAAGAAGTGTTCGGCGTCGTAGATGACTTCGCTGTGACGGCCCAGGAACTCCGCGCTCTCGCCGATCATGGCGAGGTTCTCTTCCAGGGTCACGTTGAGCACATCGGTGGCGTGGTAGTCCCACGTTTTGCCGACCAGGGTGATGCAGGGCGTTTCGGCGGCGACGAGTGCCTTCATACCGGGATCGTCTGCGGCTTTCATCGCGCGGCGGCGGGTCATTCCGAAGGCGCAGACTCTGGTGTCACCGAGATTGTCGTTCTTGATCTGCTGGAAAAACGCGACGTCCTTCTCGTTCGATAGCGGGTATCCGCCCTCGATGAAGTCGACCCCGATTTCGGCCAATCGGCGGGCGATGTTCAGTTTGTCTTGCAGAGAGAAACTGACGCCTTCGCCCTGCGAGCCGTCGCGCAAGGTCGTGTCGTAGATCTGGATGGTTTGGTCGGTCATAGTCGGATCTTCGTGGATGGAAGCCGGGTCCGAAAGGATACGAAAAAACCCCCGAACCCATGAAGGCCTCGGGGGTGAAATGTGGCATGTTGATTCGAGCCGCCCATCGAGAGGTGTCCTCTCGCCGGCGCCAGGTTTCCTCCCCGCGTCAGCCTTGGCAAATGGTGCCAATGACGCGGGCAATAATGCTGTGTCGGGTGGAAGGGTTCACGATGTGTATTTTCCTGGACTCGAATAAGCACCTAAGAATAAGTGCGACTTCGCGGCTGTCAATGTCACTTCGCTCACTTGACTTCGTGCAGTTCGACTTTGAAGTGCAACGTCGAATTGGGCGGAATCCCTTGCGTTCCGCCTGGGCCGTATCCCAACTCGGATGGGATTTCCAGTTCGATCATTCCGCCTTCGTTGACGTATTGCAGGCCTTCGGTCCAGCCCGGGATGACACCATTGAGCCCAAAGGTCGCCGGTTGGTTGCCGTTGTAGGACGAATCGAACACTTGTCCGTTGTCGAGCCAGCCCGAATAGTCGACCGTCACGCGATCGGACGCCGTCGGTTTCGGCCCGCTACCGCGACGAAGAATCTTGTACTTCAATCCCGACTCGGTCGTTGTGAACTCGGTCGGCGCGTCGGCGTCGACCAAGCTTGGGCCGCGTTTCGGACCGGCACAGGAAACGGTACCGATGCACAGCAACGCGAGCAATCCGGTGGACGCGAGCAGATTCGATGGAAAGTTTTGCATGATCGCTTTGGTAATAATTCGAGAGCGGTAGAATCGAGTCGGCAATAGACTAGCAGTTTTTCAAAAAAATCGGACCCCGTTTCTCCCCGATGTATCTCGCCTTCGAATTCTTGTTTTACGCCGGACTGATTCTAATCGCGATCGGTTTTGCGTGGCTATTGACGGTGTTGCTTCGTCGCAGGCCCGGTCAGAGTATCCGGCCGATTTTGTTGCTGCTGTTGGGTTTTGCGGCGATCGCGGCGCCGGCGATTTATACTCGCTTGGTCGATGTCGACTTGGGACCACGATTGGTGCTCGTTCACGGCGAGCGACACATCACACTGACCGGATGGGATCGTGACGACTATTCGGTCTTGCGTGCTTATCCCGAGACGATCGTGTTGCAAATCGCCAATCCTGATGTCACCGATGGCGTGCTTTCAAATCTCAGCTTGATGGCGAACTTGCGAGAATTGGATCTGAACGATACTCAAGTGACCGACGATGGCTTGGCCGAGCTTGTGAAGTTGACGGGTCTGGAAGTGGTGCGTTTGCGAGCCACGAAAATTACTGATGATGGCCTCGACAAGCACTTGTCACGACTGCCGCGATTGAAACGATTGGATTTGCGTGAAACGGGCGTCACCGACGACGCCGCAAAGCGATGGAAGGATGCCGGCGAGGGACGCCGCTTGCTTCGATAAACAACGATGGAAATCAAACCCATGAACTCGAACCTGACGCAGAAAACGCCGATGCTGGATCCGAGCGGCAATCACAACCGACATCATGCCCGCTTCTTGGCGACGGCGTGTGACTTGGCTTACAAGTCACCCGGCGAGTCGGCGGAACGGTTCGAGAAGCAGTTGGGGCTCAAAGGAACCTTGCTAAGTGTCGACAACACGCAAGCGTTCGTGGGCGAAAATGACGATGCGATCGTGGTCGCGTTTCGTGGGTCCCAGAAGCCCAATACGCTCGACGGCGTGAAGGACTGGTTATTGACCAACGCTCGCAATTTCTTGGTGCTGCCGGAAGGTCGCATCGGCACCGACTTCGCCGCCGCCGGGGTCGGGGCCAGATTTCACCGCGGGTTCATGGAGGCGTTGGCGGAGATTTGGGCGCCGCTGTTTGATGGAGTCGACGACTTGTTCTCACAAAAGGAACGCGCGGTCTGGGTGACGGGACACAGCTTGGGCGGCGCGATCGCGCTGCTGTGCGCTTGGCGGTTGCACCAAAATTTTCTTCCGGTGCATCAAGTGGTTACATTCGGTGCGCCGATGATCGGCAACCGGGCAGCCGCCGACGCTTTCGCTCGTGAGTTTCCGAACCGAGTTTATCGATACGTCGATTCGGGTGACTTGGTGCCGAAGTTGCCGATGATGAGTCTGCTGAGCAACGACTACAATCACTGCCTAACGGAAGTCCTGGTGGGCAAGTTGGCGATCGCCAAAGCGGCCGAAGTGATCGTCGAGTTAGCAAACGAGGCCGTTGAAAGCGGAGATATGATTGTCTCTGACGATACATCCGACGATGGCGAGATCGCGCCGGCCCTGGCCGATGCGATCTGGGGCGAACTTAGCAAGGGGATGCCGTCGCACCTGATGGGAAACTATCTGTCCCGTTTGACGGACGGAGAAATCGCATGAAAATCATCGCGCACCGCGGCGCTTCGCACGACGCTCCGGAAAATACGCTGGCCGCTTTTCGACTGGCGTTTGAACAGGGCGCCGATGGTGTCGAGGGCGATTTCTATCTCACCGCCGACGGGCAAATCGTTTGCATCCATGATGCCGACACCAAACGCACGAGCGGCAAAAAGCTGATCGTGGAACAGTCAACGCTGGCGCAACTTCGCGAACTCGAATTCGGTCGTTGGAAAGACACCCGATTCGACGGCGAAACGATCCCGACGCTCGACGAAGTCATCGAGTGCGTGCCGGATGGCAAGACATTGGTGATCGAGCTGAAATCGACGTTACGAATCGTCCCGCAGTTGATCGAGCGTCTGAAGAAGCACCGAAGCAAACCGATCGATTGGCTTGTGATCGCATTTGATGGTCCGACGATCGCCGAATTCAAGCGACAAATGCCGGACGTGAAAGCTCATTGGTTGACCGGATTCGAACGCAATTTGGCGTCGTCGTACTATCATCCCACGGCATCTCAGATCGCTGATCGTGTCAAGTTATCGCTTGCCGATGGCGTGGGTATGAAAGGCGAGGTCGACTTGATCGATGAACGTTTCGTCGAGCAGCTTCGTGAAGGTGGTTGCCGCGAATTTCACGTTTGGACGATCGACTCGATCGACGACGCGAAGTATTTCGTGGGTCTCGGCGCGATCGGGATCACAACCAACGTACCGGCAAAAATCGGACCGGCCGTTCGTTGACTCGATCAGTTTGCCGAGTCGACTGGGAAGATCCGTTTAGGGACCCATGAGTCCTGGTGACGGACGATGATGCCGCGGAGTAAGCCACCAAACGTGATCGCGGCCGCTTCGGTTGAATCACCGCGGAATTCGATCGCAAGTCCATTTCCCAGCCGCGCGGACTCCTCGTCGGTGACCGTCACCTGACGCATGTGGGCTACCGCCATGACGGGTGGCAACAACAACAACGCCAAATCTTCATCGCGAAGCCGTTCGATCGAGATCGCGTCGCCACGCACGAAGCCACCGACCCCATCGCGACGTAGGTGCGACATCACGGCGACGGAACCGACCGCGATCGCCAAGTCGAGTCCGAGGGTGCGGATGTAGGTGCCCGAACCGCACACGACATCGAGTTCGACTTCGGGGAATTCGTAGGCGAGGATTTCGATTCGGTGGACATCGACGACGCGAGTGGGCATCTCGACCGTCTCGCCGGCTCGGATGCGCTCGTGAGCACGTTTGCCATCGATCCAAATCGCGCTGTGGGCCGGTGGCGTTTGGGTGATCGCGCCGACAAGCGACTTGGCGGCGGTATCGAGTTGTTCCCGGGTCGGGATGGGTAAGTCGGCGTGAACGTCGACGTCGCCTTCGAGATCACCCGAAATGCTTGACTGTCCGAGCAAGAACTTAGCTCGGTAGTGCTTGCGTTGTTGTTGCACGTAGGGCACCAGACGAACGGCCCGGCCGACGCCCATGACAAGCACTCCTTCGGCCAGCGGGTCGAGGGTTCCCGCGTGACCGACTTTCACCTTCGCTCCATCGGACGTTCGCAGGCCCTTCAAACGGCGCTGAACAACATTGACCGCATCACGCGATGTCATGCCGGGCGGCTTGTAGCAGTTGAGGAAACCGAACACAGGTTACAGGAGGTGACGAGGAAGGATATTCTGTGGCCCCGCGACTCCGCTCGCGGGGTATGAACAGCAATGTCCGCGAACGGAGTCGCGGACCCACATTGATGACCGACTGATGAATACACCTTCTGAAAAACTTGTGCTTCGTGGATCTCGGTTCAATGTACACGAGATGGAACTGACCGGCAGCGACGGTCAAATCTATCATCGTGAAGTGATTCGGCATCCCGGCGCGGTCGTGCTGTTGCCGCTGATCGACCGCGACACCGTAGTGCTGATCGAGAATCATCGCGCGACCGTGAACGAGACATTGTTGGAGTTGCCCGCCGGGACCCGCGAAGCGGGTGAGCCGGTTGAGGTGACCGCCGCGAGGGAATTGATCGAGGAGACCGGGTACCGGGCTGGGGCACTGACGAAGGTCCACGAGTTCTATTCGGCGCCGGGTATCTGCGACGAGTTGATGCACTTGTACGTGGCTCGCGACTTGACCGCCGGCGATCACGCCCGCGAGGCGGTGGAACAAATCGAGAACCATCTCGCAACGCGAGAAGACGTGGCGAGATACATTGCCGATGGAAAAATCCGGGACGCCAAGACGCTGATCGGACTGTACGTGTTTTTATATTCAGATCTGATTCAACATTGAGCCGTCAATGCAAACTCCCTTACCAACGCGATGTCTCGCTGAATTTTTGAGCACGTTTTGTTTGGTCGTGATCGGCTGTGGCGCGATCGCGGTCGATTCACGAACGGGCGCATTGACGCACATCGGTGTGGCGACGGTGTGGGGACTGATCGTGATGACGATGATTTACGCCGTCGGCGGAGTCAGCGGTGCTCACATGAATCCGGCGGTTACGATTGCGTTTTCCGCTTTGGGAAAACTGCCAGTCAAAGACGCGTTGGCCTACGTGCCGGTTCAGTGCGCCGGTGCATTGCTTGGTGCGCTGGCGATTCGATCCGTGTTGGGTCTCGACGAATCGCTGTTGGGAGCGACAACGGTGAAGACCGGATTGACGCCGATCGCGGGAATGGCGATCGAAGCGATGATGACGGCGATCTTGATGTTCGTGGTGATGGGCGTTTCGACAGGCGCGAAAGAAGAAACGATCACGGCGGGAATCGCCGTCGGTGCGACGATCGCAATGGAAGCTTTCGTGGCCGGACCGCTGACGGCCGCATCGATGAACCCGGCACGCAGCATCGGTCCCGCATTGGCGTCGGGTCACTTGACCGACTTGTGGGTCTACATCGTCGGTCCCCTTGTCGGCGCATTGATCGGCGGTTGCTTGCGGCAAGCCCTACACGCAAAGTCCTGATCCCTGAAACCTGATCCCTGAAACCTACTTTTCCCACCATGGCCGATTGGTACGATCACCCGCAATACTTCGACATGGTGTTTCGCGACGAAACCGATATCGAAGTTGCGTTCTTCGAGAAGGCGTTCGAGCGGTTCGCGACAGGTTCGGTGAAGCGATTGCTCGAGCCGGGTTGTGGCAGCGGTCGCCTGGTCGTTGCGATGGCAGCGAGGGGTTACGACGTCACAGGTTTGGATCTGTCGGCGCCGATGCTGAAGTATCTTCGCGATCGAATGAAGCGGCGAAAACTGGCCGGTGAATTTGTGCTCGGCGACATGACTGAGATGGGTTTCGATCGTCCGTTTGATGCAGCGTTTTGCACGTTCAACACCTTTCGCCATTTGATGGACGAGGATTCGGCGGTCAAGCACTTGCGCAGCGTCGCGTCGAACCTTCGTCCGGGCGGACTTTACATTTTGGGTTTTCATCTGATCCCGATGGACGCGGACCCAGAGTGCATCGAGCGCTGGAAGGCCGGACACGGCGGCACGAAGATCAGTGTGACTTTGCGGGTGATCGAGTTCGATCGCAAGCGACGCCGCGAGATGTTGCGGGTTTCGATCAAGGCCGTGAAACGTTCCGGCGAGGTCGAGAAGATTCGCAGCGAGTTTCCGCTGCGGATCTACACGCCGCATCAGGCCAAGAAAATGATCGCTTCGGTGGGTGACGTCTTTGAAATGGCCGGCATTTACGACTTCGACTACGAAATCGAACAACAGCGGACGTTCGACAACGACCTGACGGACGCGGTTTTTGTGCTGCGACGCCGTTAAGCTTTGACGGTTGGGAAAGGTTTGTCGATTTTTCTGATTTTTCTGACTTTGAGTCTAATGATTCGGTCTTTCTGGTCGATATCGGTAGGGAACCGAGGTGTGGTTGTCGACAGCAACGCGACTTTCAGTGGTTCATCCCGGGGGGGAAAACGATTTCGGTTCTGTTTCACGACAGCCCATCCAAAGCATTTCCACGGTGAAGCCAGTGCTTACCTTCCGCAAAACGATCTATCAATCATTCCTCGTGTTGGTCATTGCGACCGGCCAGGCCCAGGCACAAACTCGAACCGGTTCATCCCGGACGACGTCGGCGAAATCAACATCGGGACAATCCGGTGTCCGATCGAGCGAACGAGTGGCCCGAGCGACTTGGCAGCCCACCCGCGACAACACGGGACAAGCGGCAAAGCCAAAGGCTCACGCGCTCGTCGACGCTCCGCTGGAAGCCGCGTCGAACAAACGGACTGTTCAAAGTAACATTCGCCAAGTTGGACACAATTCGGGTGCTGGCATTCCGGTGCCGCCTTCGGATTCCGTGTCGATCATCGATCCCCCGGTCTACCTCGATGGCGACTTGGACGGACAGGTGATGATGCCGCCGATGCACGACGGGGCCTACTACGAAGGCGACTCATCGTGCGATGCGATGGGTGGCAGTTGTGGTTGCGGCGACGTGCTCTGCAGCGGCGGTTGCGATTCAATGGGCAGTTGCGGCGGAAGCTGTAGCAGTGGTAATTGTGGCTCGGCCGGATGCAGCACATGCGGCGAGTTGATCGGCGGCAACGCTTGGCGACCGTGCGTAACATTGTGTCTACCTCAGGACGGCTGGTTCAGCGCCGAGTACTTGATGTGGTTTCAAGACGGCATGGACTTGCCACCGTTGGTAACGACTAGCCCGACTGGTACGAATGTAAATCAAGCCGGCGTGCTGGGTGCTCCCGGCACGCGAACGCTGTTCGGCGGAAACGATGTTTTGACGGACTCCTTCGATGGGTTCCGAATCAACGCGGGAGTATGGTTGGATAAATGCCACACTTGGGGCCTCGGTGGCGACTACTTCAGGATCGGGCAAGAGTCTGAATCGCTCAGCCGCACCAGCTCGGGTGCTCAGATCCTTGCTCGTCCGTTCTTCAACATCAATCCGACGACGGGAGCAGCCCGTGAAGATGCCGAATTGGTTGCTTTCCCCGGTGTGATCGCCGGTACCGTAACGGCAGAGGCCACCAGCGAACTGTTCGGTGCGGGAATCCATGTCCGCTACCTGCGTTGTTGTGACGAAGGTTGCAGCAGCGGGTTCTTCTGCGGCTGTCCCGGACACTACTGCACACGTCAAGAAACGATGGTGGGATACCGTTACCTTGAACTGCAAGAAGGCGTTCGCGTCAACGAAAACCTTCGCGGCATCAATCCGGTAGGTACGTTCAACATCACTGACACCTTCGAGACTCAAAACCAATTCAACGGCATCGATTTGGGTTGGAAGTACCGTCGGACGAGAGGTTACTGGAGCGTTGACACGCTGTTGCGAATGGGCATCGGTGTGACCAACCAAACAGTTCGCATCAACGGTACGACGACTTCGACCAGCGGCACCGCCGCACCGGTCACCAGCGTCGGCGGCCTGCTTGCTCAACGCACCAACATTGGGACCTACGAACAAGACGAGTTCTCGGTGGTACCAGAATTCAACATCAACTTGGGTTACCAACTGACCGATCACTTGCGAGCGACCGTCGGGTACACGTTCCTTTACTGGTCCAACGTGGTTCGCCCCGGCGATCAGATCTCGCGAGACATCAATCCTTCGCTGTTGCCGCCGGAATCGAATCCGTTCACGGGCGCCGAGCGACCGACGTTCGACTTTGACACCACCGATTACTGGGCCCAGGGCATCAGCTTCGGTGGCGAGTACCGATGGTAGCGATTCGGCAGCTTCGATAATCGAAGCCGGCAGTATGACTTAAGACTATTGGACCAGTTGTCCGATATTCCTCGAAGACGATCCGCTGGCTTACGAATGAGCTTCGCGCGGCTCGACCCCCTTCATAACACCCTGATTCCCAAAACTTCCCAGTCTGCGGAAACTGTCGATTCCTTCGGCATCCAAAGATCCGGAAAACGATCAAAGCACTACGGGACGATCACGATGGTCTGGCAAGAAATTTTCAACCGTTTCAGCGGCTCGAAGAAGCCTTCGTCTCGCAAACCGAATCAACGTCGGTTGAGACTCGAACGGATGGAACGACGCGAGTTGATGGCTTCGGATCTCGGTGTCATATCGGGCATCACCTTCGTCGATCAGGGCAATGATGGTTCGCCGGCCGGTGACCCACCGGTTCTGGTCAACGGCTCGGGCAACCTTGTCGCGCCGGGAACGCTGGGCGCGCAAGGCATCCAAATCCAACTGTTCAATGACGATGGCGCGACGGTAGGTGTGTTCGACGGCACCGATACACTCGAAGGCACCGTCACCTCGAGTTTGACCGGCCAGTACCGTTTCGATGGACTTTCGCCGGGAACGTATTTCGTGCGGCAAGCGGCTGTGCCCCAATTGACCACTCCTGCGCCGTTGCTGGTTCAAGTCGTCAATGATGCGGGCGTGCGGACGGCACTGATCGACGATTTTTCGGTCACTCCGTTGGCCGCGCGGACGGCCAGCAGTGGCGGAACACCCAACGATTTCGTCTCGGCCGCTGCCACGGAAGCCATCGGTGGAAATCGTGATATCAGCATCAATGCAGCGACCGGCAACATCACTTTTGAAATCAACACCACAACCAGCGAGTTGACGGTATCACCGGGTGCTTCGGGCACGGGGAATGTTCGAGTTCAGTATGACGGCCCCGAGAATACCGCAACACTCGACGCGGTTGGACTGCGAACCGGCGGCGTCGGTGTTTCGCTGGGCGGCGGAGCACCGGGTCAAGCGGTCGATCCCGATGGAGGACTGATCGCGATGCTGCGCGCCGAAAACGCGGGCGACTCGGTCCAAATCATCGTCTACACCGATGCGGGCAACTCGTCGATCCGCACGGTCGCGATCCCGCCGGACTTGACGACGAACCAAGAGGTCTACCTGCCGTTCTCGTCGTTCACGATCAACACCGGCGCCGGTGCAGACTTTAACAACGTCGGCGCGATCGAGGCCAACATTCCGATCACGGTCCAGAACAACGACGTGAACATCGCGATCGTCGAAGCAATCACGCCGGCGATCGTGACGGCGAACCTCGCCAACATCCAGCCCCTGTCGTTGGGTGGTCAATTGTTTCGCGACAGCGCGACCGGTGGCCAGAACGACGGCATCCGCCAAGGGACCGAGCCTGGTTTACCCGGTGTCACCGTTCAGTTGATCAATCCGACGTCCGGCGCTGTGCTGGCGACAACGACGACCATCGCGGGTGGCGTTTACAGTTTTACCGGACTTGTACCTGGCGATTACGCAGTACTAATTCCGAATTCGCAATTCATTGCGGCCGCGCCGCTGTTCGGGTTTGCCAACAGCACCGGCAATGATCCGGCGACTGATCCCGATGACAACATCGACGACGATGACAACGGTACGGTCCAGGCCAACGGTGACGTGCGCAGCGGAACGATCACGCTGGAATCGAATCTTGAACCGATCAACGACGGCGACACCGATCCGAACACCAACAACACGCTCGACTTCGGTTTCTTCCCGCAGATCGATTTGATCATCACCAAGACGCTCAATGCGGCCAATTCGACATTGGCAGCCGGCGGCACCGCCGTGTTCGACATCGTCGTGCAAAATGTCGGTCCTTTGGCGGCCACCAATGTTGTCGTGACTGACACTTTTCCAGCAGGATTAACGTTCACGGGTACGACCAACGCACCCAACGGCGCTGTCACCAACGTCAACGGCACGACCGTCACGGTCACGCTGGGAACATTGGCGGCCGGTACTAGCCAGACATTCCGATTCGGTTCCACGATCGGCGCCAATCAGACTGCTGACTTGACCAACACCGCTTCGGTCACTGGCACCGAAGTCGACATCGTCCCGGCCAACAACACGGAAAGCGAGTTGGTCGACATTGTCTCGAGCGACTTGCGTATCGACAAGGTTGATTTGACTGACCCGGTCAATGCGGGCAACCAATTCACTTATGAAATTACGGTCACCAACGACGGGCCGGATGAGGCAGCGGGTGTTGTGGTGGTCGACCCGCTACCGGTTGGCGTAACATTCGTCAGCGGCAACGTCGGCGGTGCAGCCAACTTGGTTAGCTTCAACGCGACAACACGCGAAATCACGGCAACCGTTGGCACGCTCGCCAATCTAGCGACATCCGTGATTACGATTGTCGTCCAGGTCGCGCCCAACGCCGTCAGCCCGCTCAACAACACGGCTACTGTGACGGCGAGCCCTAATACGGATCCGAACCCGAACAACAACTCGGCTAGCGAAGACACAACGCTCAACCGTCAAGTCGACCTCGCTATCGACAAGACGGTTTCCGGAAACGCCATCGCTGGTCGTGTCGTGACTTACACCATCGTCGCCAACAACCTCGGTCCCGGTGCCGCCCGCGGTGTCAGCATCGTTGATACGCTCGATGCGAATCTGACCTTCGTCAACGGCAGCCTCGTCGCGGGCACTTCCGGTGCGGTGCTGACGCAAACCGGCCAACAGCTCACTTTCGCTCTCGACGATCTCGATCCTGCCGAAACCCAATCCTTCTCGTTCAATGTCATGATCGGAACGGGCGCGACCGGAGTGATTCCGAACGTGGCGACAATTTCGACCACAGACACCGATACGGTCGCCGCCAACAATACCGATAACGTCGATATCAACGTGGTTCGCCAAGTCGACTTGGTCCTGCAAAAGACCGTCGACCGCGCTACCGCAGTACCTGGTCGCGATGCGTTGGTTTACACATTCTTGGTCAGCCACGATACCGACAGCGTCAGTGATGCCACGGGCGTCAGAGTGACCGACGTGTTGCCCGCCGGACTGACAGGAGTTGTGATCACCGCGGCCGGTTCAACGGCCTCCAATTTCGACACGGCGACGCGAACCATCACTGTCGACTACGCGACACTGCCCATTGGCGCAACGCGCACGTTCACAGTCACGGCAAACGTGCTCAGCAGCGCGACCGGCGATGCGAGCCGCAACATCGTCAACCCGGCATCGGTCGCGTCGACCGGTGCGACCGAGCTGGACATCACCAACAACTCGTCGTCGGCGACAACGGCGCTGACTCCGATCTTCGACGTCGTGGTCGACAAGACCGTCAACAATCCGACGCCAGCAATCGGTGCCGCGGTTGTTTATACGGTTGCGGTCAACAACGAAGGCCCCAGCGATGCGTCGGGAATCATTCTGACAGATTCGATACCAGCCGGTTTGACATTTGTCAGTGCGACGATGAACGGTCAAGCTGGAACCGTGTCGGGCACAAATGTTGTCTTCCCCGCGATCGCGCTGGCCAGCGGTGCTTCGCAAACGGCAACATTGAACTTCACTGTCGCCAACACCGCGTCGGGCACGATCACGAACACGGCCAGCGTCCCTGGGATGGCGGCCGCGGGCGAAGACGACATCACCAACAACAGCGACACTGCCGTGATCACCGTCACACCGGTGGTCGACTTGGCGGTCACCAAACTTGTCAGTCGGCCCAACGCAGCGGCCGGCGACTCGCTGACCTACACGATCAACGTCGTCAATAACGGTCCCTCTTCGGCGACCAACGTCGTCGTCACGGACACGTTGCCAGCCGGCGTGACTTTGACGGGCGGCACGCGACCGGACGGCACGGCCTTCACGACGACGGGTGGCAGTGGCGTCACGATCAACGGCAACGTCGTGACGGTCAACGGCGGCAACGTGGCCAATGCGGGCACGTTCAGCTTCACCGTCACCGGCACGATCAACGCCGGAGTCTCGACGACTCAAACCAATACTGCGGTGGTCACATCGGACACCGGTGAAACCATCGTGAACAACAACACGGCGACCGCCGCGACGACCGTCGATCCGCGAACCGCATCGATCGCCGGTAAGGTCTTCTTGGATAATAACAGCAACGGCATCTTCGACACCGGCGACACTGGAATCCAAGGCGTCAGCGTACGCTTGACCGGCACGGACAGTTTGGGTGTCGCGGTCGATCAGACGCTGCAAACTAACGCGACCGGTGATTATGTGTTCGCTCAGTTGGCAGCGGGAACTTACCGTGTCGTCGAAACGCAGCCTGCCGCGTTCAGCGACGGCCAAGAGCGAGCCGGCACGGGGGCGGTCTCGTCCAACACTGCCAATGACGAGTTCAACAACTTGGTGCTTGCCGCTGGCGGAAACGCGGTCGCGTTCAACTTCGGCGAACTGGCGATCGTCGAAGGCTTCTCGAAGCGACGCTTCTTGGCGTCCAACCGCTAATGTGAACTCGGTCGATTGATTCGATGCTCGCGATTGACGGGAGCCGGTGGAAACAACCAGCCTGCATCGAATCGAAATCGACTAGAAGTGTGAGCAGCGAAAAACGCTCGGCTTTCGGGGGGAAGCCGGGCGTTTTTTAGCTTGGAGCGGGGAGCTAGTGAAATAGTTCAGTCCTTCGCTATCTTGCCGAAGAGGTGGCCGCCGACTTTGTCGTGTTGCCATGTTCCCGCGTAGCGATCGGCATGGATCAACACTCTCGCGTCGAAGGTTCCCATGCCGGGCAACCACAACGCGTCGAGCGTCATGACCGGCGTGTTGCCCGACCACAAAATCTTGATGTCCATCGGCACTTCGCTATCGACATCGCCGTACTTGATCCGCGCCGTCAACCGATACATGTCAGGCTCTGGCAGCTTCTCGCACTTGCTGATCGTGTATTGCTCGGTCTTGGGTGGCTTGTCTTCTTTGCCGTCGACAGTGAACTTGCCGACGAACTTGGCACCGGTCAGATAATTCGCCAACCGAGCCTCGCGATCCGATTCATCTGCCGCAACGATCGTCGCGAAAGATAAGAAGACAGAGAGTAGAAGTAATCGCATCATCGCAAACTCATTCGGAAATGTGGTGAAATCGGAAGCGCCGGTTCGGGGAATGGCTATTGCCGTCAAGATTCATTCTAACACCTTGCTAAGCCACGCCATCGCGGCCTTTCCGATCCTCGCTTGCAAAATGTCGGGATGGCCTCCCAGCGTAACCCGCGTTGCATACGGCTTGGCCTTCGTTCCCAATACGACCAAATCGATATCGCAAGCCGGCAAGGGCGAATCGGATGATGCATCGACCACGGGATAGGCGTCGACCAACAGCACCCAATCGACGGCAAATCGATCTCGCACGATTCCCAAAACGTCAGTGCGGTTCTGGCCGCCGAACATCCGCATCAAGTCGGTCGCCGTCGCCATCGACAGCCCACCACGGTAGGCGGGCGAATCGCCCAGCGCCGCGAACCAGTCACCCAAAACGGCTGCGCGGCCGAGTTCAACGACGGCCAGCGATTCGCCCCGCATTCGCAAGGCGGCTTCGATCGCATGTTGTTGTTCGAAGTGCTCGCCGTCGCCGAAGTAGTATTCCGGCACCAAGTTCAATATCTCTTCCCGCGTTGCCGCGATCATTGCATCGCACGTTTCATCGGTCTCGGCGGTCGCGGTGATGCGTAAACTAATCGTTGCACCGGAGACCGTGATGCCGACTCGTGGCTGTCGATCGCGAGAGATCATTTCGCCAAGCCGTTGCTCCATGTCGCTCTCACCGGTGCCGAAGAACTTCATCACCGCATGACGTATCCGCGACGCGCCTCCCGATTGCCGCATGATTCGCGGCGCAACCGTTTCGTCGAACATCCGTTTCATTTCGGCGGGCACCCCGGGCAGCGCGTAGACGCGACTGGCCGGGCGATCCGAGCGAGAAACGATCATGTCGATGCCCGGCGCCGTGCCCTGCGGATTAAAAATCTCGTCGCTGCCGACCGGGAACATCGCCTGCACGCGATTGCGCTCAGGCATCTCGCGTTTACGCTGAGCAAACATCAATTCGATGTGTCGCATCGCCGAATCACGCATTTCGAGTGGTTGGTCGACCAACAGCGCCAGCGCTTCGCGAGTCAAATCGTCGCGAGTCGGTCCGAGTCCTCCCGTGGCGACGACGATGTCCACGCGATCGGTTGCGATGCGAAAGACATCGACGTTGTGCGAGAGCGTGTCGCCGACCGTGGTGTGGAATTCGACGGCAACGCCCAGTTCACCCAGTCGCTCGCTGAGCCACTGTGCGTTGGTGTCCAGTCGAGCGCCGCTGGTCATCTCGTCACCGATCGAGATCAATTCACAGGTCAACATGGTTAGAGTCCAGCAGGCGGCAAGGGTGCGTTGTTCTCATCATCTGGATCGGCAGAATCACGCTTTGCGGCGCCGGGCGTCGTCACGGAGGCTTCGTCGAGCCGTACCTTCGATCGTTCGGCGGTGACGTTGAGCGCGCGCGGCGGAGTTTGGCCGAGGATCAAAACGCGATTCAAAAAATCGGGCTCGCGGTCAAATAAGACTCGGTGGTCGATCCACTCGGGCGGTCGCTGATCCGTCGGCTCTACCTCGATGTACCACCAAACGTGCGCGCCGTCGCGATCACGGCCCACCCAATGATAGGTTGTCGGATCTTCCGCATTTGCGGTCGCCGCGTCGGCGATGCGAAGCCGTGATCGAAGGTATTGCAGCGCCCATACTTTGACATCATCCCCGCCCTTCATTCGCTTCTTGATCCACTGCTCGTCATCGACATCCAACCGCAACGCGACTTCCAGCTTCAGCGTCTTCGCATTCCATTCGACTTCCGTCACCGTTTCGTGGACGGGGTGGACCAACATCATCCAAAGAAGGGCGATCAGCATGGTGGAAAACCTATTTCGATAAGCATCGTTCGGGCTTAGAAATGAGCGACTTGACCAGCGGGCACGTCAGCAACATCGAGTTTTTCCGCAGCGTGAATCTGACGTCGATCGCATTTTCAACGACCCCTGTTCCCGAACCGTCATCTCTGATGACGGTCTTTGTCTTCGGAATGATCGCGGCGATCACGCATCAAGGCCGATCGCGTAATCTCATGCGGGCGAAAGCTGCTTGCGTTTCTGAGCGATCAGATCCAACAGAGCCCGTTGTGGTTTGACGAACTTGTCGACGCCTTCATCCATCAGCGCCTTTTGCATCGCCGCGACATCCACTTTCGAATCGATGTCATCTTGAATCGCTTGCGACGGCATTTGGTCGACGGTGCGTGCGAACTCGACGCCGCTGTCGGCGACCGCTTGATTCGTCTCCGGTGGATTGGTCTGAATGTCACTGCCCGCAAGCGATTGAACGTACTTGTACGGAGCGTCGGCGGGGTTCTTGGTTCCCGTGCTCGCAAAGATCATTTCTTGATGCAGCGGCAGTTTCTTATCTGCCCAAAAGACTTGATTT
This sequence comes from Rubripirellula sp., assembly GCA_041740415.1. Taxonomy (GTDB): domain Bacteria; phylum Planctomycetota; class Planctomycetia; order Pirellulales; family Pirellulaceae; genus Rubripirellula. Next base: position 16,667 of record JBGSLZ010000089.1, read on the forward strand.
TCTTGCCAAACACGTTTTGCATTGAGGATACCGACCATACCCTGGGCGGCCGGAATCAACGTCGGCACTTCTTTCTGAGTGTAAACGTCGATACGAGAAATGAAGATGCTGTAAACCGATTTGAAGTTATCAAGCTTGGAAAGCGTTTGAGCTCCCTTCCAGACCGCTTCGCGGGCGTCACGGTATTGTTGGGCCGTAAAGATCAAGGTCACGTTGAGTGTGATGCCGGCGGCGGCGAGCGGCGTTAGCGCACGCAAACCGGCAGGCGACGCGGGCACTTTGATCATCCGATTGACGTGACCCTTGGCCCATTGCTTGCCCAAGGCGACATAACGCTCGATGATTTCATCGTCGCTCAGACCGAGCGCGGGATCTTCGAGCAACGGGTCCAACTCGAAGCTGACCCAGCCTGCGTCGCCACCGGATTGTTCGTGGATCGTCAAGAATTTTGCCTGCGCATCGCTCACTAGCAAATCCGTCAGCGACCATGCGATTTCATCGTCACTGCGTCCTTCGCCCAATAGCGATTCGATCTTGTCGTCGAGATTGCCCGCTTTGACGATGCCCGAAATGATCGCGGGATTGCTGGTCGCGCCGACGGCGCCCCAAGCCAAATTTTGGTCAACTTCAGATGGCTCGACGGAGTCCAAGTAGAGTTTCGTTCCGGTGTCGATGAGCGACTGCAGCGAGTTGAACATGGGATCTTCCGTTGATGGGGTGGGTGCGTTGTATAATCGCGACGATTCTGCCGCAGTTTACCCGTTTTAGACTTCCGATCCCACCCACTCAAGCATCAATGACAAAGCAACTCATCGGACTTTGGCGTGATACTTGGTGGCTTTGGATTGGGTTCGTCGTGATCACGATTGGATTTTCGTTCGCGGTGGGAAAATTTTTCTTGCTGCTTTTGCCTTGCTTGCCGGTCCCGTTTTTCTATTTCGCGATCAACCGCTACGACGAAGACGGTAACGAGAAGGCCGATCTGGGCGATTGAGGTAACGGTCGTAACGATCGTGATGATTGTCACGCCGCGCGGGTGTCGAAGCACCCTGCGAAGGCTTCGGCAAGTTGTTTTCAAAAAAACTTTCCGCAGCCTGGCAGTTTGTGACCTAGGTTTCCAATAGATCCGGAAATGCCCTCGTCACTTCAACTGTCACTCGCATGTTTGCTGCAAGAATTCAACGCCGTCGAGGAACTCGCGTGGCCGCTCGCCGTAGCGGAATTGCCACGGTTGAGTTCGCCATCGTGCTTCCCGTGCTGCTCGTGTTGACCCTTGGCACGATCGACGTTTGCTCGGTCATGTTCCTTAAAGAATCAGCGGTGCTAGCTGCCTACGAAGGCGCTCGTCAAGGCGTGGGACGGGGACACACCAATGCCAACGTGAAGAGTCGTGTGATGCAGTTCTTGGACGAACGAAACGTCCAATACAGCTCCGGAAACGTGGTCACCTTCAGCTCACCAGGGTTTGATTCGGCAACCACGCTGCAGAACGTCACCGTCACGGTCAATGTGCCGGCCGCCGGCAACCTTCTGATACCGACCGATCGGTTCGCCGACCTGATCGTATCGGGAAGCGTGACGATGCGAAAAGAATATAAAAACCTTACCAACAATTAGTCACTGTGACTCGTCGAACAACCCCAAGCAACATGATGACAAGACGCATCCATCCACGAAACGCGAGACGGCGCAATGCCGGACTTCGTCGTCATGGCCGAGGCCTTGCGCGGATGGGCGCGTCGGCGGTCGAGTTTGCGATCGTCGCCAACGTCCTGTTCATGATCATTTTGACGTGCATGGAGTTTGCGAGAATGAACATGGTCCGCAACTTGGCTCAAGACGCCGCCTACTTCGCCGCTCGCCAAGCGATCGTGCCCGGCGCAACCGCAGCCGAAGCTCAAGCCGAAGCGAATCGCATCATGGGATCGCTACTCAACAATGGCTACACCGTGGCGGTAACGGATCTGAGCAGCAACTCGACCTTCGTCGATGTTACCGTGACGGTCGACATGGGCGCCGTCGCTATGTTTGCTCCTTTCTTTCTGCCCGAAACCAACGTCGCCACTCACGTGCGGATGCGGACCGAACGTTACGAAGGCTTCTATCAACAATGATCACCACTTCAACCACTCATTTGCATCTTCGATCGAGCGAAACACCCTCGTCCGGAATCTTCACCATGAATGTCCGCAGAATCAGTCCGAGAAACTTTTCCTTGAATTCATCTCGTTCATGCGTTCAAGGCGCCGCAGCGGTACGGCGTGGAGCCGTGATGGGATTGCTCGCAGTATTGCTGCCGGTCCTGGCGATCCTGGCGGCGTTTTGCATCAACACAGCTCAGATGCAACTGACCCGAACCGAATTGATGGTCGCGACCGACGCGGCGGCTCGAGCCGGCGGTCGCGCGTTCAGCGAAACGCAAACGGTTTCGGCGGCGAAGACCGCCGCCGTGACAACGGCCGCGATGAACTTGGTCAACGGTGAACCATTGCAGCTTCGATCGGATGACGCTTCCAACGAGATCGAGTTCGGTAAAACGATTCAGTCGAGCGGGGTGAGCGGTCGATACACGTTCCAGAAAATTCCAACTTCCCAAGTCGCCGCCGGCCAACAGGTCGCCAGCGCTTTCCGAGTACTCGGTCGCCGTGACGGCGGTTCGCTCAACGGTCGCGTACCGCTGGTGATCCCAGGCCTGCTCAACACGAACGATTTCGCCACGACACAGGACGCCGTCGCAATGCAAGTCGACCGTGATATCTCGTTGGTACTCGATCGGTCGGGGTCGATGCTGGACGTAACCTTCAACTGGCCAAGCAACAAGTCGCCCTGGAGTACCGGCGCGCTCAACGCCGGTGTGGCCGCTGGCAAACTGACAAAGTACAACGGCAACTACTACTACGCCAACGGTAACGATTCGACGACTTATCAACAGTGGGCGTGGCAAAACCATTACAACCTTGGCACGCCACCCACGACGCCGTGGCAAGATTTGCTCGCGGCGGTCAATGCCTTCTTGAACGTCTTGGATACGACCAGCCAAGAAGAACAGGTGTCGGTCGCCAGCTACGCAACCAACGCGACTCTCGACACGTATCTTGAAAAGAATTTTCAAGTCATCCGTAGTACCGTCAACGGTTTGCAACCGGGCGGCAATACGGCAATCGGTCGTGGGATGCAATCGGGCATCACGGCACTGTTGCGTAACGAGGCACGACCGTACGCATCGAAGACGATGGTTGTGATGACGGACGGAATCCACAACACCGGTGCGTCGCCCGAATCGGTCGCAACGACGTTGATGAATTCGTATCTCCTGACCATCCACACGGTTACCTTCGGTCCGGGTGCTGACCAGAATAAAATGCGGACGGTCGCCAACATCGGCGGCGGCAAGCACTATCACGCTGCGTCGGGTGCACAACTGGTTGCGATCTTTGAAGAGATCGCGAACAACCTGCCGACGATCTTGACGGAATAAAGAGCCAACTCGCATCCAAAGATAAGATTCAACAATGATCCAAAATCCTTCCATCAATCGAACATCGCCACAGCCGGCTTCGATGCGCGTGCGCGTCTCAAAATGGCTATCGGTCGTGGGCTCGCTCGCGGTCATCCTGTGGGCGTTTTCGGCATCACTTCGCAAAGCGTCGATCGCGTCCAACGTCAGCGGCGAACACGTCGACAGGCCCATTGACCCGGTCGAACGGGTCACCCGTCAACAGGTCAATTCGCTCGATTTTCGAGATGCCGCGATCGCTTTGGATCATGAATTCATGCGTTCGTTGGAGAAGCGAAACTCGGCAAAGATCAATGTTGAGATACCGTCGAGCGAAGACGTTCGCGAGCGACGAATCGCACGTGACGAAGAATTGCACAAGGAAATGTTCTCACTGGCGGGCGCCGAAGAAGGAACGATTCAGTGGTCACGACGCGAAGAGCTGAAACGGACCATCGAAGACGCGATACAGTAAGTCCGAGTCCGTCGAGGCAGCGAAATCCGCTAGGCTTCGCGATTCGGCAGGGATTCACTGCGAAAGGAACTCATCAGGGAAGATGTTGACTATGATGGATCGCAGCCATTCCATCTCGAAATCCGTTACCGACACGTCCGAATGCCGAGTCCATTTTACGATTCTCCCGCTCGTTTGCGGCGTTGCGGAAGCCTGACCACGGCGTGCTTTGCAATCGCAGTTTTGTTTGCCTGCCACGACTGTTTCGCTCAGGAAGATCCTCTGACGAGCCAGTTGATGGAGCAATCGCGTCGCAGCGACGTGCTGCTGGCATCATCGGTGGCCAGTTTGGCGAGGACGGGACATTGGGCCGAAGTGGACCAACTGCTCAAGAGCCTGACCAAAAAAAATCTGTCTCAGCAAAAGTCCGCGGCCATGGCCGCGACGATCGGTTCGGACGTGTTCTTCCGAATCAAGCAGCAAGCCGACGTCAGCGACGCGGCCAAAGCAAACCTTGATCGGCTTGGCACCGCTTTGACGGCCGAACTCGAATCGCCGACCCGTCTGGTCAAGGCAATCGCGGATCTCGACAGCTCGTCCATCGACCAGCGATTATCGGCCGCCCGGGTGCTGATCAGCGGTGGTGACGCGGCGATTGCAAAGCTAGTTGGTGCCGCCGTATCGAAGCGATCGACCGAATCGCGTGATGAGATTTTGAAGGTCGCGATTCGAATCCGCGGTGGCGGCGAAGTCGCCTTCCGTCAGCTCGCTCTTTACGGCACACCGGAGGTACGAACGCGAGCGATCGAAGCGCTCGCCCGAATCGATGCCCGTCGCTTCGTGGTCGACTTTGTAACCGCGCATCATGCGCAAGATGCGACGAAGGAAGAACATGAAGCTGCGGCCGCGGCGCTGTTGAAAATTTCGGAGACGTTGCCAGGTCGGGATCAAGCGATCGAGATCGTATCGCGTGATCTTGCCGATGCGCGTGCGATCGCCGCAGCGGTGGACAACGATGATCAGACACAAACGGTATGGACAGTCGGCGACGATCGAGCCAGCGTCAACCATCAATCCACGCAACTGATGTTGGCCGCATTTCGCGATGCTGCGGATGCGGGATTGCGTTTGCGTCGACTCGGGACCGATTCAACCGAACTCAATGCCGCAATGATTTCGGCAAGCGTGGCATACCGATTGGCGATCGATCCAGACTGGGGTGACGCTGAACAAATCGAGCAAGTCAAAGAACTGTACGGTTCGGTCATCGACGATTCGACGCTGGTAGCCGCTATCAGCAAGGCGACCGCAACAGGGGCCGCTGATGCAACCGCGACGGCGACGATTGTAGGACTGCTGCGTTTAATCGACTCCGAACAGTTCAACGTCGACCCGGACCTGCTGATTCGATCGAGTGGTGGAGTTCCAACGCCGTTGGTGGCGCTGGCGTCTTCGTCGGACGCGAGGGTTCGTTATGAGGCCGCGCTGGTGGTATCGCGTTTGGCGGGCGACACGTCCTATCCCGGCAGCAGTCATGTGCGTCAAACATTGGCCGAGATGACGAGGCTCGGCGATCGTCCGACTGCCATCGTCTTGGAAACTCGCGCCGAATTCGCGACTCACTTCGAGCGATTGTTGGGCGAATTGGGATGGGAACCCGTGGTCGTGCGGAGCGTCGCGTCGTTGCAGAGGGCGATCGATCGTGGGGGCGATTTGCGGCTGATACTTTCAAAAATTCAGATTTCGGATTTGGCACCAATCGAAATGATCGACGTCGTCCGGCGATTGAATCGCGGAAATGAAGTGCCGATCGTGTTTTACGACGATGATGGAATCAGCGGTCGGAGCGACGTTGACAGCGCTGATTTAGGTCTGTCTCGTTGGCCGGCGCCGGTGATGATGATCGACCCTCCCTTGTCGGCCGCCGGATTGGATGGCGTGATCCGTGACGTTGATCGGCGCCGCCGGCTACCCGCGCTGACGGCACTGGATCGTCAACGTCTTAGAACGGAAGCAACGGAGATTTCAGCACCGTAGGCATGGGAGTCGTTTCCTTCCCGCCTACTAAGCAGGTGCGTTTATCGTTATCGTCAGTGCCGTCTCAAATCGAGTACTCCCTTGCGATCCACATGGCGATTCTTGGCATTCCATCCAGCGGCCGCCCGCCCAACAATGTCGGCGGTCCTCCGATTTCTGGAATCATCGGTAATTCGCCGGCGATGCAGGAGGTGTACCGCATTACCCGTCGCGTCGCCGCCAGCAACGCATCGGTGCTGATTCTGGGTGAGACCGGTGTCGGTAAGGAACTGATCGCCGGCGCGATCCATCGTCTCTCGCACCGTAGTGGTGGACCGTTCGTCCGCGTCAATTGTGGCGCGCTGAGTGAGAGTTTGCTGGAGAGCGAATTGTTCGGCCACGTTCGCGGCGCGTTCACCGGAGCGGTCGCGAACCGAACCGGCCGATTCGAGGCAGCGCACGGCGGTACTGTCTTTTTGGACGAGATCAATAGCACCTCGTTGACCTTGCAGGTGAAGTTGTTGCGAGTTCTGCAAGAAAAAGAATTCGAACGTGTCGGCGATACCACCACGCTTGTCACTGACGCACGGATCGTCGCCGCCAGCAATCGCGACCTGATGCAGGAAGTCCGCGCCGAACGTTTTCGCGAGGACCTTTATTGGCGATTGAACGTGGTGCCGATCGAGATCCCACCGCTTCGTCGTCGACGCGATGATATCCCCGCCTTGGTGTCGTTTTTTCTCGAACACTACAACGACATCAACGATCGCTATGTCGTTCACATGGGGCCCGGCGTGATGGAAGCGATGCGAGATTACCATTGGCCGGGCAACGTCCGCGAATTGCAAAACTACATCGAGCGGGCCGTCGTGATGGCTGAAACCGACGAGCTTACGGTCGACGTTTTACCAGCCTGTTTGACGGGCGGTCAGGAATCCGGCACCGCACCCGAGAGTCCGAGCGGCGACTTCAACTCGATGGCAACTGTACTCGTGACGCGTGGACTTCACGAAGCGGGAGCGGCGGCCGAAAATGTTCATGCGACGATCGTTGAACAGATCGAGAAAGAATTGATCGTTCAAGTTTTGGCGTCTTGCTCGGGTGTGCAAACCAAGGCGGCGACACGCTTGGGCATCAACCGCAATACCTTGCACAAGAAGATCAAGGATTACGGATTGGGCGGGGATGAGTAGGATCGTGCGGAAAAAGGTGTCTGACCCCAATTGCCGGGAACCGGCCCTTCGGGTGCTTCGCACAATTGGGGTCAGACACCTTTTCGCTCATTGCTTCGTCAAAATGGTCGATTGGCCTACCGCGATGCCCACAAAACAAAAGAACAAGATCGACTCGGGCCTGATCGGGCCTAGAAACGAATCGCCGAGTTGCGACCAGCCCGCGAACCAAATCGCAGTGACCACCACCATCACAAAGATTCGTTGTTGGAACTCGCTGCCGTGACGTAGTGTCATCGACAATCCGAATAGTTGCACTAGTGCGAACGAGAAAATCATGAATCCGATCGCGCCGGTCGAAACCAAAATCTGAAGCGCCAGGTTGTGAGCTGTGTAATTGTGCGTCTGATCCCAAACGTGCAGGGTACCGGCTTCGCTGCTGACAAAATAGCCGTGACCCACCAGCATCGATTTCTCAAACTCGTTCCACACGGCGCTCCACAATTCACCGCGTCCCGAGACCCCCATGAGCTGTTCGCTCGATTGCCCTCGCGTCACGAACTGCGCGCCGACATCGGCGGTTGACGCAGTCAACTCGAATCCGGGATCGATGACCAAGACGCCCAGCGCCAACGCCGCCGAGGCAATTAAGGCGAGTGCCCGTTGCCGATTGGTACAGTACCGGAACAGCACCAACCCGATCGTCACAGCCGCCATCACGAGCGCGGTGCGGCTATTGGAAAGAACCAGCACGAGACCGTGAACCATCACGCTGGGTAGTATCAATCGCCAAGCCCACGAGAATCGTCCCACTTGATGACAGAGCACGGGCAGCATCAAACCCAAGGATGCCGTCGCTCCGGAAGCCGTCGGGTGGATCAGCCCGTCGCCGCCGGCGTGGATGCGATCGCGATCGAGGCCCGACATCTCGGGATCGATCACGTAGGCGAATAGGACGATCGTGCTGGAAACCAACAGCACCCAATTCAACTGCAACAAAATCCGTTTCGCGCAAATCGAATTGGTGGCAACGATGGCGACCGCGGTTGCGAAGAACAGCATCGCGACCAGACTTCCCGATTGGGCGATCGTGACACCGGGCAACGGCGACCATGACGTGCTGATCAGTGCCCATCCCAAGAACAAATAGAACGGAGTGAGCGGATCAAGGACCGCGCGGAAGATCGGATCTGACCAACGACTCATCAGCGCGATCGCGCCACCGAAACATGCGAATGCCAGCACGCCGATCTTGATCACGTCCAGCAGTTGCCACTGATCCGTGTGCTGGGCGGTCGGCATTGTGAACACCATCAACGACAGCATCCACATCAACGCGCGTACAAACCATTCCAGTTTGCTGGCGGGAGAATCACGCTCGGACGAGTTGGTTGTCAACCGTTCCTGCAACAGCTCAGCGCGCGCTGCGGGTTGCGACATGGCGTAAGGATATTGTGACGATGGATAGGTAGATGACATCGGATGAAATCAACCGGATTGCAAATCGCCATTGCCGACCGACGCGACGGTTGCGGGCGGAAAATTGGCCGAAGAACCAGTTTCGGGTCGATCGTCGATGTCGGCTTCTGCTTCGCGTTGATCGAATTGCCACTCGCGGTGTGTGCCCCGTTTTGAGCGGGCGGTTTGTCTTCGCGCTGCGTTGGCCTCGACCAAGACCGGCAAACTGATCGCCGCGGCGCAGGCGGCAAACAGGCCGGCGATCGCGCACAAGCCCTTGTTCGGCTTCACCGGCTTCTGCTCCAGCGAAGCGGGCTGAACCACATTGACGCTGGTGATGCGCTGGCTTGCCAAAACGTCATCGAGTCGCGCCTGCTCCAATTTCTTTGCGTGCAACGCATAACGTTCTTCCAAAATTGCGAGTTCGTTGGACGCGGCGCCGATGCGTTGCTCGTCGCCATTGAGCCCGACAATTTCCAATTCCAATGATCGCTGCTTCGCTTCCAATGATTTTTGTTTTTCGGTCAGCCCGCTCAGCGTCGCTTCGTCGAGCATCTTGTACTCGACGACCTGTTGGTAGGCGGGATTGATGGTCCGCGTTACCTCTTTGCGATCATCACTTTGACCGCTGACGATCCTGGCGGCGTCCTCAAGTTGTCCTTCGATGGCGACCAGCTTGGGATGTCCGGGTCGGTACTTGCTGCGCAAATCTTTTTCCAAGACTTCCAACTCGAACAACGCCGTCCGCATCGCGTCGCGACCTTCGTTGGCCTTACCGGTGACTTCCGAGGTGATGGTTTCATCGAAGTTGGTCAGCATGACGTCGTAGGATTTCACTCGCGATCCGATCGCCGCGATTTCCGATTCGGTGTCGATCTGGCCATCGCGTACTTTGGAAAGCTGTGCCTCCAACAGCTTTTGTTGTCCGTCGATGGTGACCAAGCGTGACTCGTTTTTGGTGGCCCGCAAATTTTCGCGAGCGGCCTCGAGTTGTGCTTTCAGTACCGCGTCTTGTTCCTCGAAAAACGCGTAACTGCCCGGCGTGCGATTGACCTTCGAGTGCTGCGTGATGTAGCTGACAACCCAAGCATCGACGACATCGCGGGCGACCTCGGCGGAATCAGTTTTATAGCTGACCGAGACCACGCTTGATTCACTGGCAGCGCCGATTCCCAAATCACCGGCGAGCCGCTCCAGCGCCTGCTCGCGCGAGGGGACCGGATCGATCTTTGCCAACTTGCCACGCAGCTCGTCCACCGTGTCTTTGATCCATGAAGGCAGCATGGATTTGGACGGCGCTTCCTGTTTGCTTTCCGGCTTGCCGCTGAGAACCACATCGACGCCGACTTGATCGACAACGCGATCAAGGATCTCGCGACTTTGCATCACGCCGATCGCTGATTGAATTTCGTTTTCGCGGGTGTGGTGCAGGCTGATCGTCTCGCCAACGGTGCTGGCCGTGGGATCGACGGTGACACTTTCACGACCGATCCTCAACAACAACTTCGCCTCCGATCGATAAGCCCGCGGCGCAAACAAAATCACCAGCACGGTTGTCGCCAGGATGAGCGCGAAGGCGGTGATTGAAAGCAGCCAGTGACGCTTGATTGCGTACGTCCACTGATCTAAGGAATTAGGCATCGGGCAGATCGGGTCTGAAAAGTGGAATGTCGTCGCGGTGCGGTCGCGCCCCGCCTCAACTCCCACTTTAGCAACCAGCGCAAAAGATAGAACCTTTCAATCCGTCATTCCCCGCGTTTCCCTGCCACTGCAAGGCCATAATGACCGGTAATTCCACCACAATCGGAACAAAACTGCCTCAATGGCGGACCGCTACAGCGAGGTAGTCGGCCGGGGTACTGGTAAGTCATCGGCTTCGTTCGCCTCGCCTGCTGGTTTGTCCCCCGGTGCGTCTGCCGGATTGTCGGTTGCCTTATCTGGGACAGCCTTGGGCGGCACTGCCAACGTCGGCTCCTGGTCACCCTCTGCGGCTTCGATTCTCACTGTGCCACTTGGTACCGATGGGGCTGGCGTTTGCTCCGGTGCAGTCTCTAGGAACTGGCGAAGCAACTGATGCGTTTGACGAAAGCCATCGACGACCCAAACATCCGACAATTGAGAGTTTCCCGACAGACCTTCGTAGTTCAGAAACAACGTCTGCAACTCCGACGGCGCACCGCCTTGATCGATCGTGTCGACGATCAAATCCGGACGTAGGTAGTCGAGCCAGACATCGGCGTCATCGCGGCGCCGTGATAGGCCGCGAGCCAAACGAGTCGCCGCCTCGCGAAGGTCGTCCGGCAACGAACGCGACGACGTGACACTTGGTCGAGCCGACTGATACGGATTGACGGGCGAATCTAAAACGGACGAACCCAACTCGCGATCGCCATACGCATAGCTTCGATCGAGTTCATCGGAGTATCCGAGTCCATCGTCGTAGGGCTCGGGATAAACGTACGACCGTTCCAGATAATCGGAACTGAGATAGGGCGGATAAGCTGGTGCGGGAACGGGCACCGGAACGGCGATGACCGGCACAGGGTCATAGTAATACGGTCGCGGATACCCGCGGTATCCATAGCCGTAACCGTAACGAGACGCGCCATCATCGATGTATCGACCGCCATACAAGCCGGTTCCAACGGACGTGAACGGCGCGCGAACTCGGGTTCCACCGCCGAATGGCAAGACATCGACGGAAACAAACGGCACGCGGACACTGACGCCACCGAACGGTCCGACGCGAATTTGCGAGTGGGCGTCGGACGTGAAGCCGACAGCGCCGATCAGGGCGGCCGTAGCGATGAGTAAGCGGTTCATAATCGAGCTCGTGAGGATTGTTTTTGCGGAGACTTTCGCCCCTGACCATTGTAACACGCCGGCGCAGCACAGCCGAATCGGAGCGATTTTCTCGCTAAATCCTTCCTGACGGGCTCAGTTCGGACTCCAGATCGTCTTGTTCGTAGGTCAAAACCGAGTGACACGAATACGGATTGAGCCGATCTTGGCCGCCCAACTGGGCCAAGTGAATCAGGAACGAACAGCCGACGATCTCGGCATCGCATTTCTCGAGCAGACGACAGCAGGCTTCCATCGTGCCGCCCGTCGCCAGCAAATCGTCCACCAGCAAAACTCGCTGGCCCGGTTTGACACCGTCGACATGAATTTGCAACTCATCGCTGCCGTATTCCAACTCGTAAGCGAACGAATGAAGGTCGAATGGCAACTTGCCGGGCTTGCGAATCGGCACGAATCCGGCACCCAACTGTAGCGCCATCGGTGTGGCGAAGATGAACCCGCGCGCTTCGGCCGCCGCGATGATGTCAATCTTTTCGTTCACGAACGGGGCAGCCATCGCTCGGGCCGCCGCGGCAAGCGCGTGGGGATCAGCCAACATCGGTGTGATGTCGCGGAACAGAATTCCCGGTTTGGGATAGTCGGGAATTTCGCGAACAAATTTTGACAGATCGACCATGACAAAAACCGCCGTACTTGGGAGTAGATTTTCAATCGCGACAGCCGTTCAGGTTAGCTTAGCTCGCTAGCTGGCGGGAACCCGACGCGTCCGCTTCGCCCATTTCGTCACGCTCGTTAACCTAACGCCGAAACAACACCAACTTCGCCGCATCCGACTTTCGGAGAAACCGTTCTGAACGCGACTGCCCCGCATGCCATCTCCGTCAGCGAATTGACGGGACACATCAAAGCGATCCTCGAAGGCACCTTTCCATCGATCTGGGTGGCGGGCGAGATTTCGGATCTGTCGCGTCCCCGCAGCGGTCATTTGTACTTCACGCTCAAGGACGAAGCGGCCCAAATTCGCGGCGTGATCTGGCGCGGCACCGCAGCCCGAATGGATGTCGACTTGGCCGACGGACAATCCGTGTTTTGCATGGGCGATGTCGAAGTCTATGGGCCGCGCGGTACCTATCAGATCGTCGTCCGAAAGGTGCTCGCACAAGGCGTCGGCGCGCTGCAGTTAGCGTTTCAACAGTTGCAGGCGAAATTGGATGCCGAAGGCCTTTTTCTAGCTCAGCGAAAACGTCCACTTCCGGTCAGCCCGCGCCGAATCGGCGTCATCACCAGCCAGAGCGGCGCCGCCATCCGCGACTTCCTTGAAGCCGCCACGAGCCGGTTTCGCGGAATCGAAATCGTCGTCATACCGGCCGTCGTGCAAGGTCCGACGGCCGCCAAGTCGATCGTCGCCGCCATCAAGCAAGCGCATCGCTTTGAGCCGCGTTTGGATGTCTTGATCCTGACCCGCGGCGGCGGCAGCTTGGAAGATCTGTGGTGCTTCAACGAAGAACCGGTCGTCCGCGCTGTCGCCGCGTCAACCATTCCCACCGTGTCGGCCGTCGGTCACGAGATCGACATCACGCTGTGCGATCTGGCGGCTGATGTCCGCGCGTTGACGCCGACGGACGCGGCCACTCGAGTGCTGCCGGATGCACGAATGTTGGATCGTCGCGTCAACGAACTCGGTCGGCAACTTCATCGCGGCGCGATCCTAATGCTCTCATCACGGCGGGCGAGATTAGATCAGTTGGCGTCCAGGCCGTCGCTGCGCAAGCCTCAAGAGATCATCCACCTGCGCTCGCGCCGATTGGATGAGCTGGACGCGCGAGCGCGACGGGCGATGTTTGCTAAGCTTCGATTGGGGCAAGCTCGATTGGCAGCAAGTGCCGCGGCGCTATCGGCACTGTCGCCGCTGAGCGTATTGACGCGAGGCTACAGCGTCACGCTCGGCCCCGACGGTCGAGCGATCGAAGCCGCCGAAAGTGTTCAAGTCGGCGACACGATCCGCACGCGCGTCAACCGAGGAGAAATCGAATCCACGGTTGCCAAAATTCGATCGGAATGATTTCCTGCACGATCGTTATCGGCCACGGAAGCCGGCAACGACGGCAAAGACGACCCCAAAAAAGATTAGCCCCACCAACAGACCAAGCAAAATCCAGACGATCACTGAAGTCTTGTACTTGATGTGCGGCGTCTGCGCGATCACCTGTTTGTAATTGTCCGAGAAGACAATCTTTCCCTTTTCGCTGAGCAGTAGATAGAGAAAATAAGCGGAGATCAACGTGCCGATCGGGATGAAGATCAGCCCAAATACTGAGAAAATCGTACCACCAATTCTGGCCCAACCCTTCAGTTTGCGTAAACCATACCCGACGAAACCTTGGCACAACCCCAGGCTCAGGTAAAACGTTCCGACTCCGGCTATCACCCCTCGTTCACCCGGCGCTTGGCCAACGCCCGCGATCGCGCTGATGACCTTAAAGAGTCCAATTGGCACCACAATGATTGCACCCAACAGGTACAGCACACCGATCGACTTCACCGACGCTTCGTGATTCAAGTAGTGCTTGCGGTACTGGTCGACATCGTCCATCCCGACCCGCTCGACTGCCACGTTGGATGTCGGCGCGTAAGGATTGGCGACCGTTTCGCGAGGGTTGACAGCGAACTGGTTGGGATCTTCGGACACGGTGGCACCGGATTGATGAGTGAAAGTCCCGCCGATCGGCAAAGTAAGCTGACCGCAGTCGATAAGTGTAACGAAGTAAATGCGGACGAGAGGACTTGAACCTCCACGCCATTGTGGGCAATTCCTTAATACCGTCTGGCACCTCAGGTCTGTCCACGAGAAGGTGTTCTACAAACCTTTTGCCGAGACGCTTGAGAATCCGCAATCGACTTGATCTCCGCGACTGAAATACGTTCGCAGCCCGATGCTGCCGTCTTGAAAGGATGCGTCTTCAAACATCAAAACCGGCTCCGTTTTTTCGTCAAGATAGACTTTGAAAGTTGTTCCCACCGCTTCGACGCGAACATGGTAGCGCCCGCCCGCTTTGATCTCGACCGGCGCGGTTACGATCGGTTGCCAACGTCCGTCTGATTTGCCCGCGACGATTTGCGCATTCGTCGCGTCAATGCCGACGTAGTAGCCTTGATACTGATCGGTGCCCAACGACGCCCGGTGAACTCGCAACATCAAGCCCGCGTCGCCGCCTTCGCCCACTCGCACGTCGGCTTCGTAGACCAGATCGCTGAACCGAGTGTGGTTGGCGACAATCTTGGCTGGGCCTGCCGGAGCGGCGCGAAGCTCGTTGTCATCGACATACCAGTTGCCTCCGTAGGAAATCCAACGCGAAAGCCCTTCCTTGGAAAAGTCCGGACGAACCTCCTTCGGCGGCGTGACGGATTTTCCGATCCAAGGAAAACTCGTGATTCTCAACATCTGTGAACCAGCGGGAACGAGTTCGATCTTTGTCAGCGGCTGATCCGAATCCGTGGGGCTGATCGGCGGGTCCAGCGCGACTTGACCGTCGTAAGCCCATTGCCACTGCGGCAAACTTTTTGCATGGACGCTCAGGTGAGAAGGCGTCACCGATGGGTCGAACGGGTTGCCAGGCATGTCGGTGGAACGGAATTCAAATCCATCCGCGGTTTTCGGGTCGACGGCCAAACCGAAGTTCCAGGGATCGTCGGTATTGACGGTAAGCAAATCAAAACCATTTTTCCCTTCGCGACCGACCGCGAATGTTTCGTCGATTTTCAAACTGTACAACAGCGGACCTCGAAAAACCGACAACGATTCGTTGACTCCGCTCTGCAAACGCACCGTCATCGGAAATTTGATTTCGACTCGGTCACCGGTTTGCCAAAGGCGTGAAATCCGATGAAACGTCCCCGGCGCGATTCCGCCTTCAGCATTACCATTGACGGCGACTTTCGGTGCTTCGCACCAATCGGGAATTCGCAACACCAGCGGGAACTCGGTTGGTCTCTCGACATCCATTGTCAACGCGATCGCATCGTCGAACGGATAGTCCGTGGTTTGCTGAATTGTTACTCGCGTTCCGCCGGCCACCTTCGTCGTCACATGATTGGGCCCGTACGTGATCGCGGCTAAGCCTCCGTCGTCGGTCGCCGCCCAACTGTTTTGCACAAACTTGGGCCAGCCCATGTGCAGGTTGTAAACGCAACAAGGAAACCCCGATGGCGCCGCAGGCGTCGTCCCATTGTCGTAGTCCTGATAGAACGCGTGCGGGGCGATGTCGGCGCGGACGTTGTTTGGCAGCGAGTAGTAGACATGCTGCTTGATGTCGTGAGTCAGCGCTGCGGGCAACAAGTTGAACGCCAGCGTTTCTAAATTGTCGCCCATGCGGGGATCACCGAAGATGCGGATGATCGACTGGTTGCTGAGCATTCGTTCGACGGTCGAACATGTCTCCACACCTTGCGTGCTGCTGGACCCGGCCAACATTTCGCTGCCTGCGTTCATGCCGAATGAAACACCGTGATCGCGGCGCAAGTGTTCGAGCCCGCGATCGATCGCGCTCTTGTCGCGGTCGGACTTCGATAACAAGTACCAAAACGCGGGCATCTTCAGAGCTTGCGGAACATTGACGTTGTGGCGCGTATGAAAGTCATTGGGTTGCCGATAGAAACCATTGTTCGTGAAGATGTCGGTCCACGGATAGGCTTGATCGTGCAGCAACTGGGCTACTGACAACAACGATGCGTCGCCACTGCGGTTGTACAGCCACAGCACGGTTTCGATTTCGTCCGCCGCCCGCGCACGTCCCCATTCGCGCAGCGGTCGCTCGGGCAGGTGCTTGGCCATGTGGTCGTAGTACTTGCTCAAAAAAGGTTCGACTCGCGCGTCGCCGGTGGCCTCGGCGTGTTCACGCAAAACGTGAGTCATGACCATTCGCGGCCACCAATCATCATTCGAGGCAGGCCCAAAGAAACCGTCCTCGCGTTGACTTTGCAACGACCACTCGATCCATGGCTGAACGCGATTTTTCAGTTCATCATTATCAAGCGTGTAAGCCAGCGCGATCAGTCCCTTGATGTAATAGGGGCCTTTCTCCCAATTCTCGCCGTCGCCGCCCAGCCAACCGCTCTTCCCGCTGACCTCCTCAAATAGTTCCGGCAAGTGCCCGGTCAAACCGTCGCGTTGTAGTTCCAGTTGCGTCCGCAGCCAACCGTCCGCCTGCACACTTCCCAGCGGCAACGGCAAGTAGGGGACCGGCGCCAGAGGCGCCCGGTTTTGACGAGGTTCCTCCGCTGTCGCGATCCCGCAGAGGCAAATCAAGAGCGTGAAGCAAGTGAGATATTTCATGGTGCCGTGATGATCGAGAGGACTAGGTAGGCCGGGAGCGCACTTCGAACAGGGGACGCAAAACATTCCCAATGATACCTCCAATACGATTGTGGAAATGACTTCGGCCGCGTGCACTTGGCGGTTCTGCTATAACGTGACCCTCGATTCTCTTTCCTTTCTTTTGCTGGATGGTTGCTGCCGTATGGATAAGTCCGACTCGGCGTCGACGGAAATTCGACGCTACAACAGTCGTTTAGGTTTGTACTTATTCGCGATCTACTCGGCGCTCTATATCGCGTTCGTTTTGATCAACGCTTTTGCGGCTGACATGATGGAAACGATCGTGGTGGCCGGCTTGAATCTGGCGATCGTGTATGGCTTCGGCCTGATCTTCACGGCGCTGGTCATGGCACTCGTGTACGGTGTGATGTGCCGCCGTGAAGGAGATGCCAAGTGATCTACGAACCTTCGATGATGGCGGTGGTGGTCTTTCTGTTGTTCGTCGGCGGCACCGTCGGGCTGAGTTTCTTTCTCGGACGCAAAACGAAAACGAGCGAAGCTTATTTCGCAGCTCACGGACAAATTCCTTGGGCGGTCAACGGCGTCGCGTTCGCCGGCGATTATCTGTCGGCGGCATCGTTCCTCGGCATCTGCGGGATGATCGCAACGTACGGATACGACGGGTTTCTCTACTCGATCGGATTCTTGGCCGGCTGGATCGTCGCTCTGTTTGTGATCGCCGAACCGATGAAACGACTCGGCCGATTCACCTTCGCCGATGCGCTCGATGCGAAATTCAACTCACGCGGCATCAAAGCAGCCGCCGGAATTAGCACGCTGGTAGTCAGCGTGTTCTACTTGATTCCGCAGATGGTCGGCGCGGGAGTATTGATTCAACCGTTGTTAGGATATCCGCACTGGGTCGGCGTCGTGATGGTCGGCGTCGTCGTGATCGTGATTGTGGTGACCGCCGGGATGGTCTCGACGACTTGGGTTCAGTTTTTGAAGGGTTCGTTGTTGGTCATCTTCAGTGCCGTGTTGGTGGTGATGGTATTAAATAACGGGATCAAAACCGACGACACCTCGTTTCAAACCATCGGGCCGATCTCGCAAGACGCATTGGCACATTCTTCGATTGAGGGTCGCGATGTTTTGCCGGCGACGGATGGGTGGCAGGGCCAGCCGTTCATCCGATTGGCGAGCATCGATTCAGCCGGCTTTGACGTGTTCCGCATCGAAGAAGATCTGAATTCAGCCGAAGCGGATCAGGTAATCCTTCGCCAGGCCCAGTCCGTATCGACCAAGGACGGACGAAAAGTGATCGACGGAGCGCTGATGGGAAAGGAACCTCGCGAAAAGCAATTGAAACCCGTTGGTCGGGTTTCTCGGCTTCCTGGCAACCAAACCGAAACGGGACCGCTGGGACCGATTTCGTTTTTCAACACACTCGCCGACAGCGAGATCATTTTGTGGGACAGCCAATCAATCAGCCACGACGATGGATCGAAGACCGTCGTCTACTTCCAAAAGCCGACACCGGGGACACGCGTGCTGCGTCCCGGCGAGCATCCGACGTTCGCCGGCATTCACAGCGACGACATGAAGGATCGACTGAACTTCTTGTCGTTGATGTTGGCGCTGTTTTGCGGCACAGCGTCATTGCCACACATTTTGATTCGTTACTACACGGTTAAAGACGGTGCGGCGGCGCGAAAGAGCACGATCGTGGGAATCGCTACGATCGGGTTCTTTTATGTACTTACCTTGTATCTCGGACTCGGGGCGATGGTCAGCGGCTCGCTGGATTTGACTGATAACAACATGGCCGCGCCGCTGTTGGCTCGAAGCATCAGCCCGTGGTTATTTGCAGTGATCTCGGCAATCGCTTTCACGACAGTTTTGGGAACGGTCAGCGGTTTGATTTTGGCCAGCAGCGGCGCGGTTGCCCACGATTTGATCGGCGGGGTGATGGGCATCGAGCTCGAGGGGCATCATCAGGTCCGCGTCGCCAAGATCGCGGCGGTGGTTGTCGGTGCGATCGCGATCGTGCTGGGGATTCTGTTCAAAGAAATGAACGTCAGCTACTTGGTCGGTTGGGCCTTCAGCATCGCGGCGAGCGCGAATCTGCCGGCGCTGGTGATGCTGTTGTTTTGGAAGCGGACCACCAAGGAAGGCATCATCGCCAGCGTCGTCGTTGGCGCGGTGTCATCGTTGGGATGGATTCTGCTTTCGTCCGACACTTACGCGAAGGTGTACGGCCTCGATCCGTCCGACGCCATCGCGCCCTTCAGCCAACCCGGGATCGTAACGATCCCACTGGCCTTCATCACCTTGATCCTGGTTTCGCTCGTGACGCCTCATCCTGATGACACGAAACTGGCGTAGTGAGCGATCGCCGACATTGTTTGCTGTCGAATAAAAAAACCACGTCCCGACGAATCGGAAGACGTGGCTTGATGGTATCGACGACTCAGAGCGATTCGCTCTCGCGAACCTTACTTATCTTGCGGTGCATTCTGCTGTTGCATCAGGCCCGGTCGAACTCGCTTGTTGATGTCCGTTTCCAACACGCCGAAGACCGACTCGTGACGAGCGACCGACATTTGCAACGCGGCCAGCAATCGCTTTGCCGTGAAGAAATTCAGAATGATGCGTTGCTTGACTTGAATCGGGTCCTTAGGAACGCCGATCGGTTGCGGGTTCAGGCCGAAGTCGACGATCAATTCTTCAGGTGAACCGGTTACGCGGCAAAAGTTCGCGTAACAGGCCATCGCGTTCTCGTCTTCGACTTGAACTTGCACGGGTTGCTGGGCTTGCGTTTGAGCTTCGGCTGCTGGGAGGGCGGCTTTGGGCTTGTCGGCTTCAGCGGTTTTTGTCTCTGCCATCGGTGGATTGCTCCGAAAGTAAAAGTAGTTTGGTCAGTCTTCATCCACTACAACGCGTAGCCGGTGAGAACATGATCCGAAAGTGTGAAGTGGGCGATCGTTGATCGTCTGAAGTGCTGCCCGCTAAAGCACCTAGTCCCAGCCAACGCAATAATCGTAACAAACGATGCGCTGGATGAAACGTAAGACGACCGTGTTCGAGATTGAAAAAGGAGTGAATTGAGTAATGAATGTTAAAACGCGAAGTTTGCGCAAGTTGCCGAGAAGCTTTTCCGAAGCATCACAGCTCGAAGTTGAATGTTTGTGCAATCACACGCCACAAGCGATTGCCCAGTGACATCGGATCCACATGGATCTTGGCCGATCCCCGATAGCCCGCTCGCATCACGGCGTCATCGAACTCGAGTGGAACTCGGGCTTGATAGGACACGCTTCGTGGCTTGACTTGGCCGGTGGCCGGGTCGATCTCCGTTTGCAGGTCACCGCCGGTTTGGCTGGACATGGAAACCGAAGTGGAATCGATCGGTTCATTTGATTTTTCGGTGATCACACCGCTGAAGGTTTCAAGGCGGCGTGAGTCGAGTTTCAAATCGACCGCCTGCCCTTCGCGAACCATTTGCACGTCACCTTGATCGATGATCAAAACGGCTTCGTGGGCGTCTGGACGTCCGATCTCGCAGATCACATCGTCGGCCGTCAGCAATGCGCCGCGATTGTTGGGCTCCAGCGGTGAACCGACCCAGCCCGGCAAGCGTCCATCTTGTGATTTTTGCGGTTGTCGAATCGGTGGTGGAATGATGTAGCCATCGCGTTTGGCGCGGACGACCAAACGTTCAATTTCTTCTTCCGTCTTCGCTCGCAATTGTTGAATGGACTCGAGCAGTTCGGACTGTGTTTCGATCTGAGCTTTTAGTGCCAAGTCATTTCGGCTGCGAGTGGACATGCTCTCGAGTCTGACTTTGGAGAGTATTTCTTCACCCTTTAGGTCGGCTAAACGGATTTCAAGGTCCGGATTTTTCAGAACTGCGATGGGATCGCCAGGCTTGACGATTGCGGTCGGTTCGATGGTCCAATCGATTCGGCCAGGCACACCCGCATACACCGCGCCGGCTTGGCTCGGACGAACCTCAAACGCGCAGTCGATGTGGTGAGGCAAGGGGATGTAGCAAACCGCCAGGATCGCCGCGACAAGGACGGCGATGGACGGCAACAGACGCGCTCGTTTCACTTTCGCTAATCTCCCAGGAGTGCGACAAAATTTCCAAGTTTGAATGACCGGCTGGGCAACGAGTCCAAAGAATCCGACGAAGGCAACCATTCGCCCGACCGCTTGCAACCCGTACGGCTCCAGCACTTTGATGACGAACCAGCAAATCGAAAACACCACGACCCAGCGATAGATCACGCTGGCGATCGTGAACAATCCGAACATCAGTTGGCCACGCGTCGGCAAGAACGGATCGTCTTGCAATTCGAGTCCAAGACAGGTCTGTTGAAACCAACGCTTCAGAACTTCCGTACTCTTCTGACGAAGGTTCGGAATCTCAATCGCATCCATCAGGATGTAGTAACCGTCGAATCTCAGCAGCGGATTGCCGTTCACCAAAATGGTGCTGACCACGTTCAAGAACATCATGTTCAAGCACAGGTCGTTGATCGTCGTGCCCGATTCGGTGAACCACCAAACGTAGGCCGCAATCGAAGCCAGAATCATCTCAACGTAAATACCGGCCGCACCGATCCAAACACGTTTCCACTTATTGGGCAGCATCCAAGAGTCAGACACGTTGCAGTACAAGCAGGGCGTGAAGACCAATAGCATGAAGCCGATCTCGTGACACTCGCCACCGAACTTCTTGCAGCTCAAACCGTGACCGAACTCGTGCAGCACTTTGACGATCGCCATCGTCGCCGCCAGGATCAACCAACGGTCGGCGGCAAAGAACTGCTGAAATGTCGGCAGTTTTGCGTACACAGTTTCATACTGGCTCGCCAGCAACAACGCAGCCGAGAGCACCAACAAGCAAAAGAACAGCAACGCCGGAACGGTGAAGATCCATCCGAACGGCTTGATCATCCAGTTGAGAATTCGTTCGGGGTCAAAACCTCGATAGCGAAGCGCAAAAACATTGGCGAACTTGCCCATCACCTCTTTGTTCTTCTTTTTTCGGCCGCGCTCGCGGAGCGCTTTGCCTTGTCCCGGTGAGTTGCTGATAACCAGACCACTGCGGTGCAGCATCCCGATGAATTGCTGCAAGTCGCCGAAGGTGATCTTTTGCGGTGCGAATCGCTGCTCGAATCCATCCTTGATCTGCTGCAGCGAAACGTGCCCGTCGAGCATGTTCAGAATGTAGTACTCTTCGTCGTGAAAACGAAAGTACTGCAGCCCGACTGGTTCTTTCACGACCCAGTAGCCGGTTCCCTGATAACGTTGTCGGTTAGCCGACAAGTCAGGGCGTTTGCGCACCGTCAGCGGTCGTGATGAACTGCTGACGAGGGATTCGGCGAGTGTGGCCATGAAACCGTAAAAAAGAACGCGGTGAGACGAGTGTTGATTGGTTAAGGAGTCAATGAACGGTGAGGGCTTGAAACACGCCGATTAGAAAACTTGACCACTCGGACGGATCACGATCTCGGCTCGCATTCCCGGCTTGAACAACCAGTCTTCGCCGACTTTCTTGTTTTCGATTTCAACCCACACGCGGTAGTTCTTATTGAGATCGATCTCCATGCTGACGAATCCCAACTTGCTTTGAATCTTTGTACCGTTGTCAGCTTGGTTGTAGATCAGTACATCAACCGGCGTACCCTTCATGACTTGGCCGGCGTAACGGAGTGCATCGATATCGCCTTCGACTCGGAGTTTGTCCATTTGGATCAACGTCGCCATCGGCGTGCCCGGTTGGACCCATTGGCCACGTTGTCCCATGCGGGCTTCGATGATCCCGGTGTAGGGAGCGCTGATCGTACGTCGTGTTAGCTCGAATTCGGCCATCGCCAACTCGCTTCGCTTGCCGATCATCTTGACCACGGCGACCTTCTGTTCCATTTCAGCCAATTCGATTCGCAACTCTTGGCGACCAGCTTCGAGACGCTTCTTTTCAGCTTCCCAGAAAGGAATCGCACCCTCGTCGAGTAGCTTCGCGAACGACTTGGATTCAGCCGCAGCCACCTTGGCCGCTTCTTTCGCGTCACGCAGGTTAACGTCGTTGTTGGCCGTCAACATTGCTTCCTTCTCTTCGGCCTTCTTCAACTCGACAGCCAATTTCGCAGCCGTGTCTTCGATGACCGCCATCGTGTCGCCTTCGTTGATGGCGTCACCTTCCTCGAACTTGAGCTGAGTCACGATGCCTTCGGCAGTCGCCGCCACATCAACCTTGTTGATGTACTGGACAACGCAGTTTTCAGCGCGAATCTCGTTGGGCTGTTGCTGCGTCGATTGTTGGGCCTGCGCCGACAACGTCGATATGAACAGCAAGGTGGTGAGAAGGAAACGCATCGCGAGAGACTCCGCAGAATCGAAAGGTTGGGGTGGTGACTGGAAAAGCAACTTAGAAGAAGAACTTGCAGCACCATTCGTAAATTTCATGGAAGAACACAAAGCCGCTCGCTCGCCGTCCGCAATAGACCTTGGCGATCACCTTCGCACCCGGTCGGGGCGTCAGTTCACGCAGCGGTTCTTGTTCGGGTACGGCTCGCATCTTGATAATCGCGCCATGTTCCTCGTTGCCTTCGGCTCGCGTCGAAATGCTGTTGACCAGCATGACGGCATCGAGCGGCTTGTCCGGATCGGTCGCCAAAATGTACGAGACATTCAGCTTCGAATCAGGTTGATCGAGCTTGTTCTTTTCGATGTACTGATCGAGGTGTCCTTCGCGCTTTTCGGGAAGATCCAGTTCCAAATACAACGGTTGCGTCAGATCGGCGACCTCCAACAGCACTTGGCCGGTCATGATCGGTCGGCTGCGAAGCGTCTTTTCGACGTCCCACGAGACGACGACGCCATCGATCGGTGACTTGATTTCAAGATCTTTGGCGCGAGCTTCTTGCAGCTTCAACTTTTCAAGGAGCACTTGATGCTTGATCTTCAGCTCGTTCTGCTCGGCTTCGAGCGCGCGACGTTCTGAGTCATCGAGTTGTCGGCGCAAGCCGAGTTGACCTTGCACGCGAGTGCGTTCGGCAAGCGCTGTTAGGATTTGACCTCGGATCTCGGTCAGTTGCACTTCCATGTCCGGATTGCGAAGTCGAATCAGCACGTCGCCTGCTTTGACGCTCTGGTTGTGGTCGGCCAGGACTTCGATGACTTCGCCGTCGATCGGCGCGAATACTTCGCGGCGTTTCTCGGGCATCAGGGTTCCCTCGGCTTCCAGATTGAAGTCTTTGGGAATGAAGGTCAGTCCTGTTGCGATCGCGGCAACCGCGGCGATCGCGGCGATCGTTTTCGGTAGCGTGCGTGCGCGGATGATCCACGTGGCGTGACCGAGTGTTCGCCACAGCGGCATCAAGAACAGATTCGTGTGGGCGCGTGAGTTGGCGATCGCCCGCGTGCCGTGTTCGTAAACCAAGTCGACGCGAGCTTTGTAGATGTCCGGCGGGATATCGCTTTCGATTTGTTCGACGATCAGCGCGCCGATCACTTCGCCTCGGTGGGCATTGTCGCGGTCGATCGTGCCCGCGGCGCCAGCTTCATCGCCGTGACCGAGTCGACGCTCGGGTTCGCGTAGCGGAAGCACCACAATGTTTCGGCCATAAGACTCGTCGACATAGTCTTCGAGCGCTTCCTCGATCTGGGGCGGTAAATCCTCGGTCGATCCGTCGTGCCAGAGTGGTTCACCCGCCGCGACGACTCGCGTGGCCAAGTTGTTCAGCGCGGTAACGATGTTGGAACGATTCTCGATCGTGTCTTGGCCGCTGATCGCTTGAACTCTGCACTTACCGCCCTTCTTGATCGCCACGCTGACACGGTCGCATCCGATCAGTCGTCGGCCTTCATTGGCGACGATGTAACAAGTCTCTTTTAAGTCCAATGATTCGTGCGACGCGCGAGCAAAAGAATCGGCTTGTTGCCACAGAACTTGCCGATCGCCGAGTTTGCGGAGCTTCTGGCTGCGGAGCCATTCGGCGGCCAACTCGCACATCTGTTGCAGGAACCGCAAGTAGCCACGCTGGGTATCCGGCGCGGTATCGGGCCGCTGGAAGATCTCGATCAGGCCGTCGTTTTGGCCTTCGTGCTTGAGCGCGCCCAGCACCAACAAGTAGCGAGTCGGATTGCCTTCGGCATCTCCATCGGTCGTGCCCGAATAGGGCGGCACCAACAGAGACTGGCCGTTGTTGGCAACTCGGCTGAGCAAACGCGTGTGCCGAGTCGCATCGTCGGAATCGTTGCCGAGGATCGAAGGCTCGGCGTTGATTTGATACTGAAGTCGCAATTGGCGATCTTCGTCGAGCAACCAGATCGCTCCGCCGGCGGCAGCCAGGGCGGTGATGATTCGCGACAACAGTTCAGAATAGAACTCTTCGGCAGTCGCGCCACTTTTGGCGAGCGCGGCGATCTCATTGACCAACCCGCGGATCTGGGCTTTCGTTTCTTCAACGGTTTGTTGGTTGACCGACATGGGCGATGAATTCGGATGAGATATTGGGTGGGGAATGACCCGCAAAAACGGGCACAAGCAGCGAAACGCCGACGGTACTCAATCGCGAGCTTCGTTGCCACATTGACCTTCTCGACCCTGGACAGTTTATACAATTTGTATAAACTGTCCAGAGTGGAACTGGCGTTTTTTGCTGGTGCTTTTTTGTTCATGTTAAATTCGGCTGCGGATGCCCGACCCAAACACTCCTGCCCGGACCCCGACGCAGTCGACCAATACCGGTTCGGCGGCCGATGTCGGTTCGGGCACGCATCCGGCGCTGGCGGATTTGGATCGGGAGCTCAATCGGCTACAGCGGACGATTCGATTAGCGATCCAAGGTCAGTTGGCAAAGCTGTCGGGCACTTCGCTAGGCAGTTTGCAAGACAATCGAGACTTGGCAGATTCGATCCATCAATTGCTCGACAGTCATGGCTTGCGGATTCGTTGTATCGAATGTGGCCACCCGGCGATCTTGCGGGTTTCGCCACGCGGAGGTTCGGTGGCCGGAGCGTTTGTGTTCGACCATAGCATCGAAGGGCGGCGGACCTTTCACGGCGGCAAGGGAACATTGCCGGAGATCCGACTGGTCGCGAAACCGCCGCGCAAGAAGCCGTCCCCCATGCAGTCCGACGACGTGAAGGCAGCCGACGAGACGGGATCCGACGAGACGGGATCCGACGATCAAAGCTCGGTCGCGTAACACCTTTCAGCGATGCGTTTTGGTGCGATCCACAAACCGGTGTGAAACGCTATCATCTCGGCATGGAACAGATTCTCAAACTTAATCCCGAAACAGCGAAAACGATGTTGGCGGCAGCGATCGGCCAGATCGATTTTGCGCGTCGCTATACGCTCGGGCTTTTGGAAGCCACACCGCGCGAGCGTTGGTTCGAGATGCCGACCGGACTACCGACCAACATTGCTTGGCAGGTCGCGCACCTGACGGTCAGCCAATACGGATTGTTGTTGTTTCGCATCCGAGGGCGTGCCTCCGAAGATCTCGAGCTGATCCCCGGGCCGTTCCGCAAGGCCTACACACGCGGCTCGGTGCCGTCGGCGAATGCTTCCAACCAACCGACTCCCGACGAATTGATGGACCGCATGGCGAGGGTGCATCAGATCGCCGGCGACGTGCTATCCAAAGTTGATGCGGAGACACTTCTGGAGCCCGTCGACATGCCTTACGCGGCCTACCCCAACAAGCTCGGCGCGATCTTGTTCTGTCCGCTGCACGAACACATTCATTGCGGTCAGATCGGCATGTTGCGAAGGGCCATGGGGCTCGATCCGGTTCGCTAGCAATTTTTTTGAAAAGCCAATTTGGCGTTGCCCAAATCCCATTGATCGGAACGAATCGTTGAATCAAGTCGACCCTGGCCCGATCGAAGTCCTCGACGAATCGATCTACGACCACCCCAAGTACTACGACCTCGTGTTCGGCGCCGACTGTGCCGCCGAGGTCAAGTTCATCACGGGATGCGGAACCAAGCATTGCACCGGAAAGACGAAGCGGATGTTCGAGCCCGCCTGTGGCACGGGTCGGCTGCTGTACGCCTTGTCCAAACGGGGCTTCGATGTTGCCGGATTGGACTTGAACCCCAACGCGGTCGAGTTTTGCAACGCCCGGTTCCGCAAGCACGGTTTGGACGAGCCCGCATTCGTTGCCGACATGGCCGACTTTCGCGTCAAGCGACCCTACGACATCGCTTTCAACACGATCAACAGCTTTCGGCATTTGAGTTCGGAAACGGCCGCGAGAAACCATCTGCGTTGCATGGGCGAAGCGGTGCGCGTCGGCGGACTGTATTTGCTGGGCGTCCATTTGACGCCGACCGACGTGCCGCCGAGTGAGACGGAGTCATGGTCGGCGCGGCGTGGGCACTTGGCGATCAACACGCACATGTGGACCAATTCGCGTGACAAGAAAACGCGGGTCGAGCGTTTTGGAATCCGTTTTGATGTCCACAGCCCGTCCCGCAGTTTTCGGATCATGGACGAGTTGGTGTTGCGAAGCTACACGCCCAAACAAATGGATCGATTGATCCATTCGAGCGAGTGCTGGGAGGTCATCGAGACCTATGACTTTTGCTATCGGCTGGGCGAACCGATCGAGGTCGATGCGACGACCGAGGACGTCGTCTACGTCATGCGACGCATCAAGATGTGACGACTACATCGTTGCGAAGCAAGTCTTGGGAACACCGTGTTGGGAACCAGCAAATCGAGACCAAGTGTCCGCCAATCGCGGGTAATAAAATTCAGCTCGCCTAGGACTGTTTTCGGCGGCTCGCACTGGTCGCGGCAACGATCACTGCGCCGCCGATTGCCAGCACGCCAACAATCGCCGAAATGAGTGCCGTGCGGCCCCATTCAGATTTTTTGATTTCGATTTGCTTGTACACGTACGGTGTTCTCAGGTCGATGCTCAGCTCTTCCATCTGCTCGTATTCGCGAATCAATTGGGCGGCGGAGAGGTCGTTGTAGGCTTGATCCAAACCGGCGATATGGGCTTCCGTCGTCATCGGAACATCGATCATTGCCCAGCGAATACCGCAAAAACTGCCCACAACCAGGGCTGCTGTCGCGATCAATCCGAAGACCAAAAATCCCGCCGAACCACCGCCGGAAGGTTCTCGCGTCTGGTCAAGTGCCGGCCGCGTCTCTTCGGCCTCAGGCAAACGCCGAAGCTGGCCCAACGTCGGCACATCGATCGAGGCATTGCAGTGTGGGCACGCCGTGTGCTGTCCGGCCTGGCTGTTGGCGACCGGAAAAGCGGTTTCACATTCGGGGCAGGTCAGCAGGTGCATAAGCGTTAAAGAATGAAGAAGATTTGCATTGCAGACGACTGGACCGGATTGGCGCGGCGACTAGAATCCGACTAAGCAAACGGCACCACTCGCCAAAAAACCGTTCCCGCCGTCAAGGCCGGACACCCATGGGTGAACCGCGGTCAACTAACAACGAACTGTTTTGTTCGTCCAGGAGTTTCGCAGGAAGCGAGAGTCGCATCGAGTGGTTGAAAGTTGAATGCCATCAGGATGGTAATTGAGTCGTGAGGCTGAGATGGAGAGGTGTGGGGGATAGTGTATCGATTACGTCCGGGCGAACAATTCAGTTCGACCTCGGAACGAAAGAAGATGCGCTTTGGAAATTCATTAGCCCCAAATTTCATCATTTCGACCTCCATTTTCGCTTCAGCTTTGATGGGGTCTCGATTTTCTTTCTCGTTAACGATGTCGATCGGGCAATTGCGCCTTATCGTTAGAGTGGGCGTGGGTGGAAATGACAACCCAAGTGGAATGTTTTTCCAATTGATTCGTGGGTGCGACTTGCCGACACCGGGGTGGTAGAGTTCATTGTGATTTTATCGTCTTCAGGCGTTGTACCCGCCGGTGGTGACACCGACGAGTCAGAATTGGGAAAACTGAATCGCGCAGGATGTGCAAGTCAACTGATCTTCAATCCTGTATTTTCCGAGATGTTCCTTTTTGCCCAACTCGTTTCTTCCATCAATTTACACCGATACAAACGCGTTGAAACCGCGTCGGCTTATCGGACTGTGATTCGCCTCGAACGACCGATTTTGGGTCGCCTTCATTGATCACCCGACCAGGTTTTACAACCTGTTTGATCGGATCAGCGAACGGCCGCCACCCAACGGCACTGACCAAAGAACGCGAACCAGCCGATTTGCTAAACCCGAAGGACCGCCGATCCCCGGCAAACCGAGTTCAATCACACTCACAACCACATAGTTTCTGTTAGGAGTCCCACACTTGTTCGATACCCTTTTGGACGACTTCGAGTCCGTCGACGCACAGAGTACCGAAGCCATGACCGGCGGCTTCCGAAAGTTGCCCGTCGATGAGAATGAAGACGGTGCCACCGTCGGAATGTCGAGCCAAGCCGATGGCGAAGTCCAATTGGACAGCCCCGATGAATTGCTTTCGGTTGACGAAAGCGAATCGTGGTCCGACGACCCCGTTCGCATGTACTTGACTCAGATGGGCGAAATCCCATTGCTGACCCGCAAGCAGGAAATCGAGCTGGCCAAGCGGATCGAGGAAACTCGTCGTCGTTTCCGCACCAAGCTGCTCGAGAATCACTTTGTTCTAGTCGAAGCCTACAAGACGCTCAAAAAGGTCTATCGGGGCCAATTGCCGTTCGATCGAACCGTGCAAGTTTCCGTAACCGATCGGCTCGAAAAGGAACAAATCCTCGGGCGTCTACCTCACAATTTGCGAACTCTGCAAACGCTGCTTCGCCGCAACCGCCACGATTGGAAGGTCTCGCTTTCCAAGAGCGCTTCGACACGTCGTCGCGCCGAGGCTTGGCGTTCGCTAGCCCGCCGTCGGCGCCGTGCCGTTCGACTGATCGAGGAACTCGGCTTGCGGACCCAGCGGATCGAAACGCGGATCGACCTGCTCGAAAAGTTTTCGCACCGATTGACCGTTATCGAAAGTGAAATCAGCGACCAACGGCGAACCAAGCACGGTCGTGAAGTCCGCGAAGACCTGCTCCGCGAACGTCGCCAAATCCTAACCGCTTGCCAAGAGACACCAACGTCGCTTCGCAATCGTGTCAAGATGTTGCAAAAGGTGTACAGCGAGTACCAACAAGCCAAGCGAGAACTCAGCGAGGGAAACTTGCGTTTGGTGGTCTCGATCGCCAAGAAGTATCGAAACCGTGGGCTGTCGTTCTTGGATCTGATCCAAGAGGGCAACGCGGGTTTGATGCGGGCGGTCGACAAGTTCGAGTATCGACGCGGGTTCAAGTTCTGTACGTACGCCACGTGGTGGATCCGCCAAGCAATCACCCGCGCCGTCGCCGACCAGAGCCGCACGATTCGGATTCCGGTTCACATGGTCGAAACGATGAGCCGCGTTCGTAACGTTGCTCGTCAATTGCTGCAAGAACTTGGTCGTGAACCCACGATCGAAGAAACTGCTCGGCGCGCCGACGTGACGGTCGAAGAAGCTCGTCGAGTCCTGACGATGAGCCGTTTCCCCATTTCCTTGGATCGTCCGGTCGGTAACAGCGAGGACAGCCAATTCGGCGACTTGCTGCCCGACGGAACTGCCGAGAGCCCGCAGATCGGCGCGACGCAAGAAATGCTCCGCGAACGTATCACGGGCGTGTTGAAATCGCTTTCGTACCGCGAGCGCGAGATCATCAAACTGCGTTACGGACTCGGTGACGGTTACAGCTACACGCTCGAAGAAGTCGGACACATCTTCAAAGTCACTCGCGAACGTATCCGTCAAATCGAAGCCAAAGCAGTTCGCAAGCTGCAACAACCCAGCCGCAGCCAAGACTTGGTCGGTTTCCTCGACTAACTCGCCGCAAGCGACTGTTGAAATCAACGACGACGCACTCAAAACTGAGTGCGTCGTTTTTTTGTGGAACTGTGTCTTTCCTCAGGGCGGTAAGGGTATTTTGCTATCTCATTCCTGACAGCTTGGCTGTAGTAACGTGACGCGATGCCACGTATCTTGATCGATACCGCGTCGTGATTACTTGCATCGCAACGTTGTACCAACGATGAAAAATGAGCTGCCTATAAAAGAAAGCCGCCGCGAATTGTCAACAAGAACAAATCACGGCGACGGGGTTTCCTACTTCATTATCAAGCCATCAACCTTGATCCGTTCGGTGGTTAGTTTCGATTTACGTCGACGTCGATGCCGCCCCGATGAAGATTCACTTCAACACCGTAGCGCTTGTGAAGATCACGAACGAAGTTCTTGTCGGCCATGTTGGGCCAATGATCTTGATCAAACCCAACTGCACCCTTTAGCTGTACCTGGGTTACATCAAGCACCATCACATAATCTCCCGCGTCGGCAGGATCGTCGGGATTTTGACGCACCTTGAAGGCTTCAAAGGGAACGGCAAACATCTTGTCGCCCATGCCTAGAAAGCCGCCGTAGGTCACAGCCGCATACCGCACCTTACCCGACCTCGCGTCGAGCACGATATCGTTGATCTCCCCGACGCTTTTCCCTTCACTATTCTGCAAATTCATGCCAATCAGTTGACTGGCACGAACCGTCGTTCCCATCGTTTTGTCGTCCAAAGCACCAACGTTCGAATTGCCAGCGGCTGTGTTGCCAGGCCGGACCTTAGTCGTTGCATCCTGTCCGAAAGCCGATGCGTGGCCTAGCGCGAATACGCAAGCCACCGAAGCGGCGATGATGATCAAAGTCTTCATTATCTTTGTTCCTCTTATGATGTTGGTTCAATTGTTTCAAGCGGACACTGCTAGGCGTCGCAGTTGCAGGACGACTCAACCCGCATTATTCACCGAGCGCATACTGGCGGTAGAAACCATCGCGTGAAACGCTACGTTTAACGGTTCATCACAACCAACTCAAACGCAAAGCAGGATCACGCGATGGGTGAACACCAAGGTAACCTTTTTGAGCCCCA
>JBGSLZ010000090.1:0-2489 GCA_041740415.1 Rubripirellula sp.
GTGGATCGGGTGACGCCAGCCACCAATGGCTGACTCGAAACTGCTCGGATTGCCACTCGGCGGACGATCCGAGCGGCGGTTTTGACGTTTCAAAACTAGGCGTTGATCTCGATGACCCAAAGTCTGCATACCAATGGGTGCGCGTTCTGGATCGTCTCCGATTGGGCGAGATGCCTCCGCCAGACAGTGGGCCACTTCACCATGAGGAGCGCGATGGGTTCCTGAAACAAACGTCACAGTGGCTCATCGAAACCGAGCGAAAGGAAGTCGATTCCTTGGGACGTGTGAGAGGTCGGCGGCTCTCGAATTTGCAACTGGAACGAACGCTGCATGATCTTTTGGGGATCGATCTCCCGCTCGCTTCGGAAATGGCCGATGAACCAGCCAACGGTGAGTTTACAACGTTCGCGAACAATCAAACGATGTCCCATTTTCAATTGAAGCAACATTTGAGAATTGTTGATGCGGCGCTCGACGAGGCCTTTCGTCGAGCATCTCGACAAGACGACGACGCATGGAAGGAGGAGTTCACGGCCAAAGAGGTTGCTAGAAAATCCAACGGCGGTCGCGAGCCGGAGTATATCGATGGGAAGGCGGTGGTGTGGACCGGCCGAACCGTGTTCTATGGCCGAATGACAGCAACGACAGCCCAAACGAGCGGTTGGTATCGACTCACGCTGCAAGCCAGTGCGCTGAAGAAGCCGGACGATCGTGGTGTTTGGTGCTCGATCCGCAGCGGTGAATGCACCGGGGCGGCACCGCTGTTGAGCTGGGTCGGTGCATTTGAAACCACACAAACGCCAAAAGAATTCACGTTCGAGTTCTGGCTTCCCCAAGGCCACATGCTGGAGATTCGACCAAATGATTCCACGCTGAAAATAGGCAAGCTGCCAGGGGCAGGGATTCCCAACGGAGTCGGAGGACGACAAAACATTCCCGGTTTGGCAATTCACGCTCTGACGATGGAGCGTATTCATAAAGGGATGGAGGGCAATCAGATCCGCGAGCAACTGTTCAAGGGGCTCACATTTGCCGATGCTGCTGAAACGTCCGAATTGGACTCGGCTCAAACGGCTCCGGCTTTGGTTGCGGATTCTCCCCAGGCCGATCTCGAGCGTTTGCTGATCGGCTTTGCCCAGCGAGCCTATCGACGCCCGACCGAGCGCGATGCGATTGATAAGTACATCGCTTTTGCGATTCAGAAATGGGATGACACGGGCGATTTCGCTTATGCGCTCAAGGCGGGTTATCGGGGAATTCTTTGCTCGCCTCGATTCTTGTATCTGAAGGAACAACCGGGGTTGCTCGATGACCATGCGATCGCATCTCGGTTGAGCTACTTCTTATGGAATCGAATGCCGGACGCGACACTGTTCGAGCTTGCCGATCAGGGCGTGCTGAAACAACCGAGCGTGCTGGATGAACAAGTCGAGCGAATGCTTTGCCACCCTTACGGAAAAGATTTCGTTGTCGATTTTGCGGCACAATGGTTAGAGCTGAATCAGATTAAATTCACCGAGCCTGATCGCGTTCTTCATCCCGCTTTTGACTTGATCGTTCAGGATTCGATGGTGCATGAAACGCAATTGTTTTTACAGCATCTACTTGATCAGAACGCGAGTGTTCAAGCGTTGGTGGACGCAAAATTCACATTCGTCAACAGTCGCTTGGCCCGTTATTACGGTTTGAACTCGGTTGCTTCCAGTGAGATGCAGAAGGTCGCTCTTCAGGCCCAGGATCGGCGTGGCGGATTGCTTTCGCACGGGGCAATTATGAAGGTGACCGCCAATGGTACCCATACTTCGCCTGTACTCCGCGGACTTTGGGTTTGCCGAAACATTCTGGGGACGTATATCCCTCCGCCGCCAGAAAACGTTCCCGCGATCGAACCCGATGTGCGCGGGGCGACGACCGTGCGTGAACTGCTCGAGAAACATCGAAGCGATTCCGAATGTGCCGCTTGCCATCGTCACATGGATCCGCTTGGCTTCGCATTAGAAAATTTCGATGCCGCTGGTCAGTGGCGTTCGCACTATCCCAAGCTGGATGAGGGGCGCGTGTCGCCGGGGATCGACGTCGACCCCAGCGGAACACTTACTGACGGTCGTTCGTTTGCTGACTTTCAGGACTTCCGGCGATTGATGGCGGAGAATCCAGAGGTCATTGCCAAAAACTTAGCTGAAAAACTGCTCGCTTACGGAACCGGCGAACGGATTCACTTTTCCGATCGAGAAGCGATTCACGAGATTGTTCGCGTCGCTCGCATGAACAACTACGGCCTTAGGTCGCTCGTCAGGGCGGTGGTTCAATCGCAAGTGTTTCAATCTAAATGAATAAGCTATTATTTTCGACACTTCTCGCTGATCGCCACCATGTTTGAGCGCAAGTCACCCTCCCACCGAAAGTTATGTCGTATTCGACATAGCTTTCGGAGGGGAGGGTCGGAGCCCCAGCGACGGGGAGGGAAATCCCCCTCTCCGCTCGCATTA
>JBGSLZ010000091.1:0-5323 GCA_041740415.1 Rubripirellula sp.
CGCGGTGCATCGCCAATTGCTCGCGGATCGTTTTAGCGCCGCTGGCATCGGGTTCGATCAGCGGAACATCTGGCGGCGGCGGCGGTGGCGTGTAGCCGAGCAATTTTTCTTGCACATAGACGCCGCGGACCACTGGCGAGGTATCGACGCCGTTAGCTGATGCGGTCAGGAAAGTCGCGTGCCCGAGCAGACCACCACGTTCGCCTGTTGGCAACGACATCTTTCGTAACTCGACGCCTTCCATTTCCGGCAGTCCATAGTGCAACGCGAGTTCGCGGTTCAGGAACGTGTAGTCGGCAGAAAGAAATTCTTGCGGCGGCAAATTGTTGTCGAGAATGTGGCGGAAGAACATTTCTGTTTCGGCACGCATGGCGGCATCAATGTTGTCTCGGTAAAAGCTGACGAAGTCCGTAGAAACCGGCATCTCACCGATGTGGTCGAGGTTCAGCCAAAGGCGGATAAAGTTCTCAACGAACCGATCGGATTTGGAATCTGCCAACATGCGATCCACTTGGGCGCTGAGCGTCGCGGGTTCGTGCAACTTACCCGCCTCAGCGAGCTGAAGTAGTTGCTGATCCGGTATCGATGACCACAGGAAATACGACAGCCGCGACGCCAACGCATAGTCATCTAGCTTCCCCGTGCCTTCGTGCAAATGCAGGAAGGCGGGCGAGCAAAGGATGGCTTGAAAGCCGAGCTGGAGCGTGTCGAGCGGCTTCATTCCGGATTGCAGCTTGTCGTCGATCAGTTTTCCAATCGGCGCGAGCTCACCCCCGCGCAGCGGTCTTCGGTACGCTGTTTCAGCGACTATTTTGAGTCGTTCACGGATCTTGGCGGCGTCGATCTGTTCCGGCTCAAGTTCACCGTACAGTAATTGATGACCAGGTGTCGGCCATTGATCGAGCTGTGGACCTTCGACTTGCATCTCCCAAATGCGGAGTTTTGGACCGCGATAAGCCTTGAGCATCGCGATGGAACGTGTGCCGTTATCCTTGATCTTCGCAAGGGCTTCTATCTCGGGATGTCCCTTTCCTCTTTTGCTCATCTTGAACTGAATATTCTTCGCCTTGCCGGCGCCGTTGCGGAAGCGAATCTCAGGCTCTTCGCCCCGCTGGAGATCGACTGTCCACTCCAACCACTGCGGCTTGTCGCTGGTGAGTTCCACTAAGGCAAGCGTTCGCTCGGTCGTAATGTTGCCGGTGCTCTCAACGCTTCCTTCGCGATTCACGGCGGCAAGTTCCAACACGATCGGATCGCCGTTGCGAAAGTCATCTATAAAGTCGTAGGAATGCGTGCGATCGATCGCAGCAGCCTGGACGCGGATGGTGTAACGTCCGCTCTGCGGCGCACCGCCACGAGCGAGCGGTTCAAAGCCAATGTGCCCACCGCGATAATGCCGCGCGACGAGGTCGTCATATCCCGTATCCGAAATCCAACGATAACGGTCGGTCTGAAAAAGCTTGGGCAGGTCACGTGATTGCTTGCCCGAGAAATAGAAAGGCGACTTCTGAACGTAGCGTTTGTTTTCGGGTTTCGGACCAAAAGCGGTAGCACGCTGGATCGCCTCTTCGGAGGCCTCGAAATAGTGGTCAAGCAACATTCCCGATGTCACCTGCGCCGCGCTATTGTTGTCAAAGCCATCGGCACGAACTTCAGCCGGAAAGTCTGCCGCCGGATTCCATCCCTCAGCTTGCAAATGCAACAAGTCACTGATCGTGTGACGGTATTCAACGCTATTGAGACGGCGGAGCACCGTGTGCGCCCCCGTCCCCTTGAAGCGCTGCGCAGCTTCCGACAACGATTCAGTGATCACGTCAATGACAGCGAGCAACTCCGCCTTCTGCGGCTGCTTCTCGTCCTCCGGCGGCATTGCCCCTTGATTGAGTTGATCAAGAACCTCCTGCCAAAGCAGTGCATCATCGGGGGTGGTGATCGTTGATGTCAGCGTATCGAAACGTCGATCACCATTCTGTTCTTCGGAACCGTGACACTGGATGCAGTATTGTTTGACGAACGTTGATTGATCGCCAGCGAGCAGCGCCGAGGACCACAGGCTCTGACAAATGACGAATGACAAACAACCAATGAAAAATCGTTTTCCAATCATCAAACGATCTCCATTGGTGAGAATGTACCCGTGCTTCGTCCGAACCGCTCTCGCTCCACACCGAACCACTGCAGCACAGACAACCACAGATTCGACAACTGAACTCGCTTATGCTCCTCCTCAGGACAGACAAGATGTCCCTGATGTTTGATGCCGCCACCGGCAAGTAGCACCGGTAAGTCACGACTCGAATGATTCGACGCATTGCCCATGCCGCTGCCGATCACCACCAGCGTGCTGTCCATCAGTCCCGCTTCCTTCAGTTTACCGAGCAAGTGCGCGAACTGAGTCATCAAATAAATCTCGACGACCTGCAATTGAGCCAGCAGGTTCTCCTGCTTGCTGTGGTGCGACAGTCCGTGATAGCTGCCAACGTCGAGATCGTTGGTATGGAACCCAAGCGGGATTTCAAAGGTTGCCACGCGTGTCGAATCCGTCTGCAATGCCAGCGTCATCAGATCCATGAACAACGGAATCTCTTCGATCTGCAGTCGCTCTTCGTCCTTGATCGCGTCGATCGGCGACTCGGGCTTCGGCTTGTCCAGCCATGCGTCGGACATCTGTAACCGACGTTCCACGTCGCGCACCGACGTCAGATACTGATCGAGCTTACCGCGGTCCGCCGCATCGAGATTCCCTGCCAACCGATTCGCCGATTCACGTAAGGCGTCGAGCACACTCGCCCGGTGCAACAGTCGCTCTCGTTGCGAAGCCTTCTCGCCCACGCTGGACTCGACGAACAACGCCTCAAACAGCCGAGCCGGATTGTTCACTGGCGGAAGTCGCACGCCAGCACGATTCCAGCACATGTCAGTCCCCTCGCCCAATCCCGCTGTGATCGATGGATATCGCGTTGCAGCGCCGACATGTTCCGCCGCCACTTGGTCAATCGAAATGTTCTTCTCCGGAAATCCTGCCGATTCCTCTTTCTTGACGCCTGTCAGAAAGGAATGCACAGCGCCGTGCCCGCCCTTTGCGTCGTGATCGAGGTGCGAGAAGACGGTGAAGTCCGAACGATACTTCTGCAACGGCGTCAATGTCTGGCTGATCGCGTAGTCGTGCCCTTCCGCAGTCGGGAAGAATCCACCCGGCCAGAACCCCAGGTGATTGCCGATGCAGATCAAGCGGCGCGTATTCGTCTCTCGGGACTCCGACGCGCTGACCGCATTACGCAAACCGCTGCTCAGGAAGGGCAGTGCGAGCGCGACGCCTGTTCCATGGAGAAAGTTTCGACGGTCGATGGCTGGTTGTATGGGCATCTTGGTTTCCCGATGGAAAGATTTTGTGATCAGTAATCTTTGTTTGTTGATTTGTCTTTGAGGTGCGACTGAGACACGCAACTATTGACGATTGCTTCGGTCTAGTCCGCTTCCACCAAAACGCGGATCTGGTCCAAATGGACACTACAATTCAATTGCAGACTGAGTGTCTTTCGATCTTCGGAGATGAAAATTCGATCCCGGCCAGTACCTTCGGGCCTGACGATCGTAGGCGTTTCAATTCCGCGGCCCGGGAAGTCGTATTGCGACGAGTCAGAACCGAAAATGGAATCGGTTTGAGCCAAGCGATCCGAGTTCCAGATAACGCCCAAGACGGGTTGGCTGAATACAATCTCGCCGGAAAGGATTTTTCTCTCATCCGACCTTTTGGACGCTGGATTGAATTGCAAGAGATAAGACCGAACAATCTTGCCGGCTTGGATCCTATTTCCTTCCGATTCCTGGTCGCGGAGGATTTCGCCTGGACGAACAGAATCGACACCCACGGCAACGCCAAGCGTAACGCGTTCGGATTCTGGGAAGACGACGATAAACTCGTCATCCTGGTGCGCGGTCAAATCCCACGGCGGTCCCGGACGCACGAAGCGGAGAGCCCCGGTCGTCTGTGCGACACCAAACGCCACCGGCCACGCTTGCTCAAAGGGACGTGTGTCGAATCGGACACTGGCAATCTGGTCTCCCTCTTCATCGTCACCTCGCACTGCTTCGCCTTCGTTCAACATCGACGATCGACTGTTCATCGGTCTGACTTCGACACTCCCTTCAAAGACGCTGACGTCGGTGACACCATCGGGATTGACGGAAACACCAAATGCGGTTCCCAGGTCGACGACATCCATCGCCGATGTTTCCACGGTGAATCCGATCGCCGAATCCGGAATCCGCGCCGTCAAGATGCCATGATGCAATCGCGTGTCCATCGGACTTGTGATTTCATACGCCGCCGGCCCCTGTAGCGTCACGGATGCTCCGCCGTCGAAGTCCAACCGCACGAATCCCGATTTCAAATCAAGCAATCCTGCTTTGACGCCACCATCCTTGGTGACATGATCGTTCACCCAAATAGCATCCACCTGATGAGTCACATGAGCGATCACAGCGCTTCTGTTGCCCGCTGTATCGCCTGTTGGCAAAGCGAACCAACCCAGGCATAGCAACACCGTCGCCGCCAACGCGATCAAGACGGCTACCCACTTGCGAGATGATCGCTGCGAATGTTTCGCTATTTCGGTCGAATGCAGGCCTACCGAATGTAGGCCGGTTTCGATCTGTCGGCGAACACGTCCTGAAACATCTGCCGCCACTCCTGCTCGCGACAGGCTGTCGATGACGGCGGGAACAATGCCATCGGAATCCAAGACTTGTAGCGCCGCCAGCGAATTGCTCATTCGGAGTTCATCCGCGAATGCTGCAACTCGCGATTCATCCTCGTTGAACCATTGCATGAGTTCGCGGCACTCGTGGTCGCTGAGCTGATTGTCCTGAAGTTTTTCCAGCAGAGTTTCCAAGTTCGATTCATTCATACTGACGCCTCTTCACTAAGACGGCTGTCGATGCACTGGCGTAGAGCCTTGCGTGCTCGACTTAATGTACTGGTCACCCATGTCAGGCTTCTCTGCATCGAATCGGCGATGTGCTGGCACGATGCCCTCTCTTCATATCTCAGTCTCACAACACTGGCAGACTGTGGCTGCAGGATCTTCATGCACTCTCGCAGAGCCGAGAGGTCGACAGCGTGCCCATCGTCTTCCGCTTTCACCATTGCCTCAGCGACACGAAGCCGCAGAGCATGCCCATAATTTTCGAGATTCCCTGATTCCCGTCGCTGCCGTTCCAGTTCGGTCAGGATGAAGTTTTTACAGATGACACAAAGCCAGACGCCGAAATCCCGTTCGCTCTGGTACTCGTCCAATTGCTCAAAAGCCCGAATGAACGT
>JBGSLZ010000092.1:0-13093 GCA_041740415.1 Rubripirellula sp.
GCAAGGACCGCTCAATTGCCGGGCTTTCCATCAGTTGCATCGCCATCCTTGGCCTCGTGTAGAATTAGGGATCGAACGTGTCGGCGCATTCTACAAGTCGGACTCAGTTTCTCCGACACTAATTTTCCGCTCGGTCCTAAGGGTGTTGCTGTAGTCTAGTTTTCGTGTATTGCCGTGTATTTCGCTACACGCAGGTTCGCGATGTCGTCCAAAATCTTTGATCGCTTTGTCGAGAAGGCACCGTTTGCTGTCATGACTTGAATCCTTGCACGCAATTTTATCGGCAGCAACTTGAATCGGATCTTCGATGACAATCGCGAGTTGCAGTACGACTATGTTGCCACCTTTGAGGCCATCGCGGCAACGGTTGCCGACGTTGCCTTGAATTTCATTGACACCTTTACGTGCTATTGCGCGGGCTTCGCAGTTTTGTACGCCACCCACGACGACGAAGCCGTTACCGAGACAAGTCACTTTCATGTTTCAAAAAGCGTGTCGGATAAAACGGAAGGCATGCTGATTGCGATCAACAAAGACGAATGGGACGAGCTCATTCCGTCAACGACTCGCGGCCTTGCTTCGCTCCTCAAGAAGATTTCAGGTACGATTGACTTAGCTCAGTTTCGCAAATCAAGACGTGGCCCAAAAAAGAAACAATCTCACCGATCACGAAACGTTGCGTCGTCACATGTTTCAACCGCCAAACTCCTCGGCTTGGCAATCTGAACACACCCTTACAGCCCTGGGCCGCTGGCACGATCCGATTGGCCGCCAAACGATCCATCCGCAAACGCAAAAGGCCATCCAACCCCGGATCACCACCCAGTTCTCCGACCGGAATGCTGCGTCGTGTGCTTCGTTACGAAGTAAATCGCGAGCGGGAAGAAGCGGTCGTCGGTCCCGTCAACGAAATCGCTGGCCGACTTTGCACGGTGCAAACATCGCCGGCCGCCTGCAACGCTTGTCAATACGAACAGACCGATGCTACGGCGACAGGCCACCGACAAGCTGTCCGCCACTGAAGACCGGAATGCTTGGCAACAGAGTTAAGTCTGCCTGAACGCCTTGGTGTGACCAATCGTTTTTGTTGTTCCATTGCGGCCCGGTGATCTTGAGCGTGACGGTTCGGCGATCTGTCTTTCGGTCGGCGTCGCCTGGATAAAGTGTTTCGTTGGGAAAACCAACTTCGACGTATCCATTGCCGTTGGCATCTTCGTCAACGGCGGCCACCGCCTTGCCGTCAGACGGCGTCACCGTCGCTTCAATGTCAGACAAACGGCTGTTGCCATCAGGTGTCAGGTAGTAGCGAAACGAAAAGTTGTCACCGGCGACACTGGGCCAACGACTTCGGTTGAACAAGGTCGCTTCGAGTGTGATGCCGTTGGTGCCGGAATCCAAATGCCGAGCGGCGACGAAGTATTCACGATCCGTCGTCAATAGATCGGTGTTTTCGTTTCGCTCATCCTTGGGTGGAAACTCAGTGTCAGACAGCGACTTGCCATCGCTGAATCCGTGAGCCGTCAGCCACGCGAGACTGGCGGTGAAACCGGCGTTGTAATCCAACGCCACTTCGTTGAACTTGGAATCCATCACGTCCTGAACTGGCTGATCCGCTGGATCAAACTTGTAACCACTCTTGCGAATGGGCTGGTCGCGGTTGGGGAATTTGTAGCAGAAATCTTGTTCGCTCGTTCCCGCAACTTCCATCCACGGACGAATCTTTTCGCCACACAAGAAGACATCGTTGTTGTCTGGCCCGGCAACCATCGCTCCGTACAAAACATGGCGAGCCGTTTCGCGGTACTCGGGCTTCTCCGGGATCAGGTGCAGGAATCCGGCCCAGGCACCGAACGCACCACGGTGATGAACGTGGTTGAACGGACGGTTGCCAAAGCCGACCACGTAACTACGCCCGTACGGATTCGCGCCGAGTGCGTAGTCCACGGGCCTGCGGCCTTCACGAATAAACATCTGACGCAACTGCTCGTTCGTTTTTCCCGCTTTCCACCAAGTATTTCCCTCGATCGGTGGAGCTTGCAAGACGTGATCACTGTAATACAAAGTAATCACGGCGGCGTTATTGGAATGACGCAAACTTCCATACGCGTGCGCGTTGTGCTCTCGCAACCGCAGCCCGCCCGGTGTCGGGTCATAGCCGCAGAAGCGGCAGCAATACATTTGCAACTCTTCGTGGAACTTTTGCTCATGCGGGGCCAGAATCATCATGTTGTAGGCCCCCAGCTTGCCGAAATTACCCGCGCCAAAGTCTTTCCACCAATCGTGGTTGAACTCGGCTTTGTATTCCTTTTCATAAATCTCATTGGCAAAGTCGAACCACTTGTTTCCGGCCTTCGCATCTTTCGCCAAATGGGCGCGTTGCAAGAACGTCGCTGCCGTGAAAACTTTGTCAAACGGATCGGCGCGATAGCCGATCTCGACCAGTTCGCCATCGGACCGCAGTGCTTCACGTCGTCGTTTGCGAATCAAGTCTTGCTCCGCTTGCGGCTGCTTCTTATCGACAACCGGTCCCGAATTAGCACGAGCGAACAGCACCAACATTTCCGCGCGGTCGAGCAACAAGTCGGCAAAGGCTTCGGGATCAAACTCTTCGTAACCCGGTTTGCTCTTCAAGACTTCGGAGTGATCGCGAATGACCATCGACGAGGCCGCCATGGCCGCCGCCATCGCGCCGGGAATGTCGCCGCCGGGCGTTTGGCCGTTGAGCCGAAAGGTGGGTCGATTGGTCATCAAGTGAGCCACCTCGGCCGGTGCCCACATAGCATGCACGCTCGGTTTCGGGACACCCTCTCGCCCGCCGCAACCAATCGCGACTTCGAGTTGTGTGGCCGGATCGTCGCATTCAGGATTGAGCACGCACTTGACGAAGTACCGATTCACATGGATCAGACTTTCTAGCAATTCGTCCATCTGATTGCTTTGCAAATACCCTTGCGGTTGTTCGATCGCAGACCACGCCAGCGTCATCGCCGCAAAACTCATCGTCAGGTTTGCGGTCCAATGATCGCCCGCGTCGAACCAACCACCACTCAAATCGTGACCGATGTCCTGGCCGTCGGTCAGGCACGAAGGACCACGCCACGCGACGCGATTGTTGGGCGACAACTGGCCAGATTGCTGTGCTTCGTAAAAGTAAAGACTCTTTTGCAACGCTTCGGCATAGTTGAAACGGGTGTCGGCTGCGTCTTGAGCCGACGCACAAGAGATCGCGGCAATGACCAGCAAAGCGGAGAAGACGAAATGTTTGAACATGGTTAATTAGCCGTCGCCTGTTGAAAAAAGATTGGTTTCAAAAACTCGTTGTCGGAAAATTCACGGTTCGGCATGGACGCTTGCCGGACGATGACCAGCTTGCGCGAAGGGATCACGTACAGTCTTTGTTTGCCGGCCCCGCAAGCGGCGACCAGATCATCGGGCAACCAATCAGCGTTGGCGGTGTCGGCCCACTCGCTCGCTAAGATGCGGTTATCGCTGGCTTGCTGTTGCGAGACCGGTTTCTTCAACCACCACGTCAAGCCGTATGAGGGATTGGCCGTCGTTCCTTGAAAGCACTCGTCAATCCATTCGGCTTTGACGACCTGTTTTGCGTCGACCATTCCACGCTGTCGCACGAACTCACCAAACGTTGCCCAATCCCGGGACGTCATAAATCCGCCGCCGCCGACTTGCGGATTCCCGTCTCGACAACGCACTCGCCAGTTGATCGTGATGCCCAGTGGATCGGCAATCCGGCGTTTTTGGTAGTCCTCAAACGACTCGTCTTGAAGAGATCGTTGAAGGGCAAGAGCAAACACATTGAGCTGATTCGCACCGTAGGCGAACTGCTGCCCTGGCTCGCCCGTCATCGGACCGTCGGCCAACTCCTCCCAACCCGGATGCTTTCGCCCGAAACCCACACCGCCGGCGTTCAATCCGCTGGTCAGCGTCAACAACTGACGGTAGGTAATGAGACGTTTCTTCGGATCGTCTTTCCATTGCGGAAGACGTTCAGAAACCGGATCATCAAGTTGAAACAGTCCATCTTCAACCGCCGCCGCAGCAACGATTCCGACAAAGCTTTTGCTGCCGCTGGCCAACATTTGCAATCGGTCGG
This sequence comes from Rubripirellula sp., assembly GCA_041740415.1. Taxonomy (GTDB): domain Bacteria; phylum Planctomycetota; class Planctomycetia; order Pirellulales; family Pirellulaceae; genus Rubripirellula. The sequence goes on from JBGSLZ010000092.1 coordinate 4,112, forward strand.
CCTGGCCGCCGTTAGCATAACGCTCGAAGATCACGCGCCCGTCGAACATCACAACCATCGACTGCCCGCGATTGCGTTCGCTGTAGTCCGCCGCCGCGACGATGGCCTCGGTGGCCGGAGCCTCAACTGTTGCTTTGGCGGTCAACCTCGACGAGACGACCTGCCACACGGTTTGTTGAATGATCTTCGCAATGTTTGCATCCATTTCTCCATAGGGCTCGGTCGGCAGCCCGACGGGCGATTGTTTCATCAAAGTCGCATAGTAGGTGCAAGCGACGAGATAGGAGCCGAGTTCACCGAGGTGAATGCCATCACGATAAAGTTGATAGATACTGGAATACCCCGGCACCTCACCAGCGATCATTTTGCGATCCAGTTCGTACATCACCTCGCCCACCGGAACCAGCTTGGCCGGTCGGTTCAAAAACGGAGTGTGAGCGTTCACTTCGCTCAGCAGTTGATCGAAGTAGTCTCGCGTTTCATTGGTGGCATCCCAACCGCCGGTGTATTCGGCGTTCCAACGCGATGCATACGAATCGGCCTTCGATAAATCTGCTCCGCTGCCGGGCCGGTTCGGATCATAATCGATTTTGTTAAAGTCCAATCCTTTGCCAGCGACCGTAATCCGAGGCCAACGCGCGTAGATATAAACCTGGACTTCAGGATTCTGCTCGGCGGCTCGTTTGGCGAAGTCACGAATCATGGCAACATCACCATGATCGTCCTGGTCGTCTGAATCTTGCCCCGAATAAAGGTGGCGATCAAACGGCTGAACAGAAATAGCGTCCCACGGAAACTCACCCAGCGCTTTCGGATAGTAGCTGAACGGCTCCTGCATGAACCCACTGTCGGGATGCGAGTGAATCCATTCCAACGGCGCACCGGGAATCATGTGCCGCCCCCAAACAATCGTCTGCTCTCGCGACTCGGCAAGCTTCGCCAGCGCCGGATATTGGACGGTGTCGGTAACACTATTGCCGATGAAATAGACACGCACCGGCTCGGTCGGACGATCTTGCGCCGCCGCAAACCCGACCGCCAAAGCCATCCAAACAACGATCGTCTTGAGATAAATCGGTGGCATCATCTTGGGACTTCCAAAACGTAAAGAGTGGTGCGAATCGTCTTCCGCAGCAAACGACCAATTATAGCCGGTCAAATTTGATATTTCGACGGCGTGTCGCCGAACCGGTCCGAGTTCTCCAGGTGTCGGTCAATATCCTTTCACAAGTATCTCGGGGAATCGGTCTCAATGTCGACCGTATCAAGCGAGTGGTAGGTTTCGCATGGTCCACTGCCCCAACCTCGGTGGCGACAATCAATGCAAATTCGCTACCGATATGGCCGGTTGCACCGGGCAAACGATGCCGGTCGCCTGCAACGCGTGCCAAACCAACGAGAACCGGTGCGCGATCAACGTCGTCACGAACGGTATGGCGATGGTCAACAAAGAGCGACGCAAACAGAATGTCACCGAGTTGGAAGCACTGCTTCACACCGACATGCCCGACAAAGACCCGATTCCGGCAACGCTGAAGATGAGCAACTACCGACCCGGCCCCGGCAACGAACTCAGGAAGATGATCGCTTGGTTTGTAAAGCCGAGCGAAATGTGCAACTACCCGGTAACGATTGAATAGGGTGCCGTGTCGACACGATCCATCATCCTGCCATCAGCCTCGTTGCGATTTCGCTCGGAAGCGACGAGCTTGATCTCCCGCGTCTGTCTCGGCAAATTTCGCTTCGTGCTTGGTCGTTCTGCCATGCGTTCGCTCTCGCCACATTTTGAACGAATTGGCCGTCATCTCACTGCGCATCAACTTGATGACTTCACCCGGCGACAGGCCGAACTGCAAGCGAATGGCATCAAAACTGGTTCGGTCCTCCCACGCCATCATGATGATGCGGTCGATCTGGCCTCGCGATAGATTGATTTCGTCAGCCACGGGTTCTCACAAAGAAGCACGGAGATAAAGGATGTTGCGACAGTATAGATCCGTGTCGATCCTTGCTAATTCGTTGTTTTCTCGTTCTCTCGTTGAATCCACACCATACGATCGACAAACCAGAGTTTCGCGAGCGTCGAAACGGCAAGCCCGAATAGTGTTGCGGCGACGTTCAACCAAATGAGGCCGCCGACGAATGCGATCCCTCCCAAGGTAGCGATCGTCGTAAGGATTCGCGTCGCGCGACCATGATGTTCTGCGACGGTTCCTGGTTCATCGGCGAGCCAGATGCGTTCGCCGAGTACACCGCGTGACATCCAATTGTCGACGGATTTGGGAGGCGGAAAAATACGCGGGTTAATCCAGATCCAAGCGAAAAGGATCGCTATGGGAATCAGTGACCACCAACCGATCCAAACACGACTCCAAATCGCAATGGCAAGCAGTGGCATTGTTGCGACTCGAGTCCATCCGCTCCACGGGTTCGCGTGGCGTTCCCAAACGGAATCGCTCATGCCCATCGCACGTTCAGTCGCCCGGCCTAGTTTGTTCATTCCGGTGACACCAGCAAGCGACCTTCAAACACGGTGACGGCGTCTCCCGTCAATTGCACGCGGTCGCCGGTAACTTCGCAGTACACGGTGCCGCCTCGCGACGAAGCTTGATAGCCGACGAGCGAAGTTTTGCTCAGTCGCTCGCCCCAGTACGGTGCGAGGCAGCAGTATGCTGATCCGGTGACTGGGTCTTCGTTAATGCCATACCGGGGGGCGAAGAATCGAGATACAAAGTCGACGCCAGTGGTTTGGCTTTGTGCCGTTACCATCACGCCACGCGTTTCGATTTGTTCTAGCAGGTTAAAGTTCGGACGCAGCGATTCGACGATACTGGCATCGTTGACCACGGCAAGGAGATCAAACTTAGTTCGCAGTACTAACGCATCGTTTAGACCAAGTGCGGCGAGCAATGTGATCTTCGTGTTTGAATCGACATTTTCGTTGGTCGAAGCCAGAGGGAAATTGAGTGTGATGCGGGAGCCCGACAGTGAGCACGGCAATGCGCCGCTGCGGGTTTGGAACCGGATTGGCAAGTCGGTGGTGACGAGGTGCTGTTCGATTAACGTGTGCGCGGCCGAAAGTGTCGCGTGGCCGCATAGGTCCACTTCGATGGTCGGCGTGAACCATCGCAGGTGAAATGAATTCGCTTCGTCCGTCGGCACTACAAACGACGTCTCCGACAAGTTCATTTCTGCCGCAACGTTCTGCATCCATTCGTCGCTTGGATATTGCTGTAGGATGCACACCGCCGCCGAATTGCCGGTGAACGGTCGGTCGGCGAATGCGTCGACTTGCCAGATCGGAATACCCTGCTTTGAACTCATTCAGATCTCGATACGGATTTCGGTTTTGACGGAGTTGGCGATGAAGCACTCTTCATGGGCTTCACTATGCATCTGACTGATCTCGTCGCCGGTAGGTTCGCGTTCGTCGGCCCAGGTGACCTGTGGTCGCAGCGTGACGACGGCAACGAATTTCTTGCCGGCATCGTTCATTTTCATCTCGCCGATTGCTTTGTCGACGTACTCTTGGACCGAGAAACCCCGCTTCGCTGCAATCGAGAGGAACCACAGCATGTGGCAACTCGACAGCGATGCCACGAAGGCTTCTTCGGGATCAACGGCGCTGGCGTCTGACAACGGGACCGGCACAATGTCGGGAGACGACGACGCTGGAATCTCCGCACCGCCGTCGAAAGACCAAGTGTGCGCTCGGCTGTATCGGTTCTTGGTGAAGTCCTCACCCTGGCTCGACCAGCGAACCGTTGCCTTAATCACTTGACGGGCTCGCGGGGCATCAAGAATCCAAGGTGATGTCCGGCGTGCATCCACATGAACTGTCGCCAATCTTCGACGTCTAAGTTGTCGAGAAACGGGTACTTTTCAATAGGTCCCTCGAACGCCTTGGCCCGCTCAATCGTCGCGATGCAAGTGCCGATGATTGTGTCGTCGTCGGGGCCGCCATTCGTCTTGGGCTTAAGTCGCTTTAGCGTCGGCCCGCTCGACATCTTTCGCGTTCGCAACATGCGATTGAACACCCACTTGATGACCGTCGCACGCAAGATCCATGGCAGCCGAAATCTAAAGCCGTCCATTCCTCCAGTCATGGTCGCCGTCAAGTGCTCGCAGGCCTGAGTGAGGTTCCAGTTTCTCGACTTCGTGTAGCCCGCCGTTCGCAGTCGCTCGATCTCCGCAATGACTTCATCACCGGTGTGGAAGTCGAGCGTTCGTTTGTTTGAGGTTGCCATGCTCGAGCGTTCGGCAAGAGGGCTGAAAAAAAAGTGCCGCAGCGTTTACACTTTGTGAAAAAACATTTTAGGAACAGCACAGCGATTTCACCATGAGTGACTACCCGTACAACTTCGATGCCAAGATCGTGAAATACGATTTCGGCAAGATGTATTATTCCGTGGTGTATGTTCCCAAGGGAATTTGGTCACAGTTGGACTTTGCAGAATCGAAGCGTTTACGAATTGACGGCGAGATTGAAGGCATCCGCATCGAAGCGGCTTTGATGCCCACCAAGGGCAAGTGGTACCTGATGGTCTCAAAGAAACTTCAAAAGCTGTGCGGGATGACGCTGGGTGATCGCGTGCGGGTATCGTTCGACATCGCTAATCAAGATGCGATCACGGTGCCGATGGAGTTGCAGTTTGCATTGGAGGCCAATGACGCGGCGATGAACGTGTGGGACAATTGGACAGCGGGGAAACGTCAAGGCTTCTGCCATCGAATCGACTCGGCGAAAATGCTGGAAACGCGAGAGCGACGCGTCGAAGAAACGATTGATTTCTTGTTTTCTTGTTGGCTGAAAAGGAAAAGCAAATGACCGATGCGGAGAAACAGAGCTTGATCGAACTGCTCGACACGCTCGTCGTGGCAGCAGTGCCGAAATCAACCAAGGTTGCAAAGTACGGTGGGACGCTCTACACGCTGAAGCCGGACGAGAAAGAAGAACAGTTCTGCGGCGTTTTCCCGTACAAGGCTCACGTTCAGTTGTCGTTCGCCAAAGGCAACGAGCTCGACGATCCAGACGGATTGCTCGAAGGCGGCGGCAAGTTCCGCCGACACCTGACGTTCAAGAGTTTCGATGACGTCGATGCGAAAGTCGTCAAGCGATTCACTAAGGCTGCATCAAAGCTTGGACCTGAATAGCCATGGCAAGTGAACGGAATAAAATGCTGGCCGGCGAACTCTATGACCCGAATGATCCGGAGTTGGCTGAGGCGCGAATGATTGCGCGGGAGCGTTGTCATGCAATCAACACGAGTGCACCGCGCGACAATAACCTGCGGCGTGGCATCTTGAAAGAATTGTTTGGCAGCGGTGGCGACTCAGTTTGGCTGGAACCGCCCTTTCGCTGCGATTACGGGACCAACATCTTCCTTGGCGAGAAGGTGTACTTCAACTTCGATTGCGTGATCTTGGACGTTTGCGAAGTGCGGATCGGGAACAATGTGTTCATTGCTCCAGGCGTTCATATCTACGCTGCCACGCATCCGTTGGAATCGAACCTACGTTGCACACAAGAGTTCGGAAAGCCAGTCACGATCGGCAGCGATGTGTGGATCGGCGGCAAGGCGATCATTTGCCCAGGTATCACGATTGGCGATCGCAGCGTTACCGGTGCCGGCAGCGTCGTAACCAAGGACGTGCCGACTGATGTCGTCGTTGCGGGCAACCCGGCGAAAGTGATTCGCACGCTTGCCTAGCTGCGAGCCAATAGCACGAGAATGCAACGGCCATCGTCAATCACGTTGAGGCCAGCCTCGCGTGCGGATTCACTGGCCTGCTCGTCTTCGGCGCCGGGTTGCATCCAGATGTGCTTCACGCCGGCGGCGATGGCATCAGCCACGACTCGTCGTGTGACCTCCGGTGGCGTAATGATCGACAAGGCTTCGGGGACGAGCGGCAGGTCGGCGATCGACGGGTACGCACGATGGCCTTCGATTTGTTCTTGAGCTGGGTTGAGCGGGTAGGTCTCGCGACCAGACGCTACGAGTGCGCGGAAGACTTTGTTACCGTACTTGTGCGGTCGGTTCGATGCGCCGGCCACTGCGTAGGTTTTTGCGGCTAGGAATTGTTCGATTGAGTTCATTGTTTCATTTCGATTGGGATAAAGACGGAAAGGTGATTCAATCCAACCGTAGGTAATGGTTACGATAAGCGGTATCGACGCATTGAACTCAACAGTTCCATAGCTGGTACAATTCGCGTTTCACAAAGGCCGTCCGAGGACTGCCGAATGACGTCAGGCTGTTTTTTTGGGGAGTCTGGATTGGTGTATTCAATGAGATTGATATTGATCATCATGGCGGTGCTCGTTCATCAACGTTTGCTCGTCGGCGGCGAACCCACGAATTTGTTAAAACCTGTCGCGGATGTTAAGTCGTGGAAGTTTGCACAAGTCGCGCCTGCAACTGGCTCGATCAAGGCAACTGAGCGGGAGATACATTTTGTTACAACCGAAGTTGATGGGACTGACTGGCATGTGCAAGGGTTTCAGGTTGATTTGAATTTGGAAGAAGGGCGGACCTACCGCGTGAAGTTTAAGGCAAGATCGACGGGCCTACGTGGTTATTCTTTGCGCGCGATGATTGACACAGTCGACTATCACGAAATCGGACTACGCGAAGAACTGTTCGCCTCAAAGCATTATCGCGAGGAGAATATTACGTTCACTGCGATTGGTGTCGTGGAAGGTAAAAACCGGATTGGATTCGTCCTAGGTGATGAGAAAGGCACGCTAATCATCAAGGACATGACCCTGACGAAAGAGTGACGTTCCCTCGTTCCCAGGCTCCGCCTGGGAACGCACTGTCTGCGAGGCTCTGCCTCCCTTTCTCCGAATCCAACGAACCGATCCAAGCGTGAAGATTCGGAGAGAGAAGTGCGGTCGACACGATTCTCTCTTGCCAATGTCGTAGTCAGATGAAAGGCGGAGCCTCGCGATCAGTGCGTACCCAGGCGGAGCCATGGCTCCGCCTGGGTACGAGGTGGCGTCGGGAGCGCGGGCGTCGCCGACTAACGCCAGTCCACACACACATCGAGCAATCCCACCATCCCGGCATACGAGCGAGCGCTCGAGTAACGCCAATGAACAGGATCGTCTACACAACCGCGACGCAATGGGTTGTTGTGGATGTACTCGATCTTCTGCCACATCATTTCTTCCGTTTCAATGATTTGTGGATGACTCCCTTCCTGCCAAAGCTGGTGTTCCTGGTCAACCTTGTGCCGCAGCTTGAAGTAGGCCAACTCCTGAAGCAACGTCTTCCTCCCCGCGACTTTCACATGCTTTAAAATCGAGGTTGCCGTGAATGACTTGAACTCGCCGACTCGTTTTGAAAGCTGGGGTCCCACAGCTATCCAGTGCAGATGGTTTTCTAGAATGACCCGGCCAGGATCTCGATCTCCCGCTCCGCTTGAAGAAACCGCCAACTCTTCAAGATGATCTCCGCACACGGTGGATCCGAGAAAACCGGCAACCAGGCGACCACGGAGCTGGTCATGAAGTGAGGAAGGTGCTGGTCGCCGAAGCGGTAACGAGAGCGTGACACAAGAAAGCTCGTTGATTAAGCTGTGAACGATAACGAGTACCGGACAGACGGATATCATAACACATCTCGTACCCAGGCTCCGCCTGGGCACGCACTGTCCGCGAGGCTCCGCCTCACTATAGCGAACCTCCCGAACAGATTCATTCGTGGAGATTCGGAGTGAGCGAAGTGAGCATGCAAGGTGTTCTGGCTTTTGGCTTTTTGAGAAAGCCTTTTCGATTGCAGTGGAGACGGTTGTTTGGGTAGCGAGCGGTAGCAGGATCGGCGGAATTGGAAGGGAGGCAGAGCCTCGAAGACAGTGCATAAAGCGTGGTAGTCGGATTCCTTTTGGAAGATGTCTGATCGGGCATTGCCACGGTTCAGAACATGGTAAATGCCAACGGCTTCGTCGGCTCGTTTTGGTCTGGGCATCCAGGCACGTTAACAGACCCAACGGATCAAAACATTGACTCCTGACACCTTTGTTCCTTCTGACACCTTTGTTCCTTCCCCGCGACGATTGTTGGAACACTTCTTCAATGTTTTGATGAATGGATTGGTTCATGGGTCAGCGTTAACGCAAAGTCCATCATTCGGTGCGCAAGATCTTTGCCATTTTTCGGCCCTTCGCCAATTCATCGACCAACTTGTCCAAGTAACGAACTTGTCGGGTGAGCGGATTCTCGATTTCTTCCACTCGATAGCCGCAGATGACGCCAGTGATGAGGTTTGCATTCGGGCTCAGTCGGGCACGTTCAAAAAATTGTTCAAACGTTGCGTTGCTCTCGATTTGCTTCTCAAGATTCTTCGGCGTAAACCCTGTCAACCACTCAATCACTTGATGCAACTCCTCTCTCGTCCTGCCTTTCCTCTCTACCTTGGCGACATAAAGCGGATACACCGAAGCGAAAGTCATGGCCGCAAATCGTGCATCGTGATCGCTTGTTTTCTTCATTTTGCTTCTCCCCAAGATGGTTATGCGAAACGAGCTTTTCAGATACATCTTCCACCAGACAAGAATCTAGTTTAACATGCAACGCAATTGTTGCACAACGGCACATGTCAAAGTAGGAAATTTTAATGAACAAAAGCACGAGCGACCGGATCGAGAAGCAGATCGAAATCGAGGCGAGCGTGTCGCGGGTCTGGCGGGCAATCACGGATTATCGCGAGTTCGGTGAGTGGTTTCGCGTACGCTTGGAAGGTCCGTTTGTCGTTGGAGAAGTCGCACGCGGACAGATCACTTATCCTGGATACGAACACGTGACGATGGAAGTCATCGTTGAAGCGATTGAGGCTGAACACAGATTTGCGTTCTGGTGGCGACCCTATGCGATTGATGTCAGCGTCGACTATTCGGCGGAACCACGGACGCTCGTCGAGTTTACTCTCGAACCAGCCCCCACAGGGACGTTAGTGCGGGTCACAGAATCCGGTTTCGATG
>JBGSLZ010000093.1:0-2642 GCA_041740415.1 Rubripirellula sp.
GATCTGGATGCCAAGAGTGTCGAGCCGATCGCGTTGCAAGCCGGCACGCCGGTGCGAACTCTGCAAGAGTTTCTCGCTCAACATCGATGGGACGAAGACGGCCTGCGCAGGAGGCTGATGCACATCGTCCGTGACGAGCACGTCACCGCCAACACGGTCGGGATCATTGACGAAACCAGTGACGTCAGCGGTGGGCCGAAGTAAGCGACGAAAAGATCGAGGAAGCTCTTGCGAGAACGTTCCGCAACGATCCGATTGTGTTCAGCCACGTGGATGCGATCACGACGAAAGTCAAGGGCACTACGGTGACGCTCACCGGTACTGTGAACCGCTTACGGACCAAGAATCGTGCGGAACGCTTGGCAGGTGACATCGTCGGTGTTCGACGAGTCGTCAATGATATTAACGTCGAGTACACCGACCAAAACGTCAACGACATGGAAATCATTCGCGAAACTCAAGCGGCGATTCGTCGAAGTGTATTGCTGGAACGTCGTGAGATTCGCGTCCATTGCCAGCGGGCTCACGTCAGTCTGTACGGGATTGTCGACAGCGAACTTGAGAAGCAAGGTGCCCAGTGGATTGCCGATGGAGCTACCGGAGTGGTCCATGTCAACAATTCGCTAGCGGTCGAGCCAAAATGGAAGGAAATGAGCGACGAAGCCATCAAGTCCGACTTGCAGCGAAAACTTAAGTACTCATTGCTCGATCAGAGCGACGAAGTTGAAGTCACGGTCCAGAACGGGACTGTGATTCTCCAAGGCGAAGTAGCAACCTGGCGACGATGGCAACTGGTCATGGATTTGGCAATTGAAGCCGGCGCACGACATCCGCACAACATGCTCAATGTGCGTTACCATCCGCCGCATGGCGCATCGAGCATCTTTGTACCGCGATAATCAAAATGTTGGGCTTTGATGCAATTAGTTAAAACGCTCGTATGCTCGGCTCTCGATCCCAGATGCGGTGTTGCTTTGCTGCGTCGATGAGACTCGTGAGATTTCCATCGGTGAGATCAACAAATCCTCCATCGGCGTTCATTGCGACGCTCGCTTTCGCGAACAGACACGACGGTACTCCTGACCAGAGAGGAAATGATCTGGCGTGATGTCTTCACATTCAGCCGGATCAATTGACGAAGACTCGATACATTGGCGGCTGGAGCAACAATCGCTGCGGTGATTACCTGGAGCGTTGCCGTCAGCAACCCAAAGCGAGTGGAGCTTTGCAACCCGAAGCTGCGGTGGATGAGTTCCAGGAGGAAGCTTTCGCGGCGGGTCCGGATGTGGTGTGTGAGCACTGTGGCAGCGAGCGGGTGGAGTTGATTGAAGAAACGCCGAAGCCCTCATGGAAAGAGTTGTTCTGGCGAGAGGACGCACGTTGCCCGAGATGGTACGCCGATCGCCAACAGGAGTCGCACCGCCGGCTCTGGACGGGGTGCTATGGTGAGGATTTTTACGATTGGTACCGGGCAACTGCGGTAGAAAGTGCAAAGGAGATCGGGCCGGGCTCGTCACGGCCGATTCAACTGCCTCTGCCGAACTTTTGGGCCGATCGCCCCTGCCGAGATTCGTACCTGGTAGACTCTTTCTAACGAATCAGGCGTGCTGATTCCGGCCCCCAACCCATCCAGTGCGGCGACAAAGTTCAACGCACGATCTATGCATGCACCTTCGGTGCCTCCATAGATCTCAATTCGTTATCCGACTGAGAACTTCCCCAGCAATAGAACATTTCCGATTACCATGCCCTTTGGTCGGCATCAAAAATTTGCGTATTTTTCTCGATCCTCACCCAGTGAATCCATGATGAACCTCAAAAGCACATCGTTTGCGTCGTTATTGTTGATGTTTTTGTTTTGGCCCTCCTGTCAAAATGTTTCAGGTGCAATAGTCATAGAACTTGAAGACACGTCGTCCGGACTCACGATGACGATGTCAGGAACGTTAAACACTACGGGCTTGACGCTGGACGGACCGGATGTAAGTGTTGCTGATGAGAACTTCATTGACAACGGAACGTTGGCGGCCTTCCCGTTGATACAAGCGGGTGGATCGGTAACGAGTTATGCCACATTCACAACCCCTCGGGTTTCGCTTTTATCGCTCATCATTTCACCGACTTTTTCCCCCAGTTCATTCAATTCCGGCGACTACTTCGGCTACCTCGACGCAGGTGGGCTCGGTATCTTTGGCTTCGAGACGCCTTCTGGTTTTGATCCCGGCGACACCATTTCCATTCGACCGAACGTAACGTTTGGTCCCGGGGACACGATAGCAAGCATTTTTGGCGCAAACCTGAGTAGTACCGCTCTAGTCTTGTCTGACTTTGCGAACGGTGAAACTCTCTCAATTCGCACAATAACGACCGTGCCGGAACCGAGTAGTGGTTTTGCGCTAGCGACGGTCGTCATCGCTGGACTCATTCTTAGACATCGGACCTGTCGAAGTGGTAGATCAGTTCAGGATTTATGAATCTACAAACAGCGGGTAACCAACCCGATCGGGATAGGGGCCGCATTGCTGCGGACCCCTCCCACACCACCGGACATGCGGGTCCGCATCCGGCGGTTGAGCACGAGTTTTAAATCGTCATGTTGCCACGACGGCTCAAGCCATTGAATCGAAGTCGGCGCCGCGAGG
>JBGSLZ010000094.1:0-3687 GCA_041740415.1 Rubripirellula sp.
GGCGTGGTGGGGCGCGTCAGCCTATCACCCAATCGCGTCCGCATGGCCGGAATCCGGACCAGCGAAATTGGACTCAGGCCGATGGAAATGTCGATCCGCACGGTTGGCGTGGTCGCTTATGACGAAAGCCATCAATCGCAGATTGTCAGCCGCATCGGTGGCTACATCGAAAAATTACTCGTCGACAAAACATTCCAGGTAGTGAAGGAAGGCGATGCATTGGCGGAGATCTACAGCCCAGAACTTTACACAGCAATCGAAGAGCTACGAATCGTGAGCGGCACTTCTGTGAGCGGCACGGCGCTAGCCGCCGGTGCGTCATCACCAGAGGCGAGGAACCGAGGGCTAGCGCCCAATCGCTCACTGGAACGAATCGCGCGTGAGAAAGTGCGACTGCTCGGCATCGACGATCAAGAAATCGACTCGATGCTACGAACTGGCGACGGCAAATACCGCGTCATCGTCCGCTCGCCTGCGACCGGCTTCATCATCCAGAAGATGGTCCAGCAGGGCTCGACGGTTACGCCGGGTCAGATGCTTTTTGAAGTCGCCGACCTTGCCGCAGTTTGGATCGAAGCCGACGTGTATGAGCGCGACCTGAGCATGATTCAAACGGGGCAAGAAATCGAGGCGACTGTCGAAGCCTATCCAAACCAAAAGTTCACGGGCACTGTCAGCCTGATTTATCCCGAGCTTGATCCGGTCACTCGCACCAACCGCGTTCGTTTTGATGTCGACAACAGCGAACGGTTGTTGCGTGCGGGCATGTATGCCAACGTGACGTTATCGACTCCCGTGCAACAGACAAAACCGTTTGAAGCAATATTGGTTTCCACAAAAACGGTCCCCAAGAATGCCGAAGCCGCGATCGCGAAGCAAGCCGTCTGTCCCGTGACGGGTGCGAAGCTCGGCAGCATGGGCGATCCCGTCGCAGTCCAAGCCGACGGTCAAACGGTGTATCTATGTTGCGCCGGCTGCGAAAGCGCGATTGCCAAGGAACCTAATAAGTATGTGTCACGCATTCGTACAGTTTCAGACACCGCAGTTCTGTCGGTTCCTGAAACAGCGGTGATCGATACCGGCGACCAGAAGATCGTTTACGTCGAACGAGAAGAAGGTGTCTATGAGGGCGTCTTGGTCGAGCTGGGTCCGAAATCGAATGGTTACTACGCGGTCATATCTGGCTTGTTGCCCGGCGACCAAGTGGCCGCTGCGGGGGCGTTCTTAATCGATGCCGAAACGCGACTGAATCCCGCCGCATCGGCAAGCTATTTCGGCGCAAGTGGTGGGCCACAGTCTGTGAGCGGCATGGCGCTAGCCACCGGTTCCTCTTCCGCCGCACCCAACTCAGCACCCATGAACACCAATGAGGCCGAGGCGTCCTCGATCGATGCTTCGACCTCGCGCTTATCGCAAGACGAACTGGCGGAGATTGCAAAGCTTTCACCCGAAGACCAAAAGCTCGCAAAGCTGCAAGTGCTCTGTCCGATCACGATGGAGCCGCTCGGCTCGATGGGTAAGCCGCTTAAGGTCACAGTGGGCGACGATGCGGTCTTCGTTTGCTGCAAAGCCTGTATCAACGGAGTGAAAAAGAACGCCGACAAGATGCTCGAACAAGTCCGTCGCTGGCGAGAGAAGAACCAGTGAGCGGCACGGCGCTAGCCGCCGGTGTTACAAAAGAGAGCGGCACGGCGCTAGCCGCCGGTAAGTCACAACACGTCTCGAAGAACCGAAGGCTAGCGCCTCTTCGCTCACTATCATGAACGACAGCCATATCTATTTCATCACATGGACCACTTACGGTACTTGGTTGCCTGGAGACGGTCGCGGCTGGAGGCAAACGGGTCGAGGCGAACGAGAACCACAACCGCTCCTGGAAGATTGGTGTCGCCGAAAAATGAACGAGAACCCAGTGTTATTAACACCAGTTCAGCGAAATAAGATCGAGTTGATCTGTTTCGAACACGTCAAAATACGCAACTGGCATATTCATGCAATCGCTGTGAGATCGAATCATGTTCACATTGTTGTCACTGCTGACGCTGAACCTACTAAAGTGCGCGACCAATTTAAAGCGAATTCGACACGGGTCTTGAGACAGCCGCCGGAAGCGTTAAATCGAGAGAAGGTTTGGACACGCGGGGGTGACTGCTCAAATGTTGATAATGAAGATGACCTTGAGAAAATAGTGTTGTATGTCACCGAAGCCCAAGATCGCATGGGAGACGACCAGTGAGCGGCACGGCGCTAGCCGCCGGTGTTTCATACGGTGTTTATAAACGGCCAGAAGAACAGAGGGCTAGCGCCCATTCGATCGCCCAGACGGCGAAGAACCGAGGGCTAGCGCCCGTTCGCTCACAGGTGCGGCATGATTGAACGCATCGTCGAATACTCCATCCGAAACCCGCTGATCGTAATCTTCATCTCGATCGGCGTCGCCGTTTGGGGACTGCACGCGACAATCAATACGCCTGTCGACGCGATCCCCGACTTGTCCGAGAACCAAGTCATCGTATTCGCGGATTGGCCTGGTCGCAGCCCGAAAGAGATTGAGGACCAAGTTACTTATCCGCTGTCCGTCAACCTGCAAGGACTTGCGGGGGTGAAGGCGATTCGTGCGACCAGCGAATTCGGCTTCTCGATGTTGAATATCATCTTTGAAGAAGGTGTCGACTTTTATTTCGCTAGGCAACGAGTCCTCGAGAAGCTGTCGGTTGCCGCGACATTCTTGCCCGGTGACGTCGAGCCTTACTTGGCTCCCGACACCACCGCGCTCGGTCAAATCTACTGGTACACCGTTGAGGGCGACGGTTATGACATCGGGCGATTGCGAGCGATCCAAGATTGGTATGTGCGTTACCAGCTTTACAGTGTTCCCGGCGTTGCCGAAGTCGCCTCGGTCGGTGGATTCCCGATCGAATATCAAGTCGATGTTGATCCGAACAAACTCCGTTCCTACGGCGTCACCCTGGGAGAACTCTACTCTGCGATCGCCCGTTCCAATTCCTCGGTCGGCGGTCGTGTCGTCCAGAAAGGCAACTCGGAATATCTGGTCCGCAGCACGGGCTGGATTGAATCGTTGGCGGACGTCGAACAGACGGTCATCAAGTCGATCGACGGCACTCCAATCCATGTCCGCGAAGTAGCCACCGTTCAGTTCGGTTCCAGCCAACGACGCAACGTGCTGGAAAAGAACGGCAGCGAAGCAGTCGGCGGCGTCGTGCTGATGCGGTTCGGTGAAAATCCCCTTGTCGTCACCGAGCGTATCAAAGCGAAGATCGAACAGTTGCAATCAGGACTTCCTGACGGCGTTCGCATCGTGCCGTTCTACGACCGCACCGAGTTGATTCACAACGCCGTCGAAACGGTCAGCAGTGCGCTCATCGAAGAATGCTTGGTCGCCAGCGCCGTTATCTTTTTGGTGATGTGGCATTTGCGTAGTGCGCTAATCATTTGCATCATGCTGCCGATGTCGGTTCTGATCTCGTTCATTTTGATGCGTCAAATGGGCATCTCGTCCAACATCATGTCGCTCTCCGGAATCGCCATCTCGATCGGCGTTTTGGTCGATGCGGCCATCGTGATGGTCGATCAAGGGGCGCATACGCTGCACGAAAAATTCGGTAGTGACAAAATTACCGGTGACACACGAGCGCTGTTGACGCCGGCGTTGCGAACAGTCGGGCG
>JBGSLZ010000095.1:0-124472 GCA_041740415.1 Rubripirellula sp.
CACCAAGTGCGTGTTGGGAAGCTTTGCATGGATCGCCTCGATTCGGTCCATCGCCAAAACAGCACCGGTCGGCTTCTTGGAGAACTTGTAGGCACCGTGGCTGGTGCCGATCGCGACGGCCAACGCATCGACACCGGTTTCTTCGACGAATCGCATCGCTTCGTCGGGGTCCGTCAGTAGTTGATCGTGCGTCAATTCGCCGACCGCGCCGTGACCGTCTTCTTGTTCGCCTTCACCCGATTCGAGTGAACCGAGGCAACCGAGTTCGCCTTCGACGCTGACGCCTTGCGCGTGAGCAGCCTTGACGACTTCCAAAGTGACGCGAACGTTGTAGTCATAGTCGGCCGGCGTCTTACCATCTTCCTTCAACGAACCGTCCATCATCACGCTGGTGAATCCGTTGTCGATCGCCGATTGGCAGGTCGCCGGGCTGTTGCCGTGGTCCTGGTGCATGACGATCGGAATGTGCGGATACAGTTCAGTCGCCGCGATCATCAGGTGGCGCAGATAGGCGTCTTGCGAGTAAGACCGAGCTCCACGCGAAGCTTGGATGATGACGGGCGAGTCGGTTTCTTCAGCCGCTTCCATGATCGACTGGATCTGTTCCATATTGTTGACGTTGAACGCGGCAACGCCGTAGTCGTTTTCGGCGGCATGATCGAGAACGACGCGAAGGGGAACCAGAGGCATGGTGAATACCTGTCGTAAAACGAGGAGTACGAGATTGAGTCGTTAATTCGCAGATTATCCTGGCACAAAACGTCGTCCGCAAGGGTGCCAAGGGTGATCGGATACTTCCCGGCCCTTACAAATGGCTTTCGGGTTGGATGCCTGACCCAGCTTGGTCCGTCGGTGCAGCGAACCGGAACGGCTTCTTTCGCTGGATCGACGGGGTCCCGGTTAAGCCGAAGAAACGATGCTATCACTGGACCTTCGCGGGCCTGAAGTCGCCGTACTTCACGGTTAATCTGAACAGCAGCCGATTGGTAGATCATCACGTCCTCAATGTTTCAATGATTTGCGAGTCACCAATTCGGGCGATCAATGGTGATTGGGCCCGTCAGTCAGTAGGTACAGTGCTCGGTTAAAAGGGGCTCTCAGACGATTCGACGTTTTCTGAGGGTGTTGAAGATGGAGACGTTTTGGGAACAAAGTATTGAGGTGCGCGTTCAATCACTTCTGACTCGCGAAGTGTTCCCGATCGTTGCAGTTGAGCTTCGACATACGAACCTGTCATGAGGCGATCTTCTTTTCCGGTTCCTGCTTCAATCACGATTGCAGATCGCTGAAGCACGCCTCGTTCTTTTACATTGATGGCGAAACATCGCGTCTGACAAAGACCACATCCGACGCAGCTTTCGACTAGCACTTTGGGTGCGAGAAAGCCGCTATCCTCCATTGGCCGACCCTGATCATCCATTTGAGAATGAACACGCATGAATTCGATCGCGTGATATCCGGCCGCATTGCATTCCTGGACACACAGATCACAAGCTTCTTGATTCGCCATTGGTAGGCAAGTCAGTTCATCGACGATCGCTAATCCCATTCGGGCGGCCTTCTTTTCGATCAGCGGCAACGCTCGGATAGCGCCCGTCGGACAGACCTGTCCGCACGCGTTGCAACTGGATTCGCATCCAGCCCAATCGGCATTCACCATCGGTGTCCAGAGTCCCTCGATGCCTTGTTGAAAACCCTCGGGTTGCAAAACATTATTGGGGCACACCTTGAAGCATTCGCCACAACGAATGCACATTTCTAAGAAATTTTTTTCCGGAACGCTGCCCGGTGGTCGAACGGGTCGAAAGGCGTTCGGATCGTTCAGATTCGCACCAAATGTTTTTGTCAGGGTGGTCACAGCGACACCGCCAGCCACGGCAGCGGCACTTCCACCAGCAAGTGACATGAATCCCCGGCGTCCGATCGGAGTATCACCGCTTGGCGGATCATTCAACACCTTGAGCTCGACAACATTCCAACGTTCGACAAACTTGATGGCGTGAGTCGGGCAAACGCCACCGCATGACTGACACATCGTGCAGTCGGACGTGCGAGTCGTGAAATCAGGCTTGATCGCATCAAATGGGCAGATCTCAACGCATTTGTTGCAGTGAATGCATGACGATTCAACCTTTCGTTCGGTTACACGAAATAAATTCCCCAACGAGAAAACCGCACCGCTCGGGCAAACGTACTTGCACCAAAACCGGGGCCTCAAAAAGCCCAAACACAAAATGCTCAAGAACAACCCGATTGAAAGCCACTGACCTCCGTTCATCGAGGGAACCAAATGCCAACCTCGCATCGAACCGTTTTGAACGGGATCGACGACTAACAGCATTGCACGAGTCAGCACGGGAATTGCCGCTACGAATCCGGATACCAACACTCCCATGACGGCGCACCCCATCGTACCAGCCAATAAGTAGTACTTCGTGTGAACCCACCATCCTTGATCGGGCACGCGAAACCGTTTTGTTCGACCGGCGATCGCCCAGTCGAATAGATCAATCGTTGTTCCCAACGGACATAGGTAGCCGCAAAAACCTCGCGGGATCAGCATGCAAATGACCAATATCGCAAAGGCGGAAGACAGCGACCAAACCCAGCTTCGCGATGCAACCGCCGTAGAAAGGCTGACCAATGGATCGATCAGCAGAAAAACTTCCGCTGAAACAAATTCCTTTGCGGATAGTGAATCAGCATAGTGGGTCGGCCAAGCTGTCGGATCACGATCGTAAATCGCGATCGGTCCGCTACCGATGTAAAAGGCGTCGAGCAGTTCTACGGACAGGTCGCCAGCGGGCGCTAAATCACAGCGACGTGAATCCAAGCCAAGGACCTCAACTTGACCGAGCGATCCCCTCACCAAATCAGGTTGACTCTGATCAAAAAGAAACAGTTTTGTACCTTGGGCAGCGTTATAGTCTGCAGGCTCGTCGCGGCTCAATGAAAAACGACCGGTGGCTTGATCCATTTCCGCAAACGACCATCCATGGCTGCTGCGAGCATCACTGTTCGGGCGGGCGTGATAAGGCCAGCATACAAACAAAAACAGGTATAGAAACGCGACCAAACAAGCGGCTTGAACCAAGCGTCGTACCGGTGAGGCCAACCAAGAGATGCCCATCCAACGAAGCACGCGCCGCACCATTCCACGACGTTTGGTGATCCGGTTCGACTGGAAAAAGTCGGGCGTGACTTTGCGAATTGAACGACCAATGAATGAGTGAGACGGGACGGCC
Source organism: Rubripirellula sp. (assembly GCA_041740415.1). GTDB lineage: Bacteria > Planctomycetota > Planctomycetia > Pirellulales > Pirellulaceae > Rubripirellula. The sequence goes on from JBGSLZ010000095.1 coordinate 3,246, forward strand.
CCCGGCTTCCACTTTCTCAGCGCTGGCGTGAACCAATCCAGCCGCATCCACGCATGCGACCTACCACGATCCAATCGAGTCGCAAGGAACAAGAACAGGGCACCAAGCGAAGTCATCGCAATGGCACAAGCCAGCGAGTTTGCTGCAAAAATGTTCGCGACCCAGACATTCATAGTCTTACCATTTCCAATACACCCAAGTGCCATGGCTACAGGAAGTCGTCAAAGAATTTGCATGATTGATGACGTTGATCATTGAGGGTCCCGGACAATCGCTTTCGCGCCATCAGCCAATGCGAGGGCGGTCGCATGAACGATTGCCTCGGCGGTGATCGTGGCCCCGCTTGTGCCATCGATATCGCCAACACTTTGGGAATCGATGATTTGTCTAGGTACATCGGTAAGTGCGGCGTAGAATTGCTTCTCCCGATGGTCTTCGACCACGACCGATTCGATACGTCCACAAGCGACCCTGACTGCGACAATGATCGATCCGTTGTAACCGACGCTGGACTTGCGGAAGGTACCATCAGTAACCTTGCTGGCGTCCGCTTGGTCGAACAGTTCAATCGCTTCGATGCTCTGTTTCGCGCGAGTTTGCAGACGCGACTTGTACTCGGCGTTACGAAAGTCGTCGTTCTTGAGAACTTGTTGGTAGTACTCAATGGCCCGATCCAGTTTTCCAGAACTGCGAGCGGCATCACCCAAAGAAATAAGAACTTGGTTGTTTAACCCACTACCAAGATAACGATTGGCAATGCGAACAGCCTGATCGAACCTGCCCATGTCGCCCAACAGCTTGACGGAATTTATCGCTAACTTGTTTCCCCGCATCAATTCCAACGCCATCGCGGTATTTCCCATTCGCCAATAGCACTCGGCCAAATGCACGCCATCGTTCGTATCGGCCGATACATTTGCCTTGCGAAACCAGAATGCCGCTCGCGGATAGTCTTGCAATAACGTGAAGTACAGATTGCCGAGCTTTTGCATGTCGCGATTGAGCAATTCGGGATCGTTCTGGTGTAGCTCCACACAGTGGTGAACTAACTTGATACCGGAGTACCATCGTCTGCGGTTGGGACTGACCGTATCCCAAAGATATTGGCCGACGTTCTTGTTGCCATTCCACGGCCCTTCAGCCTTCAACGGCCAGGAAAGATCGAGCGTTTGGGGATAGTCCAACGTCGTCGACTCATACCATTCCGGTTGCGTTTCCGCAGCTTCTTCGATCAGTTGAACGAGTCCGGATTTTGTTCGAGTACCGCCGGTGTCGCCGCTATTTTTCGGACTTCCGCCCACTGGATCAGCCGAATGATCGTTCGATTGTTTAGGCGTCAACTCAAACCGCTTCCCTCCGAAGACAACCGCATGCACCTTGTTGTAGGGATAGGTGCGTCTAACGACACGTTCGCCGACACGAGTTTCAATGTCAAACTCTTTCGCTTCCTTACGAATCTGAAGAATATTTCCCGTCATCGTCGCGCCGCTGAGAAACTCGACCGAATCTTGTGCCGACACGCTGGCTAGCGAGACAAAGTGCGCCATGAAAAGCAACATCATTCGGCATGCAAAGTAAGACGACTGAGGATTCGGCATCATGTGGTTTTCCGCTGCAGTTTGAGATTCGCTTCCGTCCGACTGATACAGTTTGAGCGGTCGCCGAACTCAATGCGACAACGATGTCGCAAGGTCAGCCAACCACACTCAATTGTTCGCAATGAGTTTTCGGACGATCGCGTCGACATCGTAGACGCAGCCTCCCCACGTCCCGCCGCCGGCTTGTTGTAGCGCCGCCCACAATCGGGTGTCTTCGGGCATGTCGGGTTCTACTTGCAAATCGGGATGCGGGCTACGCTGGGCCAGCAATTGCTCCGGTGCAATCGCTGGATCTTCGCTGACGATGTTGACGTGGCCGGTTAGTTCTATCCGATCGATCACGATGTCGATCAGGTCACCGTCGCGAACTTTCGCAATCGGTCCGCCCGCCAATGCTTCAGGGCCGACGTGGCCGATACAGGCACCGGTGCTGACGCCGGAAAAACGCGCGTCGGTTACCAGCGCGACTTGCTTTCCGAACGACAAGTACTTCAGCGCCGACGTGATTTGGTACGTCTCCTCCATTCCACATCCGAGCGGGCCGCGGCCGATCAACACGATCACGTCTCCGGCTTTGATCGCGGGTTCGCTTTGCCCCTTGATCGCGGCAATCGCGGCACGTTCGGACACGAACACTCTCGCTCGGCCGCGATTGCGATACACGCCGTCGTCATCCACGACGGTCGGGTCAATCGAAGTTGCCTTGATGACCGAACCTTCGGGACACAGGTTGCCGGTGGGAAAGCAAACGGTGCTGGTCAGTCCGCGTTGCTTTGCGACCGACGGAGACATGATCACATCGTCGGGATCAATGCCGTCGGCCTCGCGCAGTCGATCACGACAGACTTCACGTCGTTCACTCGCTTCCCAACGATCCAAAATCTCGTCCCACGTCATGCCGGTGACGGTTCTCGCCGTCGTCTTGAGCAGTCCCAAGCGGCGAAGGTGCAACGCAACTTCGGGAACTCCGCCCGCCAAAAACAATTGCACGGTCGGATGACCGACAGGGCCGTTCGGCAGACAGTCGACGAACCTTGGTACTAATCGATTGATCTCACGAAACGCGGCGGCATCGGGCCGTTTGAGTCCTGCCGCGTGCGCGATCGCGGGAATGTGCAGGAGCAAGTTGGTACTGCCGCCGACCGCAGCGTGCATCAGCATCGCGTTGAAGATCGCATCGTCCGTCAAGATGTCTCGCATGACTTCGCCGCGCGCGACCATGCCGTGCGATGCGTCGGCAGAATCTCGCGCGAGCTGAGTCCAAATCGGTTGTCCGCTGGGGGCCAGCGCCGCGTGAGGAACGGTCATGCCGAGTGCTTCCGCGATGACTTGGCTCGTCGCGGCCGTACCTAAGAACTGACATCCGCCACCGGGCGTTCCGCAAGCGCGACAGCCCTCCAGCGATGCTTCTTCCAAGCTCATTTCGCCGCGCGTGTAGCGCGCGCCGATCGTTTGTACTTTGCCAGCGTCTTCGCCGTGCGTCGGCGGCAGCGTGACTCCGCCTGGCACCAACACGTTTGCGAGATGTCCGGTGCCTGCCAGCGCCATCATCATCGCGGGCAGTCCCTTGTCGCAGGTCGCGATTCCGATCACTCCTTTTCGCTGCGGCAGCGATCGGATCAATCTTCGCATCACGATCGCCGCGTCGTTTCGATAGGGCAGCGAATCGAACATGCCCTTGGTACCCTGTGTTCGACCGTCGCAGGGATCGCTGACAAACGCGGCGAAGGGAACACCATCGTGACGACAAATCTGTTCAGCCGCCGCTTGGACCAACAACCCTACTTCCCAGTGACCGGTGTGGTAACCCAAGGCGATCGGAGTGCCGTCGGGTGCCCGGACACCGCCTTGAGTGCTGAGAATCAGAAACTGATCGCCCAAAACTCGCCGCGGATCGAAACCCATGCCGACACTTTGGGTCAGGCCGAAGATATCTCCACTGGTCCAATTCCGCAGAATTTCATCCGATAACGGCAGCGAACCGCTCGGCCCCGTGGCATGTGTCAGGATTGATTCGGGGTCGAGCGCGGCGAAATATTGATTCATTCTGTCAATCTTATCGGAAGTAATCGTGGTCGACAGCCTTCGCTGACGACGATTCGGACTGGGGGTCTTAGGAAGCATTGTTGGCTGATTTTCCTCCAGTTTGTTTCGCGTCGGTGTTCGCGTCGATACTCCGATACGCTGGACGCCCCGACCCACGAGCGAAGGATTGCTCCCGTGACAAACACTTCCGCCGAACGTTCACGATCGAACGACGCTGCGACACCTGCAATTCTTGGAATTTGGCGGGTCGGCAAATCGCTCCATCGCAGCCCGACAGCCGAGCTGGCGCTCGCGCAACCCGCCGACGCGGTGAGAAGTCCTCGCTGGGATTACGTCATCAAACGGGCAGTCCAAGACGATGTCGAGAGTCGTCGACAGATTTCGCAATTTGTCGCCGCGGCCTCGACCATTGTGCATCCAAATTCAATCGCCGTGCTCGATGCGTCGAGTTCCGGCGGGTCACCGTACCTGGTGATGCCACGACTCGATGGTGTCACGATGCAAGCACACTTGGATGCATCTGAACTGAAACCGTTGCCCGTCGCGTTGTGGCTGGTCCGGCAAGTGGCCCAGGCGCTCGACGCATTGCACGCCGCCGGTTGGGTCCATGGCGACGTGAAACCGGAAAACGCGATTGTCGGGGCTCGAGGCCACGTCACTCTGATCGACTTGAGCTTCGCGTGCCGTGTTCACACCGTCGCGGGCAACCATTTTCGAGGCACGCCCGAATACACGGCGCCGGAAAACTTGGCGAGCAATCATGCGGCATTGCCGTCGGCTGACATTTTTTCGTTGGGCCGAATTCTTTGGAAATGGCTCACTCACACCTATCCGACACATCGTTTGGTGCTCGAGCCGATTGCCGACTTGGTCGAAAAGATGGTGTCGGATAATCCGAGCGAACGACCCACCGCGTCACGTATTGCCAAACAGCTCTTGAAACTAGAAATTGAAACCTTGGGTCAACACATCGGCCCCCATTCGGTCGCTTCGAGCGAGAACACTCGCCGCGCCGCCTGACCAACTCGATTCCAAAAAGGGACAGTCGATGAATTCTTCTCGGCTGCTTCCATTGGCGACCGCCCGGCTGGCTCCGTCGCCCACCGGCGCTCAACATTTGGGCAATGCCAGAACCTACTTGTTGGCCCATTGGTCGGCGCGAAAGTCCTGCGCACGGATGATTTTAAGAATCGAAGATGTCGATTCACCGCGAGTCAAGCCGTGGGCAACGCAGCAGGCGATTGACGATTTACGTTGGCTTGGGGTTACCTGGGACGAAGGTCCCGACGTCGGTGGCCCCAATGCTCCGTACATCCAAACCGAACGTTCGAATCACTATCACGATGCTCTGCAACGACTGATCGCGTCGGATTGCGTTTATCCCTGCGTCTGTACACGAAAGGACATCGAAGAAGCGGGTTCGGCGCCGCACTTTGGTAACGAACCGGCGATCTATCCAGGAACCTGCTCGTCGTGGCGACTCGGCGATCCCCTGCCGCTAGACCAACTCCATTGTTGGCGATTCAGAGCCGGCGATCGGGAACTGGCTTTCGAAGATCGAGTCAAAGGACGTCAAGCATGTGTTCCCTCGATCGCCTTGGGTGACTTTCCGGTCACGCAAAAGAGTGGCGAGCCGTCGTATCAGTTGGCGGTCGTCGTCGATGACGGGATGATGGGTATCACCGAAGTTGTTCGCGGTGACGACTTGGTTGCCAGCACCTTTCGGCAGCTTGAGATCTACGCTGCGCTCGGGTTCACGCCACCAGTCTTCGCTCATGTGCCGCTGGTGCGCGGCACCGACGGTCGCCGACTTGCCAAGCGGCACGGCGACTCGCGGCTGAGTCAATTTCGATCACAAGGCGTTGCACCGGAGTCAATAGTCGCATGGGCCGCGACGAGCGCTGGGTTCGATCATCGTGCACTCGAACAAGCGGCGGACGAGTTCGATTGGGCGAAACTCAATCGCGAAGACGTGGTCTCGCCATTGACTTTCGAAGGATAGCTGTCTCGTGAAGTCTGATCGGTTCGCTGGTCGTTGCTAAGCCGCGCGAGTTCGCATGGTCAGATCGGGCGTCAACGATCCGCATAGCTCGATCCATTTTCGCAGGCGGCGCGTGCTGGGAAGGCGTCGACCGCGTATTTGTGCTTGACCCTGGCTGCTTTCGGAAAACCGTTGCAGATCGCGATACAGGATCGACGCCGATTCACTCGCCAATCCACGAACGCTGCGCCGGTGAATGCTGACCAACATCATCGCGTCGCGCGGCATCATACCCGGGACCGACGCCGCGAATCGGATCGCCCGCTTGTAGTGCTGGATCACCTTGAGTGCTTTTCGCGAAGCATTGAACTGCGAGGCTAACTTGTGACAGTCGGCGTACGCCAAATCGCCGGCCGTGATCACGCCCAATTCCCGCAATCGTTGGCAACGCCGGGCGCTACAGATGCGAATGTGCTCCAGGCGCATGTTGAGCAGTCGTTGACGATGGCCGACGCCAACTGCCATTCGATTCGCTTTCGGTATCGAACGTTGCGGCGCGATCGATTGAATCAGTTTGGAGTCAGAATTTTTCCGTTGCCGTCGCGGGGCCAACCTGCCGCCAGGAAAATGGGCATAGAGCACCACCGACGATTCCGTTTCGGTCGTTAATGGCTGTGGCGTTTTGGGCGAGGCGAACCATCGCAATAGTGAGCGAATCAACATAGCCGTCCATGTGGAGTGAGAGAAGAGACAAGGCACTCGACAATAATTTGATTAGCCAATTTCGACCGGGCAACACCATACCGATGTTGTCAACTTTGGCCGACTTCAATACCCGATACCGACCCGGAACATGATGCCGTCGTCGAGATCGAGATCATTAGCCGGGCTTCGTTGGTAGTTCACTTCTCGATTGAAGACGTAGCCGATCTCCGCGAAACCGAGCCGACGTCCGGCACGGATCTCATCGGATCGGCCCCATTCCAATCCCATGATCGCGCGAATGTCGTTGATATCGATGCTGTCTTCTTGCCCGTTGGCTCGCGTGATCGTCCAAGCACCGCCGCCGTAGTCGCCGCTGAAATACCACCACACGTCCTGCGTTCCGATCGTACGCGCGTAACGGGCATACTTTGGCTGCGGAAAAAAGAGATCGATGCGTGTGAGTGGATTCGGCTGACAAAGAACACCACCGGCGGGCACCAATTTCAAATCGTTTCGGTCCAGGTAGTAGACGCCACCTTTCAGCGTCGAAGTTGGCGTTAAGCGAAAGCTGACCAACGCTTTCCCAAGCACTCGAATGCTCTCGCTGTCGAATGTATCGAAATCCGTGAACGCGCCGACGCGAACCCCCAATTCAGTGCTAAACATTTGATTGGGATCCGAATTCCAACCGACGTCTAAAAAGGCACTGTACGCGCTGCCGGGAAGATCGGCACCTTTTGCCGAACTCTTGGGTCCGTCCCACAAATGGAGTGAGAACGAAGGCACAACAAACAGCGGTTGATTCGAATACAGAAAATTCTGGAACGCGAACACGACCGACACATCGATATCGTTCATGTTCAGATCATCGGGTTCATCGCCAAATCCGACGTATCCGTAACGAAAACGCGGCCCGCGAAATAACTGGTACGCACTATATCCTTCCCCGCCGCTCATTCCGGGAAACACCGTTCCGCCGATCAAGCCTTCGGGAAATAGCGTGGATGGTGAACCGGATGGATAGATCGTGTCAGGGAACATCGGCGGCGGGGTGCCGTATCCGGGGGCGCCTCCGTAGGTCGGTGGTGCTCCGTAGACATTTGGATTGTCGTACTGAAACGCCGGTGCGCCGTAAACAGGTGATTGCACCGGAGCACCGAAGTTGGATGGCATCGGTGACGAAGCAGGCTGAGAGAACAGTCCACCAAACGGACTCGAACCCGAAAGTCCCGCGCTAGGAAAGTTTGAATTCGGGTAGGGCGTCGTCGGAGCCGAAACGCCCACGGGCGGTCCAATGCCCGCGCCGCCGTAAGGCGTCGTGGCGTAGGGATCAAAGCTTCCGTAAGAGCTTTGCGGATAGGTCGCCGGTGGCGGACCAACGGGGACTAAATTCGTTTGAGGGTTTTGCAGCGATGAACCGCCGGAGACTTGCCCGCTAGCTGACCCGTGAAACACGATTGTGCCGATCGCGGATACGATCAAACGTAAGGCGACCGACCCCGACCAACGACCCGGAGTTCGTTTGTGGAATCGACGATTTCGGTTACGACTTGCTCGCTTCATCATCGGCCGACGGGGCAACTCCAGGATCTCGAACGGCAACCATGCTCGTCCAGAGTGGGAAGTACAACGCCGTCGTCGCGTCGGTCAAGGTGAATCGCTCGGCAAATCCATTCACAAAGATAAGCGAAACCAGGAAGATTTTTGCAAACGGATCACCAGGCCAGAAAACTTCGCAACATCGCGACGCCCGGAAGGGTCAGAAAGCTTTCGGGATGGAACTGCCATCCTTCCAGTTTGTATTCTCGATGGCGAACGCCCATGATCTGTCGAACTCCGCCCGTATCGGTCCAAGCCGACATCACCAATTCACTCGGCAAGGTGGACGGCTCGATTACCAACGAATGGTACCTCGTCGCGATGAAGGGATTCTCCAGCCCGGCGAACAACCCCTTGCCATCGTGCGAAATGGCATCGGTCTTGCCGTGCATCAACTGCGGCGCGCGAACGATCTTTCCACCGAGCGCTTGACCGATCGACTGGTGCCCCAAGCAAACGCCCAACGTCGGAACTCGACCCGCGAAATGTTTGATGCATTCGACGCTGATCCCGGCTTCGCTCGGTGTGCATGGACCTGGCGACACCAGGATTCGCGACGGCGCTAACTCGTCGAGTTGGTCGATCGTCAATTCGTCGTTGCGAAAAACGCGGATGTCAATCGTGGGATCGATTTCGCCGAGCCGCTGAACCAAATTGTAAGTGAACGAATCGTAGTTATCGATCACGACGACCATGAGCGGATTCCCGTCGGTGTTGTCAATGGAGATTCATGCTGAAAGAACCAAAAAAGATATTCTTTCGCTATCAGCTTAAACGCTCTTTAGCCAGTTCGGATACGGTGCCTATAATGACGATGTCCCGCCCCAGTTTTCACGTTACGGATATCTGCCGTGTTGTCGGTTCGTCCCAAAGTTGCTGAATTGGCGTTTCATGTCTTCAGCCGTTCGCTGCACCCTGAACTTTACACGATTCACAAGAGTCGACGAGTCGATCGAGATAACTACAGCGCCGTGATCGACATCACCAATTGCGGCCACGTCGTGACTTGGAACGCCGGCGGAATGACGCTCTGCGAAGTTGCGACCAGCGCGCTCCAGCCGCTTCCAAAACGAAGATGTCTGCTTTCCAAACCGCTCAAAGGTAGTCGCACTGAGCGCGCAAATTGCCGCGATGGCATCAGCTACCGTACGCATTTTCAACTGGAACCGGTGGATCCGGATATGTTTTGGATGGTTCAACAGCAACTCGGTAACGGCCCTACCGAAGGACTGTTGCACAACTTCGACGCCAGCGGAAGAATGGCGTTGGGTGCGCTAAGTTACGTTAGTGTCGAGACGCGACGTCGATCCATGTTGATCCAAGCGATTCACACATTTCCGGATGACTTTGCGATCGTGAAAGTCGAAACTCTCTTTTCGCTCCCAGCAGTAAAAGACGCGACTTGATCGACAAGATCGTCGGAGTCATTGATCTGAAAAATGGCGTGGCCGTTCACGCTGTTGCCGGACATCGGGACCAGTACAAACCGATCGCGTGGTGTGACGGTTCACCACGGAAGCTCGCCGATCACTATCGTCAATTAGGACTGTCGAGACTCTATGTCGCGGATCTGGATTCGATTCTGGGTTGCAGCGTCTCATGCTACAGCCTGATCGAGATCGCCAACCATTTTGCCGGCGATGAAGTGCTATTCGATGTGGGTTGGCGCGGCAGCGACGACCAACAACGGCATTCGATTGAATCGATTTGCGACCAAACCCATGCCGTCAAATTCATCGCAGCGACGGAATCGGCGCGATCGGTTTCCGCGATCGGCGAGCTGTGCGATCTGATTCGCCCTGAACATGTTTTTCTGGGCTACGATCTTTGCGACGGCGTTCTGGTCAACAACACCGCAAGCGAAGCCGAGTGGTTGCGAACGGCCATTGAATCCAAATTGCGAGGGATCATCGTACTGGATCTTCGACGGGTGGGGACACGATCCGGGCCAGTCACCGCGCCGATCTGCCAACGCATCAAGCGTGAGTGCTCGAGTCAACTCATCTATTCCGGTGGCGGAGTCCGTTCGTTCGCCGACGTAGGGATGTTGGTGGAAGCTGGATGCGACGGCTGTTTGGTCGGTACGATGTTGCATCCGCATTGACGTGCTAAGCTTGGCGAAACATTTTCACACTCGCACTTAAGTCTCTCCCATGCGTTTTTGTCTGATTTTCGTCGCCGGATTGGCATGCGCTGTTGGATTCTCGCAGAGCGCGCTTGACGTCGGTGTAGCCGTCGGAAGTTTGGAACTTGTCGGTAATGGATACTCTTTCACCGAGGGGCCGACGGTCGATGACGATGGGAACGTGTACTTCACTGACCAGCCGAACGATCGGATTGTCTTTTACGACTTCGCGAGTAAAAAACTGACGGATTGGATGAAACCAGCCGGCCGCAGCAACGGTCTGTACTTTGTTTCGCCGGATCGATTGATTGCGTGCGCCGATGGTAACAATGAGCTATGGTCGATCGACTTGGGCACCAAATCTCATAACGTCATGGTAGGGCAAGTCGATGGCCGACGATTCGGTGGCCCCAACGATTGCTGGGTTGATAAAAATGGTGCGATCTACTTCACCGATCCACTGTACAAGCGACCTTACTGGACTCAACAAATTCCCGATGACAATCCTCGCGGTGTCTATCGTTTTTCAACCGATGGCAAACTGACGTTGGTTGCCGATGACTTGGTGCAACCCAATGGGATCATCGGCGATTCCGAAAACCGAAAGCTGTTCATTGCCGATATCGGCGACAAAAAGACGTACCGCTACTCGATCCAAGACGACGGTTCGCTTTCCGATCGCGAGCTGTTTTGCGAATCGGGGAGCGATGGAATGACCATCGATATCGAGCGACGGATCTATTTGACGGGAAACAAAGGCGTCACCGTTTACGACCGAGACGGTAAGGAAGTCGAAACCATCGCGGTGCAAAAGGGTTGGACGGCAAATGTTACCTTCGCGGGTCCCGATCGGCGACACTTGTTCATCACTGCGGGCGACAGTGTGTTTGTGATCAAAACAAGTACGACAGGTTTGTGATCACCTACTCAACCCGGTTTGCCAGCGCTTCACGGCGCAGTGCCAAGGCGTAAAGGTAGTCGTGGTGTGATAACTTGCCCGTCGCTCGGAGTCGAACAAAGACAGCTTCCAATTCCACCAGTGCGGCTTCGTGGTCGGTCGCAAGTCCTGCCCGTTTCGTTGCCATCGCCTCAACGGCAAGATTGATCGCCTGAGCGTAATCGGAAGGCGCATGTGACTGAGACTTCTTTACGCATTCAAGAGCGGCTGAGTCGTTGCCGCGACGATGCTCGAGTAGCCCGTAGGTCGCCCATCCCCATGGAAGAAACCACTTGACGGCTGTCCCCTCGTCCAGCGCTGCGATGAACTCGAAGCTGGAAAGATGTTCGAGGTCGGCGAAATCGGGAAGCAGCAAACTTGCCTTGAAAAGCATCTCCGAAACGCTAACGGGATCGGCGTCGTATGCCTGATCAAACATCCGTTCACAAAGGTTGCGGTAGTTGATTTCGTCGTCGGCGAGCGCCAGTGTGGAGACAGCGCCGAGCGAAATGAACCGATCCGTCGGATCGGTTTCCAGGATCGATAGGGCTGTCTTGGACGCGAGTGCCCAATCATCTTTCTCACATGCGTCCTTCAATACGTCTGCCGGTTGTTTGGACTTCGTTTCGACCTTCGGAACGTCCATCACGACATCGGTTCTCGCGGGAACCGGCGCCGGTGATTCAGCCGCCGCTCGCTTCTTATCTTCCTCCGCCGCAGCCAGCAAATACTTCAGTTCCGGTCGTTCAGGCTCAAACTTCGGCAGAATGGATTCGAGTTGTTCGAGCTGCTTCAGCGCCATCCCGTAAGCCCATCTGATTTCGGGTTGAAGGTGTTTGTTGGGTTGGTCTGGATGCCATTCCAGATCAAACAACAGCCGCGATTCAAACACCGCCCGCGCCGCGTCATCAGGACGCCCCGCATCCGCAAACGCCTTAGCCAAGAACATCATGTCGATGAAGTCACGGCCTGATGCTTCCATCTGCTTCTCCAAAACCGAGACTGCCTCTTTTGATCGCGTCAATCTCGCGTCGATCCATGCCATGAGCCAATCGTCTTTAATGCTCTTCTTACTGCTCCCTGCCGTCACCGGCGGAAATATGATATCGCGAGCTTGCTCGACCATCGTGTCATCCGCTCGCAGTAGCCATCCAGCGAAGATACGGTTCCAATACCAGTCTCCGGGCAACCTCATCGGGCTTGAACACAGGTATTCGATTGCCGACGCAAAGGCTTGTTCGTCTGAATGAGACGCGAGCATCCCAGCGAGTTTCTGCCGAGATAAAATGAAATCGTAAGCGCGATCAGGTTCGACACTGTTGATGTCGTGACGTGAAGCTGACAAAAGAAAGATAGCCGCTGTTCTGTAGTCACATTTCCCGAGCCAATAAGCACCCATTAATGTCAATTCGATCGATCCCACGCGGCCATCTATGTCGGACATTTCAACCGCTGCGTTCTGCACAGATTCCCAATCTTCGGCGGCGAGGCTAGCTATGGCATTGATATACCAATTGAACCAGTTGTCAGGATCGCGAATCGCATTTGCTATTGAAATTTTCTGCTTAAGTTGAACGTCATGAACGGTGGGCGAAACATATCGATGAGGCTTAAACAGCGATGGCCTAAATTCATTTGCTACTTCGGTACTGAGCTTAGTAGATCTGGAATTGGTTCGAGCCAAAACACTTCCAAGATCGTCTTTGCCATTTTTTAAGAAACTAACGCACATCAACTCGAGATAAGTGGGTGCGTAATCGGGATACATTTCAATCGATTTATTGAGGTCTTGCAGACTGGCATCTAATTCACCCGTCTCGGCAAAAGCCAAGCCTCTCTGTAGATGTGTAAAATATGACGCTGAATTGTGCTCCTCAAATGCGTTAATCGCACGAATGGCTTCGGGAAACTGCTGTAAAAGCATTAGTTGGCTTGAAAAGTAGGTGTGGGCAATCGCGTTGTCTTGTTCAAGCAACAGGGAGCGGCGAAAGCAATCAACCGCGTCGTGCGTTCGATTCTGATTCAATCGCAACTCACCTAAATAGGCCCATGTCCACGTCCAGTCGGGTCGTTCAACGAGAGACTGTCGGAGGTGAACTTCCGCCTTGGCAAACTCTCTCGTCGAGGTGTAGGTGCCGCCGAGTGAACGATGGTTTTCACTTGAAAAATTCGTCGGGTCGATTTTTAATGCCGCGAGGTACGACTGTTGTGCTGTTACACGATCCGCAGTCTGAAAGCTATTCGCACGTTCAATTTGTTGTTCGAAAACGTCGGTCAATACTTCCTGGGACATTTGGTCGTGACGCGATTCCGTGAACCGTAGCAGCAATTGAAGCCAAGGATCGTCCGGTGCGGGTTGCCTCGAGAGTGTTGCAGTTGAAAAAACACTCAAGCTACTTTCATTTGCGGGTCGCAATGCGATTGCCGCTGCCGCAAAGCTCGGAGAAAGACTCTTGTCCTTGGATGCATCAGTCGCACTTAGTTGTGCCATTGCCAAGAGAACGCGATAACTATCTGGATGAGAAGCATAAACACGATGTAATAGCCGAGTAGCAACCGTTCTCGGGTCCGCGGTTGCAGTGAGGTCGTCGGATGTAAATCGAATGCGAAACTTCCCTAGCAATTTCCTGTAGGCTGCAGCAGGATCGCCAGATTCGACTTGGATCCGAATGTCTGAGTCAAGCTCGGTGCTCGCCGACTCCGAAATCTTGAAGACGGTTGCGCACTCGGCATCGCCGAGAGGGTGACTCGGCTCCCAATACGTTCCGCGTTCGTTGTCTATCGCATTTTCGGGCGAGTAGCCTGCAACTCGTCGGTTCTCACTCACTACCTCTGTGATTGGCTTCTCTTCAAATTTGCCTGCTTTCATGCGGTAAAATCTTATTTTCCGTATGAGGCAATTCTGATCGACATCTCCAAGTCCCGGACCGCCTTGCGGTAATCGCTCATCTTGTTGTGTCTCAAAGTAGACACCGGTGACTCGTTCGTTTCCCACCGGTAGGTCGATTTGATATGTGTCTTGGTTGGCAGGTGGTCCGTCGACAAAAAAGGATCCATCGGTTTCTCGTATTAAATTTGATTTTGCGGTGATTGTTTTTGACTCAACATCCTTCCATGTATGGTTATCGCGTAAATGCTTGAGGTAACTCTTTTCCCCGCTTTTCTGGATTTCGCTTACCACTCGAATCACATCAATATCCGCTGCATGTTCAGAATCAGCATGTTCCGTCAGTGTCAACAAATCAGAAGTTTTCTGGCGATCAATTGCTGACCAGACACTTCGAGTCCATTTTGGGACGTTGACGTTTTCAATAATTTTGGATAGCCACTGCAAGCTAGACTCGCCCATGTCTGCTTCGATATTCGCAACGGAAATCCGAAAACAACCGAGATTTTGGTCGCCCCAATTTTCGTCCGTATGTCCCTTGATGCGAATAGTGACGATTGCATTGCGGCCAACTGTGAGCGGCGTTTCAAGGAAGTGGATTTTGCGATGAGATCGCGCCTCGCCGCCGGTTAAGTTCCACCATTCTTCTTTAAGCCCCACTCCTCGATGAACGTAGTCGCTTTCCGCCGCTGCGATTTTTGCTTGAGCAATCTTCGTGTCGTGCTCACCAGAGCTACACACTATTTCGAGCGACGAAATGACACCTGTTCCACCAACCGCTCTTCCCGGACCATTCCTCGGTAGTGATGGGTGTGTCAGTGCTTCGATTTGCAACGCATTGAACGACTGCAATTCTGTTGTGAACGTGAGTTCATACGTGTCGCGATTCGGGTTGAAACCGTCAGCCAAAATGGAGTGATCGTTTTGCTCCGTGAGCAATGCTCCTCCGAGTGATTTTGGCTCGACCAAGTCCATAAGGTGCCACGTCGCGTTGAGCGCGGTTTCATACCGGCCTGACATCAATCGAATTGCCTGCCTCCATGAATACAGAGAGTCGATCAACGACGGGATCGCCCACGCAGGAAGCAAGTTGATGCGTTTGCTGGCATCACTTGGTGAGGAACGGAGGCTGAGTCCCCAGTCCGCCCATGCCTCTTCGATCATTCTTGAATTTCCCAGCGAGGAATTGATTTCGCGTGGTGGTCCGTGGCTCGAATAGATGGTGCCCCAAGTCTGCTGCATTGCTTGTTCCATGTCATGAATCCTGATTTCTTCAAGTTCCGTAACTAGCTTCGACGTTCTGCTGAGCTGTTCGGCCAAGTCAACGAGTTTCGTGACTTGAGCTGGTAGTTCCGTCTCACGCATCTCATCCGTTAGTGAGTCGTTTGCGCGTTTTGCTGCTTCCTGTAGTCGGCGAAGCATGTATTCGTTGGGCTCTTCTTTGCCGCTACATTCGGCAAGCAGCGACTGTCCAATGGCGAGTTCGTTGCTCACCACTTGGCGGGCTTTTTCGGCTTGATTGGCGACTTCTTGGTCTCGCTGCAAGGTTGCAATCTGGTTTTGTAGGTTGGCGTCCGCGATCGCGGCTTTGTTTTGTTGCAGGATCACCGCGCCGACGCCCGCGACCGCTAGGAACGCCGCGGCGACGGCGCCCAGCAGAGCCGTTACCCGTCGGCGCTTTCGTTCTTCGATCAATCGCACCGACTGTGACGCTTGCTCAAGCTGCGCTTCGCGTAGTCGAGTTTCTACTGATGCCAGATAGGTTGAGATTCGTTCGGCGAGGACTCCTGCGTCGCGGGGGCGATCCTTGGGTTCGAGTTCCAAGCAGTGTTTGGTGATTGCGATCAGTTCTTCGCCCGCACCGCTTTCTTCAAGACGCTCGAAACAATGGTCGAGCTTGCCTCTTGAAGCGAGCCGGAAAACTTGCGTTCCGTCGCTTGCGACGTACGGCGGCTTGCCGGTCAGGACTTCGCACAGGATAGCGCCGAGTCCGAACACGTCGGATCGTTCATCGAGTCGGTCGATTTCGCCCAGCGCCTGCTCGGGAGGCATGTAGGCGGGTGTGCCCAAGACGCTGCCCATCGCGGTTTCTGACCCGCCGCTTCCTGCGGAACCGAATAGGCCCGCGGGCGTTTCGTTGCCAGCGCTGCGCATCGTTTGGATGATGCTTTTGTCGTTCTGGATGGTGTGTGCTTTCTTCTCGTCGGCCACGCCGCCAACGGGAATCACTTTCGCGAGTCCCCAGTCCATCACTTGAACTTCGCCGAACGCACCGACCATGACGTTGGCCGGTTTCAAGTCTCGGTGAATCACTCCGCGCGAGTGCGCGTAGGCCATCGTCTGGCAGATCTGTTCAAAGATGCCCAGAAACTTCGCTCGCTCTTCGGCAATATCTTTTCGATCGCTCAACAGCACCGAGAGCGTTTCGCCTTTGACAAGCTTCATGCTGAAAAACGGTCGCTTGTCGGCGAACTGACCGAGTTCGTAAACCGGCGCGATACCGGGATGCTGTAACTGGCCACCGATCTGTGCTTCTTCGATGAAGCGCTGGATCATTTCAGGGCGATCTTTGTGGCTGTCTAGCAACACTTTGATCGCCAGATCACGACCAAGATCGGTGTCGCGACCTTTTAGAATCGCACCCATGCCGCCTCTCGCGATCTCGCCATGCAGTTGGTAGCGTCCGGTCGATTTGCGATTCGGCAATTCGGGTGACGACGGACGAACGATGCGTTCTGGTTCGGCGTCACTCGATTCGCGCAGCACCACCTTTGGAAAGGTTCCGACCGTCTGACTCAGCGAAAGCAGGACGCTGTCATTTCCGGAAAACGAGTCGTCCGTCGGAGCGTCGTTTCGCTCCGGCACGATCGTGTCGTCGTAGCCAGAGTCATTCGGATTGCGTTCGTCATCTTGATTGTTGGACATAGCGGTCGGGGCCTACGAGTGATCTCACGGACCGATGACACGCGGCATAGGTCGAGGAAATCATCATAACGCCAGTCCCGCGGAGGCGTGAATAATGAAACGCGGAGGGTTGCTCGGAATGTAGGCTAGATAAAGTCGATGTCGTCGGCTTCTCGCTGTTTTCGCTTCGTTGAGACCGCTCGGTCGCCGGCGGTTGTGTAGCGATGCCAAAGAACCGTTGCGATCAGTCCCCCGAAAATTCCGATCGCGGCGAGCCAGCCGATCATGGCTACGCCAACTGGGTCGCTCGACGTGATTGCTTTGTCAGTGATTTTTGCGGCGATCAACAACGGGCCAAACTGATCGTCACCGCCGAACTGCTGCATGTACTCGGTTTGGTAGCTCCACAAACGAAAGAAGAAACCTTCGATGGAGATTTGACGGCTCACTTCAGCGACCACCGCGTCAGGGCCGGCCACTTCCCAGATCGTCTTGTTGAGAAATGGGGGCAAGTCGCGAACGACGATCGAGACGGGATAGCGTCGCTCGAAGGTTGCCGCAGACCCGTCGCTGTCGTCAGAACTTTCGATTTTGATGATAGCGTTGCCCAGTTCGGCGACCGCATCAATCTGGAAGTAGTGGTCGCTGCCGAGTTGGCTTCGGCGATTGGGCTGCGTCACCGCGATCCTGGTTATCTGAACGGTTTCCAGATCCAGTTGCATCCATTGACCGGCCAACGACTTTGCGTCCGTCAGCAACTTGGTCGCACCGATCGATGGCGCCGCAGGCAAATCGGTTCGAGTCGCGACGTTTGCTGAAGCAGACATGATCGCATAAAACGCATCCGCGTCGGCCGCCATCAACGGTTTGCGGTTGCGAGTGGAAACGTCAGCAAGCGCTCCGATGTCGACACCCTCGCCGGCCAACATTTGCCAACCCACGGAAGGGGCGCTATCGGGAATCCAACTCAATCGAGGCGAGGCAATCGTGACTGACCTATCGCTCGCCGACTCGATCACCACACCGACTCCGCGAACTCGATCGCCAATCGCGGCATCATTGGAAACGTTCGCGGTGACGACGGTGAGATCGTTTTCGCCGGATTGAACGACGATGAGTTTCAATCGTCGAAACTCGAGGAACTCCACCAGCTCCGGGGGAACATCGACGAACTCGATCGATCGGATCGTCCCGTCGATCGGCATCGCTTGGCCGACGCTTTGGGGATCGTTTCCGCGAGCGCGTTCTACCAACACCGACTCGTTCACCGACTGCAAACGATAGACCAGTTTTGCCAGTTCACCGGCGGCGGCGGGATCGGACGGCGGATATGCCGCGTCGATCCGCGCGAGATCGAAGCCGCTGATTAACTCGATCGCGGATGGCTGCGCAGTACTTTCGTCGCTTGCTTGTTGCGCTGATGCAATCGGACTTGTCGCCATTGCCAACGCGATCAAGATCGGCAGTGAGTTCGAGCGAAGCAGCATCATGATTGCCCGTCACGGTTGGCGTCCAAGTCGAGTTGGTTCAGGAAATCATTTCGATTGGGCCGGCCGATCGATCGAAGTTCACGGCTGCGTCGCGTCATCACGGAGGTTCTCCACATCGCGATCGATGCGATGGCGATGCCGATCGTGCATGCGGCCAGCGCCGTCAGCGCTAGGCGTCGCGGGAAGTCATCGTTCGTCGATTCAACCAATTTGCCGCCGAGCGGTGAAGACATCAATCTGCCGTCGATACGACCAACAATGACCGGCGCCAAGTCGGCTCCGGCGGACGACTGATAGGCAAGTCGTTTTAGAAAGATGCCCACGACTTCGACTCGCGGGCCATCGTCGAGCGCACCATCGGGGGTGATTTTGGCGATGGACGCGGGAACATCCGCCACGATCGCGACCAGGGGTCGATCGGCGCCGCCGATTGGCCGCAACCAAAGTTGCCAATACCGTTTGATTTCAAAGTCGTTCTCTTTTGCTTCGATGGATTCGGCGCGAGCCACCTTGCCTTCGAAGCGAACGGTTCGGCCGCGAAAGACGTCGGGCTGTTGCAACAGGGGGACGACTCCGACGCGGGTCGATCGCGCGGCTTCGAACGAGTCAGACCGATGGAGCGATCGATAAAATGCGGCAAAGTCGGCGCCCCGCCAAACGCTGCCATCGACGACCATGTCGAGTTCGGCGGCAATCTGTTCACGCTCAGAATTCGAAACTGCTGAATCTTCATGGCCCCCGCCGGGGGTTGCGATCGTCGAACCCATTGGAACCGACATTGATACGTCGCTGGGCATGTCGAGCGGCATTTCCACTTTTGGGGATCCAAAGAAGGGTTCGTAGAACGATTCCTTGGCAGCCTGGTTCATGACGACGACGATCAATGCGAACCCGAGCACCAGTCGAACGAGACGTCGGGTGGACCCGGCGGAAGAAAAACGGCGGGAATGTCGGCGATAAAGGCTCTGATCGTTAAATTCGGAAGGGATTCGCACCAGAATGTCCGTTGGTCTTGGATGAAGTGCCCCGGCTATGCTTGAAGCGGCACTTGGCGCCTCTTACTCTAATGATAGAAGCGATCCGAACGCCATTCGACCTTGTCTAACCAGAATCCAAGTCTCGCCATGCCTATCCGCCACGCCGCGTTACGGCCGAAATCTTCCGGCTCACTCGTCCTGGTGCTCATGGCGATCGCGATCGGCTCTGCGGCGGCGGCCCCATTTTCGGGTGCCGGCGAGCCTGCGGAAACCTTTTTGACACGTCTGCGCGCGGCCAATTACTTTGACACCGCCATTTTGTATCTCGATCGCATCGGTAACTATCCGGGCGTGGACCCCGAATTTAAGACGGCGATCGGACTTGAGAAAGCCCAAACGTACATCGACGCGGCCCGTGTCTCACGCAACTCTGCGGCTCGCAACACGTTCCTGGAGGATGCGTCGACCGAGCTCGACGCGTTCCTGAAACTGGGTTCCCATCCGCGGCAGTCCGAAGCCAGGCTGAAGCTGGGAACCTTGCAGATGTTTCGTGCCGCTCAGTTGATGGTGCCCTCGTCCAAGGGTGACGCGCCCGATGATGCCAAACGCAAAGAAGCTCGCGAGGGTTACGAGTCCGCTGCGGCGACCTTCGACAAGATCGTCGAAAACCTGCGTGAGAAGCTGAAGGAGATGCAGGGCGCGAACATCGACGCGAAGAAGAATCCCCAGCAGGCGACTCAGCGAGATCAGTATCGCGGTGATTTTCTGCAAGCGTTATCGATGGCCGGCGAGGCGCGTTTGCAAGCAGCCAAGACGTTCACAGATCCCGGCAAAGATGGCAAGCAAGGTTTGGAGGACGCATTAAAGATGTTCGTCGACCTGAGCGAAAAGTACGACGACTTTCCGCCTGGAGCCATCGCGCTGATGAGTCGCGGCGTGGCTCAAGAACTTTTGGCACAGAAGGAACCGGCGCTGGACAGTTATATCCGGATGCTGGAGACGCCGGACATCGATGCGCTTCGAGACGCGAAATTTCAAGCCGCCAGCGGGATCATTCGACTGTCGCTCGCCGAAACGCCGCCCAAGTATCAGTTGGCGATCGATCGCGGCAAGTCGCTGATCGATGGTCTGCGCCCCAACGAACGCCGCGCGCCGACCGCGATGCAGTTGCAAGTCGATCTCGCGAAAGCTTATCTGGTCAAGGCAAAAGATTCCAAAGACCAAAAACCCGCGGATCTCAAGAGGTCTGAATCGGAAGGTCGTCAACTTCTGATCAAGGCCAGCAAAGTCGAAGGCGATCATGTCGCCGAAGCAACAAAGATGCTCGCCGACTTGGGGATTGAATCGAGCACTGAAGAAGTCGCGGAATTGCCGACTGCGGAAGATCCGGACAGCGTGGATGACGCCTATGCGAAAGCCATCGAGTTGTACCAAGCGTCCGAAAACATTGCCCAGACGATCAGCGCTGCGAACGGCAAAGAAGGCGTCGCCGAACTCGAGAAGCAGCTCGCCGAAACACGCAGCATCGCCAGCCGAGTGCTCAGCCGCGGATTGACAATGATCAATACCAAGACCGACATCGAACTGGCCAACAATGCTAGGCAATTGTTGGCGTTTCTGCTTTATCAAGACCAGCGGTTTCGAGATGCCACGGTGGTGGGTTCGTTCCTGGCCAAGACCGCGCCAGGCAGTGAGATGGGGATGAAGGGCGGACTGATCGCTCGAAACTCGCTGCAAAACTTGTTGATTCAAAACACGTCGAACACTCGGTTGGTCTCGCAACTAAAAGATTTGGCGGACTACACCATTCGCGTTTGGCCGGATCATCCCGAGACGCCGATCTTCCAACGGCTGATCGTCGAATTGGCTTTACAGGACGACCGATTCGACGACGCGCGAACACTCATCAACGCGATGGCCGACAGCCCGACGCGAGCACTGTTGCATCGGAAGCTGGGGTTGTTCCTCTATCAACAGTCAGTTCAAACTCGCATCGCTGGCGATGACGGCGCGTCCGAAAAGTTTCAAAAAGAAGCCAAGGCTGAACTTCAAACGGGACTCGACGCGATCTCCGGTGCTCTATCAGACGATGAAGCGATGAAGGCGGCGCTGGTTCTGGTCAAACTGCATCTTCGCGCGGACGAGGTGGATCAAGCGACCAAAACGCTGAACAACGACAAGTATGGACCGACCAAGGTGGCCGAACGTTTGGGCACGTCCGACGAAGCTTTCACTAGCGATCTGTACAGCACCCAATTGAATCTGTTGGTGCAGCAAATGACTCAGCCCGGCAGCAACACCGACGAACTGATCGGCCAAGCCAGCGAAGTCATGGACAAGTTGCGAGACAGCATCAAGGGCGAAGATGCGTCGACGCGGTTGAGCGCCATTTATTTGCGGATGGCTCGTGACATTCGAGAGCAATTGGATACCGCCAACGCGAACCAAAAAACGAAACTGATTCAAGCGTTCCGCGTTTTCTTGGAACGTATCGCCGCGACGACGGAAGATCCCGCGACGTTGCAATGGATCGGTCAAACGGTGATGCAGTTGGCCGAAGCGTCGATGGAACCGACGGAGACGAAGGCGAGCGGACAAGCTGCTGAATTGCTGGGCACTGCCGTCGAAACCTTTGGTCGGCTGAAGGCAAAGTCGAAAGACGTTTCGCTGTCCGTCGACTTTCAACTCGGTCGCGCCCAGCGCCTGATGGGCGATTATAAGGGTGCATTGGATACGCTCGATCCGATTCTTCGCCAAAAGCCGAACATGCTCAACGCGCAGATGGAGGCTTCGTTGGCTTATGAGCAGTGGGCGGGAATTCTTCCGCCGAAGTACGCGGGCAACGCCTATGAGTCCGCGCTCAATGGGGCCCGCCCGGACGCGGCGAAGAAAAAGGTGATTTGGGGTTGGGGAAAAATCAGTCAATTGACCAGTTCCAACGAGAGCTTCCGTGACATGTTCTTCGAGTCCCGATATCACGTCGCGCTGTGCCGATTTTTGTGGGGAAAAGCCACCAAAGAAACTCCGTTGATTGAAAAATCAGTTGGTGACATCACCAAAGTTGCTGCGTTGTATCCAGAGCTAGGCGGGCCGGAACAACGAAAGAAATTCGATCAGCTATTGAGGTTGATCCAAAAAGAACTGGGTCAAAAAGTCGAAGGGTTGCCACCACTGGCAGTTCCACCGACTTAGAAACCCTTTCGTCTCCGTATCCAAATCCGCATTCGACCCTCGATCGCTTTTCATGAACTTCTCTTCAAAACCAATCTTTCATTGTTTCGGCATAGCCGTTTCGCTGTGGGCGGGCTCGTTCGCGATTGCCCAATCGGATCGCCTCTACGATACATCTGGAAAGAATGTTTCGGGCGCTGTCACACAGACCAGCGCCAAAGGTGTGCAAATCAAACGCGGCGCGACGCCGCAGAACTTTTTGTCCGCCGACATTGTTAAGATTCTTTACGAGGGCGATCCCGGGCCGCTCACACAAGCTCGCGAGTTTGTCATCGATGGCCAATACGAACAAGCGCTCGACGAACTGAAGAAGATCGATCCGAAAACGATCCAGCGTGATGTGATCGAGGCCGACTACAACTACTACATGGTCTATGCGCAAGGCAAGTTGGCGCTGGCCGGACGACAACCCAAAGATGTGGCCGCCAAGAACGTACTGGGGTTCATCGGCAAGTATCGCGAGTCGTGGCACTTGTTCGACGCGGCGAAACTGCTCGGTGATTTGGCGCTTGCACTCAACAATCCGGCCGAAGCACTGAAGTACTACAAGTATCTCGAACAGTCGTCATCGGCTGACACGAAGATCGAATCGGTGTACTTGCAGGCGATGGTTTCGGTCAAGCAGAAGCAGGGTGAAGCCGCGATTGCGCTGCTCGATCGGGTCATCGACCTGAAGGCTCAGACGCCGCAAACGATTCGCACTCAGGCTCTCGCCAAAGCCGGTAAAGCGGTTTCGCTAGCGCAAAGTGGTAAAGCCGACGAAGGTCTGAAGCTGGTCAATTCGCTGATCGACGAACTCAACCCCAGCGACATCGAAATGGCGGCAAGAATCTACAATGCCCAGGGTGCGGCGTACGAAGCGATCGGTGATAATGAGGGCGCTGTGCTGGCGTACCTGCACACGCACTTGATGTTTTCGGGAGTGCCCGATGCTCACGCCGATGCGCTGTTGCGACTGGTCGAATTATGGCCGGCAGTCGGCAAACCGGAGCGGGCCGCCGAGGCTCGGCAAGAATTACAGCAACGGTATCCTGGGGCGCTTTGACAGTAAAACCTGGGGCTTTGGGCCCATGCTATTTCATGTCGTGTGTACGGCATGGCAAACAAAACAAACAGCCAAACCTAAAACACTATTTCAACGCTTTGACTCGGAGAGCCTCTTTAATGTCCGTCGCCTGCGGTTCGCACACTGGCTCGTCCAGTCCATTTCGTTCAATGTTTTCCGTGATCTTGATCGCGTTTTCGCTGATGACCACAACGCCCGCGTTTGCGCAAGACGATGCGGCAGCGGAATTTGGTGATGAACCGGTCGCCGCCGAAGCGCCGGCTGCTGCACCGCAACCCGCAGCGGGCGGTGAAGCTGCGACCGCCGCGCCCAAGCAGAGCCAAAACCTTTTGAAGTGGACTTACGATTCACTCGGACTGGGTTACGTGGTAGTCTTTTTGGCGCTCTCGGTCACTTTGGTGTCGCTGTTCGTGATGAACATGCTGGCCGCTCGGCGAGACACGCTCTGTCCCCAAGAATTGGTGGACAATTTTGAAGCGCGCTTGAACGAAAAAGATTTTCAAGGTGCCTACGACATGGCGCGAACCGACGAGTCCGTCTTGGGACAGGTATTGTCGGCTGGTCTCGCCAAACTCAGTCGTGGTTACAACAAGGCGCTCGAGGGAATGCAGGAAGTCGGCGAAGAGGAAAGCATGAAGCTCGAGCACCGGCTCAGCTACATGGCGTTGATCGGAAACCTCAGCCCGATGATCGGATTGTTCGGTACCGTTCAGGGGATGATTTCGTCCTTCCAAGTGATCGCACTGGGAGGTTCGTCGCCGAAGCCGTCCGATTTGGCGGCTGGTATTTCGACGGCACTTTTCACCACGCTAGTGGGACTCGCCGTCGCGATTCCCGCAATCGCGGCCTACAACATCCTTCGCAACCGCGTCTCCAAACTTCTGTTGGAAGTCGGCGTGACGAGCGAAAACTTGATGAGCCGCTTTGAAGACGTCCAACCGCAAACTCTCAAAAAGTAAGCCATGCGCGTCAATAGTAAAAAACCGGATCTCGCCGAAGGTGATTTGACGCCGATGATCGACATGGTGTTTCAATTGATCGCCTTCTTTATGGTCTTGATCAATTTCGCGCAGACCGAAGCGAACGATCGTGTCGTCTTGCCGAGCAGCCAGTTGGTCAAGCCGCCAGAGGTTGCGATCGAGTTCCCGATTGTATTGCACGTCGCTAAAGACGGCGAAATCATCCTCGGCGGCGACGACTACACCGCCGAGACACTCAGGATCGGTTTGGGTCGCGAGATTTCAGTCATCAAGGCGGAAGGTAAATCCGTTGGCGATGCTAACGTCATCATCCGGGCTCACAAGGACACCGCCGCCGGCGACGTTCAAGAGATCATCAAGGTCGCACAGGAACAGCAACTCGAGAACTTTGCGCTGCGTGTGAAGGAGGATCGTACATGAAGATCCGAAACCGCGAAGAGCAAGTCAAGAGCGGCCTCGACATGACCAGCATGATCGACATCGTCTTTCTGCTGCTGATCTTCTTCGTGATGACGTTCAAGATCGTCGAAATGGAAGGCGACTTCAGCGTTCGAATGCCGCTCGCCGGGGGTGCTTCGTCGGACCCGACCGACTTGCCGCTGAAGCTTCGTTTGCAAGCCGACAATGACGGAAAGCTGACATCCATGTCGATGAACGAGATTGATCTGGGCGTCGACTATGACAAGCTACGCGGCAACGTCGTCGCGATGATCGGCGGAAAAACGCCGGTCGAGGGCGAAGATGGACCCGAACTCGAAATCGACACCGACTACAACCTCCGCTACGAATACGTCATCCAGGCGATCACGGCCGTAAGCGGTTACAAGGACGGCGATCAGGTCGTCAAGCTGATCGAGAAAATCAAGTTCGCCAAACCGCGACGGTAGAACGTGATTCTGTTGCTGGATAATTACGATTCGTTCGTCCACAACTTGGCACGTTACTTTCGTCGCGCCGGATGTGAAACCGAAGTCATCCGCAGCGACCAAATCGATGTTGACGCTTGCCTGCGTTTGGCACCTGAGGCCATCGTCATTTCGCCCGGTCCCCGCCGTCCGGAAGAGGCGGGATGTTCCGTCGAAGTCATCCGGCATCTTTCGCCGCAAATCCCGATCTTAGGTGTTTGCCTGGGCCATCAGGCAATCGCGATAGCGTTTGGCGGCGTTGTCACTCAATGTGGCCCGATGCACGGAATGACCAGTCGGATCAGGCACGATGGTGTGAGCATATTCGCGGAGTGTCCTTCGCCGATGCGAGTCGGCCGCTATCATTCGCTGGCGATCGATCAAAATCACTTGCCGACGGAGTTGATCGTGACGGCGACTGCCGATGACGGAGTCGTCATGGGCGTGAAGCACGTAACCCGTCCCGTCTATGGAGTTCAGTTTCATCCGGAATCGGTGTTGTCAGAATTCGGTTCCAAGTTGATCGAAAATTTTGTTGCGATCGCACGAGAATCAACTCGGATGCTCGCATCGTGATTTTGGAATCAATCGTCACGTCGGTCGATCGCGCTGGGCGAGTGAACTTGGCTCCGATGGGGCCGATCGTGATCGGCGATCTCACCAGCACCGACGACGCATCGATCGGTTTTCAGTTACGACCGTTCGTCGACTCAACGACGTTCCGCAATCTGGAAGCGACGCGAGTGGGCGTGATCCATGTGACCGACGATGCGATGCTCTTTGCGCGGGCCGCTGTCAACGACATCGGCGATGCCGAAGTGCTCGGCATGGTGCGTCCGATCGACGACTCCCTTTGGTGGCCGATGGTCGATTGCCACCGTTGGTTTTGTGTCGAGATTGATTCGCTGAGCCATGATGAAGTTCGATCCGAGATGCAGTGCCGCGTCGTGCGATCCAAAATCGTTCGACCATTTTTTGGATTCAATCGAGCCAAACACGCTGTGATCGAGGCTGCGATACTGGCGACGCGAACCCATCTGATTCCCGCGGATCAGATTCGGGATGAGATCGCTCGACTAACTCCACTGATCGACAAAACGGCCGGTCCCGCCGAACATGCCGCCTTCGATTTGCTGCGAAGGAAGATTGATGAACGACTTTCCCGATCCTGACTCGCCCCGGAACGACCAACCCGGCGAGTTTTTGTTGCGAATTGTGACTGGCGCTCGATTGCACTTCGGATTGCTCGACACCGTGGCCCCGTTCGGCGGCGCCGGCGTGATGGTGGAGGAACCCTCGACGGAGATCACGATCTGCTGGGCACCCCATTTCGCGGTCGATGATTCGATCGCTGGTCGCGCCCTTGAGATCGCAACGAGGCTGCGCGGTCGATTGGGAATGCCAGACTTTCCGGCATGTCACATTCAAGTCCTGAAGCGGTCGCCGTCGCATTGCGGTTTGGGAAGCGGAACGCAAATTTCGCTTGCGATCGCAGAAGGCTTGTGTCGATTCCACGGTTGGAAAGTTGACGGTGTACCTTTGGCAGTTGAGATTGCCGGTCGCGGGAAACGATCAGCGATCGGCGTTCATGGTTACTTCGGTGGCGGACTGGTCGTCGAACGGACAGATCAACCGAGCGATTTGAATCCGATCCAGCGGCGTGTCGAATTGCCCAGCGAGTGGCGCGTGATGATTCTTAAACCGACTCATCCGACCGCGACGATCAGCGGCAGCGTGGAAGTGGAGCAGTTCGCTTCGCTGGTTGCGGCCAGTCAAAACGCAAAGTCACGGTTGCAAGATCTGCTTCATAACGAACTCCTGCCGGCGGCCGAAACCGGCGACTTCGATCGATTTGCCGATGCTGTACAGATCTACAATCGGTCTAGCGGAATGTTGTTTGCGGAGACTCAAGGTGGTCCCTACCACGGCGCGGCAGTGACTCGGCTAATCGATCAAGTGATGAGCATCGGGGGACGAGGCGTCGGGCAAAGCAGTTGGGGCCCTGGCGTTTTCGTCTGGTTCAAATCACAACGCAATGCAGATGATTTTGCGAACCACCTGCCAAGCGATTGCCAGATCATCGCGACGACAAGGCCGAAGAACGCAGCGCGATCTTTACGGATTGAAGGTTAGGGCTCATTTTCATTTTGTCGCGATGCGGGTTTCTCGGTCAGGGGTATCGAGTGACACTGCAAAGCCGACTCGCTGGAGATGGGTTTCGGCTAGCCTCCGGTCCGTTGATTGCAAATCATCCGAAATGCTCGCCCAATACTTGGGATCGTTGACCAGAAGCTTCGCCAGCCCCGCCGGTGTGTCGGGAGCTTTGGATCGCAATTGGTCGCGGATGCGTTTGATCCGGTGCCGCTGTTCAGCATCGAGATCTTGCGTCGCAACGGCGTCGAGCGCCGCGATGACAGGCGTTCCCCACGACAACAACGCGCGCTGTGACATTGCGCGAACATGATGTCGGGGCGAGCGAAGTCCATCGACACATCGTGACACGTCGGCTGTTGAAAACGGCACGGTTTCCTTTGACGTTTCCGCTAACATCGCGGCGTGAACTTGGTTGCCAAGCAATTTCAGCGAAGTACCCTGCAGGATTCGTGTGATCAGTTCGCCGAAGTGATTGTCGAAGACACGTTCATCCTGTTTGCGAAGATGCAACAACGTGCTCGCCGCTTGAGATTGAGTTTCCTCGCCGCGACGGATGGTCCACACGACCTCGCCATCGGCAGCATGCTCAATGATCGATCGTTCGGAACTTTCTGGCAACCAAGATTCGATGCGAACCGTGTCCGCGTTCTTGACGCTGAGGGTTAGATGCTGCTGTGGCGATTGGCAAACGTAGTGCAGCGAAGGAAGACCACGTTCGGCGGTGACAGTGATGCTTTGGTAGATGTCACCGTCTTGGCAACTCTGTGATCCCTTTCGGTGTCGCGGCGCGTCGAGCGCGAGTCGACCCTGGACCAACTGAAACCGCACCACGCCGGTGCCGCTGAAGAACCCGGCGTCACTGGGGCTCGATCGAGTCGAGGCAACACCTTCAGCCCCCGGCGGTCTTTCTGCGAAAGACGTTATGCCAGTGATGGACAAGCCGATTAAGGCGAACAACAAACGCCACTTCATCCCTGACCCTTTTCCTTCCTCGACATCGGTCGAGCGGCCGCAGCGATGCGGCGGTGGGTACGATTGGTATGGTGGACGCATGGGCCGACCCTCATCGGGCAGGCCGACGAGTCCAACAACAAGTATCGCCAGAAATCCGGAACAAAATGAAGAGGAACTTTAGTCGCAGTTAAGATTCGGTGGTTACGAACTGCGATAGATCAGGCGGATGTCGTCGTCAAAACGATCGACTTTTTGAAGCTCGAAGGACCAAGCTTGGGAAATCTGCCCCACCCCAGCGCCGCCGATGGGGCCAGGAGCCGCCGAAGAGCCAAAGACTTTGGCACCGACAAAAACATGACATTCGTCGATTTGACGGGCGGAAAAAAAACTTCCAAAAATTTCCGCTCCGCCCTCCAAAAGCAGGTTCGTGGCACCATTTTTGGCCAGATGTTCCAGCGTTTCGTCGATCGCGGTGGATGAATCAGCGTCAGTGCGAATCACCTCGACGCCGGCGGTTTCTAGTGCTGCGAGCTGTTCGGACGCAGTCTCGGGACCAACGAAAAGCGTCAGCGGATACTCACCCGCCGACCGTACCAGTTTGCTTTGCAGGCTAGGCAATCGGTGGCGGCAAAACACGATTCGCGTTGCCACTCGTGGCCCGGCTGGTCGTGCGTTGAGCATCGGGTCATCGGCGATGACCGTCCCCATCCCGACGCCGATCGCATCGACTCGGCCTCGCAGCCGATGGACCGCGGTCCGCGAAGTTTCACCGGTAATCCACTGACTCTCACCACTCACGGTGGCGATCCGCCCGTCCATGGTCATCGCCCATTTCGCGATCACCCATGGTCTCCCCGTCCGGACTCGCTTCAAAAATGGTGCGTTCAGTCGCCTCGCCGCTTCACCGAGAACGCCGACGACGACTTCGATGCCGGCTTCTCGCAACTTGGCGATGCCGCCACCGGAAACCTGCTCGAAGGGGTCTTCCATTGCGACCACCACACGAGCGATTCCCGAACCAATCAATGCATCGGAGCAGGGTGGCGTTTTTCCGAAATGACAGCATGGCTCGAGCGTGACATAGGCCGTCGCACCCTTCGCATCCGCGTGCGATTCGAGTGACTCTAGCGAGGTAACCTCGGCGTGCGGCCCGCCGAATTGGTTGTGATGACCCCGTCCGATGATCCCGCCGTCACGAACGATCACGCACCCGACCATCGGATTGGGTTCCACGCGGCCACGCCCGCGACGCGCCAGATCAAGCGCGGATTGCATGAAATGCTCGTCGACGTCGAGTTTGATTGCTTGCGACAAGGTTGCGAATCAGTCCATGCCGGGAACCCAGAGCTTGCTACCGCCGGCGGGCGCGGCGGACGGACTGTCCGCCGATCCGCCACCGTCGGGCGTCCATAAACCGCCGCCACCGGCCGGAGCCGCGGCTTGCTGAGGCGCTCGACCGCCACGAGGTGACCCGTCGGGATTGATCAGACCGTACTGCATCAGCATCTGTTGCAATCGAGCCATCACTTCGGGCTCATTTCCGTAGCGCGACGTGAGCGTCTGCAGCGTCTTTTGGAATCCAGGACCGTCGCCGGCTGACAAACGCAATCCGATTTCGCTGAGCAATAAGTTGGCGATCGGGATACCGTTGCTTTCGGCGAACGATTTCGCTTTTTCGAGACACTCGATCGCTTCGCTGCTGGTTTCAGCCGCGTTGACCATCGACATGTAGGCGAGCAGCTTGGCGGGTTTCTGTTCATCGGTCAGTTCAACGTCGATCAAGCGGGCCGCTAATCGCCGCGTCGCCGGAGTGGCGGAAATCTGTTGCGAGCGTTGCAGCAGATAGATCAGCGATTCGCCATTGAGCCCCGAGGGATCGACCCGATTGAGATCTTCGTTGGCGATGTTTTCGATCTCGTCATCGGTCGGTGTGATCATCGGCTCGGGTGTGAGTCCCGCCTGTTCAAAGACTTTCGCGATCACCGTGTCGCTCTTCGACGCGATCGAGTCGTACTGTTCGACGATCCGCATCAACGCGGTTCGTTCGAGCAGCTTGGAATCATCGCCAGCTAAATCCTTGAGCGATTGACCGCCTAAGATCGGTAACGTCAGCGTGGTGATTGCATCAGCCATGCGAGACTGAGTCAATTCGTTTTGAAGCTTTTCTGCTTCGGAAGGATTGGCTTTGAATCGCAGCATCGCGATCGCCGGTTGGCAAGCGATCAACAACGGCAAGAATTCGCCTTCGGTTTCGGTCCATGTCAAACCGCTGACTGCGGCGTCGATCCTTGCACGAACTTCGTCGACATTGTTTTTGCGAACTTCGACGACTTCGATACGCGCGGCCCGATCGGTTTGGCGACCATACACGAAGACCATCGCGATGGCTTCGGGAACTTCATCGACGGGTGGCAAAACATCGAGCGAAGCGGGCTTGTCGCGGTCGAGGATTTGAAAACCCGCTTTTGGCGGCACTTCTTCTTCGCTGGTTCGCATTCCTTGCAGCATGTCGGGCGGCAACGCAACGAAGCGTGAATCAGCCAGCAGCGCCATTTCGACTTCATCGGCCTTCTCGATTTCGGCCACAAGCATCATGGTTGCCAATGACGTGTCGGGAGAGCCCGGTTTGGCGAGCGCCGACATGGCCAAGTATCTCGCCCGTTGCTCGAAATCGAGTGACTCGCAAGTCGACAGTTTCTTCATCAAGTCGGATTGAGCGTCGATGTCGCCTCGCCAAATTGAGCAGGTCAACAAGCCCAGCAAAATCGCGGGCTCTTTGGGGACGGTACGCCTGAGCGACTCGAATTTTGTTTCCGCCAAGATGACCTTGTTGCTGCGCAGAAGCGTGGAAGCTTCGTCGAAGCGTTCGCCCCATTCGACCGAATCGGGACGCGCGATTGGTTCAGGGATGGCCTTCATCAACTGGCTGATCGTGGGCGCCGAATTGAGCTGGCGAAGGACGGTCATGGCGGTTTGTCCACCTTGGTATCCGGACGCCATCATTGCCAAGGTCGCGTAAACGCGAGCAGTCAGGAAAACGCCGGACTGGGCGAGCGAATACGCCAAAACGGACGCCACATCGAGTACAAAAGCATCGACGTCGCGACCGGATTCGGTCAAAGCTTCGAGCATTTTTGCGGTCGCTTCGTCCAGGTTGCCGCGAAACAGCATTGCTGCGGCTTGCTGGGTCAGTGCCAGCGGATTGCTGGGCTGGAGTCGAATGAATCGTTCGGCGTTCTCGGCAAGCGAATCATATTCCCGCAAATCCAGCAGTAGCCGACCGCGGATGGCCAGTGCCCAGGCCGCATCAGGATTCTCTTGAAGGATATTGGCCAATCGATCGAGCGACGGAACGACTTGCCCGCCTTCGATCATGCTCATCACCTCGTCGAGCTGATGAACGGAGTCCTTGCACTTACAAAATTTTATCTTTTTGCCGCTTCCGCACGGGCAAATTGCGTAGGTATCGACGGTCATCGGGAACATGGCCAAAACGGGGGAGAGCGAACAGAATCCTAGGCAAAATGTAACAGGTTCGACCTGCTTCGCCGACAGGCCCGCCCATTTGCCGCGATGAAGTCGCGACAATCCGCGATTGCTCATTTCTCGGG
Source organism: Rubripirellula sp. (assembly GCA_041740415.1). GTDB lineage: Bacteria > Planctomycetota > Planctomycetia > Pirellulales > Pirellulaceae > Rubripirellula. Next base: position 35,396 of record JBGSLZ010000095.1, read on the forward strand.
GGCTCGTCGCCAATTATGTTGGATGGTTTCGCGGGCGTACGTTCGCATTCAATCTGGGCCAGATCGCGTCGGGGAATTTGGCATGTCAAACCGATCCAAGCGTGTCACTCGACACCGAAAACTGAGTTTCCAAAATTTGGAACGCCGTCAATTGATGGCTGGCGATTTTGGGACTGGGCAGTCTGTCCCTCGACACAATGAAATCATGCCTGCCGATGTCAATGATGATCAAAGTGTTTCGTCTTCGGATGCCCTGTTCATCATCAATTGGCTCGGCAAGGTCCACGACGACTCAACCGAGAGTATCCCGAAGTATCACGATGTGAATGATGACGGTCACGTTTCTTCGATGGACGTGCTTCGCGTCATCAACTGGATCCGACGCGGCGGCCCGTCGCCGCTCGACATCGACGACGACACGCCCGAAGTTCGTTCGATCAACGGTACTGGCAATCATCTCAATGATCCGACGATGGGCTCAGCCGGCACGATGTTCATGCGCGATGTTGCGGCCGATTACGTCGATGGAGTTTCCTTGCCGCCTGGCGGTGATCGACTGTCGGCTCGCGAGATCAGCAACATCATGGCTGTTCAGACCGAACCGATTCCGAGTCGTCGTCGTTTGAGTGATCTGGTTTGGCAGTGGGGCCAGTTCCTCGATCACGACATCACGTTGGTCATGGAGTCCAAGTCGGTCGATCACGCATTCAACATTGCCGTGCCGATGGGCGACGAATATTTTGATCCGACGTTGACGGGCGAGCAAGAAATTCACATGACTCGCAGCATGCCTGCGGAAGGTTCCGGCATCGACTCGCCTCGTCAACAGATCAACGTCATCACCGCCTATATCGACGGCTCGATGATCTATGGCAGTGATGCAGCGACGATGAATTCGCTGCGTTCGTTCATCGGCGGACGCTTATTGACTTCCGATGGAGACATGATGCCGGTCGGTGAAGATGGTCGATTCCAAGCCGGCGATGTTCGCGCGAATGAGCAAAATGGTTTGACCGCGATGCACACGTTGTGGGTCCGTGAGCACAATCGCATCGCCGATGAAATTCTCGCTGCCAATCCGTTGATGTCCGAAGAAGACATCTTTCAGAAATCGCGTTCGATCGTGATCGGCGAAATTCAATCGATCACGTTCAACGAATACCTGCCGACGTTGCTCGGTGTCGATGCAATCGATGGATATCAGGGATACGATTCGACGATCAATCCATCCATATCGAACCTGTTTGCGACTGCCGCGTTTCGATACGGCCACACGTCATTGACCAGCGAGTTCCAACGACTCGACAACGACGGCAATTTGATCGAAGACGGCAACATCTTGCTTCGCGACGCCTTCTTCAATCCGGCCGAAGTGATCAAAGTTGGCATTGAACCTTACTTGAAGGGATTCGCCTCAAACGTCTCGCAAGAGATCGACAATTTCATCATTGACGATGTTCGGAACTTTCTGTTCGGCCAGCCCGGATCGGGAGGTTTTGACTTGGCTTCGTTGAACATCCAGCGTGGCCGCGATCACGGCTTGCCGGATTACAATTCCGCTCGAGAGCAGTACGGACTCGTCCCCGTCGCGGACTTTTCGGAGATTTCCTCGGACCCGTCTGTCCAGGCAAAATTGAAAGCCGCTTACGAAACCGTAGATGACATCGACGTTTGGGTGGGAATGTTGGCGGAAGACCACGTCGCGGGCAGCAGCGTTGGTGAACTGATTCGATTCGTTTTGATCGACCAATTCACCCGTCTAAGAAATGGCGATCGGTTCTGGTTTGAAAGCACTTTTGATGGCGTGCAGCTTGACCATCTCAACTCGACCACCTTGGCAGCCGTGATCCAGCGGAACACCGATTTGAGCACGATTCAAGACAATGCGTTCATCGTTCCCGAATCGAACGTATGATGCGCGGAGGTTGGTGGCCGTACGTTCTGCCGATTCTGGCGTTCTTGATTCTCGTTGACGTTTCAGGCCGGATCACGGATGTCGCTTCATTGACGATGTTGTTGGCCCGCGTCGCGGTGCCACTGGCGATTTTGGTCGCGTTCGCATTCAGGGGTGAGTACCCGGAAGTCAAACCGAAACTCACCAAGATGACATGCTTGGATGGGATAGTCGGCATCGTTCTGGCTGTTATGTGGATCGCACCGTACATCCTGTTTCCTCGCCTTCGTCCGGACCTGGATGCTTTGTCGTTTGATCCGGGGATGGCGGGCGCGGCTTTGATTCCGGTTGTGTTGACGATCCGAATGATCGGCTATGCGATCGTGACGCCGTGGCTCGAAGAGCTGTTCATGCGAAGCTTCGTGATTCGCGTCGCGGATGTTTACGAAACGGATCAGGACTTCCGTTCGGTCCCAATCGGCACGTTCAGTTGGCGAAGCTTCATCACTGTCATCGTTGTCTTTTTGGCGACGCACCAAGTATGGGAATGGTGGGTGATGCTGCCGTGGGCGGTGTTGACCAACCTGTGGTTTTACTACCGCAAAGACCTCTTTGCGTTGATGATCGTCCACGCCGCGACGAACGCGACGATCTTGTTAGCAGCGATCTTTTTGAGCGATCGATTCGGCGATGGTGCCGGAGGAATCATTCCGCTTTGGTTTCTTGTCTGATCGCGCCTGCAATCGCGTCTTGCGAGATCGCAAAGCAATAAATTTCGGTGCTTCGCGCCGGGTCGAAGTCATTGTCAACGCATACCCAAAGCGTTTGTCGACCATCGGATAGCGGCTTGCCCCAACACAATCCTTCGGGCTTTTCAGCCGCCAAATCACCGCTGATCCCAAACTTTGGATCGAGCAAATCGATCAGCAGCTTCTTCTCAACTGGACGAATTTCTGAAGGTAGTTCAGCGACGGGCAGGTGTTCTTGAGCGGCTACGTCGGATGCCGAAGAAATGTCGCTCAAGTAGATGCGTTTTACCTTCGCCTCGACGCCTGCGTTTCCATCGCGTTCGAGTACCAAGAATCGGTCGTCGTCGACTGCGAGGAGTTCGCTAACACCCGACATCTCGTGGTCCAATTGATAGACCACTTCGCCGACCGGCGAGTGCACGCTGTCGTAAATTTCCCAACGACTGTTCAGGCCGAGGCACTTGCCGTCTTCGATGTGACCGTCTTGCATCAAAACGCTTTGCGAGGCGACCAGAATTCGATTGCCATCAGGTGTGATTGCCAAGCCTTCGTATCCGCGATTGAACGAGCGACCATGTTGATCCGTCGGTCGTACCGATTCGGCGACCGGCCACTGCTGCGTAATCCTTCCGTGCGAGTCCAAAGTGATCAGACGCGGTCCGTACTCGTCGCACATGACCAGGGAACCGTCTGCCAGCCTTCGCACGCCTTCGCAATCGAGCGCCGACCAATCCGCTGATTCGATCGAATGCGTTTGGTCCTCGGCGTAGGCTCGCAGCGATCCGACCATGCCGTGACCGTTGGGCATGCAAATCATGACCGTTTCTAGGTTGCGGAACGAGATCACGCGATTTTCGATGTCGACCGTCAAGTCAGCTTTGTGAAAGCGGCAAGGAAAATCCACTGCGCCGTCACCGGCTCCGCGATCTGCCAACAAAATGAAACGATCACCTTCGCCGGTATATTCGATGCCTGACAAACCGCCAAAACGATTTGCGGGGCTGCCATCCTCGAGAATCTGAGTCAGCCCGCTGGAATCCGATGCCCCACCTTTTATTCGCACGACGCCAATCAGTTCAACGCCGTGCTCAACGGCGGAAATGCTCGACGAAACCGAAGAAGGCTCTACTCCTAGCATTGCTTGAGTCGCAAGCAGCGTGCTCAAAAGACTCCCTACGATTTGTGGAACGCCACGTCCCGGTTGCGGCGATTTGAAACCATGATTTACGAAAAACTTGATTGAACCGATTGCCATGAACACTGTCCTAACAGCGTTGGGAAGAAGGGAACGCTAAACGCGCTCCGATGGCAAATTGTGAGATTCCCGACGCGAGAATTGGTTAAGGATTGATGAAGAAACCGCTAGCGTTCGGTGATATCCGTTGCTGGCGGCGGGGTGATCCGCCTACTGATCGGCGAGCGGCTCTTTCTTTTCAGTGATCACTTCGCACTCGCCCGATTCCGCCTTGGTCGCGTTGAGTTCGATGTAGCTCTTCCATTCTTCGGGAAGGTTGTCTTCGTGGAAGATTGCCTCGACGGGGCATTCCGGAACGCAGGCTTCGCAGTCGATGCACTCTTCCGGATGGATGTAGAGCATCTGATCGCCTTCGTAGAAGCACTCCACAGGGCAAACGACCACGCAATCAGTGTATTTGCATCCCGAGCACGGTTGGGCGACGACGTGAGTCATGATTGAGACCTTTCTAAGCGATACTTATCTACGTTGGATTTAATGGTCTATCGGCGGTTCGACTTTTGGACTGCACTCCATTCGCCGGTCGACTCGCGAAGCTTCCCGATTCTAACGATTGGGCAAGCATTTGTAGCCCCCGCGTCTCGCAAGAAACTTCACTCGGGCGGCAAATTGGGGCCCCGCAAAAGTTCGACGCAAGTTCCGGAGCCTGTGTTCGCGTAGTATCGGGGATTCTTCATCTGCGGGAAATCCGTCATCGTATCGATGGATACCCACTTTGCCGCATCATTGCTTTTGCTTTACGGATTGCCCTTTCGTGTCTGATACTGCCTCGACCTCTGCTTCAATTTCTAGCCCGTCCATTTCGGCAACACCACTTCCGATCCGCCTGAAACCGTCCCGGCAGTTCCCGTTTTTGGCTCGGCACCCGTGGGTCCACGCGCACGCATTGGCGGAGGACGGGAAGGGTTTCGCGTGCGGCCAAGTCGTCGATCTGCTCGATCATGACGGCAATTGGGTGGCCAGAGGCGTCTGCAATCCGGCAAGCAGTCTGCGGGTCCGCCTGTACGCTTTCGATTCATCAATTGAACTCGGGGCGGAGTTGTGGAAGGCCCGCGTTGATGCGTCCAGAGCCCGTCGCCGGCTGACCGGCCCGATGGATCCGACTGCTGCGGAGCGCTTGGTGTTCAGCGAATCGGATCTACTCAGTGGCATCATCGTCGATCGATACGCCGACTGTCTCGGCGTCCAGTTCACTGCGGGCGGGTTGATGCGATGGGCGGACGAAATCCTCGATCATTTGCAATCCACGTTGAATTGTCGCGCGATCATGGTTCGCGTTGATCCGAAAACGGCGAAGCACGAGGGCGTCGAAGCGATCGAGCGGTGGCATGGCAGTCGTGAACTCGATGGGCCCGTCATGTATCACCAGAACGGTTTGCAGTTGGCGGTCGATTTGCGAAGCGGCCAGAAAACGGGCGGCTACTTGGACCAACGACTCAATCATTTGGCGGTTGCCAGCTACTTGGCGGGCCGCCGGGTGCTGGACGTGTGCTGTTATCACGGCGGCTTCGGTCTGGTTGCCGCTCGTCACGGCGCCGCGTCAGTGCTCGGACTCGACAGCAGCGAGTCGGCGCTGAAGGCCGCGCAAGAAGCGGCAGATCGGAATGAGATCACGTCGATGGAATTTCGCGAGGCCGACTGTTTTGACGAACTCAAGGCGATGGGTGAACGGGGCGAGCAGTTTGATGCGGTCGTTTTGGATCCGCCACGCTTCGCCGGTTCACGACACCAGGTCGATAACGCGCTGCGCGCGTATCGCCGCCTCAATGCGTCGGCGATCGACTTGCTGCCGCCGGGCGGAATTTTGGCGACATGCAGTTGCAGCGGTCGCGTATCACGATCGGATTTCTTGAACATGCTGTTGGACGTTGGCCGCCGCCGCCACCGGGACATCGTCATGCTCGAAAATCGTGGGCCCTCGCCAGACCACCCGGTAGCGATTTCTTGTCCGGAAAGCGACTACCTCAAATGCGTCATCGCCCAGGTTTGGTAACTGACTCCGGTCATCGGCGTGTCTATACTAATGACCATTCGAGAACCTTATCTTGATCCTTATCCCGGGAGTGCTCCCCAATGACGGGTGTGACGCTGAAGATCCTTCACGGCGCCGATCGTGGTAAAATCTACGAAACGCTTGAGCCGCCGTTTACGGTTGGTCGCGAAGAGGGTAACGACATCCAGCTCAACGACGAGCGCGTCAGCCGATGTCATTTCAAGGTCCAGCGTGACAACGATCGTTTGGTTCTGACCGATCTTGATAGCACTAACGGCACGAAGGTCAACGGCACTGAATGCCAACTGAAAATCCTGCGTCACGGAGACTTGATCGCTGTCGGTCGCAGCTTAATGTTGGTCGGATCCGAGTCGCAAATCGCCGCTCGATTGGCGGCGATGGGAACGGACAGCCCCACAATGAGCCGCGAGATGGCGTCGTCGGAAAGTTCGATCGTCGTTGAACTCAATCATGAACCGAAGAGTCCGTTTCCGGCTGAAGTGATTCAGATTTTGGAAGTGCCGACGATTCCCGATGATCTTTCGCCTGGCCAGAAAGCGCAGCTTTGCGAGATCCTCGATTACCTGCAATCGCGACTGCATCGTTTGATCGAAACGGCGCGCACGGACGATAACAATCAAGAAGTGATTTTGAAGCTGTCGGCTTGGCAACGGATGCTCGACACGCAAGCCCGGTTGGCGTCGATGACGCGTCAAATCGCCGATCCCGACTGACACTTCGTACAACGCGGCGAGCACGATCAACGCGCCGCAGTTACGCGCGTGGGTGAAATTGTTGGTGAACTTTTTTCAGCCGCGAATGTTCGACGTGAGTATAGATTTGCGTCGTTTGGATGCTGGCGTGACCCAGCATTTCTTGAACTTGTCGCAGATCGGCGCCGCCGGCCAACAAGTGAGTTGCGAAACTGTGGCGAAGGCTGTGGGGACTGATCTTGGGATCAATTCCGGCGCGGCGGGCATAGTGTTTGACCAATCGCCAAAGGTGAATGCGGTCCATGGCTTGGCCGCTTCTCGACAGAAACAATTCTTCGGGTGGATGCAGCGCTTTGGCAGCCAGCATTCCGCGTAGTTCTTCGCAGTATCGATTGATCGCATCGATCGCGCCGGACCCGATCGGCACCATCCGCTGTTTTCCGCCTTTTCCTTCACAGCGCAGATGTCGTTCGGAGAGCGACAGGTCGCGAACTCGGAGCGTGCAGACTTCCGATGCGCGACAACCCGTTGCGTACAAGACTTCCAGCATCGCGACGTCGCGCTGCCAGAACGCATCGGATTTTTTGGGTGCTCGCAAGAACAGATCGACTTGGCGAATCGTCAGCACGCTGGGGATTCGCTGCCACATTTTCTGCGTCGCGATCAGCTCGGCCGGGTTGTCTTGAACAATGCCTTCGAGCTGAAGAAACTTGAAGAACGTCCTGACCGCGACGACATTGCGAGCGATCGAAGCGGGTGCCAGATCGAATGTTCGCAGGCTGCCCATGTAGGACGACAAATCCCCGACGGTCAAATCGGCGAGGTTGCGTTTGTCGACCCAAGCCACAAAACGCCGCATGTCGCGGCCATAAGCGGCAATCGAATTCGCCGCCAAATGACATTCGCCGCGCAGGTAGTCAAGGAACTCGTTGCAAAGCGTTTGCGTCGCGCGGCCAACTTTTGGGGCTGGACCGGTCTGCGAGAGTTGCTGGAGTTTGGTGACTCGCTTTGCCATTTGATTCGTGTGAGAGTGCGTGAGGCGCCCATTCGACCGTTGCAAACCGAAAAGGCGTCAAAATGTTCGCCGGCGTATCGGTGGTCCAGCAAAACACGTTGCCAAAACCGGCTCAACCTTCCGTCGCCCGTGACGACTATCTATTCTGATCGTCATCGATCGATGGCTGCGGCGAGAGTGATGTCCGTAAGTCCGTTCGTTCCAAATACTCCTACACGTCGTCTTGTTATGAATGTTTTGGTTGTTGGTGGCGCCGGCTACATCGGTTCTCATGCGGTGCGTCTGTTGTTGGATGCCGGTCACGGTGTGACGGTCTATGACAACCTGTCACGAGGTCACGCGGCGGCGGTTCCTGCCGGCATGCTCGTCCAGGGCGAGTTAGCGGATCGGCCCAAATTGGTATCCACCTTGCGCGAGAAGAAGATCGATGCCGTGATGCACTTCGCCGCGTTCGCGCTGGTCAACGAGTCCGTCAATGATCCGTCGCTGTATTATCGCAACAACGTCATCGCCGCTCTGGAGCTGCTCGATGCCATGCGCGAAGCCGACGTGAAGAAAATCGTTTTCAGCAGCACAACGGCCACCTACGGCGAGCCCAAGATCGTACCGATCGCCGAGACCACGCTTCAGCAACCGATCAATCCGTACGGATTCACCAAGCTGGTCATTGAACGCGCACTGGCCGATTACGCGACGGCATACGGGTTTGCCTATGCGGCGCTGCGATACTTCAACGCCGCCGGGGCTCGCCCGGATGGCACGATCGGCGAAGACCACGACCCCGAGTCGCACTTGATCCCGATCGTGTTGCAAGTCGCGCTGGGTCAGCGCGATCACATCACGGTGTTCGGCGACGACTACCCGACGCCCGACGGCACTTGCATCCGTGACTACATCCACATCGACGATCTCGGCGACGCTCACTTGCGCGCCCTCGAACGTTTGCAACCCGGTCAGGGGTTGTGCATCAATTTGGGTACCGGTCGTGGCACCAGCGTTCGCGAAATCATCGACGCCTGCCGCGAAGTCACCGGTCATGCGATTCCCGAAGTGATGGGGCAACGACGCGCGGGCGATCCGCCGGAACTGGTCGCTGACGCTCGACTAGCGAAAGAGTTGCTGGGTTGGGAAGCTCGCTACACGGACGTGAAGTCGATCATCGAAACCGCGTGGAGATGGCACCAATCGCATCCGAAGGGTTACGCAACCTCGTAAGCTCCGATCCGATGATCGCACCGAATGAACTCAGTTTCCCAAATCGGTATCGAGTTCGTCGTCTGCGTTGTCGTCGAAGTCAAGGTCGTCATCGAACATCTCGTCCACTTCGTCGTAGTCGGGTTCTTCGCCCCGTTCGAGTAAATCATCGGGAGGCGTTGAGCCATCTTGAGGCACCCAGCGGATCGTCTCGCGAGGCGGATCGGACAAGGCGTCGTAACATTCCATTGCCATCCAACTGATCTCGCCGGGACCATCGGCGGTGTCGCCGTCTTCGACTTCTTCGTCGTTTTGCAGCATGTACAACGACGCGCTCCGCAAAAATGTTTCTATTTCGCTCGGCTCGAACTTTTCCGATTCGTAGATCGCTTCCAGATCTGGCAAATCAAATTGGGCGTTCCCGACCGTGTCCATCAACGCCCATTTTTCGTTGGCGTGAAAGAGTCGCACGTTCGTCCACATATCGAGCGGCGGGAGCTCGTGGTTCCACGCGTAGTTCAGGCCGCGACGCAGTCCATTTTCGTCGCGCAGCACTTCGCCGCCGGGGTTGAAGTAACAAATCGCCTCGTCGGTTTCTAGCAACGACGTGACCGCCCGCGTGATAAAATTCAATTCGTCGAGCGGATCATAGTCGTCCGGCATCATCGGCGCGTCGTCGTCATCCTCGTCAGCGGACTCTTCCGCCCCGAGCACATAACTGATCAGCAATCGAATGTGGGCAGTATGTGACTTGATCTGGTCTTCGCCTTCTTCCCAGCCCCACGATTGTTCGCTGGCTCGTTTGAGACATCCCGGGAACGCCAGCGGCCCGAATTGCCCGAGCGACCAGGCGACGAACCGTTCGGGTGACTCATCGGGATCGCCCATGTCGTCCGGCCAGACGGAATCCGATGGCGTGACCAGTAAATGACCGCCGACCTCGGGCCGATAGTCAAAGACGAGCGTTTGCGGCGCGTGGTCGTCGTCGATCGAATCGTGTCGGCCGACCAACGCGAAATCCCTCAAGCGTCCTTCCAGGCTGGCGATCTCCACCGGTTTGCGCAGCAGCACGCACATTCCTTGGGTGAACAGACCCTTTGCCATCGACTTCCTCTTCAAACTGAACGAATTCCCGAATCGCTGGTTTTACCGCACCGGCTAACGATTCACGAGGGGATCGGCAAGCCTAGGCGGCCCGCCGCGGTCGCTCGAGCGGGATCGGCGGCGACGCATCTTCGGCTGCGGCGCGCCTGCCAACGTCGATCGAAATCGTCACTGCGTCGCCGTCAATCGACGCGGGATTCTGTGGCGCGCCCATTTCGTGCGGCAATTGGTAAGCGAACCCCATCAACCTGCCGAAGGCCGTGCGCCGCACCAGCACTTCATAGCTGGCCATCGAAAGGAGCAAGCCGATCGAGCAAGCGACGATCGACTTCAAACCCGGACTCAAACCCAGACTCATCCATTTCAGATCGATATGCACGAGCCCGATCAAGGGATGGTGAACCAAATAGACCCAGAATGACGCAGCCGCCAAGTAGGAAACCGCGACCGGAAGTCGACGAATTCGGGCCACGGCCAGGCCAATGATCGCCAGTGACAATGCAACCGCCGCCACGGGTGTCGCCATCGCTAAAGTCGCTTCGGCAAGATTTATCTGATCGGGAATCCGATCGGCTGTGGCTTGTGCGACACCCAAATGCCACTGCCCTAAGCAAACCGTGGCAAGGGCCAACATGACGCACGGGATCACCCATTTCGGCGCGAGTGATTTCAGTCGAACCATCCTAGGGTCCACGATCGCCACGGCGACGCCAACGGCGAAAAACATTCCGTGGTATACAAACTTGCTCGGCACCGGGGCGAAGGCGTGCTGAAATCCCCAAACGACACTGGGGCGATAAAAAACGACGATCGCGGCGACGAAAGACCAAGCCGCGATCAGTGAAACGGGGTTTGAGTGTCGAAGTTTTTCGATGAATCGTTTGCCGATCGCCAAAATGACGATGTAGCCAAACAAATAGTGAAGGAACCACAAGTGGCTCAGTCCCCACAGATTGCAATCGATCACACCATCGAATTTTAGGCTGCGAAGTTTGACGGGTGGCACCCAACCCTCGGTGACCCATCCGAGCACCCAACTGTACAAGTCCAACGGAAGAACCACGATGATTCCGAACAGAAGCGGTATCAACAATCGCTTGGCTCGATTCTTCACCACGGCGATCGGTTCGGCTCGTTCCAAAGATTGCCACGCAAGAAATCCGGCGATCACCAAAAAGAGCGGCATCACCACCAACTCGATCGACCAGAAGGCAAAGTCGACCGAAGGGCTGGCCGAATCGCGTACCGGCCAGCTCAAACCGGGCATCGGGTGAGTCAAATAGGGGGCACACGAATGCAAGGCGACCACCGCGACCGCGGCGAACGCGCGAACCGAATCCAGGCCCGCGAATAGCGATTTTGGCGAGTCCGTCTCGGTCGTTTGCTGCGTCGCAACGCTCATGAAGTCGGGAAATACCAAATCCCGACGCGATCGCGAAAGTCCAGCCTTGAAAGACTTTCTGCGGGCGATCCGTCCGCAAAAATGGACGATTTGTTGCCACAGATCCTGATGTGCGAGCGAATTTCATTGACTGCGGCAGGGTATTTCGTAGATACTGAATGGCTAGACAGCTTCTCTTCTTCGCCGTTCCTGCCACGGGATTCCGGCTTCGCTTTCACGGTGGTGGTTCCATGAGTACTCGCACTTCGATCGTTGCGCTTCCCAATCGCATTCATGCGGACCAACGGACTCTGTTCGGATTGGCGCTGCTGTCGATGTTTGTGCTCGCGGCTATTTCGGTTGCCAGGGTTTCTGGCCAAGAAGCCGGTGCGAAGTACGACACCATCGCGATGCACCCGGCGTTGACTGAGGCGATGATCAAGCAGGTGGAATCGACAACCAAGTCGTTCATTTCGACCGGTAACGGGAACCCAAAACTCGTTACCGCGTATTTCGGTCTGTATGTGCCCGCGAAGTTGACGGCGCTCGATGGAGTGAAGGATATCCCGGCGATTGTGGACGAAGTCGGCGGGTACATCGCGCGGGCGGCCCGGTCCAATCGACCCGACATCACTCAAAAAATTACCGTCGATGCTTTCGGCGGGCTGAAGAAAGTTGCCGAGGGCAATTATCACCCGGCCGGGCGAATCAGCGCGATCGTCCTGATGTCGCGGCTGGATCAAAAACAGGCCGACAATCAATCCAAGACGCCTCCGGTTCCCTATCTTCAAGTGCTGCCGATCCTGATGACGCTGTACGAGAATGACAAAAATGTTGATGGTGTTCGTGCGGCCGCCTTGCAAGGAATTCACCGTCATGTGTCGTACAACTTTCCCGGTATTCCGGCTGCCGCGCGGGACCAGATCAGCAAGGATATGACGGCGCTGCTGGATTCCAAACCAGAGATGTTCCGTACGGACAGGTCGCATGCCTATCTACAGCGGTACGCCGTCGACATTCTCAGCTCGCTTCGCGCCGCCAACGATTCGTCCCTGGGCAGCAAGCTGATCAGCATCAGCACCAAGGCAGATTCGCTCGACTTGATCGCATTGCATTCGGCAGCTCGTATTGGGGAATTGGGCAAGCAACTCCAAGGCAAAGTGGCTGATCCCGAAAAAGTCCTTTCCAGTTGGTCAACGCGGGCGCTGGCCGCGTTTGAAAGTGAAGTCAAACGACTCAAGTCGCTCGACCGCTTGGAACCAGCAGCCAGCCAGCCCAAAGATCCCGAGCAATTTTTGAACAAGGATGCCAAAAAGGCGCCAACGTCGCGCGACTCGATGATGGACGACATGATGGGTGACCAGTACGGCAGTAGCCAGGATATGAGCCAGTACGGTGACATGATGGGTGGACCCGATATGTCCGGCTATGAAGACATGATGGGCGGTCAATTCCCGGGAATGGTCCCCGAAGCCAAGCCGCAGCCACCGGAAGTCAGCGCGTCGCGTCGAAAACTCAATCATGTCTTGCAGCAGTTGCACATGGGCGTCACTGGAAAACCGACCGTGGGAATACCCACAAAAGATCCCGGCGGCTTACTGGCATCGGTTCCGGAAGACAAAAAGGCAGCGGTCACCGCTTGGGTTACTTCCATGGAGTCGATTGTTACTGCACTGAATGACAAAACGCTTGACGACCGTGTCAAATATCTGGAAGGACTCGAGCTGCAAGTCGAATCACTTCGCGAACTTGTCGGTGAGGCTCCGGAACAAGTCTTCGGTGCCGATGACGACATGGCCAGCGACGTTGCTCCCCGGGCCGCCGACGATCTGCTCGTCGGTGCCCAGTAATTGATGCGAATCGGGTATGCCCTTCGCTCGTGATCTTTACTTGCCCGCCTTGGTTGATGCTGCGGCAAAGTCACCGGCGATCGCGATGACCAGCTTGTCCGGCTGGATATATTTGCGGATCGCCTCATTGACGCTCTCGACGGTGGTTTCTTCGATCTGACGTTCGTGGTCGGCGTGGTATTGCATCGTCCGGTCGTTGAACATCGTCGCCAGCAGTTCACCAGCCAACGAAGCGTCTGTCGTTCGACGAACACGAGCCGCTTGCAAGTAGGACACCTTCGCTTTCTCGAGCTCGTCCTGCGTGATTCCCTCGTCGCGAATTCGGTTTATCTCTTCGAGCAACACTTCGCTCAGGCGAGCTTGGTTTTGCGGATTGGTGATCGCGTAGAGCGTGAAGTCGACTCGTCCATCCCGCGCCCGCGCCGTCAGCCCGCTGCGGACGCCGTAGGAGAGCCCTTCTTGCTGACGCACACGATCTCCGAGTCTGCTGCTGAGCGATCCGCCGCCGAGGATGAAGTTGCCCAAGGTCAGGGCAGCGTACTCGGGTTGATCGTCCATCAAAGCGTATTGTTGGCTGCTATACAGAAATGCATTCGCCTTGTCGGGAGTCTCGATCAGGTCCGTGGAACCTTTGACTTCTGGATGCGGTTCACGATCAACGCGAACGTAAGCCATCTCGGTTTTCCAGCTATCCAATTCTGACTTGACCAACGCCTTGACTTCCTCGGCGTCGAAGTCGCCGACGACGGACAACTCACCCGCCTGATTGCTCAAGAAAGACGAGTGCAGATTCTTGATTTCGTCGACGGTGACGCTGTTGTACATCGCGATTTCCTCGTCGATCGATTGCACGTACCGAATGTCATCGGGTCCGTACGGCGACAGGGATTTTTGCACGCTGCGGGGAGCCAATGCTTGCGGTTCAGTCGTGCTTTTTTGCAGACCGGTCACAATTTGCCGCTTCAGAACATCCAGCTCACTCGCTTCCAATCGCGGTTTGCGGAGCAGGTCTCCGACCAACGAAATGACCTCTGGCAGAAACTCTCGCTTCGTTTTGACGTTCAACTGCAACAGCCCGACCGTCGTGCTCAACGACAGGTCGGCCCGCAGTCGTGTCAGTTCGTCCTGCAACGCGGTGTAATCCAGTTTGTCGGTTCCGCGAGCCATTAAAATGCCCAACAATTCGACCGCGCCAAGCTTGTCCTTGAGCGTGTCGCCGGTTCCGAAACGCAGCGTCAGCATCAACGACACGGTTTCGCCGCGAGTTTTCTTGGGTAGCAACGCGTATTGAATACCGCTGACCAAATTGCCCCGTTCGGTGCGCATTTCAATGGCTACCGGTGAAGGGTCAAACTGTTCGCCGGCGGCGAGCGCTTCGCGGCCCTTGTAATCCTTGAGCACCGTCTTCATGTCGGGCGCTTCGGGGATCTCGATTCGCTCGGACGTTTCGCTGGGCAAGAACAGTCCGACGGTTCGGTTGTTGCGAACGAAGTATTTTTCCGCGACCTGCTGGACTTGTTCCAATGTCAGTGATTCGACCATGTCGCGGAATAAGAAGTACAGTCGCCAGTCACCCTGCGCCGCCCAATCGCTCAGGCTGACGGCGATCTTGTCGGAATCACCCGCTTCGAGTTCGCGTTCTTTCAATATCTGCTGCACCGCGCGGTCGAGTTCTTGCTGTGTGATCGGCTCCTTTTTGAACGACTCCTCCACAATCTCGATCAACTTGGCCCGCGCCGCTTCGATCGACTTGTCCACGGGAACTTCGGCCAGCGTCATGAACAGCCCCGGTTCGGTGAATGCGTAAGCCAACGCATAAACATTCGAGGCGATTTCAGTCTCGACCATGTTCTTATAAAGTCGACCGCTCGGTTCGTCGCCCAGGATGTAAACGAGCGCCTTGGCGGCGGCAAAATCCGGATGGCTGCTAGCCGGGATGTGATAGGCCGTGCCGGCGAGTTGAATTTCACCGACGCGGCGAAGCACCACTGTCCGTTCGCCATCTTGCGCCGGTTCAGTCGTGTACGTGTCGTCGATGGGTGAATCGGGTTTTTTCAGCGATCCGAAATAGTTTTGGACCAGGCTGAGTGCTTCCTTGGGGTCGAACTTTCCGGCGACGGTGACCATGACGTTGTCCGGTCGATAAAATTTGCGATAGAAGTTCCGCAATCTTACGACCGGAACGCGTTCGATGTCGCTGCGGTTACCGATGGTCGATCGACCATAATTGTGCCAATCGTAGGCCGCCGATTGCATCCGTTGCATCAACACTCTGATCGGCGAGTTTTCGCCACTCTCGAATTCGTTGCGAACGACGGTCATTTCTTTTTCGAGATCTTCGCCACGAATGAAGCTGTTGACCAACCGGTCAGCCTCCAGCCGAATCGCAAACTCCAGATTGTCACCGACCGCGGGCAATGTTTCGTAATAGTTTGTCCGGTCCATCCAAGTGGTTCCGTTCATCGAATTGCCCGCGCCACGCTCCTTCAAAACCTTCGGAATATCGGCGTGCATCGGTGTGCCCTTGAACAGCATGTGTTCGAGCAAGTGTGCCATCCCGGCTTCGCCATATCCTTCGTGACGCGACCCGACAAAAATCGTCATGTTGACGGTGACGACTTCCTTGCTGTCATCTGGAAACAACAGCACGCGGACGCCGTTGTCCAGGCTGTACTCTGAAATGCCTTCGAGTTCGGTGATCTTCTTGATGTCTGCCACATTCACGCTTGGTTGACCATCCACATTGGAGTCCTTGGAATTGACCTCATCGGCCGAAATGGTGTTTGGACCGACGGTCCACGGTCCACACAAACAGATTGCCAGCATGGAGACGACCACGGAAATTCGTGAAGACCTAAAAAACTGTCGTCCGGCGGGTTGAAAACGATCCATGGCCACAGCGATACTCCATCGGGAAATTGGTTGTCGAGACGCGAGTGGATTGTACCGTCGCAGCGAGCGTCTGATACCCGGACACAAATCACGCAGTGCCATGAACACCCAATGGATCGAAGTTGCCGCCACGAGCACCTTGGCCAACGGTGAAGCGATCGAAGTTTTGGTTGCCGAACGAGTGCTGGCGATTTTCCGTCACGATGGAAAGCTGTTTGCCTTGGACGGAATGTGTGCCCACCAGGGTGGCCCGATCGCACAAGGGCAAGTTCAAAACGGCTGCGTGACGTGCCCCTGGCATGGATGGCAGTACGAGCTGGCGACCGGGATTCAAACCATCAATCGCCAACCGTTGATGCAGACGTTCGAAGTACGTGAACGCGGCGAAAAAATCGAAGTCCTGATCTTAGCCAACATGCCGTAATGCCAGATCATTTGCAAATGATAGTGGTCGCGCCAGCAGCACCCGCCCAAAGCGTTACAAGTATCGATGCAGCGTTGGTTCTGGATAGCCGTCGTAGAATCGGCGAATCCAATGTCTGCCGTTCCAGCTTTCCAGATGCCGCTCCCATCCCATTCTCGCTAGCAGGCGGTCGCTGATATTGCCATTGGAGACGTGCGCGACGATCGCCGCGGCGCCACGTATCCGAGCGATCTCGTCGAGAACATGAACGGCGCCGCAAAAAGATTTGTAGCCCGCCTTGGTACCGGCACGTATGTAATCAAGGGTCAGAAACTTCGACATTCCAAGCGGTTGGTGATAGTCGATCCAACATAAGTCATCGTCATCTCGGCCATACTTGCTTTGCCACCAGACCTGGGCAACTGAGACGCTGCCGCAGGTCAGCCGGCGCTGGATCTCGATCAACTTGCCGGCACGCATCACGATCCGCCCGTTGCGCCAACGACAAATCTTTCTTTCATCCTTGAACGGATCGTTGGTGGACTCCACGCACAACATGCTTTTTCTTTCCTAATCAGGACAACCTCGCGCACACGCGATAAACCTAGCACGGATTTCTGCCTGACACCGGCCAATCGTGAAACAACGGTCTCGCCGCGACACACAACCGATACAATTGCAACAATCGGTCGATTTACTTGTTCTCGTGACTGTCCCCAAGAATGCCAACGAACGATCCGTCGACGAACAAACCGCTCGCGCCACTAGTCCCAATCAAGCCGACCCAGTCGCGACTTGAATCGCGGCCTTCGCGACCCGAAACGCATCAGCCGCGCCAGCAAAAAGCGTCGCGTAAGAAGCGACGAGTGGTACGAAGTCCGTTGGCCCGTTTCAGCATTGCCGTGCTTCGATTGATCGTCATCGGCTACGTGGCGTTGTTGGGAACACTGGTGTTCATGGAGGATCGCTTGGTCTACCCCGGCGCCTACATGAGTGACAGGCCCGTCGCCACAGTGGATTCGTCGATCATCACGGTCAGCTATCCATCGCCCGGCGGCATCACGCTGTCGGGTCGTTTATTGGAACGACCGCAAAGCAGTTACACGATTCTGTTCTTTCACGGCAATGGAACGAAAGCGAAATGGTTGGACGTTTGGCTTGCGAACTTGTCCGCACAGTGTGACGCGACGGTGATGGCGGCGGAGTACCGTGGGTTCGAGGACGATCTCGAACCTAGCGAGCGAGGAGTGCTGGACGACTGTTTCGCGGCGCGCAATTTCCTGTGCGAAAGGTACGATCTCAAACCGACTGATATTGTGATCTACGGACGCTCGCTCGGCGGCGGATGCGCGGTCGCCGTTGCCAGCATGGGCGGCGCGAAGGCGTTGGTTTTGGAAAGCACCTTTGATCGCCTGTTCAATGTTGCCGCAGGTAAATACCCGTTCGTGCCCGTTCGCTGGTTGATGCGAAACCGATTCGACTCCGTCGCCAAGCTGACGAATTACAAAGGACCATTGATCCAGATCCACAGTCCCGCCGACACCATCATCTCGATCGAGCGAGGACTGGCGCTGTACGAATCGGCGAAAAGCAATCCGAAGGTGTTCATCAATATCGAAGGCTTCGACCATAACGAATTCATGCCAGATCGGATGCTCGACGAAGTCAAAGCGAAGTTAGACGAGTTTACCGGTTCGTGATCGTTCCGCCGCGAGACTCGCAATGAGAATCTCGGCGGAACATGACCGCGAGGTAGAGATCTACTTGTCGCTCGGTTAGCGTGTTTTGCTGTCGCTGCTGCGGCGGCTGACGCGATCGGCTTGGGGGCTCATGAAGTGAGTTGCTTCCTCGGCCACCAACACGGTATCGCCCGAGCGGACTTCCGTTCGGAATCGATGGTGACCGGCGCGGTCGGCGATCGCAACGATCTTCAATCGCACTTCTTCACCGGCAGCGATTCGACTGATCGGCTCGAACAGAACTTGTCCAGTGACGACTTCGCCGGTTTGGCCGTCGATTCGTTTCGGTTCGATGCCGTGGCTGAATTGAGCCAGCGTTTTGACATCGCGAGCCTCGCGGCTGCCCCGGTTGCGAATCACGATCTCGTACGTCACTTCGCTTCCGATAGGTGCCGGTGCGATCGGATCGTTGATCGTCAACACGAGGTCGGAAATTGATTCGACGCGAGTCGTCAATGAAACATCGGCGTATCCGGCCGCTGTACCTTTGCAGTCGAATGCAAACAGATGTTCGCCAGTAGCGTCCATGTTGCAGCGGAACTGATAGTCTCGCGTCGCACCGGGCGAAAGCGATTTGATTTCCCATCGCAAAGTGTTCGCGCGCAGTTCGGCACCTTCGATACCACCGAGGTACTTGACGCCGGCGGGAATACGAAGTGTTGCGACGACCTTTTCGGTGATCGCCGAACCGACGTTCTGAACTTGCAAGTTGTAGAGGGCTTCGGTGTTCTGGTACTTAACTTCCGGGCCGTTGAAGAGTGCTTCGATCTGAGCTGCTGAAACTCGAATCGTCTTGGACGATTCGGCGCGAAGATCGAGATCACCGATCGCCAAGCCGTGGATTTTTAAGTCTCCCAAATCTTGCGCCGTCAGCTCGACATCAAACTGAGCTTCTTTGCCGGCCGGGATGTCGCCGATACGCTGGCTTTGCGGAGTCGCCGAATTCGGGGACAGAGTGAACACGACGTTTGGTGCAACGCCATCGCCAGGATTAAGCACGCGAACGGTGTAGGTTTGCGATTGACCATAGACCACTTCCTCAGGCCCTTCGATCGACAAGTCCAAGCGAGGTTCTTGCACTTTGATGTGGGTGACGCTTTTGCGTGGCATCAATGTCCAGTCGACGGAGACATCATGGCTGCCGCTTCGAGCCGCCATCAATCGAACCACCAACTGCTCCGATGAACCGGCCGGCAATGAATCGATCGTCCAGACCAATCGCTCGACCGTTCCTTCACCTTGGCTATCGACGCTGCCGCGAGTCGCTGTCTGTCCGCGAACTTCCGCCCAGTCGGGAATCATCGCTCGGACGATCAAACCTTCAGCATCGATCGAGCCTCGATTTTCAACGCGGATTTCATACTCGTTGGTTTGCCGAATCATCACCGAATCGGGACCGTGCGTGACAACGCGAATCCCAGGCAACTCCGACGCGGTCATTCCTGAACCATTGAGATTGACATCGCGCTGAGTCGTCGATCGCATTTGGTTGCGGGCATCCGGCGTGGTGCCATTGAGACTTGGCGTGGACTGATATCCGTCGATTGTTCGCATCGGAAACGCGGTCGTCTCGTTGCCCGGACGCATGTTTTGCGAAAACGCTCGGTTGGCCGCCGCAGCCGTCGCGGGTGCCGGTTCACGTTGCCCGTAGGTATTCGCCGGAAGTTGACCGTCAAAGGCTAGGCGATCGTCGCGCCGGCCGTACGGATCATCAAACGGGTCACGAGTGGCGCGAGCGGTCTCGTACATCGGCGCCGGTGCCGCACTGGGCACATTGTTGAAGTTCGAGTTGCCGTAAGCTTGATTCGGCGAAGGTGTGTTCAAATACGGATGCGTCAGTTGAGTCGCCGCACCAAAGTTGTCTTGCGACTCCACACCCGAACCGATTGCTGTGGGTTGCGATGAACCGTAATTCGTCGCCGGCCCGCTGGCGGTCAGCTCGGTGTTGGTTGGTGCGGGTAGGAACGCTGCAGTCGGTGGTCCGGCGCGATGCGAAACTGGCAGCGAAGGGATCGCGCCCGTTGGTGTCGAAGCAGCGTAAGGCTGGTCGGGGATTCGCAGTGCGGGTGCTGGAGGAATCGCCGTTTTCGATGGGTCGACGGGCACATTGTAAGCTGGCGTCGGAACCGCCGAAGGCGGCGCCAGGGTTGCGCTAGGCACGGCCGCAATTTTGTTCGTGGTTGCAGATTCCGTCCTCGCTACGGGATCAGCTTTTGCGGTGGTCGTAGATTCGGGCTTCGGAGCGGGTGCCGCCAACTTCGGCTCCGGTGCAGCGGCTAGTTTCTCGGTTTGCGGTTTTGCAACGGGCTTTGCGTCATCACCGGTAATCTCACGACGGCTCACGCGAGGAATCAAGTCGACCACGTCATCGTTGGATGATTTTGGCTTCGTGACGGCGACCGAAGTTCGTGTCGGAATCGGCGCGGTGTAAGTTTCCACGTCACGGCGATCGCTGCGGCGGCTGCTGGCGGTCGCGGACAGCGATGAATCGGATGAACGCGACGGCGCGATATCACGCGGCGGCGTGGGCACCGGAATCGGCGCCGCAGGTCGACGGTCGATCGTCGGTGTCGCGGCAGCGGTCATACCACCGCGAATGATCCGCGTGTTTTGGTTTTCGACGGTCGACTGGCGTGGATCGCGAATCGGTGTCGGTGCGTTTGCAGTTCTTGTGGGCGTCCGCGGCGCAGTTTGGTGATACGGAATTCCGTCCCAGTTCACTTCGGCGTCGGTACCTCGATTGGCTGGACGATTCGCTGTCGCCGCTGGACGATTCGCTGTCGCCGCTGGACGGGTCACCTGGGCGGTCGATGGACGAGCACGGGAAGGCTTTTCCGACGAAGATCCGTTCGAGAACAGATTGTCCAGCAGACCTCGCGGCTCGTTCGAACGCATGTTGGGGTGGCTGTGATTGGTATCGCCGCTCGGTTCACCGGACAGTATTTGAAACAGACCCGGCCGCGTTTCGCCGCGCTGGAGCTGTTTTCCAACGACTTGGTGTATTTCCCCGTCGGCCGTCACTCTCCGCCCGACTGCCTGAACGACGCCAGAATCGGCTTGACGCCGCTGGCTATCTAAATCGTCCGTTGGCGTCGTCGCACGGGTCAATGAGACCATCAGCAACAGTGCGGAAGTGGCGATCATTGTCGAAAGGACAAGCAATCGGCGGGTGGCGCGATCCATGCGTCTATCTCAAAAACTGAGGCGATAGGGGTGTTCAATCCTTTCTGGTATCGGCGCCGAGCACGGGATGCGTTGAAATAATTTTGACGATTGCACCGATTCTGCCGACGATGACGTTCGTGATACCCACCCAAACCACGAGTTACCAATGAGCCGACGAGAAAAAATCGAAGCGATGCTGGCGGACGATCCCGACGACCAGTTTTTGCGTTACTCGTTGGCGATGGAGCTTCGCAGCGAAGGAGACAGCCAGCGCAGCTTGTCGATCTTCGATGGGTTGATGCGTGACGAACCGCCCCATGTGCAAGCATTCTTCATGTCCGCGCAGGTATTGGTGGACATCGACGAAATCGATCGGGCCCGCAGCCATCTTCGTGACGGCATCGACCAGGCGCGGGCCCAGGGTGACCAGCACGCGGCGGCCGAGATGAGCGAGTTGCTAGCGACGTTGGGCGAAATGGGCGAGTTGTAAAGTTTTGTCTGCCGAACAATCCTCCGCTATCGTTTTGCGAACGATCGAGTTCAGCGAGACTAGTTTGATCGTGTCGCTCTTGACTCGCGACTTTGGCCGAGTGTCGGCGATCGCGAAAGGGGCTCGACGGCCGAAAGGGCCCTTCGAAGGCGCGCTTGACCTGTTGGCCGTTTGTCGTGTAGTCGTTCTTATGAAGTCTTCCGACTCGCTCGATCTTTTGACCGAAGCGAAATTGCACAGGCGGTTTCGCGGCGGGGAAAAGTCGCTCGAACGCTTGTATGCCGGCTACCACATCGCCGAGATGTTGCGGCTGATGACTGACGAACACGATCCCTACCCCGAAGTATACGACTTGGCGATTGAATCACTCCAGCAGATCGATGGCACCGGCGATGTCGCGTCGACGTTGTTGTTTTTCGATGTCTCGGTGCTGCGTCTGCTCGGCCATTCTCCGGGCACCGATCGCTGTACCGACTGCGGCGGCAAAGTGGAAATGATGCGCCGAATCGCGTTTTCGCTCAGCTCCAGCGGCATCGTTTGCAATGCCTGTCGGCCGCGACAACAACAAACTGTATCGATTTCCGCTGCGGGACTCGATGAGATCCGGCGATTGCAAACGCCATCAACCCAGCTGCCGACGCACGTTCCGTCCGATCTTTATGGGGAGCTACGTGCCGTGATGAACCGATACACCAATAACGTGCTGGGCAACGTGCCGCGGATGCAGGCTTTTTTGCCGACCAGAATTTCAAACGAGCCGACCGAATGATGCGAACGAATCAATCCATGGGCGATCAGTTTTCGAGATTCCTCCGCACGTCCGTCGTCGCGCTCGCCGTCATGTCGCTTGCCGGTTGCGCCGCGTTTCCCAATCCCTTCGCGTCTCGTGAAACTGACCCGTACGCATCGGCGCCCCCCACCGGCGACACCGTCAATCCGATCTCGCTGGTATCGGCGGAAGAGTCGATCGACGATCCGGATACCGTTGACCCTGCCGGACGAGCTGATAAATCGGTTGTGGCCAAAGCGAAAAAATCCACCAAGTCGTTCACCAATTTCGTGACCGGTCGAGAATCAGAAGATCGCGTGCAGGCTAAAGCGTTTTACACGGAAGGTGATCGGCTGTTTCGAGCCGCCAGCGAGCAACCTGCTGATCAGCGCAAGAAAACATTCGCCGCAGCCGCGAAACAATTCAAGAAAGCGGGCGAAGCCGCGCCAGGATCAGCGCTCGAACAAGATTCGCTGTTCATGCGCGCCGAAAGTTTATTCTTTGCCGATCAATTGACCTTGGCGGCGGATGTCTACCAAAAACTCCAGAAAGAGTTTCCTCGCAATCGCCACAACGACAAAATCGCGGCTCGATTGTTTTCGATCAGTCGCTATTGGATCGATACGGTCAAAGCCAACGACGACGCTTGGTTCACGCTCAACCTGACCGACAGGTCCCGGCCACGACTCGATACAGATGGACACGCCATCCGCGTACTCGACCAGATCCGTTACGACGACCCGACCGGTCGATTGGCCGACGATGCGACGATGGCGGCCGCAGCGGAATACATCCGGCAAGAAAAGTTTGAAGAGGCCGATGAGTTCTTGACTGACTTGCGAGAAACATTCGGCGACAGCGAGCACTTGTTCCTTGCGCACTTGCTGGGCATTCGCTGCAAGTTAGAGGTTTATGCCGGGCCGAAGTACAGCGGTCTGATTCTCGAAGAAGCCGAAACGCTGGTTCGTCAGACGCGTCAGCGATTCCCGGACAAGCTTGCCGATCCCAAATACGGCGACATGGTCGCTCGCGCGGCGGCCGAAATATCCTATCATCGCGCCGAAAGCTTGGTACAGAAGGCGACGTTCCGCGAGCGAAGGAACGAGTTCCGTGCGGCGCGAATTTACTACGACGAATTGGTGAACGACTACGGCGACACGCCACAGGCCGAGATCGCCAGGAAACGACTGACGCAAACCGACGGATTGCCCGCTGTTCCAAAACAACGTTTGGCGTGGCTGACCAAGGTGTTCCCCGCTTCGCGTCCAACCAAGCCGCTGATCATGAATTTGCCACCCGACGAGCCTTCGACCGGCACAACGCCGCGCCCATCGGATGAATCGTCGGGACCATCCGGGACGATCATGCGATGATCCGTCGCCAAAATCGGATGACCGTCGATCGACAAGTCGCATTGATATTGCTCGCGATGATGCTCGGCTCGGGTGGCTGCGCGGCCTATCAGTTCGGCTCGGCGTCCATGTTCTTACCCGGCATACGAACGGTCCACGTTCCGATCGTTCGCAACGACACTTTTCGTCACGATTTGGGTGTCCGTTTGACCGAAGCGATCGTCAAAGAAATCGAAGACCGGACGCCGTATAAAGTCACTGGTGATCCCAACGCCGACAGCACGCTGGTGTGCCGCGTTGTCAACGAAACAAAACGTGTCTTGACCGAGACCGGCACTGACGATCCGCGCGCCCTCGACGCCACCGTGTCCGTGCGGGCTTCGTGGACCGGTCGCAACGGAGAATTGCTGATGCAGAATGCGGTCACGCCAACCGGCGAACTTGCGATCGGGTTCAGTCAAGATTCTCGTTTCGTTCCCGAGGCCGGCCAAAGCGTTGATACCGCGATGCAATCAGCAATCGATGATCTTGCGGCGCGGATCGTATCGCAAATGGAAGTTCGTTGGTAAGCGTGATGAGCGATCAAGCGGTCTGGAATCTCGGTCGACGATCGCTAGCGCTAACACGTCGTCCGCTCGTGATGGGCATCCTGAACGTCACGCCTGATAGTTTTTCCGACGGTGGTAAAAACTTTGACCCTTCCCAAGCGATCAACTCCGCGATTGCGATGCAGTCCGACGGTGCCGACATCATCGACATTGGTGGCGAAAGCACGCGCCCGTACAGCGACCGAATCGGCGTCCAAGAAGAACTCGACCGAGTGATGCCCGTCATCGAAGGTCTCCGAGGTTTGATTGCCATTCCAATCAGCATCGACACCAGCAAGTCCATGGTTGCCGAACAGGCGGTCGCTGCCGGCGTCGAGATCATCAATGACGTTACCGGATTGGAAGGCGATCCGCAGATGATCGGCGTCGCGCAGCGATCCGGCGTCGGCGTGTGCGTGATGCACATGAAGGGAACACCGCAAACGATGCAGAATGACCCGTCCTACGCCGACGTGGTCGAAGAAATCTACGCCTATCTTGTTGCTAGAAAAGAATCTTGCTTAGCGGCCGGAATTCCTTTGAATCGAATCTGCCTTGACCCGGGGATCGGATTCGGAAAAACCCATGAGCAGAACTTGATGTTGCTGCGCGCTACAAAGCGATTCGCCGGAGTCGGATGCCCGATTCTGATCGGCCACTCGAGAAAGGGATTTATCGGCAAGATCGTCGGTGGCGAGCCTTCCCAAATCAACGCCGGCACGCACGGCGTTTCGATGGCTGTCGCCGCCGCAGGCGCCGCAGTCATCCGCGTTCACGATGTTCGCGAAACGGTAGCGGCGCTACGGATGTTTGAAGCGTCCGGCGGCTTCGAGGATCATCGATCGATACAGCGAAAAAATTAACGTCGAAGTTCGGTTGCCGGTGCGGGTTTCGCGTCCGCTGCCGAGCCCGCAGTGTTCTGCATCGGTGGAACAGCTTTTGGCTGGGGGCCGACTGTGAAAGTCTCGAGCGTTAGAGTCTGTTTGAGTCCGTGTACCGATTCGATCGTGAAAGTCGTAAGATTCATCATCGTTCTCGTTGGGAGGGTTGGCCAGCCGCGCTGAAACACCACATGAGAAAGCATCGTCCACGACTGATTTCCGGGCGTCAGGAAACTGCTCGAAGCCGTTCAAACAAGCCGTATCTGCCTCGGATCGAAACGAGTTTGACGATCGTGCTTTCGCCGCTTCAGCCAAACTACAATCCTTGCTATGTGTCGCATTGCTACGCTAATCGAGGTCACGGTGGATGGGGCGCCCTTAAACGGTTCCTGGCACGCGGTTGCGGTCGACGGTCTCACATTCACGCCGATCAAACTTCATGAAAATCGATTTTGCAATCACTGAACTTTTCGTCGGAGGTGCCGAGCGATGCCTGACCGAATTGGCGATCGGTCTGAACGCCGCCGGTGACGATGTTCGCGTGTTCTCGATTGGATCATTACCTACGGGTGAACGTAGCCTGTTGGTCGACCGACTCAGAGCGAACGGGATTGATGTGCGGTCCGCGAACGCAGATTCGCCGTGGCAGTTTGTTCGGGCTCATCGCGAATTGGTTGGATGGCTCAGTGAACGGCGACCGGAAGTCTGTCAAACGTTTCTGTTTCACGCCAACACGCTAGGTACTTTTGCCGCGAAATCGGCTGGTGTCCCGATTCGTGTCGGCGGGTTGCGAGTCGCGGAATCGAATCGTCTCCGCTGTGCCGTGGAGCGTCGTGCGGTTCGTTCGATGACGAGCCTGGTGTGCGTCAGCGAGGCGGTGCAAGTGTTTGCATCGGAGCAACTCAAATGTCCAATCGAGAAATCAATTTCGATCGACAATGGTGTCGATGTTACACGCTTCTCGGTGGGCGATTGTTTCGACTGGACGACGCTCGGATGGCATCGCCAGTCTTGCGTCACTCTGTTTGTCGGTCGGCTACATCCGCAGAAAGGGATCGAACTACTCCGAGAACAAGTGGATGCGATCGCACCTGCCTGCAGCGATCGTAAGCTTCTCATCGTCGGTGACGGACCACTGCAAAGATCACTCGATCGTTGGTGCGAACAGATCGGGACGACGCGGGTGCAGCGAATGCCATGGCAATTGGACATCGCACCGCTGATGCGGGCTTGCCGAATGTTGGTTCTTCCCAGCCGCTACGAGGGCATGCCGAACGTCGTCATGGAAGCGATGGCTGCGGCTCGACCAGTCGTTTGCAGCCGCGCCGAAGGTGCTCGCGAACTGCTCGCTCACCATTGGGCTTCGCAAACTTTTGAAGTCGGTGATGGCCGGGCCATGGTCGAACGAATCGATGCGTTCGCAGCCGACGAATCACTTGCGTCCCAAACGGGTCAGATCAATCAGTCGAGAATGCGAAACGAATTCTCCATCGCCGCGATGGTTGATGCCTACCGAGCGCACTATCGATTGCTCAACACGCGCCGGCTGGAAGTTTGACCGCTTTGGGAGACGTTTCGGCGGGTTTGCGAACTCGAATCGCCCGACTGAAAACTGCTCGGGCGAACGGGCTCATAACGGCGCACGCGGACTTCATCATCGCTGAACGGGTTTGAGAGCGCGTCGAATAGCGAACCACCTTCGTCATCCGGCGCGGCCGGTGCCGGCACGGCGGGACGGTTGGGTGCTTCGGCTGGCACAGGCGTCGGCACAGCGGATCGCGATTGCGGCATGCGAGGTTGAACATTGCGAGGCTGCGTCGCCCGCGATTCCATGGGTGTCGAATGCGGCGACATACGCGGCTCGCTCATTCGCATCTGAGTCTTCGGCGCTACCACGGGCGGCGTCTGGTGCCACTGGTTTTCGAGGTGCGGCGCGCTCTCCATGGGCGGTGCGGGCTGAGGCGGCGCGATCGATGGCTCCTGGTAAGTGTGCATCGGTGCGGCATAGGTGTGCATCTCCGCAGGCATCGGCACGACCATCTCGCTCATCATCGCTGAATCGCAACCATCATCGCAAACCGCTGCATCGCAACCCGAATGACATTTGTTGAGATGCAGTACCTTTTCGATGCCACCGGCAAACGAATCGAGCGCTCTAAAAATCAGCGTTTCTTTCAGATCGATGCACGACCGACGTTTGCAGCCCGAGTCACAACCATCGCTGTCGCAGCCACAGTCGGCGTCGATCACTTCACAACCACATCCAAAGCCGGCTGCGGAGGCAACTGCGGACCCGAACATCCCTGACCCCGGCGCGGCCAAAAACAGACCACCCGCAAGAATCGATGTGATGAGGTGACGATTGGGTGTCTGGCGAACGGGCATGGAACAACTCGGCTGTTGGATCTGCGAAGGCTTACAATCGGCGCTGCTGCTACGGAGTATCGACATCGCAGAATCGTGATGACCACGAGAACCGAAAGGACCGGCAAAGTTTCGCCAGCTTGACATTGGGCATTCTCTATGTCTGTCACGCCCCCAAGCGGAAAAACGTCCGCCCTTGACAGGTCACGCCGAAATCCGCCGGCAGACAACGTGCCCGCCGATCGTTAAACTGCCGCCACCAGTTTCCGTAGTTTTTCACGCCCATACGTAAGAGAACACCATCGTGACGTTTGACCCATTTGGAGCTCGCGATTCATTCGACACTGGCACTGGCACGGCAACGATCTTTCGATTGAGCAGGCTCGAGGAAGCCGGTTTGGGCGAGATCAGCAAGCTGCCATTTTCGATTCGGGTGCTGCTCGAAGCAGTCCTTCGCAACTGTGATGGTTTTTCGGTCACCGAGCAGGATGTCAAAAACCTCGCCACTTGGAACGCAGCCGATCCCGCGAAGCAAGAAGTCCCGTTCAAACCTTACCGGGTCGTGCTGCAAGACTTCACCGGTGTTCCGGCAGTGGTCGACCTAGCCGCCATGCGTTCGGCAATGCAGCGAATCGGAGGTGATCCCGAAAAGATCAATCCGCTGATTCCCGTCGACCTCGTCATCGATCACAGCGTTCAAGTCGACTATTTCGGCAGCGATTCGGCGCTTGCCAAAAATGTGGAAATTGAATTCGAACGCAATCTCGAACGATACGAGTTCTTGCGTTGGGGACAGCAAGCGTTCGATAACTTCGGTGTCGTGCCACCGAACGTCGGCATTGTTCACCAAGTCAATCTCGAGTACTTGGCCAGCGTTGTTGCTCTCCAAGAATCCGATGACGGACCCGTCGCATTGCCCGATACGTTGGTCGGTACGGACAGCCACACGACGATGATCAACGGACTGGGTGTCTTGGGTTGGGGCGTCGGTGGTATCGAAGCCGAAGCCAACATGCTGGGCCAACCGCTCTACATGTTGATGCCCGAAGTGATCGGGTTTGAGTTGACGGGTGCACTGCCTGCCGGCGCCACCGCGACCGACATGGTGTTGAGAGTCGTCGAACGGTTGCGATCCGAAGGGGTGGTCGGAAAATTTGTCGAGTTCTTCGGTATGGGAATGAATAAGATGAGCGTCGCCGATCGTGCGACCATCGCAAACATGGCGCCGGAGTACGGCGCAACGATGGGCTTCTTCCCCGTCGACGATGTGACCTTGGCGTACCTTCGTCAAACCGGTCGTAGCGAAGCGAACATCAAGCTGGTCGAAAGCTATTGCAAGGAACAAGGCCTGTTTCGCACCGATGATGGTCCGACTCTGAATTACACCAAAGTGCTTTCACTTGACCTCGGCACCGTCGTGCCATCGCTGGCCGGTCCCAAGCGACCGCAAGACCGTATCGCGTTGACAGACATGAAGCAGTCATTCAACGATTCGCTCACTGCGCCCGTCGGAAAAGCTGGATTTGGGCTCGATCCCGCGGCGCTCGGGCGAGTGGCCCAGATCAACGACAACGGACACAGCTCTGAAATCACTCACGGCGCCGTTGTGATCGCGGCGATCACGTCCTGCACCAACACGTCCAATCCCTCCGTGATGATCGGCGCGGGTCTCTTGGCGAAGAAAGCGGTCGAGCGAGGACTGACCGTGCCCTCGCATGTGAAGACTTCGCTGGCACCGGGATCGCGAGTTGTCACCGACTATTTGAACAAAGCCGGACTCACTGAACCTCTCAATCGACTCGGCTTCCAAACGGTCGGGTATGGATGCACCACTTGCATCGGCAACAGCGGCCCGCTTCCAGAACCGGTCGCCAACGCGATCAAAACGAGTGATTTGGTTGCCTCGGCCGTATTGTCCGGCAATCGTAACTTTGAAGGTCGCGTCAATCCGCTCACCAAAGCAAATTACTTGGCCAGCCCGCCGTTGGTAGTTGCCTACGCATTGGCCGGTTCGACCGATATCGATCTGGTGACCGAACCGATCGGTAAGGGCAGCGACGGAAACGATGTTTACTTGCGAGATATCTGGCCATCGGCCGAAGAGATCCGACAAACGATCGCCAGCTCGATTCATCCGGAAATGTTCACCAGAGAATACGACGCCGCAGTCAAGGGCAATGACCTTTGGAACGCCATCGAAGTAGCGACCGGAGCCATCTATCCTTGGCGAGACGACAGCACCTACATCCAGCATCCGCCGTTCTTGGACTCGGTGACGGGACAAGATGTGCCCGACATCCACCCGATTCGCGGTGCGAAGATATTGGCTCTGCTGGGCGATTCAGTCACAACCGACCACATCTCACCCGCCGGCGCGATCTCGTCCGACGGGCCGGCCGGAAAGTATCTGCAAGAGAAGAACGTGGGTGTTCGCGACTTCAACAGCTTCGGCTCTCGTCGGGGCAACGATCGAGTGATGGTGCGAGGTACGTTCGCGAATATTCGCATCCGCAATCAAATGGCGCCGGGTACCGAAGGCGGCGTGACTCGTTACCTGCCGACGAACGAAGTGATGAGCATTTACGATGCTTCCATGAAGTACCAAGCCGCCGGCACGCCGCTGGTTGTGATCGCGGGCGCCGAATACGGCACCGGCAGCAGTCGTGACTGGGCCGCCAAAGGAACAATGTTGTTGGGCGTCAAGGCGGTCATCACGGCGAGTTACGAACGGATACACCGGAGCAATCTGGTCGGTATGGGCGTGTTGCCACTGGAGTTCGCCGACGGCGCGACTTGGCAGTCGCTAGGATTGACCGGCGAAGAAACCATCGACATTCCCGATTTGTCGAATGACTTGCAACCGCGATCGTCGATCGCGGTAACCGCAACGAACGCCGACGGCAACGTAAAGTCATTCCCGTGCGTCGTTCGGATCGATACGCCGGTCGAGATGCAGTACTACCAAAACGGTGGTATTCTACCGACCGTTTTGCGGAATCTGTCGAAGTAGTGAGATCCCTCGGACGAACAAGATTCGTTCAAACATCCGCTACTAATAATTTGCCTCCACTCATTCAATTGACGGCGCGACCTTTCCAGCTTTGCGTTTTGCTGCATTCTCTGCTTTTCGACGGGCTCCACTATCTGACTTGCGCTGCTCAGCCTTCTTTTCAGCATCGAAATTCGACGGAGATTCAACTGCTTCATCAGCGACACGTCGTTCCAGCTCGGCACTGAGTCTGACGAGGATGGGGTTTTCCTTCGCGTTTTTGACCAGATTCGTTTGCTGGCGAGGGTCTTCAAGCATGTCGTAGAACTCAGTCGATCCGTCCTTGTAACAGGAATATCGATGAGTCGGTGTGCGAAGGGAATGATTGCCAATTTGATAGGTCATCAATACGGAGTCATGAACTTCAGGTGCATCCGCGGCATCCAGCAGAGGTGACAAGCTACGTCCGCTGAGGGTCGACGGTACGTGCACGCTCGCGAGCGAGCAAACCGTGCGATACATGTCTCCCAGAGTGACGATTTGTCGTCGCGGCCGGCCATCGCACGACGCGGGATTGCGCGGATCGCGAATGATCATCACCGTCCGGTTTGCCTCTTCCCATAATGCCTGCTTGGCGATGTGGTATTTCGATCCCAATTGGTAACCATGATCGCTCCACAGAAGCAATACGGTGTTATCCCGATACGGCGAAATATCCAGTCCTCTGACAATCCGTCCGACACACTGATCAGCGAATGATACACAGGCCAAATACGACTGAACGATTTCCCGCCAAGCGGCGACCTTCGCTTCATCGTCATCGTCATCGTCATCGTCATCGTCATCGTCACCGACCCTAACCGCATTCTCCATCAACACCTTCATTTTGCCGTTATTGATATCAGAAAATCGTCTCGTTTCACCGGTTAAATCATCCAGATCGGCGACGATCGCCTGCAGTGTCTCTCTGTTCAGCCCACTCATCTCATCGACCGGAAATTTATCGAAGAAGTTTTGCGGCGCATGAAACGGCAAGTGTGGTCGAAACAAGCCACAACCTAAGAAGAATGGTCGATCCGGTGGAAGCGTCACTGTTTGTGGTGAGTCCTGCTGATTCGTATTCACAGAAACGGTTTCCGCCGTTCCATGTTCGAGTAACCGAGCCGCAAAATCAGCGGCCAACCAATCGCCCGACTTTTCAAGTGGCAATCGAGTTGGACCGAACTGGAGTAAACCACCGTCTGGGGGCGAATACTTTGTAGGTTGTCCGCCGTTGCAACCGATCGCGTGGTTGACCCATACATTCCATGAATTGCGTGCATCCGCCCAATCATCCTTCGGCGGGCCGTCAACGGTTCCTTTGTTGGTATGAAACAACTTACCGAGGCCAGTTGTGAAATATCCGTTTTGTTTGAGCCGTTGTGGAATCGTGACCGAGTCTTTGAGCTTGTCGTACGTTCGAAAATGATGGTCATGCACGTAATATCCCGATTGATGCGGTAACGTCCCGGTCATCAGGGATGTTCGCGACGGGCCGCACAGGGGAGAAGGACAATACGATCTGAGAAATGGTGAACTGCGAGCGGCCAATTCGTCGAGATTTGGTGTCAGCCTGGCAATCACTTCCCGTCGCACATCCTTGTCCGGGTAGATCACCTGCAAAAAGTTACCCGGCTCTTCCGACGAGTAACCCGCGAAATCATTCAAATCGTCGATTGCGATGAACAAGAAGTTCGGCCGCGATTCGGGTGTATCGGCAACGCCGAGATTGGAAAGAAACGTCGAGCAGGAAATCAGCCCGGCAAAGAATCCGTGTAGACTTTTCATTCGGCCCATACTTTCAATTTTCTCAATTCATTGCCGACGTCCAAGCGTCGCGAAAGTTGTCAATCAATTCGCACGTTGGCATTGATGTTTCAACTCAGAACCGTCGGACGATTTTCACTAGTTAGTTTGCTTTTTCTTCTTGCCCGCCTTGGCGGGCGGTCGGGGGAGCACGTCTGCCTGTTTTGCCCAATGTTGCCATCGCCCCGCGAGTTCGACCGCTTCGTCGGACACTTGAGTCGCGAGATCATGCTGTTCCGTTCGATCCGACTTCATGTCGAACAGTTCCCAAGTCCCTTTGAATCCCTGGCGAACAAGTTTTCGGTCATCGACTCGAATCGCCGCATTGCCCTCGTGTTCCCAAAACAATGCGCGAGGTTCTAGCGAGGCCGCGCCGGTCAACAGTGGTTTGAGACTGGTGCCCTGCGCCGGAGTGATGCGATTGCCATCAATCTTCGTCGGATAGGTTGCACCGCTGATGTCGACGCATGTTGCCATGACATCGATCAAATGCGATGGGGCGGTGATCCAACGATCGTCGCCGGTGCGAGGTGTCACGACTTCGGGCCAATGAACGATCAACGGTGTTGCGATTCCACCTTCATGATTGTAGTGCTTGTACTTTCGAAAAGGAGTATTGTTCAAATGTGCCCAGCATTGCCCGATGAACACATCCGAATGCGCATCGCCGGGATGTTCGCCTTGGTACTTTCCTTGAATCCCGGATTCGGCATTGCCGCCATTGTCTGACAAAAACAAAATCAAGGTGTTGTCAAGCTGATGTCGTTCTCGTAACGCATCAACAAGTTTTCCGATGTTTTGATCGATCTCGTCGATCATCGCCGCGTAGATGGCCATCATGTCGTCATAGCGTTTCTGTTCCTCGTTCGTGAGCGAATCCCAAGCCGGAATTGCGTTCGGGCGAGGCTCCAGATTCCATCTAGGATCGATCAAGCCCGATTTGATTTGTCGCTGGTATCTTTGCTCGCGAAGTGCATCCCAGCCGGCCATGTACTTGCCCCGATACTTTGCGATCGTCTTCTCAGGCGCCATGCACGGAAAATGAGGAGCCGTGTGAGCCAGATACCAAAAGAAAGGTTTTTTTTGGTCGATCGCCTCGTCGATGAATTTGATTCCCTGGTCTGTCCACAGATCGGTTCCGTACCAGTGGGATCCTCGCTTGCTGGAATCAAAGCGGGGATCATCTCTGGAAACCTTCGTCCCGTTTAGGAACAGTTCGGTATCTCCTTTCGGCCCTGTTTGATCCGAGAAGTGCAGGCCGCCGGCGGGTAGATTCAAACTGCGATCGAAACCACGACCCCACGGCGTCACACCGTGTTCAAACCCGACATGCCATTTGCCTGTCATCGCAGTGAAGTAGCCTGCGGTACGAAGCACCTCGGCAATGGTGACGCAGTGATTGGTCAATTGACCTCGATATCCTGGCACACGCTGATCAGCTGTCATCCATCCAACGCCCGCTTGATGGGGATATAGCCCCGTCAACAAAGAGGCGCGTGTCGGACAGCATCGTCCGGTGTTGTAAAACTGCGAAAACTTGACGCCGCCGGCGGCCAGCGCATCCAAATTTGGCGTCGGAATTTCGGAGCCGTAGGGACCGATGTCAGAAAAGCCCATGTCATCGACCAAAATCACGACAATGTTCGGCGGACTTTCCGCTGAAACCGTCGACGAGAAAAAGGCCGCGACTGCCAGGACGAAAACGGAAATGCTAAATCTCATTCGATGATCGAGTGTTCGAGAAAAGTTACCGAGAATTCACTGCCACAAATTTGGCGTTCAATTTACTTGATCGTAACCAGGGTCGCCGGCATCTGCGGGAAGGCCGGCGTTCCATTGCAGCGTTGCTTCCGTCAAATGTTTCACCACGACAGGATAATCGCCCGATACATTCTTCGATTCGGACGGATCGGACTGCAAGTCATAAAGCTGCGGTCGCTTGCCGTCGTAGTCGCATAGCAGCTTCCATTTCCCTTCACGAACCGCCAAGTCGGGAAGGTCTTTGTATGAATGAAACTCCTTACGATCGGGCGGGCGGCGAAAGAAAATCGGTTCACTTCGTGATCGACTCGACTTGCCGACCAATACATCGGATAGGTTTTCGCCATCAAACTCAGTTGACGACGTGACCGACACACCTGCCAGATCAAGTATCGACGGGACCAGATCGATGGCGGCGAAGACTGATGATTGGTTCACGCTGCCGAAATGTTGTCGATCGATCAAGCCCGGGCCCCATACAACCAGCGGCGATCGAATTCCACCTTCATACAGCGTTGCTTTGGTGCCCTTGAAAGGACCAGCCGATCCCGCGCCCGGATCGGGTCCATTGTCAGAACATATCAAAATTAGCGTGTTATTTTTTAGGGTTGGATCATCCGAAATCCGGCGAAACAATTTCGTGAATTGCCGATCCATTTCTTGAAGAACTGAAAGATAGAGTCCACGTTTGGAATCCTTCCAGTTTGAAACATCAGGAAAAAACGGGGCATGAACATCATCGGGCCAAACATTGATGTAGAACGGTTGTTTGTTAGCCTGGGCCTTCTCAATGAACTTGATGGCTTCATCAGTGAAGCCACCCGTGATCTTTGAACGCAACATCCAAGTCACTGGCTCGCCCAATCGCTCGGCGTCCTCCCAAATACGCCCTTTTTTCACGCCGCCATCTTTTCGCGGCGACTCGGTCAAAGGCAGCAACTTCGGGCCCATTCCCTCGAAGTTCGTCAGCGACGTGTCAAAGCCATATTCGGTGATCGCCGGTGCTTCGGCCACATCTCGCTGGCCACCCATGTGCCACTTCCCACAGTGGGCCGTTGCGTATCCCGCCTGTTTCAGAAAGCGGGCCAGCATTGGCGCCGACGGGTCGAGCCAGTTTGCAATTCCTCGTTCTTCGTTGTTCTTGCGATTGTTCAGGAACGACGTGATGCGATGTCGATGCGGATATTGGCCGGTCGAAATTGCGACCCGTGATGGCGAGCAAATGGGTGAGTTGACGTAGAACTGCTCGAAGCGAATACCTTCCGCGGCGACAGCATCAATGTTCGGAGTGCGGATTTCACTATTTCCGAAGCACGAAAAATCTCCCCAACCCATGTCGTCGATGAAGACGAGTAAGACATTGGGTTTTTGACGGCTGGATTCGGATTCCACAGCCTGCACAATGCCCGTTCGGACTGCCAGCAACACGAGGACGACAGTCAACCTAAAAAGATTCACCGGGAGATCAGACTTTGGTTCGTGAAGGAATCGGAATGTTACGCTGTCACTGGTAGCCATTCTCTGGCTTGTCACATTCATCCATGACGGCTGGTTGCTCATCCAGGAATTCCTGAGTCGGCTTGATTACCTTGGTCTCTGATTTGCCGCAGTCGACAGTTAAGTTTTTGTCAATTCGGTATTGAAGGATTGAGCTTCATCGGGACCTGGATGGGCATAATCCGGGTCAAACGCGACGACACTCACATCACCGTTTTCGAGCACGCGAATGTCCATCGGTACGATGGTGACTCCTTGCTCATTGATTGTGTACGCATCACTGCCGATGTCGCGATTACGAATTCCATCGCGGTCAAGCGGCGGTACATTGCCATTGAAGAACGCCGTGCACCACCATTTGCCATCTTTGTCTTGAAAAGGTGTCCCGTGCCCTAGAAAACGACCTGCGAACTTTCGAGGTCCGTATGGACCCGTGATCTTACCGGCAACACAGTAGTAAAGACTGACCGAACCCTTGCGTCCCTGATCGGTCGACCAAGCGGTTCCAAGATGGACATACTTTTCACCAACTTTGATCATCGTCGCGCCCTCGTGTCCGATGCGACTGATCGGCGTACCGTCAGGGCCGTTTCTCGTACCCGCTGGATCGATCCTGACCGGTTCGGATGCATACCCGGTCAAGTCATCCTTCAACTTTGCAATCAAGGTGTTTTGCCACAGCAAATATCGCGACCCGTTATCGTCCGTGAACAGCGATGGATCGTGCCGGTCGCCCAACTTGAGACCCATCGGGTGAGACCACGGACCTTTTAGGTCCGGACCTTGCGAGAGCGCCAAACTGGCTACGTTGCGGGGGCAATGGACCAGTGCCCAACGATTACCCAACCAATGCACTTCGGGAGCCCAGATGAAACGATTCTTTTGAGTCTCGCCCTTCTTGGTGGCTACTGCTTGCGCTCGGACGGAATCATCGAATGAAAAGACTTCGCCGAGCGATTCCCAGGCGACGAGGTCTTTGCTTCGCCACGCGAGGACATATTCACCGACGAGGCTTTGATCGCCGAGCCCGAGGTCGTAAGGATCTTTGGTTTCTCGGGCGTCACTGGGATTCGGCTGAGTACCTGTTAGGTAATAGTAATTATCAGGTCCCAGCGTGATGTACGGATCTCGTATCCATCCCGACTTGATGAAAAGCGCTCTATCGTGCGACTTCAAGCCAGCCCGAATCGTATTCGCATCCATCACGGGGCCAGGCTTTCGATTCGACTTTTTTTGGATGAACGCTTCCTTGGAAAATTGATCCCCAGTCGCAGCCTTCGCATCCGACTCACGCAGTGGCTCGAATAGGACCTTATGCAATTCTGCCAATTCCTCGGCCGGAATTTTGATGACTTTCCGATCGTAGGTAATCAGGCCATTAATTTCTCCTTCGACGTCGGTTGTCTGCGTATAAACGCCCGCCGCGATTCCCTGTCGTCTCAAATCATTCAACGCCTTCAACGATGTCAAATACCGTTCCTTGTATTCTGATTCGTTTTTGGGCAGTCCACCGTATCCCCAATTGTCGCGGCTTGCGTCCCACAAGTGTCCCTGAACCGGAAGTCCGTGCCCACCGAATTCACCCATCACCTTCACGAAGCCATTGAATCGACCGTCGTTGCCTTGATCGAACGGGAAACTCGGATTGGGATAAGCGTGAGCGTCAACAACATCACCCACAGGCCAGAAATTGCCGCCGCTGGCGATGTTAACGATGCGCGTGGGATCACGATCGACCATCCATTTGCCAACTTTCATCGTTCGATGCTGCCCCCAAGCTTCGTTGAACGGTGTCCAAACGACGATGGATGGATGATCCTCCAACGTCCAGACCATCTCCTCGAATTCTTTCATGAATTGCGCGTGCTGATCGTCGGGCCAAGTCGCGTCCTTCGGATCGGCGACCAGGCGCGTCCAGGCCGGATTCGGCCCACCACTGACTTGATCTTGCCATACCATCATGCCAAGTCGATCGCAGTGAAAATAGTATCGGCGGGGTTCGACCTTGATGTGTTTGCGAATCATGTTGAAACCGGCGCTCTTGAGCCATTCGATGTCAAACAACATCGCTTCGTCCGATGGCGGCGTCAGCAATCCGTCGGGCCACCATCCCTGGTCGAGCGGGCCCCAATGGAAGATTGGTTTGCCGTTGAGCGTGAATCGCAGATTGCCGTCGTTGTCTTTGACTTTCCCTACGCTCCGAATCGCGGCATAAGACTTCGCTCGATCCACCACGGCGCCGTCGCTTGACCGTAGCGTGAGTTCTAAATCATAGAGATAAGGTGATTCGGGAGACCAATATTTGGGTTCAGCAATCTTCAAAACAATTGCTCCGTCTCCTGATCCTTCAGAAACGACCTTGTTGCCATCTCTCACAACGACACGGGATTTACCGTCACCGTCGACAATTGCTCGAACCGTGATCGTACCAGCATCGAAGTCGCTGGTGATCTTTACATCTTTGATGTAACTCGACGAAACTGTCTCCAACCAAACAGTTTGCCAAATTCCAGAAACTTGGGTGTACCAGATTCCACGAGCGTCAAGCGTTTGCTTTCCACGAAGCTGAAATCGTTCGGTATCGTCCTCCACCCGCACGACCAATTCATTCTCGCCGTTCTTAATCGCGTCGGTGACTTCAATCGAAAATGGGACATTGCCACCCTGGTGATGACCAACCGAAACACCGTTGACGAAAACTTCACACAGATAATCGACAGCCTCAAAATTTAGGAACTGTCGCTCGCCGGATGCTTTCTTCGCGGTAAATGTGCGCCGATACCAAAGCGATTCAGACTCATCGAGCAGACGACCGACCCCGCCGAGTTTTGATTCCAAACAAAAGGGAACCAAAATCTTGCCGGCCCACTCCTTCGGTGCTTCACTTTGGGAGTCGGGTGCGACTGCATAATCCCAGTTGCCATTGAGATTTTGCCATTGTTCGCGTTGCAGCAGCGGCCTCGGATACTCAGTCCAGGCGTTCTCGGCTGTCACATCGGCGCCCCAAGTCGTGATCAATTCGGACGAAAACGGTTTTGTGATCCGCTTTGCGGCAGGCAACTTCGGCACGTTATCCGCGTCGACAACATGGGCGTCGATGAACTGCCCTCCGGTTGACTGTTGACAATGAACCGCAATGACATTTTTTCCGACGATGAAAGTCGATCGCTTAGCCGGTTCGATGGGCACAACCTTGTAGTCATTTGAGAAACCCGGCAGACTCGCGATTTGCGTTCCGTTGACGAATACTTGTGCGTCTTCGTCGTGATGAATCAACAAAGCTGGGTTCTTGGGAATCGTGTCGAGCACGAATGTCTTTCGTAACCAAATATTGTTGGTCTGCCATACGGTATTGACTCGCGCGCCGGGCGTCTGGCGTGTTCCAAATCCGCCGTCACCGTTCCGCCACTTTGATTCGTCAAAATCAACTTTTTGCCAATCTCCCGCAGGTTGTTTTTGAGTAAACCGCCAAGCGTCTACAAGCTCCTGGGACATGCCGGTGGAACATGTCGAAGCTAAAATCGTAACGGTGACAATGAAGCGAAGCAGAGGGTTTTGACAATGCATTTCAATTCGTAAAGTTGGAGTGTGTCGAATGGATCGAAAACGCTTACGAACTTATCTCGTCGAAAACTTGAACGTCGTTTGCGTTTTGTATTCCTGACCCGGTTCAAGCAACGTCGAAGGAAAGCTTGGTTGGTTGGGACTATCGGGAAAGTGCTGTGTCTCCAAACAGAAACCGCCGCGATGCACGTAAGTCTTCCCCGACTTGCCTTTCAAACGTCCGTCTAAAAAATTGCCGCAGTAAAACTGGATGCCCGGTTCCGTTGTGCTGACCTCCATCACACGACCCTTCGTCGGCTCGTAAACTTCGGCTGCGACTGTCATGCCACCGGTTGCGGGCTTGTTGAGAACCCAGTTGTGGTCAAAGCCGCCGCCAAACTTTAGTTGCTCATTGGCATCGCCAATGTCACGCCCGATCGGCTTAGCGGTCGTAAAGTCGAATGGCGTGTTCTTGACTGGACGCAGTTCACCGGTTGGGATCAGTCCCACGTCAACAGGCGTGTAGCGGTCGGCGTTTAGCATTAGTTCATGATCAAGGATTGTGCCTTCACCTTCGCCCTTCAGATTGAAATAGGTGTGCTGAGTCAGATTTACCGGAGTGGGTTTGTCCGTGACCGCGTAGTAGTCGACGGTCAATTGATTGTCCGACTCAACCGTGTACGTGATCTTCATCTTCAAGCTGCCCGGATATCCCTCCTCCATGTCTTTGGCCACATAGCTCATCTCAATTGCTTTGTCGCCGATCATGCGGGCATTCCAAACGACTTTATCAAAGCCGATCACGCCGCCGTGAAGATGGTTTTCGTTGTTATTGACGGCTAGCTTGTAATCGGTTCCATCGATCGTAAATTTTCCCTTGGCAATTCGATTTCCGTATCGGCCCACGATGGCGCCGAAATAGGGTTTGTCGACTGCGTTGATGTAGTCTTCCACCCGGTCATATCCCAGCGCAACATCGCCAGGATTTCCGTTGCGATCGGGGACGATGATTGACGTGATGATCGCACCATAGTTGGTGACCTTTATCGTCATGCCGGAATCGTTTTTTAACGTGTATCGCTGAATGCTGTCGAAATCTTCCACCTGAGCATTTGCATTAGACGCGACGAGCAGGACCACGGTGGCAAATAGAAAGGATTTCATTTTTTAGGTTTCTTAAGGTGCGAGTACAGAGAAATCGGCGAACGTAACGTAAATCGCCACGACGATGGCAATCAGCAGCAATCCGACCGGTTTTGAAAATTTCCAAGGTGTCATCACGACGGCATTGACGTCTTCCTGCTCAAATTCAATCTTCAGCGGCATAATTTCTCCGATGACGAGTTGCAAGATCACCAGCCACGCGAATACGATTCCCAGAAAGTGAAACTCGTTGAGCGATGCGACGATCAGATCGAACGGGTGAACGAAGTATCCGACTGCGATGATTGCAAATCCGGCAAGCAACGCGATCTTGGCGGCGATCGGTGGAACTCGTCGAGAAAGCATTGCCACCAACACAACAGCGAAAATTGGGATGAAGTACATCCCATTCATCTTTTGCAAGTAGCCGAAAATGCTTGTCGTGTTCGCAAGCAGCGGCGCGATCGCCATTGCGATGATCGCGACGATCCATCCAAAAATCTTTCCGCTTTTGACAACCGCTGTCTCATCAGCCGCTTTATTGATAACGCCTTTATAGAGTCCCAAGCTGAACAACGTGCATGAGCTGTTGAGTGCTGAATTGAAGCTGGATAAAATCGCGCCGATCATTGCCGCGGCAAAGAAGCCTGTCAGTGGCGCAGGCAAGACGCGATTGACGAGCAGCCCATAAGCATGGTCGGCTTTGACTTCCTCCCCCGCGAACATGCTGTACGCAATCATGCCCGGCAACACTAAATACAGCGGACCGAGCAATTTGAACGCGCCGGTCAGCAAGACGCCTTTTTGTCCCTCTGCCAAACTGCTGGCGCCGAACGTTCGCTGAATGATCTGTTGATTGGTGGTCCAGTAGAACAGGTTGAGCAGAAAGATCCCGCTGAAGATAGCGCCGAATGGAACAGAGGTCTTCGCGCCACCGACGGAATTGAATCGCGTTTTCTGCTCGGCGAGCAGTTTGGTTGCACCAGCAGAGATACCGTCATCACCGCCCAACTGCGAAAGCGCAAAAACCGTGATCAACATTCCGCCCACCAGCAGACCCACGCCGTTGAGCGTATCTGACACCGCGACCGTCCGAAGTCCTCCAAACAATGCGTAAATAGAGCCGCCGATCCCCACGCCCCAAACGATTAGCCACAGTGAAAGTGTCCGCGCATCGGTACCGAATGTTTCCGGCAAGCTGCCCAACATGCCCGGGACATCCATGATGCCCATCATTCCGGTCGCACCCGAGTAAAGGATGATCGGCAATAAGATGCCAACGTAGGCGACGAGAAACAGTAGATTCGTGATGACTTGAGTGGAATGGTCGTACCGGATCTCAAGGTATTGTGGCACTGTCGCCACGCCGCTCTTGAGAAACCGAGGCAAGAAGAACCACGCCATGAACACGAGCGCTATCACGGCGACGACTTCCCACACCATCACGCACAGTCCATCGGTAAAGGCATCGCCGTTGAGCCCCACCATTTGTTCCGTCGACAAGTTTGTCAGCAGCAGCGAACCGGCAATCAGCGGGTAGGTCAGGGAGCGTCCTCCCAGGAAGTAGCCTTGACTGGTTTGGTGGTCGTCGCGACGTGTGATGAGCCAAGTCAAAACGGCGACGAGACCGGTGAAGAATAAGAATGAAGCGACCGTCAACAACATGAAATGGAACTTTCGGGAAAAGGCGCGATTGAAAAGGTCGCTCAGGCAGGCAGTTGCAGCGACGGGTCGTATGATTGTACCGACTTGAGCCGGGTGCAGTCGCGTCCTGCCCGGCTGGACGAGGTACTGCTCAAGATTCTCGGTGCAGATCGGTTCGTTGACGGTCTTTGGCTTGTGGTGCTCGGGAGTGCAAATGCGATCACCATTCTCGCCAAGCGTTCCGTCTACGCCATGAGTTCCCACATATTCCCATTGTGATATTTTGTCACTTCGACTGCCGCCGGTACTGTCTCGGCGACATCCCGACGAGTTGCTTGAAGATGTCACATCCAAAACCGGCGCCGCCCGCAAGGACCTCGCGTCCATAGTTTGACGACGTTTCGATGATGACCACGACGTGCCGTTTCATGGCGTCAAGAATAGCCAACAAAGATCAAGGGTGCGACGAGCCGAGACTGTGTTACTGGCTCCCGCCAAGTACGGCAACGGAGTCGTCGGCGAAGTTGTGGTGCATGAACATCTGCGCGTCGGCAATCGGTATCAGACTTGGTAGCGGAAGCGACTTTTCAACCTCAAAACAGGCTGCTCGAACAGATGCCAGCTCAGCGAGGATACGAGAATCGCCAGGCAGGCCATTGCGGTCACAATCAACGGCCATTCGAGTACCGGAGATAGGGTGCACACACTTCGGATCATCGCGGTCGCCCAGATCAAGAAAAGCTCGAACAGAAGCAAGTGGAACACGTAAACGCCATAACTGATCTTGCCGATGTACACGAGCACTGGATGCTCCAGGATTCGCCTGAATTTCGATTGCTGACCGACGCTAATCACGAGCATCAGCAAGCCGCCGAATATCACGCACTGAAGCGTGTTGGAAGTGGGGTCAAGGGTTTCTACAAACTCCGCGACGCCGCTCGGGATCGCGTGTGCCTTTCCTGCCAACACCGCGTGTGTCTGTACCAGGAACGCCGTTCCTGCACAGAAGAAAACCATCGCACTCCTTCGTGCGGTAGACGGGTTCGGCCCGCGATTGGTCGTCGAAAGTGCCAGCCACGCCCCGATGAAAAGGCCATCTTCCGAAAGCAAGTAGTAACGAACGCTCGAATTCTCGGCCCCGAAAATTCCCATCGTGCCGCGACCAGCGCGATGCAGGCAAAAATGCAGAAGCGTCGTAGGGAACGCTCGGGGAGGAAATAGACCAGGAGCGGCCAACCTAGGTAAACTTGTTCTTCCACCGCCAATGTCCAAAAATGCCCGAATCTGAACCACCCGAAATCGTGGCTGACTTCGCGAAGTCCCGAGGACACATTCGTAACGTAGAGCCAAAGCCAGCCCCGATTATTGAATGCGGTCTCAGCGTCGGGGGAAAGTCTCAGGCCAGCGATCTTCGCGACAAACAGTGTGCCGATCGTTGCTGCAAGTACACCGTAATAGAGGGGAAAAATTCGCAAAGTTCGTCGGGCGTTGAATGTTCGAAAGTAGCTGCTACTTTGCCGAGCGTTGAGCAAAATGCCAGTGATCAAAAATCCTGACAATACGAAGAATAGATGCACGCCGTTGCCAAACAGTTGAAACGCATTGCTAGCCGCTACAACTGCGAAATCCTCGCTCGACCGTGTACCGACGACGTAATGATTCGAGAGCACTTGCAATACTGCGAGACAACGCAAGCCATCGAGTGCGAGAATGTGACCACTGCTCGAACGACTACCCTATTCTTCAGACTTTTCCAAGAGACTACACTCCACGTTGTTTTCTGGAAGCATCGCGTGAGGATAACCGACGGTGAACCGAGGTC
Source organism: Rubripirellula sp. (assembly GCA_041740415.1). Taxonomy (GTDB): domain Bacteria; phylum Planctomycetota; class Planctomycetia; order Pirellulales; family Pirellulaceae; genus Rubripirellula. The sequence goes on from JBGSLZ010000095.1 coordinate 79,430, forward strand.
GGCTCTGGGACATTCGTTCGGCTGGGTTGTTCCAGAAGAACGTACATGAACCGGCCGCGCTGCCGAACATCGGCAGGTAGTAGAAAAGCCCTAACTCGCCGTGTTCGGCAGGAGGAAAAGTAATATGCGGCCGAGAGGACTCGAACCTCCACGGGATTAACTCCCACAAGGCCCTCAACCTTGCGCGTCTGCCAGTTTCGCCACGGCCGCTTTATCGATGGGTAAGCATCGCAGAACTCGAAAGTGTCTCAGATTGCGTGTTCCCGTCAACGCCCCGGGGAAGGCTTTTTTTGAGGTCGGTTCGGTTCGTTGGGGTGCAGCAAAGCCGGACTTTCGCGAGTCCCGTTGCTTTTGTTACTGTCCACTACAACCGACTCGGTCCCCAATGTTTCACAACCCTGTTTCATGCTCCGCCCCCGCGGCGATTTTCATGGTCGACGAGTACAAAGTCAGTGCTAGCAGCCGACAGTGCCATGCGCTGAAGCGACCGCTGCGCGAAGGCGAGTGGTACTACAGCGTGATCATCGAATCCGGCGATGACTACGTCCGCCACGACTACTCCGCCGAAGCTTGGAGAGGTCCTCCCCACGAGGCGATCGGGTGGTGGAAAAAACGGATGCCAAAATCGGATCAGCGAAAGATGGTGCTGGCGCCGCCTGCGGTTCTGATCGACTTACTGCGTCAAATGGAACAACTGCCAAACAAATCGAAGAGCCGTTATCTACTGGCGTTGATGTTGATGCGTCGACGGCTGTTGAGGCCCGGCCAGGCGACCGAGTCGTCGCCGTTGGAATCGAACCTGTCGCGATTCGAGGTGATCGCCGACGGCAGCACGATTGATATCGAACCCTGCGAAATCTCGAAAAGCGAATCGGATTCGCTACGTGATGAACTCAACGAACTGCTTTATTGCGAAGCGGTGACCGAAGTCGACGAAATTTAGTCCCATTAACTTTGGCGCCTCTGGTGGTGCCACCGTCAGGAGTCACGCAAGGATGCGAGCTTTGGGCATCACCGTCATGGGATTTATCCTGTTCGTCTCGGGGGGCGCGACCTGCGCTCGCCGTGCCGCGCCGATCTATCCGCCACCGCCGGTCGTGTTTGACCAGACACCCACGCTCGATCAGGTCGTGTCGGTCGTCAATCGAACGGCCAACGTGACCCAGCTCTCGACCAATTCCGCGTCCGTCGAAATGCTCAGCATGCCGAGCTTACCACGGTTGAGCGCGAACATGAGCTTAGAACGCAACCGAAACCTTCGATTGCGCGCCAGCATTCCGATCCTGTTGGGGATGGGCCTAGACATGGGAAGCAACGATGACTCGTTTTGGTTCGAGGTCCCCGAAGGCATGTCAAAGACTTTGTACTACGCGAAGCACGCCGAGTATCAACGAAGTCTTGATCGCGCGATCCTGCCTGTCGATCCGACATGGATCATGGACGCGCTCGGACTTGTGCAGATCGATCCAACTTCGGTGGTCGCAGGTCCGACCTTACTGTCCGATGGCAAACTGCAAGTCCGCACATCAGTACCGTCGTCGAGCGGCATGTACCAACGCGATCTGTTGATTGAACGGAGCGCGGGGTATGTCACCGACCAATATCTTTACGACCCGTCGGGACGCTTGGTCGCACAAAGCCGCGCGTCCGATCATCGCTACTACTCCGCTCAGCAGTGCGCTTTGCCGCATCGAGTGGACCTGAATCTCGTACCGGCTGCCGGGCCACCTCTGACGATGCGAATCGACATCAGCGACTACACCATCAACCAACTGCTCAGCGGCGATCCGAATCTGTTCACCATGCCGACATCGGCCTCGAATTCCGTCGACCTCAGTACGTTGTCGGGCGCTGGTGTTGTTGGTGTGCCAAATCAGATCAGCGGGCCGACTGCTTACACCGCTGACGCATCGGTCGCCAATCCGCTTCGCGGCGTGACTCGCTAGAACGCGAATCGGTATTCCATTCGCAGGGTATCGTCGTACCAACGGTCGTCCGTCAATGCTTTGCCGTAGCCGACGTACAAAGATCGAGAAGCTTGACCTTGGCAACGGGGTGACAAGTTGAACCGGGCACCGATTTTCGAGTTGACGATGGTTGTTTCGGCGCTCTCAGGTCCCGTCTCTGTCAGGACGTCGCCGCTGAGTACTGACCAAGCGACCGTTTCAAAAACTGGTGTGATCGAGAATCGACCATCGTCGAGAATGGTCTTGGAAATGCCAAGCCCGTAACGAAGCACGTTGCCGGCGTAACCTTCAGTGCCATCGATGGGGATGAAGTCTCGAATTTCGCCTTCTAGTGTCGCGCCGTTGCAGTATCGTTTCATAAACAGGAGTCCGGGTTCGAGCGTTACGTGCTCGGTTCCCAGTCCCCTGGATCCATCACCTGTCGGAACGTAGGTGCGAAGTTGGAACGTCAGCGCACTTGATCGGCTCTTCAACAAGGCTGCTTTGACGCCGAAGTTCAAGTCTGAAACGCCACTGGTGTTGTCGTTCACTTCGGGATTGATCAATCGGAACGGCAGTTCGACGAATCCCGAAAACATGTCGCTGAATAATAGGGTCTCGGCGTACATGGAAAATTCTTGATAGTCAACGCCGGTCTCGATCACGCCGGTGTCACCCGGTCCGCGAGCTTGCGGGCCGAAACAGCCGCACTGCGGATAGAAGAACTCGGCACGGTCGGGAGTCGGGTTGTCATACGAGGCGTCGAATCGAAAGCGAATTTGGTTGCGCACCAACGCCGAATCGATGTATCCGACGCTCGAAGATCCGCCGAGGACATCGGCGAAGGCCAGCGAACCGGCGCCGCCCGAACCAAAGTTCGTGGCCAATCCCGACGATAAATCCGCGTTGTCGAATGATGAGTTGTAGTTGTTGGCCGATTCCATCGGTTCTTCGTAGGACGGCGTAGGTGCGCTGCTGCTAGGAACAGGCGTCGGAACCTGACGCGGCTGGGTAGCCATGGGCGCTGAGTCGCCGACATATTCGGGCGACGCGGTCGGCGCAGTTTGCTGAAACGATGGTGCGTATTGGTACACCGGAGCACTCGGTGACGGCGGGCACGCTTGGATCGGTGGGCAGCAAGGTTGCTGCGCGGTGAGCGGCGTACTTCCGAACACCAGTGCCAGGCCTGATAGGCCGATGCCGTGTACGAGTGATGCGATCAAAGCACGTCTGGCGTTCTTACTGTTCATCTCAGCTTCCATGCGTCGATAAGGGCCGTTGATTCACACGACGAGTGTCATGTGACATTGATTGATTTTTTCGGGACGTTTGAAACCCTGTCCCTGTGCTTTGGAATCGGCTACTCCACAAGAACTACTCAATGAAATGAATTGCGGCCTACTAATCGTCCTAGATCAACCAACATTTGGCAGTTTGTGCCGATTGCGAAGAATGGCATTGGTGGCGGAGCTGGAAACAAGTTCCGGTTTCGAACATTTTTGCTCGCAACTTTTTCACCATCGCGCCGACAACGGTCGTTGATGCCTTTCTGATCCGTGAATCATCGTTTGGGTTACCCACTATGTGCGAAACGCTTTGCGAAGTCGAGTTACCTGTCGAGCCCACCGCGATGCCGCCAAGAATCGCCGAGTTCGTGGCTGAAGGATTATTGCGAAGCAAGTCGATCCGATGCTTCGATTTTGTACCGAGCAATCCTGATGTCCTGCATGCGGTTTTGGCCGGCCTGAGACGCGGGCGGTTTTGCGAATGGGGCAGCGGAATTGGGATCGGCGTCGGAATCGCCGAGATGCTCGGTTACCGAGCCGTAGGGTTTGAGATCGACGAACCGTTGGCTGAGGCGTCGCGAAATTTGTTAGCAGACTTCGGACTGCGCTCGGAAATCGTCACTGGCGACTACTATCAACATTCCTGCCAAGCCGAAGTTTACTTCGCGTATGCTTGGCCGAGTGAAGTTCAAAACATCCGACACTATTTCGCGGCCCGGGAGGATACCGATGCGAGATTACTAATCTGCGCCGGCGCCGATGACATTCGCTGCGAGATGCTGCGGCCCTCGTGAACTTTCGTTAAACTTCGGTTTGGTTTTTAATCTTTTGGCCTTCGATAACGACACCTCATAGAGAAAGACGATGAACACAGTTCAGAGATTTTGTGCATCAACCGCGATGCTGTTTTTGTCTTTCAGTTTCGCCTCCGCTCAAGACGAAGGATCGAGTTGGCGAGTTGATGCCGAGAGGGCATTGATCGGTACGTGGGAAGCGGAAGAATATGACGTTCCACGAATTCCTAAACTAAAGATTGAACGAAAAGGATCGGACTTACAAATCGAGTTTTGGGGTCGAGGCGCGGTGACGAAAGACTCCTACGGTCCTGCCGAAAAGTTGTATGTTCTATCTCGCTATCCGGACTCAAAATTTGAAGATGAAGAAACGGCTTTAGCGTTTGCGACGCACGAAGCTGATTACGGATTGACGCATTTCACGCTTCGCATCTTTGAGGATATCCTGCATCTCGAGGGTGTTAAGATCGTCAAAGATACAAAGAATAAAGCTCACCGTCTGATAACAGCGACGTACACGAAGTCTAGTTCTCCGCCATCAGACGCTGCGACAGATAAAGAAATGGAGGATGCCAGTGAAGCGGCCAAGCCGAACGCGGCAGACGAAAAACCGAAAGCGGCCGTCAAGCGGGGAACGCTTGCTGGACGAATCGAATCGGGGAGCACGCTGCGGGGACGTTTAACGCTTTCGCCAGTGCCCGAAGGGGAAAAGCCCTTGCCCGATGCGGAAAAGCCCTTGCCCGATGCGGAAAAGATCGAGCCGGCTGATGGCGTCGAAGTTTCATCGGCGAATCCGCCGTTCAAGTTCGCCAATGTACCTGAAGGCGATTATACGATCATTTTTCGGGGCACCGCCAACGGTGTCACCAAGCAACTATCGTGGCCAGGACTCAGCGTAAACGTGAGCGGTGCCGACAAGCCGATTTCGCTGTCCGTCAATTCAGGCGGCTGAGATCAGCGACGTTCGAACCTTCGATCCATGACTAAACGCTTGACCTATTTTCAAGCGTTCTCAACGGACGATTCGCCTTGAGTGACCAGTTGAACATTGCAACTGGATAAAAGATGAGCCAATCGGTCGTCGCCGTACAGCGCCCAGCCGCCGAGTGAATCGGGCGAGTCCACCAAGATCGCTTCGCACGGTTCGATCAATTCACCGGCGAGTTTTGCCTTGCCGTCCTTCAACGTCGCTTCGAGAATGCTCGGCCAACAGAGCCCCAACATGCCTTGGCTGGCGTTGGTAGCGGTGGTTGTCGCACGCATCATTCGCTGGAAATGTTCCAACATCGGCGGAACGTCAACGTGCGACATCACGACGAACATTCCGTCGGAACCCCAGCCCTCGTTTACCCACGCCGTGCGCAGCGCATCGTCGCTGGTTTGAATCATGATCGGCGATACGATCGCGGCTGCGGATGGCGGTAAATTGGCCATCATGTATCCGGACGACTTGTCGTCGCCAACGGCGTAGTGTGGCAAACCTGTACGCGAAAAATCGACCACCCAGATCGGTTTTAACGCAAAGGTCAGCATTTCGAGAATCACCAACGGTTCCGCGATCGGCTTGACTTGAACTCCACGCCAAAGTCCAGAAGGAACGCGAGAAAGTTCAATCGTCACCCCGTGCGATGTCTTAGTTGGACGGGCTGCGGGTGGTTTTATGATCGCCGGCGGCGGGCTTGGTCGTTCTGCGTGGCGCTGTGGCTTTCTCGCGTCGGATTTTGGAATTTCCGAAGGTATCGTTGGGACATCCGGCAAAGACGGTTCGCGAAATCCGGTTCGGTTGATGACGAGTGCGTGGGCATCTTCGGTGGTTCGCTTGTAAGCATCCCGCGCGTCGACCGTGAACACGAATGTTGAATTACCCGCCTTGATGCGGGTGCCGTCTTGAATCGCGACAACGGAGACACGCTGACCGTCGATCCAGGTCCCATTGGTGGAGTTCAGGTCTTCGATTCGGCATCCGTCAGCTTCGACCGAAACTTGAAAATGTCGCGATGACATGACCGGATCGTCCGCGATGATGATATCGGAACCCTCGGTTCGACCGAACGACATGCGGTCGCCCGCCCTCAGCAACCATCGTCCGCCTTGGCGAGGTCCCGATTCGACTTCAACAACTACCCTCAACGGATCACTCCCACTTACTTTGGATCGATCGACCTCCACCAACGCGACGTTCGCTTAGGCGTCAGAATATCCGATGCTGCACCGTCGGAATGCTGTTGTACTGAACTTAGCAGATTAACATCTGCCTAGGTGCACCCCCCGCTCCGCATCCTTATGATGGAGACGTAAGACAGCGTCTGATCGATCAATAACCTGGATGAACGAACCGATGACGAAAGGATCCGGTCAACCGCGCGCGAGTTGGCGAAAATCAACGCGAGCAGTTGCGCCGAATGCGCTCCCGAATGCCTACGGTGCCGATGATTTCGGCAGTCGCGGTCGAAGTCGACGTAGGTTGCTGTTTCAAGTCAGCGCGTTGTTGACGTTGGCGGTCGGATTGTCCGTCATCTTGGCCAGTTACTTGCTGCGAAAGCCGGATCTCGACGTACCGTTCGTGTTCGCCGGTGTGAGCGAGTCGAAATTGCGGACGACAAACGATCCGCTCTATGCGCCGCCCAATCCGTTCGCCGCAGAAGACGCGAGGTTGCTGCGCGACTGGTTTCGCGAACGGGCGGATCAGCATTTGGTGTTCGTTGGAAATCCCGTGGAACAAACCGGGACGATGGCGGGCACCACCGAGGATCAACCGACACTCATCAACGCCGTTGTACGACAATTGGGAAAGCTGCCACCGGGCGGACCCAATGGCGACATGATTGCCGTGTTCGTGACCGCTCATGGAATCGTCGACGATCAAAACGACGAACCCTATTTGATCGTCGGCGACAGCAGTTCCGATGATGTCGCGACCTGGGTCTCGCTTTCAGAACTGCTATCGGGCATCAAGTCAAAACTGGAAACGAAAGATTCGCGGTTGCGTGACGCTCGCGTTTTACTGTTCTTGGATGCTTGCCGCGGCGGCAGTATATGGGATTGGGGCAAGCTCGATCAAAGCTTCACCGATCGTTGTCGCGAGGTCGCCGCGCGCGTGGCACCCGAACGAATTGCCGTGATCGCATCGTGCGGTGACGGTCAGCGAAGTTGGTGGGATCCTCGTCGAGGCCAAAGCCTGTTTGGGCGGGCGATTGTTGAAGCGCTGACCGGTCGAGCTGATCTCGATGGCAATGACATGATCACCGTCGAAGAAATTGCAAAGTATGTCAGCGATCAAGTCGCGACCGATGCACGGGCAATATGGTCGGCGGACCAATTGCCTGAATTGTTGACCGCGAGCGCTGCGGAGTGGAAGGTGATCCGTCGGCCCGATGCGGTCGCACCGCCTGCGTCGATCGATTTTGACATCGAGCGAGTCCGCAAGTCTTTGGCGAGAATCAATGGACTCTGGCATCGGCACAATGGCGTGGCCAAGATGCCGCATCCGCCGCTCGTGACGCAGCCTCTGGCATGGTCGGTGCTTGAAAAACATCTCGCCCGGCTCGATCAGCTCGCGCTCGCGGGCACGAGTTACCAAGGCGAATTCGATATGCATTCGGCCGCGTGCGAGACGTTGGTGACGCAACTCGAATCGGGCGCTCCCGGCCTGCCGACGCGATCCGTTTTGCCCGAATTGCGACTCTCAGAATACTTTCACGGGCCAGCGAAATTGGGAGAAACCGAAAACGAATTCGCGAAAGCTTGGCAGAAAGATCCGGTGCCCGATAAGGTTCCCGTTCCACCCGGATTGGACGAACAGCAAGTGATGGAAATCCTTTGGCCGTGGCTCGCCGAAAAAAACTTTGATGCTCAATCGATGGCAACGATCGGAGTTCTTTTGGATCCTTTGGCATCTCGCAACGGCACTCCGGTGCGACTGCTTGAAACACAGTTGATCCGGCTGTCGACATCGCCCGACCTGACGTCCGCCGTGATTGGGCGTGCCGGATCAATCATTTCGGCCCATCGTGCTAGCCGCGACGCATTGCTGACGCCCGACTTGAGAGCTTCCTTCTGGATTCGTCAACAGCTCGCGTCGTTGGACACCCAGCGAATGATGTTATCGGACACCGCGCTGGCCCGCGGTTCGAGTGAGGGTGCCCAGGAACGCCTCAATCGCTTGGTCGAAAACGAGTATGCCGGATTGAAACGCGACGGAACTCGAATATCCGACGCCTATCGATTGCGTGATCGAATGTTGCACGAAGTCCCTCGCTTGACAGAGACTTTGTTGGCGGATGTGGGTGCTTTTGCGGACGAGGAACGCGATCAAAATTCGACTCAACTGATCCGCGCCGCGACGGACGCGGTGAGATGTTTGGATGCGGCGCTGCGATTGACCAAAGCAGATGATCCGCCGCGCGAAACGCAGCAATTTCGCGATGCGTCGCGATCGGCGGAGCTTGCGCTTGGCCGGCTTCGCCAGCGGGTCGATCAACGTGTCAGTGCAGTCAGCGTTCGAGTAGCAGGTGACGAAAGTGGACTACGAAAGACGTTCGCACTGTTGCAAGGATCAGGCGTGAATGACGCTGGCGGGCGAGCGCAGCTGCACGATCGCCTCTTGAATTTACTCGCTCAGGACGCGGGCGAATCTCAGTCCAAAGGCGAATCCCATTTGAATGTCTCGCCCAACGACATCGACGCTTGGTTGACGATGAACGGCAAGCATCCGTGGACGTACTGGCTTAACGAAACAGCGGTTTTGTCGTGCGGGCAAGCTGATGTGCCGGTCAAATCGGAAGGGGCGCCAAACAACGAGGGAACCGTTTCGACACCGAGCGGTTCGTTGATCGAACAAGGATCGTTGATTCGCCGTTGGACGGGTGAATTGAGACTGGCCGACGACAGCGAGACCCATCAACGACCTGATCTGCTTTCGCACGAGGGACGCCCTTTGGCGATCGTTCGCCAGGATGTCGATGAACTCGAAACAAAATATCGCAGTCGAACCATTCTGTTGACCAATCGGCCCGCAAATGTGGAACGCGCGCTTGATGATCGATTCAAGTTGGATTTGCAATTGTTCTCGATGGATCACGCTCGACGAACCGTCCACGAATTTTGGTGCGAAGCAAGGCGTGGCGAGTCGCCGTTCTTTCCATCGGCCGCGAAGCGACTCTTGAGCGTCCAGACTTTCAGCCCGAATGTTCGTCAAATGGACGGGCGAAATATGGATGACTATTTAGCGCAAGCAATTTCGGTTGCCAACGATCAGGAGACGTTGGTAGCGAGGCCGGATGGTGACTTCTCACAGGGCGTGCTGCTCGATAGCGTAGGCAGTAGGGCGGTACCGTTTGTAATCGACCGTCCGGGCGTGGTTCCCGATGGAGGGCTGTCCATTTGGACATCCAATCAATCACCGTTGTTGATGATGGAACGCGACCAAATGCGTCTGACGACATCGCTGAATTTGCCACCGGGAATCACAAAGTCGGACGACAAGTTTCCAGTGACAACCTTTTTTCGCGGACTGCGACGAACTGGCGGTTTGGACATCAAGCATCTCGATAACGGTCGTACGACACTGTTTCGACTCGAGCCCTATGTCCGGCCAACCGCTGTCGTCGAGTCCGATGCGGAGGCTTCGGAGAAGGTTGTCATCGTTTTTGATTGTTCGCTTTCAATGAAAGGCGGCAGACTCACGGATGCACAGAATGCACTGGTTGCCTATCTAAAAGTGCTTCAAAAGCGTCAATCAAGTGCCGGATTGGTGTTGTTCGGCCACCGCTATTACTGGGAACTCGATAATCAAGGGTTTCTGATTCCCGACCCAAACGCGCAAGGAACAAAATACAAAACCATTGCAGTTCGTGACGGAAAGATTTTGCGAATGCGGTCCCTCGGGTTGCAAGAGGTTGCTGATCATCATCCCGACTTCGATGTGGAAGTTGCCGTTGATTTACAAAAACTGGATGGTCAACACCTCAATCGCATGATCAAGGAGGTTTTTGGCACAACAGCGTTTGGCGCTACGCCAACTTATCAAGCCATTGACAAGGCCTATGATGTGCTGGGCGGTAATTCTGGTCACATTGTTGTTTTGACGGACGGGATTCCAGAACTGACAAAGAATCGACCACAAGCTCTTCGTAATATCGCAATGCAGAAATTTCAACAGCGAAAGAAAGATGTTCGGTTGAGCATCGTGAACTTTGACAATCCCAAAAAACAGGTTGCACTGCTGAATGACTTTCCCGGGACAGTTGTCGATGCTCGTGACGGTCGCGAGCTTTCCGAGAAACTGCAAAATACGCTTGAAGCAACCATCGTCAGTTGGAAAGACGAACGCGGGTCGATCAGCCCAGAAGTCGACCTCGATACCATCGTCTCGCCGGATCGTTGGCCACCGCCAGACGCGAACGTCGCCGAGGGGCAGCCCGTTCGCCCGGCGGTGACCTACTTGATCGAGGCCGTCAAACGTTCGACTAGCCAGCGTGCGGTGGGAACGGTTCAGGTCGAAGGCGGCGAGGCGTTTCGCATGTTTGTCCGAGACAACCAACTCCGGCACCGTGCATACCCAAGGGAAGACCACATTGTCGAAGACCTGCGCGTCGATGGCCCTGATGCGGGTAAGTTTTCAGTCGTCGCGCTCTCGCCCGATCGCAATGACAACCGTGAATTGACGTTGCGCTTGGTGTTGGAGAGTCGTGAAGCCGGCGACTTCACCGTGCGTCCCAATGATGTATGGATTGATTTGGTCGGAACCGATGCGGACGATCGACGGAGGATCGAATACGCAATTTCACTCGCCGAATTTGAGCCGGGACAAGCGGTGCCGGTTATCCTAGCACGCGTTAAAGATTGGCCAGACTGGGCCATTCGTTTGCAGATCGATTGTTCGATACGATTCGGTGATAACGCGGCGCCCCGCGTGCCGCTTCCGCTATCATCCGGACGAGGCATCACGCTCAAGCCGGTCGAAGGTTTCAAGTTCGCGGTCGATCAGAATAAAACGAACGGACATCAAGTCAAGATTACCGAAAGTTTTGCATCGGATACATCGACCGATCGGTTGCGGATCATTCCTCAACCGCTCCCCAACGAAGGGTCCGTCACATTGTATCGCGACAACGGGATCGTGATTCATGAGTTCCGATACAACGAACCCCAAGATTCCCCGCAAGCATTTGTGACCAAGCGAAGTCAAATCCTCGATGGAGCGTCGATCCGGGCCAGGACTCGCCAGCCGATCGCCATCCGAATCGATGGACGATGACCGCCTGCAATTCACCGATACCAAATTATTCAGAAAAACTGGTAACTGAGATTTTGACCGGTTCAACTGTCATGCCGCCGATGACTTTGACGGGCGCTGATATTCCGTAGTCGAAGTCATGGATGATCAAGGGTGCGAACGTGAGGTCCAAGTCTTCCGCGGCTGCGGGCTCTAGGAAGTCTTTTTCCAACTCGTCTACGCCGGGCTTGGTTGGCGCGGTCGGCTTGGCTGGTGCAGTCGACTTCGGCTCGTTGTCGTCGCCATCGTCACTGGTCTCGCCTTTCAATCTCTCGTCTTCGCTGCTGGATTCGCCTTTGATCTTGGTTTCTTCGGTCTTTTTCTCGACCACCGGAGCTGGCAAAGCTTCTTCGTTGACCTCGAAATCTTCTTCGATCGTTTGTGGCGAGACGCGACCGGGGCAGCACTTGCAAAGCACACGTTTAGCGGCTGCGCGAATTTCCGCCGACGGTTCGATAGGACAACCCGAGTCGTCTTTCTCATAAGCCATTTCGCTCAAACGCTTGCTAATTTTCTCGTTGCAGCAAGACGTTGATCCGCACTTGTTGCAGCCGCCTCCATCGATCGCTGACTCGACAGCTTCGATCGACGCCAAACGAACTTCGGGCGTGCAATCGTCGGTTGCCGCCAACAACGCGTCGGTAATCTTTCCATCTTTGTCGTAGCAACCACATCCGATCGAGGCCAGATACTTGATCGCCTTAATCTTCTGTGCCTTCATGTCTTCGGCTTTCTTGATTTCCGCGGCTGCTTTGATCGCCGGGTTGTCCGATGCCAAGTTTGCCGGGTCGGCAATTCGCGTCAGCGGCGGCTTTCGTTCAAGTCCGGGAAAGTTACCTCGACGATTGACCGAGACGTCACGGATTTTCTGGATGCCCTGTGGGATACCGATGAAGCGCCAAAGCGTGGCCGGCTGAGTCGCAACGACAGCTTCTTGGGCGGTGGAGCCGGTAGTGAGTGTCAGAGTCGCAGCAAGCGATAGAACCCAACGAGTTTTCTTCAAGAACATCACAGAATCCTTCCCCATCACCGCTTCGAAGCGGTTGTCTCAACGTACCGGAAATCCGTTCCGGCTAATTACCTTCCCAATCCACCGACGAGGCGAAGGGAGCGGACACACCCAAAAGAGCGTCCAGCAATGGTTGAATCGGACACGCGGACGCAAAGATTCCCAAAATCATTCTGGCCCAGAGAAACTGTCAGATCTGTTGTCCGAGGGTCGATCGTCGTATTCGTTTCAGGCGGCAAAACCGTCACCCACCATGACGCGAAATTTGGATACAAACCGATGGTCGAGATAACATTACCGTGGATCTCATTCAAACCACCCGAACCGAGCGACGAGAGGTCGATCTGATGCCGCACGTTGATGGGAAACTGATTGACATCCACACCCGTTCGATTCGGCCGTCGCGGATCTTATTTCAGGATGGAGTGATCACGTCGATTGAAGTTCTCGACACCGACGCGACTTGTCCCCACTTTCTAATGCCGGGCTTTGTTGACTCGCACGTTCATATCGAGTCTTCCATGTTGACGCCGGCCCACTTCGCGCAAGCCGCCGTCGTCCATGGTACTGTCGCGGTCGTTACCGATCCCCACGAGATTGCCAACGTGATGGGTGTTCAGGGCATTGAGTTCATGTTGAGAGAATCCGCGAAAGTTCCATTCAAATTTTGGTTTGGGGTTCCCAGTTGCGTTCCGGCGACCGACTTTGAGACTGCTGGCGATTGCATCAGCGTCGCTCAAACCGAGTTGATGCTCGATGATCCTCGCATCCACTACTTGTCGGAGATGATGAATTTCCCCGGCGTGTTGTCGGGGGATCGCGAGGTGATGACGAAAATTCATGCCGCCAGGTCACGCAGTCGTCCCGTTGATGGGCATGCTCCGGGTGTTCGCGGCGACGAAGCACGCCGCTACTTCGACGCCGGGATCAGCACCGACCATGAATGTTTTACCGAAGCGGAGGCAATCGATAAGCTTGCTGCCGGCGCGATGATCCAGATTCGTGAAGGATCAGCCGCCCGCAACTTCGACGCACTATTCGGTCTCATCGATCGATATCCCGGTCGCACCATGTTCTGTAGCGACGACAAACATCCGGACGACCTGCTCGTGGACCATATCAATGGTCTTTGTCGCCGAGCGATCGCTGCGGGCAGTGATCTATTCCACACCCTCGCGGCAGCCTGCGTTACTCCGGTCAAACACTATGCAATGGACGTGGGACTTTTGAGGGTTGGCGACGCGGCTGATTTCATTGAAGTTGAATCACTGAAGTCATTTAAAGTCGCGCGGACCTTCATCAACGGGATATGCGTTGCCGAGCATGCAAAGTCGAAGATCAAAGTGAGTCCGGCGATACCGATCAATCAGTTCAATTGTTTGCCAAAGTACACTGAATCATTTGCCGTCTGCGAGCGACTGGGTCAATCAATTCGCGTCATCGTCGCGCACGATGGATTGTTAACGACCGATCAGCAAGTGGTCGCACCCAAGGTTCACTGTGGTCACGTCGTTGCCGATGTTGAACGAGATATTTTGAAGATCGCGGTTGTCAATCGTTACGCCGAAGCAGAACCAGCGATCAGTTTTGTTCGCGGTTTCGGACTTCGTCGTGGTGCGATCGCCGGATCGGTCGCACATGACTCGCACAACATCATCGTCGTGGGAACGAACGACACCGATATTTGCGCCGCCGTCAATGCGATCATCCAGTGCGAAGGCGGACTGGCTACGGCGGACGGAGCACAAATCGAGATTTTGCCGCTGCCCATCGCCGGCCTGATGTCGACGCTCGACTGCGAGTCCGTCGCTAAGCGATATCAAACGCTCGATCAAACGGTCAAAGGATTTGGCAGCCGGTTGGGATCACCCTTCATGACGCTCAGCTTCATGGCGTTGTTGGTAATCCCGTCACTCAAGCTGAGTGACAAGGGCCTCTTCGACGGATCAACATTCAAATTCGTCGATTTATTCATTGATTGAGGATCGACTGAAGAAGACAGCCAACCAGACTGTTGGTTCGAGAGCGGAAGTCGATTCAACCCGGTGCCGGCGGTTCGCCGGAATCAGCAGGAAATCGCCGGGCGTCAGTGTGATGGGCTCACTTTCATCATCGAATCTCAACTTCGCTTCACCACGAAGTACGGCGACCCATTCATTTTCACTTTGGTCGTACCAAAACCCGTCCGGACTTCGATGCGCCGTTGAAACGATGCGTTCAATCCGGATACCATCTGCACTGAGAAGAACTTGCGTCAACTCGTCCGCCAGTCGCTTTGGCACTTCGGCGAATAGATTGCTTCGCGACCGATCTGTCATGGGATGGATCTTGTCCGGTTCGAATGTGTTTGTGGTTAAGGAGTAATTGCGACGATGGGACGGACGATCGGAATGTTGTTTTTTTCCGCGTTTGCCGCGGCGGGGATTTTCTGCGGCGCAATCACGATCCGATCACTTTGGCAATGGCTTGATTCCTCGAATTGGCAATCCGTTCGGGCAACGGCTGAACTATTGCAAGTCGACGAGAACGACACGTCCGACGGAACATCCTACCGCGTCCTCTGCCGTTATCGCTACCGAGTGGGAACCCGCGAATTTGTCGGTGATCGTGTGAGTTTCTTTGATGTCGGTTCGGGTGATCCCGACTACGCGCGGAACCTTCATCGAAGACTCTTTCAAGATAACGAAGTCGGAAAACTCCAGTGCTTCGTGGACATGAGCAATCCTTCTCAAGCCGTTCTCGATCGAACCATTCGGTCGGGATTGATTGGAGCTACGTTAATATTTCTAATCACCCATGGCACCATCGGAGTCGGCGGCCTGGCATACCTGTGGGGTGCGAAACCGCCGCGACAAATTGATGGCAGATGGCGAATCGTCTCCGATCATGCGGGCACGCGGTTTGCGTTCGTTTGTTTGCTGATCCTTCACAGTATCACAGGCATCACCGCGTTCCTCGTCGCGATATTAGGGTTTGCGGGCGGGCAGTGGGTTGCGATTTTGCCAGCCAGCCTAGCGATTTTGGCGGGCGCGATCGGTTACGGTTGCTACCGATACGCATTCGTCTCTCATCCCATGACTGCGCGATTGCTACTGGCGGCGAAGGACGATGTTGATCCGCGGATGCGATTGGAACTTCTCGGTCGCGTTCCAGCGCCGATCGACTTCGAAGTTCGCTGGGCGGTCCCGCCAGCGGACGCTCAGCAGGTCGGCGCCGAAGATGTCACGGGCGAAGCGTTGTCAGTCACCGACGTGGATGCTTCTGTATCGGAGAACCCGACCACGATTGATTTTCTGCCGCCGAAGATCGATCCGCGAATGTTGCAATCATCGGGCCAAGGCCATCCGTCGACCGTGAAGCTTGAGATTGTCGGTAGGTTGGGGACCCGAGGTTACAGCGACACATTCAAGTTGTCCGGCGAACTTCTGCAGACGCTTGACTAGAGACGATCAATTGCGTTAGGCGAAGCGGAGAATGATTGCCGACGAGGCACGAGCAAACGCAGTCCCAATGCGGACTCGTCGCAGCGACAGCGGTTCAATTGCAAAGCGTTCTTAGTCGCTCGGTTTCAGCCGCCCGATCGTCGAACCAGTCTTTCGCCAACACGTGAGTGATATTCCAGCCAAAATTCCGCAGCAGCTCGGGCCGCTGGACATCGCGTTCAAATGGGTCCGATTCACGATAGGCGGTATCGTCCAGCAGGATGCCTAAGCGATAGGCTTTGTCCTCATCGAGGCGAACCGCCAGATCAACACGAAAGTGACTTTGCCCCACGTCCAAATCCACTTGCCATCCGGCATCACGCAGCGCTACGGCAACTTGTTCTTTCAGTACGCTCGTCGGGATCTCCGCGTCCGCAGTCGTAACGGCCCGTTGTCGACCGATTTTCGTCAGCACTTTCTTCGCGTTGTCGCCACGTCGATCGGAAACCGCTTCCGCGTATTGTAAGTAGTCCTGTAATGTTTGAGCGCCGGTGTTGTAGTCGTTCGTGATCGCGGTATGCCGGATGCTGGTCACGATCGCCATGTGGTGCTTGGCGCGAGTGAACGCGACGTTCAACCGTTTCTCTCCGCCACTCTTATTGATTGGTCCAAAATTCATCCGCATCTTCCCGTGGGGATCAGGGCCGTAGCAGATACTCATGATCGCCACGTCGCGTTCGTCGCCTTGGATGTTCTCCAAATTCTTCACCAGCAAACCAACAAACTGGCCATCGTCTTCGCGAGTGAACTCAGCATCCAACTTCTCCGCAAACTCGCGATCCTCGTCCGCCAATCGCGACAGCGCCGCTTCGATCTCCGACTGCTGTGCTTCCGAGAACGCGATGACACCTATCGTTGGGTTCTCCGGTAACGACGATCGATCGTAATGAAAGTCGCCTGACGATTCCCTCGTCGCCGAGCCACACAACAGATCACGAACAAAACGGGCGATGTGTTCCGCTTCGACAAGGTTGCGTCGGTTCTCGTAACAGCCACGGTCCATGAAATGGAAACTGATCGGTTTGCCCTGCAAGTCTTCTTCAGGAACCGTCAACAATCGACCGTTGTAGAATCGCCAATTCGAGAAACTGACCAGCGATTCACTGCGGCTGCGGTAGTGCCATCCGAGCATCGTCGATGGCAAATTCCGATCCGCGAAATCAAGAAAACTTGCCGACGCCAAGTCATACTGGACATCTTCGCCCTCGTCGTCGCGAACAATGAACTCGTCATCATCTTCACCACGCGCGAGTTTGCTCGAGAAGAAATCCGACGGTGGCAATTGCATGGGATCGCCCACGACAATCACTTGTCGACCGCGACACAGCGACGGCACCGCATCTTCCAACGTCACTTGACTCGCCTCGTCGAAGATGACCACATCCACGTCATCATCCAGCGGCAATGTGTCCGACACACTCAGCGGACTCATCAGCCAAATCGGTTTCAAATCGACGATCACGCGCCTTGTATCACCGGACAACAGCATCCGAATCGGCTTGTAACGCATCTGTTTGCCGAACTCATGTTCCAATTCGCGACGGCCCTTTTGGTAGCCGCGTCGGTTGTCCCGTTTCGCGCGTGTTGTCGCCGACGCATCATCCGCTTCGTAAACGTGCTGCAAAAAACGCTCAGCCACTCCGCCAAGCACTTCGTCACTATTGAACTGCAACCATTGCGCATACAATTCACGTAATCGCGCAGCGTGCGACGTTCGCGTGCCACCCGAAAACGATTCAGCGATCGGGTTTCGTCGTAATTGTCGGTGATACGTTTCGTCAGCGATAACCGCTTCCAATGCGTCGCTGGTCAACGGCAATCGCCGCAGCGCCCAAGATAGCCGTTCGGGCATCGGTTTGAGCGACTCTAATACAGCTATGAATCGTGGCGTTTGATCGACCGACTGCTGCATCGCGGACAACTGCGTCGTCAGTTCCGAAAATTTCATGTCGTTCCACGCGATGCAAATCGAATCGAGTGATTCTCGCAGCCAACCCAGCGAAACGCGCTGGGCCGCGATACCTTCGAGCGTCGTTGTGGCTTGCTGGTCTTGCAGCATCGGAGCATGAACCAGCGATCGCAGGTCAGGCGAATCCGCCAGCGACAGACGAAGCTGCTCGATCCGTTCTTCCCAGCGCTGCGGATCTTCGGCCAACCCGTATTCGTCTTGCAACTCACTCGACCGCTCCTCGGCGTCCTTGGCGTGCTGATGTTCGGTTTGCAATTGCCCCAAAACAGAAACCCAGGTCGGGCGAATTGCATGAGCACTGAAGTCATAGGCACGATTGAGCAGGGTGCGCAATTGCCACCATCGCGGGATGATGAAACGAGTCAATCGGCCATCGACTTGTTTCGCAATCACCATCGCTTCACTGGTATCGCCGGGTGAAAGTTTTTCGCGCCAGTTCATGTTCGACAAAGACGACGCGGCGGAGGTCTCACGCAACCGTTTCAGATGTCGCAGTTTCTGTGACAGCGATCGCCACGATTTGCTGCCCTTGTCGACTGCGTCCAGCAACTCGGCGTTCGCCAGTGGCACGGCGACTTTCGCGTATTCAACCAATCGTTCCGCACGCTCGAACGTGTTCCATGTTGACTCAGCCACGTTCAACAACTTGAACCGATCGATCATCGGCCCGAGTATGCCCTGAGCGTTGCCGAGTTCGCGAGTCAAATGGGTCAGCGGTTGGTCATCGTCGACCAAACGACTGCTAAGAATCGACAGTGGATGCCGAGCCAACACTCCATCGGGTTGCAGAGTACTTAACCGTTCGCGGATGGCGGAAATGTGAGGTTCGTAATCGACCCAATCGGTGTGGGGCGGCAATCGCTCTCGATCGATCGGCGAAATCGAATCACGATGACTGGCAGCGTCGAGGGCCAAGCAGCGATCGATCAATTCCATCAACGACATACCCGCTTCGGCGATCGGCCCGTTCATCGCTTCGTCGATTTGCGTCAGCCGTTGGAGTTCGCTCGCAATCTCGGCGGCGACTGTCTCGCGAGTTACTTTCGATTTGGATTTCTTCGGATTGTCATTGGACTTGAGGAATGTTTCGTATGTCGCTTTCAAGTCCAACACAAACTCTTTCTTGTCCGCTTGGGCATCGTGGATCAGACAACAAAGCGGTCCCAAACCGATCGCCTTCAATCTCGCGAAGACGACATCGATCGCCGCCCGCTTTTCACAAACAAACAGAACCCGCTGGCCACGCGCGACGTAGTCGGCAATCAAGTTCGTGATCGTTTGCGACTTGCCGGTTCCCGGCGGTCCTTGGATGATGTAGTTCCGGCCTTCGCGGGCTTCGCTGACGGCGAGTGCCTGCGTCGGGTCACAGGGCACAACGTCCCAGCGCTCGTGAACCGGAATGTCGCTCGGCAGCGATCGCGTCACATCGCGTGGCACTTGCGAAAAGAGATCATCGAACGCGCCGTTGTCGATGCCGTCGCGAGCCATAGCGTCATAATCGCGAACGAGCGACATGCGGCGATAGCGAAACGACGCCAGCGTGATATTGCAAAGATCGATTTGCCAGTGATACGGATTGTCGCTGCCGCCCTTTTTCCAGTGATAAAACGTTCGTTCGGCTTCGTCGGATTTGGGCGAGTTTTCACTCGCAGGTGTTTGAGCGGTGTCGTCTCCATCGCACGTCATCGAGTGGCGTCGAGGCGGAACGTCCTTGCGCGTGATCGCGTCGAGATTGGTCGAAGGCTGGCGAATTCTCGCATCGAACAGTCGCACGCCCAGCGGGTGGTAGTTCGCGGGATCGTAACTGTATTGCAGCTCACCAAAATGACGCACACCGCGACCACTCACCCTCGCACGGCGCTGGTACTGTTGCAATCGCTTTTGTGCCTTGGCTCGGATCAATTCAATTTGTGGTCGCTCGACGATCGACAACTCGACTGACGTATCACTGGCTGCAACCGCGGCTCGTAACCGCTCGGCCAACTCGACGATCGCGCCCGCTTTGAGCGGAATCGTTTCAGGCAATTCAATTGCGTACAGCTGTCGCATCAAATGACGCAGCACCGGATTCACTTCCGCGTCGGCATCTGTCGCTTCCAAAAAATAGGTATCGCGAACACCTTTCTTTTTCTTCAGCTCGACGCTGACCAGGACGAGCGGCGAGTTGTACTTTTCGGGCGGTTTGGACTTCACGTCAGCCCAATTCAGAAACGCCATCGCCAAACGCAATCCGCCAAACCCGTACTCGGCCCGGTCACGGCGGTCGTCGGTGATGATGCGATCGAAGACACCGGTCGCGTACAAGACCTCTTGAAAGTTGATGAAGCTCGACAGTGACACGGCTTTGCCATCACCCAATCGACGGAGCAATGTGTCGTCCGCGATCAGCAACTTATTCAGGTCGATTTTGCTCGGGTCGAGTGACAGAGGAACGGACGCTTGAGTCAGGTTGATCGTGGCCATCGTCGGCGAAAAATGCAGCAGTCGATTGCGCCGTGTGATCTCGAACAGTCGCTGTCGCAATCGACCCAGGATCGCGGTCGTGCGAGTTTCTTCGGCGGTCGGCTCCGCGTCGAGCGTGATGTCAAAATCGAAGCTTGCCGATGCGTCGCGATAGTTCTCGAGCGCGCTGGCCAGCGACGGCAAGTCTTGCACACGTCGCGAGCGATGCAGCTCCGTCATCCGAAAGATCGCTCGGGCGATCGCCGGATGCAAGTCGGGCTTGATTGCGAACAGATTGCCGCGATGTTCAGCGAACCCGTGGACGGCTTCGAGATCACGAAAGTCGATACCACACGCCAGACTCGCGAGCAGTTGCCCCAGGCTCAGCACATCGGTGAGCGGATCGTGATGTTCGAGTTGGTGTTCCCAGGTCACGAAACCGTTGATGAGGACCGGTCGCACGACCGGCTCGCTCGCTTCGGCCACTCGTTGATCGCGCAGATTTCGTTGCCCGTGCTTGCCGGTGATCTCGGCGATATCGCCAACGATTTCGAACGTCGCGGTATCGGCAGCTTCGACTTTGCCAATCGCAACTCGGTTCCGACGCAGAGGTTGCTGGTCCGCCATCGAATAGAAGATGCGACCCGAATCGGTTTTCAACAGTCCGAGTCCTTCGAGCGGTGCGACGTGACCGCAAGCATGAGTTTCAATCGCTTGGCGGATCAGCGGCACGATTGCGGCCAATGCATCATCAGTCGGCAATCCACCGTCAACGAGCGCGGCAGCGAGCATTGCTTCAAGATTCATGGCATCGGTTGTCGGCGTTGGCGTGGTCATTTCTTGTCAGCCTTTGTCAGTAGGTCTGCCTTCGTTTGGTCGAGATCATCCCATTGCTTGACTCGCATTTTGAGTTCCTTGCGAGCGGTCTCGCGAAACAGATCACTGATTGCAAACTGATCGGCTAAGTCCATCGCGGCGGCCAGCGGCATGTCCTCAAGTTCTCGCTCCGTCGTCGCAAAATCCAGCAACAAGTAAGCGATGTACTGTCGGATCGATTCGTGTTGCCGAGCGATCTTATTGGCCAAACTCTTCAGTTCCCTTGTCGACAAACTTTTCCACTGGTACATGTCATTGAACAGCCTGGCGTGAGCGAGCGCGGCGTCGGTTCGCAGCCACTCGTAGCGGAGGATTGCGTCGATGGTCCGCAGCGTCAGTTCGCTGATCTTGTCTCGCTGGATCAAATCCATGCGATCAAGTTCGACATCGCCTTCGATCATCTGGGCGATCGCTTCATCGCGATTCGCCGCGTTGTCGAACCAAAACTTCAACGCCCTCGCACGGATATACAACTCAGGATGCGTCACCTGATCCGACTTGACTTTCCCGGCGGCAAAAATCTCATCGGCTTGTCGCAGATATGCCTGCGGGTCCACGTCGCTGGATTGTGTTCCGACTTTGATCAGCGATGCGATCGCTGGTAGAGGGTTGCCAATGATTTGACAGGCGATGCGATCACAGAAGATCTCGGTATGCAACCGACACAATCGACTGGATTCCAAGTGAGCTTCCGCGACACCAGCGTCGCTGCACAAGGCATCAAGCAGTCGCAGCGTCGTGCGATGCCGACGATCATCGATCCGCCACAGCAGCACATGCGCCAATTCATGCGCCAGCACCGCCGTCAGCTCCTCGTCGTTGAACTCTTTCAGTAGCGGACCTTCGATCAGCAGGTGAGCGTGATCGGTCACCGGCATGGCGGCGGCGTTCCAGCCACTGGGATTTTGGACCTGGTACAAGGTCACTGGAATTGTCAGGTCAAGTTTGTTAGCAACTGCATCGACGATCCCGTACACCCGATCATTCTTTTCGCGATCGATGCGAACGGTCGACCGAAGCAGATCCAACCGGATTGATTCGACATCATCGCGAGCGAAGCGATCGGAATGAAACCACTGCCAAGCACCCGGCATCTGGGTTTGCAGAAACGACGCCAACGTCTCCAAGTAACCCGGCACTAAGCCATCGAGCACGAGTCGTTCCGGGCTGGAATCGTTGTCCGTTGTCATCAGCCCATGTTAAGCATCGCGAACAGTGCTGAGCAATCGGACGAACTCATTCGAGTCGTCGCTTAAAAGTGAGCTGCAACTCAAAACGGACTGATCGTGTCAAAGCCAGATGTCGTTCTTTCCAACAAGAGCATTGCGCGCTCTAGAGTTGTCCGGCGGCCCACATCGATCCGCGTACGAGTGTTTTCAAGAACACTTCGTCTTCGAATGTCTCGTTCGAGTGACCGTAGGTGGTTCCGAATACTCGTGCGCTACCGTATCGGTTAGTCCAAATGACCGGATAAGACTTTCCATCAAGTTCGCTTGTGGATGTTGCCAATGCGGTCGCGTTGGGCCAAAGTTTTTCGATCACATACAGTTCGTCCATTGCCGTAACGTGGCCGTCGGGAAAACCGTCCATGATCGGGTGATCCTCCTCGACCACTTCGACCTTGTAACGGCTTTGGTGGTCATGGCGTCGACTGGTCACGCCCAAAAACTCACGCCAATCGTCAATCGTGGCGTCGCGATAGGTGTGCATTGCACAGTGGATAACAACCGCATTGGTGCCAGCCTTGTGGGCCTGCGTGATTTTGCGAATGTAGTCTTCATTGGTGGTGCTGGCAAAGCATTCGTTGTGAATCACGAGGTCAAACGCTTCTGACCAATTCGGATTATCGTACAGATCGATCTCGGCCTCGGTCCCGTTACCACCGTCGTTGACAACTGTCCAAACGGCGCTCACTTTCTGCTTTTGAAAGGCGAGCTGAATTGCTTTGGTTTGAAAGTCATAGTCGTGACAGCATCCGCTGGTGACCAGCAGTACTTTCAATGACTTTTGATCGGCGGCATCGTCGGCGAAACTGGTTGAGATCAGCAGCGCCGCGACGGTCAGCGCGTTGAAGAAGCGAAACATGGCAATCGACCAAATGTAGTGAAAACGTCATGCTCTTACTTCGAGCACCAAGTGACAACGACTTTACTTCAAAATCGGTCTTCCAGTTCGACTGCTTCCATGACTTTGGTATTTCGTTCGACTGCAACGACCGTAGTCCTTTGTCGCAATCCGTCGCGGCTTTCCGCGGTGACCGGCAACACCTGTCGCCTGTCGGGAAGTTCCATGCGAACGGTGAACGATCCGTCCGGCTGTAGCTTGACCGGATGACCGGCGACCAGCACCGAAGCGGTCGGCAGCGTTTTACCGAATACAATCAGTTCCGCGTCAACTTCAAACGGAAGCTTCGAATTTCGAAGCAATGATGGATCGCCGACTGTTTGACCTTGGTCACCTCGGAGTGGCATCGGGCGGCGAAGTCGTTCCTCGAAGACTTCCTTCAAGTCACCGGCATCCGTGTCGTAGCCACCGCTGAGCGAATAGATGCGCTCGTAGTCTTCCGCAATGTCATGCCAATGTTCGTCAAGACGCTCGCACTCATTCGGCCGAGGAGTTTCCACGACATTGCTGCGGCAAAGGGTATAGAAGTCGCCTGTTGAAGTAGCGTAGCCGACCAGAACGCGGTAACGCGATGGTGGTTCGTCGACGTCGACGTACCAATTGTTGACGCCACCGTGGATGGCAATGTCCCGCTCGACTCGCTCGGCGCCGTTGGAGTCCGCCTCGCCGACTGCCAACAGCCTTAAGACGGGCATCGCAGTATGCCAACGTTCGGCCAGCGATGATTGTGCCCGCTGAACGCTCGCTCGCGTGATCTCCCAAGTCGCCTGTAACCAAAACGAATCACGAACCAATAGCACGACGCGATCTTTGTGGGAATCGACACCGCGGCTTCGCTGGGCACCATTACTGATCGCGGACCCGCCCACCAACATACCGGTGGACAGATCCTTGTTCTTCATCATCGTCTCGCGCCGTTTACGCATCTGAGCACGAATCCGAGCCGTTTTCGCATCGACGCGTGGCTCGGGCAACTTGGGAACGGGCTTGTTGAGCCGAGATTGGTCTGACTTGTGGGAGCCCGACTTTGGCAGGGGCATCGGCGATTGTCGAACCGGAGCAGCATTCGTGACTAGCGATTCGGAATGCTGGCTCGTGGCTTTGACCGTCGGCGTTGGTTTTTGACGACTTGATTTGGTCTTTGAATCGGACAAACGGTCAATCGTTGACGCCGAAACCGACGCAACTACGACCGTTTCAGACGACGATTTGCGACGCAGTCGCCGCTGGACCTTGGTGATCTCACCGATCAAGTCGTCCTTTTTCATGCCATGCCATCCTGGGACACCGTAGTTTCTGGCCAAATCAGCCAGTTCGCGGCGAGTTTGTGCCTTTAAGTCTGCCGTTGTGATCACAAGCACCTCCAGGATTTTCACGGTTCGGCTTTCGCCGACCCATTCATTGATTTAGTAAAACGGCATGCGAAACGTCATGTACGCGAACCGCGACCCCGTCAAATTGGCATCCAAACCAGTGGTGATCGCCGCAGGGCAGCTTCCATTGAGGCAGGCTGTGACCGGCGGGGGTGCATCGAACTCAACGCAAGCCAAACCCTCCCCTGTTCCGATCCCTATTTTAATTCGCGGTCGGCAAACAGTCGGGCGGAGCCCACGTAATCAACAACAATGGCACAATCGTCACCGGAATCATTATGCCAAGGGACGCGATTGGCATCTAGTAGTCGAGGTTTGAAATCCACCCGATTGGCAGAAAAAACACCACTGCTGGCCTCCCATTCCTCCTATGCTGTCCGATTTAACACGTTACCGACTGTGTCCGCATCACTGCCTGAATTGCCAGGTCTAGCTAACTTGCTCATGTTTCGCACGAGCAAGCTCGCCAAAGCGACCGCCAATCTGGCAATTTCGACAATCTGCCAATATTACCAGGTGGAAAGTCGCATGGCTCTAGCGGCTAAATTCGTCGAAGCCTTGAGCTGGACATCCGCAGATGGAGAATTAAGGCTCCGTGATTCAGCTCTGCCGTGCCGCTAAACGTCGCGGGGGTGCGGCGATCCGTCGCTGCCACTGGCGGTATGGATGTTTGCAGTCAAAATGATCTTCCATCGCTGCGGCGGAGTTCGGCCCAGTACGAATGAGGATGTGCAATGTCGGATGAACGATCGAACAGCGAACGACATTCCCACGCCGAAAATCCTCGCGTCAACGCGGGCAAGTCGGGAGCGGATGAAACTGCGGGCGTTTGGATGAAATACGCAGGAATGGGAATCGAGCTTGCCGGCCTGACATTGGGCGCCGGTGCGATCGGTTACTTTGTGGACTGGTATTTCGCGTCGGAGCGATCGATCGGAGTCGCGTTTGGCGTATTGATCGGGTTTTCTTTTGGGATGTTCCGGTTCATCCAAGTCGCATTGAAAAGCGTCCAGAGGAATTGATTGAATTTTGTTTTGCAGATTCTCCTTGACAGTTCAGGAGAGATTAGCTTTTCCAACTCTTAATGTTTTCGTGATCACTCTCGCTCCTGATCGACCTGCCAACGACGTGACCGTTGCCAAGATTTTTTTCGATGTGCTTTGGCACGTCGTGAAGGTGTGGTGTGCGGCGCTGTTGATCGCCGTGTTCGTATCGGCTTGGCGATCGTCGTCGGAAAACCCGCTTCCGGCGATTGCCATCTCATTGGGCAGTGGTTTGGTTTCGATTTTGGCTTTGATTCCGGGTTGCCGGTTGCACCATTCTGCAATCCTAGCCGAGGGTGTGGGTCGATCAAAATCTTTAGCGATGAGAAGCCACTTGGTTGTCGTCGGTGCCGCAGCCGCGATGGCGATCCGTTTCGTAGGCACCATTGCACTGTTCGTTGTGTGCCGTTATCTATTTGGCTTGCCATCAGAAGCACTCGCCGTCCATGTCGGTCTCTGGTATGGATTGCTGACCACTGTTGAGATCTTCTGGCTCGCTCGTTACGCTTCGGCAATTGATTCATTAGGCATTTCGCAGACACCTTTGACGGACTCTTCGGTCGGATGAACTTGTTGCTTGCTGCTGCCGATAATCCCGTCACTCATGTGATCCCGCATGCGCTGCATGAAGATCCCCTATTCAGCGTGACAACCGGTGGTGGCGATATACCGGCGCTCAATATCTATGACGGTGTCTACAGTTTTTTCATCACAAACCATTTGATGATGACGGCCGTCGCGGCGCTCACGGTGCTGTTGGTATTCTGGTTTGTTTCGCGGCGCGTCAGGGTCAAGGGCGAGGGTCTTGCCGCGTACCAAACTCGCGGCACATTCGCACAGCTATTTGAGACGATGTGCACGTTCATTCGCGACGAAGTCGTTCGACCGAATCTCCATGAGAAGACGGACAAATACATCTACTACGTGTGGACGATATTTTTCTTTGTGCTGTTCGCGAATGTTTTGGGTTTGGTTCCAATCGGTTCGATCATGTACTTGATCACCGGTGACCCGCACGACATGCATTACGGCGGAACCGCCACGGGCAATCTGTCGCTGAATGTTGTTTTGGCAATGGGCAGTTTCATCGCCATCATTTTCATCGGGATTCGAGAAACGGGAGCGAAGGCTTTCTTTTCGCACTTCAATCCGATCGGCTGGGATGACCCGAAGATGCTGGCGATCGGGATTCCGTTGTACTTTTTGGAGTGGCTTGGTCTGATCATCAAGTGCGTGGTTTTGGCGATGCGATTGTTTGGAACCATGATGGCCGGCCACTTGGTGATCGCAGCTTTTATCGGGCTGATTTTCATGGCGGTGAAAGTGTCGCTCGGACTCGGATATGGCGTCCAGCTTGCGGTCATCGGCGGCGGAATCGTGCTGACACTTCTGGAGCTATTTATCTGCTTCTTGCAAGCTTTCATCTTTACATTTTTGACGGTGCTGTTCATATCGTTGGTCGCGTCGCATCATGGTCATGACGATGCGCACGACGACGAGCATCCGTTCAGTGATGAAGGTCAGATGGACCTTGATAAGTTAATCTCACCCGAACGGATCACTCCGATGCGGGACCCTGCCACCTAGGCATCGAGTGTTTCGCGGTCAGCGCGGGACGAATCAACCAACCCCTTTACCCCTTTAGTAACTGCTTGCCAAACCAACTTGTTCGTGTTTCGGTGGGCCAAGACGAGAATTTTCTCAGGAGCAATTAGAAGATGTTAGATATGGCAACATTGCTGGCCCAGGCGGCCCAGGCCGCAGACTACTCAGGTTTCGGCACACTCGGCGTCGGTATCGGGATGGGACTGGCAATCGTCGGCGCCGGACTCGGCATTGGTCGAATCGGCGGCTCGGCGGTCGAAGCGATCTCGCGTCAACCGGAAGCCAGCGGAACCATCGCGACACAGATGCTGATTTCAGCAGCTCTAATCGAAGGTGCGACGGTTATCGCTCTGATCCTGTTGCTGATCCGCACTTAGTCTCGATGGCGCGCTGTGAACCAGGTCAACGGTCGATCTCAAATGATGGGATCGACGGGTGATCGGGTACGACGATTTGGATGTAAGCTCACGATGTTGAAAGGTCAATCGATGTTGTCCTCGTTTGGACGCCCACTCGTTGCTATTGCTCTGCTTTTATTTGCCGCGTGCGCGACAACGACCGCTGTTGCGGCCGAGCGTGCGGAACATGCCGACGCAGCAGGCACGCCGCCACTATTGCAATTCGACTTCGGTTCGGCCATTTGCAACTTGGCAATCTTTCTGGGTGTGTTGGCGATACTTTCCAAGTTCGTGTGGCCGGTGATCTTGGGTGGATTGAAGGCTCGTGAGCAGAAGATCCATGGCGAGCTGGAAATGGCGGCCAAGGCGAACGCTGATGCGAAAGAGATTTTGGCTCAATATCAGTCGAAAATTGACGAGGCATCCACCAAGGTTCAGTTGATGTTGGCGGAAGCGAGGAAGGACTCGGAAGCCTCAGGCGTCAAAATCGTTGAAGAGGCGAAAGCCGAAGCTGAAAGGCAACGGGTCCGCGCGTTGGCGGACATTGAAACGGCGAAGAAAGTCGCGATCTCTGATTTGGCCGGTCAAACGTCGAACATGGCGATCAGCGTTGCGAAAGCCGTGGTCGGTCGCGAACTCAATCCGAACGATCACGCGGAACTGATTCGCCAGTCGCTCGAACGCTTACCCAGCAGCAACTAACTGTTTTCTCATGACTGAATTCGTCAAACATGAAACGGTGCTCGACACCGGCGCGGAAAAATTAGGGAAGACCTACGCTCGTGCTTTGATCGCTGCGGCGAAGAACCAAGGCGATGGTGTGGCCGACACAATCGTTAACCAGCTAGCGATGATTGTGGACGACTACTTGGGTCATAATCCCCAACTCCGCGACGCGTTTGCCTCGCCTCGCGTCAGTCATGCCGAGAAGGTTCGCGTCATCGATCGAATCTTCGGCGATGAACTTCATCCGACACTGTTGAAGTTTTTGAAAGTCATGGCCTCTCGTGATCGGCTTGGCTATGTCTACGCCGTTCGCAACGCGGCCGATGAAATTTTTGACGACATGATGGGCAGGGTGGTTGCGTCCGTTCAGACCGCGGTGCCCCTCGATGATGTCACTCGCTCGCAAGTCATCGAACGATTGGGTTCCGTCATGAATGCTGAAATCAAGCTTCGAGAATCGGTTGATCCCGAACTGATCGGCGGCATGGTCATTCGAATCGGTGACCGCGTGTTCGACAGCAGCGTCCAGAATCGGCTCAATAAGTTGGCGGTGAAAGTTCGACGAGGTTTCTCGAGCAAGTTGCTAGAGCGTTTCGATCAGTTCATTTCCGGCTAACCATCCATCTATTCATCCAATCCACGCGTTTCCTTTCTAGCGCACTTGAAGAATCATGAAATTTAGCAGCGACGAAATTGCTTCGGTTTTGCAACAAGAAATCGAACAATTCGACAACAAGACTGATGTCCGGGAAGTCGGCACCGTACTGGAAGTCGGTGACGGGATCGCTCGCGTCTACGGGCTGTCCGGTGTGATGGCCGGCGAGATGGTCGAGTTCCGCAATGGATCGATCGGACTGGCGTTCAATCTGGAGGAAAACTCCGTAGGCGTTATTATCCTGGGCGATTACCTGACGATCGAAGAGGGCGAGGAAGTCAAGGCTCTGGGAACGCTGCTGTCCGTTCCTGCTGGTGATGCAGTTATCGGCCGCGTGCTCGATCCGCTCGGCAATCCTCTTGACGGCAAGGGGCCGGTGCAGACCGACATCACGCGGCCGGTTGAAATCATCGCGACGGGTGTTGCCGAACGCCAACCGGTGACCCAGCCGATGCAGACCGGCATCAAAGCCGTCGACGCAATGACGCCGATCGGACGTGGTCAGCGAGAATTGATCATTGGTGACCGCAAGACCGGCAAGACAGCGATCGCGATCGACGCGATCCTCAATCAGAAGGGCAAGGATGTAAAGTGTTTTTACGTAGCCATCGGCCAGAAAGATTCTGCCGTCGCCAGCCTTTTGGGCGTGCTGGAAAAGAACGGCGCGATGGAATACACGACCGTCATCGTCGCCGGTGCTTCGTCGCCGGCTCCGATGCAGTACGTTGCACCGTACGCCGGCACCGCAATGGCCGAACAGTTCATGTTCAACGGCGGTCACGCATTGATTGTTTACGATGACTTATCCAAGCAAGCGACCGCCTACCGTCAGATGAGCTTGTTGATGCGGCGCCCGCCAGGTCGCGAGGCTTATCCGGGCGACGTGTTTTACTGCCACAGTCGATTGCTTGAACGTTCGGCAAAGCTGTCGGATGCGCTTGGCGGAGGATCGATCACCAGTTTGCCGATCATTGAAACGCTTGAAGGCGAAGTGTCGGCTTACATCCCGACCAACGTGATTTCGATTACCGATGGACAGATTTATCTGCAACCCGACCTGTTCTTCGCGGGCATCCGTCCAGCCATGAACGCTGGTATTTCGGTCTCTCGCGTCGGTGGTGCGGCTCAAGTCAAAGCGATGAAGAAGGTCGCCGGCGGTTTGCGTTTGGACTTGGCTGCATTTCGTGCGCTCGAAGCGTTCGCACAATTGGGTACCGACCTCGATGCGGCAACCCAGTCGCAACTCGACCGCGGTTACCGAATGGTCGAACTGCTCAAGCAACCCCAGTTCAAACCGATGAGCGTTACCGATCAAGTGCTGAGTCTGTACGCGGGCACGCGAGGTTTTCTCGACGACGTACCGGTCAAAGCCGTTCGCCGATGGGAAATGGACTTCCTGCAATTTGCTAAAGATAAGCACGCGTCGCTCGTGTCGTTGCTCGATGAGAAGATGGACTTGAGCGACGAAGTCATTCAAATGATCGAAGCCTGCATCGGCGATTTTAAGAACGGTTACAAGCCGGTCGAATCCGCGATCTAAGTTTTTACCAAGACGATAAAGTTTCATGGCCAACGCCCGCGCACTCGATAAACGCCGCAAGTCCATTCGCAACATCCGCAAGATCACGCGAACGATGGAGTTGATTGCGACCGCTCGTTACAAGAAGGCAATGGACCGCGCCGCTGCGGTTACCGCTTACACTGATCGATTGTCTCAAATCGTTGCAAGCCTTTCCGAAGCCGGCACCGAAGTCCAGCATCCGCTGTTGGAAAAACGCGAAAATCCTAAAGCCGCGAGAATTCTGGTGCTGGCGAGCAATCGTGGCCTGTGCGGCGGTTTCAACGCCAGCGTGTTGCGAACGTCGATGCCCGTCATCAACGAATTGAAGGCTTCGATTGGTAACGTGATCGTGGACGCGAGTGGCAAACGTGGCATCAACGGACTGAAGTTTCGCGGTGTGGCGACGGATCAGAAATTCTTGCAATTTGAAGACCAACCCGCGTACGCCGATGTCGAGAAAATTGCGGAGGGATATCTAGAGAAGTACATCACCGGCGAGATCGATCGGCTGGAGGTGATCTACACGAAATTCGTCAGCACCAGCCGCCAAGTGGCAACCGTTGAGACATTGCTTCCACTGGGGTCGCTTTCCGATGGCGATCAGACTGTGAAGATAACTGGTGGCCCGAGTAAGGAATACGAATTCTTGCCATCTGCGGAAAGCATCATGGAAGAAGTCGTACCGACCAGCTTCAAAGCGAAACTCTTCAAATGCTTTTTGGATGCGGCCGTTAGCGAGCAAGTTGCTCGAATGATTGCGATGAAGGGCGCGACTGAAAGCGCGGGCGACATGATCAAGCAATTGTCGATGACCTATAACCGGGCACGTCAAAGCCAGATCACTGGCGAGATCATGGAAATCATCGGCGGCGTCGAAGCCCTCGAAGGTTAGATGAACTCGGCATCTTAGTCGCTCGCGAATATTAAGAATCCTAAAACCTAATTCCTAAATCCTAAAACCTGTTTTCTCATGTCCACTGCAACTCAATCCGCTGTCGGTCGCGTCACCCAAGTTATCGGCTCGACGTTTGATATCGAATTTCCCGAAGGCCAACTGCCGGCGATCTACAACGCCGTAACCATCCGATCGCAACACAAAGGCGTGACGATCAACTTGACTGGCGAAGTGCAACAGCACCTCGGCGGTGGTCGCGTCCGAGCAATTGCACTTGGAAGCACCGAAGGCATGATGCGAGGCATGGATGTTGTCAACACTGGCAAACCAGTAACCGTACCCGTTGGTCAAGCGACTTTGGGGCGAGTCTTCAACGTATTGGGTGAAACGATTGACGGTCGCGGTCCGGTCAATGCCGATGAGTATCGACCGATTCACCGGCAAGCCCCTGCGGTCAACGAATTGACGACCAGTACAGAAGTGTTCGAGACGGGGATCAAAGTTGTCGACTTGCTGACTCCGTTCGTCCGCGGCGGTAAGGCAGGTTTGTTCGGTGGTGCAGGATTGGGAAAGACCGTTATTTTGACGGAGATGATCGCGCGGATCGCGAGCGCGCACGGTGGTTATTCAGTGTTCGCCGGGGTTGGCGAGCGAACTCGTGAAGGCACCGACTTGTGGCTTGAAATGCAAGAAGCGGTGATCGGCGATACCGGCCGCAAAGTCATTGAACAAACTTGCATGGTTTTCGGACAGATGAATGAGCCACCTGGGTCACGTCTTCGCGTCGCATTGTCGGCGTTGACGATGGCGGAGTATTTCCGTGACTCGACCGGTGCCGATACGCTGCTGTTTGTCGACAACATCTTCCGCTTCTCGCAAGCCGGTTCCGAAGTGTCGGCGTTGCTCGGACGGATGCCATCGGCGGTGGGTTATCAGCCGACGTTGGCGACGGAAATGGGTGCGTTGCAAGAACGAATCACTTCGACCAAAAATGGCGCGATCACATCGGTCCAAGCCGTCTATGTTCCAGCCGACGATCCGACCGACCCCGCACCGGCGACCGCATTTAGTCAGTTGGATGCTTTCATTTACTTGGAACGGTCGATTTCTGAAAAAGGAATCTATCCAGCCATCGATCCGCTCGCGTCCAACTCGCGAATTTTGGATCCCCAGTACGTCGGCGAACGTCACTACGCGATCGCCCGCCGCGTTCAAACGACGCTGCAACGATACCGCGAATTGCAAGACATCATTGCAATTTTGGGTGTCGATGAATTGAGCGAGGACGATAAGACGATCGTTCACCGCGCCCGCCGTATCGAGCGTTTCATGAGCCAGCCGTTCTTGGTCGCCGAAGTGTTCACAGGCAAGAAGGGTGAGATCACGTCGCTTGCAGATACCATTCGCAGCTTCGAAGAGATTTGCGACGGTAAGTGGGATCACTTGCGGGAGCAAGCTTTCATGTATGTCGGCGCGATCGAGCAAGCTGAAGCCCAGGACAAGAAGATGTCCGAAAAAGAAAAGGCGAAGTAACCGATGGCATCACTCCGCTGCGTCGTTGTGACGCCCGAGAAAACGGAACTCGATCGCGAGGCCGATTACATTTCGTTGCCGATGGACGACGGCGAGCTTGGCGTGCTCAAGGGCCGTGCTCGAATGATCGGACGGTTGGGATACGGAACACTTCGGCTACAAACCGCCGCCGGACCTGAACGGTACTACGTCGACGGAGGTTTCGCGCAAGTCGAAGATAACGTCGTCAGTATCCTGACCGGCAAACTGATTCCCGTCGATTTGATCGACTCCGAGAAGGCCCGCGAAGAACTCAACGCCGCTCGCGAATTGCCCGGGTCGAGGCTCGAAGAAATGGCGATCAAGCAGGTCGCGATTCGTAAAGCACGCGGCAGAGTGCGCGCTTCCAGTTAAGTCCAAGTGAATTGAAAACCGGGGCTGTTATTTCAGTCCCGCGCCACTGGGGCGTTTTGTGAGCGCGCCGCGGACTCCCAATTCGCGTGGATCACGGGCGATTTTGTCGGTGAAGACTCGCACGTCGTCCATGATCGGCCTTATTCGCGCGGTCGCGATCTCGATGTTCTCAATTGTTCGTCGAACCTGGTAGTAGAGTTCGTCGTCCTCCAAGAATCGTTTGATCGACCCGTCGCTGTTGTTGAGTGAGCTCGCGAACTGCTCGACCTGGACGAGCGTGCGATCGAGCGACGCCATCGTTCGCACGACCTCGTCGACCAATTCTTCGCCTCGGTCGCCGAGCGGCTCTGTAAACCGCTCCAAGTTTGCGAATGTCTTTTCGGCATTGTCGATAGTCTTTTGAGCGCCCTCGACGGTGGTCTTTGCAGTTTTCATCGTATCTTCAGCGATCACACCGACCTTCTCAAACTGATTGCCTACACGTTCAAAGCTCTCGAATGTTTGCTGAGTTGCATCGAGCGTTTCGCGGGCGTCTTGCAACAAGACGGGCACTTGCGCAATGGAGGCTTCCAAATCGGCTCGCATCTTCGGATTCCCGATGATCGCGCGGGCTTCACGAATTGCGGCTTGAAATTCTTCGAGAGCTTCGACGGCTTCGTTCGACACCGCATCGATACGCCCATCCGTTCCGGTGACGACTTGGCGGACTTCCATGGCAAGTTCGTTGACGCTCTCGCCGGCTTTCGCAATCGATTGGGCAGCCGTTTGAATCGCATCGACACTCGATTGAACGCCATTTTGCATCTCGAACAAGCTCGGTGTCTTCGATCCGTATCGAAAGAACTCGCCGTCGGAGTATGTCGCCTCCAACAGCTTTTTATCTTCTCGAATCTCAGCGGGCAGTTGAAGTGGTTCGGCCCGGACGAACTCGAGTTTTGCATCGCCGGTAACGAAATTGCCTGAACCAATTCGTGGAATGTAGTGATGAGTCATCGGCTTATCGCTTTTCATCGACAAGGAAACCAGCACACCACCTTCTTCGCGAAGTTCGATTCCCGAGACGCGACCGATGGGTACTCCGTCGCGAACGACTGAAGTGTTCAGGCCGATCCCTTCGGCCGATGGGAATACGACCGATAACTTGTAGTCATCGTTGAGCACGCTAGGGAAGGCGCCGAACAGAAATGTCAGAATGATGCCGACCCCGATCGACGAGATCACCAGCACACCGACGCCGAATTTGAGTTTGTTTTCGTCCATGCTTTAATCTTCCAGACCGTTTGCCATTTCGCTGAGTCGTTCGCCCGCTTCACCGCGAACAAACTGACGGACCCGACGGTCAACAGCGTGCTCGAGTTCACTCGGCGAACCATCGAACAGGATTTGTGAGTCTCCCTGCGCCAACCTTCGACGCGGAAAAAACATTAGGACGCGATCGGAAACCTTCCTCGCGGTGTGCATGTCATGCGTCACAACGACGCTGGTCACGGGGTATCGACGCCTCGTGTCGAGGATCAGTTCGTTGATCACATCGCTCATGATCGGATCCAATCCGGTCGTCGGTTCGTCATAGACCAGTAGGTCGGGACGTAGTATCAAAGCACGAGCGAGGCCAACTCGCTTGCGCATGCCGCCGGACAGTTCAGCCGGCCGTTTCCGAGTCACGTCGCCCGGCAATCCGACTTCGGCAATGTGTTGCAGGACTCGATCGCGAACTTCCGATTCGACGACGGATGCTTCGTTCTGACGAAGCGGAAAGGCGACGTTGTCAAAGATTGACATGCTGTCGAACAGGGCGGCATTTTGAAAAACGAAACCGATGCGACTGCGAACTCGGGTCAGTTCAGTTTGATTGAGATTGCTGAGGACGTTTCCGTCAAAGGCCACGGTCCCGAGCGTCGGCTTGATCAATCCGACCAATGTTTTCATGAAGACGGTCTTGCCGCATCCGCTCTCGCCGATGATCGAAACAGTTTGCCCGCGAGCGACCGACAGCGTAATGTCCCGCAGCACCCATTGATTGCCGAACTGTACCGAAATGTCATTGACATCGATCAAATCTTCGGCCGAGGTGAGTGTCGCTCCCGCGTCGTCTCGATACTCGTCCGCGTTCATAGGAAGGATGCTCCCGACGGATAGAAACTGTAATAGATCGAGTTGAGTACGATCGTTAAAAACAAGTCCACGCTCAGGATCAAAACGAACGAATAAACGAATGCGGTTGTAGCCGCTTTCCCAACCCCTTCAGCGCCCGGTTCGCAATGGAAGCCTCGATAGCACGACACGATGGCGATGATGCCGCCGAAGAAGATGCTCTTAAAGATTCCGCTGAAGAGATCAAAGCCGGCGACGCCTTCGCGTGAATGATTGAGGTACGCGGCGTGATCGATCCCCAGGATGATCACGCTGTAGAAGTATCCTCCGACGATCCCCATGAAGTCGGCCATCACGGTCAAGGCGGGAATCAGCAAGATGCACGCCAAGAAACGAGGGACGACCAAATAGTGAATCGGATCGGCTCCCATCGTCGTCAACGCATCAATCTGTTCAGTGACGCGCATCGTGCCCAGAACGGCCGCCATCGCGCTGCCGACACGACCGGCCAACATCGTAGCCGCGAGAACGGGCCCCAGTTCTTTGACAAGTGAGCTATTGATGATCACGCCCAACCTTGTTTCCAAGCCGATCGAATGGAATTGGGCATAGCTTTGGACGGCCAACACCATACCGATAAAGGTTCCGGTCAAGGCGACGACGGGAAGGCTGAGCGCACCGACTTGGTAGAAGTTTATCAACAGAGTCCCGCGCGCCGGCAATCGCCGAAACATCCACTGAAACATTCGCCACGTGAAGATCGTCAAGTCACCGATGGTCGTGATTCCGTCAACGACCGCCGATCCCCATTCCGTGATCCAGCGGACCATTGGCGAACGCGAATCGCGACGCGGAAGACTGGCGATCGAAGCAGCCGACTCGGACACCGGATATGAACCTCAAAAGGGGCGCGCACCAACACACTCGAATTATCTATTGAATGTATCGGTCAACGCGACCTTGAGGATTAGGAAAGAAGTGCGGCCATGAGCTGAGCATTTGCCAGCATTGGCTCAGGCGTACTGCAATCGGGGGTCATCCAGCCCCAAACGCTTCATTTTCTTGTACAGAGTGGTCCGATTGATATCGAGTAAGTCTGCCGTCGCTGCCCGATTCCAATTGTTTGCTCGCAATGTTTGCAAAATGATCTGGCGTTCAGGACCTTCGAGAGCTTCACGGAGCGTTTGCCCGCTGACATCGCCCAGGCTGACCTGTTTCACGGATGATGTGGGCGATAGGCTTGCATTGAGATCGACGCCACGTCCAGAAACTTCGGGTGGCAAGTCGTCGATCGTTAACAGCGGGCCGCGCCCGAGTAGAACGGCACGCTCGACGACGTTCTCGAGTTGACGAATGTTTCCCGGCCAACGATACGACTGCATTGCCTGAATAGCTTCCGTGTCGAAGCTTTCAACTTCGCGTCCGCAGGTTTCCGCCGCTTCACGCAAGAAGTGATCCACCAGCAGCGGCAGGTCGCCGATCCGTTCGCGCAGAGACGGCAGCACGATGTTGACGACATTGACGCGGTAATACAGATCTTGGCGAAATGTACCCGCCGCGACTGCAGCCGACAAATTGTCGTTGGTCGCCAAGATCACTCGCGTGTCGACGCAATGTGTTTCCGTGCCACCGAGTTGCTCGAACTTGAACTCTTGCAAAACCCGCAGCAATTTGACTTGCATCGCGGGCGTAGCCGTGGCGATTTCGTCCAAAAATAATGTTCCACCATCGGCAAGTTGAAACTTACCGAGCCGATTCGTGTTGGCACCTGTGTAGGCGCCGGCGACGTGTCCGAAGAGTTCGCTTTCGAGCAATGAATCGGGAAGCGCACCGCACGCGACCTCGACAAATGGCCCGCCGCGTCGCGAACTTCTAGCATGAATCGCCCGCGCGATCATGCTCTTGCCGGTCCCGTTCTCGCCCGTGATCAACACCGAAGCGCGGGCGTTGGCGATGCTGTCGACGACGTCAAATACCTTGAGCATTCGATAGTCGTGGCTGAGAATATTCTCCAGCCCCGCGCGGCGATCCAGTTGCTGGCGCAGTTCTTCATTCTGGCGCGTGATCTCACGTTGGTTGATCGCTCGCTCGATCGCCAGCGTCAATTCGTCATCAATCAACGGCTTGGTCAACAAGTCATAAGCGCCCGCTCGAACCGCCTCGACCGCCGTCTCCGGCGTCGCATATCCGGTGATCACGAGGATGGCGACATCGGGATACTTCTTGCGAGTGTACGAAATCAGGTCAAAGCCGTCCTCGCCACCGAGTCTCAGGTCTGTCAGCACTAAATCGAACGACTTCGCGGCGAGGGCCTTCTTCGCGTCGCCCACCGTCGCGACGGTTTCGACACGATGTGACATTTCGCGCATCCATGCGGCCATGGACTCGGCTAGGTGTCGGTCGTCGTCGACTAAAAGAATCGATGCAGAGGCTGTCATTGGGAATCCGGACGGCACTGGTGGCTAAACGGTCGGTCCCGACGACCAACCCGCCGTCGAACAATCGACCAGAGTTATCTAGGTCACGGTTGGGCAAACGTCAACGAATCGTGCAAATCCTAAGCGAAAACCGTAGAAACGACGATCGAGTGCTCGCGGGCACCCATTTGGGAGGAATGTAGATTCCGAAATGGCGATAAGTCGTTGTTCGTAAATGAGTTGCAAGGATTCTTCCGGCCTAGCGAAGAATGTAGAAACAGTGAACAATCGTCGACATGCCATCCAAATGGCCGGACGACACGGAGTGCAGATTTTTGCCAGGGAGAGGGACAGCCTCAGGATGACGTTGAAGATTTTGATCATTGATGACCACGAGGTAGCCCGAGCGGGTATCTCCGACCTCGTTCTAACAAGCGGTTTTGCTGTCGCGGGATCCGTGTCGAGCGGTCGCGAAGCGATCGAGATTCTCAACGGGGACTCGAGCGTCGACATTGTGATGCTGGACATACGAATGCCCGATTCGGACGGCTTGAACACGTTGGAGCAAATTCGCACGAATCATCCGTCGTTGATCGTTGTTGTGATGAGCGCTTACGACAACCCGACCTACATCGCCAGAGCGGCGGCATTGGGCGCACACGATTACCTGCTCAAGAGCGCGCCTGCGGGGTTGGTGCAGTCGACGCTACAGCATGCGTTTGATGGAAAATTACCGCCCGAGGATAGTCGTCTCGCACACGTGTCGAGAATGATGTCTCAGGAAATTCTCGCCGCGGACCTTCCACCGGAATTACCGCTGACTAGCCGTGAGGCTCAAGTGTTGCGGCACGTTGCGTTTGGATTGAGCAACAAAGAGATCGCCAAATCGCTGACGATCAGCGTCGAAACTGTCAAAGAGCATGTGCAAAACATTCTTCGGAAGACCAGTTGTTCCGATCGAACCGATGCGGCTGTTCGAGCGGTGAAACTAGGTTTGGCTGATTGGAACTGATCATCCGATCGCGGTTTTGCCGACCCATAGTTGCAAAGCTTTCGGAATCTTGATCGTTCCGTCGGCGCGTTGATGATTCTCAAGTAGCGCGATCATCGCGCGTCCGGTGGCAACGGCAGTCCCATTGAGCGTATGAACGAACTCCGTTCCTTTTTGCCCAGCCTGCTTGTAACGAATGTTAAGCCGGCGAGATTGGTAATCCGTGCAATTACTGGTGCTCGTCACTTCGCCCCAATCACCGGCATCGCCACGTCCAGGCATCCAAGCTTCGAGATCAAACTTGCGGTACGCCGGTCCCCCCAAATCACCGCTGGCCGTATCAATCACTCGGTAGGGGACCTCCAGCGCATCGAATATTTCGCATTCCAACTCCCGCATCGTTTCGTGCATCGCGTCGGACTGTCCCGGCGTCGTGAACGCGAACATTTCCACTTTCGTGAATTGGTGAACTCGATAGAGCCCTTTGGACGCGCGACCTGCGGCGCCAGCTTCCGTTCGGAAACAGTGACTCAGTCCACACAATTTGAGCGGCAGTTTTTCAGCATCGATTGTCTGGCCGGCCAACATGCCGCCCAACGTGATTTCGGCGGTACCAACCAAATTGAGTTCGGTATTTTCGATGCTGTAGATTTGCGTTTCGGGTCCGCGGGGATTGAAACCGATTCCCTGCAAGATGTGCGTCAGGGCCAGGTCGGGCGTCGACACCGGAATGAATCCACGATCCGACAACAGACTGATTGCAAATTGTTGCAACGCCAAATCCAAACGCACGGCTTCATTCTTTAGAAAATAGAAGCCCGCACCACTAACGCGAGCACCCGCCTCGAAATCAAAAAGGTCATACCGTTCCCCGATCGCGACGTGATCGATGGTCTTAAAATCAAAACTTGGTTTTGGGGTCTTACCCTGGAACAATTCCTTGGCGTCCGCTTCGCCACCGGTCGGCGCGTCGGGATGGGTCAGATTGGGAATTTCCGACTGAATTTCAGCAATCGCGCTGTCCAATGCATCGTGTTCACGCTGTGCCGATTCCTTCTGTTCGCGAAGTTTTCGTCCCTCTTCCACAAGAGTTTGCCGTGCATCCTTGTCCGTTGCTTTGGGAATCTGCTTGCTCGTCTCGTTGGCTTGGCGATTGAGATCTTCTGCCAAACGCAGCTTTTCGAGTCGCTCCGATTCGAGCGAAACCAGTTTGGCAACGTCACACGTGACACCGCGGCGGACACAGTTTTCGATGACCAACTGAGTGTTTTGAACGATGTATTTTCTGTCGAGCATGTTCAGCGAAAAAGAGATGAGGTTTGAATTTGAGTTTGCGAGAATTTAACGTAATCAGCCGCAGTGCGTTAGCGTCCGGTTTTTCAAGCTTTTGAATGTAGCAGGCACTTTCCAAGTGCCGTTGCCGCAGAAGCTCACTGGCTGATTCTGAATATTGATACCTACTGCTTGAGCTTTCCCAGTTCTTCCCACAAGCAAGCCGACGCACGAATCCCTCGGTGATAGTCGGCAACACGAAACTTTTCGTTCGGGCTGTGGGCGTTGTCATCGGAAAGGCCCCAACCGAGCAACAAGCAATCGCACCGGAGAACTTCTTGAAACCGCGTGACGATGGGAATCGAACCACCTTCGCGAATCAGCACCGGCTCGGTCCCGAATGCTTCCTTGATCGCACTGCGCGCGGCAGCCATGAATCGACTGGTTGTATCGGCCAACATTCCTGGCGCGCCGTGATCGGGCACCAGCTTGTAACGAACGCCGGGCGGAACGTGTGCGGCGAGATGCTTCTCCAACAAAGTCGTCAACTGCATTGGATCTTGATCGGAAACCAATCGAAAGCTGAATTTCGCCGATGCGGTGGCGGGGATGATCGTTTTGACGCCCTCGCCTTGATGTCCGGCGGTGATGCCGTTGATGTCGAATGTCGGTCGTGCCCAACGACGTTCGTCAGCGGAAAAACCTACTTCACCGAACAACTCGCTCGCTCCGATCGACTTGGCAAACTCAGCTTCGTCTTGTGGCAGCTTCTTCCACTGGTCACGTTCGGCGGGGCTGAGGTCAACAACGTCATCGTAGAAGCCTTCGATCTGAATGCGGCCGTTCCGGTCGACGATCGACGATAGCAGATGAGCCAGTGCGATCGCGGGGTTCATCACGGCGCCACCAAACGATCCGCTGTGAAGATCTTGGCTAGGTCCATCGACGTGCAATTCGTAGGTGGCAATGCCGCGCAGTCCGTAAGTGATCGCGGGTTGCCCATCGGCATATTGACCGCTGTCGCTGATCACGACGCAGTCGCAAGCCAAGCGATCGGCCAAGGACGGCAACAATTTCTCAAGGTTCTCGCTACCGACTTCCTCTTCGCCTTCGATCAAAAACTTGACTTGAATCGGAAGCGGTCGACCGCTCGACAACCATTCACAAACGGACTGAACGTGGGTCAGTACTTGGCCTTTGTCGTCGGTCGCGCCGCGGGCGTACAAGTTGCCGTTTCGCACGGTAGGCTCGAAAGGCCCGCTGATCCACTGGGCGAGCGGCTCGACTGGTTGGACATCGTAGTGGCCGTAAACCACGACGACGGGCGCGCCGGGAACCTTCGGTGTTTCGGCCAGCACAATCGGATGCCCTTCGGTCGGCAGAATCTCGACCGACAACGAGGCGCCGCGTAGCTTGTCGGCTAACCACTGGGCAGCTCGGTGAACGTCCGCGCGGCGTACCGAGTCGCTGCTAACGCTCGGAATCCGCAACCACTCGACAAGTTCGGCAAGGTGCTTTTGGGACCGCGATTCCAAAGCATCCAAAAGTGAGTTTTTCGACATCGTGGAGAAGTCCTCAGAATTTCGTAAATTTTTGGTACTGCCGAACGGCTTTTGTCCGCGCTACAATAGAGCGGCTGGGCGTGGGCAGCAACAATCAAGGTCAACTCCCGCGATCGCGGCAGAGTTTTTAGTCGCAAGGAGCATGGTCGTAAATGTCAGAACAGCAGACGATGGTGGCAGTGCCACAAAAAGAGCAAGAACGAGAGCAAAAACGAAAACCCAAGAAGCAACCTCGCTACAACGTCGTTCTGTGGGACGACTCGGACCACAGTTTCGACTACGTGGTTTTGATGATGAAGCGGTTGTTCCATCATCCCATTGAGATGGGTTTCCAAATCGCGAAGCAGGTCGACAGTGGCGGCAAGGCGATCTGCTTGACCACGACCATGGAGCACGCCGAATTGAAGCGTGATCAGATCCACGCCTTTGGCAAAGACGAACTGATCGCCCGTTGCAAGGGCAGTATGTCCGCTACCATTGAACCAATCGAGTAGCAGATTTCAACGGATGGGGAGCCGTCGACCTCAATCAACATCGTAGGCTTCGTCGGGTTCTTGCACGCAAGTGGCCGTGAATTCGATTCCGTCGTAGATATCACGCATCGGTGGGGTGCAGGCGATGAACGGGAGTTCGATCACCGCATCCGTTCCCTCGTAGGTTTCCCGCAAGAAACCGCTGGGCTTTCGCCTCATGACGATCGCAAACCGCGTGTGTTGCTCCATAGTCACATAGCACTTTGGCGACGGCATCTTCAAATTGGCACTGAGTTTTTCGTCCAAGTCATAGTCCCGCGTCGATGGCGATAAGATTTCGATGATCAAAACCTGATTGTCCTGGTGGACATCCGCGGGTGCCTTTTTCTCGCAAACGACTTGCAGATCAGGATAGTAGTAATGTTTTGAATCTCGACGATCGATACGCATTCGTATCTCGGAATCAAAGGGCCGGCACGGGTTGCCCCTTAAGCTGAACAGCGTGCAATGCTGCGCAATTCATCTTCACCGAATTGTGGCGAACGGTGGCACCCGACATCGCGCGGACCCAGCCGTCGATGTATTCACTCTTGGTAACCGCCAGTTCTTCGGCGTCCAGATAGGCTTCAATAGAAACGAATTCGGGTTGCTCGGCTGTACTCATGTTTGGCTCGTGGCACCGGTTGATTGACGTTCATATTGCTGTTTCGGTGCGATCGACGTTCTGGGTCGGTCACTGCAAACGGGGCAGCTTGTTTGTTCTCGAAATACCGCAAGAGGCCCTAATCTTCGTATGAAGGCCATGCCAATGCGGGAGAGAATGCGTAAGACGGATTCACGATGGAAATGTGCATCCGACGAGCGAGAGCATTTGCTCGAAAATGAAGCATCTAAACGTCTCGCTCGCGAAGTTGACGCCGAAGGTCGCGTTCGATTGCAGTGAGCTGATCCATCGAAAGTCCATCTGGCGAAATCGATTCAGTGTGAAGCAACTCGCACAACATCCTGATTCGTCCTGTCACTTCACCTTCCGCCTTGCCCTTCTGCTTTGCCACGCGCTTCGCCTTCAAGACGAGACTGCTCCACCGCGTATTGCATCCTGGCTCGCTCGTCCCGTTGCGATTTCAGGCGAGATTCGTACTGGCTGCGTTGTTGTGGCGTGCGCTGAATCATTTCGACGACCTGAGTGGCTTCAGTAAATTCGGGTGAGCTGAATCGTTGCTCGATATCTTGAGTCGTCATCGCCGCAGCGCGGCGAAAAAAATATAGCCACGCTTCGACCGGAACTGAGATGACTCTATTCTCACTTGGCACCGTGTACTTTCGCAACTCAAGCATGTGAATTTGAATCCCATCGGTCAGGCGCACTTTGCCATCACCGCTGCGAAGCTGAAAATCACTGTGGATCGCCGCTGAATCCCGCAGCAAAATTGCATCGAGGACACAGATGCTGATTGCCGGTCTGAGCAGCGTATAGTCATCGCCTTCGCTGATTTGCCCGACGTAGATCGAAGCGGTGTAGTAGGCCAGACGTTGCGATAGTCCAGCCGGTAGACTCGTTTGCATTTCGATGTCGAAAAGCCGACCCGTCGAATCACGTGCTAGGACATCCAGGATCGGCAGTTTGTCCGTGTCGTCGTGTTTGCCAAGAATCGGATTGAGAACTTCTACTTCGGTGATCTGAATTTCGTCGCCCAAAATCGCAATGAGAAAGTGCAGCGTGATGGCTGGATGCTCGGGACTGCCGAGAACTTGTTTGAATGCGTAGTCGACTGTGGGGTCGATGCCGATGGCCATGAAAGTTCGCTTCGAAAGGACGTTGTGGACCCCATTAAGCTACCGCGTCGATGCAATCCATGTCGACCGTCCGTGCGGCTGAATCGAATACCTTGGTCAATGGACGGAGCGAGGTTTCGTCGGTCTCGGAAGGCATCAAAGAGGCCTGGCCGCTGGTATGTTCTATGCCCGACAGGCCAAGAAAACACGTCAAAAAACTTCACTCCTTGATCAATGGCGATCAATCGCATCCGTCAACGCAGGTTCGATGAGACAAAATGACAGCAACGTCCTTCTCGCGTCGGCACTGATCGCACATACCGGCGGTTTTACATTTCTCGAGCTTCTATGTTGGCCATCCCCGCGACGATCGTCGGCATCATCTACTTGGTATTGCAACACTTGGCGGCACTACGCGAATTCCAGCATCAGGAGCTGATGAAAGCGATCGAAGTCGGCTTGCACTGGCAAGACTCAAACGAAGACAAACGATCCGAGCGTCATGCGTATCAACCTTTCTGGATCGCATTCTGGCTGGTCATCTGCGACGGCGGTGCACCGTTCTGCAGTGTCAGCAAGTTCGTTGATTCGGATTCCGACTTACGCATAGTCGCGATGGGCTGGATCGCCGCCGGGCTGGCCACCATCGTCGCCTCGATCGGCGCGGTTGTTTTGGTCGTTAAATCCAAGCCGAGCCGTTAGCGAGGGACACGAAGAAAAGTCGAGAATATTTTCGACGCGTGCTGTCCAACCCAATGAAGAGGCTTTAGAAA
Source organism: Rubripirellula sp. (assembly GCA_041740415.1). Taxonomy (GTDB): domain Bacteria; phylum Planctomycetota; class Planctomycetia; order Pirellulales; family Pirellulaceae; genus Rubripirellula. The sequence continues at coordinate 124,174 of JBGSLZ010000095.1, forward strand.
TTCAACGATGTTTTCATTCAATGACAATTCAATCGATGGTTCCCGGATGTCCGATCGCCTTGGCCGCAGAAGAACAACGACCTTCATCATCGTGGGTTTGCTGATATTGATGCTTTTCGCCTGCCTACTCGCGGTGTCTCGCGTCGAGTCCACGATTGAGCCCGCATTATTCACCGAGCGCATACTGGCGGTAGAAACCATCGCGTGAAACGCTACGTTTAACGGTTCATCACAACCAACTCAAACGCAAAGCAGGATCACGCGATGGGTGAACACCAAGGTAACCTTTTTGAGCCCCA
>JBGSLZ010000096.1:0-6885 GCA_041740415.1 Rubripirellula sp.
ATTCGGCGAGTCTACGAAACCAAGCGAAACGCCACTGAACAAATGAAACAGCAACTTCGAATCGAGTACGACGACTTCCTATCAAAATGGAACTACGTTGCTACACCACAAATCAGACAGTAATTGCCCGCTCGGTCCTTACAGCCTTGCGCTGGAAGCCCGTCCCACGTTATCAGCCGCTTGCTAACATGGCTTGGATCGCTAGTCGGCTCAGCTCCGCACCGCTTTTGGCGCCGAACTTGCGTTTGATGTTTTCGCGATGCGTATCAATCGTATGCGTGCTGAGTGAAAGCTGCGAAGCGATCGCGCCTGTAGTGACACCTGCCCCGATCAGCCGGAAAATCTCCAGCTCCCGATCCGAGAGCAACTCGATCGGGTCTTGAGTTTCGCTGCGTTTTCCCAAGGCCTGCCCGACCAAACGCTGAGTCATCTCGACACTTGCGTAATGTTCGCCATTGAGCACGACGCGTATGGCGTCAATCAACTTCTCATTTGTCTCTTGTTTATTGAGATACCCCATCGCGCCGGCTCGCATCGCGCGTTCGGCGTAAAGAGACTCCTCAAACGCCGAAACCACTAACATCTTGACTTTCGTACCAAGCGACTTGATTCGCTTGACTAGCTGAATTCCATTGCCGCACTTCAGCGAAATGTCGATGATGACCAGATCAGGACAGACCTGCTGAACAAGCTCGAAAGCTTCCTCTTCGGTTGCGGCTTCACCGCAGACGTCTAAATCGGCCTGCGACGCAATTCGCATCGCTAAACCGTCTCTCATCATCGGATGATCGTCGACAATCATGATCCGCGATGGCGCTAGTAGTTTCTTCATGTTAAAACCTCCATTGTTGGAACAATACATCGGACGGTCGTGCCGGGTCCGCTGTTACGATCGACGTGCAACACACCGCCCAGCATACTGGCGCGGTATTTCATAATGCGTAGGCCCATTCCGCCGCCGATTTTTCCAGGGTCTTGATTCAAATGTGGGTCAATGCCCACGCCATTATCGCAGACTTCGAGGATAATTTGTTCCTCCTGCTGCGAAAGCGAAATGACGATGTCGTCGGCCAAACCGTGTTGCAGTGCATTGTTAAGTGATTCCTGGGCGATGCGGTAAAGCTGCGTGGCGATCGAGTTGTCCGAAACGGAACTTGAACCGGAGAATTCAAAGTGACAATGAATTTGTTGTTGTTCATTGGTCAACGCCGCAAGTTCCGCGAGTGCTGACCGCAGTCCTTCAGCATCGATTTGGACTGGCATGATCCCGTGCGAAAGTATGCGGACGTGCTGATTCGCTTCGTTCAGTCCTTGCAACAGTCGGTCTGCGGTCTGTTTGAGTTTTTCCAAATCCTTCTCGTTGAGCATCCAATCCACTGCATCGGGTCTATCTTTTTGAGCACCCGTATCCAGCAAGTCACGCAATGCGCCTGCAAAGAGCGTCAGGCCTGTCAGCTCTTGCTGTGTACCATCGTGCAACTCTTGTCCAATACGGCGTTGTTCTTCAGACGCAATTTCTAAGATGTGCGACTGCAACTCCTTACGGTCCGTGATGTCTCGCAAGATTCCTGTGAACAAGCCAAGATGGTCAACTTTGCTAAACACGAAATCGACGGGAAAGGGAGTGCCATTCTTGCGCCGTGCCACTGCTTCCTGCGTATGACCGATGAACTGAGCTTGCCTGTTTTGTCCCTCGTCGATGACCGCACCGATGACCGCACCGTCATGATGGTTGTTGTAGATTGACGGTATCAGCAACGAAACATTTTGACCTATGAGTTCATCCCGCGCGTAACCGAAGAGTGTTTCAGTCGCTCGATTGAGACTGTCGATTTGGCCCTGCTGATCGATGGTGATGATCGCATCTGCAGCGGTGTCCAAAATCGCTCCCAACCGCTCGTTGCTTTCATGCAATGCCGCAACCGATCGGTCATCGGCTTCACGCTGTACCGCCTCTGCTTGTTTGCGTTGAGTTAGGTCGACGAATGTAATCACCACGCCGCCAATATGATTATCGGTCGAGCGATACGGCAGAATGCGACGAAGGTAATAACGAGGTTCGTCGGTCTGGACTTCGTGTTCCATCGGGATCAGCTTCTCGAGCACTTGCTGACATTCGATTAACATTTGGTCATCAGGAAACTTCGGAGCAATTTCGCGTAGCGGGCGGCCAACGTCGGTGATACGCAGGTTCAATAGTGACTTGGTCGGCGGAGTGAATCGCTTGATATTCAATTGTTCGTCGAGGAAGATCGTCGCGATCTCGGTACTGGACATCAGGTTCATCAAGTCGTCGGTGGCTTTATCTAACTCGACGACTTTGTCTTGAAGTTGACTGTTGACGGTGCTCAATTCTTCGTTCACCGACTGCAACTCTTCTTTCGATGTTTCCAGTTCTTCGTTGGCGGATTGCAGCTCCTCATTCACCGACATGATTTCTTCGTTGGAGGTTTTGAGTTCCTCTGTCGAACTTTCCATCTCTTCGATCGTGCTATGCAGTTCCTCGCTCGTCGACTTCAGCTCAAGTTCAAGCTGTTGAACTAAAGGTGAATCCTCGCCTTGCGGAGCTTCCGCCTTTTGCTCATCGAGTGATGGCTCCGCGCCTCGATCTTGTCGGCTTCGATCTTGAAAGACGACCAACATCAAACCTTCGGATTCTTTCGTATCGGATATTGGTCGCACAGTGATCGAACAATGAACATAATGTCCGTCGCGCCTCACGCGAGCTTCGGTATCGACGACCGTTTTGCTGTCGCGAATAACGTTGTTGCAAGCGAAACGCAGCTTGGTTCGCAAGCCAGCTCGCGCCAGTGCCAACAAATCCTTCGTCAATTCGCCAAGAGGAAATTCCAAGTAGTTGACCAGTGGTCCAGTCACGTAAAGGACCTCAAATCTGCGGTTGATCAAGACCGCTGCAGGAGCGTACTCGTTCAGGACCAGTCTTTCCGTCAACTCCTTCAAGCTCTTGCGCCGCAATGTGGAATTCGGTTGCTGCGTCACTGATCCTCGCTCGTCGGTTTTGATGATTGGAATGCCGATTAAGTCTTGGCGTGATGGCCCAATCTTGCGGTAGACTCGCCATTTCTTCGACACCGGCTCGAATAGGTCAGTCGTTTTTCCCATCGTTTCCGACGGACCGAGCAGCAGGGTGCCGTCGGCAGACAAGGCGAAGTGGAACAGAGCGATCACCTTCTGCTGCATCTCCGGTTCAAGGTAAATCAACAGGTTGCGACAGGAGATGAAATCAAGTCTTGAGAACGGCGCATCGCTGATCAAGTTCTGGTGGGAAAACACAATCGATTCGCGAAGTCGCTTTTTGATTTGGTAGTGGCTGTCGTCGACCATCACAAAAAATCGCTTCAGTCGTTCGGGAGAGATGTCGCTTACGATGCTAGCCGGATAGGTCCCAACCCGAGCGACGTCGATGGCATCCCGGTCGATATCGCTGGCGAAAATCTGGATATTGCAGGTGGCTTGAGCGGTCTCAATCCCTTCGAGTAACAACATTGCAATCGAGTAAGCTTCCTCGCCCGTGGCACAGCCAGCCACCCAAACTCGGATCGGCGATTCACCGGTCTGCCGCGCGATCAGTGCGGGAATCAGTTCCTGTTCCAAGACTCGGTATGCGTCCGGATCACGAAAGAAAGCGGTCACACTGATCAACAGATCCTTGTACAAAGCGGTCACTTCTTCCGGTTTCTGTTGCAGCATATCGAGATAGTGCGTGATGCTGTCGGTATGAGCCAAGCCCATCCGCCTTTGAATACGCCGTAGCACCATCGCCTTGCGGTAGGAACGAAAATCGTACTTCGTTCGCGAATGCAACAAAGTCAGGACTTGGTTCAGCAGATCAGCCGACTCTGCCGATGGTGTGTCCACCTGGCCCGCGGTGTTCAAGTAAGGTTGCTCGACGTAATTGACTAGCGCTGCCGGCATTTGTTCCGGCGGCATAACACAGTCAATCTGTCCCGTCGCAACCGCATTGGTCGGCATCTGATCATACTCAGCGGTATTGGGCTGTTGTGCCATCGTCATGCCGCCAGCCAGCTTGATTTCGCGAACACCGAGGCAGCCGTGGCTACCCGTGCCCGACAGCACGATGCCGATCGCACGTTCCTTTTGGTCTTGAGCAAGCGATCGCAAGAAGAAGTCGATCGATGTCTGCCAAGAGCGTTGTTTCGGCGGTTCGCTTAGCTGCAGCCGGCCATTTGCAATGGCCAGGAAATGATTCGGCGGAATGATATAGACGCTGTTGACCTCAACAATCATGTCGTGACCGGCTTCGACAACCGGCATTGAAGTCACCTTGCTCAACAACTCGACCATCAAGCTTGCGTGTGACGGATCAAGATGCGGGATCAATACAAACGCCATTCCGCTGTCGGCAGGCATCGCGGTAAGAAATTTCTTGAACGCATCCAGCCCGCCTGCCGAAGCAACAATCCCAACGATGGGAAACCCGCTGGGCAAGTCTTGGCTGGGTACTTCTTCCATACTGACCGGCATTTGTTCATTCAATCTGGTTCGTAGCGAACCCTGCATCCTATCAGTTGCCGGTCAAGATCGTCACCCAAGAATCGAGCTTTCTGGCCACGACGACTCTGTTTCTGTGCTGAATTTTGAACCACGAAGGCACAAAGACACAAAGGAAGTACACCTTCAACCAGTATCTTAATCTTTGCGTCGTCGTGTCTTTGTGGTAAATCCGAATGCAGTCCGAATCATGGTCATATCCGCCAGGTTGCTTTGAAGAATCCTTCGATATTCCCCAGCGACCGATGATGTAACACTGCTGACATCGGCAAAGTGAAGCGTGCTTTTGACAACACCATCCAGGTGTAGAAGCATGGCGATATTCTTTTGCCATGTTCGAAAAAGGAATTGCTATGAAGACTGAATCACACGAAATGGCCGCTGGAAAATGTTGCGACGGAAAACTCGTCAAAGTAAATGGGGACAAATTGACGTCGACTTGTGCCAAGGGCGACGAGCACCACTACACGGTGGCCAAGGACGCCAAAGTGACTTGCGACGGCAAGACAAGCAAAGCATCGGATCTGAAAGCGGGTTCAACGATCCGCATGACGATGTGCAACGATGACAAGAACAAAGTGACCGCCATCGATTGCGGCAAGCACATCCCCGTGCTGGCTACCGCATAGTTCAGTCTTGGTTCACTTTTCAATCAGCCGCTGGCGCGTTAGCGTCCGTTAATTCAATTACTAGTTGTGTGCTAACGCACTGCGGCTGATCTGAATCTAACATTCATCCCTTCAATGCTTCGAAGCCCGAAACGACATCGAACAATTCTTCGTCGATGCTGCTTTGTCGCTGACTATGAAATGATGAGTTGAGTGTCCCAAGTAGTTCATCAATGTTTTTGTCAGCTCGTTGCATGGCGGCCAATCGACTGGCGTTCTCGCTGGCCAAAGACTCGGCACAGGCGCGGAAGAGCGACACGAAAAGATATTCGCCCGTTAGCTTGCGCATCGTTTGGATCTCGTTACCCAAAACTTGCGGTAGATTCTTTCTCGGCCACGGGGTCTCGCAGAGCTGACGGCGCCATGCGTTGTCCAGCGGTAGCAGACGTTGACTGACTGGTTCATAGAGGGAACCGGCCGTGGGGCGATTGTAAAACAGGAAGAGTGGGGTCGCTGGGTGTCGTTCTGTTCGCGTCGCGTAGTCAATGAGAAGCTGGCCTACCAAAGGTGCGATCGCTTTCACGGTACTCGGCACATTAAATTGACCGATCAATGGCGAGTCTGTATCAGCCAGCCGCGCATGGACCCGCTCACCAACGGCCCAAATCATCTGCTTACCGGGCATACTAGCGAGCGTTCGTAACGCCTCGTCAGCAATGATTGTGTTGAATTGTCCGACGAGGCCCTGATCGGAACCGAAGACGATCGCGGCCGTGATGTTTGCGGCGGTTGCCTGATTAGTCGCCACATGGCATTTAGTGTCAATTTCACGAAGGCACACGCCCAGTGCGAGTTCGACCGTGCGGCTGTAATCGGCGAGCGCACGTACCGAACTTTCAAACTGGACGATTTTTGAAGCGGCCATGGCCTTCATTGTCCGCACGACGGATTGCAGATCTGTGGCGCCGCCAATCTGTCGCTTGAGAGTTGCGATTGTTTGACTCACGTCGCCGATCCGTTGTTTGGTGGAGGCTTCTTATCGTGTGTCTGAAAGGATTGAAGTGCTTCGCGGGCGGTTTCCAGAATTGCGTCGCGGTCCGGATCACTTAGCGAGTCCGCTGCCTGGAGTCGATTTTGTATCGCGGCAGAAAGACTTTCTGCGGCGGCTCGAACTGCGGCCTCGGCGTCCGTCATCTGATCCATCGGAACCCGATCAAAGAGGCCATCCGTCAGAGCCAACAGTACCATCACCTGCGCCGGCACGGAGACTGGCGAGTGCTCGGCTTGTTTGAGGCACGCGCGTATGCGTCGACCGTGCTCGATCAATTTCCGACTGGATTCATCGACCCGAGCACCAAACTTGGAAAAGGTTTCCAGCTCCTCGAACTGCGCGTACGCCAACTTGAGATCGCCCGCGACCGCACGGTAGGCAGCTCGCTGCGCTTTCCCACCGACCCGCGAAACCGATTTGCCCACGTCCACTGCTGGCAGGATACCCAACTCAAATAATGACGGCGATAGATAAATCTGTCCGTCGGTAATGGAGATTAAATTAGTTGGGATGTAAGCGGAAATGTCTTGCGCCTCCGTCTCGATGATGGGAAGTGCCGTCAGCGAACCACCGCCAAGTTCCTCGCGTAGATGAGTTGAGCGTTCCAAGAGCCGTGCGTGAAGATAGAAAATGTCACCAGGAAAAGCCTCGCGACCAGGAGGCCGCCGAAGCAGCAATGACAGCTCGCGGTAC
>JBGSLZ010000097.1:0-160578 GCA_041740415.1 Rubripirellula sp.
CCGCGCTCCACACCCGCGAACGACGAAGCCGCATCAAGAACGCCGAGTCCACCGGCGGTGGCGCCAGTGTTGCCGCTGGTACCGCCGCTCGCCGTCGTCGCAGCGCCGGTGTTGGTGCCCGTATTCGTACCAAAGCCGCCCGTCTGACCCGTATTCTGGCCAGCGGTTTGTGCCGGAGCACTGCCGATCATGGCGGCTAGCAACAAAACAGTGGAAGCAAAGCGGATTTGCATCGTCATCGTTCGACTTCGTTTGGAAACGCGGGTTAGGTGCTCTGTGATTCTAACCACGCCGACCGAGGTTCGTTTCGTCGGAATATTTCGACTTGGCGATTTCCCAGATTATTTGGTCGCGATAGCCAAGTAGAGTCCGGTCGTATCGAATACAACAACGACGCGGCGCAGGTGACATGCCCCGATCTGCCCGTCGCCCGTCTATTTTCCCTTGTCGTTTCCTCTGGATTGAAATTGATGAATCAAACGCATCGCCTCGTTTTGGCTTTCTTGTGGTTCTCTTTTTCAGTGCTGCTTTTTCAATCACCCGCAAGTTCGGCTGGCGACGCGCCTGAGGTACCTGGCGCGCCGCGATTGCTACCCGAAGACACACTCGCTTACTTGCGAGTGGACAACGCTGACGAATTTCGCAAAGGCCTCGCTGAATCGCCCATCGGACAAATGCTTGATGACCCAAGCATGCGGCCGTTTGCCAGCGAAATCTTTCAAATGATGACAGAACTATTTGAGCGGATCGGGAATGAATTTGGGATGACGCTGGACGAGATGCTCGCGATTCCTCACGGACAGGTGGCGATCGCAGCGATGCCTGGGAATCTCTCGGATGAAACAGAGCAAGCCGTCGAAGAGGACGCGGGTGACGAATCGCCCGATGCAATTCGCCGTCGCATCGACCGCAAACGAAAACAGCAGAACTCATTCGCCGGATTGCTGCTCGTCGAAGCGGGTGACAACATCGATCGACTGCAATCAATCGTCGATCGCATTGAGTCACGATTGATCGAAAGCGGATACGTTCGTCGCACTTCGATGATCGATCAAACAACGCTGATCCGATTGCTGCCGCCACGACCTGGGCGTCCCGAAGTCGAGTATTTCAACCGCCAACAGACGATCGTTTTTGGCATCGGACATGACACGGCGTCGAAAGCTCTGGCACAGTGGAACGAAACCAGTGCAGATTCGACGCTTGCTGATCGAGCTGATTTTACGTCGGTCATGTCGAGGTGCATCGGCGCCGAGGAAACTCGCCCGCAAATCACATTCTTCCTCGACCCGTATCATGTGATCGAGCGAGTGGTCAAGCGCGGCGGTGCGGCGGGATTTGTCTGGCCGATCATCGAGGAGTTGGGCGTTGGAAAGATTCGCGGTGTCGGTGGCAGCGTATTCCGTGGCGGCGATGACTTCGATGACATCAGCCATTTGCACGTTCTGATCGATACGCCGCGAGATGGTTTCTTTGGCGTTCTGCGTCCAGAGACCGGTGATTCGATGCCGCCGAACTGGGTGCCCTCCGACGTGACCAGTTACACGTCGATCCATTGGGACTTTGCAACCACCTACAAAAACTTTGACAAAGTGTTAGCGAAGTTCCAAGGTGCCGATCCGCTCAAGCGCTACATCGAAGAACCAATGAAACGAGATCTCGATGTATCGGTTCAAGAAGACGTTCTGACCTTGTTAAGCGGTCGCTACATCACATCGAGTTGGATCGAGACGCCCATCAAGCTTAACAGTCGCGTCCAACTACACGCCTTCGGCATCACGGATCCGCTCATAGCGAACGCTTTGATCGAAAAGATTCGCGACCGCATGCCTGACAAGATCAACGCGGAAACGATCGCTGGCAACGTCGTCTTCACTCCGAAGAACCGGCCTGGCCGCGGCGTTCCGGAAGGGCTGCGAACACCCGAACCATGCCTCATGGTGATGGGCGATTGGCTAATCTTCGCGGACAGCCGAACATTTCTCGAACGAGTCTCACTCGCCAACTCCGATTCGCTGCCGCGTCTGATCAATGTGCCGGAGTACGAACTGGTTTCGAGTGAATTGGGCGGCAAGTTGGATGGCGAGAAACCGTTCATGATGTCGTTCATGAGAGGCTCCGAATACATCCGCCAGTTTTACGAACTCGCCAAGTCTCCCGATACGCGGCGCTACCTCAGCCAGCAGGGCGAGAAAAACCCATTGGCTGCCAAGCTCGCGGTGCTGCTGCAAAAGAGCGAGTTGCCGCCGTTCGAAAAATTCGAGAAATACTTCGCGCCCAGCGGTTCGTTCGGGTACGACGAACCATCCGGAATGCATCTCGGATCGTTCACATTGAAACCGCAAGAATAAAGAGGCAAACCCACGTTGCCGACTGCGGCGAGTTTGTTAGAATCCCACTCGGTATGGCGAAAACGCCAACAACGCCCCTATAGCTCAGTCGGTAGAGCAAGTGACTCTTAATCACTGGGTCCAAGGTTCGAGTCCTTGTGGGGGCACTTCGGCTATGACCCGTTTGGCGCAAGCGAGATCGAAATAAACGATGTCAGCCGAAGTCAAGATTTTCGCGGATTCGTCCGCCGTTGCAGCCGGATTCGCTGCAGATTTTGCCGAATTGGTTCAGGCCAACGGGCGAGAAAATTTCACCGTTGCTCTGTCCGGTGGTTCGACGCCGAGAATCCTGTTTGAGCGATGGACGCGTCAGTTTGCAGATCGGATTGACTGGTCACTCATCCATTTTTTCTGGGGCGACGAACGATTCGTCGCGCCCGACGATGGTGACAGCAATTTCGGGGTCGCCAAGTCGCTGTTCTTGGACAACATCTCGATCCCCGTCGCCAACATTCATCGCGCGCTCGGCGAGTCGGATCCGGAACTCGAACGGCAACGCTACGAGAAGGAAGTGTTGACCCATGTCGAGATCGGTGACGTTGGACTTCCCCGCTTCGATTTGGTAATCCTGGGGATGGGGGACGACGGGCACACGGCGTCGATCTTCCCGCATGAAAGTCAGTTTCTCCAGTCGTCGCGAATCTGCGAAGTAGCCACACATCCGGACACGTCGCAACGACGGATCACTTTGACCGGACCCGTGCTCAACGCGGCCGCTCGAGTAGCGTTCTTGATCACGGGCAGCTCGAAGGCAGGCGTACTTGCTCAAGTCATCAACCGATCCGGTGACTACGACCGATATCCGGCGTCGCACGTCAACGTGCCAGACCAGTGTTTTTATCTTGATCGAGCGGCCGCGTCGGCGTTGTAGGACTGCACGATCGTTTGTATCGGGGCGTCATTGCCGGCGTAATCACGGCGTCGGAACGCTGCCGATCGCCCCGGTATCACTCCTTGCCGAGCACCCTCGGACGCTGGTGCCATCCGCTTGGCGTTCGGATCGACCAAACGTGATATTTGAGTCGGTTAGATTGAGTGGAGAAAAGCCGACGCGGAGTTCGCCTTCGCGGCACCAATTTTTTGGGCAAACGACCCGCTCGAGGATGGCACTTTATTCCGATCGTGCCGATCGATTCTGTCATGCCGGTTCGGCTTTGGTTAAGAAACGATGGAGCCGTTCTCGATTCGAAAGTGGCGGTCGGCTAATGATTCGGCTTCCTTGGCATTGTGTGTGACGTGCAATGTGGTGACACCGGTTGTTTGCTTGATCGTCAGCAGCAAGCTTTGCATCTCTTCGCGCGTCTTTTCGTCGAGCGCGCTGAGGGGTTCGTCGAGCAGCAGAACTGAAGGTTCAAACGCAAGCGCGCGACCCAGCGCGACTCGCTGTGATTCGCCGCCGCTGAGCCCTTGCACGCGCCGCGACAGCAAATGGTCGATTCCCAACACGTCCGACATGTAACGAGTGCGATCAGCAATGATGCTGCTCGCCACCTTGCGAATTTTCATCGCAAACTCCAGGTGCTTTTGCACGGTCAGCATTGGAAAGAGCGCCAGATCTTGCGGCACGTATCCCAAGTTGCGATCGCCCGGCGGAAAATTCGTCACGTCCGTGCCCTGAATGTAAATCTTTCCTGAATGAATTTTCCGCAGACCGCAGATAGCTTCCAAAATTGACGTTTTTCCACAACCGGTCTGGCCCATCAGCACTGCGTACTCGCCCCGTTGCACTTCGATCGAGAAGTTATTGAGCGAAAAGTTGCCCGCGTGAATCGTGGCATCAACGATCCCAATCATGTTGTCAGCCCGGTGCCAAGCCATCTTAGAACGAGCAACACCACGACCGCCATGCACACCATCAGCAGCGACACGGCAACGGCAGCATCCAATTGACCGACACTGAGTTCCAAAAACACACTCGTGGACAACACTTCGGTTCGCATTCGAGTCGCACCCGCGAACACCAAGATCGGGCCGAACTCGCCCAACGCGCGGGCCCAGGCGATCGTGAACGCGGCGATCATTCCGCGGCTCGCCTGTGGCAACGCGATCCTCAAGAAAGCCTGCGCACGACTGCAACCGAGCGTTCTCGCGACGTGCTCGGCTCGCGGGTTGATTTGATCGAACGTGACTCCCATCGTGCGAACGGCGAACGCACAAGCGACGGTGAACTGTGCCAAGATCACCGCAGGCCATCGATACGTGACCTGAAAGCCGACCTCATCGCGGAGCCACGATTCCAATTCCCAGCCACGGCTACCGATCGGCAAGTGAAACAGAATCAGTAAACTGAGTCCTAAGACCAACGGGGGTAGGACGATCGGTATATCGACAATCGTATCGATCACGAAGCGACCGGGGAAACGGTATCGTGACAGCAGGTATCCAAGCGGTGTCGCAATGAACACTGAAAGCAGCGCCGCGACGGTGCAGCTAAGCAGCGTCAATCGAAACGCCGCTTGGATCTCGGGCTTCGCGAGCGCCGATCGGAACTCGGCGAACGACGTGAACGCCAAATCGGCGGCCACCAACAATACGATCAGCAAAACGAAGCACGCCGAAATTCCGCCCATCACGATGAAGAATGGCGCATCGCTGCGCCGGCGTGGGACAAGTTGGACCGATCGCGGGGATGATTCACTCGGTGACATGGCAGGGCTATTCGCTAGCCTTGGATTCCAACGTGTCGTATTGCCATTGAAAACCTTCAGCCGCAAAGACTTCTTTTGAATGAGGGCTCGTCAAACAATCGAACAATCGCCCGGCCGTATTGGGGAATTTACTATCACGCGCAACCGCCCACGGCTGCGTCGCGGTGCTGCACTTGATCCCGGTAATTTGAATCGCATCCAAGAACTCGGCTGATCCGGCTGCGTTACTCAAGTAGGCGACGGCGGCGTCGAGCGATCCCGTCCTCATTTGATTCACCAACATATCGCCAGTCGGAGATTGAACGGTGACGTTCGCCATGACTTCTTTTTCGATCCCGCCCTCCCGCAGCGTGTTCTGTGTGATCCAGCCCATCGCACATTGCTTTTCGTGACCGATACCGACACGAATGCCTTCGCGCCCGAGGTCTCGCAAGGATGCGATGTTATGCGGGTTTCCCTTCTGCACCAGGATCACCAGTTCATTGTTGGAAACGGCAACGGGTGGTTGGAATAAATCAGTCACTTGCGACATGAACTCATTGTCACAAGCGAAGTAGGCGTCCGGATGTTGGCCGGCTTTCATCTGCGCCACCAAAATCCCGCAACCGTTATAGACTCGATTGACCACGACCCCTTCGCGCTGCTCAAACTCGACAATTGTCTCTTCGATTGCCGGGCGCAGCATTGATCCCGCGAACAAATTCAGCTCCGGCACATCGTTCCAAACTTCTTCACTTTGAGTTTGAAAACCGCGACGAAGGTATTGCTTCATCCCGCGATCTTGCGCGGTCACATAGCGAGCGAAATGAAGCGAGGCCTTTGCATTCTTGGAACCCGCAATGATCCCAACCGCGACCTTGGATTTCGCTGATTCTAATTCAGGGATCTTAATGAACGCGAGGTCCGGGTAGTCGTGCAAAATCGCGTCGTAAACGATCCCCGCATCGGCCGAACCGACTTGAATGTCATTGGCGACTTCCGTCACAGTTCCCCGGTAGGCCGCTGTTGCTTCGTCAATCGACTTCCAAAGTTCACGTTTGGAGAGTGCAGCGCGACTGATCTTGCCGATCGCCGCAGCATCGGGGTTTGCTTGAACGACGCGCACGTCTCGCCGCAACAAATCGTCGAACGAACGAATGGATTTTGGGTTCCCTCGTTTGACCGCGATCACGGCATGCATCTCAGCCGCAGGCAAGATTTCGCGGACCAAACCTTTCTCGCGTGCCAGCTTTAAGTAGCTATCGTCGGCAGGCAAGAAAACGTCGCCGGTCTTACTCACTTCGATCTGTGACAACAAGCCTTGAGATGGCCCGTAGTTGATATAAACCTCACGATCAAACTCGGATTTGTAGTCGGCGACGATAGCTTCGATGACCGCTTGGTTGCTGGCGGCGCAAAACATCGTGATCGGCGATCCGCCCTTGGTCGACGCCGCCGAATCCGTCACGGCCAATTGGTATACCATTGCCGCAACGGCAACAAACAAGGCCAAAAATACAATCCAGAATCGCTTCATCGAATCACTCCTGCGAAGTCCTTCTGCCCGGCGGGATAGTGAGCATACGAGGGGCGGTCGATGGTTCGGTCACGGAGGTCGCGGGCGGACGTTCGCCATCTTCGCCAAAAATTCGCGATTCCCAATTTGTGGACATCAACAGATCGAAACCGGGGTTCCGCTCTTTAACTTGACACGAACAGGCACCGCTAAGAAATACCATCAAGTCCTCCACCATCCGCTCATCGAGAGCACTCGCTGGAATGACTTCAAGAGCCCGACCTCGACCGAACACCGGCAAAACCAATGATTCGCCCGCGTCGAAGGCCGTTGGCTGAAGTCGATTCGCAAGTTCGATCAGCATGACTTCATCGGGATCATCGCAATCGATTTCGATGATGCTCGATTTTAACAGCAACGGTATTTCGCTGAACAATTCGCTGCCCGGTAAGCCAACGCCCTCCGGCAATCGGATTTTTGTCGCATGCTGGGTGAAACATTTTTGAAGCAACGCTTGAGTCGCCGCGACTTTTAATTTCTTGACATCGCCGATAATGATCCAGACGACGGAGTCACCATCAGTCAAACGTTTTGCAAGTTCGATTCGCGCGGGCGAGTTCAACAGGTGGGCCGACATGACATCGGTAAGCGGACCATCCCAAACGATCACATCTTGGCCACGAATCTGCGTTCGCAGAATGACGTGAGGCAATGAAGACTTCGCAATTGCTTTGTCGTCGCCGACGCGCCGCAGCAACGTATTGAATTCGGGTTCATCAGGGCGAATTCGCCTGACTTCAATGTTCGACGCAGTTGGACTGCTCGCTGGCGACGGTTTCCACGTCGCCAGAAAAGCAGATTCTTCGTTCGACAATTCCGAATCGTGCAGCACGACCAATTCGTAGGGATCGCTCTTCCAACGTTCCAACGCATACCGAAACACAGGAATGTTGCACGCGGAAACGTACGATGCGAATGCAAGTATCGCTAAGCCGGCGAAGATGGCAGAGAACTTTGTTGACTGAATAATCATCGCGTCATTCTCCGAAACAAACGACGGTCCCATCGAGAGTGGACAGAAAAAGCATCCCATCCGCACCCGCCATCGCATCCCAAGCCGGCGTGGTGCCAAGCTCAATTTCGTTCTCCACTAAACCAGTATCGATATTAACCGACAGCAATCGACCGTCCGCTCCTTCGAGTGCCGCGTCCTGCTTGGCGAGCAGTTTTTGAACTTCAGGATCACGCTCCGTCAACTTTTCAAACGTCTCTTCCTCGTCGATGATGTCGGGCGGCCCGGCAATGAACAATGTCGACCCGGCAAGCACCATCGATCGAACGTAGATCGGAACATCTTGGGTCCACTTCGGTTTGACGAGGCTGTCGCCCGGTTTCTCATCGCGATTGGAGGCATTCTTTTTTGCGACCTGCTTCTTGCCGCCGGCCTGTTTGCCGTTCCCCTGTTTGGGACCGTTGGGTTTCGGCGTTGCTTGCCCGTTGTTGGCGACCTTGGCTGAAAACTGGATCGCCTTTCCGAACTTGCCGTCGACCAATCGGCCGCCTTCGAGAGTCCCATTGTTTCGGGTGACCGAATGGTCGCGAGCGGACCCGTCATCGAAGCTGACTGCCAATACCGCGGCGCTGGAAATCTCCGAGCCATCCTTGAATCGGTCGGCGATCTGTTGGTCCGTCGCCGCAAGAAAATAGAGCCGGACTTCGTCGATGATACCGGTAAACGCGAGCGGCGGTTGATAGTCGCCGACCGATGTTTGACTATCAAGACCGATCGTCAAAGCTTGCGCGGGTTCCTTTACGATCAACCCTGATGCGGTACCTGACGCGGTAAGTTCACCGTCGACGTACAATTGCATCGTTTTGTCTTCCTGCAAAACGCCCGCGACGTGGTGCCAGCCTCCGACGACTCGACGATTCGCCTTGATCGTCGAAAGTTCGCCACCGCTTCGGATGTGCAAAGTGGGTTGTCCGTCTTGGATCGCGAGTGCAAATCCTTCGGATGGTCCACCACTAGCGATGATGACTCCCTGCGGCCGCGTTGTGGTTATCCAAGCCTCAACGGTGATCGGCTTGCCGCTCGGGTCGAGACTCGGCGATTTGGGAAACTGGGCGTACGATCCGATCGGGCCGACGCCTGCGGCCGCTTTGCCAAAGTTTTTGGGGATCTCCGGCGGATTCGGTTCGGCCGCAAACAATTGGTGCTCCAGCGTCGTCGTCCACCTCAGGTATTCCGGTTTGCGACCGTAGCCAAAAACGTAACCGTTGCCGTTGACCATGATTCGGCCAGACGGCGCGAACCGTCCGGCTTGGTAGTAACCACCGTGACCGCCGGCGAAACTTTGTCCCATTACCCAGTACGAGCGGTGGAACCACGTTTCGTCCAGAAAGCCCATGGGCGCAAAAATGTGCGCGTCGTCACCACGCTGTTTGGATGCCTGAGCAGCAAACTCGCCCGAGTTAGGTCCGATCTCCAATCGATTTCCATCGAGATCAAACTTTTGTGATTTCATGAAAATGTGCGTGCCATCGCAGGAGAGGATGTCGGGCAAGCCGACGGGCATTTGCAAGACCTGAACTTTCTCTTGCATGTTGTTTCCGGTTTCCGGGTTCTTTTCGTCCATGATCGTTTCCGACAACTTTTCGCCTGACGCGAGATCAAGTCTCAACAATCGAAGACCACCATCGAGGAACACCGAACGGCCGGCGACGCCGTAAACCATATCGTTGTGAATCAAAACGCTACCGTGAACGGGCCATAGAGATTCGAGTTGCTCGTACGCCATCGTCCTGCGATCCAGCGGCGCCGCGCGATAGCGCCACACTAAATCTCCGTCAGTGGTCAAACAATAAATCCAGCCATCCGTCGCGCCAAAAACGACTCGGCCACGATGAACCGTGGGCGGAGAATCGATTCGGGCACCTGCAGTGAAAGTCCACTTCGTCTCACCGCTCGTTTCATCCAGCGCGTGCAAAGTGTGCGCATCGATGCGAGCGACATAGACGGTTGCATCTGCGATCACCGGCGGAGTGAGTCGACCACCCAGCGTCGCTGTCCATTTCTGTTTCAATTTTGGATTGACCGGCAGCGTCGCCGTACCACTTCGCGTCGCATCGTGCCGATACGTTGGCCAGTCGCCGGGCAAATTCGTCGCCGCTGAATCAGCAAGCGGTTCGCCGTAAGCAGGGCCGCGATCGAGCCGTCCCGCTTCGGCAACCTTTCGCGGTATGGGTCGCGTCGGCGCGGTTGGCGCCAGTGCATTGAATCCAAACAGCTTTGCTTCGGGGTAACAAGCACAATCATGGGGCGGCGTGTAGGTCAAACCGTTGCATGGCATCACTCCGTACAAACATCCGCCGCGAACCCAGTGATTGATGTCCCAATGTTCGGAATTCGGATCGACGAACTCCGTGCCGGTTCGTGACGGAATCAAGAAGTTGTCGGTGCCCTTGGCGATGTAACAACGGTGATGAAACCAGTAGGTATCAACGTCCGGCGCAAACTCTTTCTTGATCTCGCCCGTCTTCGGATCACGCCCCGTGTAGACGCCGGAATCCTTACCATTGGTGAGCGGTGCCAGCCAAACCAATCCACCAACGACCATCAAATCCTGGGGCGATTGATAGCCGCTGTTGGGGAATTGAGCGTCCCAGAGTTGCACACCGGTCTTCGCGTCCAGACTTTGCATGTTGCCGTCACCGCCCGCGTACAGAACGACGCCATCGTTGATGACCAAGCGTGGACCAAAGTTAAACGTGAACGACTGGCGGCGAGTGACCGGGTCCGATTCCCAAACGATGTCGCCGGTTTTCTGGTTCAGGCTAACGAGCTTCTCACCGTCGTGAAAGTAAATCTGCGAGTCGCTTGCCGACAACGTCAGCGGTGAGACCTTCGTTCGTTTTGCCCACAAACGTTCACCGGAGTCCAAGTCGAATGCCATGATGACTCGGGGTTCTTCGTCCCAGAACAAGTCGCGAACCGCCGCTTGGTCACCGACGCGGCCGTTGGCCGGCGCGTAATCCTGCAACTCCGCCTTTGTTTTCCGCACGACCACGAATACCAAACCGTTCGTCGTGATCACTTCCTCCGTCGCGCCGCTGTCTTCGTATGTGTGAATGATTTCGCCGCTAGCCGCGTCCAGTGAAGTCAACGGCGCGTTGTAGCCAAGCGTCACGAGCACGCGGTCGTCGGCCGCAACCAAACGTCGCGAGAGCTGAGTCGGCCCGCTCTTGAGCGGCCACAAGTGGGTTTGCCATTCTTCGATGTCGCGTTTCCAAAGCACGCTGCCGTTGAACGCATCTCGCGCTATCAGTTTCCATTTGGGCGGCAGTTGAATCGAGATCCGACTCCCTTCGTCCATGATGTAAAACATTTTTCCATCCTCGGACACCAGCGCGCTCATGCTGGCCATGCGGTCATGGTGCCTGGACCATCGCGGGCTGCCGACCCACTGCAAGTGCCGCGGCGGCGCGACAACGTCATCGTGGGCGACCGAATTTCCCGTCGCATCATGGAGGTAATGCGACCAGTCATCGATATTACTCGGACGCGGTTTGACCAGCTTTTCCCACGCTCCGTCGACTTTGAGCATCGCGACTCCGTTGGGAACCAACACTCGCAGCAATTCCTCTTTGGACACGTCGCCAAGATCTTCGCAAACCAACAAGTTGACCAAGTTGTCGACGTAGGGCAGTTCATTTCCCGACAACAAATCTATCGCGATATCACCGTAGTCAGATGACTTTTGAATCGCTTGCCTGGCGGATCTAAGCTTGTCCGCTTCGCGCACAAGTCCATGCACCTGAGTGGCACCGTTGGCACGCAACGCGGCCGTCAACGCTGTGTCACTCGGCGCTAGGTGAACAAAGAATCCAGCGGAAACACCGGACTGGTCGATGATCTCGGCAGCGTTGCGTTTGGCCGCGTCAGTCGTCTCGTCGGCGGACACAACAATGGACAACTGCCAAACGATCGCGATAGCCGCAACAACGGGCCTGCGGCTGAACGTATTGAATCGCTTCACGGCCATCTCCGGGATGAGTGTTGGGAAAAGTGTGCGGCCGCATTGTAACACGAACCTAGTACCTCCGAATGTCAGGATCGATGACTTGCGACCAAGCATCGATTCCACCACGCAGGTTGAAAACACGATCAAATCCGTGTCGACGGAGCAGATCGACGGCCTCCGCGCTGCGTTTCCCGAACTTGCAATGAACAATGTAGGTGTCGTTTGGATCGAGACGACCGATCTGGTCGGCAAGTTGGTCCAGCGGAATCAGGCGTCCATTGATATGGCAGATTTCGTACTCGTCTGATTCTCGGACGTCCAGCAACCGGATCGACGGGTCGGAATCCAACTGCCGCTTCGCTTCCGTGGGACTCAGATCCCATGGACTTTGGGCGACAGCTTGTTGAGAGCTCGCGTTTCCGCAAAACGCTTCGTAGTCAGCCAACTCGCGGATCGTCGGCAGATCGCCACAGATCGGGCATGTCGGATCTCGGCGCACTTTCAATTCTCGAAACGACATATCGAGCGAGTCGTAAAGTAACAAACGACCGGAAAGCGTCTCGCCGATCCCCAAAATAATCTTGACCGCTTCGGTCGCCTGGATCATTCCGATCATGCCTGGCAAGACGCCCAAGACTCCACCTTCGGCACAGCTGGGCACCACACCCGCGGCCGGCGGTGCGGGATACAGACATCGATAACACGGGCCACCTTCGTGAGAAAAAACCGACGCTTGACCTTCGAATTGCAAGACCGATCCATAGCAATTCGGTTTACCCAACAGCACGCAAACATCGTTGACCAGATAACGTGTCGCAAAATTATCGGTACCGTCGATCACGATGTCATATTGCTCGGCGATCCGCATCGCGTTGTCGCGGCTCAGTGCGACTTCGAACGATTCGATCTGAACATCCGGATTGATCGCAGCGATCGTTTCGGATGCTGATTCCACCTTGGGCCGACCGACGTCATCGGTTCGATGAATGATTTGACGATGAAGGTTTGAGTGATCGACCTTGTCAAAATCGACGAGTCCGATGCGACCGATTCCGGTTGCCGCCAAGTACATCGCGACGGGCGACCCCAAACCTCCGGCACCGACGATCAACACTGAAGCGGCTTTCAATTTGAGTTGGCCAGCCGCGCCCACTTGCGCCAGCCCGAGTTGTCGCGCGTATCGGAGCTTCTCCGTCGACGAGAGCTTCTGATCGGGCATATTCATCCACCCGCCATCGCGGGCACCAAGATGATTTCGTCGTTCGGTTGAAGCTTGGTTAGCGTGCCGTCTCGATCGCGGATGTTTTCATCATTGATGAAGATGTTCACATGCGTTGCAAGCTGACCGTTCGTCCATAAGTGATCCTTGATGCGGGGAAACTTTGACACGAGCGACTGGAGTGCCTGATCCACATTGCCGCCGACGACTTCGATGGATCGATGGCCATCGACGTGAGCCCGCAAGGACATCGGAATGATGATTCTACTCATTGCTTCATTTTACTCTTTATCGACACCGCATTCAGGGCAGTCGGCTCGTCGGCTGATCTTCAAATTGTGAAAGTGCATGTCACGCAGGTCCATGCGAATCAGTCGCCCGGCCAAGTTTTCGCCAAATCCGGCAATCACCTTGATCGCCTCGACCGCACCCATGCAGGCGACGGTCCCCGAGACCGCGCCGAAGACCGGGAATTCTCGTTTCCAAGTCGGCGGAGTCTCCGGAAAGATGCACCGCAAGCAAGGCGATCGTCCGGGAAGGATCGTCGTGATGTGCGCTTCCATTTCGTACATCGCGCATTCCTCCATCGGCTTGCCTTGTCGAATTGCTTGCCGATTCATTGCGAAACGTTCGGCGAACATCGGCGCGCAATCAACGATCACATCACACTGCTCGACCAGTCGGCTCGCGTTGTCGTCGTTGATGTTTTCATTCACGCCGGTGATTTCGAGGCGAGGGTTGAGTTCAAGCAGTCGTCGTTGGATGGATTCGATTCGCGGGGAGCCGATCGAGTCGTGCGTCATCAGAAGCTGGCGATTGAGATCACTCGGCCTGACGTTGCCGGCGTGGGCCAACACGAGTCTGCCGACACCGGCCGCTGCCAACTCGTAAGCAACGACGCTGCCGACGCCACCGACGCGCGAAATCAACACCGATGCATTCTTCAGTTTTCGCTGACCAGCTTCGCCAAATCCGTCGACCCACATCTGCCATTGATAGGTTTCGCGTTCTTCGTCAGTCAAATCGTAGGCGTGGTGCAATCGGTTCACCGGAAGTCAATGGAAGCGGAACAATCAGTTCGTCGCGAAATCAGTCTACTCAAAAACTAAGTCTGGTTGATTGCGACAACCCACGCCAGCGCGATGATTCCGACCGCGACGGCGCCCGCGAAAAACTGGAACATGCTTCGGGATAACAATTTCTCCGGAACGCGGCATGCAAACCATCCGATCACGCAGCCCGACAACAAGCCCGTGGCGTGGGCCAGCACATCGGTGCGCTCGTCACCGATGCCGACCAACGAAAACAGCACGATTCCTCCGACCAGTGGACTCCACCGCTTCATCAACGATTCCGAATCGACCGATCGTGGGCGCAGCGCATGCGAGACCAAAATCCCCAGCGCTGCGAAGACCGCCGTCGACGCGCCGATCGAAGTGTGTTCAGCATCCCGCATCATCGCGTTGAGAAGGTTCCCGCACGCTCCGGCAACAACGACGCACAACCATCCAACGCCACCACCCAAGATTCGCCCGACCAACAATCCAAACACGCCACCAAATACTAAGTTCGACAACAGGTGCAGCAGATCGGCGTGAAGCGTGAGTGCCGTGAGGACGCGCCACCACTGACCCGCCATCACATCACCCGCCCGCATTTGACCCGCTCGCGGTACGATCGGGGACATCGCGGACGCCCAAATGAAATCGACAACCATGATGACGGCGAACACGATCACGCCAATGATCGCACCGCTGAACTTTGGTGCTGGTGGCAACCGAGCGGATGTCGCGACGGGATCTTCACGGCGATAAGCTTCCAGTTCGGCAATCGCGGCCGCTTGTTCGTCTGCGTCAACGACCAGCGTCCAAACGCCATCACGATTTCTTAGGTCCGCCGCAATTCCGACAGACTCCAGAACCAACCGCAGTTCTCGGCATTCGGGATGGTCATGACTTTGAAACACAACGCCTTGGTAACTATTCAGTTCGTCCATGGCAGTCGCGTCAATCGTTGTCCGCGCGGAGCACCGACACGAACGCTTTTTGAGGAATGTTGACGCTGCCGAACTGTTTCATTTTTGCTTTGCCTTTTTTCTGTTTATCGAGCAGCTTGTTTTTACGTGTCACGTCGCCACCGTAGAGTTTCGCGGTCACGTCTTTGCGATAGGGTTGAATCGTTGCTCGCGCGATGATCGTGCCGCCGATCGCACCTTGAATCGGTATTTTGAACTGATGCCGCGGGATCGCTTCGGCAAGCTGTTCGCAGTAATGAAGCGCCCTCGTTCGCGACTTCTCGCGATGAACAAGATAAGACAACGCGTCGATCGGTTCTTTATTGACCAGAATGTCAACTTTCACGACATCCGTTTTGCGATATTCGATCGCCACGTAATCAAACGACCCATAACCTCGCGTGATCATTTTCAACTTGCCGTAAAAATCAAAAAGCACTTCGCCGAGCGGCATTTCGCTGATCACTTCCACTCGCCCCGCCGACAGATAGTTCATCGATGTGGTATCGGCACGATGTTCACGACATATTTCCATGACGGGTCCGACGTACTCTTCCGGCGTCAAAATTGATGCCTTGATGTAAGGCTCCGTCGTTGATTGGATCACCGTGGGATCAGGCCAATAGCTGGGGTTGTCAACGTCGATGGTTGAACCATCGCGAAGTCCCAATTTGTACTTCACCGAAGGCGCCGAAATGACCAGACCCAGATCGAACTCGCGTTGCAAGCGTTCTTGAACGACGTCGAGATGCAGCAGGCCAAGAAATCCACATCGAAATCCGAACCCCAACGCGGCGGAGCTGTCCTTTTCATACGTCAGCGCTGCATCGTTGATCGCTAACTTCTCGAGCGCCTTGGTGAGATCTTGATACTCGTCGGTGTTCATCGGATAGATCGACGAGAACACGACTTGCTTGGCTTTTTGGTATCCAGGAATCGGGTCGGAGGCAGGCCGATCTAGATGAGTGATCGTGTCGCCGATCTCGATATCTTGGACGCTCTTCACGCCGGCGACGATGTAACCCACTTCGCCTGCGGTTAGCTGGTCCTTCGGAACAAGCTTCAATTGGTTGTAGCCCAACTCATCAACTTTGAAGTCACGGTCGGCGTGCATGAAATGGATCGTGTCGCGCGGCCGCAAAGTTCCTTCCATAACCCGACACTGCAAAATCACGCCGCGATATTTGTCGAAATGCGCATCAAAGACGAGCGCCTTCAGCGGCGCGTCGGGATCTCCTTTCGGACTCGGCAGATGTTTGACGATGCCGGCGAGCACATCGTCGATACCGGCACCAGTCTTTGCGGAAACAGCAATTGCCAAAAACGGATCAAGACCGAGTTCCGCATCGATCGACTCGCGAGTTCGATCGATGTCGGCGGCTGGCAGATCGATTTTGTTGATCACCGGCAACAACTCGAGATCGTATTCCAACGCCAAGTACAAGTTCGCGACGGTTTGTGCCTCGACACCCTGCGAAGCGTCGACGACGATCAGCGCGCCTTCACAAGCCATTAGTGATCGGCGAACTTCGTGAGAAAAATCCACATGACCGGGTGTAT
This sequence comes from Rubripirellula sp., assembly GCA_041740415.1. Lineage (GTDB taxonomy): Bacteria > Planctomycetota > Planctomycetia > Pirellulales > Pirellulaceae > Rubripirellula. The sequence continues at coordinate 16,348 of JBGSLZ010000097.1, forward strand.
CGATCAGATTGAGTTGATACTCGGTACCGTCGCTCGCTGTGTAAGCCAGCGTGACGGTGTTGCTCTTGATCGTGATCCCGCGCTCTCGCTCGATATCCATCGAATCGAGCATTTGGTCATGGAACTCTCGCTGTGTCACGCCGTTGCAGGCTTGAATCAATCGATCGGCGAGCGTCGATTTGCCGTGATCGATGTGGGCAATGATGCAAAAGTTACGAATCTGTTTCATGCGCCCTGCGGTATTTACGAAATTTGATGCGATCGGTGAACCTAGATCCTATCCAATGACAGTCTCAAACGACAGGGCGAGGCGATGAATGGACGCATGCCTGCCCGCGCACGATCGACTACGATCGATGCTGAAACACGGCAATTTTCTCCGACTCGAACCAACAACCTCCATCGGAAACCTCAACCATGAAATCAAACCATTTCGCAATTTGCGCGCTGTTCATCTCGATGCTCACGCTGGGGTCGAACCTGCGGGCTGAGCAAAAGGCTGTCCTGATTTTCGAGGACGATTTCGATCGAAATGAGTCACAGGAAGCCGTTGACGAAGTCGGAAATGGCTGGGCCACCAACAGCAACGGTCGCGCGGCGGGCAACAAGCAGGTCGACCTGCGAGACGGCGTCATGCACATTTACATCCACAAAGCCGCCGATCACGCGGTCTCAGTCACCCATCCGGCGGAATTCCAAGACGGCAGCGTGGAAATCAAGTTCATGCTGGAAGATGAGAAGGATTCGCTAGGTCTCAATTTTGCCGATCTGGAGTACAAGAAAGTTCACGCGGGACACCTGTGCAAGGCCACAATCGGAACGAAGTTCGTCGAGATCGCCGATCTGAAGACGGGAGTGATGGATTTGAAAACTCGCGAGCTACGACAAGCAAATCAAGTTTCGCCCGAGCTGCAGGCGCTCCTCAAGACGAAGTCAACTCGCGTTCCGCACAAGATGCAAACGGGAAAATGGTATACCGCGGTTGTCGAGATCGATGGCGATACGCTTGCCGTATCAATCGACGGAGGAGAGGTGGCGAAATTCTCGTCCGAGGGAATTGCACATCCGACCAAGCGAATGCTCCGACTGTCGATTCCTCAAAATGTTGTGGTGGACGACCTGAGAATCTATTCGCTGGAGTTGTGAGAGGCCATCAATGAGAAAAATGGTCACTGCACTATTTTTTCTGCAAACATCGGATTCCAGCGAACATTGGGCAACTTCTACCGATTACGATAACGGCGGAATCATCCAATCCATTCAGTTCATCCCCTCACGACGGCGACCATGATGAAACAATTATTTTTGTTTGCGATTCTGTTGGTAGGTAGTTCGTTTTTGGCTCCAAGTTCTTCTGCGGCAATCATCCAGTTCGATTTGTTGGGTTTTGGTGGTGCGGGATTGCTGCCCAGCAACGAGCGTCCGACCGCCGCGTCGGGAACCGGCAGCGGCGGTGAAATCGGCCCGAACGGAATCCTGTTTGACGACATGGCGAAGATTCTGTCCGTGAACGTCGGCTGGGGAAGCGGAAACGGTTACACCGATCTAACGGGCACCGTCAATGCGGGACACATCCACACAGCAGGCACCGGTGGTGGAATCCTCGCGGCGGGCGCTGTTCTGATCGGGTTTAACTTGAACCCCGGAGTCAGCGACCGACCCGAAGATGGTTTCGTGCAACAGAATTTTGTACTCGACGCGGCGCAAGAAACACTGCTGTTCAACGGTGACCTTTACCTCAACTTCCATACGCTGGACAATCGCGGCGGTGAAATTCGCGGCAACCTGGTTCAAGCAGTCGCAGTACCAGAACCCAGCAGTGTTATTGCTTGCGCGGTAATCAGTGCCGGAGGCGTGATTTTGGTCCGCCGTCGCCGAGCATCCACGCGCACAGTATCGCAGCGCTAGACCAACTTGACGGTCTTTCCCGTCCTTGCGCTTTCGTAGATTGCGGTGATCAATTCGACGCTGCGTCGACCTTCGCGACCGTCAAGAATCGAGTCGCGTTTTTCATTGATGGCAGCGATCACTTCGTCGAACAACTTTGTGTGACCGTGGTGCCCGATCGATGCGGGGTCGGCGGCGCCGCCGCCGGTTTCAGTTTTGCCCGCCATCCGCTTTCGAATCGCTTCGTCTTCGGGCGTTTCTTCGGCGAACTGCCATTGCTTAATGTCTTCTTCTTCCAGAATCGCGGTGCCGTGGCTGCCACTGATCTCGATTCGTTTGAGCGAACCCGGATAGGCGGTTGTGGTTGCTTCGATCACACCGAGCGCACCATTGGCGAACTTCAAGGTTGCGACCGCGACGTCTTCGACTTCGATTCGTTCATGCGTCATTGTGGCGACCATTGCGCTGACTTCCGTGACGGGTCCCATCAGCCACAGCAACAAATCGACGGAGTGGATTGCTTGGTTCATCAGAGCGCCGCCGCCATCGAGTTTCCAAGTTCCTCGCCAAGCACCGCTGTCGTAGTACTGTTGACTGCGAAACCATTTAACGTAGGCATCGCCGAGCGTGATCTTTCCGAAACGGCCCGCCTCGACGGCCTGTTTCATCAGCCGACTCGACTCGTGAAATCGACTTTGAAAAGTTACGGCGAGGCGAACGCCGGCTTCTTCGCATGCTTGGATGATTTGGTCGCATCGCTCGGTAGTCACCTCGAGCGGTTTCTCGACGATCACGTGTTTGCCGGCGCGGGCGGCGGCCAAGGCGGGATCGAGATGGGCTCCGCTGGGTGCGCAGATCGATACCGCTTGCACATCGGGATCGGCGAGCATAGCGTCGATCGAGTCGAACGCTTTGCATTGATGTTTGGCGGCGAATTCGGCGGTCGGTTCGGCGCGACGACTGGTCGCGCCGACTAGGTGCCCGCCGCTCGCGTCCGCGATCGAGCGGGCGTGAAAGTTGGCGATCATGCCGACGCCGACAATTCCAATTCCGATGGACATGTTGTGATTCTCGATAGTTTTACTTGACGACTAGGTTGACCAAACGTCCGGGGACGATGATTTGTTTGACGATCGTTTTGCCTTCGAGCAGCTCTTTGACTTTCGGGTCGGACAGCGCGACATCGGCCAATGCTTCTTTCGTCGCGTCGGGCGCGATGTTGATCTTCGCTTTGACTTTGCCATTGATTTGCACCGGAACTTCAATGCTGGTTTCGACCAGGGCGGCTTCATCCCATGTCGGCCATGCCAATTTCGAGATTGACTGGGTCCCACCCAGTCGACGATGCAATTCTTCGCACAGGTGCGGCGCGTACGGCGCGAGCAAGATCAAGAAAGTCTTGACGGCTTCGGTCGGTCTGGTTTCCGAACGAGTGAAGAAGTTGGTGAACTCCATCATTCGGGCGATCGCCGTATTGAAGCTCATGTTGGCGGTATCTTCGCTCACTCGTTTGATCGTTTGATGCAGCATGCGAAGTTGTTCTTCGTCGCAAGGTTTGTCCGAAAGCGCCGGGCTCAACACTTCGTCGTCGGAATCTTGATCGACGACCATTCGCCAAACTCGATCCAAGAAGTTGCGCACGCCGCCGACGCCGTTCATCGCCCATGGCTTGGTCGCTTCGAGCGGCCCCATGAACATCTCGTAGAGCCTTAGCGAATCGGCGCCGTATTCGCGAACGATCACATCCGGGTTCACGACGTTGCCGCGGCTCTTAGACATCTTGTGAGCGCGGCTGTCGATGCGGATCGACGGGTCGGCCTTTAATACGAAACCGTCGCCTTTCTTTTCAACGTCCTCATCGGAAAGTCTCTTCGCCGTGAGCGCATTGCCGTGGTCGCTGACGTAGTTTCCTTCGTCGTCGCGGCGAACATGGTTTGCCGAGACCGGGATGGATGATCCGTCTTCGTATCCGGTGAATTCGACTTCGCCGAGAATCATGCCTTGATTGATTAGCTTGCCGAACGGTTCAGCCGTTGAGACATGACCTCGATCGAAGAGAACTTTGTGCCAGAATCGTGAATAGAGCAAGTGCAACACAGCATGCTCGGCGCCGCCGACGTACAGATCGACTGGCATCCACGCTTTTTCTTTCGCCGGATCGATGAGTGCTTTGTCGTTCTTGTTGTCGATGTATCGCAAGTAGTACCAGCACGAGCCGGCCCATTGGGGCATCGTATTGGTTTCACGTCGGTAGCGTTTTCCGTCGAGCGACACGTACAGCCAATCGTCGTTCGCTTTGGCGAGTGGCGGTTCGGGACGTCCGTGCGGTTTGAAATCTTCGAGTTCAGGTAGTCGAACGGGCAAGTGATCGATCGGTACTCCGCGCTTGATTCCTGTTGCGTTTCCAGCCTCGTCGACTTCGTGCAAGATCGGAAACGGCTCGCCCCAGAATCGCTGACGACTGAACAGCCAATCGCGAAGTTTGTAGTTCACGGCTTCGTGGCCGAATCCTTCGGAGTGCAACCAGTCGGTGATTTGCTGTTTGACGTCCGCGGTTTTCATTCCGTCGTATTGGCCGCTGTTGATGGCGACACCGTGCCCTGCGAAACACTTTTCGCCGGCGACGTAAGCTTCGTAGTCCGCTTCGTCTTTTGGTGGATCGACGACTTGGATGATCGGCAAATCAAACTGCTTGGCGAATTCGAAATCGCGGGTGTCGTGCGCCGGGACGGCCATGATCGCGCCAGTTCCATAACCGGCCAGCACATAATCGGCGATCCAGATTGGGATCGGTTTGTCGGTGACGGGATTGATTGCGTGCGATCCGGTGAAGACGCCGGACTTGGCTTTGTCGCCCTCGGTGCGGTCACGGTCGCTCTTGAACGATGCTTTTTCGCAGTACCGTTTGACTTCGTCGCATTGATCGTCCGATGTCAACGCGCCCACCAACGGATGCTCCGGAGAAATGACCATGTAAGATGCGCCGAAGAGCGTGTCGGGTCGTGTCGTGTAGACGCGCAGCCGGTGTTCGCCGGCGACAAAATCGACTTCCGCGCCGGTGCTGCGTCCGATCCAATCCTGCTGCAACTTCTTGATCCCGATCGGCCAATCTAGATCGTCGAGGCCTTCGATCAAACGTTCGGCATAGGCGGTAATGCGCAACATCCATTGACGCAGGGGGATGCGTTTGACGGGGTGGCCGCCGACTTCGCTCTTGCCGTCTTGAACTTCTTCATTTGCCAGAACCGTGCCAAGTTTGGGGCACCAATTCACCAATGCGTCGCTCTCGTACGCGAGTCGATGCGAATCGCGGTAATGTTCGATGGCGGATTCGCCTTGGGCAGAGACATTATCCGGAATCGGCAGCTCGGTGATCGGTCGACCCTTTTGCCGTTCGACATCGAACCACGTGTCATAGAGTTCCAGGAAGATAAATTGGGTCCAGCGAAAGTAGTCTTCGTCGGTGGTCGCGAGCACTCGGTCCCAGTCGTAGCTGAAACCGAGCATCTTGAGCTGGCGAGTGAAAGTATCGATGTTCCGCTGAGTTTGGATACGGGGATGCTCACCCGTTTTGATTGCGTGTTCTTCCGCCGGCAAGCCGAAGGCATCGAACCCCATCGGATGCAGAACGCTGACACCTTGAGCCCGATAGAATCGAGAAGTGATGTCGGTCGCCGTGTATCCTTCGGGGTGCCCGACGTGCAGACCGTCGCCGCTGGGGTATGGAAACATGTCCAAGATATAGCGTTTGTTCACAGATCCATCGGCACCCGTTTCTGGCATCTCGGGCGTCGCGAAAGTACGGTCGGATTCCCAGAAAGCTTGCCAGCGTGGCTCGATGATGGCGGGGTTGTAGCGAGGCATGAAGGTCGACGTGGGTGGAAGGGTGGCCAGTGGTGGGTTGGCGGGTCACGCATAGGTTATTCGCTGTTGCGGTAGAGGGTCAGACCCCTTTTTGGTATACGATGTGCGTGGTCGAACCGCAGAAGGTAAAATGTCCCGAGTAAACTGGGATATTCTCTTTGCGGACTTCCCACGCCCCTAAGGTGGTCAAGCTCGCTTGCCAAGGACAGCCCGTTCAATTGCGGAGCGACGGCATTTTTCGTCGCCCAACGCTGGTGCGAAGACTATGAATGAATCCAATGATGATCAAATGCTTTGTGAAAAAATAACTGCTGCCATGCAGCGTAACGGACTACCCGATGTGCAGTGCCAACTCGACGCGAAAGGTCCCCGTTTGACCGGCACGGTCGATTCGGACCAAGACCGTGCGATTGCATTCGCCATTGCCAGAACCACCGCCGGAACCGTCAACCTCAGCAACGGCATCGAAGTTCGCAAAACGCCGAATTGAGCCGACAAGCCGAGTTGATCGACCAAATCGTTGCGGATGAAAGCTATAATGAGCGGCGAGTCGTGCCCCCCAACGCTTTCGAATCTCAACTTCGTGACGCATTCCCCCAGTAAACTCGCTGCGTTCTTACTGCTGGCGGTGATCGCTTGCTCGTCCCACTGCATTGCGGCGGACGACTCTCGATTGGCCGATCGGGCAGACCACGCAAAACAGTTTGTGCAACAGAACTGTTTGGATTGTCACGCAAACGATGATCCCAGCGGCGGTCTCGATTTGGAGAAACTTGAATTCTCCGCCGATTCGTTCAGCGCCGACGAATTCGACAGTCGCGTTTGGGAATTGATGCTCCGTCGCATCGACAGTCGTCAAATGCCGCCACCCGATGCTGCGCGGCCTAGCGAAGAAGCGTACCAGAAAGCGACAGGCGCGCTGAGCGAGTTGTTGGATGAGCGCGCCAAGACGTTTCCACGTCCAGGGCGCACTGACTCTCTGCGCCGATTGACGCGAACCGAATACAAGAATGCGATTCGCGATCTGCTGGAATTGTCGATTGATGTCGTATCGATGTTGCCTCCGGATGAATCGGCGCACGGTTTCGACAACATCACTGTCGGCGAGTTGTCGCCGATGTTGATGAACCGGTATCTGAGCGCGGCCCAGGCCATCGCCAGATCATCACTCGGTCGCGTCACGCAAGGGCCAATCGGCGTCAACATTCGCGTCCCTGCCGATCGCACCCAATCATCGCACGTCGAAGGTTTGCCGCTGGGAACTCGCGGTGGAACCGTGTTTGAGCATCACTTCGCGGCGGACGGACAATACGAGATCGAACTCAAATTGACGCGCGATCGCGACGAAATGGTCGAGGGACTGACCGAGCCCCACAACATCGACATTTTGATCGACGATGAACGGGTGCATCAGTTCACCGTCAACCCGCCGCCCGGCAAAAAAGATTTCACGCACGTCGACTCACACTTGCGAACTCGGTTGGATGTCGTTGCCGGCAGCCACATCGTCGGTGTGACGTTCCCGAGCAAAGGATCGTCGCTGAAACAAACCAAACGCCAACCGTTCGATGCCAGCTACAACCGTCACCGCCATCCGCGATCGGAACCGGCTTTATTTCAGGTTTCGATCGTCGGACCTTTGGACGTTCAACCGGTCGCGACGGTCGATACCGAAAAGGATTCACGCGACGCCGAGTCGATCGTGCGGTCTTTGGCGACACGCGCGTATCGTCGTCCGCTGAATGATGCGGACATGCTTTCTCCGATGCACTTCTTTACCGAAGGCCAACAAGAAGGTGGTTTCGACGCCGGTTTGGAAATGGCGATGACGTCGATTCTGGTCAATCCAAATTTTCTGTTTCGCATTGAAACTGATCCCGCCGAAATTCAGCCAGGACATGTCTACGCGGTCAGCGATATCGAGCTGGCGTCGCGATTGTCGTTCTTTTTGTGGAGCAGCATTCCGGACGCAGAATTGCTGAACTTGGCCTCGGAGAATCGGTTGCACGAGCCCGACATTTTGGCTCAACAAGTCCAGCGGATGCTCTCCGACGTTAAATCAGATTCGTTGGTGACCAATTTTGCGGCCCAGTGGTTGTACTTGCGGAATCTGGCTTCCATCACGCCTGATTTGAGACTGTTTCCTGATTTCGACGACAACTTGCGAGAAGCGTTTCGGTTGGAAACAGAAGAATTGTTTCGCGATGTTATGCGGCGCGATCGTTGCGTGCTCGGTTTGATCGATTCCGACTTCACGTTCCTGAACGAACGACTGGCTCGTCATTACGGTATCGGGCATGTGTTCGGCAGCCATTTTCGCCGCGTGGTTTTGCCGGAGGACAGCATCCGAGGTGGCATTTTGCGTCACGGCAGCATCTTGACAGTGACATCGTACGCCACGCGAACTTCGCCCACGATTCGCGGACATTGGGTTTTGAAGAACATTCTGGGGACACCACCGCCGCCTCCACCTGCAAATGTTCCCAATCTGCAAGAGAAGTCGACGCTTGCCGCGACCAGTGTGCGAGAGCGGTTGGCGATGCACCGAGCCGATCCGGCATGTGCGAGTTGTCACGATTTGATGGATCCGGTCGGCTTCGCACTCGAAAACTTTGATGCGGTGGGACGTTGGCGCGAATTTGACGGCGAACTGGATATCGATTCTGCTGGAACGATGCCAGATGGAACGTTGATCGATGGAATTGATGCACTGGAGAAGGGTATAGTGGCGAGACCGGAGATGTTCGTCACGACGATGACCGAAAAATTGCTGACCTTCGGACTCGGTCGCGGCGTTGAGCCCGATGATGGTCCCGCGATCCGCAAAATTGTTCGTGATGCGTCTGAGTCGAATTATCAGTTTTCGTCGTTGATTACGGCGATCGTGTTCAGCGAACCGTTTACCCACCGCACCGCGCCCGATGTCCGCACCGCCCCCGATGAATTGAGCTCGCCATGATGATGAAGCGAAAAAGCTTGTCTCGAAGAACCGTGCTTCGCGGTGCCGGAGCGACTTTGGCATTGCCGCTGTTGGATGCGATGATTCCGGCCCTGACGGCAACCGCAGCGACGCCGGCGGCTGCGGATGCGCTGCGACGAATCGGATACGTTTACATTCCGATGGGATTCAATCCTGCTGAATGGATTCCCGAGGGCGATTCACTCGATAAGCTTTCACCATCGCTATCGCCGCTCGAATCGGTCAAAAACCAAGTCACCGTTGTGACCGGGATGGACCTTCAAAACGCCTACCCGGGATCGCACGCGACATCGAATTCGGCGTTTCTGAGTGCGGCGCGGGCGAAGCGTACGGAGAGCACGGATTATCGAAACGGTACGACGGTCGACCAGATCGCCGCGAAACATATCGGCGGTCAGACCCAATTGCCGTCGCTAGAATTGTCGATGGATTTGCTGTCGACCGTCGGTCAATGCGACAACGGTTACGCCTGCGTTTATCAAAACAATTTGTCGTGGTCATCACCGACGACGCCACTTCCCAGTGAAGCCCATCCACGGATTGTATTTGAAACGCTTTTCGGCGACGGCGGCACTCCCGCGCAGCGTCAAGCGGCGATGAAGAAACGGGCCAGTCTGCTGGATTCGGTCAGTCAGGAAATCAAACGTCTTCGCAGCATCGTCGGGCCGGCTGATCGCAACAAGATCGACGGTTATTTGGAAAGTGTCCGTGAAGTCGAACGTCGCATCGAGCGAGCCGAGGCGACCGCGAAAGAAAACCCGCTGCCCGATTTAGATCGTCCGGTTGGCGTGCCAGCGCAATACGCCGACCACGCGAGACTAATGTTCGATTTGCAACTGTTGGCCTTCCAAGGCGACATCACGCGAGTTGTTTCGTTTCAACTTGCCCGCGAAGCCAGCACGCGGACGTATCCCGAGATCGGTGTTCCCGATCCGCACCATCCGATCACGCACCACGGTCACGATCCGGAAAAACTCGCGAAGATCGCCAAGGTCAACCGTTTTCACGTTTCGTTGTTTGCGGAGTTTTTGGAGAAGCTCGCCAAGACACCTGAGGCCGGCGGTTCGTTGTTGGATCACACTCTGTACATGTACGGCAGCGGGATGGGTGATTCGGATGCGCACGACCATACGAACTTGCCCATTCTGGTTGCCGGTGGAGCGGCAGGACGGATGCGGGGCGGTCGACACATTCGATTCGACAAACCGACGCCGCTGTCGAATCTGCACTTAACGCTGCTTAATAAAGTCGGCGTCCCGTTGGAATCGTTCGCCGACAGCGACGGAACCGTGGATGATTTGTTTGATCCCGTCACGATCGGATGATTGGTCAAATGATTTCTGTTGTGAAGCAAATCATGATCGTCGCGATGGTCATCGTTTCGCCGTGTTTGGCGGCCGAGAAAGTCGCAACAACGGCGCTCCACCAAGCGGCGCTTCGTGGCGAAACGGAGTCTGTTTCGCGACTCATCAGCGAAGGCGTCGATGTGGATGCCAAGAATCTGTACGGCATCACACCGCTTTCGATCGCCTGCGAATATGGAAATTCGGCAATCGTGGAGTTGCTGTTGGACGCCGGTGCGGATGCGAACCAGACGATCGCCGGTGGTGAGACGGCGTTGATGACGAGTTGCCGAACGGGCGATGTTGGAATTGTCGCCGCACTCATCAAGCACGGTGCGGCGATCGAGGCGAAGAACAAAAGTGGTCAGACGGCGTTGATGTGGGCTGCCGACGAAGGAAACATCGAGGCCATCGATGTTCTGATCGAAGCCGGCGCGAAGATCGACTCTAAAACCAAACAGGGATTCACCGCGATGATGTTTGCGTCGCGTGAGGGTCGCATCGACACGGCATTGCGGCTGATTGAAGCCGGTGCGGACGTCAACGATGTGATGAACCCACCGAATTCGTCTGGTCGAAATCCTCGCGAACGAACTTCGGCTCTGATGTTGGCAGTTGAAAGTGGTCATTTCGAGTTGGCGTTGCGGTTGGTCGAAGCAGGCGCTGATCCGAACGATCAACGCAGCGGTTACGCTCCGCTTCACGCCGTCACTTGGGTTCGCAAAACGGAGCGTGGCGACAACGTCGAGGGCGACCCATCGCCGCGCGGATCCGGTCGTGTGACCAGCTTGCAATTCGTTCGCCGATTGATCGGTGCGGGCGCCGATGTCAATCTGCAATTGTTGAAAGGGAAAGGCGGTCGAGCGGAGTTGAATATGCGCGGCGCGACACCGTTTCTGTTGGCGTCGAAGACAGCGGATCTGCCGCTGATGGAAGTTCTATTGGAACTTGGCGCTGATCCGCTGGTCACCAATGCCGATGACAGCGACGCATTGATGGCCGTTGCCGGCCTGGGTGTGAAAGCAGTGGGAGAAGAAGCAGGCACGGAACCCGAGGTCATCGCGGTGATCGATCGATTGATTCAGTTAGGATTGGACCCGAACCGTGTCAACAAGGACGGTGAAACGGCCATGCACGGTATTGCTTATCGGAACTATCCGTCGGCGGTCGCAAGCTTGGCCCAGCATGGTGCCCAAGCGAGTGTATGGAACCGCAAGGATAAGTACGGGACGACGCCGATCATGATCGCGTCGGGCAAGCGTCCGGGCAGCTTCAAGCCGTCGCCCGAAACGATCGCCGCGCTCGAAGCCGCGATGATCGCGCAACCACAAAAGTAAGTCCGACCGTCATTTTCTGGTCGGCGCGGTTGGTATCTATCCGCTCAATCCCTTTACGAGTTACCCAAGGCATCGAAAAACGCTGATCTTTTTGATTTATCAAACTGCCAATCGAACTGGTCTGTGGTTTGCCTTAATTCAACGAAGTTCCCTCGATTCGCAACCAGGTCGGTAGCGAGTTGAAGGAGTCTTGATCAAACCAACAGCGAGCTGCAAGCGGGGTTCCACTCGCAGCTCTGCATCATGGTTTGTGTCAAGCGAATTTGTTTCCCATCATTGGGCTCGCCGGCGGGCCGGATGATCTTAATATCCGAATCGTCGAGGTCGATGCGTTTTCCTTCAGCGGTCCAAACGACGGGCGTCGAGAAACCTGTAAGTGGTCGACGAATCACTTTGGCGATCTCGCCGCTGCTGAGTTCGACGTGGCTGCCCAAGGGGAACAGCGATTCGACATTCAAGAAAGCGCGGATGACGGTTGGATCAAACATGCCGCGAGCCGCTTGATGCAGCAGCAGACCCAGAGCGTCGTGAGCGATGACGGGGTTTCGTTGCGAGTTGGGCATCGTCAATTGCAGATAGGCGTCGACGACGTTCAAGATTCTCGCGTATAAATGGATGCGATGACTTTTGACGCCGCGTGGAAAGCCGGAGCCATCGAATTGTTCGTGAACTTGTTCGATCGCCATGTGAATGTTGTGCGGGACTTCCATCACGTCGGCGACGCACTTGGCGGCGATCAACGGATGTTTTTGGTATTCCCATCGCTGGGCGTCGCTCATCAATTCAACGGGTTTGAGCAGTTCGGGGTCCATCGCGTACAAACCGACATCGTGCAGTAGGCCTGCGATGCCGACTTCGATCGTCCGCTGTCCATCGAGTCCCATTTCGATCGCGACCGACATGCCCAAGACGGACATGCGAACGGATCGTTCGGCCGTCGCTTCGGCGGGGAAGTTGCCCGCCATGGAACCGACGGTTAGATCGTGGTCGTCCACCATCGCATACGCAAAGCCGTCGGAGATCTCGACGAAATCCGAAACCGATCGAATGCGCTCCGAAAGCAGCTTGGATCGTAGCTCGTCGAACTGACGCTTGGCCGCTGTCATTCGACCGGAGATATGGTTGGCCCGTTCGACGTCGAGATCCTCGCCGTGGCGATCGACTAAGATTTCTTTCACCGGTTTGGAAGGTGCCCACCCCGCTTCGCGAATGAATTCGCGTTTGGGCGCTATACGTTTGCGTTCGACACCGCTCAGGAGTGCCAAATCACAGGGGTCAACTTCGATGGATCGAATGTCACGTTCGCGCAGCCCGGTGATGACTTGCTGAGTGATACGCGTGTTCGCACCCAATAGCAATACGCCGGCTTCGCCGAGGATCGGTTGGCTGCAGGTCACGCCCACAACCAACTGATCGATCGATACGGTAACTTTATTCGGCCCCATTGTTATCTAAGACTCTCGAGTGAATCGTCGTGTCTTCATCTCCCTCACAAACGCGAGCTGACGTGCGTGAGAGTGCCCCGGTATCTATTTATGTCACAGATCAATCGGATGACGCCGGAAGGCCCTAAATTGGCATCGAATGAGCTTGGGGGGGGACTTTTTGAATCAGTTGGACCGATGGATTCTTGACGATTCCGCCTACTTTGCGGATTCTCATGCCAAGACTTTTAATGAACCTCGATCACGCCCCGGGAACCTGAAATGCGCTGTCAAGCCGATATCGTCATCATCGGAGGCGGCATTGTCGGACTGGCCACGGGCCTGTCCATGAAGTCCAGGTTTGGTGATCAGCTTGTTTGCGTGGTCGAAGCGGAGTCCGATGTCGGACGGCATCAGAGCGGACACAATTCCGGAGTTTTGCATTCAGGGATTTACTACAAACCCGATTCGCAAAAGGCGATCAGGTGCCGGGTCGGCAAGCGTTTGATGGAATCGTTTTGCGACGAGCATGAAATTGCTTGGGATCGCTGCGGCAAAGTGATTGTGGCAACGACCCCCGACGAGTTGCCTCGATTGGACGCAATCGCATTGCGGGGAACGGACAATGGGGTCGTTCATCATCGGCTCGATGTCCGTGGTCTACGCGAACTCGAACCCAGTGCGGCCGGTCTGGCTGCGCTGCATGTTCCCGAGACGGGCATCGTTGATTACGGAAACGTTTGCCGCGTGATGCATGGCTTGATCGTTGGACAGAAGAACAACGTTTGCCTCGACTTCTCAGTCGCTTCGATCCGGCGAACCAGCGATTCATTGGAATTGAAATCGCTTCGCGGCGACACGTTGACTTGTGGACGACTGATCAATTGTGCGGGGCTGATGAGTGATCGCGTTTTCGCGATGGCGGGCGGTGATCGTACCGTTCGCATCGTTCCGTTTCGAGGCGAATACTATGAACTGCTGCCGAGCCGCGAGGAACTTTGTCGCAATCTCATCTATCCGGTTCCCGATCCGTCGTTCCCATTTTTGGGTGTTCATTTCACTCGCATGATTGCCGGCGGCGTCGAATGCGGACCCAACGCGGTGCTCGCGTTATCACGCGGTGGTTATCGCTGGCGAGATATTCATCTGGGCGACATCGGCGATGCGTTGTCATTCCGAGGCTTTCGTCGATTGGCGAGAAAGCATTGGCGAATGGGCTTGGGGGAAGTGCATCGCTCGGCCAGCAAAGCTGCGTTCGTGAAGGCGCTGCAGAAACTGATCCCGTCGATCCGAGCCGAGGATTTGAAACCGGGTCGTGCGGGTGTGCGGGCCCAGGCGGTCTCGCCCGAAGGTGAGTTGGTGGATGATTTTTTGATCGAAGAAACCGACTTCGCCATTCACGTGCTCAATGCGCCGTCGCCGGCGGCGACGGCTTCGTTGGCGATCGCCGACCAGATTGTTGATCGATTCGAACGATCGCGGTGATCCCCGTTGCGGCTATAATCTTTCGGTTACATTCGGGCTTTTGACCGACAGCTTTTGAAGTCCGCGATGGAGGACGAGTCTCGATGCTTTTCATTTACGGCACCGACGCGCCGCTTTATCATTATCCGATCGTGACCACGGTCATGGTTGTGGTAAACGTCGTGGTCCACTGGATCATTTTCATGACCGGTTTCGATGTTTCGCCTTGGATCTTGGCGTTCGGTGATGGTTATCATCCGCTGCAATGGCTGACGCATAATTTCCTTCACATCGGCTGGCTTCACTTGATCGGGAACATGCTGTTTCTGTTTCCGTTCGGGCTAGTCGTTGAAGGCAAGATTGGCTGGCTGCGAATGTTGGTGCTGTATTTGGCGATCGGCGTTTTTCAGGGGTTCACTCAGCAAACATTGATGTTGCCGACGGACCCGGGTGACGACGCCGATGCGTTGGTCCGACTGATCGACAATCCCGCCAATCCGATGACCGAAGCGCAGAAGACCGAACTGAAGGCGCACTGGCGCAAAGATTTGATGAAGGAGGGATTCGGTTCGTTGGGTGCTGCGGCCGTGATTTTTGGTCTGCTGGCCATTTGCGTTTTGTGGGCGCCGGTGAACAACTTTGATGTTTATTTTCGCTGGAGCCTGTTCATGTCATCGCCCGACGGCGGCGTGCGTGAGTGGGCGATTTCGACTGTGTGCGGGATCTTCGTCGCAAAAGAAGTTTTCATGTTTTGGATGATGGGAATGCCGATCAGCAGCGAAGCGCTGCACCTGAACGGCTTCATCGTCGGCGGCGCGTGCGGGATGGTGATGCTGTTGGCCGGATGGGTCGATTGCGAAGGCTTCGATTTGATTTCTTATCTAGGCGGGACACCGTTCAAGGCGAAGTCGGTGATCGCGCGCGAGAAGCGTGAACGGGCAGAATGTCTCGAATCGCTCAAGCCGAACGGACCGCCGCAAGCCATCGTGCCGCTGATGCCTCATCAAATTCAGTCGGCGCTGGCATCGTCGCAATCGGCGACCGTCATCATGCCGATGCTGATCAAGCCGAAGGTGATTGCGAAACTAACCGAGACACCAGCGACTCCGATCAAGCCGGTCATGATTGCTGCGTTGTTCGATGACGACTTGGCTTTGCCAGACTTTGATGATGGAACGATCATGGTCGACCCGATCGCGGAAATGCGTCAACCGATTGAAGCGATGATCGCGCGGCGGGACTACGCGGCGGCGGTTCGCGAATTCGCAGCGGCGCGAAAACTTCATCCCGGCTTTGTCGTCTCGGCATCTTCCATGGGTCGGTTGGCGGAGGGGCTGATCGAGCAAAAGCAATGTCGACCGGCGATCACAGTCTTGTCGGTCGGATGCGAGGCTTATCCCGCCCATGTGCCTCAGTGGCGGATTCGCATCGCGAGTCTGCAATTGATCGAGAACCAAGATCCGATCGCGGCGATCAAGCAACTCCGATTGATCGACAAGGACATGCTCGATTCAAGACTTCGCGATCAATATCTGAAAGTTGCTCAGCGCGCAAAAGCGATGGCGGCCGGGGAATGATCGATTGTTTAAGATCGTGCGACCTTATTTTCTGCTTGATCCTTAGCGCTGTTCGCGGTAGGTGGACCAGCTTAGGTAGATCATGATCGATCCGAGTACCACGAACACGATATCCATCGTCAAGTTGGCGGCGCGCAGGGGCGCGACATCGGTCATGCCGAGCATGCCCATCGCCGCATCGGCAAAAAATAGCACGACGATCAAGATTGACGCCACAAGGCTGATAAGACAGAGCGCCTTGGGCATCAATTACCTCGCCGTGAAGAAGAGAAAAGGTGGACAGTCATGAGAAGCCGTTTCAAAGTTGGGGTCGCAGTATAGTTGCAAATCACCGCGTTTCCCAAGCCTACCATCGCCCAGTAAAGTAATCGGGCTCAGTTCGGTGTCGGTCTGTGACGATTGTTGGGGAGTTGACGTGTCATTTTTTGGGATTTTTGATGTTGGATGGCGTTTCTGTACTGACTGATCCGTGGGTTTGGTGGCGTCGACAAATGCCGATCGCCGACCAATGGGCCTACTTTGACCACGCCGCGGTTGCCCCGCTGAGCCGCCCGGCCGCGGATGCGATCCGCCATTGGGCCGACCAGGCTCTCAATCACGGAGACACCGTTTGGCCTGAGTGGTCGGCCGGACTGGGGCGGCTGCGAGGGTTCGCGGCAGAGCTGTTGAACTGCGATCTCGGCCATGTTTTCTTGGTTCCCAACACCACCACGGGCATCAATGTGGTCGCCGAAGGATGGCCGTGGCAGCCCGGTGACAACGTGATCTTGCCGGCGGGCGAGTTCCCGAGCAACCTGTTTCCGTGGTTGAATCAGCAGGCCAAAGGTGTCGAAGTCCGAATCGTTCCGCTGCGCGGTGTGGACGACGATGGACACGGTGGCGAAGTTTGGGTCGACGACTTGATTGACCGAGTCGATGAGCGAACGCGGATCATCGCGGCCAGTTGGGTCGGATACGCCAGCGGTTTTCGATTGGATATCGAATCGCTCGTCCGCCGAGCCCACCAGCGCGGTGTGTTGGTTTTCCTGGACGCGATCCAAGGACTAGGGATGTACCCGTTGGATCTGTCAAAGATTCCCGTGGATTTTGTGGCGGCCGACGGTCACAAATGGCTGCTCGGTCCCGAGGGCGCGGGGATCACGATGATCCGTCATGAGCATCTCGATCGAATCCGATGTTTGAATGTCGGTTGGGGCAGCGTCAAGAACTCGCACAACTATTCCGATCCGAAGCTGGATTTACGCGATGACGCAAGGCGATTCGAGTCGGGTTCGCCGAACATGGTCGGCGGAGCGGCGTTGGCGGCGAGCATGGAAATCTTTTTGACGGTGCGCCGCGCGCACGGTGAGACGGCGATCCGAGACCGCGTGATCGAGCTGACCGAAATGTTGGCCGAGCAGTTGCACGTTGCCGGCGCAGTGACCAGTTTGGCGCGCGATCGGAAGCACCGCAGCGGCATTTTGAACTTCAAAATTCCGGGTGTTGCGCCGGCCGAGTTCCGCGAACGAGCGTTGGAAAAAAAGGTGGTCGTCAGTTGCCGCGGTGGCGGCATCCGGGCCAGCGTTCATGCGTACAATGATCCCGATGACATTGGGCGGTTGATCGAGGTCGCGCGTTCTTTCGGTCGGCCCGTCGTTTCGTCCGATACTTTTCGTAGGTCCAACTGAGCCATGTCTGAATCACGAATCGCTGTTTACACGGGTTCTTTCGACCCGATCACGCTCGGACACCTGCACATCATCGAGCGGGCGTCGCCGTTGTTCGATGAATTGGTGATCGGCGTTGGCATCAACGCTGAAAAGACATCGCTCTTCGACACCGACCAGCGCGTCGAATTGGTCAGCGCCGTCACTGGTGACCTATGCAACGTTCGAGTCGAGACATTCGAAGGATTGGCGGTCGATTTTGTCCGTAGCGTGAATGCTCACATCATGGTCCGCGGCATCCGACCGCTGACGGACATCGCGGGCGAGTTCACGATGATGATGGCCAATCACCAACTCGATCCGGGCATCGAAACCTTGTTCCTGATGGCGGCCGAAAGGTTCGCGCACGTCAGCAGTTCGTTGCTGAAACAGATCGCTGCGCTGAGCGACGATGACGAGCAGTTAGCGAAGTTCGTGCCGCGACAAATCATCGCGCCGCTACGCGCACGGATGCGAGGAAACTGAACGCCAAAATGGTTGGCCGCACGATTCTAGCCCGGTTTGGATGTCGCTTCCATCACGGTGAATAGCGACAGCGGGCTTCGCTTGTAACGGCTGTCGAGTCTCATTGGTAATTCGCGAACGACTTCGTTGAGTTCGATGTCGGTTCGCCAGCCGAGTCGCTTGGTGATGTTGCCGGCCGAATCAACGACCCGCGCGATCAGCGGATTTTCGCTGCGAAAATGGTTGATCATCAGAATCCGTCCGCCCGGACGACAAACTCGCACGATCTCCGCCATCATTCGTTGCGGTTGGGAAACGACACTGATCGTGTGAAACGAGGTCACAATGTCGAACGTCGAATCCGCGAATGTCAGTTCTTCGGCGTTCATGGGCATCACTTCGACGTGATTCCAATTTCGCTGCTCGATCAGCAACTCGGCTTCGGCCAACATAGCTTCCGACAAATCGACGCCGGTCAGCGAGATGTTCTTCGGGTAGCTATCGAGTGACAGTCCCGTTCCCACGCCGACTTCCAGCACTCGCGCGCCGGCGGGAATGTTGAGCGCCTTGATCGCTGCGTAAATGCGACGTCTCGCGACGGCAGGCCAGAGAGCTTGGTAAGCCGGTACAAGGTGGTTGTAAAACGGGCTGCTGTGCGGCTGAACAGGTTTCTTTTCCGGAAGTGAAACTCGGTGAATCAATCGAAAACTTTCGTTGGATGTTCAGGGGGACGCACGTCCATGGTGGACCCGAATTCTCCAACTCGGCGTCGGTTTGGAAAATGGGAAGAATGCCACCGGCAACGATTTCGGATCAGATATTACGTGTCGGATACAAATCCGCTTCCGTCGAGACGTAGTTTCAGGACGGCATCGTGACCGAACGACCGCGTCGATCGCGGTATTTCGCTTGCAAAGCTCGCAGCGGCGACCCGAAAGCGTAGTAGCAGAACGCGATCGGTAGCACCAACCAGTGCAAAACCAGTGCGCCAATGACAATGAACATCGCTTGGCCGATTTGGTGCGGCGAACGTCGGCCACGCACCAATTGCTGGAAAACATGCGGGTACTGAAACCGCGAAACCATCAGGTATGCCAGCAGCAATGCCAAACCGGGCAAGGCAACGTGCGACGCGATCATGGTCTTTTCAGCGATCCACTGAATGTTCTCGTTATAGGCGCCCGCGACCGCATAGGCACCCACTTCGGGCATCGCGATCGCGAAAGCGGCCAATGTTCCAGCCGCTGCTGGGCTGGGCAATCCCTCAAATCCTTCGTGTGAATCATCTTCACCCGTTTCAACATTGAATCGGGCCAATCGGATCAGCACGCACAATGCGAATAGCACTCCGATCGCCCAAGTCAATTTGAGCGGCAGGACATCGATATCGTTGTAACGCCACACCAACACGGCTGGGGCGGTTCCGAAAGTGATTGCATCGCAGAGGCTGTCCAGTTCGGCACCGAATCGGCTGGCTTGTCCGGTCATCCGGGCCGCCGATCCGTCGAGCGCATCGAACAACATTCCGCCGAAAATCAGCACGCCGGCTACCAGCAACTGCTTCTCGTTGCTCCAAGCCAATGTTTCGCTCATTGCAACCGCAATCGCGGCCAACCCGCACACTCCGTTTCCCAACGTCAACACGGTCGGCAAAACCGCGAGCGACAGTTTTCGTCGCCGCCGTTTTCGTCGGCGACCGTCACTGGTCAGCTCGATCGGTTCGTCGATGCCGTCGCCTAGGCGGGTGACGTTTTCGTCGCTTCCGGATTCATCGTCAACTTGAGAATCTTCGTCGACGTGATCATCCGGTCGCGGATGATAGCCGCGTTTCATTTCGCTCATCGGATGAATCGTCGCTTACGAGTTTTCGTGGTCGGTTTTTGTCGGTGGTTGAAGATGACGAACTTTTCGCCGCGTCTCAACAGGTCGCCGGTTGATCCCACAGCATACTACGTGGCGCGAGAATTGGCCCGTCCGAGTCGAGAATCCATACTCATCGTGGGCCAGCCTATCCGCTATAAAGTAGGCGTGCCGCCATGGCACTATCCCCTCCATCCGCTTATCCGGCGGCTCAGTAAAGCGATTTGCCGAATGTTCACGCCTCGCTATTTGACTCCGTTTGATTCCCGCCGAGCCCTCCATCGGTTCACCGATATTTTGGTCATCGGCGGCGGATTGGCGGGATTGCGAGCAGCCAATGCGGTCGAATCGCACCAGAGCGTGTTGGTGGTGACGAAGGACAAGCTGAAAGAATCTAACAGCAATTACGCGCAAGGAGGCATCGCCGGCGTGCTCGATCCGGACGATTGTTTCGAGTCCCATGTTTCGGATACGTTGGCTGCGGGCGGCAATCTGTGCGATCGCGAGATCGTCGAAATGGTGATCCGCGAAGGACCCAGTCGGATCGAGGAACTGGTCCGTTGGGGAACCATATTTGACCAAGACGACGGCGGACTATTGCTCGGTCGCGAAGGCGGACACAGCCGAGAGCGGATTGTTCACGCTCGCGGCGACGCGACGGGCGCCGAAGTGATGCGAGCCGTCATCGAACGAACGCGATCGGCCGCCAACGTCGACATCTGGGAAAACGCATTCACGACGGACCTGTTGACGTACGAAGGTCGATGTCGTGGCGCGATGATCTTCGATTCGCTCGGTCAACCCGTGATGGTGTGGGCGAAAGAAACCATCGTTTGCACCGGAGGAGCCGGGCAAGTCTATCGCGAATCGACCAACCCGACCGTGGCGACCGGTGACGGCACGGCGCTGGCCTATCGCGCAGGCGTCGAACTTCGCGACATGGAATTCATCCAGTTTCATCCGACCGTGCTGTACATCGCCGGTTCATCACGGTCGTTGATCACCGAAGCGGTTCGTGGCGAAGGCGCATTCTTGGTCGATTGCAACGGGCATCGGTTCATGCCCGAGTACGACGGACGGGCGGAGTTGGCGCCGCGGGACGTGGTCAGCCAATCGATCATCCGACAAATGGACAAGACCAAGCACAGCAACGTCTACTTGGATCTGTCCCACCTAGAAGCAGCACAAGTGCGATCGCGCTTTCCGGGGATCGCGGAAGCTTGCAAGGCGTTCGGTCTGGACATCACCAGCGATCGAATCCCGGTTCGCCCGGGAGCTCACTACGTGATCGGCGGCGTGACGGTTGACCGACAAGGACGAACAAGTTTGCCCGGACTTTGGGGCGCCGGGGAAGTCACCAGCAGTGGACTGCACGGCGCGAACCGATTGGCGAGCAACAGTTTGCTAGAGGGTCTCGTGTACGGCGCGCACGCGGGCGAAGCGGCGTCGCGGATGGCGGCCGAACAACCGACCAAGATGATAGCGCTGCCGATCTCGCACCCGATTCACGACGTCACGCAGTCTTTCGACGTGGCCGACGTCCGCGTGTCGCTGAAGAGTTTGATGGGTCGGTTGGCGGGCGTCGAGCGAACGGCCAGCGGGTTGAGGGAAGCGGGCGATTCGATTCGCTCGTTCGCCGCTTATGTGATGAAGCACCAATTCACGACCGTCGCCGGTTGGGAGTTGCAAAACCTGTTGCTGACGGCATCCTGCATCGTCGACTCGGCGCTGGCCCGCGAAGAATCGCGAGGCGTGCATTTTCGCAGCGACTTCCCGATGCCGGACAACGAGTCATGGCGACGCCATCTGACCATCCGTATCGACACCGATGGCGGTTATCCGCAACCCAGCGAACCGCTCAAGTACGCCGAACCAACCGAGGCAACCTTCACGACGGACAAGTGACAACAACGTCATCGACCATGGAACCTGTTCTTTTGAAGAGTCCAACGCCTATGCACTTGGCAATAGAATGAGTTTTTGTCCGTCGCCTTAATGTTCGAGCGCCCGTCCATGTCAGTGCAATTCGATCGGATCGCCGGCGATTTTGAATCGGCTTGGAACAGTGGTGAGAAGCCGAGCATTGCGAGGTTCCTGGATTTGGTCGACGACAGAGAGCGAGATGGCCTCCTCCCGCGACTGCTGTTGATTGACATCGATCAGCGGATTCAGGCAGGCGATCGGGTTGTTGCCGAAGACTATGCCGAGTTCGGTGCTGAGGCGATTAAAAGGGCGCAGCATCTGCTTGACGAGGACTCACGACAGGATCTCAAAGCGGCGTCCTTATCAATGACCAACCAGGGCGAGTGTGTCACGATCGCACAAGCATTGGATGCATCGACTGGTCCTATCGCCAAACACATCGGTCCTTACAAGCTTCTGCAACAGATTGGTGAAGGAGGAATGGGCACCGTGTGGATGGCTCTCCAAGAGCATCCGGTTCGTCGCCGCGTTGCATTGAAGCTCATTCGCGGCGAAGTCGGTTCCAAGGACGCGACCGCTCGCTTTGAGGCGGAACGACAGGCGCTTGCGATGATGGATCATCACAACATTGCCAAAGTGCTCGATGCCGGAACAACTCCTTCGGGTAGCCCCTATTTTGTGATGGAGTTAATTAAGGGAATTCCAATCACTCACTATTGCGACAAAAACCAACTCAGCATTCGTGAGCGGTTGGAGCTGTTGATTCCGGTTTGCATGGCGGTACAACACGCGCATCAAAAAGGGATCATCCACCGTGACCTAAAACCGTCCAACGTGTTGGTGACACTCAGCGACGGCAAGCCATTGCCCAAAGTGATCGACTTTGGATTAGCCAAGGCGCTCGAGCAGCAAACCAAATTGACTGACAAGTCGATGCTTACGGAGTTCGGACAAGTCGTGGGTACCGTGCAGTATATGTCGCCCGAACAGGCTGAAATGAGCCCCCTGGACGTGGACACCCGCACTGATGTTTATTCGCTAGGGGTGGTGCTCTACGAACTGTTGACCGGAACCACTCCGCTGGACAAGGAGACGCTTGGTAAGAACGCCCTGCTGCAAGTGTTAGCGATGATCCGCGAGGTCGAACCACCGCGGCCGAGTGCACGGTTGAGTTCCTCTGGTGACGCGATTACGCGAGTAAGCAAGCAGCGACAAATCGCACCGGCAAAGTTGCAGCAGATTCTGCGCGGCGAACTGGACTGGGTGGTGATGAAGGCTCTAGAAAAGGATCGGACGAGACGTTACGAAACCGCGAGTAGTCTTGCGGATGATATCCAGAACTATCTGGACGGCAACGCTGTTGAAGCACGTCCAACGTCTTCCGTCTATCGATTGCAGAAGGTCGTTCGAAAGCACAAAGCAGCGTTTTTATCAGCAGCGACGTTTCTGTTTCTGCTGATCGCTGGGCTGATTGGTACCGGAGCAATGTGGCTGCGAGCGAGTCAAGCGAAAACCGATACGAAACTTGCTTTGACTGATGTGCAAACCCAACGCTTGGCGGCCGTCGCGGAGTCTGTCAAAGCAAAAGCAGCAGAAGAAAAGGCGATGAAAGAAGCCGACATCGCCCGTGCCGCTGAGGAAAGGGAACGCAGCGCGCGGGAGCGAATGGAAGCCGAAAAAGAAAGAGCGGAAGCAACATCTGCACGCTCGAAATTTTTCCTCGCGACGGCCCGATGGGACGCCAATCGTTTCGCCGACGCTAACCGTTTGCTGTACCAAATCCCGGAAAAATACCGTCACGTCGAATGGGGGTTCGCAAATCGAGAGCATCAGGGTGGATACGCGACGTGTTACGGGCACCGGGACGCAATCAACGGTGTCTGTTTCAGCCCAGATGGAAAACGGATCGCCTCAGCGAGCGATGACATGGCGATTAAAATTTGGGATGCGTCCAGTGGTGACGAACTCAAAACATTTCAGGGGCATACATGGCCAGTCAATTGCGTGACGTTTAGCCCCGATGGGCGACAGATCGCTTCGGGAAGCGATGATGGAACGGTCAAAATATGGGAGGCATCCAGCGGAAAAGTACTCCGAACGCTTATAGCGGGTAGCAATGACGGGATGATCAAGCCCTGGGATCGATCACAACTTGCGTCCAACCTAGAAGAATTCAAAACGCGTGAGCAAGTTGGAAGGTGGGCGGTCAATTGTGTGAGTTTCAGTCCCGACGGACAACGGATCGTATCGGGGAGCGCTGACAAGATGGTTAAGCTTTGGGATGCGAATACCGGCGAGGAACTCAAGACGTTCAAAGGGCACAGCTTAAGCGTCCAGTGCGTGTCTTTCAGCCCCGCTGGAAATCAAATCGTTAGCGGGAGCGGTGAGGGCTACATCAGCAATGTTCGCAAAACAGATGGGATAAAAATTTGGGATGCTTCCACGGGCGAGGAACTCAGGACACTCCTAGGACACGCCGAGGCGATCATGTACGTCAGTTTCAGTCCTGATGGCGCGCTAATCGCCTCGGCAAGCGATGACAAGACAATCAAATTATGGGATGTCGTCTCCGGCGAAGAGTTAAGGACACTGCAAGGACACGAAAACGGGGTTTTGACTTTACGATTCAGTCCCGATGGAAAACAAGTTGCATCAGGGTGTGGCGTATGTGCCAAGTTGTGGAATGTACTTTTTGGTTACATGATCAAGGAACTCAAGGAATTTAACGGGCGTACCAACGGTATATCCTGTATTTGCTTCAGTCCGGACGGGGCTCGACTCGCGTCGGGCGGATATGACAACGAGATTAAATTGTGGGATGCAACTGCTAGCGAAGGGAACTTCAGAGCGTGGACTGGACACGAACAACGTGTTTCGAGCGTGTCAATCAGCCCCAACGGGGCGCAGATCGCCTCGGCAAGTCAGGACCAAACGGTCAAGTTGTGGGATGCAGCCAGCGGCGAGCACCTTGGGACGTTCAAAGGTCATGCGGATACTGTTAACAGCGTATCATTCAGCCCTGACGGTGCGTCCATTGTCACTGGTAGTTCGGACAAGACGATGAAGGTATGGGATGTTTTGACTTTCAAGGAAATCAAGAGTCTCATAGGACATGCAAAATCAGTTTCGCACGCATGCTTCAACCCCGATGGAACATTGATCGCTTCGTGCAGTCCAGACAACACGATCAAAATCTGGAATGCGACCAGCGGCAAGGAACTCAGGATCATCAAAGAGGCTTTTCCATCGAGTATGGCTTCGCCGCTTAAATCATGCCGGGTGAGTTTCAATCGGGACGGCACGCGGATCCTCTCTTTGAGTATTGGCGGTTGGGCGATCAAGCTGTGGAACGTGTCCACCGGAGAAGAACTGATATCGCTTGTTGGACACCCGTTCACGAGCGCATGCTTCAGCCCCGATGGAACGATGATCGCGGCCAGTACAGGGACGACGATCAAGTTATGGGACGCCGCCAGCGGCGATGAAATCAGGACGCTGCTGGGATATAATGTTGAAATCAACAGCTTGAGTTTTAGCTCAGACGGATCACGGATCGCTTCGGGCAGCTATGGAAAAATTAACCTGTGGGATACCGCCAGTGGTGAAGAGCTGATGACGATCCCAAGCCAAGGACAAAATACAAGCGTGTACTTTAGTCCCGATGCGACGCGGATTGTTGCGGACGGATCTAACGGCGCGATAAGGGTTTGGGATGTCGCCGGCGAGGAAGTCAGAACGCTCAGCGGATATAAAGGAAAGGTTGAGTGCGTGAGCATCAGCCCGGACGGGAAACTGGTCGCTGCGGGAGCAGGCAACCTGGTCAAATCGTGGGATGCTTCGACGGGCGAGCAACTGAAGGCATGGAACGTGCCGTCGGGTCGGATCAGCAGCGTTAGCTTTAGCGCGGATGGGACACGTCTATATTGTGATGCGCCAGAAAAAATTGTCTGGAATACAGAAAGCGGTCAGGCGATTGAAAATGCGGATTGGACCGTTGCGGAATCGCCTCAAAACAAATCTTCCAATGGACGTTGGCAGGTCATTCCCTCCGGCGATCAAGTCTTGCTCATCGATTTGTGGTTCAAACACACGACCGCCGAGAAATCATTTCGCGCGTTCAAAGCGAAGTCAAAACGAGATTGGCTCAACCAGTCCGCAAGTGATGCAAATTTAGAAAAGTTTTATCTCTTCAAAACCAATGACCAGCTATGGCTTACTGTTCGAGAGCCGGATGCAAAGGACAAGGACTACGAAAACGCTTTGCGACAAATTCAACGTGTCGTGAGACTCGATCCCGCGAATGGTGCCTACCTGAACACGCTCGGCGTCGCTCAATTCAGGTTAGGAGATAACAAGTCTGCATTCGAAACACTTTCGCGATCGTATGCGATTACCACCAAGTCGTCGGGCCAGTCTTCCATCGTAGATTTGGTGTTTTTGGCCATGACCAACCAGCGACTTGGAAACGTCGACATTGCCAGAGACCAATTGCAACGGGTTCGAAAGGGCAGCCAGCAACCGCCTTGGGACACCGACTCCGAACTTCGACTTTTCGTTCAGGAAGCCGAAGCGCTGATCCAATCCGATTCCGACCAAAAAGCCAATGCAGTCAATCCAGCGCGGCAGGAAACTTCGACTCAAAAGTAGAACGATTGTCCCAATCGTTTGGGAAATCGCACCTGGAATGCTGCTCAAATGATTGGGACAATTGTTCTACAATGGGCGCGTCGATCAAGGGAGAACTGAGCGTGAAGAGAACGGAGGATTTGCGATGTTAGAAGATGCGATTGGTGCGATTGATTCGGTCCAGGACCCGGGCGAACGTCCGCTCGAGATTCATATTCGGCTGACGGGGCCGATCGCCGACTTGACGTTCTTGCAAAAATCGCTGTTGTTCGCCGAGCTGTCGATGATCGCGTACAACGACGAAGACGAAGCAAGGCGAGCTTGCAAGATCGTCGGTTTTCCCGATGTCAATTTTTATGACCGCGATGGTTCCCAAGCATTTCGGTTCCGCAACGACCATGATTGCGTGATCGCGTGTCGGGGAACGGAGCCGAACGAATGGAATGACATCCGCGCCGATGCCAACGCGGCTGCCGTGTTGGCCGAAACGGCGGGCAAGGTGCATCGGGGTTTCAAACAAGAGGTCGACGATTTGTGGCCGATGTTGGAAACGGCGCTGCAGAGCAACGAACAGCCGTTGTGGTTCTGTGGCCATTCGCTCGGCGGGGCGATGGCGACGATCTGTGCTGGGCGGTGTTTTCTTTCGCACATCGACAGCAATCCCGATCAGCTTTTCACTTACGGCAGCCCCCGCGTCGGCGATCATCGCTACATCAACTTCGTGAAGCTGAAACATTTCCGTTACGTCAACAACAATGACATCGTGACGCGAGTGCCGCCGAACTTGTTGGGCTATCGACATTGCGGGCGCGAAGTTTATTTGAACCGCGACGGAAAGATTCGCAAGCTGAGCCACATCGGACGTCGTCGGGACCGTTGGAAGGGTTTCTTGCGGGGACTGCGACGTTGGAAGATCGATCACTTCGGCGACCATTCGATCCACCGCTACATCAAGGCGATTTTGGCGGCGGTCGAAGAAGAAAAGCAGCAAATAGCGGCCGGAAACGCCGCAAAGGACGCCGACCACTACGCCGACGACTTGCATGCGCGAGAGACGGAAAAAACGTCTTGAACGCCGCTGTCGTTGTGCCACGCTGAGCGAGGAAAGTGGAATTTGCTAAGCTGTGGGGAGTCTCCGTTCCGGGGACCCGAGCGACAAGTCACTTTATGAGTCCTCACGGATGACCGCACCACGCCCATCACCACGCCCATCACCGCGCCCGTCGCCTGCCGATCAGCCGTACCCGATCGACGGCGGTTTCGTCAAAATCGATACCGTTCGACTCAAGCTGTCCCAGCCCTACTCGGTTCCCGGCCAATGGATCGGACAGCACGAGGTGTTGATGCAGTTGTTGGCGTGCTGGATCACGGTCGATGAGTCCGATTATCCGCTGACGCCGCGGTTGATCGGATCGCCGGGCGTCGGCAAGACACAGCTCGCGATCGCAGCGGCCCAGGCGCACGGTCGTCCGATCTTCATCTACCAGTGCACGTCAGATACGCGGCCGGAGGATTTGTTGATCACACCGGTGTTATCCCAGGGTGGCGAGATCGCCTATCACGCGTCGCCGTTGGTTTCGGCGATGGTGACCGGCGGGATCTGTTTGCTGGACGAAGGCAACCGGATGAACGAGAAGTCATGGGCCTCGTTGGCGCCGTTGTTCGATGGTCGGCGGTTGGTCGAATCGATCGTCGCGGGGATCACGATCCAGGCGTCCAAGGACTTTCGCGCCGCCGTGACGATGAACCAGGACGAGTCGACGTTTGAGGTCCCCGACTACATTCTCAGCCGACTTCAGCCGACGTTGGAGGTCGGATTTCCGAACAAGCAAGACGAGATGGCGATCTTGCAGTATCACTTGCCATTTGCCGAGCCCGAAATGTTGGCGATGACGGTCGAATTCTTGCAACATTCGCATCACCTGAAGCTCGATTTTTCTCCTCGCGACGGCATCAATCTGTTGCGTTTCGCGCTGAAGCGAATGATCCAGGATCCGGACCATCCGATCGCCCGAGATGTTGCATGGCAGGAGGCGCTCGAGAAATGTTTGGGTGAGGACGCTGTCGATTTGGAGCAGTTGGCGAAGCGTCGGCGACGAACGCTCGGGGGTGACGCGGTCCCGTTGGGGCTGGCGGATCTGTTCTTCGACCCCGACGATCCGCTGCATCCGGATCGTGACGATGACGACGATGATGCCGATTTTTGATCGACGACGGCTCGCGGAAGTCAAAAATGCCATCAAATCCTTGGATCTGTTGACGCGGGCAGCCAGGAAAGGGAACTTTCGGCCACCTAATCCGTCAAAAACGCCACGTGACGATACAGTTCTTGGCAAGCTCCCTCGAAACCCCTCCAGCGGGTTGTTTTAAGATCGGGCTCCTGCCGGGGGCAGTATTGTCGCTACGATCAGTCGACTTTTCGACGAAACCAACGTCTGTTCCGAGGAAGGTATCAGTCAATTGTTTGCGGGTTTTTTGCACGTAACTATACTCGGCGACTGTGTTTCGGATCTGGGTCCGTGGTCCGCCCCGTCCGACGACGCGCTCATCGTTCGAACGAGCTCATCCCCGCAAAGCGATTGTCTGTGGAAACAAACGGTCCCATCGCTTCGGCACAAAACTACTAATAACTCCCATCGCGGTCGTTTTTGACTGAGCGGATTGCTCGGCTCAAACACGACATCCCTATGAAGGTTCGGTCTATGACCTCGCGTAAGCGACTCCATACTTCGGCGTCTTCCACCGAAACCCGCAAGAAGCGGCGCATGCACCTGCTCGAAACGCTGGAATCTCGCCAGCTTCTGGCGGGGCCTCAGTTGATCGGCATCCAGCCGAACGACGGCGACTTGATCGTCAACGGATCGATTCGAGACACGGCGCCGCGCGTGTTGACGTTTCGATTCGATGAAAATCAGGTCATCAACACGGGGACATTCGATGGCATCCGCGTCACTCGCGCCGGCGACGATGGAATTCTTGGCACCACCGATGACATCATCATCAATCCGGGTTTGATCACGCTCGGTGACAACGCGCCCAACGAAGTCGTCGTGCGTTTCGCCGATGCGCTGCCCAACGATAAGTACAAGGCCGAAGTATTCGGGTTCGACGACGCCGGATTGGGCGTCACGGGATTGCGCAACCAGGCGAACGAGTTGTTCATGCCGCGAACGGCTGGTCAGCGCGTTCAGGTCACCAATTTCGACTTGCGACTGGGCGCGTTGATTGAATCAGTCGTGCCGCAGCCGGTCGTGCGTTTGGCCGACGGATCGTTGGTTCAAAATCGCAACGAGATTGTCGTCTACTTCAATGAGGATCCGTTGTTCGTCGAAGATGTCGCGGCCAGCGGCGACATTCAGATCGGTGCCCAGAAGATCACGGTCACCGCGAGTCGCATCGACCGCTCATTCGACAACACGTTGGTCGTTTTGAATACCGTTGCCGGTGCGACGGGCGCGACAGCCGTTTTCGATTCGGTCGCCGACACGTTGACGGTCAACTATCCGATCGGAACCACGTTCAGCGGAATCGCGGCAGCGATTAATAATCTTGCCGACTTCGGCGCCGTCGTCACGGCTGGTAATCCGAATACGGTCTTCGTCAGACCGACCGACCCGACCGTGCAGTTCCAAATCAAGGGAACGCCGAGCGAGCGATCAGCCGAGAATCCACGGTTCTATCAATTGCTGCTGACGCAGGACACCGTTCGCACGACGGACGATTCGTTGTACTTCCCCGACGAAGTTGTTTACGACCCCGCGACTTTCACGGCGCGACTGTTCTTCAACAAGAACGCCGACGGATCACCGGTCACCGACATCAACAATCTTGGACCGGACGCGCAAGGCAACCCAGGCGTGCCGTTGGGCGGCGGTTCGTTCCGATTGAGAGTCGGCACGGCGGTGGATGATCGCGTGGACTTGATTCTGCCGCCGACGACGCAAGTGGTCGCGCCGGGAGCCGTTGGTGACACGCTGGGGACCGCGCTGAATGTCGGCGTCTTCGGCCAGAACGGTCAATTGACGAGTCTGATTTTTAGCGAAGCGATCGAGCCACAATCGTTCAACATCGAACTGCCCGGCGGCAACGACGATCCTGGACGTTTGGAATTGCCGGAAGTTGCTGGCAACGGATTGATCCAGTACATCAACAGCACGTTCGGCAACAACGGCGCCGACGTGACCGATGGTATCACGGAGATCTCGTACAACTTCCAGGGAGTGTTCGCGACGGGTACCGGCGGCACGTCTTTCCTGAATCAAATCAACGAACGCCAGAAGGAGCGAATTCGTGAGGCTCTCGATCTGTGGGCCGATTCGATCGGCGTCCAGTTTCGAGAAACCGTCGATCAGGGAATCACGTTCGCCCTTGGCGATATCTCGCGTCTCAACGCAGTCCCCGGCACTCGGTTGCAAAACTTTACCGTGCTCAGCGCCAACTTGCGGATCGATCCGACGTTCAACCGTTCCGCGATCGTGTTCAGCAACCAAACGGATTTCAACACGGCTTACGGCGAAGACTTCTTGCGCAAGGCGACCGCCGGCATCGGCTTGCTGTTGGGACTGGAACAGGCGCCCGGCTTGACTCCGCAAACTCTGTTAACACTGACACCGTCGTTCTTGAACGCGACGATCAACCCGGCGACCGAAGCGATCTTGAAGGATCAAGAGCCGGTCTTCCCAGGCAACTACGACATTCTGCATGGCCAGTATTTGCATCGACCCGACAGCATCGATGTCGACTTGTATCGTTTCGTCGTTGATCTGGGTGACCCCGATCGCGTCGGCGTGTTGACGGCGGAAACATTCGCGGAGCGATTAGCCGACTCCAGAACGCTCGATACTGAGCTTCAACTGTTCAGAGAAACGGGCGCGACCGGCACGTCGGACTTCGGCGTCGGCAACGCATTGTCGGTTCGATTCGATTCGCTTCTGCCCGGCAAGCTCGGCAACAACACGACGATCGACTACCTCCGCAGTGACCGCGTCGGCGCCGATAGCGCGATCCGCGTGACTCAGCAGCGTGACAGTTTCGGCACGCCGATTCCGAACGGAATTGTCGTCGACATTCCCCGCTTGAGCGCCTCGATTCCAACCGTGACGGCAGCGCAAATCGTCGCCGCGATCAACGCCAGTCCGTTTGCGAGCAGTTTGCTTCGCGCGACGATTGAAACCGGTTCGCCGACGACCAATATCGGCACCACCGAAGGCACGTTGCAAACCGCGTCGCTTCGAGGCGGCGGTTTGGTCCAGATCAGCCGCAACGATGACTACTTCAGTGAAGACTCGCGAATCATCGCGACGCTCGGCGCCGGGATCTACTACGTCGGAGTCGCGGCGAGCGGCAATGACACGTACGACCCGACGATTCCGAACAGCGGTTACGGTGGACTGACGCAGGGCAATTACAACTTGCAACTGAAGTTCGAGCCGCAAGTCGACGAGACGGAAATTCTGCGCGATTTGGACAATCCTCGCGCCGGTGTTCCCGGCACGGCGCTCGACGGCGATGGCGACGGAACACCGGGCGGTGCCAAGAATTTCTGGTTCCAAACACGTCCCGAAAATCGGCAGATCAATTTCACCGCCAACGGCCTGGGCATCACCAACGGACAGACAATTCGGATCGTCGGCGCGAACGGATCGATACGCACTTACGAGTTCGTCGCGGACGGCGGAACGGCGCGTCCGGGCAACGTCGCGGTGCGATACAGCACCGGCGCGACGGGCGCGGTGACGCCCGCCGGATTGTTGGCGACGGCGCTTGCGCAAGCGATTCGCAGCCAAGTGGGCGCGACGCAAATCGGCGTCAATCAGATCGGCAATCGACTTGAACTGACGGGCGAACGTTCAGTCAACGTGTCGGCAGATTTCCGTGGCGGCGACGTTCTGGGACGCAACATTTTCGTTGATAAGACGGCTGGTCCCAATTCCGACGGCAGCCTTTCGGCTCCATTCAACAACATCGCCAATTCAGCGGTGGCCAATGCGTTCGGCGCCGCCCAAGCCGGCGACATCGTGCGGATCGTCGGCAACGGTGGGCAAGACGGCAACATTGCGACCGAAGCGGATAACTTCAGCTATCAAGTCGGCGTTTCAACGACCGGCGGATTGACTCTGCCCGACGGTCGCAATCTGGAAATCCCGCGCGGCGTGACGACCATGATCGACGCCGGCGCGATCATCAAACTGCGTAGTGCACGAATCAGTGTCGGAAGCAGTTCGTTGCTGGAAGATCGCAGCGGCGGCGCTTTGCAAGTGCTCGGAACGCCTCGATTGGTTCAGCTCTCACCGTCCGGAAGTTTTGTCGCAACATCGTTGATCGGTGACGCCGATTCGATTTTGTCAGGTTACAGCGACGGTAGCGTCGTCTTTACCAGCACGGCCGATTCGCAAGCAGACAGCAGCACCGCGATCGTGGGTCGCAGTCCTTCGCCGGGCGAATGGGGCGGACTGGTGTTCCAACGCGACCTCGACCGCAGCGAAGGACGCGCGGACTTGGAAGACGAGGGTATCTTCCTTCAAACCGTCAATCACGCGCAAATTCGATACGGCGGCGGCAGCAATTTGTTGATCGATTCGATTCAACAGTTGGTCAACCCGATTCAGATCTTCGAGCTTCGTCCGACGATCACGTTCAATGAAATCAGCTTCAGTGCCGATGCGGCGATCAGTGCTTCACCCGACAGTTTCGAGGAAACCAGTTTCCAAGCGCCGCGATTCCAACAAGCCGGCCCGTTCACGGCCGATTATTCGCGCGTCGGACCATCGATCTATGACAATCTGTTGGTTCAAAACAGCATCAACGGTCTGTTCGTTCGCGTCGTGACGACGCCGGGCGTTGCACCGCGTGAACTGACGGTGGCGGGACGATTCGATGATACCGATGTCGTTCACTACTTCTCCGAAAACGTGCTCGTCGCGGGCACGCCCGGTGGTTCGATCCAAGACGGCATTCGACCCGACTTGGCATCGACCGCGTTCGCACCTTTGGCGGGCGGCAATTTGGCGGCGGGTACCTACCAATATCGTTTGACGTTTGTCGACGCCAACGGTTTCGAGTCGCTCGCCAGCGCGGCGTCTTCGCCGGTGGTTGGGGCAGCGAGTTCGTCGATCCAGTTGCTCAATTTGCAACCAGTGCCGACGAATTCAGATTACGTGTCACGCCGTTTGTATCGACTCGATTCGGCCAGCGGCAATTACATTCTGGTAGCAACGCTTGACGCCAACGCCAGCAACTTCCTTGACCAGGGGGGCATCTCTCAAGGAGTCTTGGATCTGACTCGCGTCGGTATCCGTGGTCGCTTGGACGCTTCTTTGGCGATCGATCCGGGAACCGTTTTGAAGTTCCGCGGTGCCCGATTGGAACTCGGCCAGGGAACCCAATTGCTGGCCGAAGGACTCAACAGCGCACCGGTGATCTTCACCAGTTACGCCGATGACCGTTTCGGATCCGGTGGAACATTCGATACCAACAATGACAATGGTTCGGCGACTGGCCGAGTTGTTGCCAACCGTGGTGACTGGTCGGGCATCTACGCGGCGCCAAATTCGTTCGTCAGTCTCGATCATGCGACCGTCGCGTACGGCGGCGGTGTCAGCTTGCTGGAAGGCGGTCAGAGCCGAGGTTTCGCGGCGCTCGAGTTACAACAAGCCGACGCTCGCGTTAGCAACGGTCGATTCGAATTCAACGAAGACGGTCAAGATGGTGCAGGTCCGGTCGGACGATTCGGTCGACTCGGGATCACGCCTTCGACGATCTTCGTGCGCGGTTCTCAGCCGGTCATCGTCGGCAATACGTTCGTCGATAACCGTGGCACCATCATCGACATCGATAGCGACTCGATGAGCGCCGATCGATTGGTCGACTTGGGACGTCAGACCGGCGACATCGATCGATTCAGCACGCTCGATGACAACTACGGGCCATTGATTCGGCTCAACCGTTACCAAAATGTGCCCACAGGTGATGTCAACAGTCGTCAGATCACGGGTTTGGAAATTCGCGGCGGCACGCTCACAACCGAAAGCGTTTGGGATGACACGGACATCGTCCACTTGTTGTTTGATTCGGTCACGGTCGGCAACATTCACTCGTCCGGTGGACTTCGTTTGCTCAGCCGCAGCGATGAAAGCTTGGTGGTGAAGTTGTCCGGCGCTGGTACAGCGTTCAGCCCAACATCGGGCACCGGCATTTCCGCGCAAGGCACGTTGTCGAGCATCGAAGATCGCATCGGTGGATCGATTCAAATCGTTGGTCTGCCGGGAACACCGGTGGTGCTGACCAGTTTCGCCGACGACACGGTTGGCGCCGGTTTGACGCCCGAGGGACGTCAGTTTACCGACAACAACGGCGACAGTTTCGGATCGCGGCCGGAGGCGAATGATTGGCGCAGCATCTTGCTCGACGAGTACAGCAACGATCGTAACGTCGACTACATTCTCGAACGCACGATCAGCAATGAAGCCGCACCGGGGCTCAACGGCACCGTCGCCAACGCGCAGGTTCTCGGTGGGCTCGCGCCGAACATTTTGTCCGGCGACGATCAGTTGCGTTTGGGATTCGAGGTCGAAGGTTACCTCAGCACCGACAATGACGTTGATACTTATAGTTTCACGGCCGAAGCCGGCACGCGGATCTGGGTCGACTTGGACAAGACCAGCTTCACGCTCGATTCGGTGATCGAGATTCTCGATGCCAACGGCAATGTGCTGGCGCGAAGCGACAACAGCTTCGACGAAGTCGCCGGTACTCCGCTGCAAAGCGTATCACCGCTGGTTGCGTCGACGGTCGGGTCGCTGCAAGGTGGCGCCGACGCGTTCACGGAATTTGGCGTCGGCGGACTTTACGAAGACTTCGGTTCGACGAATCCTCGCGATGCCGGTCTGTCGTTGTCGTTGCCCGGTAATCGGGGAACACGCAGCGTCTATTTCTTCCGCGTGCGAAGTGCATCGGTCAATCCTGGCGATCAAGCCGGCGGCATCACCAACGGCGGCTATCGGTTCCAAGTTCGACTGCAAGAAAATCAAGAGTTTGCAGGTAGCGTTGTCCGTTTCGCCGACATTCGTTACGCCTACAACGGCATCCACGTTCGCGGTCTGCCGAGCAGTTCGCCGCTGTTGGGTGACGCGCAGGAGGACGAAGGCGTCCTTGCCTTTGGCGGTCTGACGGCGAGCAACAACTCGATCACCACCAGCACGAGTGTGTCGGGCAATCGAGCGCAGTACATCGGCAACCTGTTGGTCAGCGAAGATAAGTCGCTGAGCGTCGGTGGCGCGCTGTCGACCAGCAACGATATCGACTTCTATCAAATCGACGTTCGCGGCAACTTGTCGACTGGTCTTCAAACCAGCACCGTGTTTGACATCGACTATGCCGACGGTTTCAGTCGTCCCAATACGACGCTGCTTGTTTACTATGACGCCGACGGCGAAACAGGAACATTGCCGCCGCAGTTGGTGTTCGTCGGAACCGACAGCAACATTCTGGACGATCAGGCTCAACCGGTTTCGCGAACCGAGATCGATTTGCTGACGCGTGGTTCGGTCTCGACGGGCGATCCGTTCATCGGTCCGGTATCGCTGAGCGAGGGAACGTATTACGTCGGCGTGGTCGGCGATGGCGTCACCGCCGATGCGCTCAATTCAATTTCGGCTCGCCGCGAACCGATCGAATCGATTCTGCGGATCTTTGAAGATCACGTCGAAGAAATCGGCGGCTCGACGGCGCTTCCACCGAAGAACGGAGTGTTCATCGATCGCACAACTCTGGCGCCTGGGTTCAGCGTCACGACCCAGCGCGCGACCGATCCGGGGCACCAACGTACGCAAACCTTCAACGGTTCGCGCAACGTGAATTTGTTCCCACCTAGCAACCAGACGGAAGCCGGCGGCAACAACGACTCGTTCTTGAACGCGCAGTCGCTCGACACGCTTGAGCCGCTGTGGAGTTTGCAGAACGATCCGAACATCGGTGACACGGTCCAGAACACATCGCAGTTCATTCCCCATACGACCGTATCGGGAACAACGATCAACGAGATCGTCGATGTCTACAGCTTCACCGTCGACGTCGATGGTTCGATCGTGATCTTGGACATCGACAATGGATTCAACCCGAACCTTCCCGATCCGGATGATCTTCCAGATGGTTTCCCGACGCTGACGGACCCCAGCAGCGTCGATCTGAAGCTGCAACTGTTCGACGTCACCGGAACGCTGGTGCCCGGCGGACTGAATTCATTCAGCTCGGCCAACAACGGCGCCGCCGGCAGTCAGCCGGACTTTCCGGGTTCGCTATTCAGCAGCGACCCGTACCTGCAGTTCGTTTTGAACGCGGGAACCTATTTCGTTGCTGTTTCGCCAGAACTGACAACCTTCGACGCCGCGACCGGCATTTTCGCGTTGCCGCCAGCGATGCGTCCGCGAACTGGTACGTACCAGTTGCAAGTCTCGGTCGAAGATCATCCGTCGAGCGGCGGCAATCCGAACAACGAGTCGTTCCGATTCGACCGTAGCGTTCCAGCGGGAACTTTGACCAGCACCACGTTCGATTTGCGTGGCTATGGACCGAGCGATTTGCCACGACTGTATTTCAACTACTTCTATCAGCCGGACGCCGGTGACAGCGTTTCGATTCGCATTCGCAGCGCAGAAAATCCGACCGGTACTGTGGTGACTGGCTTCACGTTCCAGCCCAACGTCATCGGTAATATCTGGCGTCAAGGCGTTGTCAACTTGTCGGCTTTTGCCGGCAACACGGATATCCAAGTCGATTTCAACTATCAAGTGGGAACCGCTGGCGGTCCAGCCGAAGGTTTGTACTTGGACGATTTCTTGGTCGGATTCGCCGAGCGTGGTGAACTGATCACCGGTGCAGACCTTGGTAACGTCGGCGTCAGCGGCTTGTCGAACACTCAGGCGGGTGAGTATCAGCTTGAAGTTCGTCCCGGCACCGATTATGCGACACCGACCGCGATCGGTTTGCAACTCAATACGACCTTCGATACGAATGCTCGACAAGGTGAAGTTGCGACCATCGTCGCGCCGTTCGCCGCTCAGCTTGCCGATGGAAACACATTCACACTGAGCGACGGTGTGCGATCGGTTCGATTCGAGTTTGATCTGGATACCGCGCCGGGAATCACGCCCGGAAACATCCGCATTCCCTACACGGCCTCCAGCACGCAGGCACAGATCGCCGACGCGATTCGCACGGCAATCAATTTGTCGGTCGTTCGGTCGACCATTCGTATTCAAGCATCCGATTCAACTGGCTCGGCCAACGGCGGTTTCGGTGACAATCAAATTGCGGTGTCGGGACTATTGCTGGGTGATTTCATTGAATTGAGCAGCCCGAGTGATCTGCCGCCGGCCAATCAACCTTTGACGCCAGCCGGTTCACCGTTCCGATTGCCGGTCATCTTCAACCGTGGCGTAGGCGACTCGAACGTGCCCCGCGCGCAGAGCCAAGTCATCGTCGAATCGAACAAGATTAGCAATGTTCGTTCGACCGGCATTTGGAGCGAACCGAGCAATCGCAGCACCGACCCGGAAGACCCGACCGGAACATTTTTGGACCGCAGTCCGGTCGGTCGGACCAACCCCGGTGCCGTTCGCAATCTGCCCACGCTCAACAACGAAGTCGTCGGCGGTCAGGCTCCCGGTTTGGTGATTCGCAACAACACAATCGACCAAGCTGGTTTCGCGGGAATCAAAGTCGAGGGCGAGATTCGTCCCTTCGTCATCGATTCGAGCGTGTTTAGCATTGGAACGGAGGATGTATTTGGAACATTCTTGTTCGGCAACTTGATTTCCGACGGGTTGTTGATGGTGATCGACGCGGCCGATACGCGAGTCGTGTTCGAGTTCGAGGACATCGGTGGCGACGCAACGACCGCTGGCGGCAGCGGACAGATCGGCGGCAACGGTTTTGCCGACGGCCACGTGCCGATTTACATTCGGCACGACGGTGGTCCCTACAACGGGCGAGCAATTGCCCACACGCGTCACGAGGTGATGCTGGCGATTTATGAAGCGATCCAGAGCAGCATTTTGGTGACCAACGGCTTGAGCCCGTTGGTGAAAGCAACATTGGGAAGTTCGTTGTACGGCGCGGACTCTGCGTTCAATGATTTCTTCATCGGATCGCTGCTCAACGGATTACAGTCCAACAATGCCGCGGTGTACATCGAGGGTGCGACGAACATTCTGTTCTCGTCCGCCCAATTGAACCCGCCGCCCGTT
Source organism: Rubripirellula sp. (assembly GCA_041740415.1). Classification (GTDB taxonomy): domain Bacteria; phylum Planctomycetota; class Planctomycetia; order Pirellulales; family Pirellulaceae; genus Rubripirellula. The sequence goes on from JBGSLZ010000097.1 coordinate 55,028, forward strand.
CCATTCTTGAACCCGTTCAACTTGACCGGTTTGGCGCCGATCCATGACGCGCCACAGCCGGTCAGCCGGATCGTCAACAACACCATCTACGGCAACGACGGAACAGCATCGCGGTTCAGCGGCAATCCATTGACCGAGCCGAACGATCTGCTGTTCCAAGCCGTCGACACTCGCTTGGGCGCGGTGCACACCGGCGCGTTCGTGAAGGCCGGCAACTTCGGTGATTCGACGACAGCGACCAGCCCGCGGGCGGATGTGGATTTCTATCGCGTCGATTTGGTCGCGGGCGATCGATTGACAGTCGATATCGACACCATCGCCGGTGGTCCCGATACATCGCTTCGTTTGTTCGACAGCAGTGGTGTTGAAGTTCTGCTCAATCGATCCGGTTCGGCGCCCGATTACTTGGAAACCAATGCCGATCCAGCCGCTTTCGATTTGGCGGTCGTGAACGCGCAAGATCCGTTCTTCGACTTCACCGCGCGACTTACCGGCACCTACTTCATCGGCGTCTCGGGGCAAGGCAACGAAACGTATGACGCATTGTCGACATCGGGTCGAGTTGCCAGCACCAGCCCGACGGGCAACTACACGATCGCGATCGAAAACTACGCTCCACAATCGTTCGTGATTTCTGTCGACAACGGCAGCAACGCTCGGTTCCCCAATCCCAACACGGGCATCCAAGTCGACGACTTGGTCGGTACGACGTTTACCGTGACTCAAATCGCCGATTTGCAAACAACGGTCGCGGCAGGAAATCCGACCAACGCATTGACGTTTGAATTTTCGTCGCGTAACGGCGCTTACCGACTGGGCAACGGCAATATCAACATCCCGCTTGCGGGCAACAACCAGTTCCGCGTTGCCGACGTGGTCCAAGCAATCTCCGCTGCAATCAGTGGTGACGCATTCATTCGCGACGCGGCGCTACCCAACCCGCCGCTGCCCAACCATGAATTTGGCAACGGCCCGGACGGATTGTCGGGACCCGTGCAAGCTGTGTTAGCGACGGCGCTGGGCGGTGTCGAGGGTACCGGAGCAGGACTGCGACTCTTCCCGTCGACCCAAGATTTCACGCCGTTCGGCCACAACCGTACGCTCGCGCAAGTCGGTTCGGGCGGTTTCGCCGGTACGTCGACTTTCGGGTCGGGCGTGTCGGAACTGTACGTCTTGGTTGAACGAGCGGCCAAGATCACGATCAGCCCCGAAGCTGCGGCGGCGGGTCTGCGTCTCGATCCGGCCGGTGGTTTGAATATCGATCAGTTGTTGCCTGAGACCGGCATTCTGTTGACCGGCGGCAGCAGCGGCACCGTCGTCAACAACGTGCTGTCGAATTTGCATCAAGGCGTCGTTTCTGAAATCACTAAAGCAGGCGGCTTCGCAAGTACCGGTGCGGATGTGCATCCCAAACCGGGCATCGCGATTGTCACGGCGAACGTGTTCCAGCACATCGAAACGGCGAACAATGTTTTCCGCGATCAGATGACTCAGCCGTTCGTCAACAACGGAAGTATCGGCATCACGCCCGGCCCGAGCAACGTGAACGGCGGTACCGATGACTTCAATATCACGCTGGGCAATACGGCGCCGTTGTTCGTGAATCCGGAAGGCGGCAACTTCCTGCCGACCAGCAACTCAATTGTCATCGACAGCGCCGTCAACTCGCTGACCGAACGCGATCGTTTGGCGAGTCTGTTGCAGTCGATCGGTTTGCCGGTCAGCAACTTGTTGGCTCCCGATCGAGATGTCAACGGTGTGCTGCGTGCTGACAATCCGAACGTGGCGCCTCCCGGTGGTTTGGGTAGCCAAGTGTTCAAAGATCGCGGATCGAACGAGCTGGCCGATTTCGTCGGCCCGGTCGCGATCATCAATGTCCCGATGGACAACGACGCCGAAGGCATCGATACCGATCCGGCCAATGGATTCCTGCGTCTCTCGGGCGGTACTTACACCGAATTCCGAATCCAGTTGCGAGACACAGGCGACTCGTCCGATCCGTTCAGCGGTCTTGGCGTTGACGATGACACGGTCGTTGTGCCGACGATCGCCGGTCTACGCACCTCCGGTGCCAACGTCACGTTGTTTGAAGACGAACGGCTGTTGACCGAAGGTATCGACTACACGTTCAACTATGACCAAACACAGAACGTCATCACGTTGACGCCCTTGGCGGGCATCTTCCAGAACGATCGGTCGTATCGAATTTCGCTCAACAATCAAGACCGAACCGTTTTGGTTGCTCCCGATCCGAGTTTGGTCAATGACGGCGATCAGTTGCTGATCACCGATACCAACGGAGGAACATTGGCGTTCGAGTTCGAATCGGGTTACGAACTGAGCGTTCCCGAAACGATCACGTTGATTGTCCCTCAAGTCGGTACCAATGCGGGTGGACTTCGCGACGGCGATATTTTCCGAATCAACGATGGACGAAACCCGATCGTCGTGTTCGAGTTCGATCGTGATTCGGTGACGTTGCCCGGCAGCGTTCCGATCGCGTTGCCGACCGGCCTAACACCGACCGATCCAGCTCTGTTGGAAACATTCTTGGCGGGCATCGCGATGAACATTCGCAATGCCATCGCTAGCCAACAAATCTCCAACGGCGGCGCATTGGACGTTGACGTGCGGGTGATTGGCAATCAAGTCGTCGTCGGCGGCGAACCTGGAACCACCGCCAACACCGGCGGCAGCGGTCTACAACAAGCTGCTCGAACCTTGGCGCTGATGTTGCCGACAACGGGGCTGCCGGCGGACGGCGACTCGTTCATCGTCAATAACGGCAACGCTGCGGTGACGTTCGAGTTCGATAACACGGGCGCGCCGGTCAATCCGACCGCCGTCTTGGTCAACATCACCGGACTAACCGCCGGCGGTATCGCGATCGCAATGCGAGATGCGATCAATGCGTCTGTGTTGGGGCTGAGAACTTCGGTTCAGGCCGATGGTGTGTCCGTGTTCTTGAATCTGCCCTCGACGGGATCCGCTTCGGTGGTTCGCGGTTCGCTGAGCCTCGTTGGCATCAGCCGCACGCCGACCGACGGTGATCTGATCACGATCACGCCGAACGACGGCGCGGCTGCTTCGGTATTGGAAATCAATCGTACCGACGAGCGTGACATCGACGGAAACATCATCCCCGGTGGCGACGGTGTCAGCGCGATCGGCAATGTTCCGGTCAACATCACTCGCGCTACGACTGCGGATGAATTGGCCGGACGAATCGCCAACGCGATTCAAGCCCTGCCCCCGATCTCGGGACTTCCTCTCAACGATGTGCGTCCGATCGATGGAGGACTCGTGACCATCGGTGGTGAAGCCGGATTGTTGGTCACCTTGACGGGAACCTCGTTGCAACTGACGGGTACACCATCGGTCGCGGGTGCGTCAACGATTGAAGTATTCGGGCCGCTGCTGTTGAACCTGCCATTGGTTGGTGGCGGCGGTATCGCCACGGGAAGCGTGTTCACGCTGACCGACAACAACGGCGCCATCAACGTGTTTGAGTTCAAGAACAATTTGGACACGACACCGGCCCGAGCGGTCACCGATGTCGTGATTCGCTACGACTCGTTCAGCACCGTGGATGTTGTCGCCAACAGTGTCGTCACAGCCATCAACACAGCGAACATTGGTGTCACGGCCGTCAACACTGGAATCGGTCGCGTTTCGCTCGGACGCATTGCGACGACGCGAATCGACATCGACGGAATTCCTGATCCCGCCGATCCGACGACACCGATCCCCGGTTTGATCGGTGCTTCGGTACGTCGCGGAATCGTCAACGATGGCGAAGTCTTCTCGATCCGCCAAGGTACGATCCAAGTCAGCTTTGAATTCGAGGCCGCCGTCGGCGGCGGCGGAACCACTGCCGGAAATATCCAGATCGCTTTCCAACCGGGAAGCACCGTTGGTGATGTCGCGGTCAGCTTGGCGGCGGCGATCAACAACAACAAGAACGGTTTGCAAGTCAACGCGGTTGCCGAACGCACCGGTGATCCGCTCACGGGAACGCTGACCGGTCGCGTACTGCTCAACGATCAACCCGGCACGGTGATCAACGTCAGTGCCGCGCCGACGTTGAATTTGGTTGGTGTACCCGGTGGTGCGATTCCTGTTCGGATTTCGCCTGCTTTCAGTGCTAACGAAGTCAAGCAAGCGTTGATTCGCGCCATCAACAGCGTCAATCAACCTGGTTCGCCGGCGCTGACAACCTTGTCGGCCGAGAATCGTGGTGGATCAACATTGTTCGTGACGGGCGGCGTTACGTTCAGCGGTCCGATCGCGAACTACTCGCTGCCAGCGGTGGCCGATTTGGCGGGCAATCCGTTGGAGGCCAATCGGCCAGACCTGACCACTCAGTTCACGATTCTGATGCCGACCGTCGGTTTGGACTTCGGCGATGCGCCCGATCCGGTGTTGCAAGTGCCTGGACGGTATCCGACGCGAAACGTCAACAATGGACCGCGTCACGTGATCGATTCGACCCTGTTCTTGGGTACGTCGGTCGATGCGGACCTGGACGGATCGCCTTCGGTGCGAGCCGATGGCGACGATACTCTGATCGCGGGATCGAGCATCGGCAGTTTGTTCGGCGTCACGAATGTGAACGGTCAACTGAGCATCATTGTGCTCGATGCGTCCGGCAGTCCGCTGGGTGCATTCGGGTCAACATTCCCGCTCGGTCGCGACGGCGATACGATCACGATCGATACCGGTGTTGCCAGCGCGACGCTCGAATTCGATCTCAACGGTCGCTTCAACGAAGACAACTTCGCGATCACACCGACCGATCCGACTTCGGCAACGTCGATCGCCGCCGCGATTCGCGCCGCACTGAGCGAGAGTCCATTGCGACCGGCTTCCGTGACATCGACAGGTGGCACGGTGTTGGTCAGCGCCGATGACGAGAACGGTGTTGTGTTCACCAGCAGCACCAATCCGGCCGGCGTGCTGAACCGTGGTGTCGCGTTGCCGATCGAAGTCAGCGTCACTGGCGCCGGCATCTTGGAAGCTTGGATCGACTTCAACGCCGACGGTGACTGGGATGATCCAGGTGAGCAAGTGATTCCGATGTCGGAGAGCGCGACGTTGGCAGCCCGACGTGCCGAGTTGTGCCCGGTCAATCTGGTCGATGCCGCGACGAACATTTTCGCCGACACCGGTGGTGTCAGCACGCGAACATTCTGCATCGTGGTTCCGGCGACGACGCCGGTTCCGCCCGGACCGGTGCAGACTTACGCTCGCTTCCGCGTTTCCCGTGAAGGCGATTTAACGCCGACGGGACTCGCTTTGTCGGGCGAAGTCGAAGACTACGCGCTGACGTTGTTGCCCGGCACTCCGCCTCAAATCAGCTCGTTCAATCGTTCGTTCACGGTCGACGAAGATCGTCCGTTGCAAGCACTTGATGCTCGCGGCGTTCTGACCAGCTCGACCAACGACAACGGCTTGCTGACCGGTGTCGTCGACGCCGAAGGTAACGACATCGTGATCTTCAGCGAAGACGTTGGCGTGCGCACGCTGACCAGTCCCTCGGGCGATCCGCTGGGCGAGTTGGATTTGCGCAGCGATGGAACATTCACGTTCAACCCCGTCGCCAACTTCAACGGCGTCGTGAATTTCTCGGCCCGCGTCAGCGATGTGCAATCGCTTAATCCGATCGCCGCACTGGTCAACTCGCGTCCGATTTCGGTCACGATCAACGTCGCGCCGATCAATGATCCGCCCGTCGCGACATCGACCAACGTGATCGTCACTCGATCGATCATGGAAGATGTCGTGCAGACCTTCGCGGCAGCCGACACGACCGTTGGTGGTGTGGTGTTGCCAGGTCTGATCGCGAACAACTTTATCCCCGGACCGGCAAACGAAGCCGGCCAGCCGTTGGTCATTCAATCGGTATCGAGCGTGCGTGGTCCGAACCTCAGTGCGCTCGGCGGCAGCATTGCCATCAGCGCCAACGGCTCGATCGTCACGTACACGCCGCCGGCTGACTACAACGGCACAACGCCGGACACTTTCAACTATGTCGTCGCCGATGTTCCCGGTGCCGGTCAGTCGAGCCAATCGGCGGCCAAGCTTGGAACCGTGACGATCACGTTCCAAGCGGTCAACGACGCTCCGCGAACTCAGCCGGACAACTACGTTGGTGAAGAGGATGTTGCGTTGCTGATTCCGATCAACGGAACTCCAGCCGCGCCTGGCATTCTGGATAACGACCGACCGGGACCTGATGACGAAATCGCCGCCGGACAAACGGTGTCATTGGTCGCGACTCAGTTTCCGATCACGACGTCCAACGGCGGCAGCGTCACGTTGCAAGGTGCGAACCTCCGTTACGTGCCGCGAGGATTGTTCAGCGGCGTCGATAACTTCCAGTACCAAGTGATGGACAACTTGGGCGCGATCGCGACGGGAACGGTATCGGTCAACGTCGGTGGCGTGAACAACAGCCCCGTGTTCATCGGCATCAACGGTGATTCGACGATGCGTACGATCACGCGAGACGAAAGCAAGACTCAGCCCGAGACCGTCAATTACGATTTGACGACTTGGTTCAGCGATCCGGAAAGCGATCCGTTGACGTTCACCGTCAGCTCCAGCAATCCGCTGATCGTATCGACATCGTTGACGGGCACGATTCTGACACTGACCTATCCGCCGTTCAGTTTCGGCACTGCGACGGTTTTTGTTACCGCTACCGATAACAGCTTTGCATCGGTAACGGCTCAGATCCCCGTCACTGTCAACAACACGCCTGATCCACCCAGCATGATCGGTACGCTGGACCCGCTTGCGGGCACGGAAGATCAAGTCGTCATCGCTGACTTGGGCGGCGTGTTTGCCGATCCGGACAACGAGCAGTTGACGTACAGCGTTGCCCTGTTGGGCAGCGTGGTGAACCCGACTGCGGCCCAGATCGCGCAGAATCCGCTGGTGCAGTCGATCGCTTTCGTCGGCAACCAAATGCGGATCACGCTCAAGCCGGACCAAAGCGGGAGCGTGCGAATCGAGATTTCCGCGACCGACGGCGCGTTCCGCGTCAGCGACTCGTTCACGTTGAACGTCGCTCCGGTTCCGGACAGCCCGATTGCAGTTGCCGATGGTTACAACGTCCCGGTCGGATCGCGTTTGCAAATTGTCAGCCCTTCGGCTGGTCTGTTGCGAAACGATGTCGACGCGGACGGTGATGCGATTTCCATCGATCTGGACTCAGTCGTTGGGCCGACCCGCGGTACGTTGCAACTCAATGCCAACGGCACCTTCATCTACGACAGTCAAACGGGTGTCGTCGGTGATACCGATAGCTTCACGTACCGAGTTTCCGACGCGACGGGTCGCTTCAGCAACACTGTTACGGTGACGTTGACGCTGAACCAATCGCGTTACCAAAACCCGCTGACGTCGCTGAGCGAAGACGTGAATGCGGACGGAAATATTTCGGCGATCGATGCGTTGCGAGTGATCAACTTCCTGAACCGTCGGCTGCAAGGTGGCAGCTTTGTTTCCGTCGCCGACATTGGTGCTCCACCACCGGACTTCTATGACACCAACGGTGACGGACGCATCACGGCCGGCGACGCGCTGAAGGTCATCAATCGACTCAGCCAGATCAACAATTCGGCTGGCGAGTTGGTTTCGCCGACGAGTTCGTCGACTGAAGCGACCAGCGGACTTGCCGCGTCGTCGGTGACCAGCAGTTTCGCAGCGGCGAGCTTGATCGGATTGCCGGTTCGTCAAATCGAACCGGTTGTTTCGACATCGGATGGTCGTGACGATTATGCCGTCATCGATCCCGTCGATGCGGTGTTGACCGGTGGATTCGAAATCACGTCGTCAACAGCCGAACAAGCGGTACTTGCGGTCCAATCGGATACGGAAGCCGCCGCGAAGCCCGAAAGCATCGACGAAGCGTTGTCGGCGCTGTGGGGTGAATTTAACGTGGACGAACTCGGTCTGGACTAACGCCCGACGTCGGACCAAAAAGCTGGGACGGGATGCCCGGCTTGATGCTCGAAGGACCGAGACGACAGCGACATTTTTCCCCTCGATCTTATTTTCCCTCCGCAAGATTTACCCCTTAAGGCCAGGTCACACATGACCAAACGAAGAAATCTTCGCCGCCGAGCGTCTTCTTCCCCTTCAACTTCGTCACGAGGCCTCAACCACGAGACGCTGGAAAAGCGAGAACTATTGGCTGCTGGAATCGGCCCTCGGTTGATTTCGGTGGCGACCAACGCAGGCGCCCAGTTCGACTTGGCAGGCAATAATCCGCTGTTCGAGTCGCCTCGGGAAATCACGTTCCGATTCGATGGTGGCCAGCAGATCAATCCGGCGACGTTGTCGGCGTTTCGTTTCACCGCGTCGGGCGGTGACGGCAGCTTTGCCGAAGGAAACGAAGTCGCAATCACTCCCGGATTCATCGGTCTGGGCGAGAGCCCACAGATCGTCATTGCCCGGTTTGCGTCTGATTTGCCAGACGATCAATACAAGATTTCGATTTCCGGATTTGATGATACGTCTAGTGGACTAGTGGCCCTACGTAACGTCGATGGAGATATCTTCCAACCGACCACGACCGCAAGCGTGTCGGCGCCAAGCCAAGACATTTTGTTGAACATCGAGGTCGGGCCGCGCGTCGTTGCCGTCGTGCCTCAACCGATCGACTACGCTACCAGTCCGCGCAGCCAACTGCGCGATACGATTCATGTCTACTTCAACGATGATCCGCTCGGCAACCGAACCATCGCGTCGATCACGACAACCGGTTCGCTGAGCGATCCGTCGGTGGTCAATCCCGTTTTCTATAAGCTGTACTTTACCAACGATACGGTCGAGACCGGCGACGACATCGTTCATCAACCGATGACCGTGACGTATGAATCGGCGCTCAACCGGGCGACGTTGAAGTTTGACATGGACTTGGCAGACTTCGCCGGCGCCAATGGCGCTGGCACGTTCCGCTTGCGCGTCGGGTCGTCGCAATCGTTGCCTCAAACACTGCCACCCAATATGGCGGACCTGACGACGGACGCGGGTGATACGTTCACCGGCGCGCAGAATCTGGGCGTTGCGTTCGGGTCATCCGGTGACCAGAGCATCACGATCAATGGCAATGTTCAATCGCCCATCGGAAACACGATCCGCTGGCCCGGTCTGGATGCGCCCGGTGTGCGCGACGACCGACGTGATCCGCAAGTGACGGGTCGCGCCGACACCAATGACGGGATCGATGTTTACTTCTATAACTTCGCCGACCTGTACGGTACCGACGCCGCCGATCTGCCGCTCGAGAACGCGATCACCCCGGCACAGCGTCAGCGCGCTCGTGAAATTTTGTCGCTGTACTCGCAGTCCCTCGGTGTGCAATTCATCGAGACCGAGGACCAGGGCCTTCAAATTGTCACCGGTGACCTTCGCGCACTGGTCGAAACCGCCACGACCGGACCCGGATTGCCGTTCCAAGAGTTCCGCGTCAACGATCAAGACCCCAGCAAGGGCGTGCTCGTGCTTGACGCCGGCGAGAACTGGTTTGACGGATATGGTCTTAGCCCCGATGCACGACCGAGTTGGTTTGTTGAAGCACTGCGCGGCGTCGGTTCGCTGTTGGGCATCGGCAACACGTTTGATCTCGTGCCGGGTGTCGCCAGCGGTTCGTTCGGGCCGCTCTACGACGCAACGACCTTCCCGGTCACGGGGACCGCGCCTGACTTCAGCATCGAACCGGATTTCCTAAGCACCAGCGACATCATTCCGGGACAAGCCCTGCATCGTCCGGAAATCAAAGATGCCGACTTGTATCGCTTCACCGTAACCAAGACGGGTCGTATTTCGATCGAGTCATTCGCCGAACGATTGCTCGATACGAGCTTGCTCGATACTGAATTGAAACTATGGAAGCTGAACGTGACGACCGGCAAGTTCGACATTGTCGCTCGCAACGCAGACTTCTACGGGAACGATTCGTTCATCGGCGTTGACGTCACACCGGATTCGGGCGGCGCCGCGGCAACGTACATCTTGGGTGTGACCGCGAAGGGCAACAGCGACTACAACCCGGATATTGCCGGCAGCGGTGGTGGCGGACTTTCGCAAGGTCGCTACGACGTTCGCATCAGTTTCGAGAGCACCGAAGTCAACACGATCGTGGACACCAACAAGTCACGATTGGACGGCGATTCGGATGGTCAACAGGGCGGCGATTTCAATTTCTGGTTCCGCGTTGCCAAGACGAAGACCGCGGCGCTGGCGAACGAGCCTCGCACGCTGTTCGTTCAAGCTCGCGACGGGTTCAACGCCGTTGCCAATGGTACTGTGACGGCGCCTTTCCAAACGATCCAGTTCGCGCTCGCTCAAGCGCGACCGGGCGATATCGTTCGACTGTTGCCAAACGGTGGTGCGGACAATCGCATCGATACAACTTTCGATAACCGAGCCTACGAGATCGGTACAGCCAGCAGCGGCGCGATCCTGGCGGACGGTAAGACTTTGGAAGTCCCCAAGGGCGTGACCGTGATGATCGACGCCGGGTCGATCCTGAAGTTGAGCAATGCCAAGATCAGCGTCGGTAGCGAAACGGTCGACCAAGATCGTTCGCTCGCGGCCCTTCAAGTCCTCGGCGCACCGGTGATCATCGATCAGAACGGTGTCGCGATCGACGGAACGGTCGATATCACCAGCTATCGCGAAGAACGACGCGCCGGAGTCCTGTTGGGGCTCGACACGAACCCGCAGGCAACGACTCCGACGCCCGGTGACTGGGCGGGGATCGAGTTCCGCAATGACTTCGATTACTCCGAAGGCCGAGCCGTTTGGGAAACCGAAGGCATTTTCTTGGACTACGTTTCGCACGCCGACATTCGATACGGCGGGGGCAGCGTTCAACTAACCGATCCGTCGGTGACTCCGCTGCAAATGTTGGAAGCACGTCCGACATTGATCTACAACCAAATCAGCTTCGCGCGGGAAGCAGCGGTCAGCGCCGACCCCAACAGTTTTGCCGAAACGAATTTTGCCGCGCCGCTGTACCAACAAGCATCGCTGGCTCGATTCGGAACCACCTTCGCCAGCGACTACGACCGTGTCGGTCCATTCATCCGCGGCAACACATTGGTCAACAACTCGATCAACGGATTGTTCGTGCGCGTGTTGACGCCGGCTGTTGGACAGCGCGAACCGCAAACCGTTAGCGGTCGTTTCGACGACCTCGATATCGTTCACACGCTCAGCGAAGTGTTGGTCTTGCAGGGCGAACCCGGCGGACCGCTGTTGTTGGAATCGCGACCCGATGTGGTCGCCGTGAACGTCACGCCCACGCCCGGTACGAATGTCGGAACACTCAACAGCGGCGACACGCTGGACTATCGAATCACGTTTGTCACCACCGATGGCTTCGAGTCGTTGTCGTCGGCCGCCACTCGAACCGTCAACGTCACCACCAGCCGCGCCGTGACGCTGACGAACTTGCCAGCCGCACCGTCTCAATTCGCCGGTCGACGACTGTACCGATTGACTCCGACAGGTGACTACGTGCTGGTCGCTTCGCTGGACCGGGCAACGGGATCCTACACCGACAACGGATCCAGCCGAGGCGGGCTGCTATCGAGCGTCGCGTTGGCCACCGCGACCAACACACGACTGCTGCCACGCACGAATGCGCGACTGAGCGTCGATCCAGGACTCGTTGTGAAGTTGGATAGCGCGCGAATCGAAGCGACGTTCGGCGCCGATTTCTATGCCGAAGGTGTCGACGGCAAGCCCGTCGTCTTCACGAGCCGATTGGATGATCGATTCGGCGCCGGCGGCACGTTTGATACCAACAACGACGGTGCCGCCGGCACTCCGACGCCTGGCGATTGGTCCGGATTGGTGTTCCGCCAAGGCAGCAGCGCCTCGATCGACTACGCGACGATCGCCTACGCCGGTGGTGACAGCGCGACGTCCGGAAATTTGGCGTTCTTCAATCCCGTTGAAATTCTGCAGGCGGACGTTCGCGTCGCACACTCGACCTTTTCCAACAACGCCAGCGGCAGCAACGGAAGCTTCGACATTCGCGACGGAATCGGTTTCAACGGTTCCGCAACGATCTTTGTTCGGGGTGCGCAGCCGGTTCTCGTTGACAACACAATCTTCGACAACCAAGGCGTCGCGATCAGCATCAACCCTGACGCATTGAATTACTTGTCGGTTCGCGATCACGGACGCGGCACCGGTGTGATCGATCTGTTCATGACGGACGGAGACAACCAAGGTCCATTGATCACCGCGAACAAGCTCGACAACAACGCGATCAATGGACTGTTCATTCGCAACGAAGTGCTGACGACGGAAAGCGTTTGGGACGATACCGACATCGTTCACGTCGTTCAAGAAAGTGTTCAGACTTGGAACTATCATCAGCGCGGCGGGCTGCGACTCAAGAGCGATCCGAATCAAAGTCTCGTCGTCAAGCTGCAGAACAACGGATCGCTGCGAGCCAACAAGCTTCGCACCGATGTCGTTGATGCGATCGGCGGCACGTTGCAGATCATCGGTCAGCCCGGATTCCCGGTCATTCTGACCAGCCTGTCGGACGATTCGGTCGGCGCCGGATTCACCCCCAGCGGGCTTCCGCAAACCAACACCGACAACGCGAACAACCCGGCGACAGTCGATTGGTATGGATTGGTCATTCAGCCCGGATCGAACGATCGCAACGTCGCGTTCATTCCCGAAGCCGAACGAGCGGTCGGAACATCGTCCGGCATCAACGCGATTCCCAGCAACGCGCAGATCTTGGGATTGTTGGCCAAGGACGAAAAATCATCGGACGAGAACCGTCGACTCGGTTTCAATGTTCGTGGTTCGCTGAGCACCAACGGTGATATCGATGTCTACACGTTCAGAGCCAACGGCGGAACAGAAGTCTATCTCGATATTGATGACACCGATTTCGGTTTGGATACGGTCGTCGAGCTGATCGATGTCAACGGCAACATCTTGGCGCTGAGCAATAGTTCGGTGAGCGAATCGGTCACTCCGACGGGGCCCAACGGGCTGGTCAACAACATCGGTACCAACCGTGTATTGCCGCTGTTCAAAACAGGAGAGACCGTTGTCGAAAATCCGAATTCGCTCGACGCCGGTATGCGAGTCATCCTGCCGGGCAACAGTGCCAATCCTGACAACGTCTACTACGTCCGCGTCCGCAGCAGCAATTTGCGTCCTGGCGATTTCGCGTCGCGTTTGACCACGACATCGTTGGTCGGCGCGGGTCTTTCGTCAGGCCAATATCAGTTGTCGATCCGATTGCGCGAAACGGACGAGGTCGCGGGCAGCACGATTCGCTTGGCCGATATTCGTTACGCCTTCAACGCGATCGATGTTCCATCGGCTCCGTCCCATTCGCCGTTGGCGGCTGAACATGCCGAAGAGTTGACCGAATCCGGTTTGGATCTCAACGATTCCGGCGCCGCCTTCAACGCCGGTGAAGGTACCAACTCGTTCGCCAACGGAGTCGCCGATCCCTTGGGTGCGCTCAGCGCATCGGATCGCGGTGCGCTTCGGGTCAGCGGCGCATTGGGAAACAACGTGTTGCCCAGTGATGCGAATTTCGCATTGTTCTCCGAACAAGATCTTGACGTGTATCGCGTCGACTTGTTCGCTAACCTGCAAGAACCCGACATCATCGGCGAGAACCGTTTCGTCTCGACGACGTTTGACATTGATTACGCCGACCAACTCGGTCGCGCCAACACGTCGATCGCTGTCTACACCGCTGGCGGCCAATTGATTCTGCACAGCCGCGATTCGAACATCGCGGATGACCAAGGCCGACCGACCGAAGGCAACGACGTTACGAATTTGAATGCCGGGTCGTCTGGCACGTTGGACGCTTACATCGGACCGGTCGAGTTGCAACAAGGCACGTACTACGTCGTCGTCAGCAGCGCTCAGATGATCCCATCGACGCTCAATCAGTTGTTCCTGAACAACCCGGTTGGCACTGATGTTCGCATCCTGCCGATCGATTCAGTTCGACGCATCGGCGAAGAAGGTTTCGATTCGGTTTCGCTGGGCGTCAATTCCTCGTTCGCTTCCGTCGACACCGTGATTCTGAACACGGCGGCCGAGTTACCGACAGTCGCTCCGTTGTTCGATGCGACATCGCTCGTTCCTTACAAGCTCGAAGACGTTCGATTGTTCTTGACACTCGATGGCGGTCTGTCCGGCAACAACAACACGACGGTCATTTCGTTGGATCCATTCACGGGGCAACTGGAACGTACGATCGGTCAGTTCGGGCAACCCGTCGGTGACTTGGCAATTCGCCGCGACGGTGAACTGTTCGCGTACAGCTTGGGTCCTGCAAACGGAAACCAAACCAACGGCAACACGGGCAATTTCTTGAACATCAGTTCGGTCAATGCCGCCGCCAACGGCGCCGGCGACGATGGACTCGATCTGCGTACCAATAACCAGAACAACAACGGCGTCGCCGTCGACGCCAACTTGCAGTTTCTGGTCAATGCGCTGGCCTTCCTTCCGTCCACCAACACGTCGGCAATCCCCAGCAATAATCCGACGATTCCTGGCGGCGAACGCGCGTTCGTCGTGGGCAATCGCGAAGACGCCGACAACCCGTTCGGCAACACCGAAGTACCATTTGCGCTGCGTCGAAACATTCTTTACAGTGTCGAGGCCAACACCGGCGCCGCGACCAACAACAACGGCAACGCAAACGCGAACGCCGATCGCAACTATCCTGCCAATACGCCGTTCAATGATTCGTTTGGCGCCGGGGCCAATAAAGACGAATTGGGTATCGTCGATACGGGACAGTTCCCGGATTCACCTGCCGACCCGACCGGCGCCTTGGTCGACGGCGGTACGATCACGGGCATCGCGATGGACCCAACCCAACGCGCCAATTTCGTCTACGCCGTCACCGATCAGGGTTACGTGTACACGTTCAATCCGTTGAGCACGCGGAGCGTTGACGTCGATGCTGATCCGACCAATAGCTACAGCGATGTGATCAACGCCACCAATCGCGGGTTGGTGCCGCCCGATCCGGATGACTTCACGTCAACATTCAACGGCTTCGTCGAGTTCACCAGCCTCACGCTCGGACCTCGCATCACCGAACGAGTGGGCACCGCCGGACTTGGTCCTTACGCGCAGGTTCTGTTCGCGACGACCGCCGATGGTTGGCTGTACACGATGCGGATCGATCCAGTCACCAATGCGATCGTGCCGGCATACGTGCTTTACGACGGCAATTATGCGATCGAGTTGCGTGACACCTTTGGCAGTCCGCTCAACGTGTCGCCGACCGGCTTAGCGTTCAGCATTCGCGAAGAAAACCTGTTTCATCAAACGGCTGATCGTGGAGCTTCGTTCGACGAAGACCACGGCATATTTGTGGCCCATAATCAGTCTCGCATTCGCACGGTCGGTGGATCGAGTTTGTATTTCGGCGTTGAAGTCGACGGTAACGCCGCGAACAATTCGATCGACGGCGGAACTGTTGCCAATGGAACACTCAATCCCGGCGGCGCACACGGCAGCGTCGTCAGCCGT
Organism: Rubripirellula sp.; assembly: GCA_041740415.1. Taxonomy (GTDB): domain Bacteria; phylum Planctomycetota; class Planctomycetia; order Pirellulales; family Pirellulaceae; genus Rubripirellula. The sequence goes on from JBGSLZ010000097.1 coordinate 70,592, forward strand.
CCGGTTGACTTGCAGAATTACAACATCGGCGACAAACCGACGCTGTACTTCACCTACTTCTTGGAAACCGAAGACGGTCGAGACTACGATCCACCAAGCAACGGCATCAATAATCAACAGGTCGATTCTTTCCGCGTGTTTGCCGCCGGCGACGATGGCCAGTGGCGATTGATGACGACCAACAGTACCTACCGCAGCTTCAGCAATGTGCCGACATCGGATGAGTATGACTATGTCGCACTCAACGGCGGTTCACCGATTCAAGAGGCGTTCGATAACACGAATCAGTGGCGTCAAGCCCGCGTTGATCTGTCACCGTTGGCGGGTAATAAGAATGTTCAAATTCGGTTCGATTTTTCGACCGCCGGCGGCATGCACTCCCAGTTCGTTTCGACGGGATACCTTACCGAGATTCAAGCTCCCGCCGGAACGGATATCGTTTCCGGCACCGGCTTCAGCCTGTTCAACAGCGTGGACTTTGGTTTCGAGCAATTCGAGTTCGTTCGCGGCGCGGCGGTCAATGTGCCCGACCCGACGACGATCGTCGACGGTCAATTGGTCCGCTTCACCAGTGCCACCGGCGTCAATACGACGCTGCGTTTGACGACCGGCGCGGCGATCGCGCCAACCGACATCAACATCGCGCCGACTGATTTGGCTTCCGATATCGCTCGCAACATTGCTTTGCGTTTGCAAACGCTAGCACCGACATTGTTGGCGACCGCGGTCGGCAATCGAGTCACGGCGCCCGAAGCGAACTCGTTCACGCTGACGCCCGCGGGCTTTGGCGCGCCAACCGCCGTTCAAGATTTGCCTTCCGGCGCCGTTCCGATCTATTACAACAATTCGATGACGTCCCAGCAGGTTCGCAACGCGATCCGACAAGGGCTCGCAAACGGCATTGGTAACGTGGATTTGACAACGGGAATCACCACCGCGACGATCGCCAACTATCCAGAATATGGAACCAACCGCATCCGGCTCTACAACCAGTTTGTCGGCGGCAATACAGCGACATCGGTCGGATTCAGTCAATTCTTGCCGGGTGATGAATTCGGCGCCGCGTCGAGTGACTCGATTTCGACGGCACGTATCAACACGCGCCCGGCTTCGAATAATAACGTCGAAGGCGTCTATCTTGACGACATCGTGATCGGTTTCGCCGAGCGTGGTGAGGCGGTTTACAACTCGCCGGTGAATCGAAACTTCAGCGTCTTGCCGGAACAACGCACGTTCACGTTCAACGACACCCAAGTCCCCGAGTTCCCGAACGAAATTTTGGTCGGTGCCTATACGCTCGAGATCCGAACATCGTCGGACTACGGCGTACCCGAAGACTACGATCCGATCCGCTTGGAACTCAACGAGCAATTCGGCCTGGGCCGTTCGTTCGAGACCAATGATCGATTGGCAGACGGCGTTACCTTGATTGCGCCATCGGGTGTTGATTTGATCGACGGCGATACCTTCGTCATCAGCAACGGCACAAGCTCCGTCACGTTCGAGTTCGACAGCAACAACAATGTTACGACGGGACGAGTCCCTGTCGCGTTCACGGCCGTCGGCGTCGGTGCCGCATTTAGCCCCGATTCGGACCAGAGAAACGTGATCGCCCGCAACATTCGCGATGCGGTGAACAGCCCCGCGGCGCGAAATGTTCTTGGCATTCGCGCCGGCGGAAGCGACGGCAGCGATGCCGGGCCGATGACGGGTGACCGTGTCGAACTGTTCGGCAGCTCGATCCAAGTTAACCCCAGCTCCGGGCGCTTCTTGAAAGTCGACTTGGTTGACGAAGAAACATTCTATGGCCGCGAATCGGCTCGTTCGCTACCGATCGTCGATCACGACGGTCAATCAGTGATCGAAGATTTCTTCTACGACACGTTCGCACGCGCCACCGTCACTGACTACGTGAACGGTCGCACTGATACCTTGGTCGCCGTCGGTAAGATCGGCGATCACGTCGCCACGTTCGATGCCAACGTGCTGATCTTGGATAGCCCGTTTAACGATGTCGACATCGTCAAGATTTACTTGAACCGACTCGATTCGATCGACGTGGATTTGGACACGATTGGTTGGTCCAAGGGTGTGCCATTCACGAACCCCTCGTTGCAAATCTATCGAGATGTCAACGGCATTCCAACTTTGGTGCCGACGACACAGGTCCTGCGATCACCAGGCGAAGCAAACAATGGTGGTTCGATCAACGGTTTCATCGCACCGGTGGCCGGATACTACTATGTCCGCATCGCTGCGGCGTCGACCGGTTATGGCGAGTATCAACTGACGATTCGGCCCAGCGGTTTTGTGACCCGTGACGTTGTGATGGCCGACTACCACTTCGACTTCGGTGACGAAAATCGATTCCGCGATCAAGGTCAATTGATCATCGAATCCAACTTCATCCGAAGTTTCGGTAATATCGGTATCCGTGCGACGGCTGATCCAGCGGGGCTGAACGTCGATGACGATGCGAATTTCTCCAGCACACCGCTGGATCGTCGCGCCGGCGCTGCCGCTACGCTACGGAACCCTAACACGGATCGGCTGTTGCCCGGAACCGTCATCACCAACAACGTGATCATTGCCGATCCCGCGACCGCCGGTCGAAACGGCGTTGTGTTCTCAGGCGAGATCGCGCCAGGTGGCGATTCGCCGGCGCCGGTTCCGTTCGGACGCATCATCAACAACACGATTGTGGGCGTTGGAACCGGCAACGGTGTCACGATTTCCGGCGGCGCAGCGCCGACGGTCTTCAACAATATCGTTACCCGATTTACCACCGGATTGAACATCGCCGCCAACAGCAACGCGACGGTCGAAGGCGGCAACGCTTTCCAAGCCAACACCACCAATACAACGGTGCCAATTTCAGGAACGGATTTTGTGATTCCCGTTGGCGTGCGGTTGTTCCAGGACGCTGCCAACGGAATTTACATTCCGGCGTCTGGTTCGGCTGTCATTGACAGTTCGTTTGCCTCGTTGAATGACCGATCCAACTTCGTCAACACGGTCAAACAGCCGGTCGGGATCGCGTCGTCGCCGATCATCGCGCCTGCGTTTGATGCGTACGGAATTCCTCGCTTCGATGATCCTACCGTAGCGACACCGGGCGGCGTCGGGTCGAACGTGTTCATCGATCGTGGTGCTATCGACCGCGCCGATTTCGTGCGTCCGAAAGCGTCTTTGATTTCGCCATTGGACTTCGTCTCGACTGCGGGCGGCAGCGTTGCCGGTGGTGATATCGATCCTTCGGAATCGTTCGTTCGATTGACCCAAGGAAGCGTTGAATTCTTTGAAATTCAGTTGACGGATCCATCAGGATCCGGCCCCGATGCGAGAACTATCACGCAAGAAAGCGTGCTATTGACCGAGAACGGACAGCGGTTGGTACCGGGCGTCGATTACACCTTTGGTTACAGCGATAACAGTCGTTTGATTCGCTTGACTCCGCTCGCCGGACTCTTTCGTCAAGACGCCGTTTATGAAATCACGCTCAACAATCAAACTCGGATTGCCTATCAAGCACCGTCGGGCAGCGAGATCGTTGACGGCGATCAGGTGATCGTCGCCGATGCCGCGGGCAACCGTTCGGTGTTTGAGTTCGAGAGCGGTTACGCGGTGACCGTTCCGCAAACCAGCTTGTTGACCGTCAATGGTGCGAACAATGCGTTTGCCGATCGCGAAACATTTGTTGTTACCGCACCGAGCGGAAACTCGTTGACCTTCGAGTTTAACTTGGTCGGATCGACGACCGGTGGACGTGTTCCCGTTGAACTATCGACGGCGAGCACGTTGACGCAAGTTCGCGACGCGATCTTGGCATCGTTCAACTTGCCAGCGCCGGGTGGCGCGGGTCAAACCGTTAGCCAGTTCTTAAATCTATCGCCGGTTGCCGTGGGTGGTGATCGAATTCAGTTGGGCACGTTGACCGGTCACGTCGTGTCTTCGACCAGCACGGGGCTAAGCGTTTCGGGTCAAGCCGGTGGCATCGCCGATGGCCAAACATTCATTTACGCAAGCGGCACCCAAGCGGTAACGTTCGAGTTCGACAGCAACGGATCGCTGGGCACTTCGACGAACGTCGCGATCAACTTCACCCGTCAAAGCACTCCCGCACAGATCGGCCAGGCAATTGTCAATGCGGTTCGTTCGCAACCGCTGGGATTGGATGCCGCAGTCGCACTGCCAACCGGAACCGCCGTACTCGGTGGTCGAGTTGGCGACGTGATCGATGTCACGACCAGTTCGTTGGCCCAGTCGGGACAGCCCGGCGTGACAGGACCGCTGTCGTTGACCGTACCGCCTGCTCAAACCGGCGCGTCGATCGACAATCGCACCTTCACAGTGACCAGCGGTGGAAGCACGCAAACATTCCGTTACACGACCAATCCAGCCTTGGTCAGTCCCGATCGTTTGGTCGTTCTGAACCCGACTGATTTGGTCAATGGGATCGCGACGAAGTCGGCCGCAGCGATCGCGGCATCATTCCCCGGCGAATTGATGGCCACGTCCAGCGGTGCAACGATCTTCATCGGTGAACCTTCGTCGTCCGTCTCCGGTGCAACGACTAGCGTCACCGCCGGGACCGCGGGCTTGATCCCTGGCGGCATCAGCGGCGGAGCGATTCGCGTGAATTATCTGCCGACGAGTCCTCGAACATCCATCGCGGCGACATTGCAGGGCGCGATCGAAGCGGCACCGGTCAATGTTTCCACCTTCGAAGCGGGTGGCGGTACGATCTTGATCGCCGGCGCTGCTTCGCTGCAAGGACGCCGAAATGGCGGCGCGATCACGACCATTGGCGTATTGACGCCTGCGATCACGGACTTGGCGGGCAACCCCGTCGCCGAGACGCGCACCAACGACGAAACACGCTTCACGATCATCATGCCCGATGTTGTTTTCGACTTCGGCGATGCTCCCAATACCTATAGCACGTTGGTCGCCAACAACGGTGCGCGTCACACGATCGGGCCGCAAGGCTTGCCGCGATTGGGCGATTTCATCGACAGCGAAGACGACGGTCAGCCCGTCGACCAAGACGATACTCCGTTGCTCGTTTCGATAGCACCGGGATCCGTTGGTGGACAGCCGGTGATCTTTACGGTCGATTCGTTGAGCATTCCTGACACCGTGTTGACGGTGGTCACCGCGATGCCACTTGGCGGCGAGACACTAACCATCACCGTCGATGGTACCGCTTACACGTTCGAGCTTCTTGAACTCAACGCCAATCCGACGGGGTCAAACATCGGGGTCACTTTCAGCACGACGGATTCGATCGCCGATGTCACCACGAATTTGGTTGCCGCGATCCGCGCGGCCGTCCCGCAAACCGACGACGGTTTGCTGATCGCTAAGAATGCGGCGGAGTCGTTCACGATCAACGCGATCGATGACGAAGACGGCGTGCTGCAAGGTCAATTGATTGCCAACGGAACCACCTACAGCGTCTTTACCCAGCGTGGTACGGATCCGACGAATGTTCGTCCCGAGGACGCCCTCGGTTTCTTGAACCCGCTTGACCCTGCCGGAACCAACATCGACGTCAAAGTCTTCGGCGCCGGACTGCTGCACGTTTGGATCGACTTCGACCAGAGCGGTACGTTCGAGAGCGATGAACAAGTGCTGGCGAACTTCCCCGTCAGCGGTGATGACGTAACGGGATCGTTCAACACGATCACGGTCTTCACGCCCAGCGACGCGCTCGACGGCGACACGTGGATGCGAGTTCGGATAAGCGAGTCGGGCAACCTGTTGCCGACCGGTGTCGCGATCGGCGGCGAAGTCGAGGATTACCAAGTACAAGTCATCTCGGTCGCGTTGCCGATTCCCGATGACGATAGCTATGGAATCGTGGAAGACCAACGATTGGATACGGTCGCGCAGGGACTGACATCGGTCAGTAACGGCGACATGATTCCGCCAGCGCCGCCTCGATTCTTGCCGGTTCAGTACATCGCGGGCGAGTTGCCCAAGAACGGTACTTTGGTCAGCTTGAATGCAACCAATGGTCACTTCGTCTATCAACCGAATCCAGACTTCAGCGGCGTTGATACTTTCACGTATCGATTGAGCACTCAACCGAACGAAAGTGCCACCGCAATTTCGCTGACTTCGTTTGCGACCGTAACGATCAGCGTCGCGCCTGTGAATGACGCGCCCGCTGGTAGCGATCGAGCGTTCACCTCGCTCGAAGACTTGCCGCAGACCATCACCGCCAATCAGTTGCTGGTGGGAGCCATCCCCGACGCCGATCCACGGTACACGCCGCCAGTCGGTGGTTCGGGCAATCCGACCAACGACTCGTTCTTGAACGAGGCGAATCAGTTGGCGTCGCTCAGAGTGGTCGGCGTCCAAGGTTCCGGCAGCACATTGATCAACGCGGGGAACGCGGCATCGACGCCCGGAAGCGTCGTGTTCACGACCGCCGGTTCGGCATTGAGTCTGCGTGTGACCAGCCCAACGGCCGGCGACGTTTTCTCGCTCGCATTCGGCGGCATCACCGCGACGTTCGAGTTGGTTCCGGTCGGTGGCGTTGCGCAAGCTGGCACGACTCCCGTGCAATTGGTTGTTGGTGAGACAACGGCGTTGATCGCAACTCGGTTGGCGACTGCGATTCAAGCGCGATTCGCGTCGGGCACACCGACGCTATCGGCTATCGCAACTAGCGATTCGATCGGTTTATCGTCGACTCCGCCAACCGTCGCTGCTTCGTCGAACGCGCCTGCTGTGTTCACGATCACCAGCAGCACGGGTGGACAAATCATCGACTTGATCTCGGTTCCGACGCCGACCGCCGCGCCGACCACGGCGGTACCCAATCCGCCGATCGGAAACACGGTCACGCTGACCGTTGCGGGTCAGTCCAAGACATTTGAGTTCGTCGCAACCGGGGCTACCGCGTCGACGGGCAACATCCCGGTACGGATATTGAATTTTGCGAATCCAACCTCGACTGCGGCGCGAGCGTCGGCAGCGGCCAGCTTGGCGGTTGCGATTGATGCCGATCTGCGAACACGAGGTGTTGCGGTTGGCGCGGGCGTTCGCAACGGCGCGACCAGTCCCGATCGCGTCGAAATTTCGGCGACCACGGTCACCGCTGGTAAGTCCTTCACGACAGCACGTGGAACCGCGATCCCACTGTTCGACCAATTCGGATCGCTGATCGAACTGAGATATCTGTCCGGCCAAGATCTCAACCGCAACAATCCGCCGCCTGCTGTGCCGACGTTGCTGGATCGATTCACGTTTGTCGTTCGTGACAATGGCGTCGCGATCGATTTGGTCAACAACCGATTCGTGTATGGGACGGGGTTGAGCGCGTTGCCCGCGACGGCCACCATCGATGTCGCGCCTCAGAACGACCCGCCTCGATTGGTCGCCGATCTGATTTCGGTGGGTCCGCTCGGCCCGGCTGCGGGAACCGTGACGACGGCGTGGGAAACATTCGGTGGTGCGACACCGACGGAAGATCAAGTGTTGATGATCAACCCCGCGTTCTTACTGCTCAACGATTCGCGTGGTCCGGTAACAGCCGCCGATGAGAACGCGCCGAACAGTCAAAACGACACCGGACTGACGGTGACCGCGGTCGTGATGGTCGATGGAACGCAAGGCACGATTGCACTTGTCGGTGGTCAGATTGTCTTCACGCCCGCGCCGAATATCTTTGGTGATGTCATCTTCACCTATTCGGCTCGTGACCAAGGCATCAACGAAGATTTGACGGGTACGCGACCGTTGGTTCCGCTGACATCAATCAACGGTACCGTGACCATCTCGATTCAACCCGTCAACGACATTCCCGTCGCGTTCGATCGTGCTTTGACGTTTACAGAGTCTGCTAATCCGGGCGTCAGTCCCGCGTTCTCGTTCACTCGCGACCAACTGATTTTGGGTTCAACAGGTGAGACGCCTGCCGCGCCGGGAACATTCCCGCCGACGTTGGCAGCACCGTTCAACGAGTCCGAGCAGACACCGGGATTGCGCGTCGTCGCGTTCACGACATCGGCTGGAACGATCGACGTATCGACGTTGACGGGTGTCGGCGCCCAACAATTGACATTGGCGAGCGATGCTGGCGGTGTGTTCGAGTTCGACTTCGTCAACGGTATCTTCACCACCGGCCGATTGATCTCGCCACCCGACTTCAACGGCCGAACGCCGTTCGCCGCGAATGAGAAGTTCACTTATGTCATCGCCGACAATGGCTTGACCACGAACCCTCAAGGTGGCGGCCAATTCAATTTGCCAAGCGTTCGCTCGGATGCCGATCCGGCTTCCCGAGCAACGGTTACCATCGTCGTGAATCCGGCGAACGACGCACCGACGTTCACGATCCCCGCGTCGAACATCAATGTGCTCGAGCGGGATGACAACGTGGGCACTGTCGTGGCAAACTTTGCTACCGACATTTTGCCTGGGTCGGTCACAGCGAGAGACGAAAACGAAAACTCTCGCCAAAACGTCGTGTTCACGTTCCCGGCCGCGTTGAATACTTCCACGACGGTTCCGACTGGCCTGTTCACTCGCTTGCCGATTTTGTCACCGACGGGACAACTGACCGTGTTCCCATCGCCCGACGCGATCGGTTCAGCAGTCTTTGTTGTGCAAGCTGAAGATGCCGAGCCCGGTACCGTCGGTTTCGTGCCCCGTACGACGCTGGCCACGTTCACGATCAATGTTCGTCCGGTCAACGACGCGCCGCGATTCAATAACAACTTGAGTCCACGTTCGGACATGCGTGACGCCGACGATGCCTACACGGTTGCCAACGTCGACAACAACGGCGATGGCCAGATCGATGACGCAACGATTCGCTACACGCTTCGCGAAGACAACACGCAAGCGATGGGCGTCGTCCAGGATTACTTCATTCCGCTTCGACGTGTACCGGCAGTCGGTTACAGTCGCGTCGGCTTGTTGGACGTCTTCACCGTCGGTCCAGCGAACGAAGCGGGCGCCTTCGAGGGTGGCTCGCAAACGCTGTCATTCTTGAACGCCGGGAACACACCGCCCGGAGGAACTCTGGATCGTACCACCGACCGCGGCGGTATTTTGACTCCCGTCTTTAACGCAAGTGGCGTGCAAATCGGATTGAACTATCGACCTCCGACCGACTTCAATTCGTCGTTCGCCGGCGTCGACTCGTTCTCGTACACCGTGATCGATGACAACCCTGCCGGTGGCGAGACCTTCGATCTAACGGCGTCAGCCTTGGTGCCGATGCGGTTGACATCGACCAATCGCGTCGAGTTGTTCTTGACTCCGGTCAACGATCGTCCTGAATTCACCGCAGCAACGCTGAACATCTCAGTCCAAGAAGATTCGCAAGCGATTCGTTTCGACAGCTATGCGTCGAACATCAGCGCGGGCCCGTCGACGACTGCCTTCGATGAAGTCGATGTGAATACGGGGCAGTTGGTCGAATTTACCGTGACGTCATTGGACTTCCCTCGTGAAGACGCCGACGACTTCTTCAGCACCTATCCGACGATCAATGAACAAACCGGCCAGTTGTCATTCAGACCTGCCGCGAACGTGTTTGGTGTATTCCGCTTTGAGGTCGTGCTGAGCGATCAGAACCGGGACGGATCGTTATCGAACAACACGACGCGGGGCGACTTGATTTCGTCGGTGCCAGTAACACTGACGATCACGGTCAACCCCGTCAACGATCCGCCGGTCATCAATCCGGCTGCCGCACCATTGGCGTTTACGTTGCTTGAAGATGGTCTCTTTGAGATTTTGGTAGAGGGTGACAATACGAATCGAGGCTTGCTCGATGTCTTCTTCCCCGGGCCGAACGTCGGCGCGACGAATGAAGCAGCAAATATCGCTCCGCGACCGGGTGGCAATCAAACGATTTCGTTGGGATCACCGGTACCAACATCCAGCGCGCAAGGTGGATCGCTACAATTGGTTACCACCGCTGGCGTGTCGCGATTTTTGTATCGACCTCGCCCGAACTTTGTCGGAGCCGACTCGTTCATTTACACCGTCATCGACAATGGCGTCACGGTCGATATCGGTGGCGTGACTCAGAACGATCCGCGGATCGCGTCGAACATCGTCACCTTCAATGTGCTGCCCGTCAACGACGAGCCGCAGTTCAGCGGTGCCCCGGACGTCAACAGCGATGAAGACGAAGGTCCAGTGACAATCAGTAACTGGGCAACCAATGTGTTGGCAGGCCCACCGACGGCGACGGATGAAATCGACGGTCAGGGCGCGACGCCGCCTCAAGGTCTGCGATTCATTCTCACGCAGACGTCCGCCAATACGAATCTGTTCGTGACGCCGCCTCGTGTCGTCTTCAATACGACCACGAACACGTGGGATTTGCAGTACGAGACTCGTGAGAATCTCAACGGTGTCGCGACGTTCTCGGTTGTACTCGAGGATTTGGGGCCGCGTGATTTGGGCAACGGTGACGTCTTCGCCACCACCCCACCGCGTACGTTCTCGATCAATGTTGCAGCGGTCAACGACCCACCGACGTTCTCGTTGGTTAGCTCGTCGATCCCACGATTGGAAGACAGTGGCCCGTTCAGCACGCTTCAGGCGACGAACATCAGCCCTGGACCGGCCGACGAATCGAGTCAGACGGTAACATTTGAGATCGAGACGCTGGCGCCCGAATTTAGTGCGCTGTTCTCGGAATTGCCGACGATCAATCCGGATGGCGTATTACGGTTCACGCCCGCGCCGAATCGAAATACGTCCAATGCGAATGGCCCCGTGCCAGTTCGCGTGATCGCTCGTGACTCGCTCGGCGCAGTGACGGCGGCAATGACGTTCCAGATTGTGATCACCGAAGTCAACGACGCGCCGCGTGCCGTTCCAGACGCCTTCACAAGCAATGAAGATACGGTGTTCACAATCACGACGGCTCAGTTGCAAGCCAACGACATTGATCCCGATTTGCAGACGAATGCATCGGAGATTGTACGCTTGGTGATGCCGACGGACTCGCTGTCCGTCAGCGGCGCGAGGGTCAACTACAACGCGGCGACACGCGTCGTCACTTACGATCCGACCGACGCGGTCGCGCTACAATCGCTTGCACCTGGGCAAACACTGGTCGATTCGTTCGCGTATTCGCTGATCGATGAGGCCGGCTTGAACAGCAACTTGACGACAGTTGCGATCACGGTCACCGGGATCAACGACAAGCCGACGGTGGTGATGGATTCGCCGACGTTGAATCCTGATGGCACGACATTGATTCGTATCCTCGATAATGACAGCGATATCGACGGAACGATCAATATCAATTCGCTGCAAATCACGCTTCAGCCCGCCTTCGGTTCGTTGGCGATTCAGCCGGATGGTTCGGTGATTTACACGCCGTTCTCCAGCTTCGCCGAAGAGGACATCTTCCGGTACACCGTTGCAGACAATCTCGGCTTGCGAAGTGACGAGGCGACGGTAACCATCTCGGCCAATGCCAGCCCGATCGCTCGCCCTGATACTCGGGGAACATTCCTCGACGAAGCGATCATCATCAATGTCGCGGCGAATGATACTGATCCCGATGGAACGCTGGATCTCACCAGCATCACGATCGCGACAGCTCCCCGTCGAGGCCAAGCCGTTCCGCTTGCCAACGGGACGATTCAGTACTTGCCCAACGTAGGGTTCATCGGAACGGATTCTTTCACCTACCAGATCCGCGATAACCAAGGTCGCCCCAGCAACATTGCCACGGTGACGGTTCAGGTCGTCGCCAGCCGTTTGCAGAATCCGGATGAGTTCAACGATGTCAACGGTGACGGGTTTGTAACTTCGATCGATGCGTTGTTGATCATCAATCGATTGGCTCGTGATACTGATGGCGATGGACGCATCCCGGTGACCGAGACTGATCGTGGACCGTTCTTCTACGACGTTTCAGGAGATCGCGTTATCACTTCGTTGGACGCGCTGCGGGTGATCAACCAGCTCAGCCGTATCAACAACCGAGTCAGCCAAGAACGGGTCGATGAGGTGACAAGCCAGTCAGTGGTCGGGTTTGATGTGCTGCGAAACGTATCGACGCCGATGGAATCACATCGGGATCGCGAGTTTGCGGAAGACGTCGTTGAGGAACCAAGTGAAACGATCGGGAAACTCGTCGCTACGTCATTGCCGAATGACGATTCGTTCGCAGACGATGTGATCGATTTGCTTGTGGATGATCGCAGCGAAATCGATCGGGATGAATCGATGGCCGCTATCGACGAGGTGCTCGCCGGGTTGATGTAGGGATCAGTGCAACGAATTTGTGGATTGTGCCGGTTGTGACGACCGATGTTGGATGATGACACGCTTGGTTCCCGGACCACGGGAGCGGCGTCCATCAACCGCGTCGGGAAAAGTCCGTGAGTCTGTTCGGCACGATTCAGCAGTCAGCCGGTGCGCTGCAAGTCAATCAAATCGGATTGCAAGTCGTTGGCAACAATATCGCCAATGCCAACACTCCCGGCTACATTCGCCAGCAATTGGAGCAGGCGTCGGGCGTCGCTGTCCGCGAAGGTGGGCTGCTCAAAGGAACCGGCGTACGTCCGACGGGTATCGTCCAGATTGTCGACCAGCAATTGGCCGAGCGGTTGTTCAACGCAAAGACGGACTTGGCGGGCGCCGAGGCCCTCGAGAAGGCGTACGGTCAGCTGGAAGAGTTGACCAACGACCTCAACAATTCAGGGCTCAACCAGCAATTCACGCTGTTCAACAACGCGCTCCACGAATTGTCGACGCAGCCAAATGATTCGTCGCTGCGGGACTTTGTGATTTTGCAAGCTGACACTCTGGCCAGCAGCATTCGCCAAGGCCGCGATGACGCCGTTTCGCGGCGCGAGTTGTGGAATACGGATCTCGACCAGATTGCCGGAGACATCAATCGGCTGACGGAGCGGATCGCAAAACTGAATCTTGAGATTGCCACGATTGAAGGCGGCGGAATTCTATACAGCGACGCGACCGGACTTCGCGATCAACGCTATCGTGATCTCGAAGAGTTATCGCAGTATGTGAACTTGAATATCCAGGAACAAGAAAGTGGCACGGTCTCCGTATTCGTCGGCGGCGACTACTTGGTCAACAACGGCATCCGCCGAGAAGTCGTGTCGGTCGCGAACCAGGACGGCACTGGGAACCAGATTCGAATCAAGGAAACCGATTCACCCCTCAATGCGACGCGAGGAATTCTGGGCGCCACCAAAGAAGCGGTTGAGAATGTTTTCGGCGACTACATCGATAGCATCGACGATGTGGCGTCCGCTCTCATCCGCACCGTCAACGAAGTGCATTCACAAGGCCAAGGACGTCTCGGATTCGACCAGCTTGTGTCGACCGTCGTCTCCGAAACCGGTGTCCCATTGAAGGATGCCAACCTTGCTTGGACGCCTCGCAACGGAACCTTCGACTTGAGCGTCGTCGATGAAAACGGCGAAGTCATCAGCGACCATCGGATCTCCGTAAAATTGCTTGGCCAAGTCACGGATTCAACGGTTCAATCCATCGTCGCCGACATCGACGCAATCGATGGCATCTCCGCCAGCATCACGCGTGAAGGTCGCATTGAAATACTATCGGACTCCTCCACTTCGTCGTTCACTTTTGGTGAAGACACCAGCGGCTTCTTGGCGGCTGCCGGGATCAACACGTTCTTCAGCGGCCGCAGCGCCTTCGATATCGGGGTCAATCCCTTGCTGAAGCAAAACGCCGACTTCTTGGCGATCAGCAAAGGTGGTATCGGCGAAGATACCGATACGCTGACAAGCTTGATCGACATTGTTGACAAACCGCTTGAGAATCTGGGTGGTCAATCCGTTCGTCAACGCTATGAACGGTCGATTTCGGGACTGGGCCAAAAGATCAGTCTCCAAAACAGTTCGACGGAGGGCTTGCGCAACTTTTATGCGACGCTGCAAAGTCAACACTTGGCGATCACGGGTGTGAACATCGACGAAGAGTCGATCAAGTTGATAACTTACCAACGCGCCTTTCAAGCTTCGTCAAGGGTGATCGCCGCCGCCAGTGAGATGCTCGACCTGTTGGTCAATCTGTAAACGATTGCGGCGCGCCAAGCACTCGGTAGACCTCCGGTGCATCCGTTAGACCATTGGCGATGCATTCTGCAGCACGCTGATGCAAGTCCACGCCGCCGGCCTCCGCCGCCAACCGTCGCATCTGGCCGGCCGACCCGCCCGAAGCCAACGCATCCGACATTGCCTCGCCGACGGGATCGGTCCCGTCGAAGCGAACCGCCGTGGCGATCGCGATTTGTCCTTTGTAGCCGGTTCCCAAGCAGGTCGCGCACGGTGTCAGGGATCGGAACTGTTCTTCGGCCGTGGATTCCGTTTGTGAGCAGTCGGGGCAAAGCCGTCGGATCAGCCGCTGGCTGACGATGGCGCGTATGCCGCTGCGCAGGACGTAATCGGGTATGCCAAGCTGCACCAACCGGCGCAGTGACGCTGGCACGTCGGTCGCGTGCAACGATGAAAAAACTAAGTGCCCGGTCAACGATGCCTGCAGCGCGGCTTCGGCGGTTTCTGGATCACGAATTTCGCTGACCAACAGCACTTCGCTGTCTTGCCGCACGGCGCTTCGCAGCGCGGATGCCAAGGTCATGCCGCCGCCGGGATCGAGTTCGCTTTGGCTGATCGACGGAATGATCGACTCCACCGGATCTTCGATTGTCACGACGCTACGCCTCGGAACGACACCCGCGATGTATCGCAGCATCGCGTAGAGTGTGGTCGTTTTACCACTACCTGCGGGCCCCGCCAGCAATACCGCTCCGTCGGTTTGTTCGCAAAGCTGTTGCAGACCGCGCGTCACATCCTCGGTCATCGCAAGTGAAGACAGCGAGTCGAACGAGTCGCTTTTGCGCAGCAATCGAATGACCGCGCGAGGCCCATGGATGGTTGGATAAATGCCGAGTCGAAGCGACACGTTTTTAGCGGTCATTTCGTCGGCATCGACGTTCAGTCTGCCTTCCATTGGTTGGCTGCTGCGGTAAGTTGGTAGTCCCGCCATCACCATCAGTCGCTTGACGGGATCGCTATCGCCACCACCCTTGATCGACCGCTCGAAGCTGAGCACTCCGTCGATCCGAAAGAGCAAATCCCAGCCTTCGGGGCGCGGTTGCAGATGAACATCCGAGGCATCACGCTCGATCGCCAATTCGATCACACGGTTGACGACATCGACTGCGAAAGTCGCAACGCGTGGATCGAGTTGTCCCAAATCCAGAATGGATCGATCGAGCGAAGGCATTTAGGAAGCGTTCTTCTTTTTCTTTCCTTTGCCTTGCTTTTCGGCCGCCATCGAGCGCTGAAGTTGTTGCGGAAGGTTCTCTTTTTGGGCGTCGGTCAGCAAGCCGATGACGCTCTTTTGGAACTTCATCCTAGCGGCATTCATTTTTTCGAAGGCGGCAACTTGATCGGCGGTGAGCCCTGCTTCCTCATTGATCGCTTCGGCCATCTCCTTACCCTTCTTGCCGGAATCCTTCAGCGTCTTCATCGCTTCCATTCGCTTTTTCATCACTTCAGGCGTTAGGCCACCTTCGTCACGAATGGTTTTCATTTCAGCGTCGGCGGTCTTTCCCAATTCCTTGATCGACGCCGATTGTTCGTCCGTCAACTCGACTGACTCGAGTTGCTTTTCGATCTGCGCTGCGGAAGACTGCTGCGGACCCTTCTTACCCTTCTTCTTGCCCGCATCGGCATCATCAGCCACCGCGGGAACGGTCAAAATCGCTGCAAATAACATCGCACCCAGCATTTGAAACTTCATCGCTCGACTCTTTTTTTGGTAGGACTTTTCATTGAATGGTGGACTGTTCCACTTATTCTATTTGAACCAGTTGAACCGGTCGGCGGATCGGTTGAAACTTGATTTTCGGTTCAAAAAGTCAAAATAATGGCGTTCAAACGAGCGTTTGACCGCCGTCAACGCTCAGAACCTGCCCCGTCACCATCCGTCCTTCCAAGGCAAAGAACATGATCGCGTCCGCGATATCATCCGGCTGACTCGGCTTGGGAAGCGGGTATCGGGCGACCATCTCGGAAATGTCCCAGTCCGGGTTGCCCTCGCGAATCCAGCGACTGTCGATCGGGCCCGGACACACGGCGTTGACGCGGACTTCGGGTGCCAGCACCCGCGCGAGTGACTTGGTCATCGTGTTCAACCCCGCCTTCGTCGCACAATAAGCGATCGAAGAACCCATGCCGCTCATCGCCGCGACCGAACTAACATTCACTACCGAACCACCCTCGCCCTTTCTCAGCAAATCAGCCGCAGCGCGGGTAACGAAGAATGCGCCCTTCAGATTGACCGCCAACATGCGATCCCACATGGGTTCCGTCAAAGCCTCCAAGTCGTCGTGAGGAATGAAGTGCGTCATCGCCGCGTTGTTGACTAATGCATCGAGGCGTCCGAAGCGACGATCGATCGAGCTGATCATTTCGCGGACATCGGCGTCGCTTGCGACATCGCACTGGACGGTCATTGCGGTGGCGCCCATCGATTCCGCGTCGCTGGCGGTCGCTTCCGCATCATCTTGGCTACGCGAATAGTTGATCACAACATCAAATCCGCGACTGGCGAACTGCAAGATGCACGCCCGGCCAACACCGGTGCCGCCACCCGTGACCAGTGCGACGGGACGAGACGCGTTGGGCATCGATATCACTCAGGATTCAAAGGAAGAAAGATCGTTCGCTTCAATACGAAACAGACGGGCTTCGCCGGACGAAATCCGACGAAGGCCTTCCGCACATTGAACCATCAGGGATCCATCATCGTCGATCCCCAGGCACTTGCCGATACTCGTTCCATTTCGATCATCGAATCGGATCGACTGGCCCGACAACGCACACCGCCTGCGATATCCGGCCAAGACCTCGTCGATATCGTTGTCAAGAAGGTCGATTGCCGACCCGATCTGCGTCACCACTGATTCGATCAGTTCGTAACGATGAACGGGACGACCGATGACGTTGGAAATCGATCGCGTCGGACCCGCGTCACTGATTGACGATAAGTCGGGAGCCGATCCGACGTTGATTCCGACGCCGATCACGACGCGTCCGAGGGATGGCGAAGACTCCAGTAGAACGCCGGCGACTTTGCCGCCACCGAACTGCACGTCGTTAGGCCACTTCAATGTCGTTCGTCGCGGTGCGAACTCGTACTCAAGCGATTCCGCAACGCCCAAGCCGACCGCGATCGATAGCAATTTCGATTTGATGTCGTCGCCGAGATGCCAATCGATCAATATGGAAAACGTCAACGACGATTCATCGCTGATCCAAGTTCGTCCGTGTCGGCCACGCCCGGCGGTCTGAATGTCGGCGAGAAAGAGTCGCGGCAATCGCATGACTCGCAACGCATCGGCGCGGGCTTGATCGAGCGCGACCGAATTGGTCGATCCAGACTGTTGGGAATACCATGCGGAACCGAGCACGCGTTGCCCGATCATCCGCTTGACCTCTCGGAATCCCAAGTCGTCGACATCGCCGATCGTCGTCAAATCCTCGTCGTCGAGTCCGTCGTCGATCAAAACAGTTCCGCAATTTGAAGGAGGAAGACAAGGCCGAGCATGACTAGCATCGCAATGGCAACGAACCGCCAGATCGGACTCAACGTCTTGCTTGAAAGGTTCGACGAAAAGTTTTCTTCGACAAAACTGTCGTAGTCAAAGTCTTCGCCATCACCATCGTCATCCATGTCTTCGTCTTCATCGTCGTTCATGAAGCCATCATAACAGCACAACACGATCGTCTGGCAACCATCCACGGGTACCATCGCGGCGACGAATTTGAACCCAACCACCGCGACGATCTTCGACTGAAATCAATTCTCCATCACCGCTTTCGATCTCGGCGACGACCGAGAATTCGTCACCGTCGCCTTCGCGAACGACGAGTTTTTGGCCGACCAATACGGCAAGTGAGTCGCGAGTGAGAGGTTCGACGCGAAAGAAATAGGAAGTCATCGATAACACACAGGCCGCGAGCGAGAACATTGCAAGAAGGCGAACCGTGTGACTGTTTTTCCCCGTTTGACGCCCGCGGACATAAGCACACAACAATGCCCAGAAAACAATCCAGGTAGTGATTGCGAGGTTCCGCATTGATTCTGGTTGGATGATTCGCAAAACGGCCTCGTTGATTCGTCGCACCAACGGCGTTGATCCGTCGCGCGACTCGGCGATCGACAAGTTGTCGAAATAGGTGGACATGGTGGGACTAATACGCAGCGCCGCACGGTACGCGGCGATCGCGCGTCCACGATCGCCCGCTTGATAGTGCGCATTGCCCAAGTTGAAGAACAACCGGTCGCTGCGAACACCTGAATCGACGACCGCTTGAAACGCTTTCGCGGAACTTTCAAATTTCGACTTTGATTCGGGGGCCGTCGGATCGATCATCGCCGACTCGTACGTTCGAATCGCTTCTACCAACATTTCCATTTGCTGGTCGGCGGAAAGTTTGAAGTCAGCAGCAGTCGCGTTCGAGGTTAGCGTGCAGCAAATCGCTAACAGCAACGACGCCGTTGCCTTCGATCTTGCGGCGCCGCGAACGATCGTCGGACGCTTGCTTCTCAGCGACTCGGCGATGCCGCGAGCCTCCGACTTGATCACGTCGATCTCGTTCACGCTCGGCGAAACGGAAAAATCGGTCTTCGCTTGAGCGGATTTCGCGAACAGTCGCTCAGCCCGAATCGCGATCTCGCGTTCGCCGTCCAGCCGTAGTCGTCCGACCAATTGGTCATACGATGACTGCTCCTTCGTAACCCGAAGATTGCTGACGAGCCAAACCCGAAGTGCTTCGGCAACGTCATTGACCGTGGTCGCGGCCGATAGTTCTCGATCGAGTCTTCGTTTCGATGAAGCGAAAAATGCCAAGCGGCGACGATATGCAATCAAGACAAATGTCGCAAAAGCAATCGGCGGCGTTAGCAGGAACGCGGTAAGCGCACCGTTCAGAGGATTCGCGTTGGGTCGATCAACGAGCAGCTCATCAGCCGGAAAAACTGACCCATGGAAGGTCGGTTCGATGGAAAAGTTCAAAAGCTTGTCGGCTTTGTCATCGCTCACCTGTGCGGATCGGAGAGGCCGAACGGCGGCGGGTCGATCCGCGACGATCGCATCGAGCGACAGCAGGTCGCTCGGATCAACTTTGATGGAGATCGGATTGGTTTTGACCGTGACAAACTTCTCGGCATCAGGATCGAAGAAGCTGAACGAAATCGGGGGTATCTCGGTTGTTGATTCGTTCTGCGGTCGAATGGTCGTTCGGAAAGTCTTTCGCGATCCGTCCACCAAGCCAGCCAACTGATCGTCGGCGACCTTGAAGTTCTTTGTCAACTGTTGTTGCGACGACAGATTCGGCGCGCTGACCAATTCCATCGGTCCCGTTCCGTTGATCGCCAACTGCAGGTTGATCGGTTCGCCGACCTTGACGGCATCCGGAGTCGCTTCGGCGCTGATCGAGTAGCGACCGACGGCGCCCATGTAATCATCGGGACGTCCGTCTAGAGGAATGGGCACGACGTAGATGTCTTGCAAAGTCGCTGAGGCGACGATCGGACGCACGGCGGTCGGCACGACGCGATTTCCGAGTGAGCCGAAAAAATCATCGTCGATCATCGGGTTACTGAATGGGAAACCGCGATCTTCAAACAGTGATGAAAACGAGTCGCGAGGTCGACCGACTTTGGTCGGATAGTTCATCACGATGCTGACGTCGCCACCATCGATTGGACCAGCGTGTGTCGGATAGACAGTGGTTGTGATTTCGTAAAGCAGATACTCATGCTCTATTCCGTCGGCATCCTCTCGCATCACGGGCTGTCCGCCGGGTCGACGGTTCTTCTTCGCCAAATCGTTGATCCTGTCCGCAAACT
Organism: Rubripirellula sp.; assembly: GCA_041740415.1. Classification (GTDB taxonomy): domain Bacteria; phylum Planctomycetota; class Planctomycetia; order Pirellulales; family Pirellulaceae; genus Rubripirellula. The sequence continues at coordinate 90,497 of JBGSLZ010000097.1, forward strand.
TTCCCCATTCGGATGCGGGCGAGAATTGTTGCCACATTTGCGGTTCGTCGAGCGAGATGCCCTGCTCGGGATCACGGTAACGACGGACCCAAATTTTTAGCGACAGGTCGATCGCTTGTCCGACAAAAACTTTGTCTTTCGTTCCCGAAATCTCGACGAACATCAAGTCACCGGTCTCGCTCTTGGTCACCAATAAACGAACGGCCTTAGTGATCGAGGCGACGCCATCGGCGGTCACTTTGATCGGCGGTATGGTGAACGAGCCTTCGCGCTGCGGTGTGACTCTGAATTGGTAGATCACCGCCGACGCTCGTGACCTCAATCGCCCGTTGACGATCGATGTCTGAAAACTTTGCTTCGGCGCGCCGAAGGATTCGATCGTCAGACCATCGACATCGGCTATTTCGGGTTCGTTGTGAGATGCCGCGTTGTTGATCGTCACTTGCATCGTCACCGGCAATCCGACAAACGACTCATTCGACGATACATCGACGGAAACTTCCGCCCCGCGCGCAAGCGCGGTCATCATCAACAGAAAAGATAAACATCGCAGCGGTCGCATCGATGTCCAGACGAGGCTAATAAAACTCAATTCCATCACCAATCTCGATCCACCGGCACTCGTCGATTGCGGACAGACTCACGGAGTTGTAAACGTCGCAGCATGTCGCGATCACGGATCGCTTGAAGCAACTTGCGAGCTTCTTGGGCGGTCATATTTTGGTCTGGCGATTCTTGCGGTTGCATTTCGGATGCGTCCGCCGATTCTTTCATCGCTGCATCCGATTGGTTCGCCGATTCCGAGGTCAATTGTCCCTTCGGACTATTCTGATTGGATCCCTTTTCAGAATCTTCCGGTTCGCCATCGGAAGCTTGTTGGGGACTTGTCGAGTCAGTTGATTTTGGCGGAACCGATTCAGATTGTTGGCCACTATCCGATTCCGATTGCTCGGACTCCTCGTCGTTCTCGCCGGTTGATTGCGTATTGGATTCGTCCTCGGACTTGGCCTCATCGGTCGAATCCTTTGAGTCCGATTCGGAAGAGTCGCCGTCCATTTCTTGCTGGTCGCTCGAACCTTCGGGCGACGATTCTTCGGGTGACGGTTGTTGGGACGATTCGCCGCTGGCCTGATCGTCTTGACCTTCCTGGTTCTCGCCCGAATCTTGCTGAGGCGGTTGCTCGTCTTGTTTGGATTCGTCCTTACCTTCTTGTTGTTCTTGATCGGGTTTCGGTTCTTCACCGGCTTGCGGCGGAGTTTGCGGCGGAGTTTGCGGCGGCTGGAGTTGTTGGATCAGACGCATCGCTGATTCGATGTTCGCGCGGGCGTCAGCATCGGTCGGATCCAGCCGCAGGCTGCTGCGGTAATGCAGTATCGCGGATTTCAAGCTTTCAATCACAGCTTCCGCCGAGTCAGCTTCGGCAGAATCAGACTGAGCGATTTGATCGACGGCTTGGCGGTACAGAGTGTTGCCCAGGTTGTAACGGGCTTTTGCCGCTAGTTGGGTATCCGCCGACGTGGACGCTCGTTGGAAACCCGCCTTCGCGTTTTCCAATTCGCCCTGCCCGTAAAACTCGATTGCCGAATTGTACGCATCGACATTGCTCGTCCGATTCTCCGAGCGGACTTCTCCCGGCAGCCACATCGACTGGAATGCAAACAGCATTGCGAGCAGTGTCAACAATCGCATCATGAAAAACGGATTCAATTGAGGCTGAACGGTGGTGGGAATCGTTCGTCTTTCCGTTCGTGATCCTCGAACGATTCTTCTTCGATTGATACCGAGTGCAGCTGGATCGAACCGTTCCTAAGAAGCGTTACGAGTTCTTGAGCACGAGCGTCGACATCGGGTTGTGCTAGAAGACGAAGTTTTGATTCGACTTTGAACGGCAACGTGTACGAAATGATGTCGGTAATCGGCCCGAGTCCCATTTGTCCGGCCATCAACTCGTGCAGGTTTTGTTGGACGTTGGCGCTCGAAGGGATGATCTCCGCAAACGCCTCCAGCAATTTGCGTTTGAGATCCATTCGATCTTCCGCGCCGATCGGCGGATACACGTCGTGATCGACATCGACCTCGGCGATTCGGAAGGGTCGACCGGCATCCAATTCGCGACGGATTTTCGCCCGCTTGGTTCCGATCAGCAAAATGTTGTGCCGATCATCGCCAAGGTCGGCGTGCGAAACGATGCGACCAATGCAAATGTTGCTTGCGATCGGCGGACCCTCGGTCGACATAGCGGCGATCCCGCCGGTCAACGTGGCCATCGCGATCAAACGATCGCCCGCCAACGACTCGGCCAGCATTTCCGTGTACCGCGGCTCGAACACGTGCAACGGTTGCATTGCGTGCGGAAACAGCACCAACTCAGGCAGTGGAAACAGGCGAACCCGGCCATCAAAATCTTCCGGTAGGCTCGTGATGTCGTCCAAGTTGTGCATCAGTGCCTATCAATCGTTGTTGCTGAAGGACATCATAATCTGCAAAACGTACCAGAACAGCAGAACCACCGAAGCAAACAAGGCCAGCGACGCCGCAACGTATTGGCTGGTGTGATAATGGTGCATCACGTTGGAAGTGTCGTACAAGATGTATCCGCAAGCCATCGCAACCATCAGTCCGCTGAACCATAGTCCCAGTGAAAATCCGAAGCAGATTCCCGCGACGATCATGCCCATTGCGACGAATCCACCTAGTGCCAAGAACTTGCCCCAGCCAGCCAAGTCGACGCCAGTCATGAACACAAACGCGGTCAATCCGATGAAGCACATCGCGGTAATCGCGGCGGCCATCATCGGCAAGTTGGGTTCACCCATCACTCGGATGCAGATGTAAAGCATCGGGAGCAAGATCACGGCTTCCGCGACCACGTACAAACTCAAACCGGCGTACTGCATCGCTTTGGAAGTATTGCTGTTGGCCCAACTGCGGGCCAACCAACTGACGCCCATGAAGGCACCGAGAACGATCAGCCAGCCCCAACCGCCGACCATGCGTTGGGCCAACGCGTCCATCGTCTTGGCCGGAACGATCGTGAACAGAAACGCTTCGATCGCGATCAACGCCAAGATGGCGCCGGTCAAGTGTGCGTAAGTCCGGCGAATGAACGTCGTCCGTTCGTTCTCGGCCGCGAATGCTGCTGGCGTGCCCATCGAAGAAACGGCGTAAGGGTTTGGGCTATCAATTTTCATCGTCGATATTCTCAGTCAGTCGATTGCTGGGTTGCGTTGGTAAAGGGTGCCAGTCGCGACGGTGTTGAGCCGCCGATACATAATATACGCACTATCGATGAAATGGTGGGAGAGTAAATGATTGACTCGGGGTCACGGATGCCTGACAATGCTCGTCGGGTTCCGAATAACGTGCGATTGAGCGTCTGGTCAGGAAAAAATGCTTCTCTCTGGTGAAGAAATTCGGCGGCGAAACGCGGACACGATTCGGATCGAGCCTTTCGATGCCCAGCGGGTCAATCCGAACAGCTACAACCTGTCGTTGCACAACGAACTGCTGATTTATGAAGAGGTCGTGCTGGACGCGGCGTCGCCCAACCGATACCGGCGAATCGAGATTCCCGCCGAAGGGCTGACGCTGCAACCGAACCAGCTCTATTTGGGCCGAACGGTGGAATATACCGAGACGCACGGGTTGGTCCCGATGATCCAGGGCCGCAGTTCGCTCGGTCGTTTGGGCCTTTTTATCAACCCCGGCGGAAGCCTCGGTGATGCCGGCTATTGCGGCACTTGGACCCTGGAAATGCACTGCGTCCAACCCGTCCGAATCTACGCCGGCATGGAAGTCTGTCAGATCTTTTATCTGCAATTGGAGGGCAAGTGCGAAGCCTATTGCAGCGAAAAGTACCAACACAGCCGTGACATCAAGCCGAGCCAAATGTTTCGCGAGCTTGGCAGTGACAGTCACGACCAACAGTTGGAACTTAGATTTGACGAGCTGATCCACGGCGCGAAGTAGCCAATCCTGTGAACCGCGCTCACCGGGGCGCGGTGATCACGCCGGATCGCGACTGATTTCGTAGCGATTCGGCTCGGCCCATCACGTCATCGGTCGGTTCGATTGTCTGGGGGACAAGCTGCACGTCGATGATGCGTTCATCACGCAGCTCGCCCGGCCAAAGTGTTTCGGAAACGAAGTCGAGCCCGGGGAATTCGTACCACGGCGGATTGAGGCGGCGACGAATCGTTTCCGTTCGATACCCGTCTTTCTCGATACGAAATTCGCGAGTCCCGTAGTACACGAAACTCGACGCGGCCGGCGATGTTCCGATCACCTGATTGTCGACCGAAACTGTCGCGCCGGGCGGGTTGGTGCGAACCGTCATCCGGCGCCGAACACAACCGACGCTCAACAGCGTTACGGCGGCGATCGAAAGCAGCGTTAAGCGTGAAGCGTTGGAAGGACAGGGCACGGCAGCGACACAAAGGAGCGTGAAAAACCAAAGCTCGATCTGTCGTTACCAATTGGCGGCTGATGACGGGTAGTCCGCTTTTCAGTTTTTGAGTTTCACGATCGCGTTGCGAACGGCTGCGTCGTCGATATCGCCCACCAAGTCAACCGATCCGATCCGTGACGGCAAGATGAATCGCAGTTTGCCGTGCGCGACTTTTTTATCTCGCATCATCACCGGCAGCATCGCGTCCGGATCGGCGTCCGCCCACGTCGTCGGTAGTTGGCAGTTTTTAAGCAACCGTGTTTGTCGATCCCATAGTTCGCGATCACAGCGATCCAAATCGATCGCCATTCGCGCCGCCATCTGCATCCCGATCGCAACCGCCTCACCGTGCAAGAAGGTTCCGTAACCGGCTGTCGATTCGATCGCGTGCGCGAACGTGTGACCGTAGTTCAAAATCGCGCGTCGGCCGCTCGTTTCGCGTTCGTCCTCGCCAACGACGCCGGCTTTCGATTGACAACTGCGGCTGATCGCATGACGCAGCGCGGTGGGATCGCGCGCAACCAAATCAACCGCGTGTGATTCCAGGTACTCGAAGAATTCGGCATCATCGATCACGCCATACTTCACGACTTCGGCCAACCCGCTGAGGTAGCTTCTCTCGGGCAGCGTCGACAACACAGCGGTATCGATCAGCACCAACGATGGCTGCCAAAATGCGCCCACCATGTTCTTGGCGGTGGGCAGATTGATGCCCGTCTTTCCACCCACGCTGCTGTCGACCATCGCCAGCAACGTCGTCGGAACTTGGACGAACCGCAGTCCCCGCGCGAACGAAGCGGCGACGAAACCGGCCAAGTCACCGATCACTCCACCGCCGACCGCAACCACGACGCTGCGTCGATCGCCGCCCTGGTCGGATACCCATTTCAGCAACCGCTCGAACTCGGCGATCGACTTGCTCGTTTCACCCGACGCGACCGTGGTTCGGCTGACGCGTATCGGGCGACCCTGTTTTGCCGCGGCTGGCGAATTGACCAACGAATCAATCAGCGGCCCGGCCCAGGCATCGTCGACCGCTTCGTCGGCGATCACCAAAACGTGCGACAGATCGCCAATTTCACGTTTGATTTGTTTGGCAAAACCGGTCACCGAGTCGCTGGTGATCTCGATGCGGTAGCTGCGATCGCCCAGCGGAACATTGACGCATGTGACTTGCGGATCTTGCGAGGGCGTTACCATGCGTGTATCTCAATTTCCATTTTACGGACTCCGGCGGACAACATACTCGATGACCGAAACTCGTACGAGCGACGTGCAGCATGCCAAACGAAACGACCCGCGCGCGAAGGTGACGGGCCGCGGGATTTTGATCGGCGTCGCAGTTTGCCTGTTCGGCATCGTCGGTGCTTGGGCGAGCATCCAGTTGCGACGCACGCGGCTGGCCGAGACGACGCGGTTTTGGGGCAAGGATACGATCACGGCGTTGCAGTTGGGCGAGCGAATGGAGCTTCGTCCGCTTGGTTCGGCCACGTTCGAGCCGGTGGAGCTGACGTCGACACCGGGGCTGGGCCATTTGCGACGGGCGCTGCTGGACGAACGTAATTTTGATTGGCAAACCGAGACTAGCGAATCGGTCGTTGCCGCCTGTGGGCCCGATGTCGATGGCAAATCGGACTGCATCCAATTGCGGATCACCGACCCGACCGGGCATCGGTTCGAGCCCATCGAGATCGACCTTGCGCTCGGCGAAGGCTGGGTCGGGCCGAGCGACGGGTCCAGGCGCGTCCGGGCGACGGCGTGGGTGCAGCCGAAGCTGAAGAACTACTTCGCGACGATCATGTCGGTCCAACAGAAACGCTATGACCTCCGTGAGTAGGAATTCACGGTCATCGACTTTCTGGATCTTCGGCGGCGTCTGGGCGAGTACAACTCGGTTCGCGGTGTGTTTTTGGTTATAATCAGACTTCTTCTCGCTTCCCTTTTTATTCGCCCGCCACGAGTTCTTGTTCCATGGCAACCAAGCCGAATTCCGATCCGCAGCCGGGCCCGATCGATGTGTTGCCGATCGATGTGTTGCCGATCGCTGAGATTCCGATCGAGGCGTTGGAGTATCACGAGGTCGCCGACGAAGAATTGGAGTTGCCGGCACGTCGATTTGGGTTTCTGAGTGCCGCGCCGGCTTGGCTGGTCAGCATGCTGTTGCACATTTTCATCTTGTTGGCGCTCGGTTTGGTGACTTTCGCCGACCCCGTCAAGATCGTCAACGTGCTGACCGCCAACAGCACAGCCGAAGATGGCCCAGAAATCGAAGAGTTCACGATCGAAGAAATCGATCCGGGCGATGTCGCCGAAATGGAAGAAGTTTCGGAGCCGATCACGGAACTTACCGAGCCGATGGAACTGACCGAGCCCGTCGATGTTGCGCCGGTCGAGATGGCGGCAGTCGCGATGGACATGAGCGAGTTTGCGGCCGAGATGGCACCGTCGATGACCAGCATGCAGACGCTTTCGGCAATGTCCAGTCAGCCGCTGGGCAGCCGATCCGACGACATGAAAAAGAAATTGCTGCGAGATTATGGCGGCAACCAATCCAGCGAAGCGGCGGTGACCGAGGCACTCAAGTGGTTTTCGCGTCACCAAATGCCCAACGGTGCGTGGTCGTTCGCGCACAACGTCGCCTGCAACGGTGCTTGCGGTAATCCCGGAGACGAAGCGAGGTCGAAAGCGCTTTCAGCGGCAACGGCGATGTCGCTGCTACCGTTCATGGGCGCCGGCCAGACTCACATTCAAGGCGATTTTAAAGATATCGTGCTTCGCGGTTTGAGATTCTTGGTACAGAGCGGAAAGCTCGGCAAACAAGGCGGCATGCAGGTGCTGGATCTGCGCACCGGCGGCGACATGTACTCGCACGGCTTGGCCGCGATCGCGCTGTGCGAAGCTTACGCGATGACCGAAGATCCCGAATTGCTCGGACCCGCCCAAGGAGCGATCAACTTCATCGTCGCGGCGCAGTGCAGCGACGGCGGATGGCGTTATCGATTCCAAGATCCCAACGGCGGTGATACGTCGGTCGTCGGTTGGCAAGTCATGGCGCTCAAGAGCGGATACATGGGCCACTTGTCGATTCCGCCCGTCACGATCCAAGGTTCGACGATGTTCCTCAATCGTGTTCAGTCGAACAACGGATCAATCTACGGTTACGACAAACCTTCGACGAACGTCCGACCGGGGACAACTGCGATTGGGTTGCTGTGTCGCATGTACACCGGATGGGACAAGACGCATCCGGGCATCGTCGCCGGCGTCAAGAATCTGACGAAAGTCGGCGTCAAGAAAGACGACTTGTACTACAACTATTACGCGGCTCAGGTGCTGCGTCATTTCGGTGGCCCGGAGTGGGACAAGTACAACGTCGAACTGCGTGACTACTTGGTTGCCGAGCAATCTCAAAACTCCGGCGAAAAGGGCAGTTGGTACATCAAGAGCAAAACGCACGGTATGGACGAAGGCGGACGTTTGATGCAGACATCGTTCGCGACGATGATCTTGGAAGTCTACTATCGCCACATGCCGCTGTACGCGGATGCGGCCGCCGAAGACGACTTCCCGCTGTAGTTGCGGTAACGGAACGTCATGTTCGTCGCATCGTCAGACATGCAATCGCCCGGCGCAGCGATAACAGTACGTCGCATCGCCCCGTTGCCCGATCGCGTCGCAGTGTGGGCATGGCGCTTCGTCAGGTGCTTGCGTCTTTTGCATGATTTCGGCGCTGACAAACGTCGATGGCACAATGATCAAGCTGTAACCGAGCAAGATCAGTGCCGCCGAGATGAATTTGCCGAGCGTTGTTTTGGGAACGATGTCGCCGTAGCCGACCGTTGTCATTGTGACGATCGCCCAGTACATCGCTTGCGGAATTGAAGTGAATTGGCCGGCGCTGTCGCTCGTATGTTCGACGTGATACATCAAAGTCCCGCTGATCGTGACCGCCACCATCACGACGGCCAGGAAAACGATGATCTTGTTTCGAGAACGCCAGACCGCCGATGCCAACTCGTCGGCATCGTCCATCATCCGCCACAATTTCAAGATTCGAAAGACTCTCAGCAACCGAATCGATCGGATCGTCACAAACGATGCCGACGAGGCGCCGATCAATGGAGTGATGTAGGTTGGCAAAAAACTGAGCAGATCAATGATTCCCCAGAAGCTGAGCGCGTACTTCCAAGGCCGCTTGACGCTCGTAAGTCGCAGGACGTATTCAATCGTGAAGATCGCGGCGAGCGATTGTTCGCAGATAAAAAAGTGGGGCCAGTCGGCGAACTCGGGAACGGTCTCCATCGCCACCAACACAATGCTGGCGACGATCGCAACGAGCAGGCCGATATCGAACCACCGACCGGCCGGCGTATCGGCCTCAAAGATGATGTCGTACATCCGTTGCCGCGCACCTGGCTGGGCGGGACGTTGAATTTCGCGACGACGTTGCACCTTGGACGATTGAGTCATCGGCTACCGATTTGAGGATCATGCGGAAAAAAAGTGTCGGACCCCATTTGTGCGAAGCACCCGAAGGACCGGTTCCCGGCAAATGGGGTCCGACACTTTTTTCCGCTCATTGCTTAATGTTCGACATCAATAGTCGATCGCTGTTTCGTTGGCAGCCCGATTGTTCTGTTCACGAAGCTGGTTCATCGTTTCGATGACCGCTTCGGATTGCGCGCCGATCGCGGCTTTGACATTCTTGGCTTTGAGCGCTTCACTTCCCTGGTGCTGGAAGTTGTCGACCTTCTGCCAATCCATCATCCAATTGTTGTGATTGGCCGCGTCACGCAGCGCTTGCACTGTTCCACCGAGTCGTTCGTACAGCGCGCTGGTCGGCGTCGCATCGTATTGTCGGTAAGGACCCTTCGATGTTGAATGCTTTGCCGACAAAGGACGAGACTTCTTCGCCTTGAACCACTGCACCGCCGCAATGATCGACGTGACCAACGTAAGCAGGATCGCGACGACCATCGGTCCGATCCAATTCTGGTCCCCGGTTTGATCTGGATTGTAAGGGTCCACGACGGCAAGAATCGCTAACAGCAATGTACCGCCAACGCAGATCACCACTGTCGCCAAGATTGCGTGCGACACCGGATGCGATGGCTTGGCACGTTTCGTCGGACGCGCGACTTTGTCCGTCCCGATCGGCTCTTCGACGCGGACAATGATGACGGACGTGTTGTCGGGTCCGCCACGCAAGTTTGCCAAGTCGACCAACACGCGAACTGCCTTATCAGCGGGCAAACATCCCAGCAGCGCGCCGATCTCGGCATCTTCCACCATGCCGGTCAATCCGTCACTGCACAACAGAAACTGATCGCCCGCTTCCATCGGGAACGGACCCTCGACATCGACGTCGACGACCGCGTTGGGACCGAGCGATCGCGTGATCACGTTCTTGGGAACGCCTTGAATCGTCTGGCCCGATGCTTCCATCTCCCAGACCAATGAATGATCGAACGTCAACTGTTCCATCAAACTGCCGCGCAGTCGGTAAACGCGCGAGTCACCGACGTGCGCGACATAAGCACCGCCCGGCGTCAGCACCAAGGTGCTGGCGGTCGTACCCATGTTCAAAAATTCGGGATTGTTCTGACCCCGCTGATGAATCTCGTCGTTGGCGTCGATCACCGCGCCGCGAATCGCTTCGACCGTGGTGGGACTTGGCGAACGAAAGAACTGCATCGCAATTTTCTCCGTCGCCATCCGGCTGGCAAGTTCACCCGCCGCATGCGCTCCCATTCCATCAGCAATGACGAACAGGTGTCCGCGTTCACTGAACCGCTCTGGCGTCCGAGCCGGCAAACAAGCCAACGAATCTTGATTGTTGGCCCGACGCATACCGACGTCAGTCAATTCGGCAAACACGATTCCGGGATTCCAACGATCCGACACCGGGAATTGACTCTGAGTAGGGAGGGACAAAGAAGGCGGGACACGGACGTCGACAATCCAGTTGCAACGGTGTCAAACGATCGACGTTACTCGTCGACACCTCAATCATGCACGCCAGCAATAAATGCGGCGACTATTCCTGATTCACGCATTGTATTCGCCACAAAGTTTAGGCTCGATGGCCTGCGAAAAACATTCGAGCGGTAGAGCTTAACGGAAGTCCAACGGTGATTTGGGGTTGCAAGAACCGATCCGAGTTCTTTTTAGGAATTTTGTTGACACTGTCGGCTGGACCTATAAAATTTCGGACGCGGCTCCCGCAGCCGCAAAGATCGCCCTGCCTGGAATTGCCCCTTCCAGGTGGGGTTTTTTTGTGGACGCTCGAAATCCATTTCACAGCTTGGCCGAATCGCCCCACGAACCAGCAAATACCTGCTGAGCGATCGAAAAACGCGTCCTCGACCCCAGTTCGCGTTTCTGCATTTCCTTGCCCGCTTCGTCGACTGGATCCGTCAAATCGGGATAGCCGATCGCAATCGCCGTCTCGGGCTGGTGTCCCTCGGGGATTTGGTAGGTTTCCCGAGCGAGGCTGAGATTGACGCCGGCCATTTGGTGGACTTGCAGACCCAGCTCCGTCGCTTGTAACGCCAAATGCGCCGCCGCCTGACCCAAATCGTGCAGAGCCACACGGTTGGGTTGGTCGTTGCGACGAAACGTGGTCCGGATAACCGAAATCAGCAGCACCCCGGCTTTCGACGCCCAGGGTTGATTGGCATCCATCAAGCATCCGACCATTGTGTCAAAAGCTTGTTTGTCTTGTCGCCGAGCAATCATCCAAGACCACGGTTGATCGTTGAAACTGCTGGCGGCCCAGCGAGCCGCCTCCAAACAACCTAAGATCTTATCATCCTCGACCGGTCGCGGGTCAAATCGATACGGACTCCATCGGTTAGCGATCGGAGTCGTGACCGAATGTTCCACCGGATTAACGCTCATCAACGATTTCCTCGTTTGCCTAATTAAGAGTGACTGATTTGACGGAAGAATACATCGACTCGAGTCAATGGTCGACACGTTCGTGCAAAGACCGATGCCGGATCGTGGCGTCGGTGGCCGCTCGGATCGCCGAGGCCAGCGAAGAGTTGACGCGGTTGTGCGCAAGCGATCAGCGAACCGACCCCGTCGAGACCATCACGGCGGAATTGCTTCCGCTTTGCGCGGCGCTGCGGTGGATCGCATCGCGCGGCGAGAAATTGTTGGCGCCGCGCCGCTATGGAGTTCTCGGGCGACCCGTGTGGTTGTGGGGCGTTCACAGCGTTGTCCATCGAGATCCGCACGGACACGTATTGATCTTGGGTGCATGGAACTACCCGCTGTTGTTGACCGGCGTTCAAGCGGCCCAGGCGCTCGCGGCCGGCAACCGCGTGCTCGTCAAGCCCGCGCCTGGTTGTGAAGAATCGACCGCGCGGATGGTCCGCGCGTTCCACGACGCGGGCGTCCCACCGATGGCGCTGATCCAGCTTGATTCGTCCACCCAGTCGGCGATTGCGGCGATGGACGCCGGTGTCGACTTGATCGTGTTGACTGGTTCGGCCGCAACAGGACGCAGCGTACTCCAACGGGCCGCCCAAACGCTGACACCAACCATCGTGGAACTGAGCGGCTGTGACGCGGTCGTCATTTTGCCAGACGCTGACATCGAACGAGCCGTCGATTCGATCGTGTTCGGATTGAACTTCAATAGCGGCGCGACTTGCATCGCGCCGCGCCGACTGATTGCCGAGAACGATACCGCGGATCGATTGAAGGCCGCGTTGCAGCGTCGTTTGCAGGGCGCGCCAGCCAAGATCGTTCATCCGGCCGCGCGCGGCCATGTCGCAGACGTGATCGAGCGGTCGATCCGTTCGGGCTGCATCGACGCGCTGGAGTGTTTCGACGGCGAAAGACTGCGTCAATCCGGTCAGATGTCGCCGACGGTGCTGGACCGAGTCGATGTCAGTCATCCGATCGCAACGGCCGATGTGTTCGCACCAGTGACATCGATCATGCGTGTCGCCCAGATCGATGACGCGGTCGCGCGGGTGAACGATTGTCCTTACCGTTTGGCGGCATCGGTGTTTGGCGATCGCGCCGCGGCGCTCGAGATGGCGGATCGTTTGTCAGTCGGCAGTGTCGCGATCAACGACTTGATCGTTCCCACGGCCGATCCGCGAGTGCCGTTTGGTGGTCGAGGTCAAAGCGGTTTCGGCGTCACCCGCGGCGACGCGGGACTGTTGGCAATGACGGTGCCCAAAACAATCTCGGTGCGTCGTGGCAAGCTGATGCCGCACTTGAACATGCCCGCGGCGTCGGACGAGAAAGTCTTAACCAAGGCGCTCAAGTTTCTAAACGGCTCAACCATCGCGGCCCGCTGGCGAGCATTATTCCGCTGAGTGAAACGATTGTCCCAATCGTTTGGGAACTAAACGATTGGAGACAATCGTTTTACAATGGGCTACTCGGCGCCGCGTGCTTCTTGCAACATGCCGGCGAGTTCCGTCATCACCAACGAGGATGGCAACGCGTAACTGACGACGCGGCCTGCTCGAGCGATGTTCATGCCGATCACGCGACCGGATGTATCCAGAATCGGGCCACCACATTCATCAGGATCGAGCACCGTATCATGCTGAATCACACGATCGAATCCGCTCAGCCGATCGCTGCGTGGACCGTTGACGCGCGAATCGTTCTCTGATTCACGCATCAGTCCAAAGTCACGAATCCGCGCGTCCATCTCGAGCGTCTCTAGAATGCGTGACGTGTTGGGACGCAGAATCGTTAGCTTCACTTCTTCTCCGGGAAACATTCCTCGAAGCGTTTCGATCACGCTGTTCTTATTGACCTCTTGGTGCCCATTGATCGCGACGATCAAGTCGCCGCGCACGATGCCAGCGCTATCAGCGCCGCTATTGGGAAACACTTCGTCGACAACCGCGCGTCCGTCGGTGTTATCGATCAGCATCACGCCGAGGCGTCCTTGGTGTTCGATCTTCCGCGCCGGCACTCCCATCACTCCCATTCCGATCGGGCGACCGGTGCGACCGGCGCTGATCAGAAAGCTGGCGATCGACGGCGTCTGTTCGACCCACACCAAAGGTTTCAGCAAAACATCGGCATCAATCCTCAATAGCGCTAAATCGTTGCGACGACGAACCGCGGCAACCCGCGCCGGGAACAGTCGACCGTCGTGAAGCCGAATGCGAATCGGATCACCGCTCAACTCGCTTCGCTTGGTCAGTAAATATCCGTCGGCCGAAACGATGGTCGCCAGAGCCACGGGCCGACCGCCGCTGAGCACCTGAGCAACTGAAAACTGAACCGAGTCAGAGATCGGTTGAATCAGCCGCGTCATTTCTGCGTTGTCGCGACGTTCGTCCGAGCGTGCGACTGAGCAAACGGCAATCGCTGATAAAACGATCGCATATTGAGTCCAGTTTGTGATTCTGCGATACATGTTCAATCCGCTCGCCCCACTTCAACGCTCACTCGCGTCCGATTTCCATTTCGATTGATCCAAACTTGCACTCGTTCGCCGGGCATCGTGTCGGCAACGGCATCCTTGAGCGTCTCGAAATCGCGAATCACGATCTCGCCGAACTGCTCGACGATGTCGCCTATCAAGATACCGGCTTCTTCGGCCGGCGACCCAGCCCGCACGATTTCGACGATCGCTTGTTGTGATGTCGGACTTCCGGTCACGCCGAGCACCGGACGGAATCCCGGTAGAAAACCCCACGCCTCGCCGTCGCGCATCCGATTCCACGATGATCCGTAAAAATCAACGGGGACGTGCAGGTTTTCTGAAACGTCGTTACCGATCCGGCTGTGTACAGCAATCAAGCGACCGGTAAGATCGAATAAGGGGCCGCCGCTGTCGCCACCGATCAACGCACAATCGGTTTCAATCGCACCTTCGCGAACTCGCAAAATTCTTCCCACTCGCGCGACCGGCCCGCGATCGACGTCGTACCCTCCGGGATGACCCGTTGCGATGCACCACATGCCGGCGACCAGATTCTTGCTGGTCCCGAGCGACGCATGAGGCCACGGTTTTCCGTTGTTCTGATTCGGTTCGATCTTCATCAACCCGGCGTCGACGCTCCGGTCCATACCAAGAGTTGTTGCGCGAACCGTGCGTCCATCAGACAATGTCACCAGCGCCGTTTTGCGAGGCCGCATCGCGACGTGCGCGGCGGTCAGAACGTATCCGCTCTCGGTGATGATGACGCCACAACCTTGAGCCGGGCCGATCTGAACGCTGACGGTACAAGCGGCGGCCAATTGGGCGACCTTCGTCTGTTGGCGCTCCATCATGCGGAGCTGATCGATCGTCGTGGGCACGCCACCCCCATCGAGCAAACCTTGCAGGTCACGCGGAATCGAAACCAGCGTACCTGCCGACGATCCGGATCCGCTGGATGAAATGCCCATCGGCGAACTGGACGAATCGTTCGCAATCGACGAGCCAGTCACGTCGGCCGGCAGATCCGATGACACGATCGGCGGATTGTAGACTTCCGATGGATAGGCGTCCGCCGCAAAGGGAGGCTGAGCCGTCGCTGTCTCGGATGCGACGATCGCCAACGACGACGATATCACGAGAGCCACGGTCAGAAATCCGCGCCTCGTCGCCATCTCGGAAGACCGGATCGTTGGATATCGGCTGCGTGGCAAAACGACCTCGGACACAAAGTGGCGGTAGACAGCGGGATGCTGACTGTCACATTGTAGCCAGTTTTCGCGGCGAAGAAAAAATTGGATTGGCGAATTTCCGTGTTCCCCGTTGAGTGATTGTGATGACTCGTACGCTCGTCGTTGGCTATGGTTTCTTGGGCCGACGCGTCGCCGACTTGGCCGTCCAGAACGGCGATACGGTTTGGGTCACTTCTCGCGATCCGCGAAAACTTCGCGCCGCATTATCGCCAGCAGCCGGCGGGGTCATCCCGCTCAAGCTTGATTGGACCGACCAGCGAACGCTCGCGAACTTGCCCGAAGTTGATCGGGTGCTGGTCAGCGTCAGCTACGATACGGGCAGTCGGATGAGTCGCTATGATTCGCAGGTCGGCGGATTCGCGAACCTGCTGCGAGTTTTATCGCCGGCGGTGAACGTCTGCTACATCAGCACCACCGGGGTCTTTCACCAGCACGATGGCGGCTGGGTCGACGAAAATTCGCCCGCCCGTCCGACCCGCGAAGGCGGCCGAGTGCATCTGCAAGCCGAGTCGCTGTTGCATCGAATGCGGCCCGACTTGCCGTGGACCATATTGCGGTTTTCGGGCATCTACGGTCCCGGGCGAATCCCACGAGCGGCGGATGTGATCGCCGGACGTCCGATTCCCTCGCCCGGCAACGGATATTTGAATTTGATTCACGTCGAAGACGGAGCTGCGGCAGTGATGGCGTCGATGAGTCAATCAAAGCGACGTCTGTATTTGATCAGCGACGACGAGCCCATGCGGCGATTTGACTTCTATCGACGGATTGCCCATCAAGTCGGCGCCGCGGAGCCGACGTTCATTCGTCCGCCCATCGACGCATCCGCGCGGATGCGATCGGACTCCGATAAACGGGTCTGGAATCGACGCATGAAGTCAGATCTGCTGCCCCGGCTAAAATATCCAACCTATCGTGAAGGTCTCGCCGATCTGTTGTGATCCAATCGCCGAACTTTCCCTCGGGTGTTCGCGAAGGTGGGCGGGCACCTACAATGCCCACGAAATTGTCTCCCCACCGACCGTTGCGCTATCGGCAACATTGGCTCGGCCCGTTGCACCTCGATTGTCACTCAACCGCATTACAACATGCTGATCCCAAAACCGATTTTCCCGAACGTCATCGAGCTGAACTTCCAAGCGGGCGAAGTATTCGGTTGCAACGTGTATCTGGTTTACGAAGGCAACGAGTGGTTGCTCATCGACATCGGCTATGAAGAAACGGTCGACGATTTTATCGAAATCATCCGCCAACTGGATTTTCCGCTTTCTCGTTGCAAAACATTGATCGCCACCCACGCCGACGTGGACCATATCCAAGGTTTGGCGAAAGCAAAATCGGTGCTCAAGACAACCGTGACGGCCCATCCCAACGCGGTCGAGCCGCTCCGAACGGGCGACACGCTGATCACATTGGCGGAGATCACGGCCCAGAATTTGAAGCTGGCGATGCCGCCGGTCGAAACCGAACATCAAGTCAACGACGGTGATATCATCACCGTCGGATCGGTCGAGTTGGAAGTCTGGCACACGCCCGGACACACCAATAGCCAGCTCGCCTTTCGGATGGGCGACTTCCTGCTCAGCGGCGACAATATCTATCGCGACGGTTGCATCGGCGCGATCGATGCCCATCACGGCAGCGACATCAAAGCGTTCGTGAAGTCGCTCGAGCGGATTCGCGATAGCGATGTCAAATGGCTCGCACCCAGCCACGGCCCGATTTTTCGCAACGAACCAGACTTCATGAACCGTACGATCGATCGCGTGCGTGGTTACTTGAAAATGGCCGATTTTGGAACACTCGCCGAATCATGGCCGCTGATGGACCAATGGGAAGACGAAGTTAACGAGGGACGGTTGCCCGAGGGTCTGCAGCAGTCGCATTGACATCGTCCGCCATCAATTGCTAATTCCCTTGCATGATGGCGAAAAAATCAATTCGAACGGCGGCCTTCGCCGCGCTGGCGTTTTTGTGTTTACCGACGGATGTTTCACGCGGTCAGTCCGCAGCCGATTCATCCAACTTGGACCAATCGTCTTCGTCGGAATCAGTTCCCTGCGTTCTGCTTCGCAACGATAACGTCGTCTTCGGCCGGGCTCACCAAGTCGGTCAGTTCGTCGTCATTCGCAGCGGCGATAGTGGCGAGCTTCAGTTGCCTCGACAAGATGTCGCCTGCTGGGCCGACTCGATCCGTGACTTGTACCGATATCGTGTCGACCATCGACGAGGAAGCGGCGTTTCGGCCCATCTTCGCGATGCCCGCTGGTGCGTCCAATACGATTTGCTCGATCTAGCGACTGTCGAAGTCAGCGCTGCTCGAGCGCTCGATCCAAACAACGCGGAAGTGCATGCGCTCGAAGTCCAAATCAACCGCGCCGTCACACCTCGTCCGGCCAACCTACCGGTCGTCAATTCAAGAAATTCGGTCGATCAAGTCGGCCATCAAGGTTCCGGCCCCGACCTCGGTGACATCGATATCGAAACGCTGCGGTTCTTCGCCGCCCACCTGCAACCGATGATGGTCAATCGCTGTGGAAATTGCCACGCGCATGATTCGGGCCGCGAGTTCGTGTTGATGGTTCCCGGATCAGGCTCGCGGGCTTCGTCACGCATGACGCAAGAAAACTTGGCCGCGTCGTTGGCCTACGTTGATCGCAAATCATCACAAGATAGCGAACTGTTGCGAAAATCGCTTTCGCCGCACGGCGGATCGCCGGCGCCACTTGACCCTCGCCATGCAAAGTCGATCGAAGCGCTCAAGATTTGGCTACTGTCGCTCGAACGAAAAGGCTTAGCTTACGAACGTCAACCCTCGGCGCCGTTCGCACAGCCGACCCAGTTCATCGAACCAACCTACATCGCCGAACGTCCGGCCAATCCACAGCCGAGCGAAATGAAATCGAGTGCGTGGCAATCTGAATCAACACCCACGATTCAAACTCCGGTGCAAATCCTTGATACGCCGCAAGGACCGTCTCGACTGCCGCCCGTCAAAGATCCCTTCAGCCCCGATCTGTTCAATCGCCGTCACCACGGCGACCAGTAATTGACAACCTTGAAATTGACAGACCGAAGCTTGCGTAACGCAATTCGCTTTAGCGAGCCGTCGCGAGGCGAGTTTCGCTCGTTAGCGCCGGGTCTAAGTCAAAGCGATCCGCGTTCATGACCTTCGTCCAAGCCGAGACGAAGTCGTCGACAAACTTCCCCTTTGCATCTTCGCTGGCGTAAACTTCCGCGATCGCCCGCAGTTGGGAGTTCGATCCGAACACCAGATCAACCGCGGTGGCCCGCCATTTGACATCGCCGGTGACTCGGTCATTCCCTTCAAAGAAATGCTCGCACACGTCCGACTTCTTCCAAACGGTACCCATGTCCAACAGATTCACGAAGAAGTCATTTGACAGTGTATCGGACTGCTTCGTGAAAACACCCAGCTTCATGTTGTCGGCGTTCGCATTCAAAACTCGCATGCCGCCGATCAGGACGGTCATCTCCGGCGCCGTCAACGTCAGCAGGTTTGCTCGGTCGACAAGCAACTCTTCGGCGGGTCGATCCAGCGTGCCATGACCAAAGTAGTTGCGGAAACCGTCCGTGGTCGGCTCGAGCGGCGCGAATGCCGCGACATCGGTTTGATCTTGTGAAGTATCCGTGCGACCGGGACTGAACGGAACCTTCACGTCGTGCCCCGCGTTCTTAGCAGCTTGCTCAATCGCCGCGTTTCCGCCAAGAACGATCAAGTCGGCGAGCGATACCTTTTTGCCGCCTGACTGATTGCGATTGAAGTCCGTTTGGATCTGCGCCAGCGACTTCAACACCTTTGCCAGTTCGGCTGGTTGATTGACCGCCCAATCTTTCTGAGGTGCCAGACGAATGCGGGCGCCGTTGGCACCGCCCCGCTTGTCGCTGCCGCGGAATGTTGACGCCGACGCCCAAGCCGTCTCGACCAAGTCAGAAATGGACAGACCCGAGGCGAGTAACTTGACCTTAAGAGCGGCGATGTCGTCGGCGCCGATCAGCGGATGGTCGACTGCGGGAACCGGGTCTTGCCACAATTGGGGCGATGCAACATCGGGACCGAGGCAGCGAGAAACCGGCCCTAGATCGCGATGCGTCAGCTTGTACCAGGCTTTGGAAAAGGCAGCTTCAAACTCTTTCGGATTCTCGTGAAAGCGTTTTGAGATCGGCCCGTAGATCGGGTCCATCTTGAGCGACAAGTCGGTTGTGAACATGATCGGCGCGTGCTTCTTGGACGCATCATGAGCATCGGGCACGGTGTTGTTCGCGGCGTCATTCTTGGGTATCCACTGCCCCGCACCGGCCGGGCTCTTCGTCAGCACCCACTCGAACGCGAACAGATTCTTGAAATATTCGCGTGACCATTCCGCGGGCGTGGATGTCCAAGCGCCTTCGAGTCCGCTGGTGATCGTATCGCCCGCATTGCCAGTTCCGAAAGAGTTCTTCCAGCCGAGGCCTTGTTCTTCGATGCTCGCACCTTCTGGCGCGGGACCAACAAACTTACTCGGATCGGCCGCGCCGTGAGCTTTGCCCAACGTGTGACCGCCGGCGATCAAAGCAACCGTCTCTTCGTCGTTCATCGCCATGCGTCCAAATGTTTCGCGAATGTCCTTCGCGGCGCTCAGCGGATCGTGGTTCGCGTTGGGCCCTTCTGGGTTAACATAAATCAGCCCCATCTGGACCGCAGCGAGCGGATTCTCCAGTTCTCGATCTCCGGTGTAACGTGTAGCAGCCAGCCATTCGCTCTCAGGTCCCCAGTAAATATCTTGTTGCGGTTCCCAAACGTCTTCGCGGCCACCGGCGTAACCGAACGTCTCGAATCCCGCCGACTCGAGCGCGCAGTTGCCCGTGAGCACCATCAAATCCGCCCACGAGATTTTTTTGCCGTACTTTTGCTTGATCGGCCACAGCAGACGACGAGCCTTGTCAAGGTTGCCGTTGTCGGGCCAACTGTTCAGCGGCGCGAAACGCTGAGTTCCATAGCCGGCACCGCCGCGGCCATCAGCCACGCGATAAGTGCCCGCACTGTGCCACGCCATCCGAATGAAGAACGGACCATAAGTTCCGTAGTCGGCCGGCCACCAATCTTGGGATGTCGTCATCAACTCGTTGATGTCCTTCTTCACGGCTGACAAGTCCAGCTTGTTGAACTCTTCGGCATAGTTGAAGTCAGCGCCCATCGGATTGCTCTTCACAGAATTCTGAGCAAGGATTTGCAAGTTCAACTGGTTCGGCCACCAATCGCCGTTCGAGAACACACCTGCGGCCGTGTTGCGATCGCTCGCATCGGCGACTGCACCCATCACCGGACACTCAGCCATTGCGGGCCGCGCACCGGCCAAGGGTTTTGCACCCGAGTTTGTTTTTGCTGGCGACTCCTGAGCCCCAACCTTGGCCCCAAACTGGCTCGAGGTGACCAGAGCTAAGGTCAGCATCGCGGCGATGCCGATCAACGCCGGGCGCTTCTTCCCGTGATTCGATGGTGGAATAAGTTTCATGTTCTATCCTGATGGGGGGGATTTGTTGGCATTTGCCACACTGACTCTCGGGGCGGCATCGTCATTATCGCCGATTGTCGAGTGAGCATAACGAAGTTTGTGGTGCTGAGCGATATTTTTCCAATGCACCGCTCGAATCCCTACCATGCCTGAAACGCATCGCTGTCCGACACTCGCCTGTGCTGCTACCCTCGGCGGGTGGAAACCGGCAGGCGGTTTGGCGAGCTCAAAGTGGCATACGCCAACAGCAGAACCAACATGATTGCGAGCCACAGCGGTAATTCGCTTCGCATGGCGTCAGCAAGTGTTACGCTCGGGAGGCCGGGAACTCGCTCGAGCTTTTCCTTCGCGACGATTCGCGGAACGTAGTTGTAAGACTGCAAGTCGCGTAGAACATTCGGCCGCAGATACGATCGCAACATGGCAATATCCAACTCGCTTGGAATGCCGTAAGCCTCCATCAAACTGATTGCTGCCACCGTAGCTTGACGATCGCTATCGTCGATATTCATGGTCGAACAAAACCCACCGCCATTTGAGAACACTCTCGGCTGAGTCACTTGACACTCGACAAGCCAACGATGCACGTCGGCGGTACGACGGTCCCGAACAGTTTCCGAATCGAGCTTCTCGATTAGTTCAGATATCAACAACGCGGACTCGAGTCTTCGGTAGTCCAAGTCGTTTGACGCGAGTTGATCCCAATCGACCATCAATCGATTCGCCAATACATCGCGATCTGTTTGAGCGAGATCGTTGCTGGACGCGAGGGCAAAGATGCGGAAGTATTCAGTCTTCAAGTTCAAAATCGGTTGGTCGATTCGCTGCGCGTCGGTCAACCTGTTCCGCTCGGTTTGGACATCCGGATACGAAAGCAGTTCCGAATCAGCGATCAAGCCAGATCGCGCCGCAGCGGTCAGCATCCAAGTACGCATCGTAGGATGAGCATCCATGTCCTGTTGGAATCTCGTCAACACCGTGTCTTGGTCAAAACCAACTCCCGCTTCATTGAGCCACCCTGCGTAGTCAGCCCAATCGTCCCACAGACCAATTCCGTTGCCGTCAAACGACTCGACATACTGACGAACGTCTGCTGAGTTAGCACCTCCCCAATACGATTTGCTGCACAAAGCCATGACCAGACAGCCCGACAGAACACCGGCGATGAACCAAGGCTTATTCAATCGGTGTTCCGCATCTGGTTTCGTCTTTGCCAATGGACGAATGAGAGAGCCGATCATGAAACTTCCCGCAAACAAAACGCCGGTGACCAAGTAAGGATCGAGGAGCTGCGTTGAATTCACAGTCGCAAGCGTTGCCGACAACTGCCCTAGTAATGCCAAACCGGCGACACAGCTTCCGCCGATGGCCGCGCGATCAACCATCTTCTCTTTCGCAAGCGTTTTTATCAACGACACAGCAGCGAAACCGGAACCGACCATCGCGATCATCAGCGGCAATGTCCATCCCAAGAACGGCGCGATCAAGACAAACATGAACACGATTGCCGCGATCCATCCATAACTTCTCCACCACTTTCTGGTCGCGTGTCGCACCTGTTCGACGTCAACGCTGCCCCGTTCTTGGTCGCGCTGAATGGCACGAATCCGCATCATTCCGATCACCGTCAATCCGATCATCAAAAAGCAAAGGAAGGGAAAAGCCAACACAACAAACAGCTTTTTCCCGACTGAAATTGCGGCGAACGAGACAGGCGCGACGGTCGTTTCGAGATTGCGACCGAGCAATTGAATCGGTGCAAAGGAAGCGGCGACGCGAAACCATTCGCTTTGGCGTTGATGGCGCGAGACACCAGATTCGCTCCGACGCAAATTGCTGACACCATTGGACGCCGCATCGATACGGCTCCGCACTCCTGCGGAAAACGCAGCCCCGTCCAACCGCCACTGTTTCAGCGCGGTGCGGATTTCGTTCTCGTCGATCAGGTAGTTTTCATTGGGTTGATTCATAGCAGCAATGCCTTCGCAACGTGTGTCCAAGAAGTAGTTTCGTCCATCCGCGTTCGCAGTGTTTTTCGAGCTTGATACAAGCGGCCTTCGACCGATTTCACGGTGATGGATAATAGCGCGGCCACATCGGCGATGGACGTTTCGTCCAAGTAGTGCATCATGACGACGTCACGTTGCTTGCTCGGAAGTCGCTGGATTTCATTTCTCAGCCGTTCCAATCGCTCGTCGACGATAACGCACTGCGTCGCGATCTGATCGAGTGCATCGGTCGTCGTTGTGATGCTCAATCGTTGTCGACGTGATCGGTTTCGTGACCACTCAAGAAATTTGTTGCGAGCGATGCCACGAAGCCATCGGCCAAAAACAATTGGATCCGTGACATCGCCGCGACAGGACGACAGGCTCAGGTGAGCGTCCGCGAGACTGTCTTGAGCCAATTCGGCCGCATCAATAACTGGTGCCCCCCAGGACACGATCAACCCCGTCACGGGCGAGCCGAACCGGTCAATACTTTCCTGAAGGTCCATAATGTTCGATGCTCCCGGTGAGTCCTTGTGTCAAATCATGTTCTACAAGGGAGTGATCGACGTTGAGGCAATCACTCAACAAATCGGAAAACATAATGGGAAAAGTCTGATCGCGCCGCCGCGAGACTCGCTATTCATCGCATTATCGAGGCTTTGGTTGAGTCACGGGAAGACTCTTGCGCAACAACTCGCCCGCTCGTCCGGCCAGTTTTAAGTAGTGGTCGCTTGGTAGTCCTTCCATCGTGACGAAGCTTGCTCCATCGCCGACCGGTGGATCGTCCGTGCATTTGAAGATCGCCGTTCCCTCGTCGACTTCGTCAAACATGGCGATGTAGATCATTTCGCATTCAGCGCTTACCGCCGCTTCGACTTGCGACCAAAAGAAGTCGCCCTTCAAACGCGGGATATCATTCGACTTGC
This sequence comes from Rubripirellula sp., assembly GCA_041740415.1. Classification (GTDB taxonomy): domain Bacteria; phylum Planctomycetota; class Planctomycetia; order Pirellulales; family Pirellulaceae; genus Rubripirellula. Next base: position 114,036 of record JBGSLZ010000097.1, read on the forward strand.
CGCCGTGCAGATTTTTCCAACTGAATCCGGGATAGATGACTGGCAAGAAATCGAGATCGTTACTTTCGCACCATTGGCGATCGGGTTGCCAAACGGTTTTCCCGTGACGCATCGCTTGATCTGGAGTTCGATAACGGCCGACCGTCCATGGACAGACGACATCAGCCGACTGCATGATTGAATGCAGCAATGGATCATCCACCGCGTCACGTTCTCCATCTCGCCAAAACGAGGGAACACCGATCATGACCGCGCAACCGCTCGCGCCGAGCCACTCAACCAATTCTTGGCACTCACGCAATGAGTACCCGCGATCATCGCTGAATCCGATCCCCCAAACTGCGACCAACGGCTTTCCGTTGTGATGAAGATAGCCAGCATCTTCGATCAACTTCAGCTCGGATTGCAGCGCAGACCAGTCTTCCTTGATGCGTTGAACTTCGCCGGATCGAAGCCCACTCAGGTCGTACATCACGGCGTAGGCGCGCCCGGCCTGTCCCGTCGCGTCACGAACATTCGCAAGCACCTGGTTTTCGTTGCGAAGTGATTCTTTGCCGCGAAGGCTTGCCGCGAATCGTTGCAAGAATGCGCCATCGATACCGTAGTCTCGCATCCACTCAAAATGTCGGGCGACCGTTTTTGAGTTGTAGCTGCTGAAGACTTTGGCGATGCTTCCATCCGCATGTTTGAATCCCGTCGAGAAAGATTCCGCGCCTGTGTACTCGGACATGTCGGGCCACATGTCAACCGTGACGTTACCCGGCGCCATTTGCTTTCCCCGATTCTTGGCCCAATGCTTCCACCCAAGTTCGGAGCCGTCGCCTTCGCAATTGAACCATCCTTGATAACCGACCATGACCTTGCCCGTCAGAGTCGATGCATCAACCGAAGTGTTTGCCGACTCTCCGTACGCATCGGAAACAAAAAGTAAGAGCAACCCGGTTACCAGCAAGTACTTCATCAATCGATTCGTTCTGTTAGAGACAGTGAGCGAAAGAATATGTGCAGAGCTTTCTGCATTTAACCTCTCGACACGGGCTTCAATGTGGGGGATAATCTCCACATCGCTGTTCATCAATCCATACGTTTGGAGTTAACCGGATGCCGCAGTTCACAGCGGGCGAACTCGAAGTCATGCAGATTCTGTGGGAACACGGCACGTTGAAACCGGCCGAAATTCAGGCAGTTTTTCCACGCGAGATCAAGAACCCGGCACTCCGATCGGTGCTGGCGATTCTAGTCGAAAAAGATCATGTCACGCGGCGTCAGGTCGGAAAGGCGTTCGTCTACAAAGCCAAGACGCGACGCAACCGCGTCTTTCGCAGCATGATCGCTGATTTGGCGGACCAGTTTTGTGACGGCTCAACTCGAACGCTGCTATTCAATCTCGTTCAGTCGGAAAAGCTATCCGATGACGACATCGCGGAACTGAAACGTCTCGCCAAAGACACCTCATCCTCCTCGCACAATCGAAAAGAATCATGAATGCCTCATCATTGGTCTCTCGTTTGATTCAGTCCACGTTGGTCGCGCCCCGGTTGGAACGCTTTTCGCGAACGCTCGCCAAGGTGGCACCGAGCGTGACCGGTCAACAACGGACCGTTGGCCTTGCCATGGCGCGTGTCAGTGATGTGCGACGTCGTTTGGATCGTGTCAGGCAAACGTTCAAGCTCATGCCGCTGACTTGGCGACAACTCTCGGCGAACGCTGCAGCTTGCGCGCTCGCGTTTTTGTTGCTCGGATCATTTCGGCTCGTTTCCGCCGCGCCGCCTGCGAGAGTGAAACCGGCCGACGAAGCAGCGCAAAAATTCAGTGAGGAATCCACTGCCAAAGCCAAACGATCGTTGACTGTCACCGTTGGCGATGAACAAGGCCGACCGCTCGACGATGCCGAGTTCAATGCTTGGTACAGCAATGAAAAGATCAAGCCAGAGAAGACCGGTGATGGAGAGTACAAAGTTGAATTTCCCGCAGACGCCAGGTTTTTGCGATTGGAAGTGAAGTCGCCGCATCGCGTTCCCCACAATGCGACATGGCGCGAAGGGGAACTTCAAACTGAACTTGACGATACGTTTGAATTCCGCATCCCCGAAGGCACGACGATCAGCGGGCGCGTGCTGGACGCCGCTGGAAAACCCATCGAAGGAGCGACCGTGTCAGTACTGGATGCCACCGGCGTGAAGGATCGCGTGCGCCCGCAAGGACGCGTTTACGACTATCCGGTGAAAACCGATGCAGACGGACGCTGGGTGTGCGATGTGATGCCGAAAGAGTTCGCGGAGGTCTGGCTCAAGCTCACGCATCCCGACTATATCAGCGATTCGATGTTCGGAGACACCGCAGGCCAAGTCTCCGTCGATCAATTGCGAGATGGAACGCATGGCATGGTGATGAAGCAAGGGATCACGGTGAAAGGAAAAATCTTGGACACCGATGGCAATCCCATCGAGGGTGCGACCATCTTCCAAGGCAGCGATCGCTTTGGATCGGACTTCCCGCAAACGAAGTCCAATGCGGCGGGTGAATTTGAATTCGCACAAAGCAAGCTGGGCCGCATGATCTTGACGATCGTGGCCAAGAAGTTTGCACCCGACTTAAAAGCGATCGAGGTGACCGCAGAGATGGGTTCGATTTCGATCGAACTGAAGCCAGGAAAAACCATTCGGCTGCGAACCGTCGACTCGGACGGCAATCCTTTGTCAGGCGTTTGGGTGGTTGCGGATACTTGGCGAGGTCACCGGTCGTTGGCCGACGCTGGTATCCCCAAGAAGTCGAACGAGGATGGCGTGTTCGTTTGGAAAAATGCGCCCGACGATGAAGTTGCGTTCGACATGTTGGCGACCGGATTCTTGGACAAACGCCAGCACAAAGTGGCGGCGAGCGACAAAGAACAAATCGTCAAATTCATCCGGCCGCTGAAGGTCGTCGGAAAGGTTATCGATGCGAAAACCAAACTGCCCCTTGGAGAGTTCGAGGTGATTCAAGGGATCAAGTTTGATCAGCGCGATCAAATTTTATGGGAACGCGAATCCGGCAAGCTCGGCAGTGCGGGTGCGTTCGAATCAAGCTTCGATTTTCCACGACCTGGACATCTGCTCAGAATCGAAGCCAAAGGGTACGCTCCGGCGGTCTCGCGAGTGATGCAATCCGACGAAGGCAACGTGTCACTCGATTTTGAACTCGAACCGTCAGCGCCGCTCGAAGGAATCGTGACAACCGATGACGGCAAACCGGCGGTTGGCACGCAAGTCGTCATTGCGTTGCCGGGGCAATACGTGCAGATTTCCAACGGACGATTGGCGGATGTCGAAGACCAATTGATGGCGACGACGAACGAGCAAGGACGATTCGAGTTACCGTCCCAATCCGATGCGTTCAAGTTGCTGTTCCTGCATTCGTCGGGTGCATCCATGATCGCAGGCGAAGATTTCACGTCAGGCCAATCCGTTGAGCTGCAGCCATGGTCAACGATCAGTGGCCAAGTCCGAATCGGCAGCGAACCAGCAGCCGAGACCGCAGTTGTCTTGCACCACATCGACTCCACTCCCTATGACCAACCGCGATTCCAAATCCAAGGACGTGCTTTGACCGATACGGACGGACGGTTTGTGCTGAATCGCGTGTTGCCGGGCGAATCGTATTCCGTACAACGTGTTATCTCCGTTAAGCCGCAAGGCGAGCGCTTCACCCACAACGTGCGAGTGACCACCGAACCAGGCCGCAAACATGAAATCAGCATCGGCGGCGACGGTCGACCCGTGATCGGGCGAGTGGTCATTCCGAACACTGACGCCAAGTATGATTGGGGAACGAATGTCGTCATGACGGATTCGTCCAAATTCAAGTTTCCTGATGCGTTGGACAATATGACGCCGGAGGAAAAGCAGAGTTGGTACGAAGAGTGGGGAAAATCAGAGGAAGGTATCGCGTATACGAAAATGCAAAACCGAATGTATGCGGTGATGGTGAGTGACGATGGCCGCTTTCGAGTTGATGATGTTCCTGCTGGTGATTTCACGTTGTCGTTGTCGATCAACGCGGCGACGCCGAGCGGTCAGTGCGGGTTCGGCGAATCACTTGGCAACGTCACGCATCGTTTCACAATCCCCGCGATGCCGGACGGACGCAGCGACGAACCAATGGATATCGGCAATCTCACCTTAAAATTACGGCGGTTCATCAACGTCGGCGACACCGCTCCGAGTTTCCAAGCGAAAACGCTCAGCGATGACTCGATCGAGTTGTCCGACTTTGCCGGCAAGTACGTGCTGTTAGATTTTTGGGCCACCTGGTGTGGTCCGTGTTTAGCCGAGATGCCAAACTTGAAGAAAGTGCAAGAGCAACACAAGGACGACGATCGGCTGGTGATCATCAGCTTGAATATGGATGCCGACATCGCAACGGCGTCGAAGTACATCCAGCAGAACCCGATGGCGTGGACGCAAGCTCACATCGGCGACAGTGGCGACGTCCAATCCGATTACGGAATCCAAAGCATCCCGGCGACGTTCTTGATTGGTCCTGATGGAAAAGTGATCGCGAAGGATTTGCGAGGCGATGATCTGATCAACGCGATCGACGAAACACTCGGATCACAAACGATCAACGCGTCAGTGGAGAATGATTAAGGAAGGTGATGCAATTCGATGATTTGCTGTGTCATCTTTTCATCGAGAAAACCCTGCTTCTGCTTTTCAGCGTGATCGCGAATTCGGCTTGCCAACATTCGCACAACGTCTGCGTGTTCGGGCAACTTGATCGAGTTGCGAAGTTCATCAGGATCCTGTTCCAAGTCGAATAACCAGGGTTGCTCTGACACCGACAAGATCAACTTGAACCGATCGCTGATGGCGGCAATCCACGACGGCTTCAATCCTGATGACGCGATGATCGCAACATCGTCCCAGTCAGCGACTTCCTTCGCGGTCAACAGTTGCGAAGCGTCCCGTCCGTCTGTTTCAACGGGTGGCGTCTTTCCGAGAAGAGTCAGCAACGTGGGTGCAAAGTCGACGGTACCGAGTGCCTGATCGACTCGCGTGCCGGCGGGAATGAGTCCAGGCGCCGCGATCAACATCGGAATCTTCGCACTGCCTTCGTAAGGATTGCCTTTGTTGAGTCGTCCATGCTCGAAACACAAGTCACCATGATCCGACGTGAAGACAACAATCGTCTTATCCGTCAACTGAAGCTCTTCAAGAGTGGCGAGAAGTTCGCCAATGCTGTCGTCGATGCAACGGACCATTCCAAAGTAGGTTGCCATCAACGACGGATTGAATTGCGCTGCCGAGTCACCGCCACCGCCGCGAGCCCACGCGGGATTGTCCTTCGACATCGAGAACGATAGGGGCGGGCGTATCGCCATGTCAGCAAACATCTCGTCGTACGGTTTCCGAACCGTGTTGGGGCCATGCGGATCAGGAAGACTCAAGTGGTAACAGAACGGTTCGTCGGCGTGTTCACGAATGAAATCGATCGCACGATCGGCAAGCCAATCCGTTGCATAAGTTTGTTCATTTGCATCACCGACCGCGTAGCTGGGGTTTCCTTTCTTATCCGTCGATCCGACTCGCGGCCCGGCATCAGTGATCTCAAGATTTTTCCAGTGGCCGCGGTTGAACATGAAACGATTGTCGGTGAAACCGAACTTTCGATCGGGTGCCCACTGTGGCTTGCCGGGTCCATCGAGATGCCACTTGCCGGCGTATCCCGTCGCATAGCCGTCACGACGTAACAGTTCGGCGAATGTAACGATGTCACCGCGATACGGTTGATCGTTGGTGTGGGCGCCCGTCTTGTACGGATAGAGTCCCGAGAAGAAGGCCGCGCGAGAGGGCGTGCAAACTGGACTGCTCGCATAGAATGAAGTGCAAATGGCACCCCGTTTGGCAATCGAATCAATCGCCGGCGTTTCGACAACGGCCGATTTTCCCCACGCAAACGCTTGCTCCGGCGCCAGCGTGTCGCGATAGCATCCCAATGTTCGGAAATTGTGCTCGTCCGTCTGAATGATCAAGACGTTACGCGGCGCATCGGCGAATGCTGCTATCCCGGAAAACGCAACCGACAGCAACGCCAAGCTTAAAATCTGTGTTCGCTTGATATTCATATCTTTACTTCAGTACTTTCCGTTAGTTCCAAACATTTGCATCTTCGACGGTCTCGGTCGGACTCGAACGGTTTCGTCAGGCTCGCCGGTGACTCGGTCAAACTCATCCGGCGTTCGCCGCGACGGCAAATAGTCGCCCGTCTCGATGGTCCAGTCCGAGAGAGCTTTCTGTATCTCATTGCGAACTGTCTTGTAGGCGGGGTCGTCGATCAGGTTGGTCAACTCGCCGGGATCGCGTTGCAGATCATACAGCTCCCACGCCGCCCGCGGCGCGAGAAAGCACGTTTGTTGATGCGGCAGCAAATTGCCCTTGTCTTGAAGCCGAAGCATGGATTGCCATGTCAAACTCCGCCCGGCATCTGCGGATGGTGTCGGTGGCAAATCGACGTAGTCGTTACGAATCAGTTTGTATCGCCCAGTCGCCACGCACCGCGAGTGATCTTCGTAGTCGTGCCAGTGATCTTCGGCGAATGCGTAACGACGATGACTTCGCGTCGGATCGCGAAACACATCGACAAAACTTTTGCCTTCCATCGACGGATCTATACTGGTGCCGGCAAGTTGCAAAAACGTCGGCGCGATATCGACTGCACTGACCAGAGCATCGGTCGTCGCGGGGCGCTGGATGCCCGCTGGCCAGCGAACGATCCACGGCGTGCGAATGCCGCCGTCGTACAGCGTCGTCTTGTCGCGAGGGAACGGGCGACCGTTGTCGCTGATGAATAGTACCAACGTATTGTCGTCAACATTCTGTTGCTTCAGCTTCGCCATCACCTTGCCGACGTACGTATCCAACCGACCGATTTCGTCGTAGTACAATCGCAAGTCTTCGCGGACATCCGGCGTATCAGGTAAGTGTGGCGGCACGATCACATCTTCGGCCCGGTGCGGCGGATCGAGAGCGCCGTCGGTGTATTCGCGATGCGGGTCCAACGATGCCAGCCAAAAGAAAAACGGTCGATCGCGCGGCCGGTCGTCCAACGCTTGTTCCCACTCTTCACAACCGCTCGGATGGGCGGCGATCATTTTGGGTGCTTCGCCGCCTTTGCCAGCCGGCAACACGAACCCTTCGGTGGACGCTTCGTAAACACGATCGAATTCATTCTTCGCCGGCTCGCCCAAGTGCCACTTGCCCACCGCGGCGGTGTAATAACCGAGCTTTCTCAATTTGGCTGAAAACGTTGGACTGTTCGCCGGCAACGGCCAATGCAACTGTTCGGCGCCAGTGTTATGCGGATACCGGCCCGTCAAGATGCTCGACCGCGAGGGGCTGCAAGAGTTGGTGGTCAGATACGCATGTTCGAACCGCAGACCTTCCGCGGCCAGCCGATTGATGTTGGGCGTACGGATCGCTGGATGGCCATAGGCACCGCAGTCGTCCCAGTTCATGTCGTCGGCGATGATCAGAACGAAGTTCGGAATCCTTCGTTCTCCAGCAACGCCTTCGTCCGCGAACGATCGCTCGCGCAACAATAAGATCATGCTGGCACAGATGCACAGCAGCACACGCCGATTCTTCATAAGACTCTTCATGTTTCCGCACAAACGATTTTCAATTCAGCTATCTTAGTCGACAGACGGTCAAGCAAAATCAACCAAGCCAAGCATTCTGGATCGAGTCAATGAAGTCACGCGAACGTCAAGTTTGGATGCAAGTAGTTCAAGTTTGCATTTTTCTTTCACTGCAAGCTGCTTTCGCATTCGCTGATGACCGGGCGACCGGATTGGCCAGACGCCCAAACATCTTGTGGATCACGATCGAAGACTGGAGTCCCGATTTGTCCTGCTATGGGACCAAGGGAATCCAAACACCGAATGTAGATAAGCTGGCCAGTGAGGGCATTCGCTACGAAACTGCATTCACGACGGCGCCGGTATGTTCAACTTCGCGATCGGCGATGATGACCGGCTTCTATCAAAACTACATTGGTGCCCACCAGCATCGTACGGATGACAAGAAGCCGTTGCCCTATGGCATCCGACCCATCCCGCACCTGCTCGCCGACGCCGGGTACTTCACGTGTTTGATGAGCCAGAAGACGGACTGCAACTTTTTGCCCGACTCCAAAGAAGAGCTGTTCATGGGTGAAGATTGGAAAGAACGGGCGACTGATCAGCCATTCTTTGCACGCATCACCTTCGGTGGTACGCACCGTCCATGGAAGCGTGATCCCCAGCGGCCGATCGAAATCGCAGACGTGGAACTGCCGCCCTACTACGCCGATACGCCCTTCATGCGCCGCGATTGGGCCAACGGACTGGAACAAATGCAGTTGGTGGATCGCGAAGTCGGAGCGATCTTGAAGCGACTCGACGACGAGGGTCTCGCCGGCGACACAATCGTGTTCTTTATCGGTGATCATGGTCGCTGTCGAATGCGGGGCAAGCAATTCTTGTACGACGAGGGAACGCGGATCCCAATGATCATGCGTTGGCCCGGGCGAGTGGAGCCGGGGCAAGTCAACCATGACTTGGTCATGTCGATCGATATCTGTGCGACGATCCTCGAGGCCGCCGACATCACGGCGCCGATTCCCCTGCATGGCAAGAGCCTGTTTAGCGACGAAGTCAAGGATCGTGAGTACGTCTTCACGGCGCGTGACAAAATGGACGATACACACGACGCGATGCGGGCGATTCGGTCCAAGGATCACAAGCTGATCGTGAATTTGATGCCCGAACGAGCCTATTGCCAATTCAGTCACTACAAGGAAAGTGCGTACCCCGACTTGGCCGAAATGAATGTTTTGAATCTGCAGGGCAAGTTGACGCCCGAGCAGGCCGCGTTCATGGCGCCGCGAAAGCCTGACATAGAGATGTTCGACTTGCGAAAGGATCCCCATGAAGTCCACAACGTCGCCGACGACCCCGCTTATGCCGATGTGAAAGCGAAACTGCTTAGCGAGTTGTCCGATTGGCGAACCAATGTCATTGATGATCAAGGTGTATCGGACCAGTTCCGAGCGATCGGCGTCTTCCCCGACGCACGTCCGACGCCCACGGTTGGCCAGTGGGTTGCGAGAAATGGCAAGGGCTACGACTTCGGCAAGGTCGGCTTGCCGGGTTGGTATCCGACGCGAACATTGGAAGAGTGGGAAAAGGCTCGTGACATGTGGCAGCCCTATGTTTTCCGCGCTCCTGAACAGAAGGTTGCCCGACCAGTTATCCCGTTCACGACCAAGTCAAAAGCTAGGCGGTAATGAAAGGAATCGAGGGCTAAACTCGTGGGCTAAACTCGCGCGAAACGGCATGCGGCGGCTGGGTCGACCGAGGCTTCATCATATGCGCTAGATCGTCAACTGGTAAAATAGGAGAAAATTTAGCCTTTTAGTCTTTTCGCAAAGTAGACAAATTGGTAGCATTGTTCCGCTGATAAAGGCAGTTCACCTCCCCTACGATTCGAGCGACTTGATCAGTCGTGTTGTCCTCTGGTGAATGGCTTCTTTTCGATCATCCATCTCTTCTATTGCATGTGAGTCCCGATGTCCCATTGTCGGCTATCGTTTGTGGTTCGCGTCGCCGGCTTCATTTTGGTTCTGGCAACGATGCTGTCGAGCCAACACTGCATTGCGGGAACGTTTGCCGCAGCAAGTTCAAGCGATGCTCGTGTGATCGAATCAAAGATCCGTGCGTCTCATTTCTTATCCAAAGCCACGTTCGGGCCCACTGAAGCAAAGATCAATTCACTGGCGACGCGAATTCGTCAGATCGGGTACCGGCGTGCCTGCGGCGAGTGGATCGATCAACAGTTCAACATCGTCGACAATCCGAGTTCCAACGAAATCGTTCGCGGCCATGTTGAAACGGTTACGGCGATCATGACGAAGGACAACATCACCAATACTCAGAACAACGCCTCGGTGCCGCGATACCGCAATCAAGCTTGGTGGGACACAGCACTGCGTAATGACGACCAACTGCGGCAACGATTTGCGTGGGCGCTCTCACAGATTTTTGTCATCGGCGGCGAAAGCTTCACGAATCCCGATCCAGACTTCAGCGGTTCGGGATTGTGGATGGGAACGGTTCGTTACTACGACGAGGTCTTGATAGATAACGCATTTGGAAACTACCGCGATTTGCTGACCGCGATGACTTACTCGCCAATCATGGGCAATTATCTCAGTCATCTCGGAAACCGAAAAGCCAATGTCGCTTCCCAACGATTCCCCGACGAGAACTACGCGAGAGAAATCATGCAGTTGTTTTCGATCGGTTTGCACCAACTGCAAATCGATGGACGCGTGAATCGCGATCAGAACGGCGAATTGATACCGACTTACGACAACGAAGACATCAAGGCACTTGCGCGTTTGTTCACGGGCTTCAAAAACAACAACGCCGCCACCAACTTCTATGGGCCTACCAATCTCAATCAGCCCATGCAGATCTATCCGCCCGAACACGACAACAATCGCAATTACAGCGAAGTGGCCGGCGCTCCCCAGCAAAAGAGATTTCTCGGAACGACCCTGACCACGGTGATGCCGGCAACGCTCAGCAATAATGCTGCGAATGTGCAGTTGGTGAAAGACGAAATTACGGAAGGCCTCGATGTGATTTTCAATCATCCCAACGTGGCACCTTTTCTGAGTCGGCTGTTGATCCAACGGATGGTCAAATCCAATCCATCCCGAGCTTATGTGCGACGAGTGGCGACGACGTTCACCAACAACGGCGCGGGGATACGGGGTGATTTCCGCGCGGTCATCAAGGCAATCTTACTGGACCCCGAGGTCACACGCGGTCAGTCCATTTCTCGGAAGCGTTCGCCCGACCGCGTCGAAGTGATTACCCGAGGTACCGAGTATTCGAGATTACGCGAACCGTTGCTGCGAGTGACCGCCATGATACGTGCACTGGAACCGACCAGTGATTACGCAGACGGGTACATGATGATTCGGAACACGGCGGCTGACTTTGGACAAGAGCCTTACGGCGCGCCAAGCGTTTTCAACTTTTATCTGCCTGACTTCCAGCCGCCAGGTGAGATCAATGGATACAGAACATCGCCTCAAAGCGTTTCAGATGCGCTGTACGCACCCGAGTTCCAGGTAATGGACGCGGTGGTCGCGAACAAGACCATCAATAAATACATCTCGTGGCTTCGCACTCAGTACATTGATACAACCCTCTACAGCGGCAATGGCTATTTGTTCAAGAATCGAATCACGTTCAACCTTTCGGACGAATTGGCCATGGTCGCATCTCCCGCGGGCGTCCCGGCATTGCTCGAGCAATTAGATTTGCGGCTTTGCAATGGGACTCTGAGCGAGGAATCAAAGACCGTGATCACAACGGCACTTCAGGCATATGCGAACGCTACCAACTCGACGGATGCAAGGATTCGTCTGGACGAAATACTGATCGGAGTGATCAATTCGCCCGATTGCATGATCGAAGAGTAATGACCTTCGCTGGATTCGGAGTCGCCGCGAAAGTCGAACGGGTGGACGATCGTGGTTCACAGTACGTTATTGCCAATAATCGGCAACCCTCACAAAATTGATGCCTCCCTTTTCTGGTTTCACCGCAATGCAATTCAATCGAAACTCCGTTGATCGCCCGTCTCGCCGTGCTCTCTTGAAGACCGTTGCGGGATGCGGAATGATGAGCAACATGTCGCTCGTTTCAGCGTTTCTGAATTTGCATGCGACGCAGGCGTTGGCCGACGGTGCCGGAGGAGAGGATCATAAAGCGTTGGTGTGCGTTTTCTTGGAAGGCGGCAACGATTCTTACAATATGCTCGCGCCCAAGGGAACGGAATATAATGACTACCTGAGCGTCCGCGGCGGTCTGACCAATGGCGGCATCGCGCTTCCCGCTGATGGGACGGATTCGTTACTAGACATTGCCGGTCCTGCGGGGCGACCGTTCGGACTTCATCCTCGACTTGGCGACGAAGTGCCGCAACTGAATTCTGCTGCTACAGGCGGCAACGGAGTTCGTGGCTTGTACAACAATTCAAAAGTGGCGTTCATTGCCAATGTCGGATCATTGATCGAGCCGACCACGAAAGCGACGTATGACGCGCGATCCAATTTGCCCGTGGGACTATTCTCTCACTCGGACTTACAACGGCACTGGATGTCGAGCGTTCCGCAAGATAGGTCGCACTTGAAGGGTTGGGGCGGCAAGATGGCTGACCTGCTTCAGTCTTGCAACGATCCATCGACGATTTCAATGAACATCTCGCTATCCGGCGTGAACAAGTTTCAAACCGGAACCCTGGTCACGCCTTACGCGATCGATACCGGTTCTGCCGGTGGGGCAACGGGCGTGTCCAACTATTCGCCGATTCCGGCGCAAGCGACAAATAATCGATATCGTGCTTTCAACCAAATGCGGCAGGGTCTTCTGAACCAGACTTACGATGATCTGTTGGCTAAAACGCTGGCCCAATCAAATACGCAGTCGATGGAAGCGGCATTACAATTCAACACCGCCATCAATTCTGTCACGCTCAATACTTTGTTTGATACAAATTCATTCAGTCAAAGACTCAAGCGAATTGCCCAAGTCATCGGTGCTCGCGCCAGCGGGACCGGGCTGGGACAGCGTCGACAAGTGTTCTTCGTCAAGCTCGGCAGTTTCGATCATCACGCCAACTTGCTCAGCTCCCACAGCAACTTCATGCAGATTTTGAGCAATGGGCTCTCTTCGTTTTATCAAGCGACGGTCGAGTTGGGCGTCGAGAACAACGTGGTTACGTTCACCGCATCGGATTTCGCAAGAACGCTCACAAGCAACGGACAAGGATCCGATCACGCTTGGGGTGGCAACCATCTAGTGATGGGTGGCGCCGTCAGCGGCGGAAAAATCGCTGGACATTACCCGACATCATTGAAGACGCCGACATTCCAAGGTTCAACGATCAACCTCGGACAAGGCCGACTGATTCCAACAACCTCCGTCGATCAATACAACGCCGAACTGGCAACTTGGTTCGGCGTTTCCAGTGGCGACCTGACCGACGTTCTTCCGAATCTCAACAATTTCAGCGGTGCTACGCCTCTTAACTTGCTTTGAAACGGGCGACTCATCCAAACAGTCGAGCGATCGGTTGACCACTGTCCGTGACTGGAACAGGTCGATCGCCATCGTAAAGATATTTGCTGTAATCGATTCCGACGGCCGCGCAAATGGTTGCGAAAAAGTCCGGAACTGAAACGGGGTCGCTGACGATCGCTTTCGACAACTCATCGGTCTCTCCAAACGCGCCACAGTGCGACAGACCGCCGCCGGCAAGGACACACGTGAACGCTTTGCCCTGATGACCACGTCCACCGCCACTGTCGAATTCAGGTGGCCGGCCGAACTCGGTCGTGATCACAATCAGAGTCTTGTCGAGCATTCGCTTTTCTTCGAGGTCGCTTATCAACGATGCCACGGCAGTGTCGAGTTCTTGAATCAGCGCGTGCTGCTGCTGAATTCCTTCATTGTGGACGTCCCAACCGGAGCCGTTGAGGAAATTTAGATTGTGGGATACTTCGATGAATCGAACGCCACGTTCGACCAGTCGACGACTGAGCAGGCATCGTTGGCCAAACTCGCCACCGTATCGGTTTCGTAAGTCCGGCGACTCACGCTCCAGATCGAATACTTGGTTGAATTCAGGACCACTCAGCTTCAGGCTCAGCGCGATCGCTTCATCGTAATCTCGAAGCTTTTGATCAGCGTGGGAATTCGTTGATGACCGCAGAGCGTCCAAAAATCGCTCGCGACGCGATTGACGTTCCGGCGTGACATCGGCCGGGCGAGACAAACCGGCGGGGCCTTGGCTGGTATCCGTCAAATACAAATAACCGCTGCCGGCGCCCAAAAACCCTGGACCTCGCGTGACGTTGGGATAGCCGATCAGCACATAAGCCGGAACGCCCTCCGCAGCCGCACCAAGCTGGTTCGCAACCAACGAACCGATGGACGGATAGGCGACCGTGCCGGAGACAGCGCGGCCGGTGTGCATCCGGTTGGTTGCCGCCGCATGTTCGTCAATCACTTCATGATGCAAACTGCGAACCGCGGTTACTCGATCCATTAACGGCGCCAAGTTCGCCAGATGTTCGCAAACCTGGACGCCCGGAACCGCTGTATCGATCGCATCGTAATACGCGCCAGACTTCTTCGCTTTCGGATCGCCTTTGCGTTTAGGATCAAACGTATCGATCTGTCCCATCCCGCCGCCGAGCCAAATTGATATCACATGCTCGGCTTTACCGCGGAGCAGCTCCCACGAAGCGGCACGCGCACTTCGGGGTAGCATCAATCCGCCAGCAAAAGCGGCCATCGCGCCGAGCGACTCCCGACGATTCAGTTCATATTTCACTTCGCTTCTCATATCGTCAGGGAATCCAAACGAACTCTCGGTGGTTGAACAAACTCCAAACGAAGTCTTCATAGATCGATCGCCACTTTGGTTCTAGTATTGGGTCAGGCGCTGGTCCCAGTGCGACGCGGCGTTGGATCTCTTGTTGAATTTTAGTCGTTTCGGGCTGCAAATGGTTGAACCATGTCACCAGCGGCAATTCGGGTAGCGCCTCAACTTGTTTGACTTGATCTTGCGGTAACAACCTTGTCTCGAATCCGTCCGCGAGCGCAATTGCAAACGACTCTCCCTCTTGATCGTCCGGATATCGGGCAAGCACTCTCAGAAACCACTCATCGACAAGTCCGCGTGGTGACTCTGCATCCACGGCAAGTTCTGACATTTCACTCGCGGCTGCGGCACGCGTCAGAGTCATCGTTAGCGTTCCATTGGATAGGACGCCAGGCTGTAGCACGTTGGCATCGGTTTCACGAACGGAGACTGGTTTCTGTCGATTGCCATTCCAACCAAACGCCTCCAGCACATCGACGACCGCCTGCGCCTTGGGCAACGCGAGGCTCGGTCGATCACGTTCGTTGTTCAAGCTCGCAAACATCCATGCGCGCGTCGGATGGCCCAATGTCTGACGTGCCGCCAATGGTCGCCGTCCATCGTGAACGAAGGTCAGCTCTTCGACATCCACGCGATTGCCGGTCGCCGCGTGAAGCGAATCAACGACTTGCTCGGCGGACAAGCGGCGCCGATCCGGCGCGTTAAAAAATCGTAGATCCGCGGATGAAGCGAGGTTGTTGCCGTTTGCTTCACGCGAGTACGCACTCGATGTCATGATCAGTCGTTGAAGGTATCGCAAGTCATAACCATTTGACACAAACTCAAGCGTTAACCATTCGAGCAGATCAGGGTGGCTAGGCAGGTGGCCTTCCCAATCGTCAACGGGCTCGACGAAGCCGGCGCCCATCAGTTGCTTCCAAACACGGTTGACAATGACTTGCCCGAACCGTCGATTCTTCGGCGAGGTGATCAACACGGCCAATCGCTGGCGCGTGTCGGTGACATTCGACAAGATCGAATCGAGTTCGCGATCGTCTTCGATTCCCATCGAAGTAGCGAACGGCCAAACGGGCGCGACGGGCTCATCCGGTTGCAACGTCACCTTGATCAATGACTCGCGTCCC
Source organism: Rubripirellula sp. (assembly GCA_041740415.1). Classification (GTDB taxonomy): domain Bacteria; phylum Planctomycetota; class Planctomycetia; order Pirellulales; family Pirellulaceae; genus Rubripirellula. The sequence continues at coordinate 129,643 of JBGSLZ010000097.1, forward strand.
TTCTTCTCGAAAAACGCTTCCGGTACACGGCTCGTCGTAGGCACCTTCACACTCTTGCGATCAAGCATTGCCGATAGAGCATACAAGTCTCGCTGAGTCGTGCTGTGATAGGGTGAATCATGGCAACGTGCGCACTGCAACTCGACACCGAGAAACGCAGCAGCGAGGATATGCGACTTTGCCGCCAACGGCGCGTCACTTTCACCGGCCAGTGCGAACGCAGCGCTGCCGCCGGTCGCTTCGCTACCGCGCATCATGATCAACTCGGTCACCATCCGGTCCATCGCTTTCCGATCGCGAAGTGCGTCCAGCAGAAACCAGCGAAATGGTCCGGTGCTGCCCATCGACGAATTCAGCAGCGTTGGATTCTCCGCAAGTACATCTTGCCAATAGCTGATCCAGTGCTCAGCAACCCGGTCGTCATCGAGCAATCGATCAATGAACTGAGTCCGTTTCGTGGGCGATGGATCTCGCAGAAACGATGCTACTTCATCAGCGGTCGGTGGCAAACCGATCGTATCAAGATAGACTCGGCGCAAAAATGATTCGTCATTGATTGTGGGTGCTTGCGTGACTTGTTCAGCGTGAACGGGAGGCGCGGGCCAATCCGCACCGTCGCGAATCCAAGTCTCCAGTGCAACGATTTGCTCTTCACTCAATCCCGACTCGGTCGGCGGCATCGCACCGCTGCGAATTTGCGAAACCAATTCGCTGGCTTCGGGATCACCCGGCACAACCGCCGCCAACTCGGATTCGCCGGCACGCAAAGCCGATCCAAGTGAATTGAGCTTCAAACCACCCTTCTCTTTATCGCCATGACACCGAAAACACTCGTCACGAAGGATGGGAAGTACTACTTCGTGGAACGATTTCGCAGCGGCTGGGTCCGATGTCGAAGCTGCCAGCACCGCGCGATCGATTTTGCCTTGAATGAATGAATCGACGGGATGGGTCGTCAAGCCGTTGCTTTGAGCAACAACGAGCGTCAGCGGATTTTCGGCGGCCCACTGACGAGCCAGACCGTGCCGCATTTCCCAATAGGCATCCCGGTTTGCGGCCGCTCGATGTCTCGTCTCGTCGTCGAGTTGTGCGAGCGAACTCTCAATCTGGGTTAACGCCGATTCGACAGACGAATCCGTCAGCGGAAACGATTCGATATTGATCGGTTGAAGCACTTCATAAACAGAACCTTCAGCCAATTGCACAGCAACGCAGATTTCGCCAGTCTCATTTCGTTGCCCACTACCACCGACGATGATTTCCAGCACAACCCGTGACCGCTCCTGCATTGCTGCAACACCAAAAGCCTCTTGTTGATGGTATCCATGCGCGCGCAAACCGGGCATAGGCGGCACAGCCACCGGAGTAATGGGTTGTTCTCCGTCCGGCGACTTGACGGTTACGGGGCCTGTTTCAGTAACAAGCTTTCCATCGACCCAAAGTCGGCCAAGTCCGCGGGCCCTCATCATGAAACGATAATTCCCGGGTGGCAGGTCCACGTCCGCCGCCATTCGCAGCAACATCGGACCTTTCCAATCATCGCGAAGTCCCGAGTCATCGTAACGTAAAGGAATGCGAGGCAATATGAACGACTTACCTAGCCATCGCACAGATTCGGCGGGCAGCCCGTCGTCGTCGACGGGCCAACGATCACTTGAAGGCATACCTTCGGTGAGCGTGAACAAAACTTGGTTCTTTGACAGTCGTCCCAAATCGGGCATCACGGCCTTTGGCGGTGGAACGTCTGCGACCTTGTCAACGTGTTTGAATCTCGATGCAACGACTTCGTCATCGAGCAATCGCCGATGGACTGCGACGGCGTCCAATGAACCAATGAAACTGTTCGTCGGCGTTGCCGATCCGATCCACACGTCGTCGTCGTCCACGACTGGCGGATCAGTTGTCGCGCCACCCATGTCCCAATTGCCGAGACTCGGTTTGCCGTCGATCCAGCCTCGAATGGATTCGGGCTCTCCAAAACGATAGGCAACGGCAACGTGGTGCCAGCCGTCCTTCAAGTTCATCGTTGACTTCGACGTCCAACGATGCCAGTGTCGATCGCTAGCATCATATTTTGTAGCGAACAAGAAACTGATTTGCGCCTGATTCCCTTTCGGCACCAATCGCAACGCCCAATTTTGATTGTCGTGAGTCATGTGGGGATTTTTCGTTCGCCCCTTACCGACCACATAAACCGGCGAGCTCGACTGAACGGGGATGTCCAGTTTGACCCAAGCTTCCAACGTGATTTCGTCTCCGTTGGTAAAGTCAAACTCGCTGTCCGAGCCGGCATCGGCCACCGACAAGTGCGCACCGGGGCGATCCAGTCGGATAGCCGTATTGTTACTGTCAAGATCTGGAAACTCCGGCGGTCGCGGAGCAGCCTGGTCGCGAAGCACCGCTCCGTGCGTAGCAAAAACGCTGGTCGCTTCCGTGCCGAAGTCCCAACGTGTTACGGCCGAATGTTGATCCGCCCAAACGGTCGAGGTGCCCATCAAAAGAAGGGTCGATAGATTGATGCAGTGTTGAAAGAGATATCGTCGTTTCATTGCTTCACCTCGACTGCAGGAAACCCGCCAATGTAAATCGGATCGACCATTGACTGTTCGACCAAGCCATCGTCGCCCATCGCATCTTGTTCAATCTTCCACGACATTACAACTAGAAGTATATTTGAGATCCATGACTCTAAAGTTTTTCAGAATTTCGTTTTGCATTTGGTTTTTCGCAACCGTCGGTCTGGTTGAACGCTCAGCAGCGCAGGCGGTGGGTCGCCAACCTGCTCAAAGTGACATCGAGTACGCCACCGTCGATGGGCGATCGTTGAAGTTGCATCTCTATGCGCCATCGACGGAGCGATCCACGTCAGCGCTATTGGTTTGGGTTCATGGCGGTGCTTGGCGATCGGGGTCCAAAGAAGACGTTGCAGTCACGGCGCTGCTCGATGACGGATTTTACATCGCCAGCGTCGACTATCGACTCAGCCCGGTGGCGAAATTTCCGGCGCAGATCTTTGACATCAAATCGGCCATTCGCTTTCTTCGCGCGAATGCCCAGACGTATGGCTATGATCCCAACAAGTTTGTGATCGCGGGGTCGTCCGCCGGTGGACATCTGGCGGCGCTCGTCGGTGTTTCCAACGGCATCGCTGAACTTGAAGGGAATGTCGGTAAGTTCACCGACACTTCGTCAGATGTTCAAGCGATTGTGTCGTTTTACGGGGCTTCGAACTTGCAGAGCATTCTTTCACAGTCGACGCAGCACGGGCTAAGCGTTCGTGTGCCGGCGCTCAATTTGTTGTTGGGGGATGCTCCTCAAACGCGACCGTCACTCGAGCGATTGGCGAGTCCGCTGGCGCATGTCGATGCGTCTGATCCGCCGCTGTGGTTGATTCACGGTGATTCTGATCCGCAGATGCCGATCAAACAGTCTCGCGAATTTTGCGACGCCTACAAAGCGCTCGGACTATCCGTCAACTTTGAAACCATCGCTGGTGCCAAGCATGGCGGCGACGTGTTCTATGAACCCGAACGTCTCCATCGACTGGCAATGGAGATCACGTCTGCGTTGAACGCTAATTGATCCAGCCGAGTCCCTTCAAAAACGCAATCGACTTGACCATCGTATCGCGGTAGTGGACGCCGCCATCTTTGGATGCGTTGAAGAAGCCGTGCGGTTGGCCATCATACAGATGCAGGTCGCTGGTAAGACCGGCGTCATGGCTATCGGATTGAAACTTCTTTCCTGTCGCGACGGGAATCAGCGCATCTTCCGTTCCCAAGAACACAATCGCGGGTGGGTCATCGGATGAAATGTTGTGTGCCGGCGAATACTTTGCCCATCCGCTGCCGACTCGTGCCGTTCCCCAACCACCGGGTCCGTTGTCGTAAACAGGATTGAACAGCAACATCGCGTTTGGCTTTCTCGACGTACCATCAACCATTTGATCATCCATCATACCCAAGTACGTGGCCAAGTGCCCGCCAGCCGATCCGCCTCCGGCCGCGATGCGATCAGGATCAATGCCGAATTCATTCGCATGAGCACGCACATACCGGAAGGCATCCGAAGCATCTTCGACACAGACATCAGGCGGCAATTTCGATTTCTTGTCCAGCAGCCGATACTCGGCGCGAAAACATACCAGCCCCAGCTCGGTCAAATCATTGCTGTGCGGAGCGAACTGGCCGGGCGCTCCACTCACCCAACCGCCACCATGGAAGAAGACGACGGCAGGTCGCGAATCGGTGGCCTTCCAACCATCGGGTCGGTCCCAGTCGATGCGGAGCTCGCGTGCTTTTCCATTTTCCGAGACAGTCTTGTAGTTCACCGATCCATTGGTCGGGGACGCTTTCGATTTGTCTTGCGCGAAGCCGATCGAGGCTGTCGAAACGATGAACAGACAACACAGGTTAAAGAGCAATCGTCGCATGATGATCGTGGTTCAATGTGTGGGCGAAGTGACTAGGAATCCCAGCGACCATTGTAACCGGTATTGAGCGCGGTTGTAGTCCGCGACGGCGGTCAGGTAAGCCTGACGCGCGGACTGGAGTGCTTGAACCGACTGCAAAACTTCGATCGGCAGACCTTGTCCATCGCGTATGCGGGCGAGATTTCGGTCATACGATTCTTCGGCGAATTTGATCGCTTTTTCTGTGATGGCGATCTGCTCTCGACGAAATTGCGTTTGCGAATAGGCCTCCGAGACATCACGAGCGACCTGATCCATCACGCGCAGCTTCCGATTCCTTCAGCTCGGGTCGCGTCGACAAGCCCGTCGAAATGAGGCTGTTCTTATCTTGACCGATCGTTACCAACTCGAGCGGAACGATCGTCGGGTCGAGCGGAATGAGATCGCTCTCGGCGGAGATGCTGAGTGCTTACGCGAGCCGCGTCGATGCAACTGCGACTCGCGCGCGCGCCGATCAATCGACTTTCAACCAATGTCAATTCAGTGTTCATCATCACTGTTGCTGGATTGGTAGTTGCCATCGTGGCGATGGGCACTCCGCCCCGCTTGGATGGACGGCAACCACAACGCTTCGGCGCGTTCCAATCGCGCGTAGGCTTCTTGCACGCGCCATCGAGCCACGCCGACGGCCGGATGGTCGCCACCGATCATCGCCAGCGCCGACGGCAAATTGATCTCAACGAGATTCGTTTCCGCGCCGATCGGAGCTAGCTCGACTGAATCCGCTGACAGAAGTGTCGGCGATGTAGTCGGCGATCGATTCCGCCGACGCTGATGTGAATGTCGCCAGAGCTCAGAAGGCGGCCGCACAAGCCGAACTGGCTTCCGCGCAAGCGGAGACCGAGATCGCCCGCCAACAACTCAGCGAACTCGATGTGCTGTTGGACTACTCGACGCTCAAAGCACCCTTCGCAGGCGTCGTCACGGATCGTAATTTGGACCCAGGTGATCTGGTTCGTCAATCCAACGAAGTTGGCCTCGGCCGCCCGCTCTTTGTCATCATGCAAATGGACAAAGTTCGCGTCAGCTTTCCAGTTCCCGAAATCGATGCACCGCTCGTCAATCGTGGCGATCAAGTGACATTAACATTTCCTTCGTTCCCATCGGAAACTCCGATCGTCGCCAGCGTGACACGAATGTCGGGAAGTCTCGACCCAATGGTTCATCGTCCGTTGACAACATAATCCGAGTTGGACTTTAGGTTTGACGCGGCTTGCCGAGCGTTCGCGAGGCGACCATTCGCAGTGGGTTTCCCGAGAACTCCGCAGCCCGCACTCATTCTTGGGCTATCCACTACTGCGTTGCAGATTGGCTTTCAATCGTCTTCGCGAGCGTTGCGATTGCCGCCAGATAGTCATTTTGGTTCGTTGCGAAGATCGTGTTGTGGTCTCCTCGCGAGAACCGCACCAGTCGCTTTTGCCGCGAACTTGCCCATTTATGGAGACGTTCGGCATGGGTGATGTCGACGATCCCGTCGTTTTCGGTGTGCATCACCAACATCGGATTGCTGTACTTGAGCAACTTCTTTTTGTGGTGAAAGTGTAGCTTGGTCTCCGCCAGCATTTCTTGCTCGCTGAACCCGCTTCTGGCGACATCGGCTTTCGTCAAAAATCGTTCGTAAGGATCAGCGATCCCGCTTTCCAAAATCAATCCAGCAATCGAAGGCACGCGTGAGACAAGTTCGATCGCGTACAACGATCCGATTGAGCGGCCCATCGCGATCGTTCGTGCTGGATCGATTCCCGCTTCTTTCATCGCCCGTTCGCCGTCTCCTAGCATCGCGACCAACCGTGCATCACCGGTTGAATCCCCATAGCCGCGGTACTCGACGAAAAACGAGTTCAATCCAAGGTCCGCAAACTTTTCGGCCATGTCGGGAACGTAGTCCGCCACCGCTTCTCCGTTGCCGTGAAAGTGGACGAGCGTCAGTCCGTCGAAGTTGACGGTGCGACGAAAGCAGGCCAACTTCGCGTCACCAACGTCGATCATCTCGGCATCTGCCACACGCCTGGTTTGAGGAAATAAGTATCGACCGCTGATCATCGGAAGATCGAGAATGCTGCGGGTCATTCGGACGCCTCACAAACCCATGTCAAATTGAACCGAGCACAAACGATCTTCTCGTCGGCTTCGTAAAGACATAACACGTTCCCGTCCGGCAACACAGCTAAATCCGAATAGGCACTCGGACCCGCTTCGAGCGTCTTGCTGGTCGGCCAACTCGTTCCATCGTCATGACTCAGCTTGATCGATAGGTTCTTCCGTGCTCCGCGACCCGCCGGGATCTCCTTGCCATCCTTGTCGACGGCAACGGAATGCGGGCTGGAAAAAATCTGGGTACCGGGCTTTGGCGGGTACGAGGTGATGCTCGCCATGCAGATTGGTTCCCAAAGTGCATCGTGAAAGATTGGAGTTGTCCAACCGCTGGCTCCGTCAGCGCTTGTCGTGATCAACTTGCGATTCGTCTTCGAGACACTGCGTGTGACGAGCATGACGCGACCGTCCGCCAACGTCGTGATCATCGTCTCGTTCGGATCGCCGAATTCGCCTTCGTTGGGAACAGAAATCTCGCCGGCATGCCAGGTCCTACCATAATCGTCGCTGTAGATGGTCGCGGAAGCCGATGGGTGATGGTCGCCCACTTCACCATACGCAATCCACACGGGAACAACGAGACGACCGCTGGCAAGTTGAACACCGTGCCCCGGACCCGTCGCAATCACCTTCCAGTCATAGCGTTTGCGAAATGGCTCAAATGCATCGGTGATTTCAATCGGCTCGGTCCATGACAATCCATCGTCGGTGCTACGCATCGAAAAGCACTTCGCGTAATTGACACAGTACAGAAACTCAATCGCGCCGGTTCTGTTGTCAACGATTGCGACGGGATTATTCACCGTCTGGTCATGCTCGCCGCCCGTCTCCTTCTCCGGGTTGCCCTCGAATCGCTGGCCCAAGTGGGCGATCCGTTTCGCCGGTTCCCAGGTCTGACCACCGTCAGTTGAACGACGCAAATGGACTTCGATTTCGCCCCAGTCGGATGAGCCGTTCCGTCTTGCTTCGCAATACGCCAGCACAGTGCCCGCCGGCGTGACAACGACACCGGGTATCCGGTGAAGGGCAATGTCGTCCATTCCCGCGTGAAAGACATCGACCTTACTGAGCAAGGCTGCTTCATCCGCCAAAACGACTGAAAATAGAAACATAGAAGTCGCAAACATGCGATGACAAAAAGTCTTTAAGCAACCAACAACCAGCGAAAAAGCATTCATCGTTTCATTTCCAAAAAATCGTCGCAATTTATCGGACCCACGAGCTCAACTGTACAATTTGACAAAGCGGACGACTATCCTTTACCGATCGCCGCTGCAAATGCTTCAGTTTGTTTAAACCAGTCTGCAAGAAAATGAAGAAACGTACTCGTCAAACCAAAATGACTTCGCGTGCAAGCATGGAATTGGAAACGTCTTTTACGGAGTGGGGTGTGCTTTCGATCGCGTACCGCGTGCGTGTACTCGTGTCCGCGATTACGTTTTCGTGCTTCTTACCGAATTCCACTCTCGCCGGCGATTCGATCGTTGGTCACTCGTTCCTCGAAGAGCACTGTGTTCATTGCCATGATGGCAGCGAGAGCGAAGGCGGTTTGAACCTTTCCGTTTTAGGATTCGATTCGAGCGACACAAATGGTTTGGCGACATGGGCCAGAATCCACGATCGTATCGTCGCTGGCGAGATGCCGCCTGCGGATGAAAGCCGACCGGACCAAGTCGCGCTCGACGAATTTGTACGGCTCAGCAGCGACGCATTGAGGGATGCTTGGACCACGCGTTACGCGACGCTTGGTCGCGTCGGCGGACGGCGACTCAATCCTGTCGAATACGAACACTCCATGCGTGATCTCTTGGCGTCTACTTGGTTGGAGTTGAAGGAAATGTTGCCGCCGGATCCGGAATCTTACGGATTTGATAACATGGCCGAGGCCCAAGAAATTTCGTACGTCCAACTGGCTCGCTATCTCGAAGCCGCCGAGGTCGCGATCGATGGTGCCATGCGATTGCGACCAGCGCCGCAGCCGACCAAATCTCGGATGTGGTTCACCGAGGAAGGTCGCTATTTGGGCAAGGATTGGAAGGAGCGATTCGCGTCGGTGGACGATCGACCTCAGTGGACTTGGTTTTACCAACAACCCAACAGTGCTCAAGCTCCGCGACGCATTCGTAACTTATCGCAACGCCTACCCGGTTGGTATCGATTTCGCGTGCATTGCCGCGCCGCACTGTGGGACAAAGGCGAGTGGAAGCAACCAGAGGAAGGTCAGGTGGCATGGATCAATACCGCCGCAAAAAGAATCCTGGGAAAGTTTGATGTTCCCGATGCTGCCGAAGGTGGCGTTGTCGAATTCACCGCTTGGCAAAACGAAAACGAATTGCTGGAGTTTTTCTACGCGACCGCGGATGATCGCCAAGTCTCTCTCAAAACAAAGAACAAAGACCCGAAGTCACTCGCGGAAGCTCACCAGCAATTCCTGACAACTTATCGTGGTCACGCAATCAGCGTGGATTGGTTCGAGATCGACGGGCCGTATTCCAGTGAAGCTTGTCAGCCCGAAACAGACGCCGATTGGCCGTCCGAAAGTTTTCGAACACTCTTTGGTGACTTACCGCTGCGACCGTGGACGACATCGTCAGGGCTGCGACAACCGGAATCGTTGAACTTGCCCGATCTGACAGCGAACACGTTCGGACTTCGCGAATCCTTTCAATTACCGCCTGACATGTTGATGGTTGTATCGCGTGAACCGAAGGAGGATGCAGAGGGGCTGTTGCGCACATTCATGACGCGTGCGTACAGGCGACCTCCCGAAGAATCGGAAGTCCGACGTTGTCTTCGGTTCGCCATCGAATCGATCGAGCAGGATGCGTGTTTTCAAGACGCGATGCGCTTGGCTTACAAGGCTGCCCTTTGTTCACCCGACTTTCTGTATTTTCGCGAATCACCCGGCAAGCTGGATGGCTATGCGGTGGCGTCACGATTGTCGTACTTGCTTTGGCGTTCGATGCCAGATCCGGCGTTGTTGGATGCTGCCCAGTCCGGTGAACTCCTTACCGACAAAGGTTTGGCGTTCCACTTCAACCGCATGTTGGCCGATGGGAAGTCCGCGAGATTTGTCCATGACTTCACCGGTCAATGGCTCGACTTGCGAGACGTTCACGCAACGTCACCCGATCGCTTTTTGTTTCCTGAATACTTTTGCGATAACCATTTGGTGGATTCAGGTGTTGCCGAAACGGAAGCGACGTTTGCGACCATGATCAGCGACAACTTGCCTGTCAAAAACATTGTCGATGCGGACTTCGTGATGGTGAACGAGCGGCTTGCGACTTTGTATGGAATGGATGGAGTGAACGGTAGTAAGATCCGTCGCGTCGAAGTTCCGCAAAAATCGCCACGAGGTGGATTGCTGACTCAGTGCAGCGTGTTGAAAGTCACGGCCAATGGTTTGACAACATCGCCAGTGCTGCGAGGGGTGTGGGTGATGGATCGAATACTCGGACAACGGCCGGCTGCGCCTCCGCCAGACGCGGGCGCGATCGAACCGGATACTCGCGGTGCAACCACGATTCGGGAGTTGCTGGCCAGGCACAGCCGCGATGCGTCATGCGCAAACTGCCATGCATCGATTGACCCGCCGGGATTCGCTCTGGAGAACTTTGATGTGATGGGAAGCTGGCGCGAAAACTATCGCAGCCTGGGCGAAGGAGAGCGGGTTGAAGAATTGGTGGCGCTGCGTGAAGTGACCTACAAAACGGGACTTCCCGTCGATGCGTCGGGCGTTACCGAAGAAGGCGAGTCGTTCAATGACTTCCATGACTTCCGTGAATACCTCGTCATTCAGGAAGAACAAATTGCCCGCAATCTAACCGAGCGATTCTTAACCTTTTCGACCGGCGCCGGGGTATCATTTGCTGATCGAGAGGTCATCGAATCAATCCTTCGTGAGAATCGCGAAAACCGCTTTCCGATTCGTTCGTTACTCGAAAGCATCGTGCTAAGTAGTCTGTTCCGACACAAATGAATGAATCCAAATTGAAACTGAATTTAAGAACATTCCATCGTCGTACAGTACTGCGTGGACTTGGCGCTTGCGTTGCGCTGCCGTTGCTCGACGCTATGATTCCGGCATTCGGCGCGAGTCCGACCGCCGGTGGTAGCCACCGACTCATTGCGATCCTCACAAACCAGGGCATCCTGCCCAAGAACTTCTTTCCGACAGGCGTGGGCAACGACTACGTGGCGTCGCCCTACCTCAAAATCGTGGATGACTTTCGCGATCAGTTGACCATCTTTTCGGGAGTTTCGCATCCGCAGGTCGATGGAGGACATTCGGCGGAACAATGCTTCTTGACCGCTGCGCCCCATCCAGGTCGCGGTGGGTTTCGTAACTCGATTTCCGTCGATCAATATGCGGCTGAGCGAATCGGCCATCGGACACGGTTTCCCTCATTGGCTTTGGCAGTTGGAACGAAGCAGAGTCTCTCGTACACACAATCCGGGGTACAGATACCCGGCGAAGAATCACCATCGCGACTCTATCGCCGACTATTCGTTCAAGGGTCGCAACAGGAAGTGGAAGCACAGGTTGCAAAATTGCGAGATGGGCGCAGCATCCTCGATTCGGTTGGCGAGCGCGCCAGAGAACTCGGACGAACCGTTGGCCCATCCGATCGAAACAAACTCGACCAGTTCTATACCGGTGTTCGCGACTTGGAGCAACGTCTGCACAAGAGCGAGCAATGGGAACAATTGCCTAAGACAAAAGTCTCGATGAAGTCGCCACAGGATTACAAGGATCCCGGTGCGCTCATCGAACGGACGCAAGTCATGTTCGATCTCGCGCGGATTGCGATGGAAACTGATTCAACGAGATTGATCTCAATCTACATTCACCAGAACGACGCCAAGCCAAACGTGGATGGCGTCGACACTGGCACTCATCCGCTTACGCACCACGGCAACCAACCGGAGAAATTGGATCAGTTAACAAAGATCGAATCGGCTCAGTTCGGTGAGCTGGCAAAGTTGCTTGGTGGTTTAAGAGAATCGAAAACTGCGACCGGTTCGTTGCTCGGCGAGACTTCGGTGATTTACGGCACCAGCATGGGCAACGCCAACGCTCACACCAACAACAAGCTACCAGTGTTGATCGCGGGCGGAGGATTTCGTCATGCCCAGCATCTCGATTTGGGTGGTACCTACGACTACCCGTTGCCGAATCTATTTGTCAGCGTTCTGCAGCGGCTAGGAATCGAGACTGACAAGTTTGCAACTGCGTCGGGGACGATGAGGGGACTTGAGTTGATGGATGGTTGATCGCCAATACCGTTCGCCTGGCTAGGTAAATTGCCAGGCCTTCCGACCGAACCATCGTTGAGGTTTTGTCGAAAGTTGTGTTCTTGAGTGTGCGGCGGCCCAGTCCCAGGCCACGGTGAGCACCGTCGATGTTGCTGACGTAACTACCAAAACCGGCGGTATCGCGCTGGACATCACGGCGGCACCGGACAGCGGCTACTGAAAAGGCCAACTCGGCAGCGGAATTTTGAATATTCCGCACACCGAGAACAATCTTGTCGAGCTGACGTTGAGTTTTGATTCAAGTGCCACTTCCGGACTGCCATTGAAGGTGATGGTTGACTGCTACGACGCGCGAACGTCTTGACCGGTTCGCTGGAAGTGTCCCGGTTGCAAATACAGCGCAATCGGTAAGCACTCCCGTCATCAACGGCGGTAGTATTCAACGATCTCAGGTCAAGACAGCAGAACTGACATTCAACGGCGCGATCACCTGACTGTGCATCTCGTTGCGTCAGTTGGTGCTCTCGCGTCGCATCGAGGATTCGGCAATTAGTTGGCTATCGCCAAAATCTAGAAAGCCAGGTATCCAACTAATGGCCGCGAACGCAACGCTCACTCGAACTACGACTTGCTGGCCAGGTTCCGCATTTTGAATATTCTGTGGCGTGATTTGGATGCTTGCCCCATGGATATCCAACAGCGCAAGTTCTTCAGAAACAAGGACCAGATCCGACTGGCCCGCAAAGTGTCGAGCTAGCGTTTCTTCGACTTGGTCCGGCGTGGACAAATGAATGTAGCCGTCCGCCAAGTCGATTGCGTGGCCCGCAAACTCTCCATCGGCGTGGGCGTTGTGCCAGACGGATGCGGGAACGACTTTATAGAGCAGCATGGTAATTTCTTAAATTAATTTAGGTGGTGCATCAAGAACTCGGCTTGCTTTCGCTTTGCGTATGGGCCGCCGGCCGCTCCGTGACCTGCGCCCGGTATGCAGAGCATTTGGAAATCTTTGTTGGCGCGAACCAAGGCATCGACGACTTGCATGCTGCTGGACGGATCGACGTTCTTGTCCAGTTCGCCCCATATTAGAAGCAAATCACCTTGCAGTCGGTGGGCGTTCTTGACGTTTGATGATGCTTCGTAGTGTTCATCGACGGGCCAGCCCATCCATTGCTCGTTCCACCAGATCTTGTCGACCCGATTGTCGTGGCAACCGCAATCGGCGACCGCGACGCGATAGAAATCGCCGTGATCGACGAGCGCTCGCATGGCACTCTGTCCGCCCGCCGAACCGCCGTAGATTCCGATTCGTGATAAATCCATCCACGGTCGGTGCTTCGCGGCGGCAGTGATCCACGCGATCCGGTCGGCGAAGCCGCTGTCGTGCAGTTTTTTCCAACAGACATCATGGAAAGCTTTGGATCGGTTACTGGTTCCCATGCCATCGATCTTGACGACGATGAAACCCAGTTCTGCCATTTCGTAGAGATCGCGATGCAGGCCGAACGATTTCGGGACGAACGACGAATGCGGCCCAGCGTAAATCTGCTCGACGATCGGATACGACTTCATCGGATCGAAATTCGTTGGGCGTACGATGATGCCGTGGATGTCCGTTTCGCCGTCGCGCCCCTTGGCATCGAAACGCTCGGGCATTCGCCAGTCTGTTTCGATCAAAGACGACACGTCAGCGTTTTCGAGTTCGCATATGGTTGCACCGGTGTCGGCAATGCGAAGTACCGTCGTCGGCGGCATGTCGACGCGCGACCATTGGTCGATCAGAATCTTCCGGTCGGGCGAAAAGGACCATTGGTGGTCACCATCGCCATCTGTGATTCGCGTCAAGGAACTGCCATCAAATCCGACTCGCACCAAGTGCTTGTGATACGGATCTTGGTCCGAATCGATGCCGGAAACGGTCAACCAAATTTGGCGGTTTGCTTCGTCGACGAGTTCGACGTTGCGAACGACGTATGATCCTGACGTGATCCCATTTTTGACTTCGCCCGTCGACTGATCGATCAAGTAGAGATGGTTCCATCCGCTCCGCTCGCTCATCCAAATGATTTCGTTCGTATCATCGAGTCGCTTCAAAAACGACTTCGACGAATAACAGACAAACGTATCGCTGGTCTCGTCAATGGTCACGGTCGGAGTCTTGGTCTCCGCGTCCACGGTGATTAGCGCGAGACGTTGGTGTCCTCGTTGGTTGTAAAGAAACGAAAACGACTTTCCGTCCTTCTTCCATGCCAAGTCGCTGATCGCAAATGGGTTTGCAAACAGTGCATCGTCGATGGGGATCGGATCCCATTGGCTGTTTTTGTCGAACAGATAGAGACGCGGAACATCTCGTCGGTCGCCTGGCTTTTCGTAAGGGATCGTTTCGAACACCGGATGCACCGAACCCTCGGGTGAAGACCGTACCATCGAAATTTTGCGATGTTCACCGGCCTTGGTTCGCATTGCGACGAAGCGTGAGGAGTCGGGAGACCACCAAACATCATCACCGTAGTAGTGCTCAGCCGTTCCGTCGGTCGTGATGACCACTTCATCTTCGTCGCTTTGATCGACGAGCCGGATGTTGTGATCGCGAAAGATCAAGCGAGACTGACCATCGGGTGAATGATTCGACGCCGATCTAGGTTTTTTTTGGGGTGCAACCGGCGAAGGCTTCGCAGTGTTTTTGTTGACGATGGCGGAGTCGACGGAATCGGTCGCCACGAATGCGGCAACCGCGTCACCGCTGGAATCGCTCAGTACCCACACATGATGCGCATACGTTCCGAAGTCGACGGACTCGCCAGCGGCGACCGTTCCGTAAGAGCGAGCATCGCCGTCGAAGTCGATCCATTTGATCTTCAGTGGCCCGGATAATTGGTTGGCAAAGCGGATCGTTGTCGCGCCGCCGCCTTGACGACTGGGTCTGATCGAGGTGAGTGCCTGCAGCATCCTGGTCGCCGAAGTGCCGGCCTCGACCAATGGACCGACCGGCAAGGTGAACTGCCATTTTCTGTTCTGCCAAACAAACTTCATTTGAGAAACGTCATCATCGAAGCGAACGTTCTTCAAATCCAAGTGATGTTCGTTCGCGTCCGTCTTCGCGTGCTCCGACAATTGCTTGGCTAACGAGTGGTGATCGAAGGCGGGCTTTACGACGCCAGCGATCGCGTCGACCCGCTTGAATTCGTGCGATTGCGGACCTGTTGTGACTTGATACCAGAACAGTCCCTGGTTGGGTCCGAACCAGTGTGGATCAACCTGATCGCGAAAGATTCGATTCTTCGTCCGATCGGCGAAAGTTTGGGACCATTGATAGCGTCCACCGATCGACGTTTGGTCTGGCGGATCGTCCGCACTCGCCGCACGGGAAATCGGCGAGAGGGCGCATAAAATTGCAATCCCGACGACGGCAAGGGGGTGGATCTGTGCGACTCGATTCATGCGTTGCTTCCGTAAACAATGTCTGACCAGAATGGCACTGCCGGTTGGCATCAAAGGGCTTAGGATTCATGCGGCCGTTGTCATTTGAACGCAGTAGGCGGCGCGAAGTGCCGTCTGCAGTTTAAGAACTTTTGGTCGCCGGTTGTTGGCCCTGGGTTCGATTCGGCCTTTCCGATTGCAGGAGAGAAAACGCAAGTTGAATCAGTGCCAAACGTGCCGAATTGACCACTCTCCCCTTTTTGCCACAGAATAGGCGATCGCTTATTGTTTCCCCCAGCGTTTGATGTTCGGAAGATTGCGATAGAGCAGCCAATTATAAAAACGACGCGGCAAGAAGTTGCGTAGCATTGCGAACGCGACCGCATCGATGCTGCCATAGACTCGGAGGGCAGGCCGCTTCGACTGGATGACATTGACGACTTTTTTGGCAACGGAATCGGGCGTCGCCAGGGACCATCTCATGCCCATCGCGATGAAGCTTGACATGTTGCGGTAGTGTTCGTGATAGGGATCGGATTCATCTCGCGATGCTTTGTCGCTCATTACCGTATAGGGGACCTTCGCGAAGGCAACGGATCGCATGAATCCGGGCTGGATCAGGGTCACCGAAATGCCCCACGGTCTAAGTTCGTAGAACAGTGCTTCGCTGACACCTTCGAGCGCGAACTTCGATGCTGAATAAACGGCCATCGTCGGCATGGCCATCATTCCGCCGACAGAAGAGATGTTGATGATCTTGCCGCGCCGCTTCGCTCTCATCCCAGGCAGAACACATCGCGTTAGTTCAATTGGTGATCGGAAGTTGATGTTCATCTGGTGCATGCGTTCTGGTTCGGTCACGTGCTCGACACAGGAACGATACGCAACGCCGGCGTTGTTGATCAGAATATCAACCCCGCCAAGCTTCTGGTTGATCTCGTCAATCAGCGAACTACGCTGGTCCGCGTCGATGACATCGAGCGGACGCAGCCACAGTCGTTCGTTCTCGACGATTCCCTGGTCCGCAAAGCGGTTCAACGATTCGCTGCGGGCGGTTAGCACAAGATGTTGCCTAGCGGTGTTGGGCCCGGCCAGCAATCGGCGCGCGATTGCCAGCCCCAGACCGACCGACGCACCGGTGATCAAGATGACTTGGCATTGATTCATGCCTATATTCATACACATTCGTGTGATCGAAATCCGTCACCGCGAGTTACTCCTGAAATAATGGAAAACGCCCGACTCTTAAGCGTTGTCGTGTGGCGATGATTAGCGAACTAGGGCGGGAATAGGTTGCCAACTCGTACGCAAATTTACTGGTGATTGCTAATTGACCGATCAATTTTCCCGAACCGCTCGTTCGCTCGCGCCCGCAAAACTGAATTTGTTTTTGGAGTTGTTGGCGCGACGTGATGATGGATATCACGAGATTGATACCGTGATGGTGCCGATCGATTGGTGCGACGAATTGCAGATCTCGCGGTCATCGAAGCGCGGTATTCGCATCGTGTGTGATTGGCAACGATCGCGAAGTGCGATGGCTCATGAGTTGGGAATTGCCGAGAGTTCCGAACTCGCGAATCAATTGTTTTCGATTCCAACCGATGATTCGAATCTTGTTGCTCGAGCGTTATCGATGATGGTGGACGCATTCGGTTTGGAAGGCGGATTCGATTGTCGTCTACTCAAGAGTATCCCCGCCGGCGCCGGTATGGGCGGCGCGAGCAGTGACGCGGCGACGGCGATTCGCTGCGCGGCAACGCTTTGTGAGATACCAGTCGAGGCACCGGAGCTGTTCGCGATCGCTGCGGATGTCGGTAGTGACGTGCCGTTTTTCTTGGGCGCCTCGGGTGATCGGCTATCAGCGATTCGAGCAACTGGACGCGGCGAACGGCTCAATCCCGTCCATTTGAAGGCTCCATTGGATGTCGTTGTGATATTTCCGAGTTTCAGTTTATCGACGGCAAGAGTTTACGCAGCTTCCCAAATTCCCGCAGTGCCCTGCGATGCGTCCGAGTTCATTGCGGCATTGGAATCCGCAGACCTACCGCGAATTTCGTCGCTGATGATGAATCGGCTCAGCGAACCGGCAAAAATACTTGCACCGCAAATTGATGAAATCTTAAAATCAGTGTGGCGTGCGGGTTGCAGAACGTGTCAATTAACGGGCAGCGGTTCGGCTTGCTTTGCGCTGGTTGACTCGGCTGAGGAGGCCCAGCGTTTAGCGGATGACCTACGCGATGGGTTGCGTCGGACGGCCGTAAACACAATCGGAGCGGGTGCGATAGTCGTCGCGACACGCACGACGGAAGTACCATCATCTGTTGTAATTCACTAGCCAAGTAGCACTAGACAAGTAGCACTAGACAATTGGGCAACCATAGTTTCATCAGTCACCATGGACTCGCAGACGTGTCGCACCAATGAAACGTGACAGGTTCGCCGGTTAGGGAGGGTCGGGAGTGGAAATCACCGAGATTCGAATCAAGTTGATGGAGGGCTCTGAGGACCGACTCCGAGCTTTCTGTTCCATCACAATCGACAATGCGTTTGTAGTGCGAGATCTGAAGATCATCGATGGCACGAGCGGCCCATTCGTCGCGATGCCCAGTCGAAAGCTGACCGGCCATTGCCAGCGTTGCAACCACAAGAACCATTTGCGCGCGGCATACTGCAACAACTGCGGAATCAAATTGCAGTTCGATAGCGGCGAAAGCTATGAGTCACCACAGAAGCTCTACGCCGATGTCGCACATCCCATCAACAGCGATTGCCGCGAGCTGATTCAGAAAGCGGTCATCACCGAATTCGAGGCCGAGCTGAGCCGGTGCCAACAACCTGGATACCGTTCACGTTACGACGACGACTTTGGTTATGAGGATGTCGATACGACTGATGTGATCGCAGATCGGCCTCGATCCAAGTCGGAGGCTGGGCCGCCGCGACCGCACTTCATCGATCCTCCGAGCCGCAACCGTCAACGGGTAGATGTCGATGGTGGCGAAGATGCGTTCGGCGCCGGGATCTTTGGATCGTAGTGCTTTATCGATAGCGGCTACTTTTTCGGAACCACTTCTTGCGTCGGCGCGACGGGTTCTTTCGTTTTGCCTTGGTCGGCATCGGTTATCAACGGGATAGGCTCGAGCACTAATCGAACGGGCGTGCCACGTGGCGGAATCTTCTCGGTCGCGGGTGAGAATTCGAGATCGCGTGCTTCGGCGCTGCTGGGAACGGGCACATCGATCATCGCTGTTGCAAAATTCGAGACGCAAATCATGTCGCCGGAATCCGCCCGGTAGTACTCGCGATTGTCCGCAGGATCTTTCCAGAAACCGCTGCCGGCGAATACCCAATCGACGACCATTTGCTGTTCCGTTCCCGTTTTAACGATCCATGATCTCGCGTCGGCGACTTCAAATTTTGAGCCGAGCGGCAGAACCTCGGATGTCTCGGTCGTCGGAACTGACTGGCCCTTGTCGTTGTTCCCGTAGTAACAAACCCAGACTCGAATTCGCTGGCCGGTTGCCGGGACATACCGAGGCAGGAACCGTACGGTGGTCCCAGTTTGAGCACCGATCGCGAGCAAGGCCGCGTGAACGTCTGAAGATTTCGCCATCGTGGCAACGATCGATTCGTGTTCTTTGGTCCCTGTGGGGCAAGCGAACATTTCCAGCGGCCCGTCGCGCATCGCGATGTAGCCGTCAAGAAAGACACGTTTTGACTTGAGGTCGATCCATACATTGCGTTGGCTCAGAGATTTCGCCCCGGGCGGCGGGGCAAACGCTTTTGCCGCTACCTGATCCGGAGTCACGCGATTATCCAGAGATATCGGTGGCTCGTCGCCTCGATTTTCGTTGACCGAAGGCAGCGTCCGTGGGGCATCGGCCGATTCTTGGGCAATCACCGTTGGTTGTCCGATCAAAGCTAGCTCGAGCAGAATGGTGACAAACGCGATCAACCGAACTTTCATGAGTGTTCCCAACGAATTTGCGTGCGATAGATGTTCAGTGACTCATCTTGGTCGCTGGCCGCCTTGTTGCGAATCCCAAGGTTGGCGGAAATTCCCGACTACGGAGAGAATGCGGAGCGTTGAAATCTGATGGCGTTGCCCAGATTAACAACTATGTTATCGTCCGTCGTTGGATCCACGTACCTTACCGCCGATTGTTTTGTTGTCACTGAAGCGTTTGACCATCATGCCGATTGATTCCCCCCGCAGCCCTGTCTCGTCGTCGGACGTGATCAACTTTCCCACCAAAAAGAAACGCTCGAAGGCAGGGACAACGGTAGATTCAATCGCTTTACCCGAGATTTCCTCCGAGATTTCGACCAAGGATTCACTGGAGCAGTGGGAGGCGCTGCTGCAGAAATCGATTTCTCGGCTGAAGTCATCCGCGTCCGAATCCGTATTTGGCAAATCCGCGAAACGGGGTTCCGTTTATCGATGGGGCGTTGCGGTGGCTTGCGGCGATGGGTGCCCGGAACGACTACAGGTGCTCAGTCGATTAACGTGCGACGAAGAATTAAGTAAGAAGCACCAGTCGTTTGATTTTGCGGTCGCAGCGGAATCGTTCATCGATCTGATCGAATCGCCATTGCCGATCGATCCGCTGACGGCTGCGGAGGCTGTACTGTGGGCGGCCGCGATGCCGCGAATTTGTCGAGTCCTGGGATCGGCGGTCAGTTGGCGTGTCTTGACCGCGCTTCGCGAGTTGCATGAAGCGGTCGCCGCGCGTGATCAACCTCAATCCTCTGAGCACTTGATGCTCGTTGGTGAACTCGGTTTGACGCTCGCGTGGCGTTTGCCGGATGTTCCGTCGTGCGCGCGAATGCAGACGATCGCCTTGTCGGCGATCACCGATTGGTGTGAGAACCTCGATGAGTCAATTGCTGACGCTGTTGTGGGTGCCGTCAACGCTCGATTGGTACTCGCGTCGCTGGTCCGCTGCGAATCGTTGATGCAAAGAACCGCGAAGCGAAAGTTCAAGAAGACGCATACGCTTGCCGCCGACCTGTTGGCCACATGGGTCGCCGCAATGACTTTGCATACCGGATCATCGGCGATGAGCCGCGCGACCGGGCGTGATGTGTCGGACGATTTGGTGGATGACGGGTTGCTCGATCGCGCAATTCGGTATGACATCGAAACGCTCAAGCCGGCGATGGCGGCGGCGCTGGGAGAAGGACAAACCGGTGGCCGCTTGGCCTGGGAAGTATCGCTTCCCGAGTCGATGTGGAGCGATCCGGATTCGAAGCTGGCAATTCTGCTTCCCGAGTGGGATGTGCGGCGAGGTCGGACTCATTTGGATTATTCCGGCGAGAATGTTTCGCTCGAGATTTTTTCCGGGCGCACCAAGGTCATCGACGGTGCGTGGCAAGCGATGATTGAAGTCGATGGAGAGGAACAACAGCCCAACGGGCAGTGGAGCCAGACTTGCGAGTACTCGGACGATGACGTTCACTACATCGAGATTGAACAGCCATGGACGGGTGGACTGCTCTTACAGAGACAGGTGATGCTCGTTCGCGAAGATCGTTGCTTGTTGTTGGCGGATGCGATCGTTCCCGATCCGTCGACGCTGGATTGCGGCGCTGTCTCCATTGACCGGTCAGCGGATCTGAATCGCATCATTCGATATTGGTCGCGTTTGCCTCAAGCGGCCGGTATCGTGCCCGACCCAGAACCGGAAACTCGCGAAATCTTTTTGTCCGATGGTCGACGACGGGCGATGTTGATGCCGATCTCGGCGGGCGAATGGCGGGTCGGTCCCAGCGCCGCGACGCTGTCGTCGTCGGAAGATCACTGCTTGGTGCTGACCGGGGAAGGTCGCGGCAGTCTCTACTGCCCGTTGTGGATCGATTTTTCACAGCGTCGTTTCAAACGCAAACGTACTTGGCGACAATTGACCGTCGTTCATGATCTCAAAATCTGTCCGAAAAACGATGCCGTCGGATTTCGCGTCCAAGTCGGATCCGAACAATGGATGGTGTATCGAACACTCGGCCAACCTCGGACGCGAAGCGTGTTGGGCAAGCATTTGATCGCCGACTTCTTCGCGTCAAGATTTGATCCGACGGACGGTGACCACGATGCGTTGGTAACGGTCGACGACAGTGAAGCCGGCGAAGATGATTGATCCTGCGGCAATCGATCGATTGGTCGCAAACTGGAACCAGGTAGTCGACGAAGTGCGTCAAGCCGGCATCGAGGCCGGTCGCTCCGCCGATTCGGTTACCGTGGTTGGCGTGACGAAGTATGTCGATGCCGAGGTGACTCGGTCATTGGTGGAAGCCGGATGCGCAAACCTCGGCGAGAATCGTCCTCAGTCGTTGTGGCAGAAGGCAGAGACGTTGTCCCTAGGTTCGACCGCACAGTGGCATGTCATCGGACACCTCCAACGAAATAAAATTCGCCGGACATTGCGTCAGCGTCCCATCATTCATTCCATCGATAGTGCCAGGTTGCTCGCTGCGGTCGCGGAGGAGTCCGTGTCGGAAAACATTTCGACACCCGTGCTTTTAGAAGTCAACGTCAGTGGCGAAGCCGCGAAAACGGGAATGTCGCGTGAAGAAGTTCGCGGGCTTCTAAACACCTTGCCAGCGGAAGGCGTTGAGGTGATCGGGATCATGGCGATGGCAGGCTGGGGCACTGATTCGGCAGCCTCGCGAAGACAGTTTGCGGCAACAAGAGAATTTCGCGACTCATTGATCGCAGAATTCGGTTTGCCGTTGCCGCATTTGTCGATGGGCATGAGTGGCGATTTCGTCGAGGCGATCAGCGAAGGTTCGACGCTGGTGCGAATCGGTTCACGATTGTTCAACGGCGTTGTCGAAATCTCGTAACGTCCACCGGCTGATCTCACACGACGCCAACACTACCGCAAGGCCGCTGCGGAGTCCCACTTTTGGCGGTCACTGGGCGACTGCCCCAATTCGTGAAAATACTCGACCTGCTCGTCGGCCGGTCCCCAACACAGTTGCACGGGGCGACGATTCAAGACGGCTGGGAAGTCCACAAATCCGTTGAACGGTTCATGGACCACAACGCCAATCAGAGCGAGTTCGTTGAGACACGATCGCAGACGCTGTTCTTCGTTTTCAACCGATTGGCGAATATCGGCAAGTTCGTCGCGATAAAGCGTCTTGTCGATCGTTTCGGGGAGCCCATCGATACCTCGCAACTGCTCGCGCTGGGCGTCGATCGAAGCGGTCAATCCCACCAGATCCTCAACGATTTGCCGAACCAAAGGCAATGTCTTTGTCGCCCGAACAGGCGTGAAAACCGATGTCGAGTCACCTGACGCTTCATTTGGGTTGCTGATCGCGCGGACCATGATAGAAACCTTTCCGGCGGACAGGACGTGAACTCTTCATTCAATACGACGCAGCGAACAAGGAAACGGTTCCTTGCCCAGCTATCCAGACGAACAAAACCGATCGTTCGAGAGTTTGAGTCTAGTTCGATCTCGGCACAAGATCAGGCCCGCGTGGCTGCAAATCGAATGTCCAATGTGAAACTGTCCTTTTGAAAGCATTTCGACATGGTTTTAGCGATTGTGTGCCAAAACTATGGTCTGAGGGTCAGAATTTGCCATTTGTCAAGCCTAGATTCCTTGACTCTGTTGTTTTTTGACCTAGAGTTGAGGGTGTTAGGGAAGCGAATACGCACGGACAGAATTCGCAGGCACAACCGGCCTACGTAGCGGTGAAGCAGACTCCAGAGTGTTTTGGGCAATTCTGAGACGCATCTTCTGCGAAACACTGGGACTGTAGGCATTTACGAGAACAACGAAAAAATTCGGGCCGGTTAATTAAAGGACGGAAACATGCTGGTTTTATCGAGAAAAAAGAACGAGAGCATTGTCATCAACAACGACATTCGAATCGTTGTTGTCGAGATTCGTGGAGACAAGGTACGTCTCGGCGTTGAAGCGCCTCGTGAGGTGCCGGTTCACCGTCGTGAAGTTTACGACGCGATTCAGCGAAGTCTCGAGTCAGGTGAACTGACCGTCGAGTCGGGTGATTCACAGGCTGAATCGAGCGACGCAACGCTCGAATCTTAAGTTTTGCTTCGCCGCAGTCGCCACAAATTTCTGAGTCTGCCATCGAGTGGCTTGACGAAGTCGCTGCATCTTCGGTAAAACGTGCCCACGAAGAGACAAGCTTTCAAGTTTCGTCTCACATCGGCTAAGCGGTCCCTTCGTCTAGTGGTCTAGGACACTGCCCTTTCACGGCGGCAACACGGGTTCGAACCCCGTAGGGATCATCGTTTCAAATGTCGGCAACGTGCCCGAAGTTCAAAAAGCCTGCACCGCGCAGGCTTTTTTCGTATCGCCAACCTTGCGATCGGGTGCTTTTTTAACAAGCGAGACCCATTCATGTCGTCTGCTGTCGTGCAGCGCATCGAGACCCTGCGAAACGAAGTTCGACGGCTTGATCGTTTGTATTATGTCGAAGCAAGTCCCGAAGTTTCGGATCGTCAGTACGACCAGTTGTTCGAGGAATTACGGCTGCTCGAGGATCAGCATCCCGAACTCCGTTCGCCGGATTCGCCGACATGTCGAATTGGTGACGCACCCGTCGAGCATCTCGTCCAGGTCGAACACTCCGTTGCGATGCTGTCGATCGACAACACTTACAGCCGCGCCGAGCTGAAAGCGTATTTTGACCGTACGGAAAAATTGCTCGACGGCCAATCGATTCAGTGGGTGATGGAGTACAAGATCGACGGAGTGGCTGCGTCGGTGCGTTACGAGAATGGGAAGTTGGCGATAGCGCTGACCCGCGGCAATGGTGTCGTCGGCGACGATATCACGCATAACATTCGCACAATCCGCGACTTGCCGTTGTCGCTGATTGGTGAAGAGCAGCCATCCGTGTTGGAACTTCGGGGCGAAGTCTACATGACCAACGCCGACTTGGCGGATTTGAACTTACGACAATCCGCCGCCGGTGAGGAAGCCTACAAGAACACGCGAAATGTGACCGCCGGAACGATCCGACTGCTCGACCCAGCCATCGCCTCGCAGAGAAATCTTCGTTTCTTCTGTCATGGCGTGGGCGAAACGAAGGGCCTGAAGTCGAAAACACACATGGAATTTTTGAGCGCGGTCGGAAAGTTAGGAATACCGCCGACTCCGGATGTCCAACTGCTCGACGGATCCGATGCGGCGCTCGATGCCGTTGCCACATTGGAAGAAGAGATGCCCGACTTGCCGTTCGAGGTCGATGGCATCGTGTTCAAGGTCAATGACTTTTCCCAACGAGACCAGTTGGGCGCGCGGAGCAAGAGTCCTCGCTGGCTGATCGCTTACAAGTTCGAGCGGTATGAAGCAACAACGATGCTCAATTCAATCACCGTCCAAGTCGGTAAGACGGGTACGATCACACCGGTCGCAAACTTGGCGCCCGTCGAGATCGCAGACACCACCGTTTCGCGAGCTTCCCTGCATAATGCCGATGAAATCGAGCGACTCGACGTGCGGGTCGGTGACACGGTCATCGTTGAGAAAGCGGGAAAGATCATCCCGAAAGTTGTTCGAGTCGAAAAGCATCTGCGAGCGGGCGAGTTGCCGAAATGGTCGTTCCCGACCAAATGTCCGCAATGCGAAACCGAATTGGTGCGTGACGAAGGCGGCGTCTACATCCGATGTCCCAACCCCACCTGCCCGGCCCAATTGCGACAGCGTCTGATTTACTTCGGCAGCCGTGCGGGAATGGATATTGATGGACTGGGTGAAGAAGTAGTTGACCTGTTGATAAGTCATCGACTGGTTTCCAGTTATGCCGATCTCTATCGATTGGATGTTGCCCAAGTCGCCGAGTTGGCGTGGCCGAAACAACGAAAAGGCAAAGAGGGTACCAAGATCGATGTTCAATTCGGGCGTTTGAATGCGGAAGCTTTGGTCAACGGAATCAACGCCAGCCGCGAACGAGGCTTGGCGAGAGTCTTATCGTCGATTTCAATTCGGCACGTCGGTCCACGCGTCGCCAAATTGATCACTCGCCAATTTCACACGATCGACAAGCTGCTAACGGCAACACCAGAGAACCTCGCCAAGATCCATGAAATCGGCGATCGAATTGCGAAGAGCGTTCGTGATTTTTGCGACCGCCCGATCGGTCGACAATTGTTCGCGGATCTATCCGACGTCGGTGTAAAACTCTCAGATCCTGAGCCGGATCTGATATCCAGTGACAACCCGATCGCTGGTAAGACCGTCGTCGTAACGGGCACACTGAGTCACTTCAAGCGTGACGAGATCAAGGGATTGATCGAGAAGCTGGGCGGTCGTGCATCATCGAGCGTCAGCAAGAAAACCGATTTCGTGCTGGCGGGTGAAAAGGCCGGCAGCAAACTCGACAAAGCGGTCGAGCTTGGTGTGAAGATCATCAGCGAAGCGGATTTTCAAGCGATGCTGGACGAGTTGCCGTAGTCTACCGAGACAGCATCAGTCGAGCCGAGTAGGCCATGCAGAGCGGAGCGATGCATGGCACAACGCGACAACCAGTCCGTGCATCGCTTCGCTCTGCATGGCCTACAGCTAGTGCCAGTCTACCGAAATCTCAACAGTCCGCTCAACCATCGCCACGTTCGGTTGACGAGCGAAATCTTTGATGCTTCGATGCGCGCGGTCGCAACGGCGCCGGTGATTAGTGTTACGTCGTCCGTCGGATCGAGTTTGACACGAACCATGTAGGACGTCGTGAGTGGTCCTTTTTGGTGTGATGCATCAGGATCATCGCGTCGCTGGGCATTGAACTGCTCATCCCACTGGGTTCTGGAAATGTCGCTCACTGTTCCCGCGAATTTTTTGGATGGCAGTGTTTCCAGCGCGAGTTTGACCTGCGCGCCGACCCGAATGCGTTCTACTTCGCTCTGGTCTAACACGATTTCCGCGTCCCATGAATCGTCGCCGACTACGCTCATCAATTCATATCCTGATTCCAAAAAACAGTTCTCGTTCTTCGGATCGGTCGGGTATCCAGACCAACTGACGAGCCGACCACTGTTGATGCCTCGCACGTCTTCGGCCCGTCGCGGCGCATCAATCAGTTTGCCGGACGCAGGCGATTGAAGGGTCAAACCTTCGCGGCGACTGGTTTGCGTGGCGAGCTGGTGCGTGAGATCCTCCAGTACGGCTTCTTGGCCAGGTAGTTCATTGGCGACATCGGCATCATCCAGCGAAGCCCGCTGCATCGACTGCACCACCGCGCGCTGTGTTTCATAGCGTCCTTGGATGGTTAGATATTGCAGTTCGACTTCGGGATTTTCTAGTCGCGCGATCACATCACCTTTGGTGATCCAGTCGCCGGGATGCGCCGACCACGATCGAAGCACTCCCGACGTCGTCACGTAAATCGGAGTTTCTTGGTGGGGAACCATTCGAGCCGCAACTGACACGCCCGATGGGATCGGGTACAGGGCGACACCGATCAGCACCGCCGTCGTCAATGAAGAAGCAATCAAGCGGTTCATGCGCATCAATTTCCTGCGGGCGGGACTACGAAAGAACTTGAACGGATTCCGCAACAGCGAGAATAACATGCCGCCGATCGCGAAGACGCAAAGCATCGTTCCTAGAGACTCGAGACCATAGGGTCGAAGCAAGTTTGCGACCAACCACAGAATGGTGAGCGACAATAGCCATCGGTAACAAAACGCGGCAATTCCGTAAACGAGCAACCAAAATCGTTCGGTTCGCGACATCAATTCATCGGACAGTTCATCGACGCCGAACGCCACTTGATTGAAGTGTCCGGCCAAAAGTCGCCGCGACTTTTCGGCCAAGTTGGGAACATCAATGATGTCGGACAACACAAAATAGCCATCGTATCGAAGCAGCGGGTTGGCGTTGAACATAACGGTGCTGACGCTGCAGATGAGCATCACATTCATAGCGACATAATGGACGATTCCGGCGCCGGTGGATGCCCAGACAATTGTCGCCAACGCCGCGACCATCACTTCGGTCGCGATGCCAGCCAAACCAACGGCGGCCCGCTGCATTCGACTCTCCAGCATCCAAGAATCCGACGTGTCGCAATAGAGAGCGGGTGTAAAGACCAGCAACATCGGTCCGATCTGATGACATTCGCCGCCGAAATGTTTGCAGACGACCGCGTGACCAAGTTCGTGCAATACCTTCGTCGATCCGATCACCGCCGCCAAAATCAACACCGCCCTTAACTGAATCCATTGTCCCATCTCGGGGAACTGGCTGATGAACGTATCGATGCGGGTTGCCAACAAGAGGGCCGCGAACAGGCACACACTCATCGCAGCGATCATTCCCAAGCGACCCAAAAAGGGTCGCGCCAATGGATAGATGCGGCGCAACAGTGGTTCCGGGTCCACACCGGGAAATCGAATGAACAACACGCCGCTGAGATGACCGACCCACCTCTGGAACCGCTCTTTTTGGGCTCGTTCTCGCAAGCGATCGCCTTGCAAAACGATGTCCGAAATCGTCAGACCACTTCGGTGAAAGCGAAACAGCAGTTCGTTGAGTTCAGCGGTCGTCACCTTTTGCGGCGCGTATCGAGACTCGTAAGCTTCGCGAAGCTTTTCCAATGTCGTTTTCCCATCGAGTCGCTCCAGAACGAAGTACTCGTCCGGTCTCAAGCGATGGTACTTCATCGCGATCGGATCTTTGACGACGACCGCGGAGTCATGTTTATGCCGCGTGCGGACGATCTTTAGATCAAAGCGTCGACGTACCGGAATCTTCCGTCCGCTTGCGGCGGACTTCGGCTTCGGGTTGGCGATGGGACGAAGTTGGTTCAAGCCCAACGCTTCCTTAAAAGTAAAACAGAATGTTTCGATGAACGAAATCGAATACGTCGCCGAACCAGCTTCGTAAAACCGTCCGCTGGCCGCACGCAACCTTGGCAGTCACATCAGCGCCGCTGCGCATCGACTCGATGTCGAATCGGTCAAAGTCGACGGAGGTAGCATCGCCGATCCGAATGGTGCCGACCGCATCCACGACGTGCTTGCCGGTCTCGTCCATCCGCGACGCCGTGGCGACGTGATCGAGTTCGGCTTTGAACGACGATTCGGGCAAGGTTGCGATGGCAAACTCGATCGGCAGCTTTGCATTGCTCTTGGCTGCCTCGATCACTTCGCCGGCATCGCGATCGGGTATTTGAAGTCGCAGCGACCAAGGGCCGGTCGGATCCACGACCGACGCTAACACGTTTCCCCTCGCGACGGGACGATCGGCCAACCGTCGCTCTAGGCTCCAGCCGACGACAGAACCATCGATGGGGCTTAGGACGATCAGTTCTTTTTGCTGTGCTTGCAAAACAGACAGTTGACCTCGCAGGCTTGCCAATTCGCTTTCGACTTGTCGCAACTCAATCGCCAATCGGCTCGATTGGGCCGGATCGGCGTCGCTGCTGAGCCGAACCGCTCGAACTGACGCGAGCCGCTGAGTCGTCGTGACAATCTCGCCCGCTAACGCCTCGGCGCGGCTTTCAAGTTCTGCGTTCTCGAGCTCAAACAAGGGCTGGCCCGCCTTGACGAATTGGCCGTCAGTTACATGAAGCGTTTTCACGATACCGTCGATCGTCGCAAACACATCGCGGCGTAAGGAAGGTTCGGCCATGCCGCGGGCAACCACATGATGCTCGACCTTCACGATGATCGATGCAACCAACATTGCCGAAATTGTTGCCAACCCGAGCGCGATCCACGGCAATCGGCGACCGTCCAAAACGGTGCCGACCGATTTCCACAGTTTCAATCCGAATACACGTCGGTGTTCAAGAGAGTTGCGAAGCGCTAGAGTCGCTTCACCGGCAACGATTGTCATCGGCAGGTTCACATCGTTGGGCGCCGTTCCCGAAAAGTATTCCAACACGATGACACCAATGCAGTCACCGTCGCCGGCGAATGGATCAAAGTCCGAGGCTTCGATACCTTCGGCATCCGGCCTGCCATCGGGCGAGTGTAGCGGCAGCACGAATGCCGACGTCACGCCCGTTTCATCGCGATAGGTTTCAAGCGGGACGTGGATCTGTGGCGGCAGCGGATCCCGCGATGGCAACAGCATCGGCCGAGCCATCACAGCGACAGCGTTGACGAGGCGTTCGATCGCTGCGATCGCGTTACCGCGCCGGTCGACCACCGCAACGCCGCTGACGGCGCTGACGTAGAATCGATTGCCACGAGAAACCAGGACGCTCACGCGATCACACCCCAACAGCCGTCGCGATTCGTTTGCGATACGAAAGCAGGTCGAATCCAAATCCAAATCACGGTGCAACAAACGCAGTGAACGGTGATGGGCAACCGAACGGTGTTCGTCATCTCGCTGGTCGACGGGTGTGAGCATTTGCAGCGAGGCGCTAGTTCCATCCGATGACGGATTCGGTGCTGGCGACGACGATGTCGGTAATGGGAGTTCGTCGAGAACCTCGCGCGCCGATTCGCCATAGTGCTGGAGCTGTCGCAGATCTTCGATTTGAGTGATCGCGTGGGGTCGTTTGAGCAGCGGGTAAACCAACAACAACGCTGTGCGGTGTGGCGACGGTAGGATTTCGATTCGCAAGCCCCGAGCCAACAGGTCAGTGTCGAGCCCCTCGGTGGCAACGTGTTTGGCTTCTTCGAGCGAGATGTTGCACGCGACGGGGGCATCGCCGGCGGAAGTCAACAAGTCCGTCAACTCGGATCGCGAAATCGATTGCGACAATCGCTGGTCGGCGACCAACATCATGGGTACTGCCCACTCGACCGATTCGACGGCAACCAATCCAGCTTGAAAATGCTCGATCAGTTCAACGGCCAGTAGGCGATAGAAGTCGGTTCGATCAACCGAACGGTTAGCCAACTCGAGAACCCGATCACGGATCAGGCTGGCCACCGGCGGGACCGACGACGGTCGTACGGACGTTTCGGAGGGCTGTGAAGATGTACTCAAGTCAGCTTCAACGTCGGGTGGAAAAGGAGGCGGGCAAGTGCGCCGAAAGATTTCCACCCAAGCTACTTCCGGCGGGCGAGCAAGACCCGAAAGCGTAGCGATCTAAAACCCGAATTGCAACAAACTGGGTCGCTTACGCGGTTTGTCCCGAATTTATCGGTAACGAATGCGGCCAAAGTTCTACGTTTAACCGTATGAGGTGTTAGCAATGAGCGGAAAAAAGTGTCTGACCCCATTTGCCGGTCACCGCCCTTTCAGGTGCTTCGCACAAATGGGGTCAGACACTTTATTTCCGCACGATCCTTAGCCTTCGTTCGTTGGCTCGGGCTGTTCTTGACTCTCTGAATGCTTGCTTCCGCTGTCTTCGCTCGATTGACGTGATTCAGCGATTCGCGTCGCTTCTGAAACGACGGCTTGAGCGGTTCGCAGTTCGATCGGCGAGAACCAGCGGACGTTTCCGGTGTAAGTGTTTTCGATGCGATTCTTTGCTGCCAATTCTTGCCACGACATCTTGTCCATCATGTGCCACGCTGCGGCTTGAGCCGTATTTTGAGTGACTTGGCCGTGGCCGAGCGATTCGCACAGAACGCGAACACTTGGATCGGTCGTGAACTGCTCAATCGGCACCATCTTGTAAGCCATGCGTGGATTCGGGTCCGGCTTTCCGTGTTCGAGGCAAACCATTTGAACGGCAACCTTTTTCATTCGTTCGGGTGCGACTCGCATGAAGCCGCCACCGCCGCCGCCCATGCCACCACCGCCGCCCATGGC
>JBGSLZ010000098.1:0-1961 GCA_041740415.1 Rubripirellula sp.
TCGCTAAAGACTATGGGTTGATGAACTATGGGGTGATGTTCCATGCCTGATCCCTTCGACGCACCACCACTGCGAGATAGCGATGTGATTCGTCGCCACAGCCAATCGTTTTCACTCGCCGCTCGCTTGCTCCCCAAAGAATTCCGGAGCGATGTTGAGAAACTATATGCGTGGTGCCGCTGGTGCGACAACGCAGTCGACGAAGCACACTCGCGCGAGATCGCGGAGTATCAACTTCAACGGCTGCGAACAGATGTTGAGCTGATTTATGATGGCCAGAAACCCGTTCATGATGCATCGATTTGGTTAGCGGATTTGGTTTTCCGCTATTCCATACCGAAAGAGCATCCGCTCGATTTGCTGGCGGGCATGGAAATGGATTTGGCTCATCGCCCGATTCAGTCCCAGGAAGATTTGTTGTTGTATTGTCATCGTGCCGCCGGCACGGTCGGATTGATGATGTGCTATTTGCTCGGAACGTCCGACGCTCAATCGCTAAGTCACGCCGATTCGCTTGGCATGGCGATGCAAATGACCAATATCGCCAGAGACGTGAAAGAAGATCACGAGCGTGGGCGTTGCTACCTGCCTGAATGCTGGCTTGACCAAGTCCTCCCAACAGTGGAATTGCCAAGCAACAAAGATGTTCGCGTGGCCATCCAGCGTTTGTTAACGCTCGCCGACCAACATTACGGGGTTGGAATCGATGGCATGCGATTTCTTCCCTCACGATCACAACTCGCGATTCGGGTTGCGGCCGATCTCTACCGAGAGATTGGTGAAACGATTCGGCGCGACGACTTCCGCGTTATGGACGGTCGAGCGTTTGTTCCTCTGCCGAGCAAGATATTGTTCGTCGTCAAAAGCTTACTTCGGCCTCAGACTTCAAACAGCCTTCCGTCCATTCCCGCTCGCAATATCAGTTCAACCGTTTCCGTTAACTCCACTTATTTAGGTACCATGATGAACAAAGACGCTAATTACCTCGCCACGCTTGGCGTATCGCTAACCGCAATGATGGCCACGGCAATGTTCGTGCTCGTCGCCTTCAATCCAAAAGACGCGGCAATCTACAGTAATGTGCCCTGGATCTACGCGACCGTTAGCGCAGTGATTGCCTGCGGTACGCAATGGGCGCTTTACCGAATGGGGCAGACAATGTCGCTTCAACCAGTTCGCGTTTCGCGCGAGCACCGGTAATCGGCGAGTACTGTTGTCGATCAAAACCGGCCATTGCGTTGACACCTGACGCTGGCGTCCTGGCTTCGGTTTCCTACAGAGCCAGTCCGTCATCGCACTTGGCAGCCGACTAACGTAGTTTATTAAGACCCTCCAGAATAAGAAATGGAGTTGTCTGCGAACCAATCTCAATGAAGCTAATGAGCCCACAACGATGTCTCTCAATCAAGAAACTCAGACTTGGCCGGATCTTGCGATCGACCTGTACGACAAGCTAACAGGTCGTGACGCGGAGATTACTTATTCCTTCGAAAATTTTGAGCTTTCCATCCCAAGCTCAACTTCGGCAGAGGCGACTCATGCGAAATGGAAGATGAACGGAGTCATTCGTGTCTCGACGCGTAATCGCGATGCGGCTGGGGAACCAAAGTGAAGGCAGTTGCAGAGGGTATCTTTTTGCAAGCCGATTTGAACTGCGAGCTTGATGGAAATCCGTTCTCCATCAAAGCATCTAACAATCTTATTGTCGTTCATGTTCCCGATCTGCGAACTGGAATGCGACTAGTTCGGACCTGCCCCCGCAGCAGCCGTAGCTTCAGAGCTGAGTTGCATCTTTTGATCGATTGGCTGCGAGCTCTACACAGTACGTTAGAACTTCGCGTCGGTGGGATTTGCGTTGCAACGATTGGCGATTATCGCACCATGTCGTTAGCGAGTCTTCTCGGTTTCAAAGGACTGCTTGTGCGTCCGATTGCGATCGCGCGAATTTTTTTCGCGGACGT
>JBGSLZ010000099.1:0-2267 GCA_041740415.1 Rubripirellula sp.
GCCGACACCATCGTCTCGAAGCCGATCAGCAAACGGACCCTCACCGAGCAGCGCAACATGATCCCGCGCGGAAGCACGATGCAGAACGATCTCGCGCAAGCAGAGTTCGGCGCCACCAAGCTGACCCGTTTGGTCAACGAAAAGAACGGAAGGGGGAATAGGTGTCAGGTGTCAGGTGTCAGGTATTAGCGATTAGCGATTAGCTATTAGCGATTAGCGATTAGCGATTGGGCCGGCGGCTTTGCCGCCGAACCAATCATCATTGCCGCGGCGGAAGCAACTGCGACGCTCGCACGGATGCGTCCGATTGATAACAGGATGCCAATTTCAGTTCCTCATCCTGCGACAGACGACGTTCATCCAAGTAAACACCCGCGACCGGATTTTCAAACACGTCGACGCATTGCTGATTCAGGTTAACGATCCAATAGACGGGGATGCCGGCAGCCGCATACGTTGCGGCCTTGAGTCGGTCGCGAGGAATCGAGGATTCCGCGATCTCGATGACATGAGCGATATCGGATCCGGTCGGATGGCTACTCAGATACCGAGTCGGATCTCCGCGAACGATTGTCAAATCGGGCTCCGGTTCACTCGTTTGTAACGTGATCGCGCTTTGAATTCGTAAAAAGTACTCAGACAGCAAAATACCACGAAGCAGGAAATCGACGATGGAAACAGTCGCATCGTGGATCGGCGAATGGACCATTTTTGGTGAAATGAATCCTTCGAGAAGTTCAACGCGGTCGTGCTCGCCAAGGATGCCGACTTCGGCCAACCGATGATATTCCTGAACCGAAAACCGGCGAATCGAAATGCCAGCGTTCGGTAAAATCTGATCAGCAAGCGAAGTTGATTGCATGGTGAACGAGTAGGTATCAGGCGACAGTGATCAGGTACTAGAAATGCTTGTGCAGATTCAGATTTTAGCTGATCTGCAGCGAAATGTACTGGCAGAACATCGAGTTTTTGTTTTCCTGCCACTCGCCACTCGCCACTCGCCACTCGCCACTCGCCACTCGCCAATCGCCAATCGCCAATCGCCACCTGTCACCTACGCCCTACTTCCCCCGATACACGTCTAACACTCGCGGCGCGATCACCGACCAATCGTAATGGTCGCGGACGTATCGTTTGCAGGCTTCCGCATCGGGAACCGCTAGCTCACCACCGAGAATTCGACTGACGCCTTCGGCGATGCTGGTCGGATCTTTGCCAGGCAGGATCAGCGAGTCGCTCAGTCCCGACATCACTTCGGGCAGCGATCCGACGGGGGTCACGATCGACGGCGTGCCCGCCGCCATCGACTCGAGCGTGACCAATCCGAATCCCTCGAGCGATTGAGTCGGGACGATGGAATAATCGGCCGCACGGTAGGCCGTTTGCAGATCGGCATCGGCAACGAACCCCAGCAATCGAACATGATCGGACAGACCCAGCGAATCAATCTTCGCGGCAAGTTCGTCCTTCAGCGGTCCCGTTCCGCCGATCATGAACAGCACATCAGGATGCGTTTGACGCACCAACTCGGCCGCCGTGATCAATTCCAACACACCGACACGTCGAACCAGTCGCCGGATACAAATCACGATTCTTCGATCGGTCGGCCACCCGAGTCGCGCGCGAGCCTCGGATCGTGAAACGCCCGGATCAGCAGCCAAGGCATCGATTGCGCCGGGGACCACCGTCACGCAATCGGCTTGGACACCATAACGATCAACCACCAACTCTTTGAAAGCCGTCGACAGAGTGATGATTCGATCGGCGGACTGATACACCCGCCGTTCTTGGCGCCGCTGCAACCAAGTCTTCCACAACGGCGCTCCTTCGATCGTCGCCTCTTCTGCCCACGGCCCTTGGAAATGAACCACATGCGGCATTTCACGTAAGAGCGGCAACAGCAATGCGCTGACCGAAGCATGATGGGAAACGAAGACACTATCGCAACCGGGTAACCGCGATGCTGCAAGTTCCGTCAGTTTGCTCAGCTTCGTCCGGCGTGGTTCCTCGGGTGAAGCGTACGCGACGACGCGATACCCATGATCACCGGCAATTGGTACTCGACTCTGCACCCAAGCCGTGACCGATTGACCAAGCCCGGCATGCGCGCGACAGATCCCGTCCTGGTATCGCTCCAGCCCGCCACCCCGATCGCCGATCCAGCCAAGGCCGAGATGTACAAAATCTTCAGTAGTCTGCATGTGGTTCATCGGTAGCAGGCAGCCTCCGGATGCCGTCCGCAGCGATTCTTAAGTCAATCGAAAACG
>JBGSLZ010000100.1:0-2490 GCA_041740415.1 Rubripirellula sp.
TGGAATGTGCTTGCACTTGCTCCCTCAGAAACGCATATCAAAAGAAGGTTTAAACGCTATTCGCGTCCAGTTAGCTTTAGTCGCGTTCGCTCGCTATACGCCTCTTGAATGCCGATCGCGACGTGGTAGCCCCGAGATTAAGCAACGGGCGGGAAATTACTGTCTGATCTCGGGTGAAGCGACGTAGTTCCATTTGGGAAGAAGTTTATCATACTTGATTCGCAGGTTCGCTTTCATTTCTTCGGTCGCGTTACGCTTGGTCTTGTAGAGGCGACGGATGATGTTGACGGTTGTCCGCAGGCCCGTTGATGTCTTTGTACGACGCATCAATTCGACGACTCGATCAATCGTGTCGAAGAGCATTCCGCTGCATGCTCGACCGACGTGCGGGAAGAATCGACGCTCAATCGGATTGTACTTCGAACAGTACGGCGGATAGTGAGCGATGCGAATCTCCAAACCGATCGATTCGCTCAGTCGCCCAAGGTCGTATTTGAAGATGTACTTGTTTGCAGAGTTGCTGCCACCGCCATCACAGGTCAGAAGAATCGAAGTTGCCTCTGGATAACGCTGTTTGCCGATCCGATTCCAGTACCATTTGAAACTATCGCAGGCAAACTGGCTCGTGTCGTGCGATAAACCGAGATTGATGTGGCCAAGGTTTGCCCGTCGATCGTAGATGCCATGCGGAATCACAACGCCATCGGCCCACGATGGAAAGTCGTGATCCAAAGCCTGAAACGGCGCACTGCAGCGGACTCGTCCTTTGCGATACAGCTTGCCCAAATGCTCCTTCGCTTTGGTGTCGATCGAGAACCAAGGATTGCCCTCGAATTCGTACTTTTGGATCCACTGGGCGATACGACAAAACTGTGCATCGCGATCAGCATGTTCTCCGCCGGGAAGATCCTTGCGGATCTGTCGATACCGTATTCCGGCCTCATGAAGCCAAGTGGCGACGGCATCGTACCCAACGGGTGTTCCCATATCGGATAGTCGGGCAGACAGGTCGCGAGACGAAAGGTCGGTGAAAAAGATGTCTTCTTCGTCTGGATCGCCTGCCGTTCTGACTTCCAAACAAGCGATCAGGTTTTCTTCTGCTGCGGATTCGGAGTCGATCTTTTTTTTCGCCCAGCTCCCGGACGACGAATGCGCCCCGCTGCGGGATCATCTGCCAACTGGTCCAGCTCGGCAATTCCGCGTTCGATGGTCTTCGCCGAACAACCAAGCACACCCGCGATGTAACCGATTCCGCCATAACCACGCTGAGTCGCCTCGATCGCAGCGAATCGCCGACGATCCTTTTCAGAGAGCGTATTGGCGAAATCTTGCAGCCGTTTCTCGGTCGCCTGGTCGCTCTGGAACAATAGCGTCGCCATCCTTGGCCTCGTGTAGAATCGTGGGATGAATTGGGAGACCGTAGACTAACCGATTACGCCAAAACCTGCGACACTAATTTTCCGTGCGTTGCTTAGTAATCGATTGTTATCAAAACCAGCTGCTATCTCCATGAATCCAGGAAAATTAATTGGGCCAGACGTTGCAAACACTGCAGACCAGTCGCTCGACGGCCTGAAGACTCTATTCAGTATTGCGAAACTTTTTGATCGCGTATCGGACAGCGTTTTCTTTGCCAAGGACCGTGACGGTTGCTACATCGTTGTAAGTCAATCACTATGCGAGCGAATTGGATATCGCGACGCGAAAGGCATGCTTGGTAAGAACGTGCGTGAGATTTTCCCCACAGAACTTGCAAGTCGGTACGCTGCCCAAGACGAAACCGTGCTGCGTCGAGGAACGCCGATGGTAGCCCGCCTAGAACTGGGCTGGTATCCGGGACGACGCGCCGGATGGTGCCTTACCAGCAAAGAACCACTCCGTAACACAAATGGTAACATTGTCGGCTTGGTGGGCTTGTCGCGCGATCTTCACGCGCCCGTCGATCGAGGCATCATCCCAGATGGGCTCGCCGATGCGCTGGAGTATTTGGAGCAACACTACGCGGATGCGATCACGCCAGCGACACTCGCAGCCCGAGCGGGACTTACTCCCGCTCGTTTGGCTCAGCTCGTTAAGCGAATCCACGGACAAACACCTCGGCAGCTCATACTCCAGGCACGGCTCGCTGCTGCCTCAAGGTTGCTATTAGAAACCTCGCTATCCGTCGCGGCCATCGCTCTGGATTGCGGTTTCTACGATCACAGCGCCCTTGCCACCGCATTTCGTGAGACCACCGGTCAAACACCCTCCGAATACCGACAGCGGCGATGAGTCTCGACCTCCCCACCGCGACACGCGACGACGCAAGAGCTTACCAAGTCGTTTGTCAAGAGAGGAAAAAGAAAGGGTCAGGAGCAATACTGTTCGGCACGATGGTAGTGGTGGCGTGATTTGGCTGCATCGCTGACGGGCGATTGAAGTTTAATTTGGTTCGGGGCCGTCAATGGGTGGGGCCACGAGGCGGTGCCGCTCAGCATCGGCGCAGCAGAT
>JBGSLZ010000101.1:0-11117 GCA_041740415.1 Rubripirellula sp.
ACGGAGGTCCGGTTCCACCGGACGAGGCATTCAACGTAGG
Source organism: Rubripirellula sp. (assembly GCA_041740415.1). Lineage (GTDB taxonomy): Bacteria > Planctomycetota > Planctomycetia > Pirellulales > Pirellulaceae > Rubripirellula. Next base: position 41 of record JBGSLZ010000101.1, read on the forward strand.
TCCGGTTCCACCGGACGAGGCATTCAACGTAGGTCCGGTTCCACCGGACGAGGCATTCAACGTAGGTCCGGTTCCACCGGACGGGATGATCGTGGCACTGAACTGTCCGGTGGAACCGGACCTACATTTCGGCCATCCGCAGCGCTTCGACTAGCTGTTGAAGTTGCGTTACTTCCAATTCTTCGGCTCGCGCGGTTTCTCCGTGGCCGAGACCACCGAGTACCTCGTCGACTTGCGTTTTGTCGAGTCGACCTTTCATCGCGCTGATCACGACGCTTCGCAAAAACTTTCGGCGATGAAAGAACAGTGACCGGACGGTCGTGTGAAAGTAATCGATGTCCGCGAACTGGGCCCGTCGTTCGGGTTTGTAGTCGAGACGGATGATGGCCGAGTCGACTTTGGGACGCGGCCAAAAAACGGTCGGCGGCAAGATGCGAACGATCTCGACGTCACACAACGACTGCACCCACACGCTCAGCGCGCTGTAGTCCTTCGTGCCGGGTGTGGCGATCATACGCTCGCCGAGTTCCTTCTGGATCGTAACGACCATCACGTCCGGGGTCGGCGTTTCGTGCAACAGGTTGCTGATGATCGGCGTTGCGATGTTGTACGGCAAATTGGCAACCAGCAAGAATCTCGCGTTCTCACCGAGCCTGCTCATCGCGTCACGAATGTTCTCCATGATCTCCGGACGCAGCGTGCTCTTGTTGTGCAGCGCGTCGCCGTGGATCAGCTTGACGTTCACCCGCATCGCCAGTTCTTCGCTGGCCAATTGATGCAAGTTGTTATCGATCTCGACCGTCAACACCGCGCCAGCTTGATCGCTCAATCGCGTCGTCAACGACCCGACGCCCGTACCGATCTCCAGCACCACGTCGTCCTTGCGGATCTCGGCCGACCGCGCGATCAGATCGACCAAATTCAGGTCAATGAGAAAGTTCTGACCGAAATGAGACACCGGACGAAGGCCCGCCGCGGCGAGTCGTTTCGAGAGGTAAGTCGCAGTTTGACGAGGCTGGGTCATGGAGGGAGCTATTAGCGGTTAGCGGTTAGCGGTTAGTTCGTTGCGAGTTTCAAATCCAAAAGTTAATCGCTAACGGCTAACAGCTCTCTCGACGTACTTGGCCAAGAGATCGGTTTCTAGGTTGACTCGGTCGCCGACTTTGCAGTGGCCAAGTGTGGTGAGTTGTAGCGTATGTGGAATCAGCGCGACGGTGAATGAGTCGTCGGTGACATCGACGACAGTCAAGCTGATGCCGTCGATCGCGATGCTGCCTTTGGATGCGACTTGCGACGCGAGTCGGCGTGGGATGCTGAATCGCAGATTTGCCCACGGAGGGTCATCGATTCGCTCGATCAGTTGCCCCGTCGCATCGATGTGGCCGGAAACATAGTGGCCGCCCATCCGGTCGCCGACGGCGAGAGATCGCTCCAGATTGACGGCGGACCCGACAACGAGTTCGCCCAAGTTGGTGCGCGTGAGCGTCTCTGTGCCGGCCTCGAAGTCGAGCTGCTCGCCGTCAATGCCGACGACGGTTAGGCAACAACCGTTGACGCAGATACTGTCACCAATGGCGGCATCATCAGCCACTAAACCGGACTTGATGGTGAACCGTTTGCCCGGACCATCATCAAAGACGTTTGCGAGTGTTCCGAGAGTTTCAACGAGACCGGTGAACATGAGGGGGAGAAGGGAGCGGGGAGCGGGGAGCGGGGAGCGGGGAGCGGGACAAGAAGCTAAACGCTAACAGCTAACAGCTTCTCCTGCTCCCGCTAGCCAGTTTGGCATTGATGCTGCAAAATGCCAGCCCGTAAGCGGAAACTCACTAAACCCTTTTTCCAGCGACCCCTCACTAGCGACCCCTTTACAAGTATCAACGAGACTACCGATGACACTGATCGAAGCCATTCACGCCCGCCAAATCTTGGACAGCCGCGGCAACCCGACCATCGAATGTGAAGTTCTGTTGTCGGACGGTTCGCACGGACGTGCGGCGGTACCCAGCGGCGCTAGCACGGGGATGCACGAAGCGTGGGAGCTTCGCGACGGTGACAAGTCGGTGTTCATGGGCAAAGGCGTGCTGACCGCGGTCAACAACGTCAACGACAAGATCGCTGACGCGCTGCAAGGCATGGACGCGACCGACCAAGCGGGCATCGACATGGCGATGAACGAATTGGACGGCACAGCGAACAAGAAAAATCTTGGCGCCAACGCAATCTTGGCCGTCTCGTTGGCCACTGCGCACGCGGCGGCGTCGGCGACCGGACAACCGCTGTACCGTTACCTCGGCGGCGTGGGTGCTCGCATGTTGCCAGCACCGATGATGAACATCATCAACGGCGGCGAGCACGCGGACAATAACGTCGACGTGCAAGAGTTCATGGTGATGCCGTTAGGCTTTGATCGATTCAGCGAAGCGCTGCGATGCGGCACCGAGATCTTCCACAACTTGAAGAAGGTATTGTCCGACAAGGGATACAACACATCCGTTGGTGACGAAGGTGGTTTCGCGCCTGACTTGAAGAGCAACCAAGAAGCACTCGACGTGATCATGACGGCGATCGAGAAAGCTGGTTACAAACCGGGCGAACAAGTTTGGATCGCACTCGATGCCGCGTCGACCGAGTTCTACGACAAATCGAGCAAGCAGTATTCGATCGACGGCAACAAACTGTCCGGTGGCGAAATGGTCGACTTCTTGGCCGGTTGGTGCGACAAGTATCCGATCTGCAGTATCGAAGACGGCTGCGACGAAGACGACTGGGATACTTGGAAGAAGCTGACCGACAAGATCGGCGACCGCGTGCAACTGGTCGGTGACGATTTGTTCGTGACCAACGTCGAACGTCTGCAACGTGGCATCACCGAAGGAATCGCCAACAGCATTCTGATCAAGGTCAATCAGATCGGCACGTTGACCGAAACGATCGATGCGATCCAGTTGGCCCATCGCAACAACTACACTTCGATCAGCAGCCACCGCAGCGGCGAGACCGAAGATTCGACGATCGCCGACTTGGCTGTGGCGCTGTCGACCGGCCAAATCAAAACCGGTTCGGCCAGCCGCAGCGACCGAATGGCAAAGTACAATCAACTGCTGCGCATCGAAGAAATGCTAGGCGACACCGCGCAATACGGCGGCCCAATCTTCGCAGCAAAGCTGAGCTAGCGGATAGCTGTTCGCTGTTAGCTTTTGGACTTGCTGGGGCGGAATGCATTGTAGTCGGAAGCGACCGTCCCAGCGAGACTCCGCCCCTGTCGGTCAAATTATCCAAGCTAAAAGCTAATCGCTAAAAGCTAATCGCTAACAGCTCCTCGCATGTCTGACATCGTCGCCGAACAGCCGCTGATCGTTGCCGTGATGTTGGCGGCGATCGGCGGTGCGTTGGTCTTCGGATGGTTGCAGACGGGCAAGAAACCGGCGCTGGTGATCGGCGCGATCGTGTTGGCGATGATCCCGGTCGCGTTTTTGGTTGCGGCCAAGTGGCATACGGATCGCGAACAGATCGAAGCGATCATTTACGAGACGGCTGACGCGGTCGAAAAGAACGACTACGAGCGTGCGTACAAGATCATCGGCGACACGGATGCTCAGGCGATGGCGCGGACCGAGTTGCCGCAGTTCGAGTTCACGATGGCGCGAGTCAATAAGCTGAGGTCGATCGATATTGTCGAAGGCTCGTTCCCACCAGCGGCTGAGGCGGATTTGTCGGTGAAGGTCGATGTCAGCAGCAAGCGGTTTGGGATTCGCAATGTTCGCGTCGTACGGCGGCTGATGTTGAAGTTTGAAAAGGTTGACGGTTCCTGGATCGTGACCGGATACCGTCACTTGCCGATCGTCGGCGGGCCGGACCAGTTCACGACCGAAGCCCAGTTTCCGACGCGCTAGAATACTGCATGACGCAGAAAAACGATCCCGCCGCTTCACCGTGCATCCAGGTGTGTAAAATCAACGACGATCAAATCTGCGAAGGTTGCCACCGAACGCTCGACGAGATCGCCGTCTATTCACAGCTAACGCCCCAAGCAAGAAAATGCGTCAACGAACGGGCTCTTCGTAGGTCCGGTTCCACCGGACGAAAATCGTAGGTCCGGTTCCACCGGACGAAACGCATCGCCGCCGCTTTGATGTCCGGTGGCACCGAACGGCAATCAAACTGTCCGGTGGAACCGGACCTACCATCATGACTTCCATCCTCGGGATTTCCGCCTACTTTCACGATTCGGCGGCCGCGATCGTGGTCGACGGGCGGGTGGTTGCGGCGGCTCAAGAGGAACGGTTCTCACGGATCAAACACGACGCGGCGTTTCCAAAACGGTCGATCGAAGCGTGTTTGACGATCGCGGGAATCACCGCCGATCAACTCGACTTGGTCGTCTTCTATGAAAAGCCACTCGCGAAGTTTGAGCGGCTGATCGAAACTTATCTGCGGGCCGCGCCGCGAGGAGTCCGCTCGTTCACGACCGCGATGCCATCGTGGATGAGCCACAAGCTGAACATCCGTCGCGAGATTCGACGCGGTCTCGAAAAACGGTACAAGGGACGGATCGCGTTTTGCGATCATCATACATCTCACGCCGCCAGCGCGTTCTTCGCGTCGCCGTTTGACGATGCCGCGATCATGACGATGGACGGTGTCGGCGAATGGGCGACCACGACGTTGGGAGTAGGACGAGGAAACGAGATCGAAATCACTAACCAGATCGTGTTCCCCGATTCGATCGGTTTGTTGTATTCAGCGTTCACGTACCACGCCGGTTTTCGCGTCAACTCGGGCGAATACAAGTTGATGGGACTGGCGCCGTACGGGACGCCGAAGTACGCCGACAAAATTCGTGAGTGCTTGATCGATATTCGAGACGACGGATCATTCAAGCTGAATCAGGATTACTTCGATTACGCGACCGGCTTGAAAATGACGTCGGCGAAGTTTGATGAGTTGTTTGGTGGACCCCGGCGTGAACCCGACTCGCCGATCGAAGCGTTCCATCAGGACATAGCGGCGTCGATTCAGGCGGTCACGGAAGAAGTGGTGATGAAGTCGGCGAAGCATTTGCATCAGATCACCGGTCAACGTCGATTGTGTTTGGCTGGCGGAGTCGCGCTCAATTGTGTCGCCAACGGCAAGTTACTTCGGGAGGGTCCGTTCGACGATGTGTGGGTGCAACCGGCCGCCGGCGACGCGGGCGGCGCACTCGGCGCGGCACTCTTTGGCTGGCACCAAGCACTCGGCAATGCACGGGTGGCGTCGGAACCTGACAACAGCCTGCTCGGCCCCGCTTGGGATGAACCCGGCATCCGCGAATCGCTCGATCGCCACGGCATCCAGGCAACGCACATCGGTTGCCCTGACGAATTGGCCGACCAAATCGCCGCTGAATTGGCGTCCGGAAAAGTGGTGGGGCGTATGGCGGGACGGATGGAGTTCGGGCCGAGGGCGCTTGGTAACCGCAGCATCCTGGCGGACCCGCGCGGTGCCGATACACAGTCTCGCATCAACCAGAAAATAAAATTCCGCGAATCGTTTCGCCCGTTCGCGCCCGCGGTGCTGGCCGATCACGCTCAGCGGTGGTTCGACATGAGCGGTCACGGCGACAGCCCGTTCATGATGTTCGTTCATCCGGTTCGCGAAAACTCGATGCCGGTTCCCGCGGTCACTCACGTCGACGGGACCGCTCGGGTGCAAACCGTTGATGCGCAGCGTAACCCGGACTTTGAACGGCTTCTGCGAGCGTTCTTGGTTGCCACCGGATGCCCGATGTTGGTCAACACCAGCTTCAATGTTCGCGGCCAACCGATCGTCGAGTCGCCTGACGACGCGATCGCATGTTTCTTGGCAACGGATCTGGACGTTTTGGTGATGGAGAACTTTGTGGTTCGCAAGTCGGACGTGGTCGGTGCCACGATCGACAGGCCTACGTCACTGTCACTTCGTCAACGGCTGCGCAAGATCATCGGCGTTTGGCATCGAATCGTCAGCACGATCGGGCTGGCGATCGTTTACTATACGGTGGTAACGCCGACCGGTTTTTGGTGGCGCTGGCGGGGCCGAGACGAGTCGGTGACGGACGGCGAAACCTATTGGCGACCGGTTAAAAAGCTAGAGGGCAGCGAACATCACTTCCGAACATTTTGAAAACGCATCGTGACCGATCAGAATCCATCGCCTCGTGATCCCGGCATCGTACGCGAATTCATTTCGTTCTTGCGATACAACAAGAAATGGTGGCTCGCGCCGATTCTGATCGTGACGACCTTGTTGATCGCAATGGCCGTGTTGGCGGCATCACCAGCCGCCCCGTTCATCTACACGCTGTTCTGATCAATCGTTCTACACTCGTGGCAACTCCAGTGCGATCGTTTGTTCCGGCTCGTACTCGACCTTTAGCGGCGTCGTCGATGGTCGCGTGTACTCGGGCGGGATCGTGACTTCGGCGCCGATCGATTCAACAGTGAATCGATACGCGCCGGACTCCAACTGCAACGGACCCGATGAATCGGCCGTCACCAGCTCGAAGCCACCCTCGGCGTCGACGTAGCCACGACCGATCGGATTGGATTCGCCGGCGGCTCCAGCGAACACGTTGACTTGCATTTGGCTGATCGGCTTCGAACCGCTGGTCAACGTTCCCCGCGTCCCGCCTGTGATCGGTGTCGGTCCATCCGAACAGCCGACCACGAAAGTCAAAACGATTAACGATGCGATCGCCACTGGCCGCTTTCGTCCGAGCCAGATCGCGATCGGCTCGACACGCGAGAAAACGATCCAATCAAGCACCAGCACCAAAACCAACGATGCACCAAACAATGGCAAGTAGACCGCCAGAGCCAACGCAACGCACGCCAACGAAAAGAAACGGGAACGTGAAACGATTCGCGGCGTGGTTGGCTGCGAACGATTGATTGCGGGCGGTGAAAGTCCGGCTCCATCGCGACGCCGCCACCACAGTATCAAACCGCTGCACGACAGCATCACCAATGCCGACGTCGCCACCAATGCGATCAGTTGATTGGGCCAACCGAATCGCTGGCCCTCGTGCAGCGCGATCCCCTGGCCGACCATCCGGTCCACCCAATGCCGATCGGCGAACTTTTCGTGGCCGATCGATTCACCCTTGATCGCGTCGTAGCGAATCGTTTGTTGATGCGGTCGATTGGCAGTTTCCGATTTGATGGACCAAACGGAATCGTTGCCACTCGGCGGCGAAATGACGATGGGCGGCATGAAATCGAGTGACTTTGCGAACCCCGTCACGCTGTCGATCTGGTTGAGCTGATAACCGCTGGGGTCGGGCGCCGGCGTCATCCAAGACGGACCCGATTTGGCTTTCGGTTTTGGCTTCGAGTTCGCCGACTGGTCGTGACCGGCATGTTCGCCGTGGCCACCGTCCCAATGCTGAGCCACGGCGGCGGTACCGGAGACTTGGCGGATCGACTTCAAATAGTCGCCCCAAAAAATCGACCACGGCAATCCGGTCGAGACGAGGAACAGGATCAACCCGGATGCCCAGAATCCACCGACGCTGTGCATGTCCTTCCAGAATGTTTTTCCGCGCCGGTTCATTCGCGGATACAAAACACCGGCTGGCCGCAACTTTGCCGGCAACCACAGCACCAACCCGGTCACGACCATTACGATCGTCCAGCTAGCCGCCAGCTCAACGATGTAGGAACCCCGTTTGCCGAGCAGCAGTTCGCCGTGAATGCGCTTGACGACGCTGATGAAGCTGTACCTGTCGACCACCGAACCGAGCACTCGAGCGTCGCGTGGATCGACGTAGACCCGCACCTTCTGACGATTCTGTTCGACGATCACACGAGTCGCCGGAACGACATCATCGGATGAGTTGGCGAAGTTGGCGCGCTGCAGCGACGCAAGTCTGCCGCCTTCGACGCTGTCGACCGCCGATCGAACTTGATCGGCGTACGACGCGAGCGGAACCGTTGATGCGGGCAGTCGGTCGAAGTCACGTTCTTGCCACGCTTCGATTTGCGGTCGAAACAAATAGATCGTTCCGGTGACGGCCAGCACGACCACAAACGGAATGCACAGGATGCCTGCATAAAAGTGCCATCGCCAAACGGCGGCGTAGTCCGGCCACGCTCGACGACTCATGGCTCGAACCCTTGGATCACTTCGCGCCCGTTGGCGCTGTGCAAATCACGGTGCAGTTCCACGTCGGTACTGTCGCTCATGAAATGCACCGAACCATCGGCGAACAACAAATGGGCGCCGCCGGTGTGATAGCTGCGCGGTGCGAAGTGCCCGGTCCAGTGCGTGACGACGTCGGGTGTGTGGCTGTTGGGCGATAGGTATCCGTTGGTCATCGAGTTGATGCCGCCGTTGAACGCCCAACTCATTCCACGACCACGCAGCGCCGGGCTTGAGCCTCCGCGCCAATTCGTGAACGTATTCCAGAACGAATCGATGTCGGGGTTCTCAATCATCCCGGCACCGTTCGCGTAGGCGGTCCACGCACCGCTGGCCTGCATCCCCGGCACGCCGCCGATCGTGGTGCCGACGCCCGACGAACCGTTCAGCGTGAACGCATACGGCTTGGGTGGCAGTTGTCCCGCGGGCAACGTTTGATCGGGACCCTGAGAGCGAACGGTTTCGCTCATCATCACCGTGTTGGAAAGACCATCGGATACATGATTGAACATGACACTGTGCGGCTCGAAGAACATTCCGTCGGTCTTCCAGCGAAAGTCGTAATTCTGTTTTCGATTGCTGCCGTAGCTGGCCATGTAGTTGTTGCCGCCGTACGTGTAATCGACGCCGGCAACACTGACAATCGTGGTTGCGTGAGCAGGGTCGCTGGGGCATAAGTAAGTTTGAATCGCTTTCGCGTAAGCCGCGGCGTTTCGCGGATGGGGAATCTTTCCGGACCAACTGCCGCCGAACGCCGGCACGTCGAACGTCAATTCTTCGTCGAGACCGGACTGTTCGATGAATGGCAAGATTCTTGCTTGCACGGCGAAGTCGCCATCGATCTTGCCCAGCGGCGGTAGCGTCTTGTATGTCGATTCGTAATTGTGCATCGCCAAGCCGATTTGCTTGAAATTGTTGCTGCAGCTCATCCGCCGGGCCGCTTCTCGCGCGGCCTGCACGGCAGGCAACAACAGTCCGACAAGGACGCCGATGATGGCGATGACGACGAGCAGTTCGATGATCGTGAACGCGGCGCGTTGATGTGTTTTGATGGATACTTTGAAATTCATGATGGAGTCGAATGTTGAAGGAGCGAATGTTGTTTAAGATCGCTCCCGCGCGTCATGAGACCCAACCAGCTTTGTGAGGAGCGAGCGGAGTTGTATGTCCACGCAGGAGCGACGTTCTCGACCGCGCGCTGATGGTCAGCACGCGTGTAAAATAGGCACGTCGCCAAAAGTATTTGGGCCTAGTGAGCCGCTGAGCGTTAGCTCACGGTTCCCGCGAACCGGTCGCTAACGCGATGCGGCTAATCTCATTCGCCCAGAAGTCAACTGAAGACGTGCCTAGGGCACGGGCGGGTCGGGACATTGGCGGACAGAGCACGCAGAGTCGCTCTCGATCAACAACCGCTCAATCAACATCGGGATCGGCGGAAACAACTTCGCCGAGCCCGTCACAACGGTGTGCGAGAGCAACACCCACAACGATTCGATGCCGCGACACTCGACGGCTTTCCATAACAACACCACTGAAGATTTTGCCACCACGATGGTCGTCGGCGATGGCCCAGTTTTTGCGACAGCTTTTTTGGCCGCACATCGGCAACACGCCGGCAATTCATCTAGCGTCGCTGCGACGGGGATGATCGTTTGTTTGACTCGGGCGACCAGAAAGGCGGGCGGAATGACGTTGTTGCGTTGGGCCCAGCTAAGTTTTTCAGCGTCGCTGTGGCAACAGCAGCGGTCCCAACAGAAATCGGCTGAAGCGCAACCGCAGGGGCAATTCTCGCACGGGAAACGCTCGGCGATTTCGCCGACAACCGTCGAAGTCTTCGCGGCTGGCCGAGGTCCGATTGGCAATCCGAACATCGCACCAAGCATCAGCACGACCAACCCGCATCCAACGATGCGGCGGACGCGACGCGAGCGAATCAGGGATTGGGAAAGCGTTTCCAAGTTAGACCAATGAACAAGAGCACGCGGACAGCGGCTCGCTCCTCACGCTAAGGATTCTGAATCAACGGACAACGATTCGCAAGTAGGTCCGGTTCTACCGGACGAAATGCCGCATGGGAAACCAGCCGTAGCCGTAGGTCCGGTTACACCGGACGACCACGCGGAAAAAATATAAAACGTCGTCCGGTGGAACCGGACCAACGGTTGTTTTATTTTGATGGGATGCCAAATTGGAGACGTGCCGTTGTTCCAGGGGGAACCTATTTCTTTACGGTGGTCACGGACCAGCGACGCCCGATTTTTGAATCGTTAATCGCCCGCTCGATCCTCGGCGATGTGATGCGCGAATGCCAAACGACTCACCCTTTCGATGTGCGTGCCATCGTGCTGCTGCCGGAGCACTTGCACTCAATTTGGTGCATGCCGCCGGGCGATGCGAAGTATTCGGCGCGATGGCAGTGGATCAAAACTCAGTTTACCAGTCGTTGGTTGGCCGCGGGCGGAACCGAATGCGATGTTTCGCCCGGACGCCAACACGAAGGGCGCAAGGGTGTCTGGCAACCGAAGTTCTGGGAACACACGATCGAAGACGAAGATGACTTCGAGAGCCATTTCGATTACATCCACTACAACCCTGTCAAACATGGACATGTTCGATGTCCATCGGACTGGCCGGCATCAAGCTTTCATCGGTGGGTACGACGTGGCGTGTATTCACCGCATTGGGCATGCGGCGATCGTGACCCCAAAATGAATTTTGATCACATCGACAGAAGCGTCGGCGAGTAGGTCCGGTTCCACCGGACATCCACGCGGGAAAAATACGCCGTCCGGTGGAACCGGACCTACGTCAAACCGTCCGGTGGAACCGGACCTACGTTGCGATCAAATCGTCGGCGTTTTTGGATCGGTTCGTTGCGGCGCTTCCAGGCGAGTAGCAAGTAGGTCCGGTTCCACCGGAC
>JBGSLZ010000102.1:0-19789 GCA_041740415.1 Rubripirellula sp.
CCGTCGCGATGGGTGAGTTGGTCGACGATGCGATCGTCGATGTCGAAAACATCTTCCGGCGATTGAAGGAGAATCGCTCTGCAACTAATCCACTTAATCCACTGCTGGTCGTATATCGAGCCAGTATCGAAGTCCGTCGCAGTATCGTCTTCGGCACGATGATCGTCATTCTTGTCTTTCTGCCGCTGTTTGCACTCGGTGGCATGGAGGGCAAGTTGTTCGCACCGCTCGGAGTGGCGTACATCGTTTCGATTCTTTCTTCACTGATCGTTTCCTTGACGGTGACGCCCGTGCTTTCATATTGGCTGCTAGGTCTGAGTAAAGGTAGCGGCCACGAACAAGACGGATTCGTGTTACGCGGGTTGAAATGGGTTGCGGACAAAGTGATCCGGTTCAGCTTGACGTTCCCTCGATTCAATCTTGGCGTCACGCTGTTGATGGTGGCGATCGCGGCGATCTTCGTCTCGCGACTTGAGAAAGACTTTCTGCCACCGTTCAACGAAGGCACGATCCAACTCAACGTCGTGCTGCCTCCTGGAACCTCACTGACTGCGTCGAACACGATTGCACAGACGGTTGAGGAATCGCTTAAGAAGATCGACGACGTTCAACGGTTTGCTCGGCGTACCGGACGAGCTGAGTTGGACGAACACGCCGAGGGTGTGAATATGTCCGAGATGATCATTGAACTCGATCCCAATTCGCCTCGTTCGCGTGAAGAACAGTTGGCGGAGATTCGCGAGTCGATGAATGAGATTCCAGGAATTGTCACAGCCGTCGAGCAGCCGATCGCGCACTTGATCTCGCACATGATTTCGGGCGTCAAGGCACAAGTGGGAATCAAGATCTACGGCGACGATCTGGATCTGTTGCGACAGAAGGCCGAGCAAGTTAAAGCCGAAATGGAACTGGTTCCGGGCGTGACCGATGCGCTCCTTGAGCCGCAGGTCATCATCCCACAATTGCGCATCGAGCTGAATCGCGACAAGCTTTTGCAATACGGAATGACCACTGCCGTTGTCAACGAATACATCCAAACCGCAATGAATGGAAAGGTTGTCTCGGAAGTTCTCGACGGCATGCGTACCTTCGATCTGGTCGTCCGCATGAAGGACGACTATCGCGAAGACCTCGAGGAATTGAAGCGACTGTCTATCCAATTGCCCGAAGGCGGAACACTGCCGTTGTCAGCACTAGCAAGCATCTACGAATCGGGTGGCCCCAATGCGGTCAATCGCGAGAACGTTCGACGGCGCGTTGTGATTCAGTGCAATGTCGCGGATCGCGGAGTGGTCGATGTCGTGACCGATATTCAAGCGGCGATCAAGCCGAGCATTGCGACGCTGCCGTCGGGCTACTTCGTGGAGTACGGCGGGCAGTTCCAAAGCCAGAAGTCGGCGAGTAGGGTGATCTCCATCCTGTTTGCCGTTGCGATGGTCGGCGTATTCCTGGTTTTGTTCACGTTGTTTCGCAGCGTGAACTTAGCGTTTCAGGTGATGGCGGCGTTGCCGATGGCGTTTATCGGTTCGGTGGCCGCGCTGGTCATCACCGGCCAAACGCTGACGATCGCCGCGATGGTCGGTTTCATTTCGCTAGCGGGAATTGCGTCGCGAAACGGAATCTTGCTGCTTCAACACTACCTGCACTTGGTGGAACACGAGGGCGAAGAGTTTACGCCTTCGATGATTATTCGCGCAGGACTCGAACGACTCGCACCGGTCTTGATGACGGCGCTCACGTCAGGCATCGGCTTAGTGCCATTGGTTTTGTCAGCAGGCGAAGCTGGCAAAGAAATCTTGTATCCCGTTGCGACGGTGATCTTGGGCGGACTGATTAGTTCGACAGCACTGGACTTCTTTGTTCACCCCGCGTTGTTTTGGTTGTTCGGAATGAAGTCGGCTGCCCGTGTCGTGGGCGAGTCGGCGAGTGAGGTTGTATTGGACGAGGTTTGAGCGGGACGGCGCTAGCCGCCGGTATTGAATCGCGGAACCGGTGGCTAGCGCCATTTCGCTAACATCCTTTTGGAGTAAGACGATGAAAATGTTTAAGAATTTTGGTGTTGCTTTGATTTGTGCGAGCATGGCTTCAGTAGGTGGGCAAGCGTTCGCCCAAGCCGACACTCATGCGCACGATGACGATCACACAGGCCATGCGCACGGCGATCACGAACACAGTGGCGAGACGCTGGCGTTTCAATTGCCTCAGTGGAAAGCGATGCACTTCGATGATGCTGGTAAAGCGACCCAGCACATGGAAACGGTGAATAAGCTCGGTTGTGAAGTCAAGCAAGGCAACCACGCCGGACACATTGACGTTTCATATCGCTGTCCCGAATGGAAGACGATGGCGGTGAAGGATCACGCGATGGCCGATCAATGGTCGGGCTGGTTGAAAGCGTCAGGATTCGACGTTTCACACAGCCATAGCGATCCCGCGTTTGCTGAAGGCCCCGAAGCCGTCGAGTTCCGTATGGTTGGCTGGAAGCAAATTCACGGCAACGGTTCACCCCAAGAAGCTCAGATGTTGGACCAACTGAAGAAGGTCGGTGCCGAGGTCGTCGTCTCCAATCATGGCAACCACAGCGACATCAAGTTCCGTGCCCCAACGTGGCGCGACGTTCACTTCGCCGATCACGGCACCGCCGACCAATGGATGGCATGGCTCAAGCAAAACGGATTTGAAACCCGTCATTAGAAGAATTGAAGATTGGAGATTGAAGGTCGAAGATTGTCAAAATATTCCTCATTCGCATTTTCTAATCTTCGATCTTCGATCTTCAATCTGCAATCTGCAATCTCCATTTCCTTTAAAGGCAAACCTATGCACAAAATCTATTTCCCGTTACTTGCCGCTTCACTCTCGCTACTTGCGATCGGTTGCGGCCCCAAGTCGACAACGACGGATAATGCGCCCAGTTCATCTGGCGAGGCCATCGTGATGGATGACTTACCGCCTGCGACCGTTGACGTTCATGCGCATCCGAGCGAAGGGCCGCATCACGGAACACTTGTCGAACTCGGCAATGAAGAATTCCACGCCGAAGTGGTTCACGATGCCCAGTCCGTCACCGTCTATGTGCTGGATGCAGGGGCAACCAAAGCGGTTCCGATTGACGCCAAAGAGCTGACGATCAATTTGATGCACGATGGCACGCCCGAGCAGTTCAAACTCGCGGCCAGCCCGGACGCTGGCGATCCGAGTGGCAAGTCATCGCGATTCACGCTTGCCGATGCCGAGTTAGTCGGCCACATCGACGACGAGTCGGCTGCGCCAAAGTTGATGCTGTCGATCAATGGCACTCCGTATCGTGGCGAAATCAATCATGACCACGACGGTCACGATCACAGCGGCCACGATCACTAGCAATGGTTCCGTTCAACATCATTCTCTTCCTCTCAGGTTTCGCTGCTCTCGTCTATGAGGTCAGTTGGAATCGGCAGTTGGGGTTGTTGTTGGGACATACGTCTCGCGCAGCGGCAGTCGTTCTAGCGGCATATTTTGGAGGCATGGCCATTGGCTATGCCGTTGGCGGACGCATCGCGAATCGCATTTGTCCGTTTCATGGCTACGCCGCTTGCGGGTTGATCGAGATTGTCCGCGAAGGAGCCAGACGCATGCTGCAGTCCGCGATCGACGCCGAAGTCGATGCCTTCATCGCAGTGCACTCCGATCGCACCGACAAGCGAGTCAGGCGACTGGTGGTCAGAAAAGCACGCCTACCGAAGCGAGAATCCTTCGTTCCACGGTTGCCTGTTGTTGTTTTCATTGATGCGAAACAAGCCGCTCGGTGAACCACCGAGCGGTTTGCCATGGACGTCAATCCGCGACTCTATCACCGATCTTTGTGAATGACTGCAGCGTTGATGCCACGACGGATGGGTGGGAGAATGTAGGTTCGTTGATTGAATTTCGTATCAGGAATCAAACAGGCGGATTGAATACGGAGACGGCCATTTCAACAACTGCGGGTGTCGCCTGGACCGCTGGATCGGTGACGAAATCCATTTCTTGTCGTAAGAGATGCGCGTGCCAATGCGTCGGTGAGTGGTGTGTGGAAAATACATGGAGAGCATTGTGATCCCGATTCGATTCTGTCTTCAGGTCCTCACGTTTGCATTCGTCATTGCGATCCCGTTGATGTGTGCTGCCCAGGATGATTCGATTTCATCTGCCTCCGGACAAGCGGCGTCCGTGGAGACTGGCGTTGCCATTGTCGAGTTGTTTACATCTCAAGGTTGCAGCAGTTGCCCACCCGCTGACGCGGTGCTACGCCAGATTGCGGCGGTTGCCAAACGAGACAACCAGGCTGTTTACGTTTTGTCATTCCACGTCGACTATTGGAACCGTCTTGGTTGGACTGACCCGTACAGCGATGCGGAGTATTCGCTGCGCCAAAGAATTTACGCTTCGGCAATGGACAGCCTTCGTGTCTACACGCCACAGATGATCGTCAACGGGACGACCGAGTTCGTGGGTTCGGACAAGCTAAAAGCAAGAGCCGCGATCGCTCGATCGCTGAATCAAGCAGCAGCATCGACTGTTGATTTTTCGGTCGCCAGTGACAAGGGTGACGGGCGTGTTCTGTTGAAGTATGAAGTTTCAGGCCTACAGCCGGATGACGATCTGAACATCGCTTTGGTCGATACGCCGTCGGCGAACGAGGTGGCTCGGGGCGAGAACGCAGGGCTCAGTCTTACGCATGTCAATGTTGTGCGGTACTTCCGGATGCTCCATCTTGATGAACCCACCGGCGACCACGAACTAAGAATTTCTCAAGACGTGAACCGTGCCAACGCAAGCGTCATCGCCTATGTTCAAAACTCGAAAACACTCCGAATCACTGGCGCGACAATCAAAAAACTGCCGTAAAGGAAATCGATTTGAGGCGATCGCCTTCACTGACCACGAATCCAGCGGGCGACTGGGTAAGTTCAACTATGCGAATTTTGGCGAAGATTGAATCAATGCGTCAAAGCGATGCCAATTGACAATGTTGGCAGCGGACTCAGTTTCAAGATAGAGAAAATCGGGCTGGCGGGATTTGAACCCACGACCTCTTGACCCCCAGTCAAGCGCGCTACCAACTGCGCTACAGCCCGATGAACTCTCGACCGAATCCTAGTGAAGCGCGGGGAGATTCGCTAGGTGACCTTGGATGATCGCGGTTTGCGTTTTACGCTCAGCGTCCGGTCGGATCGGTATTGCCGGTTATCGGTCGCTGAATCTGGCCCCACCTCCATTTCGAGAGCACCTGATGAGTTTCGCCGATCGATTGGCTAATGCGGTTCGCACGAGCGGTTCGGTTGCCTGCGTCGGACTTGATCCGCGTCTAGCACAATTGCCGTCACCGATCCGCGACGCGATCCACAGCGACTCGGCTGACGAACGGGCCACCGCTTACACGCAATTCTGTACCGAAATCATTGATGTCGCGGCGGGGCGGGTTGCCTGCGTGAAGCCGCAGTCGGCGTTTTTTGAGCAGCTCGGACCGGCCGGCATGATCTCGCTTGGTCACGTCATCGCCCACGCCCGCAAGGCCGGTTTGCTGGTGGTTACCGATGGCAAACGAAACGACATCGGCAGCACCGCGACGGCGTACGCAGACGCCTATTTGGGGCTCGAGAGTCCCTGGGGTAGTGATTCATTGACCGTCAGCCCCTATTTAGGACGCGATTCGATCGAGCCGTTTGCGGAAGTTTGCGATGCCAGGGATGCCGGCATTTTTGTGCTAGTCAAAACTTCCAATCCTGGCGGCGGACTGTTCCAGGACCGGCAAACTGACGGCCAGACGGTGTACGCAGCGGTGGCGGAATTAGTGTCAGAACTGAATGCTACGCGGCTCGGCGCGTCGGGCTTCGGGCCGATTGGGGCCGTCGTCGGGGCAACTTATCCGGAACAACTTGCCGAAATGCGGGCAGCCATGCCGACGAGCTGGATTTTGATACCAGGCTTCGGAGCTCAGGGCGGCGCGGCCGACGATGTTCGCGGTGGCTTCGACGATGAAGGACTCGGCGCGGTGGTCAATAATTCGCGGCACATCATTTTCGCTCACGAGCGCCCGGAATTTTGCGAAAAATTTGGACACTCACGATGGCAAGACGCTGTCTCGGCAGCCATTGACGAGATGAATGCCCAGCTTTCGTTTTTCTGAAATCGGGTTCACGGTCGCATCACTCTTGCCTCGGGTTTCCCGTTATCGGTATAGCCACACAGAGTCACTCTTTGGCAACCGATCCAACGGGAATCGAATCGATGCGTCGTCTCGCTGCTTTTGCATTCATCATCTGCGTTTCGGCGCCCACGTTTGGTCAGGGCATGCCGCTTCCGGGCGGAACCAACGCGGCAGTTCCTCGAACGGCCGACACACCGCCCAGCATGCAGGGCCGGGCCGCACCACCGAGTGGCGGACAGGGTTCAAGTGGACAAGCATCCGGCGGTCAAGTATCCAGTGGCGGCAAACTGCCTCGCACGGCCGGTCAAGAACATCGCGTTTACGACTTGCGACCGTACACGGGTTACCTGACCAAACACGATCATCCCGAACAGGCGATCATCGATTGGGTGCTGCGCGAGACCGGCACCGACGTCTGGTTCACCGAACCGTTTGGATTCATGAACGCGGATCGTGATTCGCTGTCGATCTATCACACCAACGAAATGCACCAAGTCATCGCAGGCGTCGTCGATCGATTCGTCGCCGGCGAAAAAGAACCGCAAGTCATGCACCTGCGCGTGATGACGGTCGGCAACGCAAACTGGCGATCACGGGCACACATGTTGATGCAACACGTTGCAGTCGATTCGCCGGGTGTGCAGGCGTGGCTGCTTAGCAAAGAGAACGCCGCATTGGTTTTGAACCTACTTCGTCAGCGTACCGATACGCGCCAAGTTCACGATCTAAACATCGTCACCTACAACGGCCAGACCGAAACGCTGGCCAGCACACGCGGTCGCAACTATGTCCGCAATGTTCGGCCGGCGCCGCAAGCTTGGCCGCCATACGAACCCGAGACCGGCGAAGTCCAAGAGGGTTATCGGTTGTCGCTGAGTCCGTTGCTGAGCACGGATGGTCGCGCGATCGACTGCATGATCAAAGCCGAGATCGATCAAGTCGATAAACTCAACCCGGTTGATCTTGAACTACCTCTTCCGAACAACCAAATCCACCGTGCTCGGATCGACGTGCCACAAGTGGTCAGTTGGCGATTGCACGAACGATTCCGCTGGCCGTCCGACATGGTGCTGCTGCTCTCGTGCGGCGTCGTTGCCAGTCCCGAGCGGGCCCAGTCGTCGGTTCCGTTGCTGAACATGTCGGCGCTGACCGGTTCAACCGCGGGACGCGCCGACGCGTTGATGTTCATCGAGTTCCGCGGTCGCGCGTCCGAGAATCTGACCAGCGGACTGACGCCGTCGACGTCAGTGCCTCAGGTCGCCACTCAGCCCGGCGGCGCGAACCGCGGTCGATACTAGGGGCGTCGACTGGCTCGATCGGGCCGCCAGCAAATCGCGGGCGTGTTCATTCTGCCAGCGATTCACGCAAAATGTGCATCTCTGGCGGCTGACCTGCCCCAGTTTCGGCCTGAACACGCCCCCTCAAAGATGCGAGACTTGCGGTTTAGAATGCCGCTACGATCCTCCATCCGCTGCCTCGCCCACTTTTCAATTGTCCATGGCTATTCCTTCGTCTCGTCGCGTCGTCATCACGGGTCTCGGCGTTGTCAGCCCACTTGGAAACGATCCCGGCGCGCTCGTAAGCGGCCTGCGTGACGGAATCAGCGGCATTCGTCCGCTAACGCAAGTTCCGCAAGGCGTGTTGTGCATCGATCATGGAGCCGAAGCGATCACGTTCACCGGCGAAATCGAAGACTACGGACCGCTGGACAAGACGTTGGCGCGAACGATTCGCAAAGGCAGCAAGGTGATGTGCCGCGAAATCGAAATGGGCGTCGCAGTGGCACAGCTCGCGCTGCACCACGCGGCATTGACCGAGGACGTTCGCGACCGAGATCGAACGGGAGTGTTGTATGGTTGCGATTACATCATGTCGTTGCCGGAAGAATTCGCGACCGGCATCCAGAAGTGCATGGACTCCGACGGCGTCTTTCATTTCGAGGACTGGGGCCAGAAGGGCAAACCGGAAGTCAACCCACTTTGGTTGCTCAAGTATTTGCCGAACATGCCGGCCAGCCACATTGCGATTTACAACGATCTGCGCGGCCCCAACAACTCGATCACCGTCCGCGAAGCCTCGGCCGGCGCGGCGCTCTCGGAAGCCTACTCGACGATCATGCGACAGCACGCCGACGTGATGGTGGTCGGATCAACCGGTTCACGAATCCATTCGCTTCGTACGCTTCACGCATCTTTGCAAGAACAGCTTGCCTGTGACTGTGTCGACCCATGCACTATGTCGCGACCGTTCGATCGATCACGCGACGGTAGCGTCGTTGGTGAGGGCGCCGCTGCATTGGTCGTCGAGTCACTCGAACACGCGACGGGTCGCGGCGCAAGTATACTCGGCGAGATCGTCGGCTACGGCACCAGCGCCGTCGGACCATCGTTTGGTTACGAACATTCGTTTTTGAGACAGGCCATTATCAACGTGCTCAAGGGCGCTCTGGGCAGCGCCGATCCAAAATCGATCGGTCACATCAATGCGCACGGTTTGGGCACTCCGGATTCCGATCGACAAGAAGCCGAAGCGATCGCCCAAGTATTTGGCGATGCCCAACATCAACCACCGGTGACCACCGTGAAGGGTCATATCGGAAACCTGGGCGCCGGCGGCGGGATGGTTGAAGTGGTCGCGAGTCTCCAGACGATGGGCGGCAACCTGTTTCCCATCCGAAATCTCACCGATCTTGATCCCGCCTGTCCGATCAACGCCTGCACTGATAACTCAACGCCCGCTGGCGAAAGTTTCATCAGCGTCAATGTGACGCCGCAAGGACAAGCGTCGGCAACGCGAATCCAAATGTTCCAAGCGTAAGAAGTGTTGAGTTTGCTTGCGATATTTAGTGTGCGGTTGGTGCGAGTGAAACGATGATCGAGCATGTTGCGCACAGCGTCGGCAACATCTCGTTTCGCGAAGGCGAGCAAGCCCAATCCCAGTGGATCGCGGTTCGCGTTGATGATGATTTGCGTGGATGTAACATCCGTGCCTCGGCGGCGACTAATGTCATGAAGCCCGAATGTGACTTCATCCGGTGGCTTGCCGTGGCAGGAAAAGCAACGTGAACTTGATCAGCAAGTGAATCACGTTGTCAAAGACGTGCGCAATCGAATGAATTGTTTGCAGAAGTGAAACCCATCAAGCCAAATTGGCGACGCATCACGTTGCTGGGTATAGCTTGGGTGACCCTGGTGGGTATTGATGGCTTTCTCCATGAACGACTCGGCGTGAATGACGATGCGTTAAAGATTTCGCCCTTCACTGCGGTTAACCTTGACGGTGATCGAGTGATCGTGACTTACGAGGATAAAGATTACGAGTGGCTAGAAATTGATGAGATCAAGATCGCAGACTTGATCACGTCTGCGAAACGGCGATTCGGGTTCGTGTGGAAAAAGAAACTGCCAACTCGGTCGGCGATGACGAAACCGCGGGCGACCGGTTGATCGACCAGGAACTGCTTGCTCGCTTGGTCGGACATTACGAACTTACGTCCGACTTCATTTTCGATGTTCGCGACGATCGAATTTGGGTTCCAAGAACCCGGTCCTCCCAATCGCTTGATCCTGCACCAAAAAGGGTATGCATCAAACAACATAGCGACTTGATGAGTAGCCGACTGTAACATTTCGCTGTCTGCGGCGACTAAATTGTAGTGATGCAAATTGATTCGGCCCATCTTTTGAGGAAGACCCATGCCCAGCCAGTTCATGAAACCTGTCGGTACTCTGTTTGTCGTGGCCGCGATTTTCTGCTCGTCAGGATCGGCACAGACATTATCGAAACAGATCGTCACGGAGACTGCTCTTCCGTTGGTCAAAAACGAAATCGCGCAAGGCATCTCCATCGGGTATATCCAAGGCGACTCCTGGGGAATAATCCACTTAGGCAACGCTATGCCATCGGGTCAGAAGGCGGACAATCAAACGCTGTACGAACTGGGGTCGATTAGCAAAGTTTTCACGAGCATCCTGCTGGCGGATTCAGTCATTCGAGGCGACATCAAACTCGAATCAAATGCCGAAACCGAGAATGCTGCTGGAATACGACTGCCCTCGCGTGACGGTCGCTCCATCACATGGCTCGATCTCAGCACTCATCGTTCCGGCCTACCACGACTGCCTGCCAACCTTGACGCCGAATCACTCAAAGATCCTTATCGAAATTACGATTCGTCGAAAGCCGCTGCGGCGCTCGACAGTCTCGAATTACCTCGCAAACCCGGTGAGGCGCAGGAGTATTCCAATTTCGCGGTTTCGGTACTTGGGCACTTGATCGCGGAAAAGGCGGGCAAGCCCTATCAACAACTGTTGCGTGAACGGATCACCCAACCGCTCGGCATGACCGACTGCACCGTTGATTTGACAGACGACCAGAAGAAGCGATTTGCTTTCCCGAATGAAAAGGTCGGTTCGCCGACGTTGGCTTGGAGTTTTGCCGACATGCCCGGTGCGGGCGGTGTCCGTGCCAACATGCGCGACATGATGAGATTCGCTCGGGCTCAACTCGATCCACCATCGGGAACACTCGGTGAAGCCATCGAACTGGCGTGGAAGAAACACTCGGAATCGGACGCCACCGGCCCCGCGACGGGTCTGGGGTGGATGATCGCAGGTGATGGTGAAACGCGTTGGCACAACGGAGGTACGGGTGGCTCGCGAAGCGCGATCTATATCAATCGTCGCATCCAAACCGCAGTGGTCGTGCTTTGCAATACCGCGGTGGAAAATGAAGTCGATGCTCTGGCGACGTACTTGATTCAAGTTGCCGCAGGAATGCCGGATGTAAAGAAGCCTGCTTTTGACAAGCCGACTGCTAAGGGTCAAAACCAAGAACCTCCGAAAGTATCGCCATTCACCAGCGTGGGACTGAATAACGAAATGGTCTTCGTGCAGTATGAGGGACGAATTCTACTGTGGCTGGAAGTCGATGGGATCAAGGTCGAAGACATCATCGCCTCGGCGAAGAAGCAGTTTGGCAATCAGTGGGGCAAGCGAGTTCGCGAAGACTTGGTCGAAGTGCTGTGGGGCATGGGCCACCATCCAGGCGAAACCGTCAAACTGCGTATGCAGGACGCCAAGACAAAGGCAGAAGTGATCGTTGACGAAGCCAAGATGACGAGCGAAAATCGGCAAGCTATCAAGGCTGAGTCTATCGCACTTGCGGGCAATTCGGTCGTCGGAGACTCGAGTAAACCCGTCGCGATCGACGCGAAACATCGTGCTCGCTTGGTGGGTCGTTATCAACTTGCCCCCAACTTCATTTTCGACGTGCAGGACCGCGACGGTCGTCTGATGGTCGGCATCACCAATCAACCGACTCAAGAAGTGTTCGCGGATTCGCCAACACGCTGGTCCTACCGCAGTGTGGATGCGGCTCTCGAGTTCAAGCTGGGTGCAGCGGGCCCGGCAAAGAGTCTAGTGCTGCATCAAAACGGAATTGAACAGACTGCGAAGCGAATCAAATGAGAGTTATCACCGTGACGAAAAACTTGACACGATCGCCGGTGACGTCGACCAATACGACCGAGAGTCGGCATCGGCTGGGCTACAATCCCAACCTGTTGCTGGACGACTTTGAACTCACTGCGACCAATCGACTCTGGGTGGCGGACATTACTTACGTTCCCATCGCCGGACGAACATTCGCGTACCTATCGATGGTCATGGATCGGTTCTCACGTCGAATCGTCGGATGGATGATGAAGATCACGATGACCGAAGAGCTTGTCATTGGAAGCCTCCAAGCTGCCATCACGAATCGCCAAACCGGAAGCGACTTGATTCATCACAGTGACCGTGGCGGTCAATACGCAGGCAATCGCTTTCGCGGCATTCTGAAGGGTTCGTCGATGCGTCAAAGCATGAATCGGGCTGGGGACTGCTACGACAATGCGTTGATGGAAAGTTGCTTCGGAACGATCAAGACTGAACTGGAGATGACCGAATACGAAACAGTAGCCAAAGGAGAGCGCGAGCTCGGAGGTTACTTCAGCTACTACAACCGAGACCGAAAACACTCGAGTCTCGTTTACCCAAACGCCTGCCCAATTTGAATCCACACACCAAGACCAAAACTAAGCACCAGGCGCGCCCGGAAACCGGTCACCACCTCAAATTACCTTCCCCTTAAGACCGAACCACAGTCAACTTTTCGTGGGCAATTCCAGGCTTCAGCAAGTTTTTGGAACAATTGATTCTCCATTTTCGGACAAGAAGATTAGGGACAAGAAGATACTTATTTGTCATTAATCTTCTTGTCCAAAAAGGCGGCCTCCGAGGATACCGGGCTGAAGTGGCATTCCTCGGAGGCCTCGCCGCTTGGCAGGAAGCACCCGCCAAACAACAATTTCAAAATGTCATTCAGCGTGGTCGCCGTGCGGTTCTTCCTTAAAGTCTCCCGAGTATGGCGTGCCATCGATGACGCCGGAAATCGTTCCGGCATACTCTTGCACAACACCCAGATTTTTGTCGTTGCCGACGAAGCGTGATGCTTTGCCCGCCGGGTCGCTGTCTTGCGGAGCGGCTTTCAGAGTGACCTGCATCACTGGATCAGCGATGCTTAATTCGATGTCGGCAGCATCGATTGGAGTTGGAGTCTTCTCGTCAGCGCCGAGGATGTACACCGTGCCTTCTTGCTTGTCGTGATCGACAGTGAACTCAACGTGGAATTTGCCTCCGCCCCAGTCCGCGACGGTCCCATCATGGGGACCAGAACCGTGCCCCGCGTGAGGAGCGTGTTGGGTGCCGTCATCATGCATGTGTCCGCCATCGATGGCGGTTGCCGGCGCGGGAGTGGTGGTTGTCGAAGCCGTTTCTTGTTTGCAGCCAACGAAGCCGATAAGGCAAGCGATGGTTAGCAGCGAGGCGAGTGTGTTTTGAATCTTCATGGAATTGGTCCTTGGGATCAGGGAAAGGGAAATGCGTAAGTCAGTTGTTAGTGGCGAGGTTGATCAATTCATATCAGTTCGTCCTCCTGTTCTTCAAGTTTCGCGAGTCGTGCAGCATCTCTGCCGCTGAACTTCCAAAACAATCCGGGGTGAATCAGGAACTCGCAGAACGTCGATGTCGTTAGTCCGCCAAGGATCACCGTCGCGACGGGATAGAGAATTTCACGTCCAGGTTCTTGTCCGCCGAACACCAACGGAATCAGGCCGATACCAGCGGTGAGGGCTGTCATCAGCACCGGGGCGAGTCGTTCGAGGCTGCCGCGAACGATCATTTCTTGCGTAAATTCCTCGCCTTCCTCTTTCATCAAGTGGAAGTAATGCGTGACCAACAAAATTCCGTTGCGAACCGCGATACCACCTAGCGAGATAAATCCAACGAGACTCGCGACGGTGAGACTTTGCTGGGTGATGACCAAAGCCATCACGCCGCCGATGAATGCGGTCGGTAAGGCATTCAAGATTTGCAAAACGATCCGAACCGATGGAAATAGAATCAGCAGTACGACGAACATGCCAATGACTGAAATACCTGCAAGTACGATGATGAGTTGAGTGGCTCGTTGCTGGCTTTCAAACTGACCGCCGTACTCGACGAAGTAGCCGACCGGCATCTGCACTTGCTCACCGACGAGGCGTTTGATGTCGCCGACGGCCCCTGCCAAGTCGCGGCCTTCCGTGTTACATCGAATGACAATTCGCCGACGCGCGTTTTCACGATTGACTGAGTTTGGTCCCGTGCCGTCACCGACATTGGCAACATCACGAAGTTCGATCTGGCCGCGATCCGGTTCGCCTTCGCGATTGGGCAAGTCAATCCGCAGGCGATCAAGATTCGCATAATCCGTTCGATACTCTTCCTCGAGTCGCACGAGTAGATCGAAGCGACGCTGACCTTCCAGCACCTGCGAGACAACTTCACCTTGCAACGCCGTCTGCAACACATCGGCAACGTATTCGCGGGTCAATCCGTACAATGCGAGATCGTCTGCACGAAGCGCGATATGCAATTCCGTTGTTTCTTGAATCGGCTCGACAATCGGCGGCGTGATCCCAGGAACACCTTCAATCGCCTTCTTGACCTGATCGGCCACCCGTTGCAACGTGTCGAGATCATCACCGTGAATCTTGATTGCAATTTGAGCGTACACGCCGGAGATCATGTGACTTATCAAGTGGGCCAGCGGTTGCTCGACTTCGATATCCACGCCCGGAGCCTCGACGCTGATCATCTCGCGAAGCCGAGTGATGATTTCTTCTCGATTCGTGTGCGACTCGGGATTCATGCTGAGGATGTATTCGCCAAAGTTCACTGGCGACGCATGTTCATCCATCTCGGCGCGACCAGTTCGGCGAACGAAGTGCAAAATCTCGCCATCGGGATTCTCGGTCGTCTTCTGCATCGATTGGAATACGTTGTCGATCGCACCAGCGACCTTGTTGGACGCATCCAGCGACGAGCTGGGCGGTAGTGTCATGTTGACTTGAATGCTGCCTTCGTCGAACGGCGGAAGGAAGTTCCGGCCGAGCAGCGACATTTGCCACGCTGCAATTGCTACAGCGATCCATGTCAAAATCAGCAGCGTGTTGGGCATCGCCATGCTGAGTCGAATCAGATGCGAAACAATTCCCTTCAGGCTACGCAACAGAAATCCGTCACCTTCGTGGTGCGTTGCACGCGACTTTGGAAGCAAGTAATACGACAGGACCGGCGTGACGGTCATCGATACGATGAACGATGCCAAAATGGAAACGATGTAGGCGAATCCCAACGGCGTGAACAATCGCCCTTCAACGCCGGACAGCGCGAACAGCGGCATGAACGACAAAATCACCACCGCAGTGCCGAACACGATCGAGCTGCGAATCTCTTTACTTGCTTCAAAGACAACGACGATGTCTGATTTTCGATTTCCGATCGGCAATGCGTTGTTTTGTTTAAGGCGGCGAAATATGTTTTCAACGTCGACGATCGCATCGTCGACCAACTCGCCCATCGCCACTGCGATTCCGCCGAGTGTCATCACGTTGATGGATAGCTCACTGCCACTGAGCCAACCGATCATTCGGAACGCAAGCGTCGTGAGCACCAACGACAACGGAATGGCGGTTAGCGTGATGAATGTCGTGCGGAAGTTCAACAAGAACAAGAACAGCACAATGATGACAAGCGCGGCACCGATCACGAGCGCTTCGACAACATTGAAGATGCCGCGATCAATAAAATTCTTCAGTCGAAACAACTCGCTATTAACGATGATGTCTGCTGGCAACGACGCTTCGACTTCGCGGAAAGCTTCGGCGACATTGTCGGTCAGTTTTCGCGTATCGATATGCGGCTGCTTCACCGTCGTGAACACGATTCCCGGACGCCCGTTGACGCTGCCATCACCTCGTTTGAACTGCGGCCCTTCGGTAACGCGAGCAACCTGTTCGAGTAACACGGCACGTTTGAGATGATTGCCGACTGGAATCTTTTTCAAGTCTTCAACCACGACACGGGATTGCGGTCCCAACCGTCCCAGCACCCGAATCGGACGCTCGGTTTCGCCAGTGACGGCAAACCCGCCGCTCGTGTTGATGTTGCTCTCACGCAACGCCGCAGCGACGTCCTGAACCGTGACGTCGTATTCAAGCAAAGCGGTTGGGTCGATCAGGATTTGATACTGCTTACGGTCACCGCCGAGCATGAAAACTTCCGCAACGCCGGTAACTTTCAATAGACGAGGCCGAATGATCCAGTCGGCGACGGTGCGAAGTTCAAGTTGTTGTTTGGCATCGGTGTAGAAATTGACATCGTAGGTTTTGCCGCTGATTTCGATCGTGGCTATGCCAAGGGAAGTGGATTGAATCCCTGCGGCGTATTCTGAATCTTCGACCCATTTCAAATTCGTTGACTCGATTTTTTTCCAAGTCGAGAAATCATGACGATCGCCAGGCTTCCAAACCTGAATGCGAAAACGGTTGTCCGGTTCACCAACCCTTTCGGCCATCATGTCAGTGTTGCCGACCTGCCCAAGTTGCCCGCCGTCGGGTCCATTCTGCCGGTATATTCCAGCGACGATGATTTGCCCCATGATGGACGAAGGCGGCGTCATTTGAGGTCGAATCCCAACGGGCAAAATGCCTTCGAGCGTCGCCAATCGCTCTTGGACCGTTTGCCGGGCCGCACGGATTTCCGTCGACCAATCGAATTCGATGTAGATGATGTTTAGCCCCGCGGTCGATTGGCTGCGCACGGCTTGCACGCCGTTCGCACCCATCAACGCGATCTCGATCGGTTGCGTGACCAGCGTTTCGACTTCTTCTGTTGCCAGTCCCGGTGCTTCGGTGATGATGACGACACGAGGACGATCGAGGTCCGGAAAGACGTCGATCGACATTTGAGTCGCGAGGTACGAACCGTAGACAAGCACGAACAGGCTGATGACGACAACCAACATGCGATAACGAAGCGATATTTTTATAATCGAGTCAAGCATTGTTGTTTCCTAGTGAGCCGCATGGGTCGTTCCGTCGGGATGCACATGCAGACCCGGTTGCACGCCGCTGGCCGTTTGTGCTTTCAAGACTCGATTCAATGAAGCGGCAGAGTTCTGCGCCAAAAAACTTCCTGCGGCGATGCTGCCGTCGTTCGCGATCACGATGCTGCGACGGTCTTCGTGCAGCACATGCACTGGCAACTGCTTGAACAAATCACCGTTCTGGCGAAACACGTAGGCTTCCGGTCCTTCTCGCACAACTGATTCCGCTGGCAGCACAAACACGTTTTCAAACAGCTCCACCGGAACATAAATCCTTGCCCTTTGGCCTGGTCTGAACCGCCAGACCAAGTAAGTTTCGTCGGCCTTCTCGAAAGACCGAAACTGGTTTTCGAGCGGCACAAAGAAGTCGAATGTTCGGCTTGCACTGTCGATCGAATTGGACAAGTGACGAATGGTGAATGACTGCTGAAAGTCTGGCCAGCGATCATCGCCCTCCTCAGCGAACTCAACATTGATCTCGCGACCGTCTTGCGCCGCTTGTTCGAGATACTGTGCTTCACGCTTAAAGGCATGGCCGATGACGTAGAGCGATTGGTGATTTGAAAGTTGAGCGAGCACTTGACCGGCTTGCACCTGCTGGCCCAGTTCGACACTGAGTTCTTGGACTTCGTAGGCAATGCCGCTGATGGGTTGCGTCTGGGCGGCCGTGCTGACTTGTCGAATGACGTCGGCTTTCGGTGAACCAAGAAATGCTTGTTGTGGTGCCGCTGGCGGAGCGGCAACTTCGATGGTTGAAACAAATGTCCCACCAGCGACTTGTTGGACTTGTTCTGGATTCAATCCGCGAGTCAACAAGTCTTGCTCATAAGCACGGATCAACGTTGTCTGGCGATTGAGTTGTTGCCGAGATTCGATCAATCGAGATTCGGCCACGGCTCCAGTTCGAGCGGCTTCGGAAAGCCGGTTAATCTCTGCCTGGACGAGCGAAATTTCCTGGGTCGCTTTGAACAGTTCAGACTGCGTGTTTTGCAAATACTCGCTGAACAGTCGCAAGGTAAACAACGACTCTCCAGGACGGACGGTGTCGCCTGGGAACGCATGAATCGCCGTGACAATGCCGACCGCTGGCGAAGTCACGCCACGATCCGAAACACCGGGACGATCGGCGATTTCTCCGGGGATCAAGACGCTCCGCCAATACTGTTGCGGCTTTGCGGCCTTGGAGACCAGCCGGAGGTTTTTCCTCGCTTGCTCGCTGATCTCCAGCACGGTTTGCTTTTCAGCGGATTCACTCGGTTTGTCGGCGGAAGCCGTTTGACTCGCTTGATTACTGCCAAACAGTTCAGCTCGGAAGAACCAAAGTGCCGCCAGCACGCCAATGATGATCGCCGGGCCGAGGAATCTTTTGATTGTCGATTGAAGATTGGAGATTGCAGATTTGGACATAGAAGGACACAATCCGATCACTTGGACCAATAAGAAAGTTTGCGATTCAAAGAGACGCAACGAGTGCAGGCGCAACGAGTTCGCCAACGTCGATCACGTTAAGGAAGAAGGTGAAAATCGAAGATCAACGACTTCAAATCGTCAATCTCCAATCTTCAATCGACAATTCAAAGCCGAAGAGAAGCCGTGAGAAGATAGATCGGTAGCGATGAACTCCGCTGCGGCGGAACGACTCGCTGCGGCTGGTGAGTCTGAGACTGTGCTAAACACTGATCGGCAACGACGAAAGCAACGGGCAAATCAATCTGCTTGCTGCCAACAGATCTACCAAACGTGCTGGGCGAGTTCGCAAGATAAATTGCATCGTCGTCGTGGTCGTTTCGCCCAGAGATTCCGTCGGAATGGCCTACCGTGTCACTCTTTTGGTGAATCGAGTCCCCGTGTTCGTGATCTTCGGAAACCTCAGCGTGCTGATGCGAATCAGTACCTGAATCGTGCGAAGCCAAGTGAATATGTGGCCTCGCCCCGTGATCATCCGGTTGATCCGTGCCAGTCCCCACATGCGAATGCGGCAACACGTGCCCCAGCATGAGCAAAGGAATCAGCAAAAAGGGAACAATTCGATTCATCCCCCAATTGTAGCGAGGCGATTCGGAACCGCCTATAGGAAGTTTCGTCTGTGAATGCCCAAAGACGTCCAAACGGTGACCACGGAGCCGCGAAGCTCTGCGGTCAGTGGACTGCTTGTCTTCACGTAGTTGCGTAATGCGTCGATGGCTTTGACACTCAAATCTTCGCGATTGGTTTCGTATTTGCGAGCGACACCCTGCTGAGTGACAAATACGACGCGGTAAGTTTTCGCCCATTCCAGCGGGTCGCTATCGACGAAGAACTGCTGGATGCGACTGCCCCGAGCGTTTTCAATCTTGCAGTAGACGTTGACACCCCGACAGCGCTTGACGTAGCCGCCCATTTGGTCGAATGGATTGCGGGAGTAGCTGCGTTCCAGATTATCTTCCATCATTTCCCAAAGTTCCGAACCCAACATGTCAACCACGGAAACCTGCGGATTGGTGGGGATAATGTTCCACAGATCATTCACCGTGACTTTGCCTGCGGGAATCGGCGCACCGTAGCGCCAGCCGTTAGAAAATGCAATTTGGGTTCCCGCTGCATCTGCAATCGCATCCAGTAGCAGGTTATCCATCGTCGATTCCAATGCTGCATCTCTGTTGCCAGTTGGCAATCCGGCGGAAATCCCAAATGCGAAAGCACGACGATCTGTGCGGTGCATAAATCGAGTCGACTTCTCGTTGCATCTCGGCGTCGCCTTGGATCGTCTTGTCCATCAGGACAAGTTCATGATCTACGGTCGAAACTTCGCCGTCCACCATCACGATGTCCAGTCGGCCGACAAACGATTCGTGGCAACCGGATTGGATAAGCATTGCCCCGTTGATCTGTAATGGTACATGATGCAGGAGTTATTGTCGAAAGTTGTATTCTTGAAGAAATGAAAAAGGTGGCGCATCCTGCTGAAACTTCAACACCTCAGCCGCCCGATGTGGGCACACGGATACGCCATGAACCAGACTAAAACAGACCGACAAGTCACGCCAGTAGACGAACGACTCGATCCCGAAGTGGTTTCCTTCCGAGCGCAGTTCGATCAGAAGTGTCCGCTCGATGAACTTGTTCGCGAAGGAGCCAGGCGAATGCTGCAAGCAGCGATCGATGCCG
>JBGSLZ010000103.1:0-5730 GCA_041740415.1 Rubripirellula sp.
TTTATCCAACTCGGCGACTTTGTCTTGAAGTTGACTGTTGACGGTGCTCAATTCTTCGTTTACCGACTGCAACTCTTCTTTCGATGTTTCCAGTTCTTCGTTCGCGGATTGCAGCTCCTCGTTCACCGACATGGTTTCCTCGTTGGAGGTCTTCAGTTCCTCTGTCGAACTTTCCATCTCTTCGATCGTGCTGTGCAGTTCCTCGCTCATCGACTTCAGCTCGAGTTCAAGCTGTTGAACTAAAGGTGAATCATCGCCTGGGTGAGCTTCGGCCGTGTGCTCATCGAGTGATTGCCCCATGCCGTGATCTGGCGGGCCGTGATCTGGCGGGCTTCGATCTTGAAAGACGACCAACAACAAACCTTCGGATTCTTTCGTATCGGATAGTGGTCGCACGGTGATCGAACAATGAACATAGTGTCCGTCGCGCTTCACGCGAGCTTCGGTATCGACGACCGTTTTGCTGTCACGACTGGCGTTGTTGCAAACGAAACGAAGCTTGGTTCGCAAGCCAGCTCGCGCAAGCGCCAACAAATCCTTCGTCAATTCGCCAAGAGGAAATTCCAAGTAGTTGACCAGTGGGCCGGTCACGTAACGTATCTCATAATTGCGGTTGATCAAGGCCGCCGCCGGAGCATACTCGTTCAGGACCAGTCTTTCCGTCAACTCCTTCAAGCCCTTGCGCTGCAGTGCGGGTGTTGGCTGGTGGGTTACGGAACCTCGCTCGTCGGTTTTGATGAGTGGAATGCCGATTAAATCTCGGCGTGATGTCCCGATCCTGCGGTAGACTCGCCATTTCTTTGACAAAGGCTCGAATAAGTCAGTCGCTTTGCCCATCGTTTCCGATGGACCGAGCAGCAGGTTTCCATCGGGTGCAAGTGCGTAGTGAAACAGAGCGATGACCTTCTGCTGCATCTCCGGTTCAAGGTAAATCAACAGGTTGCGACAGGAGATGAAATCAAGTCTTGAGAAGGGCGCATCGCTGATCAAGTTCTGGTGGGAGAACACAATCGATTCGCGAAGTCGCTTATTGATTTGGTAGTGACTGTCGTCGACCGTCACAAAAAAACGCTTCAGCCGTTCAGGGGAGATATCGCTTACGATGCTGGCTGGATAAATCCCCGCGCGAGCGACATCGATGGCATCCTGGTCGATATCGCTGGCGAAAATCTGGATCGTGCAGGTGGATTCAGCAGCCGCGATCCCTTCGAGCAACAACATGGCAATCGAGTACGCTTCCTCGCCTGTCGCACAGCCAGGTACCCAAACTCGGATCGGCGATTCATCGTTGTGCCGCGCAATCAGCGCGGGGATCAGTTCCTGTTCCAGGACCAGGTAAGCGTCTGGATCACGAAAGAATGCGGTCACACTGATTAACAGATCCTTGTAAAGCGCCGTCACTTCTTCCGGTTTCTGTTGCAGCATGTCGAGATAGTGCGTGATGCTGTCGATATGAGCCAAGCCCATCCGCCTTTGAATTCTCCGTAACACCATCGCCTTGCGGTAGGAACGAAAATCGTACTTCGTTCGCGAATGCAACAAAGTCAGGACTTGGTTCAGCAGATCCGCAGACTCTGCCGATGCTGTGCCAACCTCGCCCGCGCTGTTCAAGTAAGGTTGCTCAACGTAATTGACTAGCGATGCAGGCATTTGTTCCGGCGGCATGACACAGTCAACCTGTCCCGTCGCAATGGCATTGGTCGGCATCTGATCATACTCAGCGGTATCTGGCTGTTGTGCCATCGTCATGCCGCCAGCCAGCTTGATTTCGCGAACACCGAGGGAGCCGTGGCTACCCGTGCCCGACAGCACGATGCCGATCGCGCGTTCCTTTTGGTCTTGAGCAAGCGATCGCAAGAAGAAGTCGATTGATGTTTGCCAAGAGCGTTGTTTTGGCGGATCGTTTAGCTGAAGACGACCGTTTGCAATGGCCAGAAAATAATTCGGCGGAATGATGTAGACGCTGTTAACCGCGACGATCATTTCTTGTCCGGCTTCAACGACCGGCAGCGACGTCACCTTGCTTAGTAACTCGACCATCAAACTTGCGTGCGACGGATCGAGATGCGGAATCAATACAAACGCCATTCCGCTGTCCGCAGGCATCACGGTAAAGAATTTCTTGAACGCATCCAGCCCTCCTGCCGAAGCAACAATCCCAACAATGGGAAACCCGCTGGGCAAGTTTTGGCTGGGTACTTCTTCCATACTGACCGCCCTTAAGACTGGTCCGTCAATTGACAACCTGATTGCGCATCAGCCGTCGTGCGTTAGCACACGGTTTCTGCGCGAACCGGACGCTAACGCGTTGCGGCTAATCGGGTGACCTATTGCGAACGGCTCCTTAGCTTGCTTGATGTGGTTCGTAGCGAACCCTATATCCTACCAGTTTTTCGTTGAGCACGTCACCCAATAATCAGCCGCAACGCGTTAGCATCCGGTTCTCAAATGCTGAAAAAACCGGACGCTAATGCGTTCCGGCTGATTTGTGTCCCACTCCCTTGGTCGTAAAGTACGCGGCATTGGGAGCAAGCCCATCGGCTAATCCATAAACGAAGCTGTGTATTCGCACGTTGGTCATATCCGCCACGTTGCTTTGAAGGATCCTTCGATATTCTCCAGCGACCGTTGATGTAACACTGCTGACGTCGGCAAAGTGAAGTGTGCTTTTGACAACACCGTTCAGGTGTTGAAGCATGCCGACATTCTTTTGCCACGTTCGAAAAGGAATTGTTATGCAGACTGAATCACACGAAAAAGCCGCTGGAAACTGCTGCGATGGAAAACTCGTCAAAGTCGCTGGGGACAAATTGACGTCGACCTGTGCCAAAGGCGACGAGCACCACTACACGGTGGCCAAAGACGCCAAAGTGACGTGCGACGGCAAGGCAAGCAAGGCATCGGAACTCAAAGCGGGCTCAACGATCCGCATGACCATGTGCAACGATGACAAGAACAGAGTAACCGCCATCGATTGCGGTAAGCACATTCCTGCGCTTGCCAAAGCATAGTTCTGTCTTGGTACACTTTTCAATCAGCCGCTGGCGCGTTAGCGTGCGGTTCTCGGTGATTAAACCGGGAACTAACGCACCGCCGCTGATGATGTTCGATCAGCCGGTACGCGTCAGCGTCCGGTTCTCACAGAATTCGGTAACCGTGTGCTAACGCACGGCGGCGGATCTGAATCGAACATTCATCACTTCAATGCTTCGAAGCCCGAAACGACATCGAACAATTCTTCGTCGATGCTACTTTGTCTCTGACGATGAAACGATGAGTTGAGCGTCCCAAGTAATTCATCAATGTTCTTGTCGGCGCGTTGCATGGCAGCCAATCGACTGGCATTCTCGCTGGCCAAAGACTCGGCACAGGCGCGGAAGAGGGACACGAAAAGATATTCGCCCGTTAGCTTGCGTATCGTTTGAGTCTCGTTACCCAAAACTTGCGGCAGATTCTTTCTCGGCCACGGGGTCTCGCAGAGCTGACGACGCCATGCGTTGTCCAGCGGTAGCAGACGTTGACTGACTGGTTCATAGAGGGAACCGGCCGTGGGGCGATTGTAAAACAGGAAGAGTGGTGTCGCTGGGTGTCGTTCTGTTCGCGTCTCGTAGTCAATGAGGAGTTGACCTACCAAAGGGGCGATCGCTTTCACGGTACTCGGCACGTTGAATTGACCGATCAATGGCGAGTCTGTATCAGCCAGCCGCGCATGCACTCGCTCACCAACGGCCCAAATCATCTGCTTACCGGGCATACTAGCGAGCGTTCCTAACGCCTCGTCAGCAATGATTGTATTGAATTGTCCGACGAGGCCCTGATCGGAACCGAAGACGATCGCGGCCGTGATGTTTGCGGCGGTTGCCTGATTGGTCATCAGCCGTCGTGCGTTAGCACGCGGTTTCTGCGGGAACCGGACGCTAACGCGTTCCGGCTGATCGGCTTCGCGAAGGCAGACACTGAGTGCGAGTTCGACCGTGCGGCGGTAATCCGAGAGCGCGCGTACCGAACTTTCAAACTGGACGATTTTTGAAGCGGCCATGGCCTTCATTGTCCGCACAACGGATTGCAGATCTGTGGCTCCGCCAATCTGTCGCTTAAGAGTTGCGATTGTTTGACTCATCTGTTAGTCCCCGTAAAATATCACACATTGGATTGATCAGAAGGAAACGAAGGTAACGGAGAAAAGAGGACAAAACCAAAAAATCAATTGCCGTATCGAAAACTCCGTTCCCTCTGTTTTCTCCTGTTAAAAATCACGACTGGGATTGAAATGGATTTAGTGCATCGCGGGCGACTTTTAGAATTTCCTTGCGATCCTTATCGCTTAGAGCATCCGCTGTCTGGAGTCGATTTTTTATCTCGGCAGTAAGACTTTCTGCGGCGGCTCGAACTGCGGCCTCGGCGTCCGTCATCTGATCCATCGGAACCCGATCAAAGAGGCCATCCGTCAAAGCCAACAGGACCATCACCTGCGCCGGCACAGAGACTGGTGCATGTTCAGACTGCTTCAGACACGCGCGTATGCGTCGACCGTGCTCGATCAATTTCCGACTGGATTCATCGACCCGAGCACCAAACTTGGAAAAGGTTTCCAGCTCCTCGAACTGCGCGTATGCTAACTTGAGATCGCCTGCGACCGCACGGTAAGCCGCCCGTTGTGCCTTGCCGCCGACCCGCGAAACCGATTTGCCCACATCCACTGCTGGCAGAATGCCCAACTCAAATAATGACGGCGATAGATAAATCTGTCCATCAGTAATGGAGATCAGATTAGTTGGGATGTAAGCGGAAATGTCTTGCGCCTCCGTCTCGATGATGGGAAGTGCCGTCAGCGAACCACCGCCAAGTTCCTCGCGCAGATGAGTTGAGCGTTCCAAGAGCCGTGCGTGAAGATAGAAAATGTCACCAGGAAAAGCCTCGCGACCAGGAGGTCGCCGAAGCAGCAATGACAGCTCGCGGTACGATCGGGCGTGGTGAGTCAGATCGTCATAGACAATCAGCACATCGCGACCCTGTTCCATAAAATACTCCGCGATGGTCGTGGCCGCATACGGAGCGACATAGCATAGTCCAGGTGGGTCGTTCCCCTCGGCGACGACGACGACCGTATAGTCCATCGCATCCTGGTCTTTCAACGTCGCCACCACTTTCGCAACTGCTGATGCACGTTGACCCATGGCGCAATAGACGCAAACGACATCTTGATTGCGTTGGTTGAGGATCGTGTCGATGGCGACCGCCGTCTTACCCGTTTGACGATCTCCCAGTATCAACTCACGCTGACCGCGACCGATCGGTATCAAAGCATCAACGACTTTGAGCCCTGTTTGAAGCGGCACGGTGACGGGGGCGCGGTCCATGATCGAAGCCGCCGGGCGTTCGACTGGCTTGCGTTCGTGCGAGACGACCGGTGCCCTTCCATCGAGCGGACGGCCAAGCGGATCGATCACACGGCCTAACAAACCGTCGCCGACCGCGACGTCCATGACTCGACCTGTTCTGCGTACTTCCGCACCCGCATGAAGCGTCGTGTAGTCACCGAGCAGTACGACGCCTATTTCATCGGCATCGACATTGAACGCAATGCCGAGCGTGCCGTTGGGAAACGTCACAATTTCGTCGTAGCCAATTCCCGGCAATCCAGTGACATGTGCTATGCCCGTTGAGACACTGGAGAGAGTTCCAACCTCGTGGGGCAGCAATGTTGGCGAAAACGACTTGCGACCACGA
>JBGSLZ010000104.1:0-91892 GCA_041740415.1 Rubripirellula sp.
CCACCGCCACCGCCGCCGAATCCTGCGGCGCCTTCGGGAATCTTGAACGCTTCGCCCTTCATCTTCTCGAACTCAGCTTTTTGGTCCGACGTCAAAACTGCCAGAATTTTTTCGTCCATCTCGGTACGCATCTTGGTGAACTCGTCTCTCATGTTCATAGCTCCATCGCGGTTGCCATCGCGATTTCCAAACATTTCTCGCATCTTGGTTTGCATTTCCTCGCGCAGCGAATCTCGAACTTCTTCGAGCTGTTTCTTTTGAGCGTCGGTGATTTTCAGTTCGGTCGCGACTTCGGAATCACTCAGCGCCTGAACACCACGTGCTTGAAGAACAATTTCGCCAAGGCGTTCAATTTGATCGGGCAACAGAACTTCTTCGAGTTTCTCTTTCGTCTCTGCCATCTTGGCTTCGGCTTCCGATCGCATTTTCTCGAAGAACTTGGTCCTGTCCTCGTCGCTCATCGACCCGAAATCGACGCCTTCGGGGCGGCTAGGACGCAGTTGTTCGCCCAGCTTTCCGAGGGCCGCTTCCTGTTCGGTCGAAATCTCCAATTCCTCGCGAACCTCTTTGGTGCGAAGCAGATTGAATGTCGGATCGCCGCCGCCCATCGCACCACCGCCCGGACGACCGCCGAATCCACCGCCGCCGAATCCGCCGGGACCACCACGACGATTACCGTCCTGGGCAAATGCTGTCGCCAGCGTCATGGATGTGCTTACGAACACAACCGCGAACATGCGAACCGATGGAGAATAAAATCTCATGATGAACGGATCCCGAATCGTAGGTTTGAAAGAGGAGAGACTGTGCCGATTAGCGCGAAAGACACGCATCTGTATTTGTAACCATTGAATTTCCAACGAGTTTCGCGTGCGACGGCGAAAGGCTCGCTATTTCACAAAATTCTTCCCTTGCCAGCCGAATACAGTCTGCACGTAACCGATTCACTCGCCGCACCGGCTTCACTCTGTTGCTTCGGTCGGCCACCACCCCTTGCGATTTCAAATTCGGAGAATCCCAATGAAGCGCTACAGTACTGCTACCCTTTCGATCGCCTTCCTGCTCGTCGCTCCCATGTTCGCTCGTGCGGACGAAGCGACAGCCGAGAAGACGATTGTCGAAACCGCCATCGCGGCGAAGTTCAACACCTTAGTTGCGGCCGTCAAGGCAGCCGGACTCGTGGACGCGCTGAGCGGTCAAGGTCCCTTGACCGTTTTCGCTCCCACGGACGAAGCGTTCGCAAAATTGCCGAAGGGCACCGTCGAAAGCCTGCTCAAGCCAGAAAACAAGGACAAGCTCGTCGCGATCCTGACTTACCACGTCGTGAAGGGAAGCGTCCCCGCGGCCAAAGTTGTACAGCTCGATTCGGCCAAAACTCTGCAAGGTGGCATGGTTGAAATCAAGCAAGAAGGCGGCGCGGTCATGGTGAACAACGCAAAAGTACTCAAAACTGACATCAAGTGCAGCAACGGGTTGATCCATGTGATCGACACAGTATTGATGCCCAAAGAGTAGTGTTCGCGGTCGTTTGACGATCAACGAATCGATTCCCGAAGGCCCCGGTGTGATCTACACCGGGGCCTTCGTCGTTTCTATTGCGTCGTCGGCCCCGCCGGTGGTACGACCCATGCTGAAATCTGCCGGTAAAGGAACAGTGAAATGTCCATTCGACTCCCTGTCATTGCGTTTGCGTTCGTCATGTATGTCGCAAACGTCGAAGCCCAACTGACCTTTTCAAACCCCATGGATGCGTCGGCGACGCCGGTTTGGGATCGGATGGTCGAGCGTGTTTCGCTAACACAATCCGGTCAACCTCACTTGGTCGACCAGACTCAGATTCGAGTGAAAGTGCGTTACCTGATGGTCGACGCGGCGACTCGCAACAAAATTTATCGCGCAATGGAGGTGGGCAAGTTACGGCATCTCGGGCCATCGCGGAACGACGAAGAGCTCGGTCCCGCAGTGAATAATCAGGGAGACACCGGTACAGCGAACATTGCGTCTTGCCGGGTCAGCGTGCTCACCAGCGCGACGACGTGTCGTTTCGATTCGCGACAAGCCGAGTCATTCGTTTCGCAAGTCGGTCAATCCGATTTGAGCGAGGTCAGACCCGCACCGACGATCTTTTTGTTGAACGGCAAGCAGGCGGAGATGAACGACATGGCTCAGCATCCCTTCCTGATCGAAATGCGGGGTGATGCCGATTCGCGGGAACCCGTGATCAAGGTTTTTGATGCCGGCACGCAATTGCGATTGACCTGCTCGCGCAATCCCACAAACCCTTCGACATTGGAACTGACGGCGGAGGTCACTTGCAGCCGCATCGATCGCGTCGACACGGAAATGCTCTTTGGCGTCGGTGATGAACCGGTTGAAGTGAAAGTCCCGCATCATTTAGTTCAGGTCGTGCGAGTCAGCGACTCGATTTCGGCCGGTGATCTGCTGATGATCGATCCCCACGTCCGGTCTTCAAAGATCATTCAACACGAAACTCGGATGCCCATGGTCGGAAAGCTTCCCTACGTGGGTCAAAACTTTACAAACCAGCAAGCCGTCGAGGTTCAGCAATACCTGATCGTGTTGTTGGAGCCCGGCTTGGTCCCGTAGGTCCGGTTCTACCGGGCAATGCCAAAACCCGTCCCGTGGAACCGGACCTACTTTCGCTACTTTCGCCGACCGCTGACATACGGGTTGTCTTTGACAAAGTATCGCAGTGGCAACAATTGCGATTTTGAAATTCCGATCCGACCCGATGCGATGATGTCTGCATCAATCGGTGACACGTTATGGAAGACACCGATCTCGTCGTGTCGAATCATATCGATGCCGTCCATGGTTCGATCCACTGCCAACGCCTGGCACGTCATCGCCGGCCCGCGGGTCAAACGGTTTTTTTGCGTCAGCCTCCGGTTGGCGCACATCACGTCGATTCCCCAGATTGGCTCTACGGCACGAATCAGCACCGCAGCGCCTAGCCCTTTCGCCTCCGTCACCACATTCATGCAGTACTTCGCATGAATCGGATAGACGTAGAGCGTGCCAGGTCGATCAAACATCGATCGATTGCTCGGAGTGCATCCACGTGCCGAATGGCTGGCCAGATCATCGTCGGGCAAATACGCTTCGGTCTCGACGATTTGGCCGCCGACCCATTGATGGTCGATTCGCCGAAGCAACAGTTTGCCGAGCAATTCGCGGGCCACTGTTGCCGTAGCGCGATTGTAGAATGAACGAGAAATACGAAGTCGCCTGCCGGGAATTTTCATATTGGCTGATATCAGTCGCTTATTGACCGCTCGTTGGATTTTGCCCATCACATCCGGCCCGATCCGGGGCGGCTGGATTCGTTGCTGCGGTGACGAGATCGTGGAAGTTTCGGCATCGCCGCCGCCTCCCGATGCGATCGATTATGGCAATGTCGCGATCCTGCCGGGACTGGTCAACGCCCACACGCATCTCGAGTTTTCAGATCTAGCCGCGCCGATCGGCGCACCATCAATCTCGTTACCGGATTGGATCTCCCTGGTCATCGATGAACGAAGTCAAACTGATCCAGAAACGACGTCGCGATCGATCGCCGCGGGTTTGCGTGAATGCCACGCGACTGGTACTTGCCTGATCGGCGATATCACCACTCCGCCGGTCGATTATCCGTTACAGGAAGATGCACCGGAGCTCGTGTTGTTCACGGAGGTGCTTGGATTGTCGGAAGCTCGCAGCGACGAACGGTTTGCGCAGGCGTTGTTGCATCACCAGCGATATGAGAATTCAGGTTGGAGTCCGCACGCGCCGTATTCGACGACTGTGGCAACGATCAATCGTTGCGTTGGAGAGTCGGCAAACTCGCATCGACCGCTAGCCATGCACGTCGCCGAGTCGCCGTTCGAACGGGAATTGCTGACCGACGCTAGCGGCCCGATGGCCGAAGCTTTGAAGGCGATCGGCGTCTGGCGAAAAGGTATGTTTCCTTGGGGAGCCGATCCCGTGCATCGACTGATCGACATGCTGGCCCAATCGTCGCGAGGATTGCTGATTCACGGAAACGATTTACAACCCGATGAGATCATGCGTCTAGCCAAGCACCCCAATCTGACTTTGGTGCATTGTCCTCGCACGCACGCTTTCTTCGGATATCCGCCGCATCCGATCAATCAGTGTTTGAGTGCCGGAGTTCCCATCGCGTTGGGAACCGATTCGCGGGCCAGCAATCCCGATCTGAACCTGTGGCGCGAAGTCCAGTACCTGCTGAATCATCGCCCCGACCTGCCTCCAGCGGAAGTGCTGCGGATGGCAACGGTCAACGGCGCGGACGCGCTGATGAAGCGGAATTTTGGCCGCCTCGAACGTGGCTGTGTTGCCCATCTCGGCATGATTCAAACGGAAGCGGATTCGGTCGAGCGTTTGTATGAAGATTGTGCATCGAACGCATACCAATGGCTTCGATAGAACCGGCCCTACTTTTTTGGGGGAGCTTCGTTTACGTTTTGAGCATTCAACGATGTTCCACCTGGGAGACTTTTCTGATGAGCGCCGAAGCCCGACTGACCGAACTCAAACTCGTGTTGCCGCCCGCCCCCAAACCGGTCGGCGTCTACAAGCCGATTGTCGTTTCGGGCAATTTGGCTTACTTGTCCGGGCACGGCCCGTTGAAGGCGGATAAGAAGCTGATCACCGGTCGGTTAGGTTTGGACATGGACGTTGAAGCGGGCTATGACGCGGCCCGGATCACCGGCTTGGCGATGCTGGCGACTTTGCAAGGTCACCTGGGAAGTCTCGACAAGGTCAAACGATTGGTCAAGCTGTTGGGGCTGGTCCGTTGCACCGACGGATTTGATCAGCAGCCCGCCGTCATCAACGGATGCAGCGAATTATTTCGAGATGTTTTCGGCGAAGAGAACGGCATCGCCGCTCGCAGTGCGTTGGGTACCAACGCATTGCCCGGCGCGATCGCGGTAGAGATCGAAGCGATCTTTGAAGTCGAAGTCTAGGGCTGCGACGCTGCTTGACGAGGCGATCGACTACATCGAACAGCTCGACGAGATGTTCGGCTAGCGATGCTACACCTTTCGATAAAGTCGAATGTCGTTGGGGCCGCAAAACATCATTAGCAACGCGCCCCGCGTGGCGTACCGATCAAAGACAGCTTCGTGAAAGTCGTCTTCGCCCGGCCATGGATACGAATAAACGATGGCGAAGTCGTCCAGGTCGAGCCCGATCGTTTCATACGCGCATCCGACTTCATGCCCCAGACTCGGCAGCATCGGATCGTCCGCTAACGAATCGGCGCCAGGCGGCAAAAAATTACCGTGCACGAGTTCGAGTTCGACGTTCCATTGGGCGATCGTTTTGCGACCTTGCTGCAACAGGACTTCTTCCGCTTCGATCCCGATCACATCCAATCCCAACGACGCCGCGCAGGCGCTGACGATCGCGAACCCACAGCCCCATTCGACGAACCGGCGTCCGATCGTGATCTGCGTTTCGAGCAACCAGTCGAGTGATTGATAGACGTGTCCGTAATCGGCGGCAACGAATTGTTCGATCTGCGGACGATCCCAGCGATCTTGAAACGCTTCGATTCGCTGACGCGCCGACTCGATCGCCGAAACAATCTTGGGCGGGATCGGTCGTGAGTCGACAGCGGATGGGATTTCAATTTTGCGGAGCACAAGCGTTTCAGGCCAAGCCTTCATCCGGCGACACATCGAGATCGGGATTGACGGCGTATTGCCAGTTCAAGAGTTCGATATCGCCAGCATTGGCCCAGCGGCTACTTGCACCCCACAAACTGGCTTGGCAGATCGGACACTTCGGGTGCTCGATGTCGGTGTATTGGTGCGAAGTGCAAATGTCGGGTTCCAGCCAGATCGCTTCGCATTCATCACACACGATCAGGCCATGGGGCTCGGTTGAAGCTGTGATCGCGAACAGTTCATCGCGGCTTCGATTGTCGACGCCACAGATTCGGATGCCGCACAAGCCGCCACCGCAAACGGGACAAAAATCGATGGAATGTTTAGGGCTCAAGGCAAGCAAACTCCGAAAGGCACGAGGATACTTCAAGCTGGTTGTGTCGAACAAAAGGCGATCATGGAAGCGGAGCCTACATCGGGTATGCCGTGATCACGCGGTTACCTTCAATGACCATGCGGACACGTCGCGCGATCGGGTTCCGCTTTTGTTTTCCGGTTTGACCGCCGATAAAACCGATCCGTCCGCCCATGTCGACGGTGTAAATCTTTCGACCGTCCTCCTCCGTGACGGTCGTCTTTTGTTTCTTCAGGGCTCGTTCGTATGCGCGATCAATGGTTGCGAGCGCTCCGGCCATGTCGCCATCAAAGACACCGTGGCTGCCGGGACGTCCGACATCGTCTTCAGTATGCCGACGCAGGTGTTCGAGCCGATGTCCCTCGGCGCTACCCGGTGTGTACATCAATCCCGCCGGCGAAAGGTATCGATCGCGAGATACTTCGCGAAGGATGCCATAAAGCAGTTCGCCGGATTCGGCGACCAACGGATTTTCTTCAACGGAGGAAAGCGGCTTCGATGTCGGTGTGGCGCTTGATCGCTCGACCGGTTGCATGCGACTGGAGAGTGGCCCAGGACCGGTTGGCCCGGTTTTTGTCGACTGCGGGGAAGTCGGCGCCGCTTCATTCGTCGTCGATCGCGGCTGAAGTACCTTCTTCTCGGCATCCGATTTGGCGGACGAAGTCACGTTGGCGGGCGGCGTTGAATCGGCCATCCGGACGTTGCCATCGCGGTCGGTCTTGATCGCTGGCAACTGCCATCCAAATCGCTCGTTCAGCTTCGGTGCCGAAACGGAATAGATTGCCACGAGCGCGACGACGGCCAGGACACCCATTTTTGACTTGCCAATCCTCGCGCGGCCAGATTGCGAGGAATCGTCCCGTTCAGGCGACACAGTCATGCCATTTCCTTTGATCCGACGTAGAAACCATGCCCCGTGAACGCGGTTCGACGAGATCGTGACGCGGCTCGCGGAGATTGTAGGCAATCGGCTCGCGGTGCGGATGGCCGTTCGTCGGTGGCTCACCAAGTCGCTACAGCCGGAACCACCGTGGATAAATGCGTGGAATATGCGGAAAATCCAATCCCCGGCAGTCTGGGAGGTCTGGGGCGTGGTATTTTTTTTGAATCTAGGTCACACTGACACCAGAACCTATGTGTCCGGTAGCACAACATGAGTGAGGTTGTGCGGCGTGAACTCCCATTTAACAGCGACCATTCCCTGGAGGGGGTAATTTGATGCGAGCTCTTTTATTCGGTTTGTTGGTGGTCTCGTCGACTTCGGTATTCACCGCCCAACCCGCTTCGGCGGAGCCAGGTTGGTCGCCAGTGATCATCGCGACGGGTGCTTATCGGCAACAGATAGAGGCAACGCCGATCGAACTGCGTCCCTACCGGCCGATGCATTTCTATGGAAATACGGTTCGACGCAACTATTATCACGGCACCCCTGTTCCTAGGCCGCGAATGTTAGTGCGTTCGCGATAGGGCGCGGTCGGTTCGTTCGGCGTGGTTTCTAGTGGAATGATCGTTTGCGCCGTAGAATAGCGTCCCTTTGAACTCGGGACGTCCGTATCCGCCGCGCAATCCGTTCGACTCGCTTCGTGAGCCCCATGTTGGGTGTTTTGTAGAATGCCTTCACCCGAAATCCCCACCGCCAAAACGCTGGCGCAGTGGATCGGAAAACGTGCGGAGCTTCATGGCGAACGGTCAGCGGCAACCTTTGTCGACGATGACCAGAATGAGTCGACCTGGACTTATGCAGAATTGTGGCGGCGATCATGCCGCGTCGCGACCGAACTTGTCGAATCCGAAAAGGCTCATCCATCGTCGGACATTCATCGACCACGAGCGTTGCTGTTGTATCCGCCGGGAATCGAGTTCTTGGCCGGCTTCATCGGCTCGCAAATCGCCGGGTGGACGCCGGTACCAACCTGCTATCCGAAACCTGGTCGCGAAATCCCGCGACTCGATTCGGCGGCGCAAGATTGTGCGCCGTCGGCGATTCTCGGCGA
This sequence comes from Rubripirellula sp., assembly GCA_041740415.1. GTDB lineage: Bacteria > Planctomycetota > Planctomycetia > Pirellulales > Pirellulaceae > Rubripirellula. Next base: position 8,043 of record JBGSLZ010000104.1, read on the forward strand.
CCGCTTGACGCTCGCGGGTATCGAATCGGACAAGCTGTGTGATGCCGCTCGATCGGTTCCGCGAATTGCAACCGACGTCGACGATCCGTCGATACTGAATCAACACTGGATCGATCCGGCCAGCCTGTCGATCGATCCCGAATCGCTCGCGCTTTTGCAATATACAAGCGGCAGCACCAGCGAGCCCAAGGGCGTGATGGTCCGCCATCGCAACATGTTGGCAAACTTGGAAGCGATCCGGCGTGGATTCGATATCGAGTGGCAAGTCGATGTCGAAGATTCGCAGATCGGATGCGGCGTTTTCTGGTTGCCGTTCTTTCACGACATGGGATTGATCGGCGGAATTTTGGAACCGTTGTACGTCGGCGGTCGAACGATCTTGATGAGCCCGCGTTCGTTCTTGCAACGGCCGATACGCTGGCTGCAAACGATCAGCAAATTTGGCGCGATGATCAGCGGTGCGCCCAACTTCGCCTATCAACTTTGCGTCGATCGAATCCCTCCCGATCAAACCGACACGATCGATTTGAAGCGTTGGCGAATCGCATTCTCGGGTGCCGAACCGATCTTGCCGCGAACCTTGTTGGACTTTGGCAATCGATTCTCGAGTTGTGGATTTTCGTCCAGCGCGTTTTACCCTTGTTATGGTTTGGCGGAAGCGACGTTGCTCGCCGCCGGTGGCGATGGACCGGCCGATCCGACCATCATCACCGTCGATCGTGATTCGCTGGGTTCGGGACAACCGAACATCGTCGCGGATGGGCGTGGCCCGGCATTCCAAAAGCTCGTTTCGTGCGGAACCGCGTCCTACCAGACCGATCTGCGACTGGTCGATCCGTCGACGTTTCGAGAAGTCACTGAAAACGTGGTCGGCGAGATCTGGCTTCGCGGCGACAGCATCTCCAGTGGATATTGGAACCGCGATGAAGAGAACGCCGAGATGTTTGACGCGACGATTGCCGATGGTCGCCACGGATACTGCCGAACCGGCGACCTGGGCTTCATTCACGATGGCGAGTTGTTTGTCACCGGAAGATTGAAAGACGTGATCATCCTGCGCGGTCGCAATCTGTTTCCCCAAGACATCGAAGCAACGGTTAGTGAAACCATCGGAAGCGAAGGTGGTCAATGCGCGGCGTTCTCGGTTGACAGCGGTCGGGGCGAGTCGCTGGCGATCGTAGCCGAACTGCCCCGTCGGACCGGCGACGCTTCGTTGTCCGATTTGGTCCGCGCGATCCGCCGCGCCGTCATCGAAGTGCATGAGGTCGATCCACGTCACGTCGTGTTGGTCCGCCAAGCGACCGTGCCGCTGACGAGCAGCGGTAAAGTTCAGCGCAGCCGATGCCGCGAGCTGTTTGATTCCGCCGAGATGAAGTTCAAGTATCGCTACGATCGATCATCGGGTAGTGAGCAGTCACCATTGGCGATGCCGATATTGCCGTCCCCGGCGACACCCGCGGATCGTCATCAAATTTTGATCGAAACCGAAACTTGGATGACTCAGTGGCTGATCACGAGAGCCGGCGTCGATCCACCGGATATCGAATTGGAAAAGCCGTTTGCCGATTACGGACTCGATTCCATGACAGCCGTCGAACTCAGTGGCGAAATCGAGGATTGGTCGGGCGTGGAATTAACGCCGATCGTCGCATGGAATTACCCAACCGTGGCCCGACTGAGTGAGTTCATCTCCGACCAAATCATTGGCGTTACCCACGACAAGAACAACGGCGGCGAAAACAAGCTCAACGATTTTTCGGACGCCGACTTATCCGGTCTGCTCGACGAGATCGAGGGTCTAACGGACGAAGAAATCAACCACGCGCTCGCCGATAAACGGCAAACCTAGCTTCGAATCGTAAAACCATTGTCCCAATTGTTTGGCCAACGTCACTTCGCCGATTTGATCTCGGCTGCTTCAGCTTCCAGCTTCGATAGTTCATCTTCCAACTGTTTCAGTTCGCCCGGATCGTCCGCCTGTTCACGCGAACCTGCTAAACGCGGTCGCAGCGTTTGCAGTTTTTTGTTGATGATGTCGAGTCGCTTCTTGGCTTTCTTGTCCACGGGCTGCCTGGGCTTGCTGAGAAATCGTTGATGGAAAATCGTATTAAAACTCAAACAGTGCAACCACGAAATGGACGACCAAAACGAATAGCGTCGTCCACAAAACCGTCGACGTGATCGCATCGCTGACGTCGCCCGCCGAAAACTTGGGCGACATTCCACGATAATAACTGATCGCACCAGTTCCAACACCGCACGTGATGTTCTTTAGCAGCACCCATCCGTACCCGCTGGGCCACGATGGATCGCCCAGGTTACGGTAAAAATGCTGGTCCCAAAAGAACGGCCCGATCGATGGATACATTTGAGCGAACGTGATCAGTGATATCCATTTCGCTGATGTGAATGCCATCCATTGCAGGATTGGCGTTGCCACCACGAACGCCGATACAATGCAGGCCAACAAATACGAAGTCGGACGCACACCGAGCGTTCGCATCGCATCGACTTGTCCACCGTATTGCTTGACGCCGACATCGGCAGCGACCGCCGCCCCGCACCGAGCGGCGATCAAGATCGTCGCCAACACCGGTACCAGCACGCGGTACAACGCAAAGCCGATCGACGAGAGCAACTCGTCGATCAATAGCGGTTGGGTGTAGAGTCGAAACGGCAAGAAGCGAAACGTGAAGTAGGTCGTCGTGAAGCCAACGATCAACCCCGCCAGTGACAAGTAAACCCACGCGGACGCTCCACCGACCAAGCGAAGGTAGTGCAGAAAGAATCTCAGCCCCCAACGTGCTCGCGGAAATATCGGCAATGCGACAACCGGCAGCGTAACGGCGGCAACCAGCGTCGAACCGGTCGATGCCATGAACTGCTCGAACTTGGTGAGCAACCATTGCCGCTTGCTGGTTAGCTGAGTGCTCGAATCGTCGCGCGCGACCGGCTTCATTCGATCCGGAATCTCTTTCCAGTCCTCCTTGGAGACAAAACTCAAACGCTTGTGCTCGCTATCCAAAATCAAGACTTCGTCCGCGATCGGCAGCAGCGTTTCATAATCGTGAGTGACGACGATGCTGGTGCGACGATGCAGTTGTTGCGTCCGCCGAATCAATTCGGCAACCTTCCGTCCGCTGGCGGCATCCAACCCCGATGTCGGTTCGTCGTACAACACGATATCGGGTTCCGCAGCCAACGTCCGCGCGATCGCGAGACGCTGTTTCTGACCGCCGCTAAGCTGCGAGACCTTCCGATTGACGGGAACGCCCAACTCGGACAACCACTGCGATGCGTCCTGTGTAGGCGACACACGGGTGTCGCTGCGGTGGTCGATTCCAAACTGAACATTGGCCGTTGGCGACAGCTCGTCAAAGAGTGCGAACTGTTGGAACACGATCCCCACTCGCGCGGGTCGGTCACTGCGATCGTTTGTCCCCGGCTTCGCGATCTCGATTTCGCCTCGCCAGGAAATGGATTCACCGTCGCGAGGGATCAAGCCAGCCAGCGCTCGCAACAGCACTGATTTTCCCGCTCCGCTGCCGCCGACAATCACGGTGATCTTGCCACCGGGAATCGTCAGCGTCGCGTCCGAAAGCAAAACCTGCGAGCCGGCTTGAACATTCAAGTCGATCAATCGTAGCGGTGGCTGATCGAGATCGTCGATTTCCGTCACTGCGATTCTTTCTCGTCGGCCATGTAAACCATCGGATAAGGCATCGCTTCGTCGGAAGCCGTGATCACGGGGTTGGAAGTGGATGAAATTGCGTTCGTCGGCACGGCAACGATCCAGCGACGATCTTTGCCGAGGATTTGGTTCCGCAGCAGACGAGCGAAGTTCGGATTGATCCCATTTTCGCGAGTTCCAAACATTTCGTCACCGATCTTTCGAACCACCGGTTCAAGGCGATCACTCGTCATCGCGAATGCGCGTCGCGCCTCGTCGCTGGTCCAGACCTCGGTCCAAACCGTTCTCAATCGATCATTGTCCACAAACGTCTCTTTCAAAATCTTTCGCACCAAGTCGCGCGTCTCGGGATCAACAGCGATCTCGCCGGCAACGCCGGACAACTCCGCTCTGACTTGGTCGTTGGCGGCGACATCGGTGATGATGCGTTGCACGGCGACGACGATATCGTCCATGTGTGCCTCGAACACCGGTATGGCTTGCTCTTCAACGAAACGATCCCATTCATCCTGGACAAGGTCCTGCTTGGGTAGCGGCGATCGATCGTACATGGCTCGCCACGCGAAACGCCACAACGATGCTTTGTCCCAAAGTTCGCGACCGATCTGTTCGACCTGCGGCTCGGCATGCGTTCTCACGATCGGAATGATCTCGCGACGCGCCAACGGTACCAGTCGTTTTTCGAGAATCTGTTCTTTCCAACGAGACAGTATCGCATCCATTTCGATGCGGTGCCGGGCAACCGAAAGTCGAAATTCTTCTTCGATCACCGGCAACGATTTTTGCAGAGTCTGTTGCACCAACGGGACGTACGCCGCCGATAATTGTTCGCCATGATCGGCCATTGCCGCGCCGATCTGATCGGCGATCCTAGCCCGCTGATCACCCGGCAACATCAGCGCGACGATGTCTTCGAGTCGACCGCTACTTCGATACTGGATCAGTTGGCAATTCGCTGAACTCGGATCACGCGGATGCCAAGCAATCGTGACGGTCGGGATGCTTGGCCCCGTCGTTGTCGAGGCGCTCTCCGGGACGGATTCGACCGAACGAACGTAGCCGATCTGCGACCAAACGCCGGCGTCACTTTGAAAGAACACGGGATCGTTTTTTTTCAAACGCGCCGTCGGATCGACTGCCCGCAAAGTGGCCGATGGGCCGCCGACATAACCGAGCACTACGCGGTAGATGGGTTCGTTGGTTGCGCTCGGGCTCGACATCGAGGCTGCGATTGCGACGGCAATCAGCAAAACCCAGAATGTAATTCCCGTCGCGCAAAGGATTCGACGATTCAACAACGATTCAGCGCCCCGTTTGAAAAGAAACTCACAACTATGCCGTCGAAACTGCGCCGGGTCCGTCTGTATCCAAACTCATTGGCGGGCTGTCGAGCGTTGGATTTGCCCACACGGCTTGCACCGTCAATACGGAATCGCCCGTGATCGTCGCTACCGCCACGTCGGCGGCGTCTCGACCGACACCGATCCGGACCAAACCCATCACCGATGTTAACCGCGTCGGGTCGAACAAATACCAATCGCCATCAAGGTAGGCCTCCATGAACCCATGGAAATCCGGCGGTTGCAGATTGACCGCGTATCCAGCCACATAACGTGCGGGAATTCCCAAACCACGGCACAGCGTGATTGCCAGATGCGCGAAGTCGCGACAGACACCTGTTCTTTGTAGCAACACGTCTGCCGCCGTCGTCGTCGAATTGGTGCTGCCGGGTGTGTAATCGAGGTGATCGTAAACCCAGTTGCAAATCGCTTGAACACGGCTGTAGCCGGCATAGAGTTGTCCAAATTCCTCGAATGCAAATCGTGCGAGCAAATCACTTTCGCAATAGCGACTTGGATTCAGATACACCAGCACCTCCGCCGGCGTCTGCGAAACCATCGACTCACCGACGTTGTCGGAATCGACCACTCCCGGCACCAAATCGACCGTCGCGCGATACGACACTTGCAACGTGCATGGTTGAACCACGATTCGCTGGAGCTGGTTCCCCTCCAAACCGATGCGAGATGTCTCGACGGTCAATTGCGGCGAGAAACTCAGATCCTGCGAGTCGATTGTCTGGTGATCCGTAATCGCCGCAGCCAATTGAAATAGAAAAACGCTCGGGCTGCGAACTTGATAGGTCAGTTCGCAACCAACATTGATTTTGGGCATATTTTGTGGTGGTTCGGAGTTTCAAGCTGATCGGTGCGAGTAAGTTTGACAGCATCAACCTGATTTGCCAAGGAACAGGCGAGCGATAACGGTTCACGATGATGCCGAGCAACAGCAGCGCGATGACCGTGGGAACGTGCTGGAGCACCAGTTCCCGCGGGTAGGGCGCGCGAAGGAATGACAGCGCAGCGGCCATCGCGGTCAACAGAAGCAGCGAATTTCGCATGGTGAGAGCACGCAAGAGTAGGTCCGGTTCCACCGGACAGAGAATGAGAGCACCAAGCGTGCCGTCCGGTCGAACCGGACCTACATTTGTCTCGTCCGGTCGAACCGGACCTACCTAGGCGATGATTTCGTGGATCGGCTGCACGTGTTCGACGCCGACTAGTTTCTGTTCCAAGCCGCTGTAGAAATAGGACAGATGGTTGGGGTCGAGGCCCAACTGGTGCAAGATTGTCGCGTGCAAATTTTTGACGTGCAGCGGATTCTCGACTGCCGCGGCGCCCAACTCGTCCGTCGTTCCATGGCTGATGCCGCCTTTGATGCCGCCGCCCGCCATCCACATCGTGAATCCATACGCATTGTGATCGCGGCCGCTGCCATTGGCATATTCCGCGGTCGGTTGGCGACCGAACTCGCCACCCCAAACCACCAACGTCTCGTCGAGCATGCCGGTACGTTTGAGATCGGTCAACAACGCCGCGATCGGCTTGTCGGTGTGACCAGCGTGCTTGTTGTGGTTGGTTTCTAAGTCGCCGTGCGCATCCCAATTGTCGTCGTTGTGCGCACCGCCGCTGTAGAGTTGCACGAATCGAACGCCGTTTTGCACCAAGCGACGTGCCATCAGACAGCGCGTGCCGAAGTCCCGCGTTTGTTCTTGGTCGACGCCATAAAGCGATAGTGTTTCAGCACTCTCGCCGCTCAAGTCAACCGCCTCCGGTGCAGTCTTTTGCATATTGAACGCTAACTCATAGCTGGCTATCCGCGAGGTCAGATCGTCGTTACCGCTCCTGCCGACCAAATGCTGCGAGTTGGCTTGTTGGATCGAGTCGATCAGTTTTCGTTGCACTCCATCGGGTAAATCGCTCGGCGGTGCCAAGTCGAGAATCGGCGCACCCTTGCTTCGGAAGACGGTACCCGCATAAGTCGCCGGCATGTAACCGCTGCTCCAGTTCTTCGCGCCGCTGATCGGACCGCCCGTGGGGTCCAGCATTACCACAAACCCTGGCAAATCCTCGTTCACCGTTCCCAATCCGTAATTGACCCACGATCCCATTGCCGGATTCCCCGACAATATCTTGCCGCTGTTCATCATCAGCATGGCCGAACCGTGGATCGGTGAATCAGCCGTCATCGAATGCAAGAACGCGATGTCATCGACGTGCCGTGCGACGTTGGGAAACAACGTGCTGACCCATTTACCGCAATCGCCGTACTGCTGGAAATCCCAACGCGGCTCGACGATCCGACCGCCCGTTTTGTGTCCACCGCGACCGAACGTCTTCACATCGATCGTCTTGCCGTCCATGCCACGCATCTTTGGCTTGTAATCGAACGTATCGATGTGGCTCGGGCCGCCGTACATGAACAAAAAGATGACCGACTTCGCTTTGGGCGCGAAATGGGGCGGCTTGGCGGCCAACGGATTTGTGTAGGTCGTTTCGTTCGCCGCCGCGCTCTGGCCAAAGAAACCATCTCGCGAAAGCATCGAAGATAACGCGGCAGCACCGAAGCCGCCGCCGGTTTGCCAAATGAATTCGCGGCGGGTACGTCCACAGAATCCGGTGCGTCTAGGTTGAATGGTCATCAATGAGTCGGTGGTAAACGTGAGAAGACGGAATCAATCGATGAACAAGAATTCGTTCCAGTTCATCACAGACAGACAATACAGTTCAACGGCGCGGTCGCGATCGACGTTGAAGTCATTCTGCAACGATTGGATCAGAACGTCCCCCGACTTCACTTCCTGCTCGGTCGCGGTTCGCTGCAACACTGCGGCCACGGTTTGCTGAACAATCTCGGCGTTGTCGAGTTCCGAACCGCCGATCGACGCGACCAATCTCGCGGACTGCTCGTGAATGAAATCGCCATTCAACATCGACAATGCTTGACCAGGTTGTAACGTCGCGAATCGTTCTTCGCACGTCAGATCGGGATCGGGAAAGTCGAACGCGGTCAGCAGCGGAGTCAACAGCGATCGCTTGACGTGAATGTAAACGCTGCGACGATTTCGTTGCTCGACGGGCGAATCACCCCAGCCTTCGCCAGGACGCGATTGGCCCGCCAAGACCTCTTGCGAGAGCGTCGGGAAGAAGCTCGATCCGCCCATCCGCAGGTTCAACGATCCGTTGGTCGCCAAGATCGAATCACGGACCTCTTCGGCGCTGAGCCGGCGCGGATCAAATCGCCAGAATGAGTTGTTGTCGGGGTCCACTTCCAAACCTTTGTCGTTACTTTGCGACGACATCTGATACGCGCGGCTGGTCATGATCAGCCGGTGCATTGTTTTGAGTTTCCAGTCGCCTTCGATCAAACGCTGCGCCAACCAATCCAGCAATTCCGGATGGGTCGGGGGTGTTCCGAGTTGGCCGAAGTTATTGCTGCTGCGAACGATGCCACGACCGAAGTGGAATTGCCAAAGACGATTCGCCATCACCCGCGCGGCCAAACGATTGTCGCTCTGGGTGATCCAGTCCGCTAAGACGCGACGCCGGCCCGCCGATTTGGCCGATTTATCGGCTGGGGGAATGTTTGGCGGCTCATCGCCGAAAATTTCCGGAAACGCCGGACTGACCGGATCGGAAGGTGAATGTGGATTGCCTCGAAAGAGCACGAAGGTTTGGTCGGGCGCCGCGTCGCAGCGGCCCAAACCCATCACCGAATCTCGCCGCGGCAACGCATCGCGTCGTCGCTCGACTTTCTTCAATTCAGTTTTGAGTTGTTGATATTCGGACCACTGAACTTTGTCGAGTTGATCCTGTAGTTTTTCGTCGAGGACCTGCTTGCGGTCGCGAGGTTTGTCCTCGGTGGCACGTTGGTCGGGCGCGGACATTTTCGCGATGCCCGCTTGTTCAATCGCGTGGATCTCCGATTCGATACGCTTGCTGTCGTCATCGCATTGCTGGTGCGCGGCCGCCACTTCGGGATCGGTGATATCGATTTGGTTGTTGGTGGTCCTGTCGCCCCGGGTTCCGTATGAAGTCACGTCGGCTAAGAACGCAACCATGCTGTAATAATCTGTTTGGGGTATCGGGTCGATCTTGTGGTCGTGACAACGGGCGCAATTGATCGTCAAACCCAAGAATGCTTGGCCGGTCGTCATGATGATGTCGTCGATCTCATCAAACTTCGCTTGCAGCGGATCAGCCGGCTCGTCGTCCCAAATCCCCAGTCGATAGTAACCCGTTGCGGTCAGTGTTTCGGTCGTGACGTTGTCCAATTCGTCACCCGCCAATTGCTCGCGGACGAATTGGTCGTAAGGTTTGTCTTCGTTGAACGATTCGATCACATAATCACGGTATTTCCACGCATTGGGTTTGGCGCCGTCACGTTCAAACGAGTTGGTTTCGGCATAGCGAACCAAATCAAGCCAATGTCGACCCCAACGCTCGCCATATTGTGGTGATTCTAAAAGCTCGTCGATCAATCGTTCGAATGCCAACGGATCGTTGTCGTTTACAAATGATTGCACCTGAGCAATCGACGGCGGCAACCCGATCAGATCGAAATAGGCACGGCGAATCAACGCGTGCCGGTCGGCCAGCGGGTTGGGGGTGAGTCCAGTTTGAGTAACCGCGTCAAAGATGAATGCGTCGATCGGGTGACGTTGCCAGTCCGTGTCATCGACGACGGGCGGGCTCGGGTTTGTCATCGGTTCAAATGCCCAGTGCAGCGTCCAGGTCGCACCTTGATCGATCCATTCTCTCAGCAGATCGGCTTCCTCGGGCGTAACCGGGTCACCCTCGGGCGGCATTCGTTCATAGGGATCATCGGACGTAACCCGCGCGATCAGCATGCTCGCGTCGACATCACCCGGTACGATGGCAAACTCGCCGGATTCGGCTTCGGCGTAGGCGGATTCTTTATCGACGAATCGTAAGCCACCCTCGGCTTTGTCGGGTCCGTGACACGCGTAGCACCGCTTGGCAAGTATCGGTTGAACTTCTTTGGCGAAGTCAATCTTCGCATGCCGTGACGGCGTGTCTTCTTTTGTGTCGACTAGCGTGTCGGCGCCGTGAACAATTTCACTCGCCACGATGACCGCAAAAAAACTGATCACGCCGACGACAACTGAATGACCAATCGCGGTGTTGCAGCAGAGTTCGGCGAGGAAAATACAAAGACGAACCGGCATTGAAAAAACCAGCGGCGGTGGAAACGGGCGGGACAGGAGCGTCAAGTCAAACGAACCTGGCGAAATGGCATTCGAGCGATGGCTTCATGTTACCAGTCGCGTCATCGCTGCCAATGAGAATCGCGTTTGTTCTAATGAGAGTCTTTGCGAGATCGGCACGGTAATTTTCCACGAAAGTGGCAAAGGAATGGTGTTTTATGGGTCGATTCTAGCGCCATGGGAATCAAACGGCATGGTAAAATATCTCAATCTGCACGACGTTCGTTGTCGGTCCGAACCGGATGGCCGCATCCGATTGCCCCGTCCCTACTTCGCGAATTTGGTGAACTGTGATGGGAATTCCTGTGCCCAAAAACTCGGCGATGAATACCAAGCCAGTCGATCGGACGGTCGCCGCGAAATATCCGCATCGTCCTCACGTTTTGCTGATCGTCGAAACCGCGATGGTCTTCGGTCGTGGCGTGTTAGAAGGGATCGGCCGGTTCGTGATGGAAAACCCATCGTGGACGGTTCAGCTCGACTTGCGAGAACTTCAGGTTGCTCCGCCGGCATGGCTTCGCGAATGGAACGGGGATGGCATTATCTCGCGTTCGACAACGCCCGAAATGGCCGACATGGTTCTCAAGCGTGGAATTCCGACGGTCAACTTGACGGATATTTATGGCGATCAACGGATTCCATATATTTGGAACGACCACGCCGAGATCGGTGCGATGGCGGCTGAGCACTTGGTTCAGCGCGGATTGAAGCAATTTGGTTTTTGCGGTTTCAGCGGTCACTACTGGTCGATGGAGCGGCAGATCGGTTTCACGCGGAAACTCGCCGAACGGGGCTACCATGTTTCTTCGCACAGTTCGGATTGGTCACGTGCCAGACGGACGGGGTGGGAGAAACAGCATCGCAAAATTGTCGAGTGGTTGGTCGGCCTTCCGAAACCGATCGGCATCATGGCCTGCAATGATTTCCGCGGACAGCATCTCTTGGAAGCTTGTCGAACGGCCCGCATCACGGTTCCTGAAGAAGTCGCCGTCATCGGAGTCGACAACGACCAAGTGATCTGTGATTTTTGTCAGCCGCCGTTGACCAGCATCGTACCGGCGGCCGAGCGAATCGGTTACGAAGCGGCCAAGATGCTCGATCAACTGATGCGAGGTGAAAAGCCGCCGCATGCCAACATATACGTGAAGCCGCTGGACATTGCGGTGCGACATTCAACCGACATGATGGCGATTGATGACGAAGACGTGGTGGCGGCGCTGAAACTGATTCGGCAACGAGCATGCCTCGGTTTGACCGTGCCGGATATTCTGCAGGAGATTGCAATCGCCCGCAGTTCCCTGGAACGCCGTTTTCGGAAATACGTTGGCCGTTCGCCGCAAGCCGAAATTCGCGATGTGCAAATGAAACGTGCCCGCCAGTTACTCAGCGAAACGGATCTCTCATTGGCCCAGGTCGGCGTGCTAACCGGCTTCAAGCATTCGGAATACTTCAGCGTCGTTTTCAAGCGCGAGATCGGACGAACACCGGGGCAATTTCGATCGGAGTTTGAGTGAGGGGTGCGTTGAATTGAGGTTTTCCGGAGTTCCGACAGTTCGTATAAACGCGGGGATAGAATCGTTCGACGATCCGATTGCGAAAGTGTCATTGATGAAACGGATATTCCCTTGGCTGATCGGTTTCATGATCTTCGGGGTTCGCGCGACGTGCCGGCTGAGGATTCACAACGATTCCCGCGAACGGATTCGCCAGCAAACGGGTCGAACGTACGTGTTCGCCCAATTGCATGCGCATCAGATTGCCGCGTCCATGTTCGGTGAAGCGGGAACCGGCGCGATGGTTTCGAGATCCGCTGACGGCGAAATGATTGTTCCCACGCTTCGCCTGTGTGGGAAAACGGCGGTACGCGGCAGCAGCGGCAAAACCCGTAAAGGCGGCGCATCCGCGCTGGTCGCTCTGATCCAGCATGTCAACGACGGCTGGCCGGCGGTGATCGCGGTCGATGGACCGCGTGGCCCCCGGGGTTACGCTCAGAAAGGCGCCGGCTTTTTAGCTCAGAAAACATCGACTCCGATCTTGCCAGTTTTGGTGATCCCTTCGCGTCGGTGGATCATCAGTCGGACTTGGGATCGGATGCAGATTCCGATCCCCTTTAGCACCGTTCACGTTCACTTTGGTGACCCAATCTTCGTAAACGAAGGTGACGACTTAGATGCCGTCGCGGATCAGTTGGGCCGAACGCTGCGGTCGATGGAGGCGCGGATAGATCCTGCCGAGCAACCGACCGAGATTCAGTCGGATCAGGTCGATGCTGCACAGGAAATCCGATTGACATCACCGACGAATATCGCCGCGTAGCGGTGGCCGGGGCGGAGCAATTTCGCCGTGCCGATAATCGGCATAATCCGGTTGTTCGACATGGCCCGCTCCCAAACGGGCCGAAGCCAGCGCTATGGGATCGATTGCATCGATTCGGGCGCCTGCCCCGTCCGACTTGACCTCTGAGCGTGTCGCAGTTTCTCGCGGCACTCAAACCTGTCGATGATGAATCGGCGGATTCCAGGTCAACCCGGACAACTCGCGAAGATGCCCGATTCGATTCGCCGATATGTCGGACGCGCGTCGCACGCACAGGATGCGGCGGACTTGCCATGCTTTGGCCTGCGAGTGGAAAGTCATCTGCTGCAAGTCGCGATCGCGACGCCGACGGCCGATCAACGCTATGAGTTGCGGATCGACGAGGTTCACTGCGAGGCTGCCGATGGTTGGCTCAACATCGCCAACCGCCACCTGCTCGTCGAAGCGATGGAGACGTTGGCGGATCGTCATCAAATGCGCAGGCGTGCAATTGCGGTTTCATTGGACGGCGATTATTGCGTCACGCGGGTCACGATCGGAACGCACGAAGAAGTGAATTCCGAATTGGCGATGTTGGCCAATCGCGTCCCCCGATATCTGCAACTCGGGCCAGGTGAAAAGGTGACCGGTGTCGCGCGTCGGAAGATCGAAGCGACAGTCGACTATGCGGTAACCGGTGTAGTCAATCGCGCGCTGATCCAGTTGATCTATGATGCGATGCGAAGCGTCGACATCGAAGTCAGTTGGGTCGAGCCGTCGTTGGTTGGCATCGCCCGATTGGTCGGGCAGCCGAATCTTTGGGGCGACCGACCGATCATGATCGCGGACGGCACCGGCAAGCAGTGGGACGTTGGCATCGCTTGCGCGGGACGCCTGTTGTTGGACTACCGACCGGCCAACGCGAACAGCGAAGAGGGCTTGCGAGAAGCGCTCGACGGACACATCTCGCGGCTGCGACGTTTCTGTCACCGACACCTGCGAGGCGTCTCGGGGGAACTCGAGGAATTGTTGATCTGCGGGGATGGCGACAAGCCGGCGCGAGCGCTTCAAACCATCGGCGATTCATTGGAATTGCGACCTTGTGTGCTCGGCGTGCCCGAACTCTCCGCGATCTACACGATGATTGACGAGGAACTTCATCCGAATTGTGTGCCCGCGGTGGCAGCGGTGTTCCCGTTACTGATCAAGGTCGGTATCGAAGAAATACCGGACATGTTGGTTCAGGTCCGTCGAGCGCCCGATCAATCTTGGCCGCGACAAATGATCCGCCAATGTTGGCCGGTCATCGCCGCATCGTTGGTGTTGATCATCTCGTATGGACTGGTGTCAAAAGAACGTCATCGACACACCGGATCGGATCGCGGGCGTCAGATGTTAGAGTCTGAAATCGTCGCCAGCAATGTTAAGTTCGCAAGCCTCGCCCGACGGCGCGAATGGCTCAATCACTTTCGCAACATTGAAAAGCAAACCAGCGAACCGGATTGGAATCAAATGCTGTCGGAAATCACCCAGAGCCTTCCTGATTCAGCGAAGCTGAATGAGTTTCGCGTTGAATCCAACGGGCAAGTCGCGATCGACGGCATGGTGATCGACGAGACGTTGGTCTACGAGATCGTCAACACTCTTCGCCGTCTACCCGAGGTGACGCAAGTGGCGCTCAAGGGCACCGCGCCCGATCAGGTGAGTCAGTCAAGCCGTTTCAGCGTTCGATTGTCGACCAAACGCATCGTCGAATCGAAATCGATCGGAGCCCGTGATGAATAATCCGCCCAACCGTCGCAACAACCGCAACCGGGCGACCGGAGCTATCGTGGCAAGTGTCAGTTTGCTTGCCATCGTCTTTCTGGCCGTGCCCTGGGTCGATGAATACTTTGACTTGCAACGTGACGCCGTCGAAATGAATGGCCTCGAAATCAAACTCAATGAAGCTCGCAGCCGACAAATCATGTTGGACCGAGTCGAACAAAAGCTTGATTCACAGTTGGAAGAGTTTGTCAAAATCAACACGGTCCCCGACCGCGTCGAATTGATACGCGAGACATTGATTGAGATCGTTCGCAAATCGGGTACGCGATTGCGTCGCCTCGAAATTTCGATGAACGACAAGCGACCCTGGGCCGTCGAGAACGACGATGCTCGCAACGACACCATTCCACTTTATGGAGTTGAATCACCATTTGTTTTACATTCGCTCGTGGTTGAGCTGCAGGCTGATGGTTCGTTAGCGGGGATTCGAACAATCCTCCGCAACGTCGGCAACCAAGGATGGTTGATGACGACGAAGAACGCGACCTTGACGCCGGCCAGCACCCGAGAGTCACCGATGAACCTCGAACTGCGTCTTGTGCTGTTTGGACTCGCGCCAGCCGATCCACTCGATCAAGAAGGTGATGAAGCTGACCCAGCGAACATTGCCACACGGAATGATTCGACAACATCGCGTTGATGCGCCCGCTTGATGACGACTGCCCCACTTCGCTCGACGTTTGAAAGAAGACTTGCCATGGATGGCAACGAACAACTCTACCGACCGGCCACCGCCGTATCGATCGCTGCGTTTTGCATCGGTGTGATCGTATGCTGGTCCGCCGACACAGTCATCGCCCAGACACCTCAACCACTCGGTTCGTGGATCTCGGCGCGCCCGATCGAACTGGCCACATTGCCGTCCAATCCCACCGCGACCCTGGTCAAGCCACACGCTCGCTTGATTGCGGCGGACAAGTCGCCGTTCGTGGCAACGCTTTCGGTTGCGACCGTCAACGCCGAATCGACAGACGTCGCTTCGGTGCCGAATGACAACGCACCATCCGCCGCTGCAACATCTGCCGCAGTACGCGACCAATGGAATCCGCGCGGTCAGACCGCCGAATCACTTGGCGACACGGTTCGATCGGTCGATGAAGCGTTGCAAGCTCGCGGTACTGTATCGTTTCGCAAGACTCCGATCTCAGAAGTCGTGTTTTTGCTGAGTGAATTGTGGCATATCAATATCGTCGCTGGTGAGAATGTTTCGGGTGAAGTGAGTGGCACCTTTCACGACGCGCCGCTGTCGGAAGTCCTGGCGGCCGTGTTGACGTCATCGGGCTACAGCTATCGCACGACCGGCAGCAGCCTTGTCGTCTTGCCCGCTGACCAAATCGGCATCAATGATCCCTCATTTGTTTCGGACACGTTGGTGCTGCCCACCTCACTCCGCGACGACGCCTCCACGCTCGAAGCCGCGCAAATGCTGCTGAGCGAACGTGGTCAACTGAAGAAGATCGGCACCGATTTGGTATTGGTCATCGACCAACCCGACCGCATCGAACGCGTCCGAAATTTGTTCCAAAGTCTGTCACCCTCGGCTGCCGGCCAAAACTCCGCGAGCGCAGTGACTCCGACGGTAACCAGCGCCGGCGCGCCGATCGCGATGTTGGCCGGTATCTCTTATTTCTCGCCGCAGTACACCGAAGCGGTTGAGTTGGCCGAACCCTTGCGAGTTGCGCTCGGTGATCAGGTGATCGTTGCGGTTTATCCGCAAGAGAATCGTATCATGGTCAAAGGCACGCCCCAAAATTTACAGCTAGCAGCCGAAATCATCGATCAACTTGATAAGCCACGTCAACAAGTTCGGATCACCGCGATGATCTACGACGTCGGTCTGACCGAGCTCGAAAGGCTCGGCGTCAATTGGTCGCGGGACGTTCGCGGTCTGGCCAACGGAAGAAACGAGTTTCTCCCCAACGTCACCGAATCGGTCAACAGCTTCACCGCTGCGGCGTCGGACTTGACGACCAGCGGTGTGACCAGCGTCGGTATCCGCACGATCACCAACAGCCTCGAAGCCAGCGTGTTCTTGGAAGCGCTCGACACAAGCTCCGAAGCCAAATTGCTCGCGGACCCCTCGATCACCGTTGGCGATCGTCGCCAAGCATCGATCAAGATCGTACGAGAAATTCCGATCGTCGGCGCCAACCCCGTCAACAACTCCAACGCAGTCTTCACTCAGACCGAGTTCAAAGAAGCCGGTGTGATCTTGAACGTGATGCCTCGTATTAGTCGCGACGGCACAATTGAAATGAATGTTCAACCCGAATACAGCGTCGTCGCTGAAATCACGGCGACGGGACCGGTCATCGACAGCCGTACCGCGGAAACTTACGTGCGAGTCGCAAACGGACAGATCTTTGTGCTCGGCGGACTTCGCCAAAAGAGCATCATCGAATCAAAACGTGGCATCCCCTACCTTCGCGACATCAAATACATCGGCGTTTTGTTCCGCAGCCACAATTCCGAAGTACGCGAGAGTGAATTGATCGTCTTTCTGAAGCCGGAAATCATCACACCGTGCTACGCCGGATCGGGTCGTGAGCAAGTCGCGGCGCGAGTTGCCACCAACCAACTCGATGCGATTCCCTATGCCAGCGAATGTCCGCAAACCGAATGCTGCAAAGATTCGTACTGTCCCAACCACCATCCGAGACCGCGCATCAACGCGGGCAGCATCGGGTTGCCATTGATTGGCGAGGACGGGCTGTACATGCAAAACCCGACGTTTCCGACCGAAGTCTACGAAGGCCAATATTCGAGCCCCGACCAGCTAGGTGAAGTCGTCTACCCCATCACTTCGGGTCGGCCGACTCCGATGCAGCAGCCAGCCACCGCTCCATCCACGGGCGAATTGCCCGCTTCGGCATCCCAAGGTTTCCCAATGTTGCACATCGAATCGCGCCCAGAGTAGAACGATTGTCTCAATCGTTTGGGCGGTCCAGCCCGCCGCAATCGCGACTACAATCTTCCGGTCGACGCGCCGCGACCTTGTTGCGCGACGCGATTTCTCTGGCTGGGTTGGCTGATGCGTTATCGATTCCTGTTCGCCGCGTTTCTCTGCGTCTCATATTTCTCCTCGCACGCGATCGAACCCACGTCAACGGGATTGCCCGCCGACGTTGAATGCATCGAGGCCGGACATAGCGTTCACGGCGAAGCGTTCAACGAAGGCCCCCGCCAGGCAGCAGTGTTGATACCGGGGATCGCCAAGATTCATTTTCCCACGTCGAGCGAATCGGGAACGGCCCAACGGTTCTTTGAGCAAGGCGTGGGTCAGTTGCACGGTTTTTGGTATCTGGAAGCTGAACGGTCATTCCGTCAGTCCGCCGCCGAAGACCCGAACATGGCGATCGCCCACTGGGGGATGGCGATGGCTAACGTCAACAACCCAATCCGTGCTCGGGGGCTGATCGACGAAGCGATGAAGCTGCGCGAAGAGCACGCCGACAAGCGGGAGAGAATGTATATCGAAGCACTCGACCGTTTCATCGAACCGGCCGCGCCCGAGAGCGACGATGTCACGAAACAGGTCAAGCCTAGCAAAGATGAAAAGAAAAACGCCAAACGTGAACGAACGATTCGCTATTTGAAGGATCTCGAGAACATCTTGGACGACTATCCCGACGACTTGGAAGCGAAAGCGTTCCTGGCGCTGGCGATTTGGACCGGTCGCGACGATGTCGAGTTGATCAGCCACTACGCCGTCGAAGCTTTGCTGGCACAGGTTTTCGCCGTCGATCCCATGCATCCAGCACATCATTATCGCATTCACTTGTGGGATTCCGAACGACCCGAGAATGCACTCGAATCGGCGGCCAAGTGTGGCCCCAGCAGTCCTGGCATCGCCCACATGTGGCACATGCCCGGTCATACCTATTCCAAACTCAAACGGTACAACGATGCCGCTTGGCAGCAAGAAGCGTCCGCCCGCGTCGATCATGCGCATTTGATTCGGTCACGCTTGATGCCTGATCAAATTCACAATTTCGCGCACAACAATGAATGGCTCGTTCGCAATCTGATCTTCGTCGGCCGCATCGACGACGCGCTCGACTTGGCCCGCAATTTGATTTCCTTGCCACGTCATCCGAAATACAACACGATCGCGAAAGGAGGTAGCGCCAAATTCGGGCGCCAGCGATTGTTGCAGGCGCTGACGCAGTACGGTTTGTGGGACGAATTGCTTCGCGAAGCGGGTGACAGTTTTCTGTTGCCGACCGATGATGCGATTGAACAGGAACAGTGGCTTGGTTGGCTCGCGGTGGCCCAGTTCAAAGCCAAACTCGGCAAGCCGGCCGAGGGTGCGAAGATGCTCCGCTCGCTGCAGCGACGACGGCTAAAATTGCAAACACAGTTACTGGACTTGGCCGACGGTAAGATTAAAAAGACGGACAAGCAAGTCGATGCACCGGAGTCTGCGGGCGAACCGGGAGTGACCGAAACGCCGACGCGCAAATCCATCCACGAGCACATTGAAAAACTCAGCGAAGTGATCGCCAGGGTTGCTGCCGCCGGCGCCAGTCGTCGCAAGGATCTCGAAACATTTCTTCGCCAAGCGAAATTGGCCAAGTTGGATCTCCTTATCAAGATCGAGTGGACCGCGGCGGCCGGTGATCTCGGGGGAGCGATCAAGCAGGCCGAAGAAGCCGTCTCCAAACGGCCCGGCGAGGTATTGCCGCTCGCAATGTTGGTCGACTTGCTGTGGCGTGATGGTCAAGTGGATCGAGCCGAATCGGAGTTTCAAAAACTTCGCGAAGTCGCCTCTGTCGCCGACATTGATACGCCACTGCTGGCTCGTCTGCGACCCGTTGCAATCAAGCTGAGGATCAATGGCGATTGGCGGATTGCGCGCGAGCCCAATGTGGATCTCGGTCAACGACCGCCGCTCGATGAACTCGGTCCGTTCCGTTGGCAGCCCTACCAAGCGGAATCGTGGGGCGCAAAGAACGCTGACGGAAAACTCGTCGCCAGTGACGACTATGAAGGCAGACCGAGGATCATGATCTTTTATCTCGGATTCGGATGCTTGCACTGCATCGAGCAACTTCATGCGTTCGCGCCACAGCTTGATGAGTTCAAGCGGCAAGGAATCGAGTTGTGCGCGCTGAGCACTGAATCGGTTGAAGAGTTGGCGACCGGCGTAGAAAGTTTTGGACAGGCGATGCCGATACCGCTGTTGTCCGACGCCGATCATGAAGTGTTCGAGGCGTTAAGGTGTTGGGACGACTTTGAACAACAACCGCTTCACGGAACGTTTTTGCTGGATGCGAAGGGCCGCGTTCGGTGGCAAGATGTCGGACACGAGCCGTTCACCGATGTCGATTTTCTGTTGAAAGAATCCGAACGATTGCTGAAACTGCCCTAACTCGGGGCATCCCATTCATGTCGAAGAAAACGTCGATGCCGAAAAGCAAGAAGTTTAGCGGAAATCACCAGCGAGGTTGGTTGTGGGGACATCACGCCGTCATCGAAACGCTGATGAACGGGAATTGGCCCGTGCTCGAAATATTCGCAAGCGCGCAAGCGGCGCTGCAGCACGCGACCGTGCTTCGATCCCAAGAAAGTGAAGGTGTCCCGCTCGAGATCGTCTCGTCGGACAGACTTGAACAGCTTTCGCGTTCGAGCGAACATCAAGGGTTGGTCATTCGATTGGGTCAGTTCCCCTATCAGTCGATGGAAACCTTTTCAACAGTTCTGGCTGATTCGATCGCGCGTGACCGTCAACAAGTCAAAGCGATGCCCCCCGTCCCGCCGCCGCTGGTGGTGATCTGTGATCGCATTCAAGACACGTTCAATTTCGGCGCGATCCTGCGATGTTGTGACGGCGCCAATGTCGACGGCGTGATCGTTGGTGATCGGGGCCAAGCCGAGGTCACGCCCCACGTCGCACGATCCTCATCCGGCGCAGTCAACCATATTCCGATCGTCAAAGTAAGTGATTTGCTTGAGTCCGCGAGGTTCATCAAACAGCAAGGATTTCGGCTGGCGGCCGCCGATGCCAACGCGAATACCAGTGTTTGGCATGCACCGCTGGGGGGTCCGATCGGCTTGGTCATCGGCAGCGAGGCGACCGGGATATCGACTGATCTGCAATCGATCTGCGATCAAAAATTGTGGATACCGATGCTCGGAAAAGTGACATCGTTGAATGCCGCCGTCGCCACCGGCATTTTGCTCTACGAAATCCGTCGTCAACAGATCTCGGCAGTCGAATAGACCATCTACTCAAGCCGCCTTGCGAGTACCCGTCGAGTGAATCGCGTTGCACAGCGCGTCCACAGTTCGCTGGGTCGCGCCGCGATGTTGCAGTACGGTTGAGCGAGCCGCCATGCCGAGCGCATCGGCGGCGGCGCCGTCGTCGAGGCAACGTCGAACGAATGCTTCGAGTTGGGCGCGGTCATTGACACGTATAGCTCCGCCGGCATCAATCAATTGTTCCGCGATCTGACGAAAATTACGTGTGTTGGGACCGAACGAAACGGCCGAACCGTAACCAGCCGGTTCGAGCATGTTTTGCCCGCCACGGTCGCCGAAGCTGCCGCCGACGGTCGCGATTTGGCCGACGCCCCACCAATCACGAAGCTCGCCGATCATGTCCACGAGGATGACCGTGCCGCCCGTCCATTGACGATCAAAGAGTGATCCATCGACGCTGCGCCGGTGAACGCTCAAACCAGATTTGGAAACGAGCGTCGCAACTTCGTCGAATCGTTCTTGATGACGGGGAACCAGCACCAGTCTCAACTCGGGATGATCCGCTCGCAACGATCGATAAATTTCGAGTGCCATCGCTTCCTCGCCGCTTTGCGTACTGCCCACGATCCACACGCGATGCCATGGATCAACGCCCGCCCAATGCGCGAGTCGTTGCACACTCGCCGACTCGCGTGAAGTCGGCGCGTTGTCAAACTTCATCGAACCGGTCACCGCCGATCGTTCCGACGGGGTGCCGCAATCCTCGAATCGCTCCCGAGTGCTTTCGTCTTGGCAACCGACCCAGGCTAGCCGTGCAAATGTAGGTCGCAGCAGTCGCGAAAACCGTTGATACCCGGTCGCACTCCGCTCGCTCAGTCGTGCGTTGATCACCATCACGGGACAACGGTGCCTGTGTGCTGCCGCGATCAGGTTGGGCCACAACTCGAGCTCGACCAAAACAAGTTTCTGCGGAGACAGATTCTTGATCGTACGACAGACGGACCAAGTGAAATCGAGCGGACAGAAGAAGACTCGATGGGCTCCGAATCGTTTGACCGCCAAGTTGTATCCGGTGTCGGTCGAGCTACTGATCGCGACGACGACGTTGGGATCACGCTGCTGGAGTTGGCGAACGATGTCGGGCAACAGATTCACTTCACCGACGCTGACCGCATGAATCCACAAGCAGTCTCGATCGCCACGAATTTCGCTGGCTCGAGCGTTGGAGAGCCCGAATAATTTTTCGCGAATGCCGCGACGGTATCGCTGATGACGGATCATCCGGTAGACAACCACGGGCGACGCCATCAGCAACGCGATGGCGTAAAACAAATTCACCAGCATTGGAATCCTTTCCGTAATCAATCGAAGCCGACGTCTACTTTCTCATGTGACAGGCTTTGTATTTCTTTCCGCTACCGCAGGGACATGGGTCGTTGCGACCGACGCGGGGTCCATCGTTTCGAATTGGATCGGGTCGCGCTGCGTCGCCGTCGCTGCCCGCTTCGGCCGAAGCGCGAGCGGCATTGCTGGTCTCCGAAGCGATCGCCATAGCTGAATCGGCTTCATCGTGCCGAGCCTGACCTTCGACGTAGGTGCTGCGGATGAAGTCTTCGTTGAGCGACTCCATTCGGAAAATCAGGTCCGTTACGCGTTCGCCGATCGATTCCCACATCGTCTCGAACAACCGCATGCCCTCGCGTTTGTATTCGACCTTCGGGTCCATCTGGGCGTAGCCCTTCAATCCGACGCTGCTTCGCAAGTGGTCCATCGTCAACAAGTGGTTCTTCCACGTGTCGTCGACGATGTTGAGTAGCACCTGGCGTTCCATTCGACGCATTTCTGGATGGAATCGATCATCGACGGCGCCATCGACTGCCAACGAAAGCTCGTCACGGTTCATCCGCGACAGATCTTCTTTGGCCGCGTGATAGTGCAATTCGTCATGCAACCAACTGGCCAAACGATCGAGCGATCCGTTGCTGACGCCGGCAACAGCGGCGGTCGTCTTCGGATCGGATTTCCCGAACAATTCTTGCAGCTTGGATTCGGCGACTTCGTATTGTTGGCCAACCGCACCATGCGTGTTGCGGCTGTATTCGATCAACTGGCTCTTTAAGTCGTCGCGAGTCAATCGCACGTCGTCGATATCCAAGTTGGCACCGAAACGACGCGAAACCCATTGGACCAAGCCTTCGCGATCAAGCGAAACCTGCGCGCCTTGCTTCTCGGTGAACCGCGACAGCCCGGTCAACACGGGATACTCGGCTTCCTTGTGCAGATAGGCTTCTTCGGCCCGTTCGTAGAGCGACTTGGCGATTTTACGTCGATCTTCGACATCGCGAAACTCATCAGGCGTCGTTTCGATTCCGAACTTGTGGTGCATCCACGCGCTGAGCGTGCGAAGGCCGAAGTCCGCGTCCAGCATCACTTCGCCTTCGCTCAGATCGATCGAAGCCAAGCGATCATGAGCCTTTTTGGTCAGCTCATCGATCATTTCGCCACGGTCCATATTCCGCAGCGAGTGTTCTTGATAATTGGTGCCGATGCGCGTGTTGGCCCAGTTCGCCAGCGCCTTCCAATTCCATTCGTCTTCCATGCCTTCGGGCAGATTCTCTTCGACGATTTCCGCGACCGTCACTTCGCTCGCCCGCTCGGCCATGTCTTTGGCGTACGAGTCGGCCATCTCGAAGTCCATGTTGACGAAGTCCTTGGCGACGAGCTGGCAGTCCAACTTCGATCCAGCGAAGGACGCGAACGAATCGACTCCGTAACTCGTGTCCAAAAACGTGTCGACGAACTTGGTGATCTGGCCACGGACGAGTTCCAAAATCATCTTTCGCGAACTGTGACCGTCCAACAGATTTTGGCGATAGCGATAAACTCGCTTGCGTTGCTCGTCCATCACTTCGTCATAATCGAGCAAGCTCTTTCGAATTTCGTAGTTACGTTCTTCGACCTTCTTTTGAGCGGCCGCGATGCGCCGTGTCACCATTTGCGACTCGATCGCCTCGCCTTCCTTCATGCCCAGTCGTTCCATCATGCTCTTGACGAAATCGCCGGCGAAAATTCGCATCAAATCGTCTTCAAGCGACAAAAAGAAACGGCTCGAACCGGGGTCACCCTGACGACCGCAACGGCCGCGAAGCTGCAAGTCGTTACGTCGTGATTCGTGACGTTCGGTGCCGAGCACGTACAGGCCGCCGATCTCACGAACGACCTCACCTTCTTCGCTCATCTTCTCTCGCTGATCGATCTCTTCGACCAACGTGTTCCAGACCTCATCGGGCACTTCCAAGCGAGTCGGATAAGTGTGTTGCAGTTGCGACCAAGCCATGTTCTCGGGGTTGCCACCCAAGATAATGTCGGTACCTCGTCCGGCCATGTTCGTCGCGATCGTGACGGCGTTCAGGCGACCGGCCTGCGCAACGATCTCGGCTTCGCGCCCGTGCTGCTTCGCGTTGAGCACGTCATGCTTGATGCCGCGACGTTCCAACAGCGCCGATAGCCGTTCGCTCTTTTCGATACTGACCGTGCCGATCAATACCGGACGGCCTTTGCGTTCGACGCTCGTGACCTTCGATTTCGGGAACTTCTCGGCGACCTTTTCTCCCTTCAAGATGATCGAAACTTCGTCGTCGGTTTCGTTTTGGATGATGCCCCAATGTTCGTCATCCTTGGTGCTGACGACATCCCACTTGTGAGCCCGTTCGACTTCGTCGGCCAGCGCCTTGTACTTGTCTTTCTCGGTCAAGTAAATCAAGTCGGAATGTTCGATCCGCTGCATCGTGCGATGCGTGGGAATTGCGACAACGTCGAGTCCATAGATCTTCATGAACTCGGTCGACTCGGTCATCGCCGTACCAGTCATGCCGGAAAGCTTCTTGTACATCTTGAAGATGTTTTGCAACGAAGCCGTCGCGAACGTTTGCGTTTCCTGCTTGATCGGCACGCCCTCTTTTGCTTCGACGGCTTGGTGCAACCCGTCGCTCCATTGACGTCCTTCCATCAAGCGGCCGGTGAACTCGTCGACGATCACGATCTGGCGATCCTTGATCACATAGTTCACGTCCACCCGATACAGATAATGCGCCTTAAGCGAATTGTCGATCAGGTGCGGCCATTCCATATTACCGGCGGTGTAGAAGCTTTCGACGCCGGCAAGTTTCTCGGCTTCGCGAACACCTTCGTCAGTCAACGTGACGTTGTGTTGTTTCTCGTCGACGGTGAAGTGAACTTCCTTGGTCAGTTGGCGAGCAACCCGGTCGGCATCTTGGTAACGTCCCAGATCAAGATCGGCCGGGCCGCTGATGATCAGTGGCGTTCGTGCTTCGTCGATCAGGATGTTGTCGACTTCGTCGATGATCGCGTAGTTGAGCGGCCCTTGGCATTGCTGAATCTCACTGGGGAATCGTTCGTCGCCTTTGGCGGCCGGACGCATGTTGTCCCGCAAGTAGTCGAATCCGAATTCGTTGTTGGTTCCGTAAGTGATGTCGCACGCGTAAGCAGCCTGCTTCTGTGACGTGGACATGCCGGACTGGATCGCGTTGACGGTCAATCCGAGATTCATGAAGATCGGAGCCATCCATTCCATGTCGCGGCGGGCCAAATAATCGTTGACCGTGATGACGTGAACGCCCTTGCCTTCGAGCGCGTTGAGGTACGCAGGTAATGTTGCGACCAGCGTCTTACCTTCACCGGTGACCATTTCCGCGATCCCGCCGGAGTGCAGCACCATGCCCCCGACCAGTTGGACATCGTAATGACGCATGCCCAGGAATCGCTTGCCGCCTTCGCGACAGACGGCGAAAGCGTCTTCCAAAATTTCATCGAGCGACTCGCCTTCACGCAGTCGCGACCTCAGTTTCTCCGTCTGTCCGCGGATTTCATCGTCGCTCATCGCGGCGTATTTCGCTTCGAGAGCCGTGACTCGTTCGGCCCGCTCGCGAAAACGAGTCACGGTGCGCGCGTTTGCCGAACCGAAAACCGCTGTGATGCCGCGTTCGATCGAACCAAAAGCCCCGCCGAAAATGACGCCGAGGATGTCCCAAATCTGTTCAAAAAATGACATGGTTGTGCAAAAAGAGTGGTCACCAAATGACGGCGTCGCGCTGGACAGCGTTCATTTGGTCTTTTCGGATGGCTGGCTACCAATTTTACCGGCGTGGGGATCGGTGATCCCGGCCTGCGAAACTCACCTAAATCGTTCTGATAGCTAAAGTTACGGGTTTAGGAAAACTGGGTCAACTGTGATTGTCCTAATCCGGCGTCGTACCGCACCTAACATGTTAGCGCGTTAAGACCCGGTCGACGACCACGGCATGTTGAGCCTTCAAGGCCATTTGCCGGGACGAATCCAGAACGACGCACTAAGATACACGTGACCCTCTTTTCTCAACTGTACGGCGATTCTTCCATGGGTTCATTCGACCGCAAACGGCATCATCGCCGTTTTTCAGAGATCCTGCCACTGACCGCCGATCGTATCAGGACAGATTCGGCGTTTTGCCGGTTTGCTTGGTTCACCTTCGTTGTCATTTTCGCGATCGTTCTGTTCGCAATCGCTGCGCCGTCGCGGGCAATGGCTCAGGCGGGTGGGATGGGGAGTTTCGGGACGCTCGGCGGCGTCGAACCGACCGGCCAGTATCCGCCGCAATCTTATTATTTGGCGCTTGATGTCTATCGAAGTGGCGATCTGCCCAACGCGGTCGACGCTTTTGAATCTGCATTGCGAGGCTCGCGCCGAAATGTCAACGGACGCATGATCGACGCGATCCCGGCGCTGGCCATGCTGGGCGAATGTTACTGGCATCTCGGCAATGTCCCGGCTTCTCGCGATTACGCGGATCAAGTTTTTCAGATCGCGATTCAGTACCAGGGCTGGCTGGGCCAAGTCGATTGGAACTCGGCCGTTCAAAACGGCGTCCAGCGAACTCGTCCGAACTGGCTTTGGCCCGAAGCGGCGGCGGTGAACCGCATTCCCATCAACGACCGGCTGATGTTTTTGTCAGGTCGACAACTCACCGAACAAGTTCTCGCGGCCGGCGGCGTGATCGAAGAGCCCAATCTTCGGCCGATGGATATCGTCGAAATCATGCGGGGAGTCGCGATCGCGTCGTATCGCCGCCGAATCATCATGGGACCGCTGGCGGAAGACGACTCGCTCGCCAATGGTCTCGTCAATGCGATCAAATTTCCCGCCGGTCTGAACATCCCGGTCGCGCGATCCATGATCGGATCGATGCGAACGGCCGGCTATTTTTCGGAACACGACGAGAAACGAGTCATCGAGGAAGCGGCCCGCTCGGCGACACCCGGCGGAGTGCATCCGTTGTCCGCGATTGCGATGCAGTGCCAAGCGTCGACGATGGCGGCATCGGCGAACCCGAATGATGTGCTGAAGATCGCCGCCAATGTTGCCTATGCCGCTGCGGCACTGGAACAAACCGAATGGATCGGAGAAGCAATGCAATTGGCGGCCGGCTGCGCCGATCAAACCAGCGCGGCGGCGGTCGCAAAAATGTCAACCGTTGCGGCCGGATCTGTCAGTCGCCAATCGCGGCTGGCGACGTTGCATTGTCTGGTCGCGGCCGCCGATGCCGCCGTCACAGCAGGCGACATCGAAGGGGCCGCATCGTTGCTCGGACAAGCTCAATCGCTCAGCTCGCGCCGCGACGTCGTCCAGCCTCGCCTGGAAGCATATGGCACCTATGTCGCCGCTCGAATCGCGGCCGCGCGTGGATCGTCGCTGATGCCCGGTCAAGTGACGGACTTGGACAAGGCGCTGGCCGGCATTGAAACGTTCACGCTCAAGCACAGCGACCGTAAACGCGCGCTGGTTTCAACGCCACGCGTTTATCAACTGGGTTTGATCGGCCAGGCGCTCAGCGGTTCGGTTGGCGCGAATTCAGGGGAACGCTGGCTGAAGGCTTATTGCGATGAACCAACGATCGATGTTTGGCGACGCGATCCCGTCGACGCGCTGTCCGGCGTGATCGTCGATCGATCAGCGGCCCAGGCTGCGCGTGTCAACTTGGCGGCAACCGGTGGATACGCGGAAAGATTTTTGCAGGCTTCAGACGCAATGTTGGCTGCCCGGTTTGTCGACCATCAGCCGATCGGCGGTCGCATCGCGCAAGCCCGTGCGATCGCTCGCAACGATGACCAAACGATTGCACCGGAGATCGCGGCAATCCGCAAAGCAGCCGGACCGCTGATGGCCGATCTACGTGCCGGCGCGATCAATCAAGCTGAACCCAACGCGATCGCCGTCGAAACCCTGGAAGCCAAAGCGGTCGCTTTGGCGCTCGGGCGCGTCGCGCTGCCACAGCTTGCCATGCCGCTGTTGAATGACAAGCTACCCGTCGCATCACTTCCGGCCCGCACCGGACTGCTGACGTTCACGTACGTCGGCAATCGTCTTTACGGCACCCTGTCGGCGGACGGCAAAGTCGTGATGTGGAACGTCGCCGGCGCGAATCGCATCTCGGCGGATATCGGCCGATTGTTGATGGCGATCGGTGTCGGAAAAACCCGCGGCAAACGGTTACCGGAAAACGATGAATGGAAAACGATCGCCGTATCGATCCGACAAAAACTCCTGCCCGACGATCAAGCGATCTCGGCTGACCGTTTCGATCATCTGATCGTCGTGCCCGATGGTCCGCTGTGGTATTTGCCGATGGAGTTGTTACCGATCGGCGAGGCAGATTCGGCGTTGATGTCCGACTCGATCGCGTTTCGCTATGCACCGACGCCCGGCCTGGCGCTGAAGGCCGCCGCGATGCCACCGACCAGCCGTGTCGTCGGCATTACAACGGACCAGTTTTTCGCGCCGCGCGATGCCGAACTGAATGAATCGATCGTGCAATCAATCATCGATGTCATTGCCGAACCGCTGCGTTTGCCGGAGACGCTCGATGTTCCCACCGGACTGCTGGGCGGTCGCGTCGGGCATCTCGTAATCGCCGCGGCCCGGCCGATCAATCCCGCCAATCCGCTGGCGATGAGCCTCGCACCTTACGATCAGGCATCGCCCTACAGCAGCCTTGCGGCCTGGCAAAGATTTCCGGCGAGTGTTCCGCGAAGCGTCGTTTTGTCGGGGCTTCGCACGCCTGCCGACGCCGGTCAAATCGGAACCGGCAATGAAATCTTTACCGCGCTGTGCGGCCTGCACGTCGCGGGCGTCCGCAGCGTTCTGCTGTCACGCTGGGCGGTCGGCGGAGAGTCGTCCGCAATGTTGCTTCGCGAGTTTCTTCAAGAGCTTCCGTTCACCGGCATGAACCAGTCCTGGGTTCGGGCCAGAACGGTGCTGCGGCAGCATGAACTCGATCCGGCGGCTGAACCGCTGCTGACGAAGGCCGAGCATGATCGCGAAGGCATCACCGGTGACCAGCCGCTGTTTTGGAGCGGTTATTTGATTTCTTCGCCGCCAATGCCGCCGATCGAAAAGTAAGACTCGCGCCGACAGCTACCCTTCCCAATCTGGCCCTGACACGTCGTGGCGGGGATCGAAGTTGCTACGGCACTTGGAAAGTGCCTGCTAACCTTCGGCCAACTCGGGAAAGACACTTTCATCGAGTTCCATGCGTTGGATGATCGAACGCAGACGAATCTGAAAATCGCTTTTGTAGTTCGCGATCTGCTGCTCGCTCAATCCGGTTTGCGAGGCAACATCTTTGTTGGTCGATCCGACGACGAACAGCAATTCAATCGCCTTCAGTTTCGTCCAACCATCGGTGGTTTTCCATCGCTCGATCTGTTCGGCGATCGCATCTCGCACCGCCGCTTCCTCGATCGACTTGCGTTCGACGCTGCGTGCGATCGAGCTGGCGACACGTTCGCTGCCCGGTAGATCGATCGGGCGGTCGCTATTACGTGAATGCATCTGAATCGATGGTCGACGCCCGTCGCGGCGCAAGTGATCGGTCAGTTTGTAAGCGCAAATCGAAAACAGGTAACTCTCCAGCGGTCGCCCACCGTCGTAGTTCGGCAAGCTGATCAAGAATCCCACGAACGCTTCTTGCACAATGTCTTCGCTGGACGCGCGGTTACGAATGCGGCTGTCCGTGTAGGCCAACAAGCGGCCCTCGTAACGATCGATCAGCGTTTGCCAAGCGTCCGAGTCACCGTCGCGAATCCGCGCGACCAGATACTCGTCGGCTTCGTTTGATGCGGTCGTGTTCGATCCACCCATGATGTTCACCAACGCTCCCTTTGTGTGGCGGGTTCCGCTACGATTTGGAATCCCGCCGAAAATCATTCTATCCCGTTCAAGCCATTCATGCCTCCCGCCGTTCCCCGACTCGATCACGACGCGCCCGATTCTGGTCCGCCAGCGCAGACCGTATCCGACACGACCAGAGATCTGGAATCAAGTCTGTTACGCGGCGTCCGTGAATGGACGGATCTGTTCGGATGGCTGCGTCTTGGACGAACGCTTCGCGCCGCCGCGTCGCCGCCTCTGTTGTTATTGACCGGCGTCACGTACTCCATTACATCGATCGGCCATACGCCCATGATCCACTGGGCGGATGGGATCTACGGGTCGAAAACTCTATCACTTTTGCTCGAACATTATTTGCGGCTTTCGCCGGCGGTGGAGTTTTTCGTTGATAGTCCGCGCGGCGCCGGATATCGCATCGCATCCTACGCGGGTTGGATGTTGTTGTGGACGCCGGTTGCGATGCTTGTCGCGCGACAAGGGGCGCTGTTGACTGCCGACCGACCCATGATGGAGTTTAGTGGTGGTCTGCGACATGCTTGGACGCGGTCACCACAAGCTTGGATTGCTGCATTGGTTCCGATCGCCTGCGCGGCTTCACTGAGTCTGTTGACGTTGCTGCTTGGTGGAATCGGCCATCTGATCGAAGGCTTCGATGCGATCGAAATCGCGATCGGTTGGCTCGCTGGGATCTTTGCCATACCAGTCGGCCTGCTGCTGTTCGGCGCTCTGTTCGCGGTCCCGCTGGCGTGGTCCGCCATCGTCAACGAGGCCGCGCCCGATCCGCTCGATTCGCTCAGTCGTGGCTACGAATATCTTTACCGACGACCGTTGCAGTTGTTCTTCTATCTCTTGATTTCCATCGCTCTGATCGCATTGGTCGGATCGATCGCTTGCGGGATCGCCACCACAGCCTCGCTGGCGTCTCGCGATGCGCTGGACATTGTGAACGCGCCGGATGGTTTGATAGCGGCGGCTGACTCGATTTTTCGACACATACCCATCGTCGCGATGCTGACGGTTTCCTGGGCATTGATCGGCGGAGTTTATCTATTGATCCGTCGCGACGCCGGCGGTCAAGAAATCGAAGATCTTTGGCAACCAGTGATGCCTCCACCGCCACCACTTCCGGAACTCAAACGCTAACCGTTGTATCATTGGGTGGCGACCACGTCCGATGAGACCAACACATCATGCAGTTCACTCGACTGAGAAAATGGAGGCTGTTGCAGTTCTCAATTCGTTCGATGATGGGCATGTCGCTGTTCGCAGCGGTGCTGATTCTGTGGTACCGCGATCACAAAAAGTTGACCGATCAGATTGCTGCCGCCCAGGGAAACAATTCCGCGAATTGGTCGATCGATCAAATTCTCGGAAAGCCCAACACACTTCGTTATGGCGACATCAGCACGGCCTGGGCATCGTTTCTCGCCGATGGGCAGGAAGAATGGGTGATTGTAGAGTTCCCTAGCAAAGTGCAAGCCGCACAGATTCATATTTATGAGAACGACAATCCCGGCGCGGTCACCAGCATTTTTAACGTCGCTTACGACGGCGCCGAAACATTGGCATGGACAGGAGTCGATGCAACGAAGGCGGGCACGTCGGTCGGTGTCTTCAAGGTTCCACTGACGCCGTCCCTTTGGACACGCCGCGTCAAGATCGTCATGGACTCCGCGTCCATTTCCGGCTGGAACGAGATCGATGCCGTCGCACTGGTCGATGACAAGGGGAAGCTTCAATGGGCGAGCAATGCTTGGGCGAGCAGCAGCTATGGAATGAATCGAAAAGCGCCGTCGTGGTATTGGCCGTAGCACTTCTGAAGCCCCTCGTCGCCGATCAACCGTTGATCCACTTGGTTTTGATGATTTTCGGCGGCGGATTTGTGAAACGGCGGCAACCAATGCACCAGAGGGAGCCGATGGCGCTCCGTTTCAATCAACGCCCGTCAGGCTTTCCGTCATGTATCGATGGCTTTTTTCTGCTCGAGCAACGCTCGCCGCGTGTTTCCTTTTCTTATGCCTCGGTCTATTTTTCGTGGTCCAAGCCCAACCACCGGGATTCGGGCCACCAGGATTCGGGCCACCGGGGATGGGACCCGGCGGACCTGGAGGAGCTGATCGCAAACTGCTAGAGCAATTCGATTTCGACAAGAGCGGCTGGCTCAATCTTGACGAGCGGAAGGGAGCTCGCGCATTCGTGAAAGAGAATCCAGCTCAGCAACGCGGATTCGGCGGTCCCGGTGACGGTCCGGATGGTCGCGGATTTGGCCCGCCAAACGGCGACCGTCCACGCCGCGAAGGCGACGGCCCGGGCGGTTTTGGTCCGGGCGGTTTTCGTCCCGGTGGTTTTGGTGGACCCGGTGGCGGTGGGCCTCCGGGGATGGGAGCGGCGCGTCCGGAAGCGACCACTGGCGCGACAGTCGATAAATCGTCCGTCGAACCGCTGCAAGCTGAACTCTATGACAACAGTGTGCTGCGAACGATCTTCATCGACTTTGAAGAATCGGATTGGGAAAAGGAACTCGAAGAGTTTCATGGCACCGATGTCGACGTGGCCGCAACGCTGACCGTCGATGGCAAGACCTACGAGAATTGCGGCATTCACTTCCGTGGCATGTCATCTTACGGCATGGTCCCCGCCGGTTACAAACGGTCGCTCAACGTGTCGATGGACATGGCCGACGAAGACCAACGATTGCTTGGATTCAAGACACTCAACTTGCTCAACGGTGCGAGTGACGAGTCGATGATGAGCAGCGTGCTGTATTCGCACATCGCTCGTCAGTTCATGCCAGCGATGAAAGCCAACTTCGTTCGCGTCGTCATCAACGGTGAAAACTGGGGCGTGTACTCGAACGTGCAGCAGTTCAACAAAGAGTTCTTGGAAGAGAATTACAAGACAGACAAGGGAGCGAGATGGAAAGTCAGTGGTTCGCCGCGCGGCGGTGGAGGATTGGATTATCGCGGCGAAGATCCGGCGAAGTATGGGCATCCCTATGAACAGAAATCGGGCGGAAAGAAAGCGACAGCGAAGCTGATTGAACTTTGTCGCGTGCTCGATCAAACGCCAGTGGACGCTTTACCGGCTGCCCTCGAACCGATCGCCGATGTTGACGAGTTGCTGTGGTTCTTGGCGCTCGACAATGCACTCATCAACTCCGACGGATATTGGGTTCGAGCGAGCGACTACAACATCTGTCTGGACGAGAACGACAAGTTTCATTTCATCGCTCACGACATGAATGAAGCGTTCCGAGGGGCAGGTGGACCGGGAGGTCCCGGCGGACCTGGTGGTGGCAGAGGTGGGCCAGGATTTGGTGGGCCAGGATTTGGTGAACGTGGCCCAGGAGATCGGGAGCGACAAGATCGCCGTTCACAGGGCGGTGGTGAACCCCAACGCGACCGTCCCATGAATGCTTCGTCGCCGTTGGAACTCGATCCGCTAGTCGGCATGGATGACGCCAGCAAACCGCTGCGAAGCAAGGTCCTTGCCGTACCCGTGTACCGCGAGAAGTACCTTGCCCACGTTCGCACGATTGCCGAATCGTCGCTCGATTGGAACAAGATCAGTCCGTTCATTGCTTCCCAGGTATCGCTCATTGACGATGCGATCAAAACCGAAACGCGAAAGCTCGGAAGTTATGAAGCGTTCACCGCGGCCACCCGACCCCAAGCGAATGGTGTTCATGCCGAACAGCGTGGGGGTCACGGCAGCATGAACTTGAAGCAGTTCATGGACGGACGGCGAACCTACTTGCTCAAGTGAGCGAAGCGGGCGATTGATGATTTTTTTCGGTCTGCGAAGTTGATTCTGGGGTTCAATGCCTCGAGCGTTACAGATGCCGCTCGAAACTGAAGCCTTGGCACCCCAGAATCACACTGATGAAGCACTCGATTTCTCGAATTCTGCTCCTGGGATTGGCGACCATCATTGCGGACGCATCGCCTGTCCAATCGCGAGACTTTTTTCTGACGATTGGCGGCGGTTATTCGCCGTCGGGCAACCAGGCTTCGCTTGAAAAGAACGTGTTGTTCTTTCGACGCACGTTGGAGAATCTCGGGGTGAAGCCTTTTTCCAATGATACGTTTTTTGCTGACGGAGACGATGCCGATTTTGATCTCCAAGTCTTGGATGCGGAGTCCATTCCCAAGCCCAATCGTTTGATGGCGGAATTCTTCGGCTCGCAGCAAGACCTCGGATTGAGCTATCGCAATCACGCGGTCAGCGACGTGCGTGGTCCGTCGAAACCCGAGCCGATTCGCCGCTGGTTCAAAGATGCCAAGACGCAGATGAAGTCGGGTGACCGACTGATCCTTTACGTGACGGCCCACGGACAACAAAGTCGCCAACGAGATCGTCCGTACAACACGTCGATTGCGATGTGGGACAATTCGTCGATCGAGATGAAAGAGTTTGCTTCCCTGTTGGACGAGTTGCCCGATGAGATCGACGTCGTGATGGTGATGGTCCAGTGCTATACCGGTGGCTTCTCGCACTTGATGTTTCGCGGCGGCGATCCGAAGAAAGGGCTGTCGCCGCAGCGGCGAGTCGGTTTCTATGCAACCGTTCACGATCGCCCTGCCGCTGGTTGCACTTCCGACGCTGACGAAGCCAACTATTTGGAATACAGCACCTATTTTTGGGCGGCGTTGTCGGGCATCGATCGCGCCGGCAATTCAATCGAGCGTCCCGACTACGACGGTGACGGAAAGATTTCGTTTGACGAGGCACGCGCCTACACGATTCTAAGTGCTGACACGATTGACTTGCCGGTCGAAACGTCGGGCGAATACCTTACCGTCGTCAGTCGGTTCGCCAATGAAGATGATGGAACAACACTTCTGCACAACGACGAACCGTACAGCGTTGTGCTCAAGTATGCGTCGCCGGTACAGCGACAGGTCTTGGAAGGATTGTCAACGCAGTTGGAACTGAGCGGCGACGACCGCTTGGTCGATGCGTGGCAGGCGAGCCGTCCCCAACGACGTCGCGGACGTGGCAGGTCGGCCGGTGAATCCGATTCCCTGCGTCAACGAATCACCGGCGACCTGAAAACACGTTGGCCTGAGCTTGCCAATGTGATGAATCCCACGTCGATCGAACTGGTCACCACGCGACACGACTTGTTTTTGGGAGCGATCGAGCAACACCCTGACTATCCAGCGTATCTGGAACTCAAATCACGCGAGGAATCATCGCTCGACGAGCAAGACCGACGCGTCAAATACGAACGGTTTTTGCGGGTCGCCGACAACGTAGTCCTGGCCGAAAACCTACGTCGGCTCGACAAACCCAATGAACTAGCCGAATTCAAGGCGATCGTTGCCGCGGAACACGCGGGACTGGACTAACCGAAAGACTGCTAGTTTAGAAGTATTGTGAATTTCTTGCGGCGGATTCGTAGCCGCTCGGCAACGGTACTTTTGAGCAATCGTTTGTTCGAAATCGAGCGCTGCCCAATCATGGAATCAATGATCAATGTCTGAGACTCTCGTCCACGACAAACGCATCGAGCTGAAATACATGCTCGACGCAAACCTCTCGGTCGAAGTTCGCGAGTGGGCACGCCAGCACCTAGGCGTTGAGGGTCACTGCAACGACTCGTTCGGCGACAGCTACGATGCCAACACTCTTTATCTCGACACACCCGAATTCGACTTGTTCCACCGCACTGGCGCAGTCGATGCTGCGAACCTTTGCGATTCCCGAGACGGGTTTCTACAAGTATCGTTCTGCAATCGACGCAGGTCGCCTGGCCATTCCCGCTCCCGAATGTTCCTTGATAACCGGGGATATCTCAAACCCGGAGTGTGCAACGAATGCCTGATTGGCTGACCAGCGTTTCCACGGAAGTCGAAGCAAACCTACCGACACTCGCGACTCGATTGGTCGCTGCTTGGGCATGCGGTTGGATCATTTCGTTGATCGCGCGCCGCAACCGATCCAAAGGAACTGCCGATACGCTTTCGCTGACGCTGATCCTGATGAGCATTCTCATTGCGATGGCAACCCAGATCATCGGCGACAACATCGCTCGAGCATTCAGTCTGGTCGGCGCTCTGTCGATCGTTCGGTTCCGAACCGCGGTCCCCGAAACGCGCGACGTTGCGTTTGTCTTGGCCGCAGTTGTCGTTGGGATGGCGGTTGGTGCCGGTCAATATTGGGTTTCGGGCATCGGTTTGCTTACCGTTGCTATGGCGACACGATTCAATTCCGTGAGTGCGAAACCGTCCGACATGCCTGCGGTCTCAGCGGAGACCTGGCGACTAACGCTCATCGTCGGCTTGCACGCGGTCGGCAGTTGGGAATCCGAACTCGATCGCTTTACCGAGTCCTTTCAACTGGTCAGCGCCGAGACGACCCGTCGCGGCGCATCACTCGAGCTTGTCTATCGATATCAACCGCGTGATGGCTTGGACGCTTCAAAACTGATTGCTTCACTCAACGCGATCCACAGCGTCGAATCGGCCGCGGCGAAACAAGTCAGTTAGAATCGTGCGAAAAATAAGTGTCGCTGGAACCGCTCAATTCGAATGTCCTTTGCCCAGTGACTCGGCCGTTACCGTCATCACAACGGGGGCCGTCGCATCGTTCAATTTGACGAATTCGATTTGCTTGATTGCCGATGCTCTTTGCCTGCGGGATCTCAAATCGTGAGTGGCGTTCCCAAAAAACGAATAACCTCGTAGTATTCGCAGGTGGATCGCAAATTCGAGGAGTTTTTCGATGGATTGGTGTGCCGTACGTCGCAACGGACTGACGATTTTGGAACTGCTGGTCACGATCGCCATCGTCGGCGTGATGGTCGCATTGGTGCTGCCCGCGATTGGTGCCGCGCGAGAATCGGCGCGACGAATCGTGTGCGTGGATCACTTGCGCGAAGTGGGTTTGGCACTTCACAATCATCATCACGCGGCTCAAAGCCTGCCCATCGGTTGGACGTTTGATTCGACGGGCGAGTCTGCTTACGGATGGGTTGTGCCGCTGTTGGGAAACCTGGGGCAACCGGGATTGCATGAACAGATCAACACCACTCAGCCGATCGAAACGCCCGTGCATGCGTTGGCCCGTCAGACATCCATCGATCTGCTGCTGTGCCCGTCCGACATCGTCGAACCGACGTTTGTGCTTTACGGAGAGAGTGAGGATGAGCACGACGACGAATCCGATCCTCTGCATAATCTAGGTTCAGGGGAGCCAGTGACGACCGAAACGGCATTGGTTGACTTGCCGACGGCGAACTACGTCGGCGTGTTCGGAACGATCGAACCCGATGACACGATCCCCGCGCCGATCGGTGACGGCGCCTTTCTTGAAAACCGACGCGTGCGATTTCGAGATTTTCTACGCGGGCTGAGTGAAACCATCACCGTCGGTGAACGTACGATGGCGTTTGTGCCGTCGACATGGCTGGGCGTGGACTTGGCCGGCGAAGACGCGGCGGCCCGATTGGTCGGTTCGACGCTGGAAGGAATCAACAGCCCGTTCGCGGACGAGTGCGAGTTTTCGAGCCGCCATCCTGGCGGCGCGAACTTTCTGTGGGGCGATGGTCACGTCAGCTTCATCACCGAGAGTATCGATCTTCGAGAATACCACGCGCTGGCTCGATTGAGGATGAACCAATGAGCATGCAACGAATTCAAATCACCAAGTGCGAAGCCGAAGTCATGGACGTTGTTTGGGCGAGAGGCCAGGTCACGGTCAGTGACGTCGTGGAAGGCGTTGACCGCGATCTGGCCTACACCACGATCATGACAACTATGCGGATTTTGGAAGACAAGAAGATCGTGCGTCGTGGCGAAAAGATCGGCCGCGCCTATACCTACCTGCCCGCCGTCACTCGAGAACAAGTCCGCGTAGGAATGCTCAGCGAGTTAACCGATCAATTATTCGGTGGATCGGTACGATCGTTGGTGCTCAGTTTGATGGAATCCGAACACGTTTCTGATTCCGATATCAAAGCATTGCGCGAGGCTGCGGCAAAATTGGAACAGGGTGAGTCCGAGGATCGTGAGTCGGAGCGGAACGCATGAACGCTTTTTTGCTGACCGAAGTCGCGGTTGGATTGTTTTTCCAAGCCTCCATCCTCCTCCTGGTGACCTTTGCGCTGGATCAGTGGCTCTGCAATTCAAAAGGAAGTTGTCGTTTGTGGACGGTTTGCTACGTCGGGATTTTGGTTTTGATCATCGCTGGTGCGATGTTTCCGCACTACCGATTAGTAGCTGTTGCCATGTTCAAACCGGGGTCGCTGATGGCCGAGGCGGCCGTGCGTCAGCCGCCCATCGTGCGGCTGGTCGTTACGGTATGGATTGTCGGTGTCGCGATCGTGGTTCTGAGACGTGGTTGGATGTATTGGCAGTTTTTGCGGTTTCTGAATCGCGACTGCCGACCGGCGACACCCATCGAGCGAGTTGCGTTGCCGGTCGATGCACCGGAGATTTCCGATTCGACGCGGATTTTGATTTGTGATTCCGTCGAGAGTCCGTTTTGTTGGCAGCTTCATTGTCCGACGATCGTGCTTCCGAAATCGCTTCTCTCCGATTCGGCTGACGAACAACGACATGTATTGATTCACGAACTCGAACACCTCAAAACGCATCATCCGCTTCAGCATTTCTTGCAAGGCATTTGCGGGGCATTGTTTTGGTTTCATCCGTTGATCGCGTTGGCGGCCAGACGCGCGGAATTGGTTCGCGAATTTGCGTGCGATGAGTCGGCGGCATTGGCGGGCGGCAAGATTTCTTCGTACCTGCGGACGTTAGCGAAAATCGCTGAACGCGGCAGTGGTTCGCCTTCGTGCGTGTTGTCATTCGGTCGCAGCAAGAGCGCGTTGATTCGCCGCAGTGAGAAGTTGGTCGAAGTGGCCTCGGGCCGTCATCAGGGCGGTCGCTTGCGACAATGTGCGGCGATCGCGGCTTTGACCGGGGCTTTGTTACTCGTCAGTCAGGTTTGGCTGCCAGTCAATGCGCTCGCGTCAACTCGCAGCCATTGGTCGCCGTGGCCGACGTGGTCCGCGGAAGCGTTGCACGACTTCGGCTTCAATGTTCGCGACTTTGAAATGTTCGACGAAAATCATGGGCTTCACGACTTTCTGTACGAAGATTGAGTTCGCCGCCTGTTGCCTGATTTCATTCAAACAAGATCGTGCGAAGGTTTTCGGCGGCCCGTTCGATGGAATGGTTCGTGTGGACGGTTGCGGAACCAGTCCGCGACCAATTTCTGAGCGACTGCGGGTCTCGTTTCATCTCGTTGACAGCGCGGACCAAGGCATCCGGTTCGCCCGCCGCATAAACGCGGCCGCCACCGGTGGCTTTGACAAGTTCACCAAACGCGCCGTGATCGGGCAACAGGATTGGAACGCCGGCGGCTAAAGCTTCCAACGCGAAGAGTCCCTTGGGATCGTGGTAGTCGGTCGGCACGCAAAGCAAATCGAGCGATTTCAGATACGAGATCTTTTCGGCCAGCGCCGGGCTGCCGTGATGGGTGAATCGGTGTGCCAACGAGGCGGATTCAACCTTCGCTACTTGTTCTTGAAAATACGGGCGATGGTTGTCCCCGAGCCAACCGGCGACGTGCAACGTCAGGTCATCGTGATCTCCATCGACCGCCAGCTTCACAAAGGCGTCGACGAGATGATGAAGCCCTTTTTCGGGCGCGATGCGGGCGAGATATCCGAGCCGAAACTGACCCGATCGCGGTTCAATTTCGAGCGCGGACGATGCGTTTGTATCGGGCAATGAACCGAACGGCCGAACATCGATTGACAACGGCGTGACAGCGATCTTGCTGTCCGGGATCTCAAATAACTGTCCCATCTTTTCGGCGTAGAAGTCGCTGTGAACAATCAAGGTGTCGACGGTCTTGACCAAACCGCGACAGAGCTGGATCGCTTCGCTTCGCTGCTTTGGTGGTAAGAAATCGAGAAAGATATCGTCTCCCTGCAACAGTACTGCGATGCGAGCTTGAGGCAGCGAGTCACGAATCGATGGCAATGCTCCGCCTATCAATAGGTTGCTCAGCAGTACCGCGTCGGGCTGAATCTCGTCGGCCATCCAGCGAGTCAATCGCCGCACCTCGCCGGATTGATGGCCATGGCTGCCCTTGAGCATGGACACGGCAAGTTCGCCAAGTTTCGCGGCGTCGGTCGAATGAGTTTGGCGGGTGACCCAGTTGAGCAGCGGTGCCCAATCGAGTGTGCGGCGGATCGGCTCGGGCACGAACCGCAGCCAAGGAAACCGTTGCAACAAGTAAATGTGGATGCCGCCGAAGAAGACGCGATCGTTGGCAACGCTGGGTTCATCGGTGCGGATCGGCGTGTAGACGGGTTGCAACAGACAATCGACACCGCCGGCGATCATGGCTCGCGCCAGTGCGTTGTCGTGCATGCAGCTTCCGCAATACATTCCGGCAGCGCCGGCGGTCAAAAATACGACTTTCATGCGTCGCACTTTGCCGCCCAACGACGCCGAGCGATATCCCAAAGACTGCTGGAAAAGAATGCTCGTTGTGACAATTCGGGACCGTTCCTATACTCCGCGTTGACTTTCGCAATCCATTTGGCAGCCCTGAGACACCTCAGCGCTTGTCGATCCATCACTTTAGCCGCTCCGTAAACTGGCTCATGGCCCAAAAACCTGTCATTACCACAATTGCCGCGTCGAAACCGCCTTATTACTGGGGAATCGACGTGGGGGGAACCGGAATCAAAATCGGTTTGGTGGATGATATTGGCCAAACGTTGGCGTTCGAGACGCTGCCGACTCGCGAAAGCGAAGGGGCCACGGCGGCGATGCAGCGAGTTGCCACGGTGGTGCATGATTATGAAGAACAGTTTGACATTTCGCATCGCGTCGGGCGAGTCGGTTTGGGCGCACCTGGGCCGATGGACCTGCCGCGAGGTTACCTCGTCGCGCCCCCTCAATTGCCGTCGTGGTGGAACTTTCCGATCCGCGATACCGTCGCAAAACTGCTCGAGCGGCCCGTCTCATTCTTGAATGATGCCAATGCGGCTGCTTATGGCGAGTTCTGGCTCGGAACAGGAAAGATGGACAAGTCGATGGTGCTGTTAACGCTCGGCACGGGCGTCGGTGGCGGCATCATTATCGAAGATGAACTCGTCAATGGCGTCAACAGTTGCGGCAGCGAATGCGGACACATCCTGGTTGATCCGTCGCCGACGGCCGAGCTTTGCGTTTGGGGTGGCGGGCGTGGACACTTGGAAGCCTATGCGTCGGCCAGCGCCGTGGTTCAGCGGACTCGTCGGCGATTGACCGAAGGAGCCCACAGCGTTTTGTCGGGGCTGCTGGGTGGATCGGACAGCGAGTTGACGGCCAAACGGGTCTACGAGGCCGCCGTCGGTGACGATGCGTTGGCGCTGGAGATCATTGACGAGACGGCGCGATGGCTGGGGATCGGCGTGACTTCGATCGTTCACACCGTCGATCCCGGCTGCGTCGTTTTTGGCGGCGCCATGAATTTCGGCGGCAACGATTCGCCGATCGGCCAAAGATTTCTGAGCGGCATCCGCGATGAGTTTCGCACGCGTACCTTTGACAATGTTTTTCAAGGGACGACGATTCAATTTGCATCACTCGGCGCCGACGCTGGCTATCTGGGCGTCGCCGGTTACGCCCGAAAAGAACACAACCAAGCTTGAATTTCAGCACGTAATTTATGACAGCCAACATTCGCAACTTCTGCATCATCGCGCATATCGATCACGGCAAGAGCACGCTCGCCGATCGGTTGCTCGAGCACACCGGCACGGTGATGAACCGCGACAAGAAAGAGCAAATGCTCGACGACCTTGATCTCGAACGCCAACGAGGCATCACGATCAAGGCGCGCGCCGTCCGGATGAAGTACAAGCGACACGGCAAAATGTATGAGTTGAATTTGATCGATACGCCCGGTCACGTCGACTTTCAGTATGAAGTCTCGCGATCACTGGCGTGTTGCGAAGGCGCCTTGTTGCTGGTCGATGCGTTTCAAGGCGTCGAAGCGCAGACCGTTGCCAATGCCTTCGCGGCGATGGAACACAATCTGTTCATCGTTCCCGTTATCAACAAGATCGACTTGGCGATGGCTCGGCCCGAAGAAGTTGCCGAAGAGATGATGAACGCGCTGGGGACCGACCCGGAAGACTGTGTACGCGTCAGTGCCAAGACCGGGCAAGGCGTCGAGGCGCTGCTGGACACCATCATCGCCAAAGTTCCCGCGCCAACGGGTGATCCCAACGCGACGCTGCAGGCGATGGTGTTTGATTCTCACTATGACGACTACCGCGGTGCGATCACTTACGTCCGGGTAATGCAAGGGACCGTTCGTCGGGGACAGAAGATCCAGTTCTTGCGATCCGGAAGCCAGCATGAAGTCGTCGAGATCGGCCAGTTTGTGCCGCAACGTCAACCTTGCGATACGCTGTCGGCCGGCCAAGTGGGCTATTTGATCGGCAATATCAAGAGCCTCGGCGATGTTCATATCGGCGATACCGTCTCGATCACGGGCGACAAGGCCGCACCAGCGCTGCCCGGTTATTCACGACCTAAGCGAATGGTGTACTGCGGATTGTTCCCCAGCGATGGACAGAATTTTTCCGAACTTCGCGAGGCGCTCGAGCGACTGTCCATCAACGACCCCAGCTTCGAATTCGAACCGGAAACCAGCGAGGCACTCGGATTCGGATTTCGTTGCGGCTTCCTCGGTCTGTTGCACATGGAGATCATCCAGCAACGACTCGAAAACGAAGCCGACATCGATCTGGTTCAAACGGCGCCGAACGTGACGTACGAAGTCGTCAACAAACGCGGCGAAACAATCACCATTCACAAACCACAAGATGTCCCCGAACCGGGTGACATTGATGAGTTTCGTCAGCCGATTGTCCGCTGCAACGTGATCATTCCGGGCGAGTTCATCGGCGCGGTGATGAAGTTGTGCCAAGAGCGTCGCGGGATTCAGATCAACCAGGAATATCTGGGTGCCAACCGCGCGATGTTGTCCTACAACATTCCACTTGCCGAAGTGGTCTATGACTTGCACGACAAGATCAAGAGCTGCACACGAGGCTACGGCACGTTGGACTATGAAATGGTCGGCTACGAACCGGCCGATCTGTGCCGGATGGACATCATGGTCAACGGCATTCGCGTGGATGCGTTGAGCATCGTTTGCAATCGAGCAGATGCCGAGCGTCGCGGCCGCGCGGTCGTCAAAAAACTCAAGGCCGAAATCGAGCGACACATGTTCGAGGTCGCCGTCCAGGCCGCGATCGGTGCCCGCGTGATCGCACGTGAGACGGTGTCGG
This sequence comes from Rubripirellula sp., assembly GCA_041740415.1. Lineage (GTDB taxonomy): Bacteria > Planctomycetota > Planctomycetia > Pirellulales > Pirellulaceae > Rubripirellula. The sequence continues at coordinate 51,157 of JBGSLZ010000104.1, forward strand.
CAATGCGTAAGAACGTGACGGCAAAATGCTACGGAGGCGACATCACGCGGAAACGCAAACTCTTGCAAAAGCAGAAGGAAGGCAAGAAGCGGATGAAGGCGGTCGGCAACGTCGAAATCAGCCAGAAGGCCTTCATGGCGGTGCTGAGCGATGGCGAATGATCCTCGTTCATTTTGTCCGTTCCTAGCATGATTGCGATCGGCTTCATGAACATCTATCTTTTGTGCTGTTCCCGCGCGGCAGACCTTGGAATTTTTAGGTGACCATGATGAATCGTTTTGAACGTCTGTTTGTGATGGCCGGAATATTCGGCTTGCTCGTCGTAACCACTTCGGCCGCTTGGTCGCAAGAAGCTGTGAACGCTTCCGTTGAAGTGGTGTCGACGATGGCTGATAACGCCACTGATGTACCCGAGGGTGCTCTTACCGATAGCCAAATTGCGGACGGGCCCGTGGCTGCCCACAACGCCTGGATGTTGATGTGTTGCGCGCTGGTCATGTTCATGACCGCGCCGGGGCTGGCGATGTTCTATGGCGGTTTGGTCCGCCGTAAGAACGTGCTCAGTGTCATGATGCAGTGCGCATTCTTGATGGGGTTGATGACGGTAATTTGGGCCACCTACGGATACTCACTCGCGTTCGGTGGCAGCGGCGGATGGGTCGGCAACGGCGATTACTTGTTCATGAACGGTGTCCAGCGCGTGTATAGCGAAACGCTCGGTGAGCCGGTCACGCCGATGGAAGGTCAAATCACGCGGTTGACCCACATGCTGTTCCAAGGCATGTTCTTCATCATCACTCCGGCGCTGATTTGCGGAGCGTTTGCGGAGCGAATGAAGTTCAGCGCGATGGTGGTGTTTTCGATCCTGTGGGGATCGCTCATTTATTGCCCTCTTTGCCATTGGGTTTGGGACGGCGGACCGCTCTCTTACAACGAAACCAGCATCGCCGGCGGCGCACTCGACTTCGCCGGTGGCACTGTGGTCCACATTAGCAGCGGCATTTCGGCGCTGGTCGCGGCGATTCTGATCGGACCTCGGATGGGATTCTTGAAAGAACCGATTCAGCCTCACAATCTCACCTACACCGTCCTCGGCGCCGCGATGCTGTGGTTCGGGTGGTTTGGATTCAACGCCGGTAGCGAGTTGTTGTCGGACGGATTGACCAGCAGCGCGTTTGCCGTTACTCACTTCTCCGCGGCCGCCGGTGCGGTCGCGTGGGTCGTCACCGAATGGCTGGCTCTCGGTAAGCCAACCGTATTGGGCGCCAGCAGCGGTGCCGTTGCTGGTTTGGTTTGCATCACGCCGGCAGCGGGATTTGTTCAGCCGATGCCAGCAATCTTGATGGGAATCGCCGCCGGCATCGTCTGCTATTGGGCCTGCTCGAAGCTAAAGATGATGCTGAAGTACGACGATGCTCTGGATGCTTTCGGTGTCCACGGTGTGGGAGGCACGCTCGGTGCAGTTTTGACGGGTGTGTTCGCGTCGCGAGCTTGCTGGGACGTCAGCGGTGGAGTACCGATCGGATTGATCGAGTCGGGTGGCAACCCGGCGCTCGTAATCGGTCAGTTGGCAGCCGTTGGCATAACGTTTCTGTTCGCGGGTGTCGGCAGTTTGGTATTGCTGAAGTTGATCGACATCGTGATCGGCCTTCGCGTCGTAGCTGAACACGAACAACGCGGCCTCGATGTGACTGATCACGGCGAAGAAGGTTACATGTTCAGCTAATTGGTTTAGCGTGGAAACTTTGATACGCAATCATCGCAGCCGTCACGATCAACGTGGCGGCTGCGATTGTTTGTGCGGTCGGCACCGAAAACGTGCCCGCGATTCGGCCCCAAATCACCGATCCGCCCGCCATCGATAATGCCATGACCGTGATATAGCAACTCATGCCACGCGCTCGGAGTTGATTGGGGAGAGTCATCTGTGCGGTTGAGTTGAGCGTCGTCAGCGTGGTCATCCAGGACGCGCCCATTACCAGCATTGATGCCAACGCGCCGATGATCTCGGTGGACAAGCTCATGCCGTACATGCCCGCCGCGAATACGAGCGTGGAAATCGCAACGGTCCAGTCGTTTCCAAATCGTCCGTGCATCCAATGCAAGAACCACGCGGCCAATACCGCGCCGGCGCCGATCGTTGTGACTAACAATCCGAAACCGTCCGCGTCCCAACCTAGCCTGTCACGAGCAACCAAGGGCAACAGCGCCCACAATGCCGATGCGGGCAACATGAATCCAGACAACCTCAACAGAGTTCGTCGCAGCGTCGGCTGGCGGCGCACATAACCGATCCCTTCGGCAAGTGATGCTCGATAAGACAAACCGTTGGATGACTCGGTTCTTTCACGTTTCCAACCTGTCAACACGATCAGCACGGCCGCGAACGAAAGAGCGTTCGCGGCGAACGCGATCCAAGGTCCGGCGATGGCGATCAATACACCTCCGATCGCAGGCCCGACCGCGCGGGCGAGATTGAAGCTGATGCTGCCCATCGCGATCGCTCGTGGTAACTGAGCCCTGGGAACCAGTTCAGGAATGGTCGATTGCCAAGTCAGAACATGCAGCACCATTCCCAGTCCGATCACGAATGTCAAACTCAGCAAAGTCCATGACGTGATCACGCCGGTAAAGGTGAGTGATGCCAAGGTCGAGGTCGTCGCCAGCATCGCCCACTGAGTGATGATCAGTAACCGGCGACGATCGATCCGATCGGCCAACACACCCGCCGGAATTGCCAACACGGTCATCGGCAATGACATCGCCACCCGTACCGCTGACACCATCTCGGGCGATGAATCGAGCGTCGTCATCAACCATCCGGCACCGATCTCGTGGATCCACGTGCCCATGTTCGAGACGATGGACGCCAACCAGAACGCTCGAAAGATCGGCACCGATAGTGGCGCCCATGGCGACGGATCAGCAGTTATGTCGTAGTCTTGATCCAAAAAAATCAATCTCGTTGTGAGTGCAACTTCGCTCGACCCGCGAAGTTCCCAGGATTGTGCTGTTGTCGCAAGTGTCCTATCGGCGTGATGCGGCGAACCGTTGCCGCCGTCGGAACGCCTGCTCAATCGATAATTTCTGCAAAATCGTCAATGTTCGTTGTTTGTCCTTCTGCTTCAGATTCTGGGTGCAACACTTTCGATGCACCGCGCCAGCCCGACTGCAATATGGTCGCGATCTCGAATCCCACATGCTTGATTTTTGTTGATGATTCAAGTTCAACACCTTCGCAAAGTGTACGACAACTCATTGGCGGTTGATGACGTTTCGTTCTCGCTGGCCGGCGGTCAAATCTGCGGCATGATCGGCCCCAACGGTGCAGGCAAAACAACAACCATGCGCTGCATCGCGGGCCTTCTTCGAGCCACCGAAGGCACACTGAGTGTCGCCGGATATTCGGTATCGGACGAACCACTCGAACTCAAGCGTCGGCTCGCCTACGTTCCTGACGATCCACCGTTGTTTGATGATCTGACGGTCCAGCAGCATTTAGAATTCATTGGACGCATCTATGGCGTTGCCGATCATCGCGTCAAAACCGAACGCTTGCTCGATCAGTTCGACTTGGCGAAAAAGCGAGACGCCGGTGCGATGACCCTGTCGAGGGGAATGCGACAAAAGCTCGCCATTGCTTGCGCCTATTTGTACGATCCTTCGGTTCTGTTGTTGGACGAACCACTAACGGGCTTGGACCCGCCAGGAATTCGAACGCTGCTTGAATCGATCCGGGCTCGCGCGGACGCAGGCGCAACGATCATCATCAGCAGTCACTTGCTGGCGATGATCGAAGACGTTTGCACTCACCTGCTGGTCATGCAAAGTGGCCGAGTCCAACACTTTGGAACGACGGCAGAGGTTCGCGGTCAGTTTCCCGATGACAAGACATTGGAAGCCGCGTATTTTGCGGCGACATCACAACCGATCGTGATGGAACAGCGACGACCTTTTCCATCGATGGACATCGGTGGAGCGGTATCGTGAGCGGCGTGTGGGACCCGTGGTCGATGCATCGCGAATTGACTCGGTCATTGGCAGTTCGCGCGAGATTTCGATTCATTCGCACGCTTCATCGCCTCCGCTCTCCGCGACGCATCGTCGCGACATCGCTAACCATTTTGTTCGTGGCAATTTATTTGGCGAACGGAATTTTCGTACTATCTTCACGCCCACCGGTCGATCCGGAGCGGTTGAGATTGTGGCTTTCCGGCGGGATGGTGTTGTACACGGTCTATCATGCGCTGCGATGTGCCTGGTCACGATCCGTCACTGAATTGGAAACGAGCCCGGCGGAAGCGTTATGGCTCGGCGGTGGGCCGATTCGACGATCGTCGTTAGCGATCCATCATGTCGCCGGAATTTCGCCATCAACGGCGTTAAAGACGTCGCTTCTCGCCATCGTATTGGCTGTCGATGTGGCGCGATGGGAGTTGCTGTTTGTCGGCGTTTTTGCATCGCTACTGTTACTTGAAATCTTGCGATTGACGCTGGCGAGGTGGTCTGCATCGATCAGCGAGTCGGCACGCCTTCGATTTCGATTCGTCGCGACAGCGATCGCCGCTTTAATTGTTCTTCAGATCATCGCGCGAGTTTCAGCGTTGACGCCGATGGGATCGCCGACAGAAGTCTTCATCGTGAACACATTTGTCGCACTGGGGCAAACTTCCGCGAGTGAGACTGTTCAGGTGTTGTCGTTCCCTTGGATTGCCGCTGCGCAGTTGGTCGTTACCGATCAGTATGGTTGGCTCACGATTCTCCAAGCGATGGCTGCGATTTGCGTTCTGCCGTTGTCGATCGTCGGTCTCGTGAAAGTGGATGCTCGCAGCGAAGAGTCGATGCACACCCAAGAAGTGCAACGACTTCGCAGCGGTGGGTTGAGCGGAACATTGAATCTCGTATTCAGTCGATCCAACAGCGCTGCCACACTCAACTCATGGCCGTTTCTCGACCGATGTGGTGTGTCCGACATGGCGTCCGTGATGGCAAGGCAATGGGTCAGCGTCAAGCGTTACCGTGGCACGATCCTGTTCAGTTTCATTGTTCCGACGCTGCTTTGTTTGTCGCCGCTCGTGACCGGCCAGATCCACGACCAATGGCTGTTCGTTGTCGGCGGCATTGGGCTTTGCACGATGCTGCTGGCACCGCCCGCACTCAGAATCGATTTCCGTCGCGATCTCAAGCGGATGTTGCTGCTGCGATCGCTGCCCCTTCGTCCGGTCCCGATGGTTCTGGGCCAGATCACCATTCCAGTTTTGATCACCTGCTTGTTCCAGTGGACGACCATCGCGGTTGCCGCAGCCGTGACTCTTCCGGGTTGGCCAGCCGTGATCCTGTGGACCGGGATACTTACCGCGCTTGCCTTGTTTACGTTTGCGACTGAGAACGCACTGTTCTTGGCCTATCCTCACCACGAGCGGGCTGAAGGCATCGCGATGATGATTCGCGCAAAGCTAACATTCTTGGGCAAAGCCGCCGCGATGCTGCTCGCTTTGGGACTGTTGGTGACGTGGGCAACATTCTGTCGCATTCATTTGCCACCATCGATTGCGATGGCAACGCTGGTCGCAGGGGCCGTCATCGTCACATGGTTGATCGCGATTCTCGCGGTGGTCGCGACGGCGTGGTGTTGGACGCGATTTGATTGTTCGTACGATGTCCCGCCGAATTGAGCAGAAAGTCGAGTAGGCCATGCAGAGTGGAGCGATGCATGGCATATCTTGGTCGGCATGGTTTCATGCATCGATCAACTCTGCATGACCTACACGCCGCCTAAAACGAAAAAACCCGAAGCAAGGATGGCTAATTTTGCCATCGCAACTTCGGGTTCTCAAGGTTTGCGTTCGTAATTTGTTGAGCGACTAAAAACCACCGATTCGGACGCAAAGGTTCAGCGATTGTTACTCGGCCGGTGTTTCCACAATCGGTGTTTCCGAAATCGGTGTTTCCACAATCGGTGTTTCAGCCGACGTGGTCATGTTCGAGTCGGACTCTGACATTCCGGTCGAGGTATCGACGTTGATGGGGGCCGGAGGCGCGCATCCGAACGTGAATGTTAAAACGAAAGCAGCGACGGCGGCTTGCAAGACAGTGAAAGCAGTTCTCACGACAAAAATTCTCCAGATATCAGGTGATGGAACACAGCGGCTTCATAATAGTCGACGATCGGAAATTGTTCCAGCGACAACCGATCCAATAGGAATCTTCGGCAGAGAAGGCGTCGTCAACACGTGCTAGCGTCAAGGTTCCCATCAATCTGGGTTGCATCTCATCTTCGATGATGATTCGTGACGACCGAATACCCTGACCCTTCATCCGTTCGCCAAAATCGGCTGTGTACCGTCATGAAAATCCGATCCGTCATCGCAAATGTCGCGATTCTGGCCGTATTGGCGTTTGCCAACGGGGCATCTGGCCAAGAACCAATCGTGCCTGCCGCTGCTGCGACCAAGACCGACCCGATCGATCGAATCCAGTTGTTCGATTCGCTCGAGCGAACATCCGATCAGGATGCGTCTGCCGGCGCGGTGAACACCTACGCATCGACAATGCACTTTCGTCAAGCGCGGGCGATCGAAAAGGCCAATCAACGACTGGCGCGAATGGAATACAACCTTTGGATTGGTTACAACCCTTCGCGTCCGCAGTGGAGCGCCATCCCGATGACGCAAAGCCGTTACGCGCCGCGGCAATTCCACGTACCAATTTACGTTTACGGTTATTGATCGAGGTCGTCTAACCTTTGTGTGGTCGAACCAACGCGACGCGAACATCGCAGACGTTGGTACCGGTCGGACCAGTCATCAGCAGTCCGCCCGACTCGGTGAAGAACGTGTACGCATCGTTCCGATCGATTGCGTCGGCAACATTCAAATCCTGCTCGACGGCGCGATGATGAACGTCGCTGTCTAAAACGGCCCCCGCTGCGTCGGTTGGCCCGTCTTCGCCGTCGGTTCCGCCCGAGAGAATGCACAGCCGGTTCCAATCGTCATCGCTGAGTGACTGAGTCAGCAAATGTTGATACGCGGCCAAGACGAGTTGTTGATTTCGTCCGCCTCGTCCGCGAACGGACTGCGGTGCCAACTTCACAACCGGCTCTCCGCCAGTGATCAAACAGTCGACGCGATGCGATCGCGAGTCCGCGCGCAACATGCCGACGACCATCGACGCCAAGTGTCGACCCACATCTTCGGCGCTGCCTTCGCATGTCCGTGACGACTGCATCACATGGTTGTAGCCCAAATGTTCGGCACGTATGCCCGACTCGTCGACGGCAACGGCGTTGTTGCCGATCACGAATGTTTTTGCCTCAACCGTTGCAGGAATTACCGTAGCCGAGCGATTGGTTTCGAGGACTCGGTACACACTCGCCGGCAAAGCACGATCCGGATCGAACTCATTCAGAACTGCAATCGCCTCTTCGACGGACGACGTGTCCGGTACCGTGGGTCCCGAAGCGATCAAGTCGAGTGGATCGCCCAACACATCGGACAGCACCAACGTGATCATCGCACCCGCGCGACAGGCGGATCGCAATCTGCCTCCCTTGATGCGGCTGAGATGTTTTCGCACCGTGTTGAGTTCGGTGATGTCGGCGCCGGAAGCACTCAGCGCTCGCGTCATCGCCAGCTTGTCGTCGAGCGTGATGCCATCGATCGGTGCAGGCAATAGCGCGCTGCCGCCGCCCGAAATCAACGCGATGCACAAATCTCGCGACGAAGCATTTCGGACCAATTCGAGTATCTGATCGCTTCCCCACACGCCGGTTGCCGTCGGCTCGTTCACGCCGGCCGGTCGCGCCGGATGGAGCCGCACAGGACCGATGTCACGCTCGGTACCCGAGGGAACATTGACGAAGCCAACCACTTCGATCCAGTCCCCGATGGAAGCCAACAACCCCATCGCCATCGCCCCGCCCGCCTTGCCCGCGCCGACAACAATCAACTTGTCGAAATCACATCGATTCCAGGACGAGTCGCCAATGCAAAGTCGATCACCATCGACGCGCACTTCGCGACGAACCAACGGCTCCGCGCGAACCGCATCCAGTCCGGCGGTCCAGATATCTATCGCGTGTTCGCGAGCCAGACTCGTCAATGTTTCGTCCTAGTGTTGCTTCGGCCAATGTCGCGGCGCCGCCGTCGCGGGAGCCAGCATTGCAGGTTAAGTTGTTTCGCATGACGAACAAGCACCCCAATCTCAGTCAGCTCGAGAATGGCGACATTCCCGATCGTGACCAGTTAGCGTCCGAGTACTTCGAGCTGTTGCCGTTCGCGCCTTATCCGGTTCAAGAAGAAGCCATGTTGGCCTACTTCACCGGCGATCAGGGAGTACTCGTTTGCGCGCCAACGGGGACGGGCAAGACGATGATCGCCGAGGCAGCCGTCTACGAGGCGCTGCGAACCGGAACACGAATGTACTACACGACGCCGCTGATCGCGCTGACCGACCAAAAGCTCGACGAGTTACGTGAGTCGGCGGTGCGGTGGGGCTTCCGAGCTGACCAAGTCGGACTCGTAACGGGCAATCGCCGAGTCAACGCGGACGCGCCGGTGTTGGTCGTCGTCGCAGAGATCTTGCTCAATCGATTGCTCAATCATGAAGCGTTCGATTTTTCGCAAGTCACCTCGGTCGTGATGGATGAATTCCATTCGTTCAATGATCTCGAGCGGGGCGCCGTGTGGGAACTGACGCTGGGCATTCTGCCGCCGCACGTTCGTACGCTGCTGTTGTCGGCGACCGTCGGCAATGCGCTGGAGTTTACGTCGTGGTTGTCCCGCTCGCATCAGCGCCGATTGCAATTGGTTGTCGGTACCGAACGCAAGGTGCCGCTTCAGTATTCGTGGGTGGACGATGAGTTGTTGGCTGATTTTTGCGAGCAGATTGCCGCCGGCGATGAAACGGCTCGTCGGACGCCCGCGCTGATGTTTTGTTTCAGCCGATCGGTGTGCTGGACGACGGCCGAAATGCTCAAGGGCAAAAGCTTGATCGACAAAGCTCGACAAGCCGAATTGGCTGACTACCTGAACGCTATCGACATGGCCGAGGGCGCTGGTCCGAAGTTGAAACAAATTCTGATGCGTGGCGTCGGAGTTCACCATGCCGGCGTGTTGCCACGATATCGACGAATCGTCGAAGAACTGTTTCAACGGAAGCTGCTTGCCTTTTGTGTCTGCACCGAAACGCTCGCCGCGGGTATCAATTTGCCCGCCCGCAGCGTCGTGTTGCCCAGCCTGTTGAAGGGACCTCGCGACAAAAAGAAGTTATGCGAGATCGCGTCGGCTCAGCAAATCTTTGGTCGTGCCGGTCGTCCTCAGTTCGACGATGTCGGATTCGTGTACGCGCTCGCCCATGAAGATGATGTCAAAATCAACCGCTGGCGAGAGAAATACGATTCGATTCCCGAGGACACCAAAGATCCCGGATTGATGAAGGCGAAGAAGCAGCTCAAGAAAAAAATGCCGAAGCGACGGGCGGGCGAAACTTACTGGACCGCGCAGCAATTCGAGCAGCTTCAACAAGCCGAGTCGGCGAATCTGGTCAGCCGTGGTCGGCTACCCTGGCGATTGCTCGCGTACCTGTTCGAGCGTGATCCGGCGGTCCAACCGATACGCGACATGATCGGCCGCCGTTTGCTGACGTCCAAAGGGATCGAGGAGGCGCAGCGTGATCTCAATCGGATGTTGATCACTCTGAACAATGCCGGTTATGTGACACTGGAACCACAACCGCAAGCAGCCGAAGTGAAGCCGCCCCCGCCGACCAACAAAGAAAAGAAAGCCATCAAGACCGCAGGCTTGTTCGGTGAAATCCTCGACCAAATTCGCATCGATGAACCATCGCATGACGTTCCCAAAACTGAGACTGGCGATCACAGCGACCCGAAGCTGATCGAAAGTCGCGGTTACGAACTCGAGAATTTTCGACCCGAAACGGCGACTCCAACGGCCAGATTGGAACGCCTGGTGCAACTTCGCAGCATCAATCCCTTGTTCGGGGTGTACTTGGCGGATCAGCTTGCGATCGCGGATCCCGACGAGCGCATCGCCGTGCTGGAGAGCGTGCTCGAAGTACCGGGAACGGTCGCCAGGTTTTGCAGGATGCCTTCGTACGACGAGACGCCCGCGGGAACTTTGGCGACGACTCGAATCGATCCTTTGTTGTTGACGCTGGGACTTGCCACATCCGAAGAACTGGGTGCTAAGAACCCTAACCAAGACGAAGACATCGTTGATCGCGGTTTCGGAAGAGTGATGTTCGATGAACCTCGCGTCTGGCCGCTGACGATCGGTGAAAAACTATTGCGACTCTTCCGCAACGAGTATCCGATGGTTCACGATGTGAGCATCCAGCCGGTTTGGATTGTCGGTGAATTGATGGAGTTCGGCGGTGACTTCAACAAGTACGTGACAGCGAGAAAGTTGCAAAAAGAAGAAGGCATTTTGTTTCGTCACTGCCTTCGCATGATTCTTTTGCTCGATGAAATGGCAAACATACCACCGACCGACACGACGGTCGAAACCTGGGAAGATCCGCTCGACGAGCTGGCCGATCGCTTGACCGAGTCGTGTCGCAAGATCGATCCGCAAAGCACGGACGAGATCCTGATCCAACCCGATCCAGAAGTCGACGATCTGGTCGAGCCGGGTCGCCGCAATTTGAAGTAGTCCGCATCGACGTGCGTTTCGAATGGTTCGACAATCGTGACTTACTCGGACTCACGAGTCTCCGGCGGTACGCGATTTGCTATCGCAGGGTTCGATCGATTCGGCGAGGCGGTTGTCGATTCGAGATGACATTGCCTCAGTGCTTGACACTTGCCCGTGATCGATTGTCGGTCATCAACGAACACTTTTAGCGAGATGGTTTGATGGATTTCGATAGTGAGTTGAAAAGGCGAGGATTTTTGAAGAATGTCGCAGTGGCAACGGCGGCATCTTCCTTACCTGGCACCTTGGCGGCAGGACAGGATTCAAATGTGACGACATCAGCGACCACTGAGCAATCAAAGATTGGCGTTTCGATAAGTATCAATGCGCAGCCGAGGCAGCTTGAAATCGATCCGCGAACAACCTTGCTCGACTTGTTGCGTGAGAATGAAGGTTTGACAGGCACTAAAAAGGGTTGTGATCACGGTGCTTGCGGAGCTTGCACGGTGCATATCGATGGAAAACGTGTCCTGTCCTGCCTAACTCTAGCGGCAACGCTAGACGGGAAATCCGTGACGACGATCGAGGGTGTTTCCAGCGGTGAAACATTGCATCCGATGCAGGAGGCGTTTTTACGTTGTGACGCCTATCAGTGCGGCTATTGCACACCTGGCCAAATCATGTCGGCCATCGCCTGCATCGATGAAGGTCATACGAACGGCGATGTTGAAGAAGCACGTGAATGGATGAGCGGCAACCTTTGCCGCTGCAGTGCTTACCCGAATATTCTTGCCGCCGTTCGTCAAGTCGCCGGGGAAACGCCGCCGGCCGATCCAGCCGAACTAGCCACCGTTATTTCGCTTAGGGAGACGCTGTCATGATTCCGTTCGAGTTTGTTTCTGCGTCGTCTCTGGATCAAGCAATCAGCAGCGTCGATCATGGGTCCAGCATGGCGCTGGCAGGCGGTACCACGATGCTTGACTTGATGAAGCTCAACGTGCTGACGCCGAATCGGCTCGTCCACGTCAAGGATCTGCTTGACCCGTCCGTTCGGTTGGACGGTGAGACGCTCGTGATCGGTGCCGGCTGCACGATGGCCGACCTCGCCGATAATGCCAACGTGGTCGATAAACTGCCAGCGCTGCGGCAATCACTGATCCTTGCCGCGTCGCCTCAAATTCGCAACATGGCAACGATCGGGGGAAATCTGTTGCAGCGAACCCGGTCAACGTACTTCCGACATCGCGATATGCCTGATGACGCAGTCGTTTTAAGTGATGGGGAGGATCCTTTCGGGACAGGCGTTGACACCTCGTGCCTGGCCGTTTTAGGAAACGGCGGTAGGTTGGTCGGCACCTATCCCGGTGATCTCGCCGTTGCGCTCGTCGCGTTCGATGCGGCAATAACATTGCAGAGTGCTGTGGGAACACGGTCGGTCGCAGTGCGTGAGTTTTATCAACTTCCCGATGATGCGTCGCAATACACGACCGTGATGCAACCGCATGAACTGATCACATCCATCGAATTGCCGATTACGGCAACGCTGCGAAACAGTTTCTATTTGAAAGTGCGCGAACGCAGCAGCTATGCGTTCGCGCTTGCCAGTGCAGTCGTCGGCTTGGATTTGGATGGTCAAGGCGCCAGCGCAAAAATAACCGCGGCGAACGTCGGATTGGGCGGCCTCGGGTCGACACCTTGGCACAGCCCTGACGCAGAAAAGGCTCTGATCGGTCAACCGGCAACCGACGCCACGTTCGAGTCTGCGGCGGATGCTGCGCTTGCCGAAGCCAATCCACCGGTCGGTCTCGAATTCAAGGTACCGCTGGCGAAACGGGTCATCGTGAGGGCGCTCAAGACGCTGCGTGACCAGGGGCCGCTATCCGATCAACAACTTTGGGCCATGCAACACGGACGAGGATAGTTTCAATCATGACAACTCATACACCCATTCGGTTTGACGGGCCTGTCGGAAAATCAATCGTTCGCACCAGCGGCCGCGAGAAGGTCACTGGGACGGCGACGTTTACCGCCGAATGGCCGATCGAAAAGCTTTTGTATGCCGTCGCGGTCCCCAGCACGATCGCACACGGCAAGATCAAATCGATCGATACCGACGCGGCGCTCAAGATGGCAGGTGTCCGCGCCGTCTTGACGCCCGAGAACGTGCCCAAGTTCACTCGCGTCAAATCGGGTGCTGAAACGAACTTCGCCACGTCAATATCTTCCATTCTCTATCCGGCCGCCGAGCGAGAGGTTTTCTTTGCGGGCCAGTACGTCGCAGCCGCGATCGCCGATTCGTTCGAGGCCGCACGAGACGCTGCGTTCGCGGTGAAAGTCAATTACGAACCGTTGCCGCACAATACTGACATCGACGTTTCAGAGAAAACAGAACGTCCGAAGGTGTTGCAAGGCGAACCCGCCGTCATTGAAATCAAAGATGCCGAAGCGGAATTGAAAGCGTCACCGGTCATTGTCGATAACCAATACCCTCTGATGGGAAACCATCACAATCCGATTGAGCCGCATGCGGCGATCGCGATTTGGTCAGTCAAAGACGACAAGCCATTCTTGACGGTCTACGAAACGTCGCAGAGTGTCGCGATCGGACAGTTGAGCTATGCGAAGGTTTTCAATTTGGAACCAGAACAAGTTCGCGTGGTTTGCAAGTACATCGGCGGTGCATTCGGCTCCAAAGGATTGATGTGGCCTCACGCTTTGCTCGCTTGCTTCTGTGCAAAATTGACTGGCCAGCCGGTGAAAGTTGTCGTCTCACGCGAGCAAATGTACGGCGGCACGGGTCATCGAACACCGATTCGCCAACGTGTCACCATCGGTGCCGATCGCGATGGGACCATCCGATCGATTATCCACAGCGGCAATGCGACAACCGCCATCAAGGATACTTACGAAGAAGCATTCACGATGGCAACGCGGATGATGTATCACACCACCGCTTTGCGACTGGACCAAACGCAAACTCGAATCAACACTCAATTGCCAACCTTCATGCGAGCGCCGGCGGAAACTCCGGGAATGTTCGCACTTGAATCGGCGATCGACGAACTTGCGGTTGAACTCAAGATCGACCCGATCGAACTGCGGATCAAAAATGAGCCTGTGAAGGATGTACACAATGACAAACCTTTCAGCGGCAGACTGCTCGTCGAGTGTTTGCAACAAGGAGCCAAGCAGTTCGGATGGGCAAAACGCAATCCGACGCCGCGAAGTCAACGTGACGGAAATTGGCTCATCGGCCAAGGCGTTGCCGCCGCAACCTATCCTGCACTCACGATGCCGACGACGGTTCGCGTGAGTCTGCGTTCCGATGGGACTGCGCACATCGACTGCTGCACGCAGGAAATGGGCACGGGCACAGCGACCGCACAAAGTCAACTGCTCGCAGACTTGCTGGGCATTCCAGCCGAACGGGTTTCGATGTCGCTTGGCGATTCGGACCTACCCGCAGGTGGAGTTTCTGGAGGCAGTGCGACGACGGCAAGCGTCGGCGGCGCGATCCGCGACGCAGTTGACAATTTGAAACAACAGTTGATTGAAGTTGCTCCGGTGAGTTCGTTTGTGTCATCTGCCAAAGCAGACCAATTGCAATTCCGTGCCGGCAAGATCGCGCTGGATGGCTTATCGATTCCGTTGACAGAGTTCATGAGAGACTCGAAGCAAGATTCCATTGTCGTCGAAGGCAAAATCGGCATGAGCATGGGCGGGCCGACTGCGAATCACTCTTTCGGTGCGCAGTTCGTCGAAGTCGCTGTGGACGAAGATTTTGGCACGGTGCGGATGCGACGAATGTTGGGTTGTTTCGCTTGCGGAACGATCTTGAATCGACGAACCGGACGAAGCCAATTCCTGGGCGCGATGATCATGGGTATCGGACATGCCTTGCAGGAAGCGACCCACTGGGACCATCGTTTGGGTCGGATCACGAACGACAGTCTGGCCGAATACCTCGTTCCGGTAAACGCAGACATTCCTGACGTCGACGTGATGTGGATCGACGAACCAGATTTCAACGCATCGGCGATTGGTGCGAAGGGTATCGGCGAAATCGGCATCACTGGCGTTGCCGCTGCGGTCGCAAACGCCATCTATCACGCCACCGGCAAACGCATTCGTTCGCTGCCAATCACTCCTGAAAAGGTGATGGCGTGAACTGGACGGAGTTGATCGACATCGCTGATCACGCGATAGCCGCCGGCGAGGCATGTGTCCTGTGCACAGTTGTCCGTTTGGACGGCAGCGGGTACGGTCGGCCGGGTGCGAGGTTGTTGTTGACCGAGTCGGGCGAGCGTGTCGGCTACATCAGCGGTGGATGTTTGGAGAAAGACCTGTGTCGTCGCGTCTGGTCAGCAACTGATCACGGTCCTCGGTTGATCGCATTCGATACACGCGGGAACTCAGTCGACATCAATCGGTACGACACCGGATGTGAAGGCGTGGTGTACGTGTTCTGCCAGCGACTGACGATGGATAAC
This sequence comes from Rubripirellula sp., assembly GCA_041740415.1. Lineage (GTDB taxonomy): Bacteria > Planctomycetota > Planctomycetia > Pirellulales > Pirellulaceae > Rubripirellula. The sequence continues at coordinate 66,299 of JBGSLZ010000104.1, forward strand.
AGGTTTGCCTTAGATGCACTTCGATCGGTGTATGATAACGACACCAAAGCAGCATTGCTCACTGTCTATCGAAGCGAATCTTCACTGTATCGAGTCGGTGATTCGTGGCTTTGTGATTCACAGTCGGCAAGAACAAATGGTTTTGAAAATCTTCTTAGCGAAGTTGAGCAGTTGGTCGCCAACTCTGACACCAATCGTTGGATTGAATTCAGCGATCCAACCGGCGCAGAAGTCGAAGCGGCGATTGAAATCATCACGCCCCCGCGGAAACTAATGATCTTCGGCGCGGGCGACGACGTGATTCCGGTCGTCAACAGCGCCGTCATGTTGGGCTGGAAAGTCGACGTTATCGGTCATCGACCGGAACTCGCCGCTTCGTTTCGCTTCCCCGGTGCAACGGTCCAATGTGGAGAATTTCAGTTGCTTGCCGATCGAACCGCGATCGATTCGGCGACCGATGTTCTGGTGATGACTCATGATTTCAACCGCGACGTGGAACTTTTGGCTGCTCTGCTCCAGTCATCAGCGCGATCGATCGGACTTCTAGGCCCTAAACGCCGTTTGGGACGGCTGGTTACCAAACTTTTCGAGAGAGGCATCACGCTCACCGATGGAGACACGGCTCGTCTTCGGTCGCCGATTGGTTTGCACATCGGATCGATCTCACCAGCAGAAATCGCAATCTCGATCATCGCGGAATTGATTGCAATGGAAAAGCAAGTGAGCATTGCTTCATCACGAAGAGAAGTTCCTTTCCTGGTCGCCGTATGAAGATCGCCATCATCTTGGCTGCCGGTGGCTCAACTCGCTTGGGACAACCAAAGCAGTTGGTCCCATGGATCGGACGTACGCTGCTGCAGCATTCCATTGAACAGGTAACGGAAAGTGGGGCAGATCGCGTAGTCGTTGTTTTAGGAGCCTGCCATCAACAGATCTCGGAGTCACTGATGAAGGCCGGTCAAAATCAAGCCGAAATCGTAATCAATGATGGTTGGAGGCACGGACAAAGTAGCAGCCTGGCCACGGGAATCGCCCACGTAGCTGGCAGTCTTCAGCCAACTGACGCAGTATTAGTGACCGTGTGCGACGCGCCGTTGATATCGATTGACCACTACAAGCGTCTCTTTGAGGCTGTGACGAAAAAGAACGTTCTCGCGGCCGCGACGAGGTTTCCGGATGGTCCCGGTGTTCCGTCGTGTTTCTCGCCCGAGTCGATTCGCAATTTGACCGAGCTTCGCGGGGACGTTGGCGCGAGACGGTGGCTCCGTGCGCAAGCTGCTGACTTGATCGAGATGATTTCTTGTCCGGATGCAGCTCGCGATGTTGACACCACGGACGACTTGAAGTGCCTCCCGAGTAGTGATGGCGGAAAAAGCAATCAGCTTTAGTGTTTGAGGGAAGCGGCATGTCGCGAGCTCGCCGGTTTCAGTCGAGCATTACGACTTGACGATGTCTCGCATCTTGGGTTCCAGATACGTCACCGTCGAATGCATGCTGGCCAAGTTCCCGTATTCTTCTTCAGGAATCTGGACGCGGTGGCGTTTTCGCAGTTCCATCACGATGTCCAGAAAGTCCATGCTGTCGAGTTCCAATTGCTCTCGAAACGCTTTCTCGTCATCAAGATTGTCGAGATCGTCGTCGGGCGAAATGTCTTCGAGGATGTCCAGAATTTCGTCACGGATTTCAGCAGGCGTCATCGCTAAGGTAGCTCCCCAAACGTCTTCTTGGACGATGGTAGTGGTCAGTGGTTGAGAGAGTGGGTGAAAACTGTTCGTTAATTGGATCACATTCGGCCGATGATCACGACCGAATTGATCCCCAGCATTCCGAATGAATTGTTGAGGATATAGTCGACTTTGGCGACCTCTTGAGATTCATTGAGCACCAGCCCGGGCAACTCACACGTCGGATCGAGTTCATCGACGTTGATGGTGGGATGAACGACTCGATCGGCGAAAGACGATAGATTGCCGGCCAGTTCGAGCGAACCGGCCGCACCCATCGCATGACCGATGTAGCTCTTGGTGTTGTTGATTCGTGTCTCGGTGCAATTGCCGAATACTGTTCGCAGCGCTAGACACTCTTGCGAATCACCTCTGCTGGTGCCGGTCGCATGGGTGCTGACGATATCAATTTGTTCAGGCTGCAGTCCGGCCCGCTTGAGCGCCAGTTGCACACACTGGGCTTGTCGCTCGGGGTTGGGCAGAACGAAGTCGGTTGCGTCGGTATTGATCGCGTATCCGACCAGTTCGCCAATGATCGTGGCGCCGCGGGTCTTGGCGTCGCTGAGTCTCTCCAGCACATACAGGCAGCCGCCCTCGGCAACGACGATGCCGTTGCGGTTGATATCGAACGGCCGGGATGCCTTCGTCGGATCATCGTTGGTCGCCAAAGCATTTTGGCTGTTGAAGCTGGCGAAGATTCCAAAGGTGTGAATGCTCTCGCTGGTTCCGCCGGCGATCGCCACGTCACACTCGTCCAGTCGCAACATTTGCGCGCCTTGGATCAACCCCGCATTTCCCGCTGCGCAAGCCGCGCCGATCGTGTAGTGCGGACCCGTGATGCCCATGTTCAGCGCGATTTCGCCGGCCGGATTGTTGGCGACGGTACGCGGGTTGTGGTGGTGCGACCAGCAACTGGTGTCGTAGTCGAAACCCTTGATGATGAATATTTCGTTCTCGGTCTCGACATTGCCGTGCTCGGTCACCCCGACATAAATGCCGACACGCGACTTGTCGACGTTCGGCCAATCGAGGCCCGAATGTTTGACCGCTTCGTTGGCCACGTAGACGCCGATGCTTCCGGCCCGAGTTCCCCGTCGAACGTCTTTCTTGGTCTGATATCGCATCGTGTCGAAGTCGCAGATGCCGGCGAGCGTCTTACCGAAATAGCGAATTTCGTAAGGACTGACTCCGCTGCGTCCTTCCAGCAGGGCGTTTCGGTACGACTGCCAATCGTTGCCATTGGGCGCGGTCAATCCGACCCCGGTGATGACGATCCGTTGGTGATCGGGCAGTTCAGAAGCGCGGCTGGGTGCGATCACTGGATTGATTATTCGTTGACGAACTGGGGGTACTCGTAGAGCCGAATTTTACCCAGGGAAGTAACGCGAAAGGCTAACAATCAGCCTGTTCTAAAGCAACTGCCCGGGTGGTCAAGCTGACACGGGTACTCAAGCCGACACGGGCTCTCAAACTAACGCGGGCAACTCAGCTTACCCTGCCACGATCGGCTTTGACGAATTTTCGTCGCTCCAGGCCTGACGCAAACTATCCAATCCCTCCGCCATCCCGATGCGAACGCGATAACCAAGACGTTCCTTGGCAGCCGAGATGTCAAAGTAATGGTCGTGGGCGAGTTGTGCCGCGACGAATCGGGTCATCGGTGGCTCCTCGGCTTTTCCAGCAACCCTGTAAGCCGATTCCAGAACTGCACCCAAAACGTACGCCGATCGCGCCGATATACGCTTTTGCGGCACCGGGACGCCCCCGATGCGACAAATCTCGGCGATCCAGTCGAAACAGTTCACGGGCTCGTCTTGCGTGATGAAATAGGCCCGACCGCCCGCCCGATCGGGATCTCGAACCAAGGCGTCCATCGCATCCAAATGAGCCGCCGCCGCGTTGATCACGTGAACGGTATCAACCAGATTCCGCCCGTCGCCAACGATCCTCAGCCGCCCCGACCGGGCCCGCTCGAGCATCCGCGGCAACAAATGCGGGTCGTTTTCGCCCCAAATCAAGTGCGGACGCAGCGAGACCGTTCGCAATCCGCCGACTTGGTCAGCCGCAATCACGGCTTTCTCTGCCAGCGCTTTTGTGTGCGGATAATGACAAAGCCAATGCGTCGGATAAGGCGCGGATTCATCTACCGCCCGTTGATGCTTGCCCCCGAACGTGACACTGGGGCTGCTGGTGAATACGAGTCGCTCGGTCCCGGCCGCGCGGCAAGCTTCGATCACGTTCTCCGTCGCCAAAACATTGTTTCTAAAATAATGTTGCCAGGGACCCCAAACGCCGGCAACCGCGGCGGTGTGGATGACGCCATCGACGTCCCGGGCCAAATTCATCGCGAATTCCCGATCCGCCAAGTCACCGCGAATTGCTTTCATTCCGAGTTCGACCAAGTTTGGATATGCCGAACGAGAAACCCCGACGACTTGATCGCCTCGCGCGATCAATTGGCGAACGATCTCGCCGCCCAAGAATCCGCCGCAGCCGGTAACCAGAATCCGCATCAACTTTTCCCGCACCAAACCAAAGAATGACATTCAACTCGCAAAACATCCTCAAAGTGAACCTTTCGCAAAACCCCCGGGTCAGCTACTCTGTCGACTTATCGCAACTCATCGGGGCGTGGCGCAGGCTGGTAGCGCGACTGGTTTGGGACCAGTAGGTCGCAGGTTCGAATCCTGTCGCCCCGATTAAAAATTAAAACAGTTCGTCGCATTGACTTGCGGCGAGCTGTTTTTTTATTCACCAGAGGCTGGCGCCGGCACCGTATTTCAAATCGGCAAGTTCAAACTGCCGGACGTCGCCTGCATCGTTCGCAGCGAATATTGCTCGAAGATAAATGGATATTCAAAACCGTTGCGTCTTTGCGCCTCTGCGTGAGACCTTTCCCCTCACGACTATTCTTACGCAAAGGCGAACGCAACTTGGAATGCGAAGGAGTTCTCTTGGGGGCCGATTGATGGCGACATGAAGAATCCGCGAGCAACCTCGACCAGATCACGAACTGGCACGCGCCCTGCAATCCATATAAAGCGGACGCGGCGACGATTCGCTTCATGATAGAAGGAGCGTGCTTCACCTCGCATTCATCATCGATCTACCGGAAGAAGTGGATTTTCGTACCAAGCAACATTCGCGGAACCGCGTCCCGCGTTGAGTAGATCCAAATCGCCATCACCGTCCATGTCGACGCTGCTGAGGTGATAGCTCTGTTGGTTTCGATCGAGGATGTGATGGCGGAAGGAACCCGCGCCATCGTTCTCGTACCACATCACTAACTCGCTTCCATAGCCGCACGCAGCGGCATCGGTGTCGCCATCTTGGTCGTGGTCAGCAACCGTTAAGCTATGTGGGAATTCGATGTCCGCGTCGACGGTGTGAATCTGCCAACTCGGATTCTCCATCCAGATCACGCCCTTTCCGTGACCACGCGAGGCCAGCCAATCGATCTTGCCATCCGCATTGATATCAGCGGGCAATATGTTCGTTGCCGCTGTTTGATTCTCCGCGAGGACGATCTTTTTCCAGGCTCCCGTCACTGCTTCTTTGCCAGGGTTCTTCCAGTAGGCAAACCAATTACCATCGGCGAAGGGCTCGCCTTTTGCGCCAACGGCGATTTCTTTCCAACCATCCCCGTCGATGTCGCCGGCGCCCATGTAATGACTGCCACCACGAGCGTCCTTATCGGCGAAGATGTGTCGATCCCAATGCTCGGCCGTTTTCGGATCACTTGGGATCGTTAGCCAGGCGATCGAATCACCGATGCCCTGCTCGGGCTCGAAATTGTTGATGATCAAATCGTCACGACCATCGTTGTCGATGTCGCTTCGCGTCAGACAATGAATGCCGGTGATTTGCGGATCAATGGTCCGGCGTACCCAAGGCGGAGCGTGATCGCCATCGGTGAACGTCTGATTCGAGTTTGGTGACGGGTTTACAGGATTCTCGAGCCAGAACGGATGCTCCGAAGCTTCGGCGCCCGCCCAATCCAGATCGCCATCGCCATCCACATCGATCACGCAACTGTGAATGCAGGCTCGATTCGGCTGTGAAAGCCGATGCAGAACATGCTCGTCCTTCCATTCGGGTGCGATGAACAGAGAGACCTTTCCACCATAACTGCAAACCACGTCCATCAAACCGTCGGAGTTGGCGTCAATCGCGACCGCCGTATTGCAGTGGCCTCGTGCCATGACCACATGCTTCTTCCAAGCATTCGTCGTGTTATCATCGGCTTGAGTGCCGAAACAGACGGCGAGTGTGATAACAATGGCCGCGCCCGATCGAGCCGGCGGCGAACCGCTGCGCCGCATTCTTGCATTGTTCAATTCTGTCTCCATGATTTACGTCCCTCGGCAATGCAGTTTTCTCGTTTACGATCCAACCGTCACATTTTATCGACACGAGATCATTCCCGGCGGTATCAACACTTCGGCGTCACTTCGACTAAGTTGTACATCGATCCGATTCCGAAATCATCACTCCTTGTCGTTCAAGGCGATCTCCGGGGAAGACGTTGGCGCAGCGTGGAGAATTCAACCACGCTCAATTGAGGCAGCGAGTAACCTGTAGGAAGTCGGCAAACCATGATTCGAGTTCTGATAATGTTCGTTCGAGCCGCTTTCTCGTTGGGAGTTTGTTTCGCTTCGTGCCTTCCAGTGGGTGGCGAAACAACCGACATCTCAGTGGGCGAAAAGATTTTTGCACTCAAACTCAAACCCTTGTTTGCGGAAAAATGTTTGGGCTGTCACGGCGAAGACCCGGACGCAATCGAGGGCGGATTTGACATGCGGACGCGCGAGTCGATGCTGATCGGCGGCGACGAGTTCGAGAAAGACGTGGTGCGGATCGAGCATGGTGCTGAGAGCATGCTGTTTCGGGTTGCCGCGAGAACCGAAGCGGACTTTGCGATGCCGCCGAAAGAGTCCGAATCACTGACCGAAGAGCAAGCTTGGTGGATTCGTGATTGGATCGATGCCGGCGCGCCTTGGCCGAGTCAGTCGAGGATCGCTGAGATCGAATCGCATTACTCCGAAGGTGAGGTCGTGCGCACCTCCGGCGGTTTGGCCGAAGCATGGACCAGCCGTCGTTATGACAGCCAAGACTTGTGGGCTTATCGACCGATTCAGGTCACCGATGTTCCGAAGCACATCCATCCTATCGACTTCTTCATCGATGCGAAGCTGCAAGAAAACGGACTCGACGCTGCCCCCTTGGCGGAACCACTGGCAATGGTCCGCCGACTGAGTTTCGGATTGACAGGATTGCCGCCGTCGACGGATCAGGTTCGACAATTCCGATCTCGATACAAGATTGATCCGGCCCACGCGATTGTCGAATATGCGGATGAACTTTTTGCCTCGCCGCATCACGGTGAGCACTTCGCCCAACATTGGCTCGATGTCGTCCGATATGCCGACACCAGCGGATTCGCCAACGACTATGCCCGCCCGAATGCTTGGCGATACCGTGATTTTGTCGTTCGCGCTTTCAACGATGACAAGCCTTATGACGAATTCATCCGACAGCAGATCGCGGGCGACGAGATGGATGCGTCGGACTCGGAGAATCGTATCGCGACGGGCTTCCTTCGCATGGGTCCATGGGAACAAACTTCGATGAGCGTGTTCCAGGTCACTCGGCAACAGTGGCTCGACGATGTGGTTGATTCGGTCGGCCAGACGCTCTTGGCTCATCCCCTGCAATGCTGCAAGTGCCACGATCACAAGTTTGATCCGTTGCCGACTCGCGACTACTACAGCATGATGGCTGTGTTCTCAACCACTCAGTTCGCCGAGAGTGACGCCGCGTTTTTAGACTCGGAAAATTTGCGATCTTCGCAGCGATCCACTCAGTGGACGACCGCGAAGATCGATGCTTACCAACAGCAATTGAACGATCTGAATCAGTCGATCGCATCGAACCGCAAGAACGAAGAAATGGTGAAGACGGGCGACAACAATTTGTCGGCGGGTGACGAAGCGTCGATGTCGAGGCTGCAAAAGAACATTAGTCGCCATCGATGGGAATTGGATAAGGCGAACCCGATCGCCTATTCGGTCTACACCGGTAAGACGATCAAGCGAGCCAACGTAGCCGAACGACTCAGGGAACCTGGGAATCATTGGAAAGAGGGCGACATACCCGAAGACAATATCTCCAATGGCGGCGACGTGTTTTCAAAGGGTGATCCGGTGGTGCCGGGCGCGATCAGCGCGGCGCAGACAATCGGAAAGATGGACGCGATCGAGTTTCCGGCGGGACGCGATGCGCGGCGGTTGGCACTGGCTGGTTGGATCACGGACAAGACAAACCCGTTGACTTCTCGGGTGATAGTCAATCGCGTTTGGGCGTGGCATTTTGGTCGAGGGTTAGCGGCAAACCCAAACAATTTCGGCGCGACCGGCGGGCACCCGACGCATCCGGAATTGTTGGACCATTTGGCTCAGTGGTTCATGGATCACGGCTGGTCGATCCGTCAGTTGAATCGTTTGATCGTTTCCTCGGACGCTTACCGACGCAGTGCCACGCATCCCGATCCGACTCGACTCGCGGAGATCGATCCCACGCAGCAGCTTTACGCCGCTTTCGCAGCCCGACGTTTGACCGCGGAAGAAATGCGCGACGCGATGTTGTCGTGCAGCGGCGAACTCAATCGCGAAGTGGGGGGCGTGCCGTGTCGCCCCGACATCAACATGGAAGTCGCGTTGCAGCCGCGTCAGATCATGGGCGGCGCGGCGTCCGTCTATGAACCCGATGCGATGCCGGGCGACCGCAATCGGCGCAGCCTGTACACGGAAAAGATTCGTGGCCTTCGCGATCCATTCTTCGAGAGTTTCAATCAACCGGGTTCCGACAAGTCCTGCGAGCTTCGTGAAACGTCAACCGTCGCACCGCAAGCACTCACGTTGCTCAATTCCCAAGAGGTCAACGATCGTGCCTTGGCGTTGGCCAGCCGAGCCATCATTGAGAGTGATAGCGACAAGGCCGCCATCCGCCGTGCGTTTCAATTGGTTTTCGGCCGTGATGCCAACGATGTCGAATCGGACGCTTGCATGTTGCGATGGACCGCAGCAACATTGGAAGAAAGCGCGGTCGAACCGGGCTCGCGAGACTACCCCGCCCAAGTGACACGAACCGTGATGGCCGAAAAGACGGGTGAGCCTTATGACTTCGTCGAAGTCATGCCCGCCTATCGACATTACGTGCCCGATTTGCAACGAAGTGAAGTCGACGCTCGAACGCGAGGTTTGTCGCATGTGTGTCTAACACTGCTCAACAGCAACGAATTTGCCTACCTGGATTAGACTGCCGTTCCATGCTCCCCATCATTCAGTCAAGCCGTCGCGATATTCTTTATGGACTTGGCGCATCGCTCGGATCGATCGCGCTGACGTCGTTGTTGGCCGACGATGCGTTCGCGGAACCGATTCGACCGGTGCCCGACCGATCGCACTTTCCTGCCAAAGCGAAAAGGTGCATCTTCTTGATGATGGAAGGTGGTCCGTCGCACATGGATACCTTCGATCCGAAACCGATGTTGTCACAACAGCACTTGAAGGAGTTTGTTCGCAACGGTGAGATGGAGAGCGCGATGTCGTCAGGCAAGCGATACTTTGTCAAATCGCCGTTCGAGTTCATCAAGGCGGGCGAATGTGGCGCGGACATTGCCGAACCTTGGGAGCATTTGAAGGACTGCGTCGACGACATCTGTTTCTATCGAGGCGCGCAGGCCGAGTCGGTCAATCATCCGACGGCTTGTTACCACATCAATACGGGAAATCAATTCGGGGGCGATCCGGCGGTGGGATCGTGGGTGACCTACGGATTGGGCAGCGAAAACCAGAATTTGCCCGGGTTTGTAGTGTTGCCGCAAACCAGTTATCCGCAGGGCGGCGCATCGAATTGGTCCAACGGTTTTCTGCCCGCGGACTTTCAAGGCACCCCGCTTCGCCCCGAGGGCAGCGCGATTTTGGATTTGAATCCCGTCGACGGGATCACGCGTCAACAACAACGACATAACTTGGATCTTTTAGCGACGTTGAACCGGCAACACTTGTCCGATCACCAGTCACGCAGCGATCTGCTCGCGAGGATGAACTCGTATGAACTGGCCTATCGAATGCAGACCGAAGTACCGGGCGTGCTGGATTTGGAAGGCGAAGACTCGGCGACGCTGGACCTGTATGGGGTCGGTCAATCGAAGACGGATTCGTTTGGACGTAAGTGTTTGATGGCTCGTCGGCTCGTCGAGAAGGGTGTGCGATTCGTGCAGGCTTATGGCGGCAATTGGGATTCGCACGACTACATCGAGCGTGCGCACGGATCGTTGATCCGCAGCGTCGATCAGCCGATCGCGGCGTTGCTAAAAGATTTGAAACGACGTGACATGCTCAAAGATACGTTGGTGTTCTTCTGTGGCGAGTTCGGACGAACACCGGACAACGGGTTGCGTGGCGGCGGGAAGTCATACGGTCGCGATCACAATGCCAAGGCCATGGCGATGTGGTTCGCCGGCGGCGGAGTGAAGGCGGGACATACGATCGGTGCGACGGATGAAGTCGGCGCCGAAGCGGTCGAGTGCGTGCATCCGCTGCGCGATGTTCATGTGACACTGCTGCGTCTGCTCGGACTCGACGACAACAAGCTGACTTACTACCACGCCGGACGTTTCAAGCAACTGAGTCAGTTCGGTGGCAAAGTCATCGATGAAATCATCGCATGAACGCTGGAGCTGGGGTTGTGACATGCCAAGCATCGCTCCGTTCTGCATGGCCTTCTCGATGTCGCCCGAGAAATCCCTGTAGAGTGCGTCGCGAAGTTCGACACGAAGTGCCCGACGGACTCACCGAACCCTCAAAAGAACAGTCTCGCAAAGAACACCGGCTTAGTTTCGTCGTTCCGCAGGTGATTTTTCAGACTATTTTGGTTTGAACGCTGTGGCAATTTGCGTAGTGCTGGATAGCGTCTGCAATTGACGGAAACCTGCGTGACAAGTTTTCTCGCGAATGCAGGACAGCAATGCCAATGTCCGGCTGTTTTATAACGCTATCGCGGTTCCTGAACCGACGACGATGTTGGTGTTTGGACTCGGATTGTGTGGTGCACGTTTTGTTCGAGTTCGAGTACAACGAAGACGCAAAGCTGTTCAATTCCTTGTCTCAGCTTCATTTCAGGCTAGCGAAACTCGCTCGCCACTTCGTCTCCGCGATTTGCGTGACGCTGTGCTGCGCCTCGTTGCACAGTCCGACGGTGGCCGCTCAGTAGATGACGGCCCAGTGGCTGCTGAGCGTTTATGTTCCGGAGGTCAGTCGCAAACATGCCGATGTCCAACGGGCCATGCAGATCATGGTTGCCCAGTGGACGCTGGAGAGCGGGAATCTGACGCTGGCAAAGAAATGTGCTCAGCAAGCCGACAGCGTGTCCAAGTCCTCGATCGAATCACGGCTGCTGCTGGCACTCGTGGCACGCTACGAAAAGGACTTTCCGGACGCCAAGAAGCTGCTGGAGTCCGTTCATTTAGAATCGCTCGCCAACCTTGCCGCGATCATCGAACTTGCGCTCGTGCTGACCAACATGGACGGCAAAGAAAACCAAGGCATTCAGTACGCGCAGTTGGCGACGAAGTTACAGCCAGATTTGCGAACCGATGCCGGTCGCAATGCGGCGATGACGCTGGCTTGGATCCTGCACAAGTATGGCGGTCAACTTGAATCAGCAAGCATCCTTCAACAGGTGCTCCTCGGTGGCCAACTGAGCGTCGAAAGCTCGTGCTATGCCGCCAAGATTTTGTTGGCTGGTGAAAACCGTGCCGCCGCCCAGAAACTGCTCAAAGAGACCCTCGACACGGGGCTGGTCTTTCCGGGCCACGACGAAGCAAAACTGCTGTACGAGCAGACCAAGTGGTAGTTTCGCTTCTCGTTCAGAGGTGATTTGTGTGCCGGTGTAAGATTTAGGTCATTCAGCGCCTCGATGGATGGTAGATTCAGCCTTCAATATCGAGCACACTTGAGTTGCCCGGTGTGCGACTAGGTTCCATATCGGCGAAGGCCAGTATTTTTCGTTTCTGAATCACGAGGCCATTCATGAGATCGCAAATCGTTCGCTTCCGTTGTCTTCCATTTCTTGCAGCAGCACTCCTGATTGGATTCTTTTCGTCTTGCCCCGTTCGAGCGGAAATCTGGAGCGACGCGACGGGCGGTTTCAAGATTGATGCCCAGTACGAGGGCGTCGATGGCACCAATCTCGTGCTGCGCCGTGCCAACGGAACGACCGTTTCCGTTCCCATTAGTCGCTTGAGTGACGAGAGCCGAGCACTGGCAAAGCAATTGTTTGAGAAGGCCAAGGTCGGTGGGCCGATGGCTCCGCGGACTACCGCGGCTGCATCGAGTCCGGTTGCCGCATCCAACTATCAACCGCCGAATCGAATTGGGAATGTGCTAGCGCCCGCTGCGCCCGAGATCGGCGTGATGGACACGTTTCCCAGCGATCCAAAACTGCAACAGCAGTTTGATTACATGAAGGCGCAGATACTCGCGGGGCATCTGGAAGTGGTTTGGTATTGCCTGCCTGACGATCTGCGATCGCAACTCGACAGCCAAGAGTTTCGCGATCTCTATCGTCCCATCATGAAGACCTATGCCGCGCAAAACGCGCCGATGGAAAAGATGATCGTCAAGTTGCTTGAAGTGCTGACGACGAAGAAGGAGTCTGTGCTCGGTTCTTCACTGCTTGCTAGCCTTCCGCCGAACGCGTTGCCGATGATCCAACAAGGATACGATCCGGGCGTTGGCGTGATTTATGAATGGATGTCGCTTTCCAAAGGAATCGAGTCGATTCCCGATTCAACGTTTACGGAACTGGTGAACTATCACTTACCGCGTTTGGGGGCGCACGCGAAGGATCTGTTACCGCTTGCTCCGGCCGGTGCCGTCGATGGATTCCTTGGTCAAATCGTGGTTGAGCAAACGAGCGCGACTAGTGGAATGATCACGACACCGAAGCAAGGCGGGGGAACCGAGACGATCGAGCTGGTGCTTCACGCCGGACGATGGTTGCCAAGCGAGTTCGTCGAAATGTGGGTTTCCAACAAAGACGGGTTGCTCGAAAAAATGAAGGAGTCATCGGCAGCGTTCGAGAGCATGATGCATCCAGCTAGCCAACCCGAATCCGCCGCAATGATGAAGACCCTTACCACACCCGTCAACGTCGCGCTCGACAGCTTGCTCGCGGCAACGACCCAGCAGGAATTCGATCAAGCGGCGATGGCGATGTTCCAACAAGCGATGATGACCTTCGCCGCGGGTATGGGCGGCCAGAACGCCGTTCCCCAAGGTCCAGGCGAAGGGTTCTAAATTCACGCAATCGAACTGGTTCCGCCGACAAGCACGCCTATTTTCGCACCATTTTCTCTGGCTCGGGTGGTTTGATGTCGTTGAGCAGGCGGGCGACGATTGCGTCTGTGTTCATGCCCTCGGCTTGGGCTTGAAAGTTGGTAGCGATCCGGTGTCGTAGCACCGGAACGGCGATTCGTTTGATGTCGTCGGGGTCGATGCTGAATCGACCGTCCATTGCCGCGAGCGCTTTGGCGCCGGCGATCAGATTCTGACCGGCGCGTGGGCCGGCGCCCCAATCGACAAGCTCGCGAATGTACTTGGGCGCCGTTTCATCAGCCGGTCGGGTCGCGCGAACCAACATCGCCGCGTAACGAATCACGAACGGATTGACCGCGATGCTGCTAACCAATCGTTGCACGTTCAGAATCGCTTTGGCGGATAGCACTTTGTTGACCGCAGGTGTTTCGCCGCGCGTGGTCGACGCCAAGATTTGTTCTTCTTCGGATGCCGACGGGTAACCGACCTTGATGTTGAACATGAACCGGTCGAGTTGTGCTTCAGGCAGCGGATAGGTGCCCTCTTGCTCGATCGGGTTTTGCGTTGCGATCGTGAAGAAAGGTGGCGGCAGATCGTAGGTTTCGCGGCCTACGGTGACTTGACGTTCTTGCATCGCTTCGAGCAACGCGGCTTGCGTTTTGGGTGGCGTGCGGTTGATCTCGTCCGCCAACAGCACGTTGGTGAAGATCGGGCCTTCGACGAATCGAAAACTGCGACGTCCGTGCTCGTCTTCTTCAAGAACTTGAGTGCCCGTGATGTCCGAAGGCATCAAGTCGGGGGTAAACTGAATTCGCTTGAACGAGACATCCAGGATGTTGGCAAGCGTGCTGACCATCAACGTTTTGGCGAGGCCGGGCACGCCTTCGAGCAGAACGTGGCCACGAGTGAAGATGGCGGCCAGCAGTTGTTCGATGACATCGTGTTGCCCGACGATGACTTTGGCGAGTTCCGCTCGCATCGTTTTCTGGTGGTCGGCGAACTCGCGCAGCACATCGCCCAGGTTGCGAGCCGGTGCGGGTGGATCAGGTACAGGAGGAGTAGAACCGCTCATGATTGAATTCAAACATTCCTTTGCGAAAGCGCAACGGCCAGTGATGGTGAGGATCAATCTTAGACTCAAGCAGCGACCCATGGCGATACGACACGGATCGCGAAGTCCACTTCAGTTCGTCGCCACATTGATTTTTGCAATGCTGTGCGTCCTCGTTCCAGCGATGGAAGTCCGAGCCGACGTTAGCGCCGCCGGCGTTCAGCGGGCGATTGATCGAGGCGTTGCCTATCTTCGCAAGATGCAAACCGAACGCGGAGGTTGGGACGAGTTCGCCGGCTATTCTTGCGGCCAGTCGGCACTTTGCACGCTAGCACTGCTCAACTGTGGCATCGAGAAAGATGATCCCGCGGTCGCGCGGGCGATGAAGTATTTGCGATCGTTCGAGCCTGATGAAACTTACTCGGTCGCGCTACAGACGCTGGTTTATTGTCAGTTGGGTGCTGCGGGCGATTTGCCTCGCATTCGTCGCAATGTTAAGTGGCTGGTCGCATCGCAATTGACCGCGGGAGTGGATCCTGATTCGGTGGGTGCTTGGAATTACGGCAGCGGACGCGGCGGCGCGGGCGGTCCCGGCGATCCATCGAATGCTCAGTTCGCGCTGTTGGCTCTTGGTGCGGCGGAGGAACGTGGCATTGAAGTCGACCCGAAGACGTTCGAGCTGGCGATGGACTACTGGGTGCGACGGCAACGCAGCGGAGGCGGCTGGTCGTACAACACTCGTGACGTTTCGGGCAGCATGACCTGTGCGGGGGTTGCTTCGATCATCATCTCGCGAGGTCGGTTGGGCGGACGCACTTCGTCGATCGTCGGTGATCAGGTTCGGTGCTGTGGTGGGGATCTCGACGAGAAGGATGCGGTCGAAGAAGGATTGACGTGGCTTGGTCGCAACTTCTCGACGCAGGTCAATCCGGGTGGCAACTTGATGACGTTTTACTATTACATCTATGCGCTCGAGCGGGTCGGCCGTTTGTCGGGTCGACGGTTCATCGGCGAGCACGATTGGTATCGAGTCGGTGCCGAGCGGTTGATCGCGTTGCAGGACGAGTTCTTGGGTTACTGGAAAGGCAGCGGGCCGTTGGAGCCGGAAGCGGTCGCGACATCGTTCGCGTTGTTGTTCTTGAGCAAAGGAAAGCGGCAAGTCGTTGTTGGTCGGTTGCGTTACCCCGACACCGAGTCGTCGACTTTATGGAAGCGACATCCCGACGGCATGCGCCAGCTCGTTCGGCATGTCGAACGCGAATGGGGCCGCGACTTGACTTGGCAAACGATCGACAGCGAATCGGCGGGGCTGGCGGACTTGTTGCAAACGCCCGTGCTGGTGATCAGCGGCAACCGGCCGCTGTCGCTGTCCGACGACACGGCGGAGAATCTACGTAAGTACCTGGATCAGGGCGGCACGATTCTGTTCGAGGCCGATGGTGGCGATGGATGCGGCGATGCGAGCGGATTCGAGCGCAGCGTCAATCGACTTTGCAGTGAATGGTTCGACGGTCAAACTCTCGATCGTTTACCGCCCGATCACCCGGTCTGGTTTGCCGAGCGAAAGGTCGACCCGATGATGATGGGCGAAGACTTCTGGATGTACGGAGTTCAAGCCTGTTGTCGAACGAGCGTTTTTTACAGCCCGCGAAGTTTGTCGTGCCGATGGGAGCTGAGTGATTCGCTGTTTCGTCGCGCGGCGAGTGCTGGGCCCGCGCAATCGCAGGCTGCTCAGGCTCAAGTGGACACCGCAGTTCGCTTGGGCGAGAACGTGATTGCCTACGCGACTGGCCGGGAACTGAAGGACAAGCTTGAGAGTCGATTCGTGATCGGCGGCGAGTCCGATGTTGAACTCACGCGGGGAACGATTCAGTTGGCGGCGTTGGGCATCGACGCGGGTGGCCAGGAAGCTCGTCGAGCACTTCCCAACGCGGCGTCGCTGATCAGTTCGCGGGTGCCGCTTTCGATTCGCGTCGCGGCCGAACCGGTCGGCTTCGATTCGAAGGCTCTGTCGGACGTGCAGTTTCTGTGGATTCACGGGCGGACGGACTTCACGCTCGATGACCCCCAGCGAAAGGTGCTGCGTGATTTTGTCGAGAACGACGGGATGATTTTGGGCAGCTCGGTTTGCGGCGGAGACGGGTTCACCGAAGCGTTTCGTCGCGAGCTGAAACGGATTTTTCCCGATTCGCCGCTGCACGCGATCGCGGATGACCACCCGATTTTGAACGCCAGCGGTGGATTTGATGTGTCCAATGTCACGATCCGGACGCCGGCCGATGGCGGTCGGGGGGTGGGGAAGCGGATTGGACGACCGCTGATCGAGGTGGCGATGGTGAACGACGTGGAGGCGGTGTTTTTCTCGCCGCTCGACTTGAGCTGTGCATTGGAGAGTCCCAATTCGGTGCAATGTCCGGGGTACGGGACCGAGGATGCCGCCAAAATTGTCGCAAATCTGCTACTTTACGGGCTCCAGCAGTAATCGGCTGGCCCCGTCAATAAGAGGCTTGCCCAAACGGGTCATTGCCTGCCATAATCCCGGGCCCAACTCAACCAACATTCAATTTTAACCGTTCCCTGAAGATTTGACCGATGTCCAAGAGCAAGAAGAAACCGGAAACGATCTTCCTCGTTTGCGAAGAAACCGGCGATTACAACTATTCGCTCAAACGCAAGCCGGGCGGCGAAAAGCTGCGGCTGAAGAAGTACAGCGCCCGGTTGCGAAAGCACACTTGGCACAACGAAAAGAAGAAGTAGCGGCTGCGGTTACGGGAGCCAAGATTCGTCCAAAAATCGGAGTCACGGATGCAGCGACAATGGCGGATCGTTCCTCACGATGCCTCTCGTATCGAAATGCTGATGCGAGATGCCCGAGTGCCCGCCGTCGTTGCTCAGGTCTTGGTCAGCCGCGGCGTCTATACGGCTGACGGCGCATCGCAATTTCTTGACACCAAGCTGATGGGTCTTCGCGATCCGTTGATGCTGCCCGGTGTCCCGCGAGCGACCGAGATCTTAGTCGCAGCCATTCGCTCGAAGTCCCCGATCGTCATTTACGGCGATTACGACTGCGACGGCATGACCGGCTCGGCGATTCTGGTCAACGGGTTTCGATTGCTAGGCGCGGATGTCAGCTACTACGTCCCCAACCGTCTCGAAGACGGCTACGGCTTGAACGAGGACGCGATTCGCAAATTGGCGGCGCGTGGCAAGAAGGTCATCGTTTCGGTTGATTGTGGAATCACGTCCGTCGCCCACGCCCGACTATGCCGCGAACTCGGTGTGACGCTGGTCATCACCGACCACCACACGATCGGCGATGAGCTTCCCGATGCCGAAGCGATCGTTCATCCGCGATTGCCGGGCACTGCTTATCCGTTCGGTGAACTTTGTGGCGCCGGCGTCGCGTTCAAGCTGGCTTGGGCGATCTGCCAAGACATGTGCGGGTCCAAGAAAGTCACCGAACCGCTGCGTCGATATCTGATGCAATCGTTGGCGCTGGCCGGCATCGGCACGGTCGCGGATGTGGTGCCGCTGTTGGACGAAAATCGCATCTTGGTCGAGCACGGTTTAAAGATGCTGCGCGCCGAGCCGCTCCCGGGGCTGCTCGAGTTGATGAAGATTTTGAATCTGGATGGCAACCAGACTCTCGACACCGAATCGATCGCGTTCGCAATCGCGCCGCGACTCAACGCGGCCGGTCGACTCGGGCAAGCTCAATTGGCGGTCGAGTTATTGACGACGCCAGCCGGTGATCGTGCCAAGGCGCTGGCCGAGTACATTCACGAACTCAACAACAGCCGCGATACGCTGCAGCGAAGCGTTTATTTGGCGGCTCAAAAACAAGCCAAAGCCGAATTCGACATCGAAGGTGACGCGGCTTTAGTTTTGGCGGGCGTCGGCTGGCACCAGGGTGTGATCGGAGTGGTCGCCGGACGGTTGGCTGAAAAGTATGCCAAGCCGGTGTTGGTCATTTCATTGGACTCAGCCGGTAAACTCGAAGCCGTCGGATCGGGCCGTGTCGGCGGAACGAACATCGACTTGTACGAGGCGTTGTCCCAGTGCAGCGAACGTCTGGTGCGATTCGGCGGACACAAGGCGGCGGCGGGACTGACAATCAACGAACGCGAATTGGCGGCGTTTCGCGGCGACTTCTGCGAGGCGGTTGCCCAGCAATGGGCCGACAAAGAAATCGTGCCCGAAATTCGGATCGATGCCGAGGCGCCGTTTGGCCAGTTGAACTTGGAATCGGTTCAGCAAATGGAGATGTTGGCACCGTTCGGGGCCGGCAATCCTCGTCCCGTGCTGTGCTGCAGCGGCGTTCGGCTCGACGCGCCCGCCAGCCTGATGGGGAAGACGAAACAGCATCTGACGGTCAATTTGCGTCAGGGCAGCAAAGTGATTCGAGCCGTCGCGTTCGGCAGCGGCGAATGGTGCGACGAACTCAACGCGATCGATGGCCCGATCGACATCGCCTATCGTCCTGTGATCAACGATTTTCGCGGCTTTCGCAAAGTCGAAATCCACATCGTTGATTGGCGAACGCCGAATAAGTTGGCGACAGTCTGATCGGCGGAGCGAGCCTCGACAAAGCAATTATCATGGTGGAGCCGGTTTCTGCTCCCTCATTCATCGAGAATTGCCTGACAGAGGTGTTGCCATGCCCACCAAGATTTCTTTCGCCGTCCTGCCGTTGTTGGTTTTTTCGTGGTTGTTGACAGCGGCCGCTGAAACCCCGACTTCACAACAATCGTCCACCGAAAAACCCGCAACTGCGACCGCGATTTTTGCGGGCGGATGTTTTTGGTGCATGGAATCGGTGTTCGACAAGATGCCGGGTGTGATCTCAACGACATCCGGATACACCGGTGGTCGCACGAAGAATCCAACCTACGAAGCCGTCAAAACGGGATTGACCGGACACATCGAATCCATGCAGATCGCCTATGATCCGGCGCAGGTCAGTTACGAGCAATTGTTGTGGCTGTTTTGGCACAACATCGACCCGGTCAAAGCGAACGGACAATTTTGTGACGAGGGTGGCCAATATCGATCCGCGATTTTCTATGGCGACGAAAGCGAGAAGAAACTCGCTGAAGAAACCAAAGATCAAGTTGCTAAAGAGTTGGGGGCGAGAGTGCGAACGGATATCACCAAGGCGACCACGTTCTATCCTGCGGAAGACTATCACCAAGATTATTACGAGAAGAATCCGACGAAGTACAAGTTTTATCGTTGGACGTGCGGACGTGACGCCAGACTCGACGCCGTGTGGGGTGCCAAAGCACGCCATCCTTGACCACACTGGATCTTTGACCAAACGGGCGAGCCCGCAAACTTCACGCCCCGCACGAGCCTGCGCCATCGATGCCCAATGCCCGCCGAATCCATATCGACCCGCTCGACTGCATCGTTGTCGATGGCGGGCCCGACCCGAAAATCGCGGTCGTGATTTGTCACGGCTATGGGGCGTCTTATGACGACTTGGCGCCGCTAGCAGGCGAGTGGATTTCGATGCTCGGTGATGCGGCGAAATCATTTCGCTTTGTTTTTCCGGATGCACCCCATTCGCTTGCCGACATCGGGATGCCCGATGCGCGGGCTTGGTGGCCGATCAATATGGCCAAACTCGCGCAGGCCGTTCAGGCATCTCGGTTCGACCAACTTCATGACAAAGAGCCGCCCGGAATGGACACCGCGCGCGATGCACTCTGTCGGACGATCGAGAATGTTCAAGCGGACCTTGCCGGTGATGCGACTCCATGGGTGATCGGCGGATTTTCACAAGGCGCGATGTTGGCGATGGATGTCGCGGTTCGAGGATCGGTGACACCACCGGAAGCGATGCTGTTGTTTTCAGGAACGCTGGTTTGCCAATCTCAATGGCAGGCGGGCTTGTCGCGACTCAAAAGTTGTCGCGTGTTTCAGTCGCACGGACGCATCGATCCGATCTTGCCATTCGGCAGCGCCGAATCACTTCGCGACTTGATCTTGTCAGCAGATGTGGCCCTGCGTTTTCATTCGTTCATGGGACCACACACCATTGATGGCGAGTCCGTCGCGATCACCGCTCAGATGCTAGAGAGCGTGCGGAAAACAAGTGTCTGACCCCATTTGTGCGATGCACCCGAAGGGCCGGTTCCCGGCAAATGGGGCCAGACACGAATGCCGCACTTCGGCTTGGCAGTTCTGGGTCGCGACATCCATACGCTAGGTAAACTTCTGCTGTCGCAACATCATGCACGTACCGCGGCGGCGCAGAGTCGACGCCTTGCTGCGTAGCCGACGATGCAATGAAATAAGTTGCTCGACGCCGCTCCTGGGGATCGCTGCGCGCGAACGTCAAAAGTTGGTTGATGAACGTACCCAACCGAGCGAATTCCCGGGTTCCATGATCGCTCATCGCAGATCTTCGCCACCCAAAGCCGCACCGCCGTCGCATAAAACCGGGCCCCTAACCAATTTCCGGACAGACACTAGCTAGTCTTCCAGGTAAATGCTGAGTCCCTCGCCCTGATAGCAATCGTAGAAGTGTTGGTACACCGTGTCGCATTTCTGCTGATACAGTTCCGGTGTGTAGGCTCGGGGGAGTTCGTCGAGGACCGTTTTCACCGTGGTGTAGACGTCGGCACGGGTGCGTTGCTTCTTTCGCCAGTCGAGGACCAGTTTCGCTTCCTTGAGCGTTTGCAGCAGCATGCGGCAGACCTTCTTGACCTCTGTCTTTTCTTTGTTGGTGATGTCGAACTCGGGCTTGGTCAAAATATCAAACAGGGCCAATTCTTCTTCGGTCAGTTGCTCAGCCACTCCACGCTGGTCTTCCGCGCTGAGTTCTTTTACGAAGTCCGTCAACTTGGCAAAGAAGCCGTTCACGTCCATTCCCTTGTTGTACGCTTCGATCAGCGTCTTGAACTTCTCCATCAAGTCCGTTCGTGTTTTATTGAGCGTTACCATGCTTAGCAGTTTGGCACCAATTGCTCGCTTCAGTTTTTCCGCTTCGGTTCGCTTTCGACCATTCTCGAAGTGAGCCTTGAGTGCATCGAAATCAACCAATCTGAGATCCAGTAACGATGTCGATTCCGTTGAGTGAATCACGTAGCCTTTGGTGGCGATGGACTCGTCCAGCAGGTCGCCAACTTGATCCATGATTTCGTCGATGTTGGCTTCTTCGGTGAAGTTGCGAATCTTGTCGGCGAGGACCGCGAGGCACGTCTTGATCGGCGCGAACTCATTCGCCGATGGATCCGGCAGGATCGCCTTGTAGAGTCGAAGCACTTGATTGGCGAGAAAGAGATACTTCTTCTTCAAGTCGTCGTTGATAATGACCTGCTCGACCGCATCGTCGACGGCATCTTCAACCTGCTTGTCGACCAGACTGGTCGCGGCGTCGTCGAGATAGGCGATTTTCGTGAAACCATCTGCCTTGAGGATCGCATCCAAGTCGACGCCGCGTTCTTTGCAAAAATCGACCGCCTCCGCGATTGCCAGTCGCAGATCTTCCACCAATTCTTCTTTCTTCTCGATCGGGCTTTCGCCGTCGTCGACTCCGCCGCCAGCGGATGAACCATAGATTGCCAACGCCTTTTCTAGATTTCGGAACACGCCGACGTAATCAACGATCAAGCCGTTGTGCTTGTCCTTGAAGACTCGGTTCGCCCTGGCGATGGTCTGCATCAGGGTGTGGTTCTTCATCGGTTTGTCGAGATAGATCGTCGAGACCGTCGGCGCGTCAAACCCGGTCAGCCACATCGCACAGACAAAGACCAGCCTGAACGGATCGTTGGCGTCTTTGAACTTGGTCTCCATGTCCTCTTTGACCATGCGGACTCGGTGCGGTTCGATGTACAGTCCCTTGGCCTTGAAATCGTCGACTTCGTTCTGCGCCGACGAGACGATTACAGCCATGTCGGTTGCTTCCATGAAGTCGATCTGTTTCTGCAACTCCTGCCGCTTGCCCGCGTTGTAGTCGGCGGGTTGCTCTGCACTAAGAGCCAACGCATCTACAATCTGGCCGGTCACCATGTTGCCGTGTCGCTGAACCGTTAGCATCGCACTCAGTTGGGCTTTCAGTCCGCCGAGGTACGCCTTCCAATACTTCTGCACCTTGTCGTACATCTTCACCGCGGTCACCTTGTCGATGCAGATGACCATGCCTTTGCCGCTTTGTTTACGGCCCATGAAGTGCGACACAAGGTCTTCGGCCACTTTCTCCAAGCGGTCGTCGCGCGTGATCAGGTGGTATTCACGGGCGAACTCTTGCTCCAGTTTCTTCTCCTGTTCCTCGTCCAGTTCCGCCGCGTCGACCAACGCCTCCAAATCCCCTTTGAAGTTTTCGTTGGCAAGTTGCAGTTCGGGGATTCGGTTCTCGTAGAACAGCGGCACCGTCGCCCCGTCCTCGATCGACTGCTGGAAGTTGTAGATGCTGACGTAATCGCCGAAGACTTCCTTGGTTTTTTCCTCGCCCGCCATTAACGGTGTGCCGGTGAAGCCGATGAAGGCGGCGTTGGGCAGAGCGTTCCGCATGTTCAGAGCCAGCGTGTCGTACTGGCTGCGGTGGGCTTCGTCGGTCATCACGATGATGTCGCTACGGTCGGACAGCTTGGGGTATTTCTCGCCCGGCTTTACTCCGAACTTCTGAATCAGCGTGAAGATGAAGCGATGGTCTTCACTGAGAAGTTGTTTCAGGTGGGCACCGCTTTCGGCTTGGCAGTCCTCGGTCACGACGCCCGTATTGGCGAAGTTCTTGTAAATCTGCGAATCCAGGTCGTTCCGGTCGGTGATTACCAGAAACGTCCAGTTGCCGGTCACCTTCCGTAGCACCTTCTGCGAGAAGAACGCCATCGAGAAACTCTTGCCGCTGCCCTGCGTGTGCCAGAACACGCCGAGTCGCCCTTGGTTTTTTTTGATCTCCGCCAAAGCGTCGACCGCGTTGTTCACGCCGAGGTACTGGTGATTCTTCGCTGTGATCTTGGCCACGCCCCCTTTTGACTCATCGAAGACGGTAAAGTTCTCGGCCAGATCAATCAGTTGCTGTTTGCCGCAGGTGCCGCGGATCAGCGTCTCCAGCGAAATGACGCCGTGTTCGCCTTCGGCATTGATTCGTTTCCAGTCGGCAAAGTGTTCCCAGCCTGCCGTCATGCTGCCGACCTTCGCCTGCGAGCCGTTGGACAGGATGACGAGGGCGTTGTACCAGAACACCTGCGGAATCGTGGTCTTGTAATCTTTCAGGTTGTGCTTGTAGGCGTGTTCGATCTTGCCGTGGCTCTTCTTGAGTTCGATGAAGATCAGGGGCAGACCGTTGACGAAGCCGATCAGGTCGGGACGCTTCTTGTAGATGCCGCTCGGTGATGTGATCCAGAACTGCGAAGCGAGAAAGAAGTCGTTGTTTTCGGGATCGTTCCAGTCGATGACCCGAACCGTCTCGTCGGTCTCTTCGCCTTCGTCGTTCTCGAAAGCGACCTTCACGCCATCTTTGAGCAGCTTGTAGACCTCACGATTCGCCTGCACCAGACTCATCGCACCACGATCACGGGTCAGTTCCTCGATGGCCAGATTGATCGCTTCCCCTTTGCCATTAACATCGTCCAGATCGGGATTGAGCTTCTCGAGCGCCGAACGCAGCTTCGGAACCAGCACGACCTCTTCGGTGGTTTCCCGTCCCAGCGTCGCATCACTGGTGCCGACTTTTTCGTAGAAACACTTGGCCGTGTCGTAGCCAAGCTGCGAGAACAGGGCGATGGCCGGTTGTTCGACGAGCGTGTCTTCGGAGTAGTCGGTGTTCATTGCTGCGACTCCGCGATGCGTTGTTTGACCAGCGCCCATTCGCTGGCGACGTTCAGCTTGTCACTCCAGTCGTCGATATAGGCGATATCAAGTTCGTCTTTCTTCACCTTGATGATTCCGGCGATGTCCCGCAGATGCTTTTCTATCCCGCCCAACTGAAAGAAAATTAGTTTGTTCAGAATGACGTCCTCGGGTGCGGCGAACCAAGCCGAGAGTCCATCCGGGTCGGAAAGTCGTCTGGCCCGTTGTTGTTCCAAGGCCGCGAACGCTGTGTCCTTGGGCAGCATGACATCAATTTTCAATCCGGCGGGAATGTGGATGATGTTGAATTGAAACCGTTTTCGAATCGCATCTTCGGCGGCGTGTCGAGCAAGAAAATAGTCGGGTTCGGTAAATCGCTCGCAAAGTGCGTCGACGTGTTCAAGCCGTAGGTCAACGACCACGTCGATGTCGTTGGTGAAACGGTTCTCGCCGTAAGCCATGCTTGCCATGGAACCGACAATCCGATAGGGAGCACCCACCGACTCAAAAAAATCCGCCACGATCTGCAGCAGCTCGCGTGGTTGCATGTCGCTTGGTTCAGAGATTGGCATCGTCGAAAGCTCCGTTGCTGATCCGGCGGGCGATTTGGCGATTGATTTGGTCGTTCGTCCAGTCAGGGTGTTCGGTAACAATGGCCGCTCGCAAGATAGCTCGGGCCGAACGCCAGAATCCATCAACGGAACGAAGCCGCTGTGCATCGGTCTTTCGCCGTAGGATTTCAGCCATTTGATCGTCGATGATCTCGAAGCTCACGTTCCGAATTTTCATAAAGTCACCTCCTCTAGCGTCTCGGCGGTTAGCCCGGTGTCGATGTCGAGGTCTTCCACGTCCAGTTTGCCGGAGATCAGTTTGGGAAGCAGCAGGTCACGGGTCGTGCGGAGGTTTTCAGTCTTGCGTTGCAATATCTCTCGTTGCTCGAACAGACCTTCTGCGATCTCAGCAAAAGTTGTAAGCGTATTCGGGTGGGGCAATAGTATTCCAAAGTTCTGAATCGTAGTTTTTGTCAGTGCTTCCCTAGTTGCTCCTCCCTGTGCCAATGCAAGAAGGTGGTTCTTGTGCTGTTCCGAATTAATTGCCGACAGGACATAGAACGGATCAGCCGCTGTTTTGTCAGTGCGAATGATTGCAACGTGTTGATTGACTCTCGCTGGAAGTAAATCGGAACGAACCATGCAGCAGCGTGCGACCGATGCTCCTGTTATGTTGAGCAGGATGTCGTGTCTCTCAACGATGACATTGTCGAGTCGTGCCGCTTGTACATCGTCAATAAAGGCCAAGCCTTTGTCCTGAAAGTTGTAGTCGTAGACATTCAGACTACGAATAAGAGTGACTCCAGTTTCCTTGTACGCACCTTTCCCTCCCGTTGGCGTCGCTCCGCTTCCAATCTTTGTGGTGATGTCCTTCAGCTTTTTCACCTCCCAACCCTCAGGAATCTGGCCGAGTGGTGAATCGACGAGCTTGACGTTTTCGTGGCCGGGGAAGCGGAAGTTGACGAACCATTCCCGGTAAATCGCCTGAGCCATCTCTTCCAGAATGGCAATCCGACGGGTGTTGTTCTCAATCAGATCGTCGTACGCCGACAGGATCGAAGCGATCTTCCGTTGAGTCGGGAGTGGGGG
>JBGSLZ010000105.1:0-2268 GCA_041740415.1 Rubripirellula sp.
ATCCTGAGTTGAGCGATCAGCCACAGAAGCGATTCGCATTCTGGGTTCGCAAGTTTGGCAAGCACGTTGAGATTTCTGGCGTTGTCTTGAACCCCGCCGGAGAGATCATTGCACAAGCTCAATCGCTCAGCGAGATCGCAAGCACGGATCTTACTGCGGCGATAACACCGAAGCCTACCTTTGACTCGTTAAACATCCCACAGTTCGGTCACGCTCGGCGTGTTCGAGTTCAAGTACCGACCGCCGAAGGCTCGTACACGTTGATGTTGTTTGCCGATATGGAACACGTCGATGAAGAACTTCAGGGCGTCATCCATGTATTGCTCGTGACAATCCCGGTGTCGATATTCGTCGCCGCCGCTTTGTCGTACTTTTTGGCCTACAAAGCGCTGGCCCCGGTCGAGCAACTCAGCCGCATGAGCAACGAGATTACAGCCGAGAGTCTGGATCGTCGTTTGCGGATTCCCAATCCGAATGATGAATTAGGACATCTCGCCCGCACCATCAATTCAATGATCGCTAGGCTGGAGAAGTCATTCGACGAAGTCCGTCGTTTCACCGGCGATGCCTCGCATGAATTGCGGACACCCATCACCGTCGTTCGCAGCGAGGCAGAGATGGGCATCGACATTGCAAACGATGCTGATGAAGCACGCCGTCGTTTTCAAAGCATTTTGGAAGAATGCGACAGACTGACATCGGCGACCAGTCAACTGCTGACGTTGTCACGCACCGAGGCTGGAGCCGTGCGTCGCATCGAAGAGCCTGTGGACCTGCAACAGTTATTGCAAGAAGTCGTTGACGCGATGCGGCCACGGGCGGCGGCGAAGAATCAAGTCCTTAGCATTGCCATCGACGATGAGTTGACGATCGTTTCGGATACGGAACGACTTCGCCAAGTATTTCACAATCTTGTCGACAATGCGATCAAATACACACCTGACGAGGGCACGGTCGAAGTTCGCCTTGCTTCGGGCGCATCGGAAGCCATTGTAGAAATTCGCGACAACGGCATAGGAATCGCAGAGGAGAACTCCACTCGCGTTTTCGACCGGTTTTACCGAATCAACAGCAATGGCAACGACGATGGAGTCGGCTTGGGCCTCAGCATCGTCAAAAGCATCCTTGATTCTATCGGCGGCAAGGTTGGACTCACAAGTTCGGATTCTGGGACGGTCTTTCGCGTCTCCATTCCAATAGCCAATTCACCATAAGTACCAGAGAGAGAGCAAGGCAGACACTCGCCAGAATTTGGCTGGTCCAGTGTCCGCCCAGCACAATCCGTGAAGCTGATCCGATGACAACCATGAGTCCGGTGACCATCGCTATGGCGGTCGATAGTTTACCGGGTTTGCCAGTCGTCAAAAGCACTCCGCCAAAGATCGCTGCGTAGACCAAACCAAAAGTCGATGGGAAGCCGGATGAATCGCTGGGGGAAGCAACTGCCACGAGATCCGCGATCGGTTTCGGTGCGTACAGTGACGCTCGCAGGATCAAGTCTAACAATTTCACCGCCGCAAACGCACAGCCGATAGCAACGGGTCCACGCCAACTGGAGCGAAGACACGACAACCCGATGCCAATCGCCAGCGTCAACCAGACCCAGGGATGCTTCGCACTTTGCGTGATCGGATCAGCCCAGAACGGTTCAGGTCCGAATGACGATTGCAGTAATTTGGTAACGGCCACGTCACTGGGCAATGGGCCTTGGACGAGGACGCAGGCCGACCCCAAAGTGACTCCAACTACCAAAAGTAGTACGGCGTAAGCGAGGCGTCGTTTCTGGCAATGCATGATGGATTCTCAATACCGCAGTGTGAATTATTTTGTTTGAATATCAATTCTAACTGCGAAACACGAAGTACACCGCCCCCATCAGGCAGAGTCCTGCCCACAGATAATCGAGCTTCATGGGTTGGTTCATGTAGAACACGGCGAACGGCACGAAAACCGACAGCGTGATGACTTCTTGGATGATCTTCAATTGGCCGAGTGAAAGTTCGGTGTACCCGATTCGATTCGCTGGAACCTGAATAAGATACTCGAAGAACGCGATGCCCCAACTGATCAAGACTGCGATCAGCCAGGGTTTGTGATTCAACTCTTTGAGGTGAGCGTACCAAGCAAACGTCATAAAGACGTTCGATATCACCAGCAACAGAATCGTTTTCCAAAGCACGAACGTCATCGAGACCTCCCTATTTACCTTCCTGAAATCGAGTTCGCCGAAATCGGCGTCCGTCGGCGGCTCTCCAATGTACTCATCAG
>JBGSLZ010000106.1:0-4123 GCA_041740415.1 Rubripirellula sp.
TGTTTGCAATCCGAAGTGTTTGGTGAGTGGAAGAATGTGACTGGCGGGTACACCCCGCCAGCATCACGGGTCCGAGTCGCCAGTTTTAATACAAAAGGCTCCCACCCACCAAACCTCGGACTTACATGGATTCTTTACCCGCACTGCCCGCGTATAGTGCGCGGACTACTCAAGCCCGCAGGTGCGACGCAATGATCGCCACCCAATCGCCCGCAGGCCAGCCGGACACCCGACGCCTGCAAACATCCGACGCCTGCAAATACTCAACGCCTGCAGAGATCCGACGCCTGTTGAACATCCAACGCCTGTGGAATTCCAACGCCTGAAAATAGCCAAAGGCTAACGTTGCCGAATCTTGCCCCGCTGAAATGAGTGCGGTACGCTACTGACCCAATTGATCGATCGCCCAACGCCTGAATCCGGACGGCGGGTAACCATCGCATGCACCGGAGCGGCGGTGGTCGGCATTTTCTAAGTGGTTGCCATTTCACCGCCGCCCGGTGATGCGTTCCGTTCGTCGTATGAGACTCGGATGAGGATCAATCATGGGTCATGACCCGAACGCAATTGGAGAACACAAGGAGGACATTGCGCCTTTTCAACTTCCGGATGTTGAAATCCCTCGATCGCGACGTTGGCTCCCGAAATTTTGGCGGGACTGCGGGCACTGGAACGATGCCGTCGTTTCGTCGTCACTTCTGATTACTCCGGCGGTGTTGTCCTCGGTGGCTTACTGGCGTGGCTACACAACTCTCGTGTTTGTTCTGTTGCCGGTAGGGTATTGTCTTGGCTTTTTTGTTGGCCTGTGTTTGGTGGGACTCCTCGGCGCGTACTTTTCAACGGATAGCTGACTGACGTTCATCCGTGTTTCAAGGTTTTCAAATGAAAGTGCGTTGTCGATCATTCTGCACACATCGTGGGCGATTTGTGCGTTTACACCGACCATGGAGTGTTAAGCGACGATCGCTTTTGCTTGGCTAGATGCGCTCGCTATACTTGGGCAAGGCGATTGGTGATGATCGCTGATTCGCCGTCACCAAGACACGACGAACCACGAAATGCACCGGAGATCGCCATGGCGCGTTTGCTGATGGATGGTCTTGGGGGCGATCCCGGTGATTTCAACCGTTCGTCGATAAAGATGTGGAAGACGTTACAAGACTTCTTTGTTCGATTGACACGACCTTCGGTCGCTGCAGAGCATGAGTGGTCGGCGGATGACATCACCGACTTTGTTTCAACAATTTCCGATGACTGTGACCGCTTCATCGGAACACGCCTGACCGTTAGTCCAGACTGTGGTTACGGATGGTATCACCCAGATGACTCCCCTTTTGCTGACCATGCTCCTCCAAAGCCCTTCCAAATCGAGATCGTTGAAATCTATGAATATGACGGCCAACGACGCGGAGTTTTGGGCCGTATCGTGGAGGAAGACTTCTACTACAATGGGTTCTGGTTCGTCTCGATGACACGACATCAGGGAACCTGGGACTTCATCGAGAGGCCAGCAAACTACAACTTTCTGCTATCTTCCGAGAGACCTGCGCTCGAACTATCGAATGGTTCCGCCGAAGCGAAACTTTGGCCGCAATGGAGGATGACAGGCGACCGGAAGGGATCAGGCTACGGTTCAATTTGCGTCGGATCAACCGACAACGAAGCCGACAACTCGACGAACCAAGAAATGCACGGGAGCGACGGGCCGTGTCTTTCTTGACGAGGATTTCAGCAGTCCGTGGTCCCACGCCGGGGATCGACTGAATGCGTGCGATGCGTGGATCGTTCTTGCCAATGGTTTCCAACATCTTGATGACGATGTCGAGCTGCGTGGTGAGCGCGTCGAGCAGGGTGAGTTCAATGTCGAGTTCTCCTTTCCAGAGTTCGTTCGGCTTGCACTTTGCCAGTGACTTGCGGAACGAGTCGATCCGTTCACGTCCGGTGTGCCAGGCTTTGTCGCCAGCGTCGATCGTGATGCCATGGTTGACGAACCAAGCACGGATCGTGTTCTTGAGTTTGTTGACTCGTTGATCAAGCGACTTGCGATACTTGACGAGCGAGCGGAACTCACGATGCTCCGGCGATGGCATGTGGACGGGCTTGAGTTCTTTCATCGCGACCATGCGAGCGAGTTTGAGGGCGTCGTCCTTGTGGGTCTTTCGTTTGACGTTGGCCCATCGCCAGGCTTCCTCGTTGGTGGAACTGACGAAAGTTTTCAGCCCCAGCGACTGAGCTAAATCGTGAATCCATCCTGAGGGTCCGCAGGCTTCCATGACGACGAGATCGATCGATTCGCTTTTAAAGAGTGTCGTTAGTTGGTTTGGCTCGGTGGCAACGGTATGGATTCTTTATCCGACTGAACTACTTGCAACTGTATTTTGATGAGCATCAACGATGACCTTCTGGCTGTCTTGCGTGAAATTCGCGATCAACAATCACTGCATTTTGCTTACATCAAGGAACGTCTAGATCGCTTCGATTCGGAAACGAGTGAGTAACAGCGGAACACGAGTGAAACACAAAAACTAGCCCAAAACGCGTTGGCAGCAACGACTCGAAAGTTTCTTATCGGTGCGTTTTTTTTAATCCTGATTTTTCTCTTTCACGAAATGATTGGTAACGCGATTATCGGTTTCTTCGATAACTAACACGGTAGGTCAGATTGTTATTTGTGCACGATGAATCAAACCAATGCAGGCACCCCCAATGTCTTATGCTTGCTTTCCAGTTTCTAACGCCGTAAACTGCTCACGTTACGGTCGGCGGTGTTATCCCTACCGGCGGAGAACAAAACGATGAACCGCAGAATCGGCTTTGCTTTAGTGGTGTGGTCGATATCTTGGGACGGTTCGCGGTTAACGCCATTCGATATTCGATTGAATTCTACGCACTCGTTGGCTCGCCCATGAAAACCCGAATCAGGCGACTTTATACACTGACGTTTGTTCTCATGCTAGCGTTCTTCGCTGCATCGTTGTACGGCGTCTCACTCGCATTCATGTGGGTGAGAGACTTGCCTAACCGTATCGTGATAGACGAAGGAGCCTTGTCTGCGGCTTTTGGTTCCATCGTAACCGAGTCATACCACGCTGTTTTTCGCGACGGCGACGCTGCGACCCAGGTGCAAGTACTGACCGAACAATTCCTTCCAATGATCACCGACAACCCAGGCGGTCGGAACTGGGTTCACCAAGAATACCGTGATGACCTACATCGGCTTGCATCTTCGAGCAATACCGCTGTCTCATTGGCTGCGTCTGAAGTGCTTGCTGGCCTTGATCAAAGTTCCGATCAACCGCCCACAACACATAGCGAATAATCGGGTAAGGATGGCCACTGCTGGCCACCCTCCCCCCACCACCTGACATGCGGATCCGCATCAGGCGGTTCGACGAAGAGGTTTAGGTTCATTTGAGAGATCGCAGTGGGTAAGACAGTTGACGATCTGGGACTGATCGACCACTGCTTCCATCAGTGACTCTGGTAATTAACTCAAGGCTGGTGACTCGATCGACTCCGACGCTGCACCATCCCGTCGGACTACTGAAACTGTCGTCTCGACGCTTTGGCAGGCTCGCCCTTAAAATTTCCGATAACCTTGCGATGCACACAGAGCGGCAGCGGCTACTTTTTTACAAGTGGTTGACTGATCGCCGCAGTCCGACGAACGCCGGCGTTCTCCCACTTGAAATTCCCATGCGCTTGCGACTTCTCCTTCTTATTGGTGCGGCTGCCTGTTCGACAGCCGATACTGCATTCGCCCAATTGGACGTTCGCGTCCAATTTATCAGCCAATCCCATATTCAGTCTCCTGACGGCGATTGGACACGGTTGGAGAACTTCGACGTCGTAGTCACGATTGTGAATGGCACAGCAACTGCCGTCGACGTTCCCAAGGCCTATCCGCAAGACGGCATTCGCTTGAGTGCTTCGGGATCGAACGGGACTCATTGGCCTCTCTATCTCGGTTCCAGCGAACGAACGGGCGCGGTGCCGTTTTACGGACGTTTTTTGCTAGCAATGGATACTGTTGGAGGACGAGTTTTCGGGCGGGTGACAGTGGGTAGAATCGTCAACTTTGATGGATCGATTCTAACCTCTCGGCAAGGACGCTGGTGTCATC
>JBGSLZ010000107.1:0-62190 GCA_041740415.1 Rubripirellula sp.
CACCACGCACCTGATCGACGCGACCATCTTTTGGTATCCGATCTACCGCGTCTCCGGGCTGGCGAAGTTCGCGACGGCAGTCATTTCATGGATCACGGTTTTGTCCATTGTTCGGCTGATGCCTCAAATGTTGCAGTTTCCAACCTTGGCCTCGACGAACGATCGATTAGAAGACGAGGTTGTTCAGCGATTAGAAACCGAGCGTGAATTGCGAGCCGCCAACGCCCGCTATTTGACCTTGATCGATAGCACGAGCAGCGTGCTTTGGACTGCCGATGCTGCTGGTCAATTCATTGAACCGCAGTTGTCATGGAAACGGTTTACCGGACAAAGTTGGACGGAACACCAGGGGAACGGATGGATCAACGCGATTCACCCCGACGATCGCGAAGAGCTGATGAACACCTCGAAAACGGCATTGGCGACGAAGTCGAAGTACATCGCCGAACCGCGTCTCTGGAATGCCGAAACGAATAGCTATCACCATTCGCTTGCTGAAGCCGCACCGGTACTCAGCGATGACGGCGACGTGATCGAGTGGGTCGGAAAAGTCAGAGACTTAGAACAGCAACGACAAGTCGAAGCGGCGTTATCGGCCGCAACCGCCGAAGCCGAACGTCGACGCGAAGAACTCGAACAGCTTTACGAGTATGCGCCCGTCGGCATGTCACTGATGGACCGTGAAATGCGGTTCCTTCGCATCAATCGAAAGCTCGCCGAATTCAACGGAGCACCTCAGGAAGCCCATATCGGCAAGACCACATCCGAGGTGCTCAATGGTTGTCTGGATGATGTCATTTTGCCGATTTATCAACGAGTGTTTGAATCGGGCGTGCCCGAACTTGAAGTCGAAATCGTCGGCAAGACTCCCGCTAGCGAAGAGGAGCGAACGTGGGTCGCGAGCTACTACCCCGTTGGAAAGAATGGCGCGGTTGAGGCGGTCAGTGCGATTGTCCAAGATGTGACCAAACAGAAACGCGACGAGGAGGAACTTCGTGTTTTCAACGAACGCATGAACGACTTACTTGAAAGCATCAACGACGGCTTCGTCTCGATCGACCGCAATTGGCGATATCGCTACGTCAATCCGACAGCTGCGAAGATGTTGCACAAGACAGTTGATCAGATGGTGAATCAGCCTTTATTTGACCTGTTTCCAATGGTCAATGGAACGCAGTTTGAAGAAAGTTTTCGTATGACAATGCAAACCGGCGAACCAACGGCGGTGGAGGAATATTTCGCGCCGCTGGATATTTGGTTTGCATGCCGCGTCTACCCCAACCGTGATGGAATCTCGGTCATCTTTTCCGATACGACCGCGCAACATCAGATGCTTGATCGACTGCGTGACAGCGAGCGAAAAGCGCTCGCTGCTAACCAAGCAAAGAGCGAGTTTCTGGCAAACATGAGTCATGAGATTCGCACGCCGATGGCCGCCATCCTGGGTTATGCCGACGTGTTGCTGGGGCACCTGAAAGACCCTGACAATCAGAACTGCGTCCAGATCATCAAACGCAACGGCGACTACTTGTTGGAACTGATCAACGACATCCTCGACCTGTCGCGAATCGAAGCTGGCAAATTGGACATCGAACTTGGAAGCATCGACTTGCCCGCGTTGGTTGCTGACCTCGATTCGCTGATGCAAGTCCGTGCTGCCGATCGCAAGAACGAGTTGCACGCCCACTTCACGACCGCCGTTCCGCAATCGATCGACACCGATTCGACTCGTTTGCGTCAAGTTCTGATTAACCTGCTGGGCAATGCGATTAAATTCACCGAACAAGGACGCGTCGAATTAGCGGTTGGCTTGGTCGATGACGAGTCTAATCCGGCAGCTCAACTGCTCGAATTTGCGGTGACGGACACGGGGATTGGCATGTCGGACGAACAGCAGTCGCGGCTGTTTCAACCCTTCAGCCAAGGCGACGCTTCGGTCACTCGCAATTTCGGTGGCAGTGGTTTGGGACTGGCTATCAGCCAACGATTGGTGGCAATGCTGGGCGGAACGATCTCGGTCGATAGTCAACTTGGTTCGGGATCGACCTTTCGTGTTCGTCTGCCGATCGCGATTGCTGAATCTGAAACACTCATAAAGCCCTCTGTTGAATCACAAGATTCGACGGTTGCGATGGTCGAGCAACTTCCAATCGTCCTGAATTGTCGAGTGCTCGTGGTGGACGACCGCCGCGATGTCCGTCACATCAGTCAACACTTTCTGGAGAAGGCAGGTGCGAAGGTTGCGGTTGCAGAAAATGGAGCGGAAGGCGTCGCGGCCGTTCAAGCTGCCATTGAGCAAGGTCAGCCGTTTGCTTTGATCGTGATGGACATGCAGATGCCGGTTCTCGATGGCATGGAAGCGACGGCTCAGATTCGCGCCGCCGGAATTGAAACGCCGATCATCGCATTGACCGCCGACGCCATGGATGGTGATCGAGATCGCTGCCTCGCGGGCGGCTGCACCGACTACATGTCCAAGCCGATCGACAACAAGGTGCTGATCGGCAAGGTCGCGAAGCACACATCATTCGCGTGACGTCCTGGGCAACGCCCGCGTCATTCAACCTTCACGCGGCCCGATGGGGACGCGGTCCAACATGACTTAGTGGCCCGCTATTTGCTGGTGAGTGCTCGTCATCCGATCGCTCGCTGGGAGCGATCGAATCGCGGCATCAAAGCCGCGATCACCACCCCACATGAGGAACCCGACATGTCACTCAATTCACTAGCAGACGCTTTTTACGACGAGCTGCGCGATGTCTATAGCGCTGAGAAGCAACTCACGAAAGCGCTGCCCAAGATGGCAAAGAAGGCTAGCAGTCAAAATCTGAAGAAGGCGTTTGAGGATCACTTGAAGGAGACCGAGCAACAAGTGACGCGGGTCGAGCAGGCGTTTGAGGACACTGGCAAAGCGGCCAAAGCCAAGACCTGCGAAGCCATGAAGGGCTTGATCGAAGAAGCCGATGGAATGATGAAAGAAGACGCCGATCCCGCTGTGATGGACGCGGTTTTGATCTCGTGCGCTCAGAAGGTAGAACACTATGAGATTGCCACTTACGGAACCCTTTGCACCTGGGCCGAAGCGCTCGGTTACGACAAGGCGCTAAAGTTGCTCAAGCAAAACATCGATGAAGAGGAATCGGCAGACAAAAAGCTTTCCAAGTTGTCTGTGTCGATCAACAAAGAAGCGATGGCGGCTGGCTGACACAACCCACCTGTACCTCATTGTTCATCGTTTAACCGCGTGCCCATCGCGCCGCGTGAATGCTGCAGAACGCGGTGAGTTGCCCGCGCGTTTGAACGAGTCCGCTGAGATCAATGAAGAGCGATATGCGTTGAGAGTATTGCGAGGTGATTTTGAGCGAATCATTTCTCGCGATGGTGTACACGCCGACCCGCTAGCTGCCTTTTCGGCGGCAGAGCCTGCCCCTTCGAACTCCGAGACTGATTTATGAACGCGACGAAGCCGCTGACCACGCACAATGCTTGGTGGACGAAGAAGGAACCAGCCCACCAGCGTTTTGAGTCGCTCACTGGAAACCATTCGACGGGAGTCCTGATCATTGGTGCGGGGATCACTGGCCTTAGCACGGCCATTGAGCTTGCCGATCGCGGCCACAGTGTTACGGTCTGCGAAGCGGAAGGAATCCGAGCCGGTACGACAGCGGGAAGTAGCGGGCACCTTGATGCGCACCCCGAAATGGGACCGCGCAACCTCATTGACGCAGTGGGTATCGAGGCCGCGAAGGCGTACGTTTCGATGCGATTATCTGCGATCGATTTGATCGAACGGCGATCAAGCGGGATGACCGATTTCATTCGCTTGCCGGCATATCAGTACAGTGAGAACTCTGGCGACGAAACGCAACTGCGCGACGACCACGAAGCCGCTCGGCAACTGGGACTCAAGGCGACTTGGTCAGACAAGGTGCCGATCAGTAGAGCGGTTTGCGGCTATAAGATCGACAACATGGCAAGATTTGATCCTGCACGCTATCTGGATCGACTCGTAGACATTGCGATCGATCGCGGCGTGACGCTGTTCGAGAAAACTCTAGTCGCCGGTCCAACCGAAGAGAAGACAAAATCATTGGACGCGGGCAGCGGCTCCATTGATTTTGAGCACGTTATCTGTGCCACCCATTGCAGCTTTACCGACGGCAATATGCTCTTTGCCGCAACGCCGCCTTATCAATCGTATCTGTTGGTCGCGAAAGTACGACGCCTCCCCGAGGACGCCTTGTACTGGGACAACTCGCAGCCGTACTACTACGTCCGGCATTTAGGCGACAGAGCGGAATCACTGCTTCTCATTGGCGGTTGCGATCATCGAACTGGCGCGGGTGATTCCATCAAGGCATTCGAGAGTCTCGAAAATTGGACTCACGAGCGTTTTGAAGTCGATGCGATCGTGCATCGCTGGAGTGCCGAGTTCTTTGAACCAACTGATGGTCTGCCCATGATCGGTCTTGGTCCTGGCAAGAAGAACGTTTGGGTAGCGACCGGACTGAGCGGTGTCGGATTAACACTCGGTACAGCCGCCGCGACGATGCTCGCCGATGGCATCGAAGGCAAGCCTGATCTGCTCGCGGACATCTTATCACCAAGCCGTCTGGCGCTTTCAAAAGACTGGATCGCCGCACAAGCGACTGCAACAGCGAACGTGGCAGAACGAGTTTGGCCCGCAACCAAGTTTGGCGCGGACGATCTTGACGACGGTGAAGGACGC
Organism: Rubripirellula sp.; assembly: GCA_041740415.1. Taxonomy (GTDB): domain Bacteria; phylum Planctomycetota; class Planctomycetia; order Pirellulales; family Pirellulaceae; genus Rubripirellula. Next base: position 4,730 of record JBGSLZ010000107.1, read on the forward strand.
GTTGGCAAAGTCGATGGCGAACACGCCGCGATGTGCCGGGACATGAACGGTTGCGAGCACCGGCTCGACCCAATCTGCCCGCACATGGGAGGCGTCGTCCATTGGAATGAAGCGGAACAGACGTGGGACTGTCCACTTCACGGCGGTCGTTTCACCGCTGATGGGCAGCGCATCTATGGTCCTCCCGAATCCGACCTCAAGACCAAGTAGATAAGTAAAACGATCATGCGTAAGGAGATCAGCATGGATCAACCAATAGACATGCAACTGTCATCTAAGCACGAACTCGATATTATCGTCGCGGATGACGCTCGAGCTCAGCGATGGCTGCTGTATGAACTTTTGCATGCTGCGGGACACCATATCCGTGTGGCGACCAACGGCAAGCAAGCTTTTCAGATTGCGGTTGAATCTCCGCCGGACTTGCTAATCACCGACTTAGAGATGCCAGGTGGTGACGGGTTTGATTTGATCCTCTCGATTCGCAATTCCAACGACGCGCGTCTGCGGAAAATCCCCGTCATTGTGTGCAGCTCACGCAACGAACGTTGCTCACTCATCCGTGCCTTTGATTTGGGTGCGACCTCATTTGTGACGAAACCACTACATCAAAGTGAGTTGCAAATGGCGATCAGTAACCTGCAAACGACATAGCAAGTTCAGACGATATGAACATTCATACTGCATCAACCCAGCCCACTCGCCAAACGCGCTGGCAGCAAGCATCAGCGGTTTTCGCTGCATGGTGGAAGTCGCCCGACCAAGTCGCATCGATCTGTCCCAGTTCGCAGGCCTTGCTCGATTGGATTGGCGACCGCGATTGCATTCGTGCTGCAACGAACGTAGTCGATTTAGGACCGGGGGTCGGAGGTACAACGGCGGAGATCTTGAAGCGAGCAAGATGTGACTGTCGCGTTTTAGCGATCGAGAAAACCTCCGAATTTATCGAACCGCTACAGTCACTAAGCGACCGTCGCTTGATCGTTGAGGAGGACGACGCTGTCGGCTTGGAGCGACTCTTACGGACACATCAAATGCCAAAGCCTGACGTCATTGTTTCTGGCATTCCGTTTTCATCACTGTCGCCCGAGATAGCTCAATCGATCATGCAGTCGATCTATCGTAACCTGGCGGACGACGGCACCTTCGTCGCTTATCAACTACGAAACCATGTCGCCAAGTACGCCAACAGGCACTTTGGCAATCCTGAATCCAAACAGTGGGTTCTATGGAATCTGCCTCCGCTGCGTGTCTTCACATGGCGAAAGCGAACCGAGCCATAATGCGAAGACGTGCCATAAGCGGAAGACAAAGAGGCCGGTATTCTTTGTTTCGGTAACTCAGCAATTCAACACGACGCATTCGATGGGCCGGCTGACGCTGAAAGTTCTGCTGTCGTTCGCCCGGTTCGACCGGGAAGTCATTGGCGAGCAAAAAGGTAGCTGCAACAAGCCACTCCCCGGCATCCGAAAGCTAACTCGTGATGAAAATTTTCGTACTCGTTCGCACCGGTTGGACAGAACCAAAGACGAGAGTTTGGTAACTATTGTCGAATATCTCGACGCGGAAACGCTCGGTCTTTCAATTGTCATCTGTCAACGGCACCTCGTCGCTTCCGAGAGGCCCGCGGCGCGTGTAGCCGCAGGCTGGTGTGATAGCCATGAAGAGTAAATCGCCGTCCAATTGCGAGAAGTGTTTGTGCTTCGGATCTCCATGCAAAAACGTCTCATGCCAGTCAAGAAGACTATGGCCGATTTCGTGAGCTTCCGCCGAGAGCGTTTTCGGTGCAGGAAGTTCGTTGTCGATCAAAATTTACCGAGCGTCAGGTTCCCACAGACGTCATTGCCTAACGGCCCCATTACGGCTTGGCGATCCAGCTGCGGACGAGTGTCGTGTCCGCGGGGTTCCAGAGTCGGACTTCGCCGTCCATCGAGCCGCTGGCGATCCAGCCGTCATTGGTTTCACCGGCTTGGCTGCACACGGTGAGTACCCAATCGTTGTGCCCTGTGTATTGCTGGGAAATCGTGTTGTTACTCAAGTCGATGTTCAACAGCCGTTTGTCGGAGCACGGAACTAACAGCCTGTTTCCGTTGCGAATCAACTTGTACCCTTCGCCGCCGATGGCGACTTCGGCCACCTTCTTGGCACCTTCGATATCCCAACGATGCAGTTTGCCGTCGGTACCCACTGAGACGACTTGTTTGTTTTCAACCAGGATGGAAACGCCACGCACGGCGGCTCCGTGACCGGTGTAGCTGGATATCAACTCCCCGGATGCACCGTCATAAACCTTGGCCGATTTATCGCGGCTGGCCGACGCCAGTCGCGTGCCATCATCACTCCAGGCGACGGCGGTTACCCAGTCGGCATGACTGGCGATCGTGCGGACTTCTTCCAACGTTGCAACATTCACAATGCGAATCGAAGCGTCGGCTGCGGCGATCGCCAGCTCATCGGCACCAGGTCGATACGCTAAGTCCAAGACGACATCGCCCGTTCTCGCGACAACTCCCTTGATCTCGCCACTACCAAAATCGATCAATCGCACTTCGCCACTGCGCCCCGGTTCGCCACAACCAACGGCAAGCGTCTGACCATCGGGCGAAAACGCCAAAGCGAACACGCGTTGTCCGACATTCTTGATTCGACGCACGAGACTCGCATCAACAGCGTTCCAGATCGCCAACTCGTGATAACCGCCCGTGACAAGTTGAGTTCCATCGGGCGAGAACACGGTTGCCGTGATCGGTACCGCTTGCGCGTAGACCTTCGGCGGATCGGCGTACTGCACCGGAGGAATGACCAACGACAGCAATCCGCTGGCATCGTCGCCGTCAAAACTCGCGCCACCAGCGATCCAGTTTTTGAGCAATTCGATTTGCTCGCCCGTGAGTGGTTCGCTCTCCGCTGGCATCTGCTCGGACTCATCTACACAACTCACTCGACGCAGCAACTCGCTTACTTGATCGGCGGCCGTGGCAATCGGCGGTTCGCCTGAGTCACCTGCCTTGAATAATTCTTCGTAAGTGTCGACTCGATAGCCGCCTTCGGCTTTCTTAGCACCATGACACGCCAAACAACGATCGAGCAAGATGGGAGCGATATCGCTGCGAAAACTCACAGGCTGCACATCCTCGCTCAATGCGTCGGTGCTAGGCAACAGCAAGCTCGATAGAGCAGCGACGACGATGAAGTATTTCATAGGATGCTTTCAGTGCTGAAACAAAAACTCGTCGGTGTTGAACAACGCCCAACACACATCCTCGACTCCAGCGACCGGATCAGGATTCTTGCCGCAATGCACGATTGCGGCATTCAATTCAATCTCGCTCGGTTGGCGACACAGGGCCGCCAAGTAGACTTCGCGGACCACTTCGTCCACTGCCTTACCAGTCCCCAACAATTTGCGAAAACGATTGTTGGCGTCACGCAGTTTCTCGTGGATCACCGGGCCATTGAACAATTCAATCGCCATCCCCAAATTTGAATCATCAGCCCGCTCACAAGCACAAACGGTGCTGCGTTCGGGTTGGCCAAACACCTTTAGGAAATCGACCTTCACAACGTCCGGTGCTGGCAATTGAGTTGCCAAAGTGCCTGCGGGCAGGCTGCCAAACGTCTGCTTCAAGTCCAAGGTGCGATTGATTGCATCGAGCAGTTGTTCGGCAGTGAGCAAACGCGGTTCCTGATGCGAAAAATACTTGGTGTCGTCGGCGTTGAACTCGCTCGTTTGATAGCTGGCTTGATACGTGCGGCTGTTCAAGATCACTCGCAGCAAGTGTTTGCGGTCGTAGCCACTCGCAACAAAATCCTTTGCCAGTGCATCCAACAGAGGTGCATTCGAAGGCGGGTTCGAGTCGCGAAAATCGTCGATCGGATCGACAATCCCACGTGCAAACAGTTGGCTCCAAATCCGATTCGCTTCGATTCTGGCAAAATACGGATTGTCAGGGTTGACTAACCAAGCGGCGAACGCCTCGCGGCGATCCACGTCATTGCTTGAATCAATGGTTGCCGTTTGTGGCAACCATGGAGCCATGACTTGGCCCGTGCGAGGCTGTGTCACGTCACCCGCAAAACTGGTGTAGATGAACATCTCGCCGGGGCGATCGGTGCCTCGTCGCTGCACACGATTGAAAAATGCACCGAGTCCATAGTAGTTGTCTTGGGTCCAACGCTCGAACGGATGATTGTGGCATTTCGCACACTGCAACCTTGCCCCCAAAAACACTTGCGAAATAGTTTCCACGCATTCGTTCATGTCAGTCGACGTGCGATAGAAATTCGCAGGCGGATTCGCCAGTGTGCTGCCGCTGGCCGTCAGCAATTGTTTGGCGAACTCGTCGTAGGGCAAGTTGTCACGTAGCGATTGTTCGATCCAGCGATTGTATTTGTAAACGCCTTCGTCGCCGACCAACTTGCTGGTCATTTTCAACAAGTCGCCCCACTTGAGCGCCCAAAACTTGGCATACTCGTCACGCTCCAGCAGCGAGTCGACAAGTCGTTGGCGTTTGTCTTCACCAGTATCCGCGAGGAACGAATTGGTTTCCTCCACCGACGGCAGAATTCCCAGCACATCCAGACTCACACGCCTCAGGAACTCGTCATCGCTGCACGTTTGCGACGGCAAGTATTGCAATTGCTTTAGCTTGACGCTCGCCAGCTCGTCGACATAACTGTTGGGTGGCGGCGATTTCCACTCGAATCCGTCCAGCTTCTCTACAAACATTAGCGGCACGGATTCAATGTGTTCGAGAAACCGTACCAGGATCGCAACTTCGCCTCGATCATGCGGCGTCACAAAGCCACTTGCGTCAACGCTGGCAACCGACGTATCGGATGTTTCGTAAGCGACAAGATGCGTGACATCGCGGCGACGGCCATCGGCAAACAACGCCGTCACCGCGAGTTGTTGTCCGCCGTCGGCGAGCGACAAAATTTGCTTCTGGTTCGGATAGACTTCGAGCCGCGTGACGCGAGAAACGTCCGCCGGATCAGCGGTCGCGCCACCAGCGATCCAATCTCGCAACAGACCGTAGGCAGCGTCCTCCTTGTGCAACTGTTTGCCGCCACCGTGAGCCACACTCATGAGCGGCTTGAGCAACAGCAAACTTTTCTCGGGTTCCAACGGGTTGATTCGTCGCCCAAAGTCCTCGCGGATCAACGTCAGTTCATCAAGCTGTTTGTCAAACGCTCGCAAGGACAGTCGAAAGCCGCCCTTGCCACTGGGCGAACCGTGACAGGCACCCGCATTGCAACCTTGCTTGGACAGCGCGACCAGGACTTCCGATTCAAACTCGATTTTGTGCGGCGATTGGATGTTGGTGACGTGTACCGGAATCACTTGACGTTGACTGCCGACCTCGACCGCAACTTCAGCTTCGCCATCGGCGATCGGATAGACGACTCCGCCTCGCACTTCGGCGACCTGTGGATTGGACGATGTGATCCGCGAATGACGAGTCCAGTCACGCGGCGATTGATGTTCGTTCATTCCGGTGACGGCAAGCTGTTGCCGACCGCGAGCATCGTCCAATACGATTTCGTTAGGATAGACCACCAGACTCTGGGGACTATCAATGATTATCGGCAGCGAATGTGTCGAGCGGACCGTGAAGTCCTGGCCGGTAAACTTGCTGGTTGCGCTGAGCGTCATTTCCAGCGCCGTATCGAGAGCCGCATCGGCGGCAATCTGGAACTCAACTTCTGCTCGTGTTTGATCGCCCGCAATCACGATCGACTCTGGCCCAGTGATACCCGCTGGAAGGCTTGCCAATGCAATCGCCACCGGTTGTGGATCATTCCCCTGACGCACCAATTGCACGCTGCCGCGAGCCGAACCACCGCGCATGATTAGCTCGGTAATGTTCAAGCTGAGCATGACGGGGTCGATCCACTGGACTGGCATGTCGTAGGTTTCGATACGCCCATGTCCACTGAACTCACCAAATACCAACAGCGGCAAATGCTCGGGCTCATCGACCACTTGCTCACCACGAGCGAACGTCAGCGTGTAGGTATCATTTTCCGGTTTCGTGATGATACTCCATCCGCCGGGCAGCGACGTGGACAACACTTCGACACCCGTTTTGAACTCGGCTTGAATACGCTTGAGTGTCAGGGTGGCGGAATGCGAACGAACGGGACGCGCAAACTGAATTGGGGTTGCTGGTTCGATTGCAAACGGCGATTCAGTTTTAGTCGCCGCCGCCAGCGCAAGTTCACCACGATCTTGCGTGGTGGGAGCGAGCACAAACGGTTCTTTGAGGCGGCGAAGCGCGTGGCTGTTCACGCGACAGGTTTGCAATGGGTCACTGACCGACGTTGCCACAAGCTGAAATACATCGAAGCTGGCTGGGTTCCAATCTTTGTCCGCAGTTAAATAGATCCTCGCTGTTTCCGCCGTGGCCGGGATACGTGGATTCAAAATTTGCAATCCTGGTTCCGGCTGGGACAACGCCAAATCGATTTCGCCATCGTAACCAAACCGCGAAATTTGCAGGTCGATCGCACAGGCACCGCGTTGGGCTTCGATACTGAATTCCTCGCGAGTCGCCGCATCCGCTTTGAGGGCAACGGTGAACGATCCCGCCGGAATGATTTCGATCCAATAGTTGAATTCTTCGCCACCACGTTTGAGCAAGTCGGTGACTTCCAAGCGATAGTCACCGTCGTCCGGCAGTGTTGCATCAAAGCTCCATTGGTCAGCATCGCTCACGTTGGTTTCCGCGAACTTCGCTCCTGCAGTGTTCAACAATTGCATTTGCAACAAGGTCGGACTGCCCAGGCTGCGAGTTTTCGCTCCAAAGCGAACGACTTGCCCTTTGACGCCGCGAACAAGATAGCTGTCGACTTCTTGCGGTTGCTCCAAACGGCCGCTAATCCCAATCGGTAGCGTCAGGCTCTCTTGCGTTGCCGACTCAACGAATTGTGGATATTCGCTGCAATACAGCGGCATCCAACTTGCGGATTGACCACCGTCGAGTTTTGCGCGAACTTGGATGACACCATGAGAGTCGGCGGGAATCTCAATTTCGCGCGGTGCGACGAGCTTTTCGTCGGTTCCACTAAAAGCAATCGATGCCTTCTCACCACAGCGAACTGCGAGAGGATAACACTGGTTGACGATTGGGAAGTCGCCGACTCGCAATTGATACACCGCGCCCGCGGCCGAGTTGCGACTATCGCGAATTTCGATCCAGTAGTCACCTGCATCTGTGAATTGATAACTGAATCGGCAATCGGGACCAATCGACGTGTCGTCGGCATCGATCAATGACGTTCCTGCGGCGTCCAGTAATCGCAGTACCGGGTCCATAGCGGAACGCAATTGTTGAGTATGCACTTCGACGGCGAGTCGCTGCCCCGCGCTGACGTGGATGCGATAGAAATCGCTGAGCGATGCGTCGCAAACACCTTCGACGGTCGATCGCGTGCTGAGTTCTTGTGCCGTTTCGATCGTATGGTTGTTGCCGTTGTCTTGAACTGCATCTAGATCGTCGACAAACAGTGTGTGTTGCTTGATCGCTCCGGTGGCGGTCGTGACCCAAATACTGTGCGGTCCCAATTGGAAGTCGTCCGGCAACGTGATCGCGACGACGGCGGCAGTGGGTTCGAGTTTTTCAATTTTCCAGTCGAGCGCTTCTGCACTCGATGCCAACCGCAGTGAATCGTTTAAGTCGGTTCCTTGGATGGTCAGCTGCGTGGTTTGTCCAGGCTTGCAGGTCCGCGGTTGAACTGCGGTGATTGTTTGCGCGGTGGCGTGCAGCGACGCGCACACCCACAACAGGCTCGATAGACAAATCACAGTCGTTGGACGTCGCATGGGATCAACTCTCGGGGACTGTTACGTTAGTAACTCGTGCAAAACTTTTCCGGAGGAAATTCGGTGGGGGCGTTGTTCACGATCCAGCAGTGAGTCGTCAGTCGGCAGCCCCATCGCGTGCAGGATCGTGGTCGCAAAATCCTGGGGCGTAACGGGATTGGATGCCGGATAGGCAGCATGTTTGTCGCTGGAACCGTAAACCATGCCGGGCCGAATTCCGCCGCCGGCCAGAATGCCGCTGTAACAGTACGGCCAATGCTCCCGCCCGGCGTTGTTTTGAGTGATCTGTGGCGTGCGTCCGAACTCTCCGACCCACGCGACAATGGTCTCGTCCAATAAACCGCGTTCTTCCAAGTCTTGAAGCAATGCCGATAGTGCTCGGTCCGCCGGTGGAATCAGGTCATTCTTCAAGCGATTAAAATTGTCACCGTGCGTATCCCAAAAGTTCTTGCCATCGTTGTGCCAATTGACGGAAACCAATGGCACGCCGTGTTCGACGAGCCGCCGCGCCATCAACACACATTGGCCGTGTAGGTTGCGGCCGTATCGCTCGCGAGTGGCGTCACTTTCTTGCGCTAAATCAAACGCCGTACGCACTCCGTTTGAACCGATCATCTCGATCGCCCGCGATTGATGATTTTCGTAATTCGCAGCACCGAGCGAGCGATGCAGGGATGCTCGTTGGCCATCCAGCATTTTCAACAACTCAACACGCGATTCCAACCGTTCAAGGCCGATGTCCGCTGGCAACGACAGACCTTGTGGATGCCAATTGGGATCATTCAAATCGCCGCCGAGTAACATGCCGTCGTGAGCCGACCCGAGCCAGCCGCCGTGTTGACCCGGAGCTTCACCGCCCGGTGCGGCCGGATGAAACGCTTTCCAAGGCATCGCCACAAACGAAGGCAAACCGCTACCGCTTGGCCTTAGCTTCGACACCAACGCACCCATGTGCGGCGAGTCTTTGGCACTGGGCGGATCTTTGTCGCTCTTGAGCACCGGAGCGAGCTGACCGGTGAGCGTCGCATGGCCACTGGACAAGTGAGCGGGATCATCGTGCGTCAGCGAACGAATGATCGCTAGCTTGTCGGTCATCGTGGCAAGCTGAGTGAAGTGCTCGCAGATTTGAATGCCGGGTACTTTGGTGGACGTCGGGTTGAACGACCCCCGTATTTCTGCCGGTGCATCCGGCTTCATGTCCAGGGTATCAAGCTGGCTCGGCCCGCCCCACATGAACAAAAAGATGCATGCCTTGGCTCGCTTGCTAGGCAACGGCAATCCGCTCTGTTGTGCGTGGGCCAAGCGAGATTGCAAATTACCCATGCCTAGGCCGAGTGCCGAGATCGCGCCCGCTTGCAGCACTTGCCGGCGGCTCGGACGATTGGATCGACGAAAGTCACGACAACTCATGCGGATGCCCCCGTGTAAAGATTCGAGATCACATTGCCGTTGAGTAAATGATGAGGACGGTCCAGAGGATCGATCAGCGCTGCATCGGAGTTGACACCCAGGGCGTTGAAGATTGTGCTGCAAATATCCGCCGGTGACCAGGAATTTGTCACGGGGTAGGCTGCTTGTGCGTCGGTTTGGCCGAGGACTTGTCCACCACGGATACCCGCGCCAGCGAACAATCCCGAGTAAGCGTGGGCCCAATGATCGCGACCGGGAATCGATTGCCCGGGGAGTGTTGAAATCTTTGGCGTTCGCCCAAATTCGCCCATCACGATTAACAATGTATCGTCCAGCAAACCAGACACGGTCATGTCATCGGTGAGTGCGGCGAGACCTTGATCCAACTGTGGCAACAGCGTGTTCTTGAGTCGCCCCCAATTGTCAAAGTGCGTATCCCAAGTTTGTACGATGCCCATCGCCGCTTGCACGACCGGTACCCCGGCTTCGATCATGCGTTTGGACAGTAACAACGATTGTCCAAACTTATTGCGACCGTAGCGATCACGTGTTTCGTCGGACTCGCGGTTGATCTCAAACGCTTGAGTCAACTTACCGGACGTCAGCAATCCATAGGCAAGTTCTTGCTGGTCACGCAGCGACTTGGTTTCCGGTCCTGCTAAGCAGCTATGTCCGCGGTTGAGATTGTCCAGAAGTTGTCTTCGTGATTGCAGTCGATCGGTGGAGATCCCATCGCGCATCGAAAGAGCCTGCATGCGAAAGTCTTTCTCGTTCGGATCGCCATTGATTTGCCACGGATCATGTTTAGCCCCGAGAAATCCGGCATGTTGTCCCGGCCACGTGAGCGGGCCTTCGATAAAGTAGTTTGGCATCGAGACGCCCGTGGGCAAGCCATTGCCGCGCGGCCGAATGAAGTCGAGCGCGGCGGCAAAGTTTGGAAAATCGTTGCGAGTTTCGACTCGATCCAAATCCGACCCGCCACGTGGCACCGGCGTCGGTCGACCGGTAAGCGCGACGTGGGTCGCCAGCAAATGATTGTGTTCTTGATGTGCCAACGTGCGGACAATGGCCCAGCGATCGGTTTGCTGGGCCAGTAACGGCAGATGTTCACAGACCGCGACGCCTGGGATCGTGGTCCCGATCGGAGCAAACTCGCCGCGTACTTCCGTCGGTGCTTCGGGCTTCGGGTCCAGCATATCGAGTTGGCTGGGACCACCGCTGAGCAACACAATCAGCACCGACTTCGCTTTGCCAAACCCGATCGGCTTGGCCTGCATTGGTTCTGTGGCAATAGCGCTAAATCGTGGCAACGACGTGCCCACGACTCCAGCGGCAGCGACACGCAACAAACCACGACGATCCATTCCGTAGAGTGGCTTCAACATAAGTGAACACCAAGACAGGCGGGCTGCGAACGAGGATTTCGGGCGGGAGTTCATGCAGGCGGGATCGGCATTCTACACCAAACGGACTCTCCAGAAAGCAAGCGACTGAGAACGCCCTACGATGGAGGTGCGAAATGGCGTTTGCGACACGGACCCCGCTCGTGGAGCAACGAAACCTTTCCGCCAACAAATCAAACGACCATCGCATGGCGATTCAATCTGGAGTCAAATGGACGACCACACGCTTACCATGGCTTACCGTCCCGGCGTCGAAGGGAACTCGCGAGCCGTAAGCACGTGTGCCACATGACGGAAAATAACGCCCGACCCCTACGCCGACATTGCGAGGGTCATACCGCATACAGTCAGTTGCCAGGTAAAGGAACTGCTTAGCAATCGACAAGGCCCAAAAATTGATATGGATAAACTGGTGCAAATCATCCACCGTTCCAGCTACCGTGGGTACGTCCCGGTCGAAACACTTCCCGTTGAAGGAAAGGAACACGAGTACGATGAAATCGCACGCGTCGAAGAGCTAGTTGGGGCAATGCGTGAAGCGGTCAACACGGACTCCGAAGACTCTCGCGGTTAAACCATCACAATGGATAAGACAATGATTTCAAGCATCAAAATGTTTATGACGGCAATTGGCACACTGGTCCTCGCGGTCAACCTCGCGGGGCCGTCCTCCGGTGAAACGATTGAGGGAACTGGCATCTTTGAGTCGCAGACCGACGTTGGCATGCCCGCGATGCGGGGAGTTGCGGCATTCGATTCGGAGAAACAAGAGTATCGAGTCTCCGGCTCGGGAAAGAACATGTGGTTAGACCAGGACGAGTTTCATTTTGTCTGGAAGCGAACCAAGGGCGACTTCATTCTTCGGACGCAATGCAGTCTCGTTGGCGAAGGCGTTGACCCACATCGCAAACTGGGATGGATGGTACGATCCACGCTCGACACCGATTCACCTCACATCAATGCAGCTGTGCATGGCGACGGATTGACTTCGTTGCAGTTTCGTCGATCAGTCGGCAGGGAAACCGAGGAAATCAAATCAGAACTTACCGATGTTGATGTCATTCAGCTCGAACGCAAGGGCGATCAGTACATCATGTCCGTGGCGCAGTTCGGAAAGCCCTTCGTTACAACGGTTCTAAATGACCATAGGTTGGCCGACGAGGTTTATGTCGGGCTATTTGTTTGTTCGCACAATCCAGGCGTGATCGAAAATGCAATCTTCAAGAACGTCCGAATTACGGTACCTGCTCCGGAAAATTTTATTCCCTATCGCGACTACATCGGCAGTCGGCTTGAAACCCTGAACGTCGACACGGGCGAACGTCGAGTGCTGCTGGAAACCTCCGAACGGATCGAGGCACCTAACTGGACACCCGACGGACAGAGCCTGATCTACAACTCGAAGGGGCGGCTGCTTCGCTTTCCACTCCGCGGGAAAGAGCCCGAGTTGCTCGACACCGGATTCGCCGACCGCAACAACAACGACCACGTGCTCTCGTTCGATGGCAAGACTCTGGGAATCAGCCATCATACGACGGAGGAAAAAGGCCGGTCAGTCATCTACACGTTACCTACGACGGGAGGGATACCGAAACGCGTCACTGAGTACGCTCCGTCTTATCTGCATGGATGGTCGCCGGATGGAAAATCACTCATCTACACTGGAGAGCGAAACGGCGAGTTCGATATTTACAGTATTCCAATAGCGGGCGGCGAAGAGATGCGGTTGACCGACGCCGAAGGCCTGGACGACGGTTCGGAATATAGCCCCAATGGTAGTTTCATCTATTTCAATTCTTCACGAACTGGAAAGATGAAGTTGTGGCGGATGAAACCTGATGGCAGCGACCAGCAGCAGATGACCCAAGGCGAAATGAACGACTGGTTTCCTCATGTCTCACCGGACGGAAAGAGAATCGTCTTCCTCTCGTTTCCGGCGGATGTCGGTGCGGAAGATCATCCGTTTTACAAGCACGTCTACTTGCGGATGATGCCGGTCGACGGGGGCGAGCCGCAAGTCATCGCCTACGTCTATGGTGGTCAGGGAACGATCAATGTCCCATCCTGGTCACCCGATAGTCGGCATTTGGCCTTCGTCAGCAATACCAACGAATAAGCCAACGGCGGAGTTTCTTTCCCGGGCCAACGGCAACCAAACGTCAAGCCGAGTCCATCGGGATCAAGAACGGCCCTGAGTTCATCTCGACGGCAATCAAGCAATGGCTGGCAACGATCGGCGTGGAGATCCTTTATATCGAACCTGGATCGCCGTGGCAGAACGGCGTCTGCGAGAGCTTCAACAGCCGACTTCGAGACGATTATCTACAGCAAACGGACCTGATCAATGAGAACGACGCACAGATGAAAGCACGAGCCTGACGGGACGATTCGCGAGACATTCAGGTCGACGGATGAACCGTGGACAAAGAGAAAGATTCGGGATCACGCAGGACTGAATAGCAACAACGATGGGCCTCCGCTGGACGTTTTGGCTGTCGTTTTGGTGAGTTCGTTCGACTGGATCAAAAAGGTATCGCCCACATGATGATGCGGGCTGGCCTCAAGGCGATGGAAAGCACCGATGCCGAGGAGTTCCAGCAGGTCGCTCAAGAAGTCAGCCAAAAGTGGAGCAACATTCTGAAAATTGCGAAACAGCTTGCAAAACAGCTGTAAGGCGTTAGCAGAAACAAAGAATCGAATGTGTCGTAATTGTCGATTTAGTTTTGCTAAACCTAGAACGTCACGGTGAAATTGGCTGCGGCGTTATTCTTTTGCCTTCGGACGGACCGAAACCACGACAGTGTCGGGTTTTATACGCACGATTTCTAACTCCGCTGGTACGTTGACCAAGTTGGTTGCCGTTTGCCATCGTAATACTTCATGCCCTTGTGCCTCGTCAATTTTTAGTGAGACTGCGATTGCGGCTGGATTGAGAAGTGCGAACGCTTGCTCAGGTCCTGATAGCGTCGCCTCGGCGTACGTCGGCTTCGGCTCATCAATTTCGAGGCCATTGGGCAGGTTGCGATACTCAATCGGAAGGACGAATGTTCGCTGAATGATGTCGGTGTGGTAAGCGAATGCGAACCATAGCGCAACGGCGACGCCTATTGCCCCGAACTTCGTGGCCCACCTCGACAGACGGTCACTTTCTTGACCTTCGATTGGGTCTGTCTGTGAATGGAAGTATTGACGTAACTGGTCGGCCAACTCAGTGGGCTCGACGATTACGAGTGATCCCATTTTCGCCACCGTGATCGTTCCTCGTTCTTCAGAAACAACGACAATCAGTGCATCACAACACTCGGCAAGTCCCAAAGCGGCAGCGTGACGTGTTCCGCAATCGTGGACTTTGTGGACCTGCTTGGTGAGTGGCAGGTGCAACCCCAACGATTTGATCCGTTCTCGTTCAATCAGCACGGCACCATCATGACCCGACGAATCGGGGTAGAAGATACTCAGCAGCAACGGCGTGCTAATTCTAGCGTCGACTTGCACTCCACCACGAACGTGACAATCCAGCGGTTGGCGACCGGGGAAGACGATTAGCGCGCCGATACGTTGATCCGCCATTGCAATGACGGCATCGACGATCGTGTCGGCAGTCTGACGCGATGGCTCCTCGACCGATGTTCGGCAGAACCAACGCGATGATGCAAGTCGCTCGACACCATGCCGAATATCGTGCTGGAAAACGACGACCATAGCCACTAAGATGCCAACGATCCCGTAGCGGAACATCATCGTGGTCAGATACATATCCAGCCAGCGAGAAAGCAAGAATAAGCTTGACAATGCGAGTGCCACGAGACCTAAGGATCGAGAAGCCCGATCACGCAGCCAAGCAAAGAGGATGTACAATAACGCTGCGGTTACCGTGATATCCAGCGCGTCCGCGACCCGCAACTGATTCATCAGGTCTTCGACGAAGGCTCGCATGAATTACCACCGAGGTTTGAAGCGACGATTGATGTGCTCGAAAACCAATTGACGGCTTCTTTCGGGAGATAAATCCTGAGTCCGTTCAATGAATTCGATCTCAGTTGACAGTTCGTCGTCTTTGATAATGTCCCGGAACCACTTTGAGTAATCACGTTGGCTGAGATGGTGCAACAAGGTCTCATCGTCGATGCCCTGAGCCGTTTTCATGAACTCATTGAGGTTGCCGGTTGCAAGCGAGAATTGATTGTTCTTACCCCGAAACTCGAACTGCAGATCCTCGTCTATATCGCCCTCATAGTAGCTGTGCTGGTGTCGCTGGCCCTCCGCTCGTGGCGCAAGGCGACTAAACCAGACGGGCCCATGATCGTCGCGACGCCAAGCTAACGCACGGTGCTTTCGATAGTCTTCAGGCGCCTGAAACTTCGGCAACGTCTCGCCCATCAACTCACAGCACTGTGCAATCGCATCCTCAGGTTGTTCTGCGATCGATACGATCCAGTCGACATGTTGCAGAACCGCCTTCGATAGTTGGTCATGGTACGCGGTTATAAAGATAATTCCCAACAGCTCCTCATCGCTCCACATTTCCGCCGGTTGCCAATCTTTCGGTGCGGCGTAGTGAGCCTCATCGACGATGATCCAGTGAGAACGTCCGGTGCGACTCCTCAGTTCAGCGAGAGTGCGAAAGAGTCTGTTGAGATAAGCGGGACGGTCAGGCTTGTCGATTCCAAAAAAGCTGACGAGACAATGATTGTATGTCTGTTCCAACTCGCCGACCACTTCTTCGACGTCAGGCGCTCGATCCGCCGTTCCAAGTGCAACGGAACTCTCCAAGTTTCGATAGTCACCTTCGGGGTCAATGACACTGCACTGCTCGCCGCGACTTGTCAGCGACTCCATCACAGCGATGGCCAGCTTACTTTTCCCGCCGCCAGGGCCGCCCATGACAAGAACCCCGTCGCCGTAGCTGGGGATTGTGAATGGCTCACCATCGAGCGTGCTACCTAGTTCTAGCTGTCGGTCTGGATGCATTCGCAGATGCGAGAGGTCATCAACGAGTATCATCTCGACCAATTCCTCTACGCCTCGCCCGCGTGAATGCTTGAGCGCGGGCGGAAACGACAACATCTCGGTGATCGTGTGTCGAGTCAATCGTTCGCACCTATTAAACTTCTTAAAGCATTGGCGTCACCCCAAGACAGAGTGACGTAGTGAAATTCGTGTAGGAAGTTTTAAAGCTTAATGGGCCGCCGCTCGGCTATCGGTCATCGAGAACCAGACGCTAACGAGTTGCGGCTGATTTGATTGTACCGAAACACTTGTTGCGACGTGCTTACGAGAGCTTTTTCTTGTTATTCCGGACATTACTACCTAACTGCTTTGCATCCCACCATGCGGCGTATTCGGTGTTTTTGTGCATCGCCATAGCCGTTCCTTGTGAACGAAGTAGCGACCATCCGGAGTCGTCGGCAAGTCGATCCGCGTCATTCGTCTGACGCTCCTCACAGTCGTTAGCGGCGTGCCCTATGTGTTTTGCACAGGCAACGCCGTCACCCTTTCTAGTTGACTCCCGCAGCATTCGAGCTTCGTGGTGCAATCTTCGCAATCACAACCTGCGGTAACGTGGAGTTCAAAATTGCATTTGGTGCAACGGTACATATCGCCGGTCGTGGGAGCGTTCATTTGCTTACTTTCGCATGAGGAGTGAGTGAGCGTTGCCTGGATGGCGATCGCAGAGAGACTGACATTATCGCGACCATCGGTCGCGCCAAGAAAGCTCGCGCTCACGTTGGCCGCCGATCGAGATACCTACGAATAATCCAACTAGTAGTCCCACGCCCAAAGCAACGCCAGCGGACTCCAGAGGGTGACGTGACATACCTTTTACGGAAGTCTCATAGCTTCGGCGAGCTTGTTCTGCAGTCGCATCGTAGCCCTCGCGGATTGTTTGACCTGCCTCGCTCGCATAGCTCGCAACTTGACCCATGACCGAATCCGCCGACGCACAGCATTCGTCGAAGTACGCTTCGATCTGCTCACGACTCTGACCAGTCTTCTGTTGAACCAAGCCCGCCAACTTGTTCAAGTCGCCTTCAACTTGCTTCAAATCGTTGTCAGTAATTTCGCCGTATTTCTTCTTCACTGAGCCGACGATCGAGTTCCATTTCCCGCTAAGTTCTTGTTTCGTAGCCATCGTAAGTTCCTTATGTAACAGAGTCTGTTTATCAGCTTCAACTGCGTCGCTGATGTTTTTGCGCGGCCCCAGAAAGACAGCGACGAACGCTAAATGAGGAAGCATTTTTCGTGCCAAATCGCACCAATTGCGAGTTCTCGCACGCACGTATTGAGATCTCGGCGCGCCGATTGCTTAGCCCTAGAAGTCAACTCGTCGTCCTGCGATACCTCTGTATCACTTCTCTTTCCAATCAAGGAGATCAGGATGAGACGACTTTCAATCCTCTCTGCTGCAATGGCGGCCCTGCTCTCGGTATCGGTTGCCTCAGCCCAAACTCCTGCGACAGCTCAAGGATCCGATGCGGGTAGGCTTGACAGCAAGACCCGTCGCTCAAACGTCCGCGTTAGCCAATTGATGGGCGCGAACTTCCGTACCGCCGTGTTGATGGTCGACATCAACGGCGGCGAAGTGGAAAACAAAAATAGGAGTGCCACCTAATGCGACACCCCCTATCGACGGCGCCAAGATCATCGGCGTGACGACGAAACCACCGATCGCCCCGAGGCCACAAGCCGAAGATGAAAAAGTGGTGGATTCAAAAACACCACCGAGTCCACCACCGACGGTGCAGGCTAATGGCGGAAACGTCGAGACACGAAAAAAGCCGATGAGGAAAACCCCGTAAATAACTGGGTATGTCTTCAATCGGCTTTGGCTGACCTGCCACTAAGCTACCCCGCAAGGACTTGAACCTTGAATGACTGAACCAAAATCAGTAGTGTTGCCAATTACACCACGGGGTAGTTTTGGGCTGTCTTGGTGAAGTTTAGCACGACTTCACCTGACGCCAAAGAGGACATTTGCAAGTTCTCCGTGGTTCGCTTTTCTTCGGTGATTTGTTTCTGGATCTTGACGCTTTTGATGTCGTTTGTCGATCATTTGTTCGTTTGAACCGCGAACACCAGCCGCTGCAACTCGCTTGCCATGTCGACGTTCACCACCGCCACTCGCGGCGGCAGTTTTAACGTGGTGGGTGCGAAATTCAGTATCCCGCTGACGCCGCAGCCCACTAACCGGCTGGCGATTTCGACCGCATTGTCCGCCGGGACCGCCAAAATCGCGAGCTCGGCCGGATCGTCCCGCAAAAATCGCTCGATCGTCGCGATATCCAAAATCTTGATGCCCGCGATCGTCAGCCCGATCCGTTTGGGCGAATTATCGAACGCTCCACCGAGTTGGAACCCGAGACGCTCGAAACCGCGATACCTCAGCAGCGCATCCCCGAGCGAACCGACGCCGACCAGGACCACTTTCCACTGCGTGCCGGATCCCAACACCAATCCGATTCCGTCGATCAGTCGCTGGACATCGTAACCGACGCCCCGTCGGCCGATCGTTCCCAAAGCGCTCAAATCGCGCCGCACGACTGCCGGAGATACGTCGACCAACCGCCCAAGCTGCTGACTGTTCACACTTGATTGCCGAGTCTCCAGCAAACGATGCAGCTCGCGAAAGTACAAGCTCATTCGACCCACCGCGGGCTGTGGCAGGCCGAGCGAAATCTCACGACGCGCGTGGATCGCAGCAGGACCGTTTTCGCCATCGGGCTGTCCTGATTCAACCACACCAATCTCGATCGTAGTCCAAAGGCCAGAACTTGATTTCGTTACCTAAACTGTGAGCACGAAGGTCAATGCAGAACACCGGCTTTAGCGTAGCCGATTCATCGCCGCATGAACTCCAAGAATCTTCGATTTGTCGAAAACTTCAGCGCGACGACTTGGAATCAGTCAAGGGTCATCGATTCGGTTTCGATCACATGCCGCTGCTCAACCTCCGCGCCCGCTGGCAACCGAATGAATGACAGCAGTCCGGCCATCATGATCCACTGAAACAAAAACAAATTCATCGAGTATTCGATCCCGAGATGCAATAGAAGACCGACGGCGATTGCATAAACCCATGAAAAGCGAAACCAGACCGCCAACGGAATCATGATCTCGACCAACACAACTCCCCAGGTCAAAAACCGTACAAGCCACGCAATCTCGAACAGATCGGGCATCCAAAATCTGCCGAAATAGTCGTCCAATCGAGAGACGAAGAACATCGCTGTTCCATCATGCCAAGTCTCACCCTGGAGCTTGCACCAAGCGGAAGAAAGATAGATGACGGCGACCTGAATCTGTATCAATCGCAGCGCCCAAGTCTGTTGCGATGTCGCATCGGATTGTCTGCCAGTGATCCGGCGCGCCAAACTCCAGCGGTGATCCAAAGGAATGAAGATCATCAGAAACGCGAACACTCGAAACACGATGTCTTCGGAATCCAGAATCATCAAATTGCGATGTTGGAACGATACAAGCCAGAAGAAAATGCAAGCCATCTGGAATCTCGACCAACATCCGAGAATCAACAAGATGCACTGGAGCATCATCAAGCTCAAACAGATCTGAACAAAGAGCGGAGCATCGAAAAAAAAGAAGACTGACTTGCGATATCCGCCGGCGATAGATTCCGCGGCACTCGGGTTGAGAATTCCCTCGTCGGAAAACCAAAGCCGACCATCGAACATCCAAACTAATACGTAGATGAACAAAAGACTTCCGTACACCATTCGCAGCAATGAGGCGACTCGCGGATCACACGACTCGAACAAGAACCAATCGCAATGCCGCTTGAGACGCTGGAGTATCGATGGCGAACGGATCATTGCTTGTAGCTTTGACTTCCCAGTGTTTGGTTGCTGACCATCCAATACGTTTCATCACGATTGGGAAGAGTGCCGTCATCGGGCATCAACAGTTTCTTCGAGTTGAGAAATACGGTCACAGTGCGGATATCGGCGGGAGTAATTGGGACATCGCTGTTGAGCGGTTCGGTTCGGCGGAGGTGATCCGCCAAACTCTCGACGACCAGTGGATTCACGGGCGTTTGAAAGCGGCTGTAGTAGTTGAGATGTCGAAAGCGAATGAACTTTTCCGCGGGCTGCACGTACGCCCATTGTGGCGACCACCACTCCACGCGACGATTGTCGCTAGCGATCAAGTCCGCCGAAAGCCAGGACGTCGTGCGGCGAGGTTCGGGCGCAAACATGCTCCACGGCCTTTGCCAAAGCCCCGCTAGATCCATCGCTTTGCCGAGCGGCCCCTCGGATTGATCAGCGTTCGTTGCCGATGGAATCGATTGGACCACGGCGACAATGGTCACGGCAATCACGAACAGACGGATGTGCCATCGATGTCGTGGCGGTTGCGAATTTCGCGAAGTTGAACTCGGATCATTCATAGACCCCGATTTATAATGCAATCTCGCCGCTGTTGACATCGTAGAGCGCACCGACGACTCGCACCTTACCCTGATCGACGGCGTTTCGTATGACATCGCTGCGACGAATGATCTCGGCGACGGTGTGCTGGACGTTGCGACGAGCGACTTCGTTGACCAGATCTTCACGCTGGGCATCGGTGAGACCATCGTAGGTTGTTTCCGATGTCGGCATAACGCTCGGAGCAATCTCATCGACGATCGCCTGCAAGTGCTGGCATCCGGTCACGGCTTCGGCACTTTGATTTTTGGAAATCAATTGGACTGACGACGTCACGGCGCCGCATCGCGTATGCCCCAGCACCATCACCAGCTTGACCCCTGCCACGGCGACGGCGTATTCAATGCTGGCGAGTGATTTGGTTCCGATCACGTTGCCCGCGACACGAATACTGAAAACATCGCCGAGCCCCAAATCGAATACGAGTTCGACGGGGACTCGCGAATCGATGCAGCTTAGTATCGCGGCGAGCGGATTCTGGCCCTGGGCCGTCGCATCAACTTGTCGGTGGAAGTCGCGTGACAACCGATTTCCCGTTTTGAACCGACGGTTGCCTTCACGCAATATCTCCAGCACTTGGTCGGCTGTGACGCGATCTTGCAGTTGCCGCGTCGAATAGTCCGCGAATTGAATGTCGTCGCGCAGTTGATACTTTGAACGAAAGCCCTTCAAGCTGACCGTGACACCTCGCTTCTCTGACGTGTCATCTTTGAATTCTCGAATCAAGCTCAAGACATCGGGATCGATGTAGTCGGTATCCGTCGCATCGATCAAGAGATGCGTACCGCGTTTCGTCTCGGAGAACAGTTTGTCGAGAGCCGCGCGATTGAGGAAGCTGACTTGATTCGCCAACTCGATGTGCGTGATATCGCCACCCAAGTGCGTCTCGACGATTCGTCGTATCGGTCGTCGCAGGTTGCTGTTCAAGATGAACAAAATGCTGACGCCCAATCCGATCAAAATTCCAAGCAGCAAGTCGGTGAAAACAATTGCGACCAAAGTGATGATGAAAGGCATGAACTGATACCTTCCTTCGCTCCACATTCGGCGAAACAGCTTGGGACTGGCCAGCTTGAAGCCGGTAACCAGCAAGATTGCTGCAAGCGCCGACAGCGGAATCATGTTGATGTAGACGGGAAGGATCGCGACCGCGACCAGCAAAAAAGCGCCGTGCAAGATCGCCGACAGTTTTGTTTTCGCGCCCGCATTGACGTTCACGCTGCCGCGTACGATGACGGACGTGACGGGCAAACCGCCGATCAATCCGCACAGCATGTTGCCGCAACCTTGCGCAACCAGTTCGCGATTTCCCGGTGAGTCGCGATGCAGCGGATCGAGTTTATCGACGGCTTCCAAGTTGAGCAGCGTTTCGAGTGAGGCCACGATGGCGATCGTGATCGCGGCAATGTAGATCGCCGGGTTGGTCCACTGGGAGAAATCGGGAAGGATCAAAAAACCGAAGAACTGTCGAGCCGATTCAGCGACGGGGACCTGGACCAAGTGCGATGACTGAATTTCCCACGGCCCGTCCAACCGTCGAAACAACAAATTGATGGCGACGCCGAGCAACACAACGATCAGTGGTGCTGGGACGATCGAGCGACGCAACAGTTTGATGCGACCCCAGAACACCAACAGCGCAATCGAGATGAATCCGATCACCAATGCGCCGAGGTGGATCTCACCGGCGAAGACGTTCAACAGTTCTGAAAAAGTGTTTTCTTTGTCGGGCTGGGAAAACGACATTTCGCCTTCCGGGTCGGTGTCGTGACCGAGCACGTGAGGGATTTGTTTCAAGATCAGGATTACGCCGATCGCGGCGAGCAACCCATTGATGACGCTGGACGGGAAGAACGCAGACAACGCGCCGCCACGGGCGATTCCGAACGCCAATTGGATCACGCCACCGATCATGACCGCCAACAGGAAAGCCTCGAACGATCCGAGCGTGCCGATTTGGGTCGCGACGATTGCCGTCAAACCGGCGGCGGGACCGCTGACGCTGGTGTGTGATCCGCTGATCGCGCCGACGAGCAGACCGCCCACGACACCGGCGATCAAGCCGGCAAACGGTGGCGCACCCGACGCCAATGCAATGCCCAAGCACAGCGGCAGGGCGACCAAAAAAACGACACCTCCCGCAATCAGATCGTTGAGAAAAACGCCGCCGGATTGATCGGATGGTGTTTGTGTTTGTTCGTTCACTAGATCGCCAATATCGGGGAATTGGATAACGCGACGTGAATCTTCACGACACAATTTTTTACAGCACGACTTCGAATCGGCAACAGTCTATCATTTCGAGGTGGTTAATTGATATTCGTCAGAATCTTTTGAGAGCATACGTCATGCGATGGTTGATCAGTCTAGGTTTCATTCTTTCGATGGCCGCTGTTTCGCACGCGCAGTCGACGTGGCCGGAATTTCGCGGCAATTCAGGTAGCGGCCATGCCGATCAAGCCGACTTGCCCATCGCGATCGACGAATCTGTGGTTCGATGGCAAATCCCCATTCATGGTCGCGGATGGTCAAGTCCGGTGGCTTGGAACGATCGAATTTGGCTGACCACCGCAAGGGAAGATGGCACGCAGCGATCGGTGATCTGTGTCAATCGTGAAGACGGAGCGGTGGTTCATGACAACGTGATTCTGGCGGAATCCGATCCACCCTTCTGTTATCCGGCGAACACTTATGCGACTTGCACGCCGATCGTGACCGCCGATCGAGTGTTCGTGCACTTTGGCAGTTCGTTGACGGCGTGCTTGGATTCGGAAACAGCGGAGGTACTTTGGCGCCGCGAAGACTTGCGTTGCGACCATCACCGCGGCGCCGCGTCGTCGCCCATTTTGTTCGACGGAAAGCTGTTCATTGCGTTCGACGGTTTCGACGTTCAGTATGTGGTTGCGCTGGACGCGAAGACCGGCGAAACGATTTGGAAGCGGGATCGCGAGATCAATTACGGCACCGATAACGGTGACCAAATGAAAGCGTACTCAACAGCATCCGTCATCGACGCGAACGGTCGACCGCTGTTGATCTGTCCGAGCGCGGTTGCGACGATCGCTTACGATCCGTCAAACGGCGACACAGTGTGGACGGTTTATCACGGCGGGATGAATGCGTCGCTACGTCCCGTCATGGCGGGCAATCAGTTGATCATCACCAACGGTTCTGGATCGATCCTCGCCGTCCGCGTCGACGGTCGTGGTGATGTGACGGGAACCCACATCGACTGGTCCGAGAAAAAATCGGTTCCCAAGAAATCGTCGCCGCTGGTCGTTGATGGTTTGATCTATTTGAACAGCGATGACGGCGTGATCTCGTGTCGAGAAGCGGAGACCGGTGAAGTGCTGTGGCTCAAGCGAATCGGTGGCGAGTATGCGGCGTCGCCGATCTGTGCGGGCGGTTATGTCTACTTTTTCAGCGTCGGTGGCGACATCATCACCATCCGACCCGGACGCGAATTGGACATCGTCGCCGAGACAAAGCTCGGCGACGGTTTCATGGCATCGCCGGCGGTTGTCGACGATGACCTGATTCTTCGCAGTAAGTCGACGCTTTACTGCGTCGCCAAATCAGCGTTGGCGGGTTCAGCGTCGAAGCGATAGATGCATTCGCCGCGAGTGCTGTTGGTCAAGATATAGACTTCGCCAGCCGCGTCCTGTCCGAACGACAACACGGCGACGCTCTCGTTGATGACCTGCTCGTTACGAGTCGCGACTCCGGCCGCCGCGTCATACGACAATGCCCAAACGGAACCCGTGACATAGTCGGCGTACAGATACTTTCCGTCCAACGCGGGCAGACGACTGTTGCGGTAGACACGTCCGCCGGTAACTGACTTACCGATTTGGTGATCGTATTCCCACACCGGCGCGGTCGGCTCGCTGGCGGTCTCCTTGGCGATTCGATTGCCGAAAGTATGCGTGCCTTCGCGAGTGCTCCAACCGTAGTTGCCACCTTTCTTAATCATCAAGATTTCTTCCCACAATTCTTGACCGACTTCGCCCGACCAAAGAGCGCCTGTCGTCGGATCGAATGCGATTCGCCAAGGATTGCGAACACCATAGGCGTAAATTTCTGGACGTGCGTCCTTCGTTTTCACGAACGGGTTGTCGGCGGGGATGCCGTAGTTCTTCCCATCGGCGGGATGATCGACATCGATCCTGAGGATGGATCCCAACAACGTCGAAAGGTTCTGGCCGTTGGCGTTCGGATCGTTGCGATCTCCGCCGTCACCCAAACCAATGTACAAGAATCCGTCGGGACCGAATTCGATGCTGCCACCGTTATGGTTTTGGAACGGTTGGTCAATCTCCATCACGATCGTTTCGGATTTCGGATCGGCCGTCATCGAGTTGTCGGCAGCCATCTTGAATCGCGACACCACCGACTTCGGGTCGGTTGGGTGCGAGTAGTAAACGAAGAAGTAACCGTTGCTTTTGAAGTCGGGGTGCATCGCCAAACCGAGCAGACCTTGTTCGTTCGCGCCTGGCTTCTTCCAGTCATAAACTTTGTCTCGCAGATCCAACACCAACTTGGACTCGCTGACATCCGGACGATTTTCAAACGACCAAATTGCGCCGTACTGAGACGCCGCGTAGAGTCGATTGGAGCCATCTTTGGCGTACGTCAATTCGAGCAAACGAAGTTCGCGAATCTTGCCGGCGTCATTGATCGGCTCCCACTGGTCCCATTTCAGATTTGGGAATGCCAAGTTGCTGGCCATGTTCAACTTTGCGTCGATGGGCTGCGGAACGGAACCGTCTTCGGCGATTTCGCGAACCTTCAAGTTTCGATACGCGACCGCGTCACCGTGATCTTGCAAACAGATGTAGCCTTCGCCTTGCACTCCGAATCCCGGCATGCTCGCAAACTTGCTGGCGGCGATCTTTTGCTTCCACTCGTCGTTGGTGATGTCGAAGCGAAAGTATCGAACGCCGTTCATGCAGACTTCGCAGTCCTTCTTGGCGATCCGGATGTACAACTCGTTCCATTGACCGGCCGGGCGAGTTGAATCGACGACGGATTTGTCTTTGGCCCAATTGGGCGCGGCGGGGCTGTACAACTGATAGAGCCAGCCCGACTTTTGAGGATCGTGACCTGCGACGTTGTCTTGAACCTGAATCTCGGGACCGGTCGCATAGGGAGGTCCGTCGGTTTCGGCGACGTGGAACATCACGCCGCTGTTGCCCGCTTCGCTGATTTTGTATTCAAGCGACAGCTCGAACGATTTGAACTTGTCCTTGGTGATGATGTCACCGGCGCCCTTGTCGGCTTTGACCAACGCGCCGTCGACTACTTTCCAGCCGTCCGAGATGGTGTCTTTCTTGTAGTTTCGCCAACCGTCGGTCGTCTTGCCATCGAACAACATTTTCCATCCGCTGCGTTGTTCGGATTGAGTCAGTTGGTTCAGTGGCGTTTCGGCATCGGCGGGCTGAGCGAAGGTCAGACACGCGCCGAGCGCGGCAACGAGCACCGCAGCAGGCGCGGCGGTCATGGCGAAGATATATCTCGCGAGATTCATTGTTTGGTAACCAAAGTAGGCGGGGTGAGTAAATCGGACTGTCAGAGTATTATTCACACCCGATCAAGCCACAACAGCGCAGGAAACGCCTCAACATGCCCAAAGTGCCGTCTTTTCGTCCCTCTGCCTGCATTGATGCGGTACTGGGCGATCTGAAACCTGCCGACGCGATCGAAATTGTGGCCGGAGCGGGGATCGATGCGTTTGAGTTTTGGGGATGGTGGGACAAAGATCTCGATGCGATTGTGTCTGCCCGCGACCGATATCGCATGCAGATCGCGGCATGTTGCACGAAGTTCGTTTCGCTGGTCGACCCGAAGTCGCGAGCCGAGTATCTGGACGGACTGGGCGAGTCGATCCAAGCGGCGAAGCGTCTGAATTGTCCGACGCTGATCTCGCAAGTCGGCGACTTTCGACCGGGCGTCGATCGACAGGCTCAGCATGATTGTCTGGTCGAAGGGCTTGAAGCGGCCGCCAAGTTGCTGGCCGATACGGACGTGACGTTGGTAATCGAACCGCTCAATGAACGAATCGACCACGTCGGCTACTATCTGGTGCACAGCGACGAAGCGTTCGGAATCATCGACGAAGTCAACAGCGATCATGTCAAAGTCGTCTTCGATATCTATCATCAACAAATCAGCGAAGGACACGTGATCGCCAACTTGATCGAGAACATCGACAAGATCGGTCACTTTCACGCTGCCGGAAATCCGGGACGAAACGAACTGACGAGAGGCGAACTGAACTATCCGCAAATTTTCGCCGCGATCGGCGACGCGGGTTACGCAGGATTCGTTGGTCTGGAGTATTGGCCGATCGATGACGTGGCGACGGGTTTGCGAGAAGTCGCGCGGTGGTTCCATAAATGAGCCTACCTTCGGAAAACTCGCCCTACGACAGTTTCTCGGTCGACGAAAGCTTGTTGGGCGACGACAAGTCGCCGGGCGGCCCCCGGCAAGCCGCGATCGCGTTCATTTTGCTGACGCTGTTCATCGACATCCTCGGCATCGGGATCGTAATTCCGGTGTTGCCCGAGTTGGTGCGAGACCTGGTTGGCGAAGACCCGATCGCAACCGTGGTTGCTTCCGAAGTCGTCAGCGACGCGAAGAGTTTTTCGCGTGCGGGTAGATACGTGGGCGTGATCGGTGCGACATACGCGCTGATGCAGTTTCTATTCGCACCGATCTTCGGTGCGTTGTCCGATCGTTTCGGTCGACGTCCCGTATTGTTGGTCTCGATGTTCGGACTTGGTATCGATTTTCTGATCCAAGGATTCGCGCCGAACATCTATTGGCTATTCGCCGGTCGCATCATGGCCGGGATCATGGGCGCGAGTTTAACGACGGGCAATGCGTACATCGCTGACGTGTCGACCGATGAAACTCGCGCCAGAAATTTCGGATTGGTCGGTGTGATGTTCGGACTCGGCTTCACCATCGGGCCGGCGTTGGGCGGACTGCTTGGCGGGATCAGTTTGCGGTTGCCGTTTTTTGTCGCGGCGGGTTTAGCACTGGTCAATTGGCTGTACGGTTACTTCATCGTGCCCGAGTCATTGGCGATCGACAAACGCAGTCGGTTCACTCTGCAAGGCGCAAACCCGTTCGGCGCGATCCGGCGTCTGGGCGCTTATCCGATGGTCGCTGCGCTCGCCGCCGTGTTCGTATGCAAGTCGTTGGCCCAACGCGGACTCGAAAATGTTTGGGTGCTGTACACCGGCTACCGGTTTGATTGGAACGCGGCCACCAACGGCTTGGCACTCGGACTGGTCGGAGTGATGGCGATCATCGTGCAAGGCGGATTGGTGCGGCCGGTCATCAAACGCTTCGGCGAGCGAGGCGCGGTGATCGGCGGCACGATCATCTCGGCGATCGCGTTCGCGGGATACGGACTGGCGAGCGAAGGATGGATGATCCCCGTCATCATCGTCTTTGGCGCGTTTGGAGGTGTCGCAGCACCGGCAATCCAGAGCCTGGTGACCGGTTCGGTCAGCGAAACCGAACAAGGAAAAATTCAAGGCGCGTTAACATCACTAACCAGTCTGACGAACATCATCGCGCCGCTATTTTTCAACACGTTCTTATTCAGCTACTTCATCAGCAACAAGGCACCGTTCGAACTGCCCGGCGCGCCGCTGTTGGCGGGTTCGATATTGCTAACCGCATCCATCTTCATTGCAATCAGCGTCTTTCGACGATTCCCAAAAACCGGAGTGGGCCCTGAAACTGATCGATGAACTATGAAGTTATAAAAGCGATGAAGATCGGCACGACGAATTCGTTTTTTTCTAAAAAGCTGGAGTCAATGAAAACAAATCCGGACTTACACCGATCAAGTTGTTCGTCCGGTGGAACCGGACCTACGGGGTGACCGTGGTTGAGACCGATTCGACGTAGCCGTCGGGCATGTTCACGCTTCGCACCAAGACTTTCAAGTCGAACGTTTGCGGTTGGTTGCTTCTTAGCACGATCTCGAAGTCTTCTGACTTACCGGGTTCCATGTTCGGGATGTAGGGCAACGAAACGACACCCGCGTCGACCCGATAGTCGCTGAGTTCGGGATTAGTTTGTGGTACCAGTCGTTCAATGCTGACGCCATTGGGAAGCGCGAACTGGATACCGACTTGTCCGTCGCGTTGATTCGAGTCGTTGGTGACTCGAACCGAATAGCGGATCGGATCGTTGACTCGAACCGGATTGTCGCGACCAAATAATCTTGTTTGCAGTCGGCCGGATCGGGTTGGTCCAATCGGTTGTACCTGTCCGGTTCGGGGATCAGCGGTCGGCGGTGCGCCCTGCAACGGAGCTTGTCCGCCGGGGATCACGGGCGCTACGCCGGCGGGCGGCAGCGCGGGAGGTGGTGTTGTGCGTGGCGGTTGAGCGTTGCCGATGATCTCGAACGTGAAGTCGGCATTCGCTCGACTACCTTCGGCGCTTTCGGCCGATACTGACACTCGTGCTTGCGGATTCGGCGCGATCGTATTGAATTGTCCTTCCAGCACTACCTCTTGGCCCGGTGCGATGCTCGGAACATTCCACGCGATGATTCGTTGACCGATGCTTCGCTCGCTGGCGCCTTCGGTCGCAGCATTGAGTTGCATTTGGGAATCGAACACCATGTTGACATTGACGTTGCGTGCTTCGGCGCGGCCGTCATTGACGATGCGTGCGCGGATCAAATTTGTGTCACCGGTGGCAACGCGCGCTTTGCCGTCGATCGTCGCGGTCAGGTTGGGTGTGCTGGGAATCGGGTTGATCGCCAACGTGCAGGCTTGTTGCGAAGCCCGTTGACCGCCATCAGTGAACGCTTCGACGGCGATGCATCGGCGACCCGATTGAGTCGGCGTGAACACGACTTTCTTGCGCCATGTCTCGCCCGGTTGCAACGCACCGTCCTTGTTATCACGAACGCTTGTTCCGCCGGTTTCGTGAATGATCGACGAGTCGCCGGTGGCAGTCACGTAAGCATTCGTCAGTGGTCGATCGCCGTTATTGGTCACGTCAATGTTGAAGGTCACTGGCTGTCCCGCTTCGACGCGATCTTCGACCGGCGCGACGGCCAAAACCAGCGACGGACGGAAGACATCGACGCGAACCGAACTTTCGCTGGTCAGTCCATCACCGCGAGCTTGGAATACCAGATCGACGGGCGATTGCGAAGCGAGTTCGACGAACAGGTCCAACTGAGTTTGTGGTGGCAGCGTTCCGATTTCCCAAGTGACACCGTTTGGCAGCACGCGAGCGAACGAGTCGGCGCCGATGACCTTGGTTCCCGGTGGTACTTGCAAATCGACACGCACATTCGTGGCCGGTTGGTTGCCCGGGTTTCGTAAGTTGGCGACGACTTGATAGGGCGAGTCGAACGTGGCGACGGAGGGCGCGCCGGCGCGAATTTCAAGCTTCGGCGAACTCCAAGTCACGAACGTTTGGCCCTGTCCGAGCGTCAACGTCGGCAGGTTATCGGTGACTCCGCCGGGACGAATCACTTGCATGTCGACGGCAGTCGTTCCGCTCGTACCGGGCACCGGAATCAACTGAGCGGTCGCGTTGCCCGCGTCATCCACCGTCGCTTCAATAACGGACGAACCGCCCGTGCCGGCGAACGTCGCCAGCTCGGGCTGCATGATCTCGTAACGAACTTTCCAGCCCTTGGCGGGCAAGGTTTTTTCGGATCGCGTGACGCGAGTCGTCAAGTTTACCGGCGTTCCGGCGGGCACGATTTCGGGACCGGGGAACTGCGCCGATGCGTCGACCCAGTAGATCGTCGCGGTTGATTTGCGTTGGTCCCAACATTCGCTTTCGGGCGCCAGCACGGTGACGTGACTAACACCTTCGCTGGGGCTGCTGATCGTGATCCATGTTTGGCCCTTTTCCAAATTGACATCGTCGCGCGGGTCGAGGTTGCCGCGCGTGATGAGCGTCTTTTTGGTGCTGGTGATTCCGATCGCGTACGAAGGATCTTTCTTTTCAGGACGAATCTTGGATCCCGCATAACGGCCGATCAGCCCGGGATCGTCGTCGCCGACTTGAATGAACGTACCGACGCTGTCGGGCGTCAACATCCACTCAAGCTTCTCGTTCATTTGCAAATAGCCGTCGTCGCCGCAGATGCCCGAGAGCAACACGACTTCGCCGCCGACGGGAGCGACAATTTTCTGTGGCGACAACAAGATGCAGCCGCGCTTGCCGCGATCGGGAAGTTTGCAACTGCAGTTCTGATCGATCTCGCTGCCCAGTAACA
Source organism: Rubripirellula sp. (assembly GCA_041740415.1). Lineage (GTDB taxonomy): Bacteria > Planctomycetota > Planctomycetia > Pirellulales > Pirellulaceae > Rubripirellula. The sequence goes on from JBGSLZ010000107.1 coordinate 35,078, forward strand.
CCGCGCGAGGTCCGGTCGCGCAAGATCCGTTGCAGGCCGCGCTGGGCACACAAGGTTCGTTGCCGCGCGAGCAACCGCTGGCCACTGGCGCGGGCGTCGCGCACGGCGGTGGATCGATGGGCTCTGGAAATGCGGGAGTCGGGAATCCGAATGTTGGTTTGGTGAGACACTTGCCGGTCAGACACGTCTTCAGCCCGCTCAGGCAACCGAAGCAACCGCATCCTTCGCCACCGGAACCTGGCAGTGCAAGACCAGTGGTCGTGGGCAGTGGCGTGAACAGACATGAGCCGGTCGGATCGATTGCCGGCAGTCTCAGCCGAGTGCAACCACTGCTGACGGCGACCAGAAGAGCGATCGATAACAACAACAGCCGCCAAACCGGCAGCTCCGTTGTCATGATCGAATCGGTCGTCCGTGCAGAGTGATTCATCGGCCTGCTATCGAAACCGTTGTTCCATCATCGATGGTTCAGCGGGTTGGTAAGGAATTAGCGGGCAGAGTTTGCCCGAAGAACCCTAGCACGCGTCCCGGTCCAATGATGCGAAAAGGCAACCTGTTTTGATGAGGTCGGGTGAGTTGATCGGGCAAATGGTGAAGGTGGTGACGAAAGAACGGGTTGGTCGGCCGGAAGCCGTTCTCCAGTCGCGACAGTTTCACATCGATTGACCTTTCGGCGAACGCGGACGTTTTGCTAACGAGAAGAGACGGCAAAGGAATTGCCGCAATTTTCTGCGAAGGAATGCGACCCATGAAATCGTTTGGCGTTCGACTCGGCGCTGGTCTAGTCACCATCATTTTTGGCTGTTACGCCGCCGCACTGGCTCAAAAAGACAAGCAAAACGACGCCAGTTCCTGGACGGCCGGTGTTCCCTCGTTGGGTGAACCGGCCGCGCCGATCGCCGCGATGAACGAAGAGAGCTGGCTCAGCAAGCCCGCCGACGCGTCACGTTCGGCTGTCGCCGCGTTGGGGAAAGTCGTTCAAGCGAACGCCAACTTTGATTCGACGGAGCACGACGACGTGTTCGGAACAGGCTCGGTCGCGTTGGTGCAACATACCGAAGACCTTCCTCCGCAAAATTTCGCGCCGCCAAAAGCGTCCATGCCAATGGCGATGCCATCCGGTCCAGCAACGGCAATGCCTGCCGCGCTGGGGAGTCCTCAAGCGGTGCCGGATTCAAGCGATTGGACTTTGCCAGAATCGGACCAGCACGAAGCGCCGCACGCCGAACGTTCACTGTCAATGACGTTCCCTTCCGAAGCGCCCGTCGCAGAATTGCAACAACCGCCACAACCCATTCATGATGCTCAGGACGCGCCGGCTACACCGATGCCGCAGCTAGCCATCGCTGATGTTCCCGACGTCGAATATTACGACGACGCGCAAGACCAGAGCGAAGCTGAATACGGAAACTCGCTTCGCGGTGTTCCCGCCGACGCTAACGCTCTGCGAGGCAACCCGCCGCTGCCACCGCAGGAGACCTACGACGCACCAAAGCCGATGACGTTTGCCGCCCCGGCTGCCCAGTCGCTTCAGCCAGTCGCCAATCCCGAACAGGACTATGCACCGGCGCGAAATGCGAATCAAAACGCTCCACCGGAGCGAATTGCCAGTCTGCCTTCTGGCGGAAACGGAATCCCGCGCGGTTACGCGCCCGAACAAGAGTACGGGCGTGCTCCGATGGGTCAAACGTCCGGCATCATGAGCATCGACCCGAACACGGTTGTTGACTCACCGGGCGATCGACGACTCGAAGGCGCTCAATCGCCCAGCGTCGTGATCCAGAAACGCGCGCCGGCCGAAGTCAAAGTCGGTAAGCCGGCTTCGTTCGTCATTCAAGTGAAGAACGTGGGCAGCGCCGAAGCTCTCGACGTGAAGGTTCATGATCGAGTTCCCGCCGGCATGCACTTGGTCGATGCGTCACCGACGCCAGTCCAACAAGGCGACATTTTGATGTGGGAACTCGGCGCGCTTGCCGCTGGCGACGAGCGAACCTTGACGATGCAACTGGTCCCTGAAGCCGAAGGAGAACTCGGCAGTGTTGCTCGCGTCACTTTCGAGGCCGCAGCGTCGGTTCGCACGATCAGCACACGACCGGAACTAAAAATCGTCCAACGTGGACCCGAAAAGGTCTTGATCGGCCAGCAACTCGAGATCGAACTGGAAGTCTCCAATCCGGGCACTGGTGAAGCGACCAATGTAGCGCTACAAGAGGATGTACCGGAGGGACTCGAGCACCCCAAGGGTCGACAATTGGACAACATGATCGGATCACTCGCGCCGGGCGAAATCCGACGACAAGTATTGAGACTGCGAGCGGTTGCGCCGGGCATGATTCAGAACCAAATTCGGCTGGTTTCCGACGATGGACTGACGGCCGAAAGCACGATCAACGTCGAAGTGATCGCGCCTCGCTTGGAGGTGGAATTGACCGGTCCTTCGCGACGATACCTCGAACGTCAAGCGACTTACCAACTGGAAATTGCCAATTCCGGTACTGCGGATGCCACCAACGTCGAGGTCGCCGTGCAACTGGATCGTGGTTTCACGTTTGTTAGCACCGAATACGAAGGTCAATACGACCCATCGCGTCACGCCGTCTATTGGTCGCTCGCTCAATTGCAGGCGGGCGGACAAGGTTCGGTGCCACTGACTCTGCTTCCCGTCGAAGAGGGTGAGCGAGCACTCGTGATCGATGCCCGCGCGGACCTTGGCATCGTTGCGAAGAGCGAACGAGCGGTGACGGTCGAAGGACTTGCCGAACTGAGCTTTCAGATCACCAATTCGGGCGGCCCCATCGAACTGGGCGCCGAGACGAGCTACGAAATTTCAGTCAGAAACGGCGGCTCGAAATCGGACCAGAATGTTCGCGTGACGTTGGAGTTGCCGGCCGGACTGGAATTGGTCAGTGCCGACGGTGACGCGGGAACCGACGGTCGCGGCCTGGTCGCTTTCCAACCGCATGCGCAGTTGCCGCCCGGCGCCGACATGAAGTATCGCGTCCGCGTCCGAGGCGTCGCACCGGGCACGCATCTGGTCAAAGCGGTCGTCGTCAGCGATCACGCCAACAAGCCGGTCGCCAAGGAAGAGAGCACGCTCGTCTACGAAGACCGATAACCAGCGGTGCGTCAACTCGCACTCGCGACTCTTCTACCTGAACGCAAGTGCCAGCTTGATTCGGTTGGCCTTGCGTGGGGCACGTCTCCCACGAGGTCCGGTTGGGCAAAGTTTGCGGGTCGCCATTTGATGGACTGCTGTCGCGGTCGTGTCACGTGGATGTTTCGTGCGTGTTTGATATCGACCGACGAAACTCTGCCCGCGTTCGCGTCGATACTCTCACGACACTCGCTTCCCCAAACCTCCCCTTTGTGCAGAGTACATCGATGCCATTTTTACGTGGTAGCCTCGCGTTCGAACGATTTCATGTCGCCGGTTTTGAATCAAGTTCCTTCGGGGACGAGCACATCGAGTGCTTGGCGGAGCACGCAGCGGGGAAGAACGAAAGCACTTCCGAAGAGAACGTGTTGGTGGGCTTTTTGGGTGGCACGCACCTGTTCGATCAAGAATTCGACCTGAGTAAGAATCTGATCAGTGACGCAGTTCACTTCAGCGTCAGAATCGACACCAATCAGATCCCGGCTGCAATTCGCGCCGCGTGGTTGCAGATGGAGCTTGCCGGATATGCGAAGGACAGCCCGTCCGGTGTCCCGACAAAATCACAAAAGAAGGAAGCCAAAGAGGCGGTCGAGCAACGCTGCGAAATTGAAATTGCGACTGGCAAGTACCGCAAGATGCAACAGTTCCCGGTGCTGTGGGATTACAACAACGAGATGTTGTATTTCGGCGGTTCGGTCGGGACCGCGAGCGGGCTTTGCACCGATTTGATCGAACGATGTTTCAGCGTCGAACTCACGCGGATGGGCGCCGGAACGATTGCGCAAGATTGGGCGGTCGAAGCTGAAAAGTACGACCTCATCGATGAGTTGACGCCGGTCAGCTTTGTTCCGCACCTTTCGTTTTCGAGCCACGCTTGGTCCAACGAACATTCGACGGCACCGGATTTCTTGGGCAACGAGTTTTTGTTGTGGTTGTGGTGGACGATCGAAAATGAAACCGACACAATCAAGCTGTCGGATGAATCCGAAGTCGCCGTCATGTTGACCAAGACATTGACGTTGGAGTGTCCGACTGCCGAGTCCGGCAAAGAAACGATCTCATCGGAAAGCCCCGTCAAATTACCTGAAGCAATGCAGGCGCTTCGTTCGGGCAAGTTGCCTCGAAAGACCGGCATGACGATCGTGCGAGACGGACGGCAGTTTGATCTGGTTTTGCAGGCGGAGACGTTCGGCATCAGCGGCGCGAAGATTCATCTCGAAGAAGGCGAGGATTTTGACGACAACGATCGCATCGACGCCATCCGAAAGTTGAGTGAAACGTTGGACATGATGTTCCACACATTTTGCGACCGTCGTTGCAGCGAGGCTTGGAAAAAGAATCAAACCCGGATCACGTCATGGTTGGAAGCGAGTGATCGCCCGAGCAAAAAAGCAGCCGCATGACCAAGTGCGTTCGTGCACGGGTCCTTACGATCGAAATCGGTTGACCAGCCGTTTTGCGATCAGCGGAAAGATTCCGAGAATCGCAAACGCGACGATCAACTGCAACGAAAAGATCCCCGACGCTCCGGTCTCGGCCAGAGTATTCAAGTCGGGTACGCTCGCGCCTGCGTAAACGTAGGCTGCGGTGCCCGGCAACATTCCTAGTTGGCTGACCCACCAGAATGTTTGTGTCTTGATCGGCGTCAATCCCATGACCACGTTGATGACAAAGAACGGCACGCCGACGATCAAACGGAGCGTGAACAGATAGAACGCACCTTCACGCTGTAGATTGTCGTTGAATTTCGAGAGACGATCACCAAATCGATTCTGGATGGTGTCGCGGAGTAGATATCGGCTCAGCAGGAACGCGATCGTGGCACCCGTTGTCGAAGCGAAGCTGACGAGAATCAACCCTCGCCAAAAGCCAAAGAACCATGCCGTGACCAAAGACAACACAGCGGCGCCGGGAAGCGACAACCCAGTCACCGTCACATAAATCGCAAACGCGATCGCGTAAACCAGGACGGGATGCTGGTCACGAAATTCGCGTAGCTGCGTTTCTCGGTTGGCGAGTGACTGCAACGTCAATGTGTCCGCGAACTGCAGATAAACGGCAACCGCGATACCGATGACGATCGCCAGCACGGCAAACTTCGCCCATGTCGATCTCGGTGACGTCGTTTCAGTAAGTTTGCGATGATCCGTTAAATCGTTTGATCCGAGATCGTTCTCGCGCCTCGCGTCATTACCGCCTGGAGACTCGCGGAGCGACTCCGCGAACGCTTGCACGACGGCACGCTGCGTCAATCGCGGATTGATGTGCGGCCGCGACTCTAACAATGTCTTTTGCGCTTCCTGGGCCGACATCGAACGGTACTTCATCAGCCAACAAATCGCTACGGTGGCACTTCTCGCTCGACCGGCCTTGCAGTGGATGTAGACGATTTCACCTCGCTGGACGTGCTGCTGGACAAATTCGACGGCCATTTGAACGTCCTGCAATCGCGGATGCGTAAAATCCGTCGTGGGGATCTGCAACTGTTCGATTCCCAGCCTCATATACTCGACATGCGGGCCCTTGTATTCCTCGCAGGTGTTCACAACCGCGCGGACGCCGGCGGCGTGCATGGCGGCGACGTCGCGAGAAAACGGGTAGGCGCCGACGATCACGTGGGGGTCGATGTGATCCCACCAATTTCTTCGCTTCATGAAGCGGGCCAGCGCGTAATTCCAACCCAGAGTCGGATAGAATAGGGATCGAGCGTAAAGTCGTCTGAGCGATGGGTGCATGACAAGAATTCAAGCGTCAACGAAAAAAACCAATTGTAAGCGTATCCGATGGAGTCGCGGCGCCGAAGCATGCTCGTCGTTGGATGCCAATTTTTGCTGGCGTCGCGAAATTTGCATGTTCGCCAAGTGGTTCGTCGTCCTCTGCGGTTGCCTGTTGTCCTCAACATCGGTGCAGGCCGTCGATTTGCGTGAAGTCCGCGAAATTTACTTATCCGGCCGATACGCCGAAGCAAGAAAATTGGCGGCCGAACAATTCGATGCCGGCATCTGGAACGAGCAATGGCCGCGGCTGCTGATCGAATGTCAGTTGGCAACCGGTCGCTATGCGGAAGCGCGATCGACGTACGAGAACGCAATCCAGCGCTACCCGACTAGCCTGACGCTGCGCATGTTGGGACTGCAAGCGTACCGATTCGATGGCGACTCGAAACGTGCGGACGAGGCGACCCGTCAATTCATGCAACTGCTGCAAAGTTCACCGTCGCGTTACGCGAGCCGCGACAACTTGGTTGCCGCCGGTCGCTACTTCGCGATGAGGGGCGAGGACGCGCGACAGATTCTCGAGTACTTCTACGACCGAGTCCGAGACGCGGATCCAGAGTTCATCGAAGCGTACATCGCGACGGCTGAATTGGCACTCGAAAAGGGAGACTTCAAAGAAGCCGCTGCAACCTTGGCAAAGGCCGAGAAGTTTGACGCCAACGATCCTCGCATTGCGTCGCTGTCCGCGAAAGCTTGGGAGAATACCGACCCCGCGAAGGCGTCACAGTTTCTAAGCGCGGCATTGAAGCTGAACCCGAAACACGTTCCAAGTTTGATCGATCGGGCAGAGTCCGAGATTGATTCCGAGCAATACGAATCAGCAAGCGAGTCGATCCAGCAGATACTGTCGGTGAACATGCACGAACCGAGGGCCTGGAGTCTGCTGGCCGTCTTGGCTCATCTGGATGGTCAGTATGAAATCGAGTCGCTGATGCGAGCGGCTGCCTTGAGCACTTGGCGAGAGAACCCCGAAGTCGATCACTTGATCGGTAAGAAGCTGTCACAGAAATATCGTTTTGCCGAAGGAGCCGTGTATCAACGTCGATCGCTCGAACTCGATCCCGACTACAGCGCGGCGTCATTCCAGCTCGCTCAAGATTTGCTCCGACTCGGCGAAGACGAAAATGGCTGGGAGCTTGCTCAAACGATCTCAAAGGATGATCCCTACAATGTTGTCGCGCACAACTTAGTCACGCTGAATGATCGCGTACGTGGATTCACTCGAATCGCTTCCGATGGCATCGAAGTCAGAATGGACCCCGCCGAAGCGAAGTTGTACGGCGGCGCAGTGATGGATCTGTTACGCGAAGCGAAGGGAGTTTTGTGCGAAAAGTATCGCGTTGTACCCAATGCGCCAATCGTCGTTGAGATCTTCCCCGAACAAGGAGACTTCGCGATCCGAACATTCGGGCTGCCGGGCGGCGCAGGCTTCTTAGGCGTTTGTTTCGGTCGCGTGATCACGGCAAACAGCCCCGCGTCACAAGGCGCCAGTCCCGCGAATTGGCAAAGTGTGCTGTGGCACGAATTTTGTCACGTTGTCACGCTTGAAAAAACGCACAACCGCATGCCGCGATGGCTCAGCGAAGGCATTTCCGTTTACGAAGAACGTCAGCGCGAACCGTCATGGGGCGAATCGATGACGCCGACCTACCGCGAGATGATGCTGGGCGACGATTTGACGAGCGTTAGTCAACTGAGCGCCGCGTTCTTGAGTCCCAAGTCGCCGATGCATCTTCAATTTGCCTACTACGAGTCGTCGCTGGTTGTCGAGTATCTGATCGAGAAACATGGTTTGGATTCACTTCTGAAGATCCTTGATGATCTCGCGGACGGAATTTCGATGCCCGATGCGCTCGGGCGCAACATCGGATCGACCGAGAAGCTCGACGCAGACTTCGCGTCGTTCGCGACCGAACTTGCCAACGATTGGGCGGCCGGTGCGGAATTCAATCGCGACGAATTGCCGGACGAGGCGACGCCCGAACAGACAAAGACGTGGATCGAAGCGAACCCGAATAATTACTGGGCGCTGTTGGCGAAGGCGAAGAGTCAAGTTGCCGCCAAGGATTTCGACGAGGCAAAATTGACGCTCCAGCGAATCGTTGAAGTCGGCGCCGTCACGGGCCAGCGCGATGGTCCGCTGGTGATGCTCGCGGACGTGTATCGCAAACTGAATGATTCCACGAACGAACAGGCAACGCTGGTGCGGATCACGACGTTGTCGAGCAACGCCTTGGATGAGATCGAACGCTTGATCCAGATCTCACGAGAACAGAGCGATTGGGAAGCGTTGCTGAGATACGGCGAACAGTATTTGGCGATTCAGCCGCTCGTTGAAACGGGTTATCGTGCGGTTGTGGATGCCTGCACGCACCTCGATTCGTCGGATGCGGGTGAGACAACGAACCAGTCTCGCGAGCGGGCGGTCGCCGGTTTGACCGCGCTGGCGATCTTAGATCCCGTCGATCCGGCCGGGGTCGACTTTCAAATCGCGAAGTTGATGGCGAAGATGAATCGCAACGATGAAGCCAAGCGACACGTGTTGAAGGCGCTTGATGAAGCACCGCGATACCGCGACGCACATCGGCTTCTTCTCCAGTTGGAATCGGGAGATCCTCAATGAATCGAATCAAACCCGTCATCGTGATCGCGATCGTCTTCACCACAATCGGCATGGCGATCGCCCAACGCGGACGAGGCAGTAGGTGGGGCGGTGAATCGATCGAGACGGATCGTCGCGGTGTGCCTCGTTGGGACATCGATCCAAACTTCAAGCACGACGTGTTCACGTTCGCTCGTGTTCGATACGAGTCCTATGGAGGCTACGGTCGCGGAGGCGGCGGATGGCGAACGGACTTTCCTGACAGCGACCTAAATTTTTCACTTCGATTGCAACAACTGACCTCGTTGAAGGTCAATCCAGATCCGGTGATCGTCGAACTGACGGACAAGAACCTGTTTGATTATCCGTTCCTTTACCTGATCGAGCCCGGTGCGTTGGAATTCAACGAAGCGGAGGTCGAAGCGTTGCGGCGATATTGTTTCAACGGCGGATTTTTGATGGTGGATGATTTTTGGGGTGATGCCCAGTATGAGAATCTTCGCCTGCAATTGATGCGTGTTTTTCCGGGTCGACAGGCTACCGAAGTGCCGTTGTCACACGAAATTTTTCACTGCGTTTACGACTTGAAAGAGAAGCCACAGGTTCCAGCGCTCGGTTCGGCCTATCCGACTGGCAACGGCGAGATCGTGACTTGGGAACAAGCCTGGGACGGCAGCGACACGCGGACACCGCACTATCGGGCGATCTACGACGACGAAAATCGGATCATGGTTTTTATATGCCACAACACCGACTTGGGTGACGGCTGGGAAAAGGAAGGCGAGGACCAGTGGTACTTCGACGAGTTCTCCGTCAAGAAGGCCTATCCGATGGGCATCAACATCGTGACCTACGCGATGACCCACTAAGGGTCGTGCACCCTTTTTAATGTCGCCTTTCGCTCCGCGAAAGAACGCAAGAACGCGACCTTCGGCAAACGTCGCGTGCGATACTGATGTCGAGGATCGAACGTAAAATTAAAAAATATGGCAATTTTTATGTATTTGAGAATTTTGCAGCTAGCCGTTTGCGCGACGCTTACCATTTGGGCCGTGCCGATTGTTGCAGAGAATCCTCGTCCCAACATCGTCGTCGTCATCACCGATGACATGGGCTTTTCGGATATCGGTTGCTATGGTGGGGAAATCAACACACCGAATATCGATAGGCTCGCTCGTCAGGGCGTCAAGTTTTCCCAGTTCTACAACTGTGGAAAGTGCGAACCGAGTCGCGCGGCACTAACAACAGGCCACCAGTTTTGGACGCACGACGAGAACCTCGCCGTGCGCAAGGACAGTCCGAATTTCGGAGAAGTTATCCAAGCGGCCGGTTATCGAACCATGATGCTCGGCAAATGGCATTGTGCAGGTGTCCCGTTCGAACGTGGATTTGATCGTCATTTCGGATTCATGGGCGGCGGAACCAACTTCTTCCTTGGCGATGATTCTTTCACGCTCGATGGGAAACCTTGGCAGGTGCCGAAGGAATACTTTTACGTCACGACGGCACTATCGGACTACGCCGAAAAGTTCATTCGCGAAGAGCACGCTGCACATCCCGACAAACCGTTCTTCATGTACTTGGCCTACAACGCACCGCACGCGCCGATTCAGGCACCGCCAGATCAAGTAGCCAAGTATCGTGGCAAGTATCTCAAGGGTTGGGATGCGATGAGCAAAGAACGCTTTGCCAAGCAGCAAGCGATTGGACTAGCCGGTGCAGGTTGGAATTTCCCCGAGCGTCCCGAGAACATTCCTGCTTGGGACTCGCTCGACGAAAAATCTCGCGACTTTGAAGACCTGCGCATGTCAACGTACGCCGCGATGGTCGATTGCGTTGACCAAGGCGTCGGACGTGTGACGAGAACACTGAAAGAACTCGGCATCGCCGACAACACTCTCGTCATCTTTATGAACGACAATGGAGCCAGCCCGAACGATCGCGTCCGCCGCGGCAATTTCGGCGAACCGGTGACAACGTGGAACGTAGGCGTCGGATGGGCACACGCATCAAACACACCATTGAAGTACTACAAACGCACCCAGCACAGCGGCGGCGTCACCACTCCGTTCATTGCCAATTGGCCTGATGGTATTGAGGCTGAGTCAGCGTTCATCGATCAACCGCTTCACATCACTGATGTGCTACCAACTCTGATGGAACTCGCCGGCACCGAGTATCCGCAAACCTTCGGTGGGAAGCAGCATCCACCATTGCCAGGACGTTCGTTCGCCAAGGTGCTCACCGTCGGCGAATTGTTACCGCCCAAACCATTGTATTTTTCACTATTCAATAACATGGCGATCGTCGATCGCGGTTGGCGGATGGTTACAGCATACGACCAGCCCTGGCAACTTTATGACTTAACCAATGACCGAACCGAGACTCGTGACTTGGCATTTTCAAATTCCGATCGATTGCAAGAAATGTTGGCGTTGCAAAAGGCTTTCTCCGAGAGACCTGATGTCCGACTGCGGCTCAAAGGTGGAGAACGTGTTCCCGAATACGCACCCATCTACAAAGACGACGGCAAGATCGGGCCGGGAGCAAACGAAAAGATCGCCGATGAAAAGGCATCGCTCGAACGAGTCCAATTGCGTGCCCGCGGAGTTCAAGTGAACGACGAGCGGATCAAGAAGGTCGCGCGTTAACAGCGGGGAATATCCGCGGTTGTCCGGTCGCGATTTCAGGCGTCGGGCCTTGCTCACTGACGTTTGCGGGAAGGCAGACTCTCACGCTTTACATCGCTCACATTGTGATCTGGATGGTTACCGTCGAAGCATTTGGAATGATGGGAGGCCAGTTGTCGCGTGATGCAATATTTTGCGTCTGCTTCGTTAGACGTTTTGGCGACTCGTTTTGCGGTCACGCGATCGCGTTATTTTTCTCGTGGCTTCTTTGAATCCGCCAAAATACAACTGGCACGACAGGCTTATGAAATGCACTTCAACCAAGATCGCAGGTTTCTTGCTCGCCCTCTCATTCGCAGTGGCGAACAGCATCGCTGCGGAGCGGACTCCGAACATACTTTTTATCTACGTCGAAGATCTCGGCTACTACACTAGCGAACGCGCCTCGCGGGAGCCCGGTGCGATGATCGCAGGTTTGGAAACACCGAACCTCGATAAGCTCGCTCGTGAAAGCGTGAACTTCACGCATGCGTTTTGCGGTCAAAGCGTTTGTTCGCCCAGCAAAGGTGCGATTTACAGCGGACTGCTTCCGCACGCCAATGGAATTTGGCGAAACGTGTTCAACCGTCATGGATCGCGCGGCGGTCCCGAGAATTGGATTCCACTACCGTCGCCGATGACATCGAAAAATGACCCGTCTAATACGGGCGTCGGGGGACTTCACGAAGACTTGCCAACGCTCATCGAGAAACTGAAAGTACAGGGTGTTTACTGTGCAGTCTCGAATAAGCTTCATGTGCAACCCGCTCGTAAGTTTCCCTATGACATCTTTGTCGACGAAAGTGACCTTGAATCGGTGATGAAGAATGCAAAGGACAAGCCGTGGTTCTTCTGGTGCAACCCTGGTCAAACACATGCCCCATTTTGGAAGTCGATTCAGTACAAATTGGCCAATCCCAAGAATCACAATTCCGCCCCCAACGATGTCGATCCAAGCGAGATCGCCATGCTGCCCTGGCTGCCCGATACACCGGCCGCACGAATCGACCTTGCGCAGTACTATTCAAACGTCCTGATCATCGATGACTTTGTCGGATCGATGATGAGAAAGCTCGATGACTCTGGACAAGCCGACTCAACGATCGTCGTCTTCACGGGCGATCACGGAATTCCCGTGCAACGAGGCAAGACAAGCGTCTATCCCGCTGGCACTCAAGTGCCGTGTTTCTTCAAAGGGCCCGGAATTGCAGGTCAACGATTGGTTAGCACGCCGATCTCGCAGTGCGATTTCAACCCCACGTTCCTGGAAGCATTTGGAGCTTCGGCGGAACCAGATTGCCACGGTGCATCGCTGTGGCCAATCCTTTCTGAAAACGCTGATTCAATCGCCGGGCGTCAAACGGTGATGACAGAGACCAACAACAGTTTCATGTCCACACAGTCTCAAAGCAAACAGCGAGGAAATCAGACGGCGGCGCGGGCAGTTTGCGACGGGCGATACTACTTCGTCGCGAACGTCGTTCAAGAAAGGATCGACCTGCCCGAAGACCAGGCAATCTTCATCGGCAGCGGACACGGCGAATACGGTGACCCAGGACCGCAGTACGAAATCGATCTTCATGACGAAACCATTCGTCAGAAAGCATCGCAACCTCTTCCCTATGAATTGCTGCGTCAACTGTGCATGAGTGATGCGCCCCCGGAAGAACTTTACGATCTCGATTCCGATCCGTGGGCAGTCCACAACCTGATCGACGATCGAGAATATGCGGAGGTCGCCAATCGAATGCGTAACGAACTTGGCGAGTGGCGTACGCGAACGAATGATGTCGATATCCACCCACGCAAGATCCCTCGGCGCGAACAACCACACACCCAGAGTTCAAATTGAATTGCGATCAATCCTCTTTTGACGATCATTTCTTGTTCAGCCAAAGATGTTTTTCGGACCGTCCACGGAATCTAAGAGTCATGACGAAATCTATGCGCTCACTCTTGTTCGTAGGTGCGCTACTCGCGTTCATGCCTCAGGCAATAGCCGTTGATATCCAGCAACCAAACATCTTGCTGATCTACGCGGATGACATCGGGTACGGCGACTTGGGATGTTACGGTGCGACGAAGGTTGCCACACCGCACATCGATCGCCTTGCGGCGGAGGGTTTGCGTTTTACCGATGCGCACTGCGTCGCATCGGTTTGCACGCCGTCGCGGTACTCATTGCTCACAGGCGAATATGCCTTCCGAAAACGGGGGACAGGGATTGCGTCCGGTATCCGAGGACTGCTCATCGACACCGACCGCACGACACTGCCCTCGATGTTGAAAAACGCCGGCTACTCAACAGGCATCGTTGGCAAATGGCACCTGGGTTTGGGAACTGAACCTACCGACTACAACCAGCCAATCAAACCAGGTCCTAACGAAATCGGATTTGATTACGCTTGGATCATGCCCGCGACTGGTGACCGCGTTCCGTGTGTCTGGGTCGAAAACGATCATGTCGTCAATCTCGATCCGACAGATCCAATCAAGATCAACTTTCGAGTCAAGCGAGGAACTCCGGATTCTATTCTAATGGGCGTTCCGCGCATCGGGCAACAGATCGGTGGGAAGGCGGCGCTGTGGGACGATGAGAATCTATCGACGGTGATCGCGCAGAAGAGCTGCGACTTTATCGACGACCATCAAGCCAAACCATTCTTCCTCGAAGTCTCGACACACAACATCCACGTTCCCCGCGTTCCGAACCCTCGGTTCGTCGGTAAGAGTGATTGCGGTCCGCGTGGTGATACGATCGCAGAGTTGGACTGGATCGTCGGCGATGTGATTGGCAAGTTGGACTCGCTTGGACTTTCCGACAACACCATCGTGATCTTCACCAGCGACAACGGCGGCATCCTCGATAACAACGGTCCCGACAAAGTTCATGGTATTGGCGATCCCGACTCCACCAACGGTCACAAGCCGAACGGTGTGCTGCGTGGATACAAGTACGACGTCTGGGAAGGCGGCACTCGCGTGCCGATGATCGTTCGTTGGCCTAGCAAGGTGCGGCCAGGAGAGTCTGACGCGCTGGTAAGCCAAGTTGATTTCTTAGCCAGCTTCGCTGCCATGACCGATCAGACGATACAAGCCGGGCAGGCACCGGACAGCGAGGATCACCTTGCGTCACTTTTGGGTACCGACCCCAACGGTCGAGAAACCTTAATCGAGCAGAAAACAGGCGACCTGTTTGGCTTTCGACAACGCGACTGGAAATTGCTTCCCACCGGAGGCAAAAAAGGCGGTAAACAACCGACTCTCTACGACCTGTCAAATGACCCGGGCGAGACAAACGATCTGAGTGCGAGTCAGCCCGAGCGTGTCTCAGCAATGATGACCCTATTCAATCAAATCATTGCCCCGATCACCTCGCAAGAAGAACCACAGGTCGAAAATCCTCAATCTCGCACGCGGAAAGCAAAACCTCCGTCTCCGAATGTACTAGTGATCGCAGTGGACGACTTAAGTGACTATGTTTCGATCTTGCAAAACCATCCGGGTATCAAAACACCGAACTTTGATCGGCTGGCGAAGCGTTCGCTCAACTTTAGTCGCGCGTATTGCGCCGCACCGATTTGCAATCCCTCTCGTGTAGCCGTATTGACGGGGTTGGCACCTCATCAAACTGGTGTTTATCAACTCGGCGATCGGCTGTCGAATTCAGCACCGGCGACGGCGGCGATCGCTTTGGAGGAAAACTTTAAACGCCACGGTTATGAAACTTATCTCACTGGCAAGTATTACCATGCCAGTGAGGATCATTGGTTACCTAAGGACCGCCTCGATGCGGCCTGGACACAGCGACTGCCTCCGTTCAGCGACCATTCACCCAAAGATGGTCCGAATAAGGTCATCGGTAGTGGCATCTTGTCGATTGGACCAGCATCGATTGGCATTGAGTCCATGGCGGATACCGCCATTGTGAAGAACACTCGCGGCTGGTTTTCTGAGAAACACGATAAGCCGTTTTTGATTGTCCACGGTATCAACAAGCCGCATTTATCGTTTGTTGTACCGCAACAATTTTTTGATATGTATCCTCTGGACTCCTTGTTACTTCCGGAGACAGTTGGCGATGACTACGCAGATATCCCAGCCTCGGTGCGAACAATGTTTCTAGAGCAGGGTAACTTAAAGAAATTCGCTCAGATCCGCGACAATAAAAACGGATGGAAGGAAGTGATGCAAGCTTATCTAGCGAGTATCAGTTTCTGTGATTGGGTGTTGGGGACAATTCTTGATGAGCTGGATGCCAGCAAGTTTGCCGACAACACCATTATCGTGCTGTGGTCCGACCACGGCTATCACATCGGCGAGAAAGAATGGTTACACAAGCGGGCTTTGTGGACGCAAACGACGCGCGTGCCGTTTCTAATCGGTGTTCACGGCATGTCAACGGCGGGCAACAACTGTACGGCCCCGGTCAGCCTGCTAGATATCTATCCCACGCTGATTGAGCTCTGTGAACTCGATCAAGAAGTGCCGCAGCCTTTGGCCGGTCACAGTCTTGCCCCGCTTTTAAAAAATCCCGAGCGAGAATGGCCGAACGTCGCTATCACCTCTCACGATATCGGCAACGCCGCAATCACCGATGCGCGCTACCACTATATCCATTACGCCGACGGCAGCGAGGAACTTTACGATCACCAAACCGATCCGCGTGAATACAACAACCTTGCGCTGCGACTAGAAAGCAAACCGATCATTGCGCGCCTTGCAAAGTCGGTTCCATCATCCTGGATCCCTGCACCCCACAAAGGCAAATCCAACCGCGAAAAATCCGAATGAAAATGACGATGTCTCTGTGTGTCTCTGTGCCTCTGTGGTGACAATCATGATGATTGCCTGTCAGGTAAATGCAGGCGAGGCGCCGCTCTTACCGGCCGCAAAGCTTCAATGTGAAACGCTCGACACTCCCCGAGCTATCGAAAACTTGCATCCGCATTTCATGGAGGGCGAAGCAGTTGACGCCCGACGAAAGAAAACCGGGTGGGACAAACCGGGCTGTGATGATTCAGAATGGAAGTCTGTGGATATCTTAACTGGCAAAAAGTGGAACCTAGTTGCTCAGCAGGATGAGCCGATCGGCGTTGTTCAGGAGTAGGACGCATTGAAGGTGACGGAACCCACTCCAGGCGTGTTCGTCTACGATCTTGGCCAGAATATAACTGGAGTGGCTCGGATTTCTGTGCGGGCATCCAAAGGCAGAGCGATCACGCTCAATTATGCCGGACGGATCAATGCCGACGGCACGCTTGACGTGACGAATCAGAAGGAAGCGAAGTGTACGGATACCTTTATCACGAGCGGTAATGGAACGGAAATCTTCGAGCCAAAGTTTACCTTTCATGGATTCCGTTGGATCTCCATCACAGGATTAGACAACCACCCCGCGCTGTCCGATGTGATCGGTGTGGCTCTCAGCTTGCGTTGGCCCACGGCTGGTGGACTCTCGAGAAATTTTCCCTACTGGCGAAAACGGCACGGCGGGCAATTTTGAACATCTCTCCACCGTGGACGGCAAGCCGATCAGTGGCCATAAGGGCACGATGCTCAAAGCCGGCAGCCGCGTGCCATTGATCGTGAAGTGGCCCGGCACCACCCCAGCCGGAAAAGTCAGTGACGACCTCATCGACATCAGCGATTTTTTCAGTTCCTGTGCTGAACTCGGCGGTGCCAAGAGACTATTTGTTACGAAGCAGCCGCAATCCATTGGCGATCACCAACATAGAGGCCCCCATGTCGGCGGCGATTGCTGCCCAGAGTGACGCGTATCCTGCAAACGTGAGGACAACGAAAACGAGCTTGATTCCAAGCGCAAAGACAATGTTTTGTCGAATGATGCGGAGCGTGCGTCTTGAGTGATGAATTAGCCAAGGCACTTTCGATAAGTCATCGGACATCAACGCAATGTCAGCGGTTTCAATTGCGGCATCGCTTCCGGCGGCTCCCATTGCGAGACCGAGCGACGCGCGGGCAAGTGCGGGCGCGTCGTTGACGCCGTCGCCGATCATGGCAACGAGTTCATATTCTTGGACCAGTTTTTCTACCGCTGCGACTTTGTCTTCGGGTAAAAGCTCCGCATGAACTTCGTCTATACCAGCTTGCTTAGCGATTGCCTTCGCGGTCCCTGCATTGTCACCGGTCAACATGACAATGTGTTCGATACCGGCTGCGTGAAGCTGATTCACCACTGCACGAGACTCTTTGCGGATCGCATCGGCGAGAGTAATGAATCCGCAAACGTGCTCATCATTTCCGATGACGACGACACTACGATCGGCAGCTTGCATCGCTTCGAGCTGTTCGTGAATCTCCGGCTTTTCCTGCCTGCGTTGTTCTAAATAGCGATGGGAGCCGAGCCAGTAAGCCTTACCACCAATGCTGCCTGTCGCTCCCTTGCCTTGAATCGTTTCAAAATGCTCGGCGGGTTGCACAGTAATTCCACGCCGTTTTGCTTCATCGACGATCGCTCGGGCGAGCGGATGATTGCTGTTGAGTTCCAGTGCGGCGGCCCGTGATAACAACTCCGTTTCATCGTGACCATTCATCGGGATAACATCGACGACTGCCGGTGATCCTTGGGTCAGCGTGCCGGTCTTGTCCATCGCGATGGCTTTCAATCGGGCGGGCAATTCGATGAACACGCCGCCTTTGATTAGCACGCCATTGCGAGCGGCGGCAGCGAGTGCGGCGACGACACTTACTGGAGTCGAGATGACCAACGCGCACGGACAAGCGATTACCAACAACACCAAGGACCGATAAAGCCACTCCGACCAATCGCCACCCAGTACCATCGGCGGAACGAGAAACATGAGTAGCGCCAGCCCCATCACAACTGGCGTGTAAATGGCAGCAAACTTCTCAACCCATTTTTCGGAAGGGGCACGTTTGGAATTGGCATCACCAACCATCTTGATGATGCGAGCCAGCGTGGTGTCGTCGGCAGCTTTTGTGCTTTCGATTTCCAACAGCCCATCGCCGTTGATCGTTCCCGCAAACACCTCGTCGTCGATCTCCTTTTCGACCGGGACGCTCTCGCCCGTGATCGGTGCTTGATCGACACCACTAGTTCCCTTGATGACTCGCCCGTCCAACGGAATTTTTTCGCCTGGACGAACGATCAGAATTGAACCGACACTCACTTCCGCTGGCGGAAGGTTTCGGACTTCACCAGACTCATCTCTAACGTGAGCAATAGGCGGTGATAAGTCCATCAGCGAAGCAATTGCACGCCGTGCCCGTCCGATACTCCATGATTCTAAGAGTAACGAAAAGGAAAACAGAAAGGCGACCGTCGCGCCCTCGAACCATTCACCAATCCCGATCGCACCAAGCACCGCCACAGACATCAGCAGGTTCATGTCTGGCCGCAGCGTGACGATCGACCGCCAAGCCTTTGGCAGCACAAGAATCAATCCGGCGAAAATTCCCGCAAGGAAGCAGGCGATCGCGACGGGATGAACCGAGGCACCCGATGTCGGCCAGAGAGTCTGCACTGTCCAGCCTGCCAGTCCAAGTACGCCACTGAAAGCGGTAAGTATCGCTCGCTGATGACGTTCCCAGATCGTCATATCATCCGAAACGGCTTGCTTTTCGGTCCAAAGCTCTGCCCTTAAGCCGGTTCGTTGAATTGCCGAAAAGATTTCGCCGGAAGTGACGTCAAGCTGCGATAGATCGACGGACAATTTCCCGTTCAGCAGGTCAAAACCGAGTCGTTCGTCGCTGCCCAATAGCGGCACTAGTTCACGTTTCAACAGCGAGACTTCTTCGACACAATCCATTCCGTGGATGCGCAGTTGCAACGCTAATTCCGTTCGTGGCATCATTGATATGAGTCCTCGAAGACAGCGGTTGCCTTGCGCGACATAACGAGACCCCAATGCCACGGGTTGTTTTGAAACCTGGGTTTAGAATGAAATTCAAAGCCAATTTGCTCGGCCCATGATCGACACTGAGCGAGCGAGGGACGGATTGCTTGCGATGGGCCTCTTGGTGTTTCGATGTCACTTCGCCAGTGGATGATTGCCAACGTTCCTCCAGGGCGAATGACGCGACGTGCTTCGTCAAGAAGTTCAAGTGGCGACTCGATGTGTAAGAGGTTGAAGATCATTGCCCAGTCGCCCCAGTTGTCTGGAAGCCCCGTGCCACTAGCAACGAAATCGCGACGGGCTAAGTCAACTTTTGATCCGTCGATTCCCGACATCCGAGACTGCGTTGTCCGAATCATTTCGTCGTCAATATCAAATGAGGCGATCCGTTCGACGTCAAACATCGACGATGCGGCGAGTGTGAAGGTTCCATAGCCGCAGCCAAACTCTACGCATTTACTGCGTCGTCCTGGTTCGCTCAGGCACTCGATGATCTCGTGAGCGTCAAAAAACGCTTCCCATGTTACGACCTCTGGCATTCCACTTTCGCGACCTCGCATTCATGACCTCAGCTTTCTTTAAGTGCATTCACGATCGGGACAGTCGCTATTTCTCTTTTGGCCAGCCATGTTGGAGAACGTGACCCATCGCGGTGAGTGTTTCTTTGCTGACGTGGTGCTCCATGCCTTCGGCGTCCAGGGCGGCGATGGTTTCGCTGACGCCTAATTTAAGCAAGAAGGCTTGCACGGTCTGGTGGCGGTCGCGGCATTTGTTGGCCAGCCGGCGGCCGGCCGGAGTCAATTCGATAGGGCCATACGGTTCCGACTTGGCTAAACCGTCGCGTTTTAGCCTTGCGACGGTGTTGTTGACCGTCGCGTGGGTGACGTCAAAGTGTGAAACCAAATCGACCGCGCGGCAGACTCCGTATTGTGCGATCGCGTCGGCAATCGCTTCCACATAGTCCTCGGCCATTTCGCGGGAGTGGTCTTGTCGGGTCCGTTGGTGAATTTGCTTGGTCATAAAAGTGTGGCAAGTTAGTTCCCAACGTGGATTGTCTGATGAACAATCGCAGTGTTGCTTTGGAGGGTACTCGGTGGAGGAACACCGAGCCACATTCTAGCGATTGATGTAATTCTTGCTACTGTCCACTTGCGACAGAATTTAGCCTTCGCTAAACTCTCTGAAGTTAGCCCATGCTAAGTTTTTACTTCAGGTTTCTGTCAATCGAGGAGAAGTTTTGTGGTGAGTCGAGCTGTAAGTCTATTGCTGGTTACCTTGGTTTGCCTGGCGGGTTGCTCCGATTCGCGTCAAGGCTCGGGAAATCCCGGAGACTCCGTCAGTCAAAATGTCCAAATTCCGATCAATGTTGCGGCGACGGTCGGCATGGTCGCAGACGTGGTTCGCCAGATCGGCGGTGATCGTGTCGCGGTGAATCAGGTCTGTGGTTCGGGCGTTGATCCTCACCTCTACAAAGCCACGCGTGACGACGTGCAAGCGATGATGAACGCCGACATGATTTTCTACTCCGGCCTGATGTTGGAAGGAAAAATGTCCGACACATTGATCAAAGTCGCTCGGTCCAAGCCCGTCATCGCCGTCACCGAATCGCTCGACGAATCGGTACTGTTAGAGCCAGATGATTTTGCCGGACACTTCGATCCACACGTCTGGATGGACGTTTCGGCTTGGTCAAAGTCTGCGGCCGTGATCGCGGAAGAATTGGCTAAGTACGATGTGGACGGTACCGCAACATACCAAACGAACTTAAAGACATATCAGGAACACTTGGCGGCGTTACACCAGTACGGCAAGACGTCGATCGGGTCGATTCCGCCCGAGAGCCGGGTTCTGGTCACCTCGCATGATGCGTTCAACTACTTCGGTCGTGCTTATGGATTGGAAGTGCTGGGTGTTCAAGGGATTTCGACGGAATCCGAGGCGGGACTGCAACAGATCAACGACTTGGTCAATTTGTTGGTCGACAAGCGAGTCCGATCAGTGTTCGTCGAGAGCAGTGTGCCTCGCAAGAACATTGATGCGCTCGTCGAGGGTGCGAAGTCGAAGGGGCACGAAGTTAAAGTCGGGGACAAAGAATTGTTCAGTGATGCGATGGGCAACGATCGAACTTATGAAGGAACCTACGTCGGTATGCTCGACCACAACATCACGGTCGTCACTCGCGGGCTTGGCGGCGAAGCGCCGGTCGGCGGCATGCAGGGAAAGTTATCCGAATGATATACCCGTTGAGTGTCGATGATCTGACGGTCGCCTACCATCGCAAGCCGGTAATCTGGGATGTCAGCTTTGATTTGCCTGCTGGATCGTTGGTCGGCGTCGTCGGTCCCAACGGTGCAGGCAAAAGCACGTTGCTCAAGGCGATCATGGACTTGGTTCCGCGAGCGTCGGGGCGGGTCAAGATTTTTGGCGAAACTTACCATCAGTCGCGTCACCGTGTGGGCTATGTGCCGCAGCGTGAGAGCGTCGATTGGGACTTTCCAGTTGATGCCTTGGATGTCGTTGCGATGGGCTTGTACAGCAAGATCGGTTGGTGCTTGCCGGTGCGAAGGAGGCACCGGCAGGCGGCCATGGAAGCACTTCGCCGCGTAGGCATCGCCGATCTTGCCGATCGACAAATCAGTCAGCTTTCCGGCGGTCAGCAACAGCGAACGTTTCTGGCCCGTGCGTTGGTTCAGGACGCGGATTTGTACTTGATGGACGAACCGTTCGCGGCGGTCGATGCGGCGACAGAAAAGGCGATTGTGGAAATCCTGCGCGAGCTTAATGGGCGACAAAAGACGGTGGTGGTGATCCATCACGATCTGCAAACTGTGCCTGAGTATTTTGACTATGTGCTGCTGTTGAACATGCGAGTTGTCGCGCACGGTCCGGTCGAAGAGGTGTTTACGCCAGATAATTTGCAGAAGACCTACGGAGGTCGCTTGACGTTGCTGGACGAAGTCACCGAGGCGATGCGCCGCCGCGAACGGGTGCTGTGATGGGTTTCAAATGGTGGCACGGCGGTCCCCGCCGTAAATTGGAAGTTGAAGAATTGCGATTGTTGAGGACCACCGAGCCACATTGGCTGACTCGCAGCTTGCTTGTGCTATTGTTTTTGACAATGCACAACACGGCGTTTGCACAATCGCCGCCAACTGATTCGATTACCGATCGCCGCGCGACGTGGCCCACTTGGCAACAAATTCGCAGCGTCGTGATGCTGGAAGATTACAATACCCGCGTCGTCATCTTGGGTGTCGCGATGCTTGGCATTGCCGCCGGACTGGTGGGCAGCTTCACGTTGTTGCGCAAGCGAGCGCTCATGGGCGACGCCCTGGCGCACGCTAGTTTGCCAGGGATCACGACTGCGTTCATGCTGGCCACTTGGCTGGGGTACAACGGCAAGTCACTGCCAACGCTTCTGATCGGCGCGGCCGTTGGTGGACTGATTGGCGTCGGTTTGATCGTCTTGCTCAAGTCGCAGACTCGGCTCAAACAAGACACGGCGCTGGGAATCGTGTTGAGCGTGTTCTTTGCCCTCGGCGTGGCGATGCTGGGCATGATCCAGCAAATGAAGAACGGACACGCCGCAGGACTCGAAACGTTCATTTACGGCAAGACCGCCTCAATGACTCGCGCCGATGGATTGCTGATCGTGATTGCTTCGGTGGTCGCGATTGGCGGATGCGTTTTACTGTTCAAAGAATTCAAACTGTTGTGCTTCGACGAAGACTTCGCTGGCTCAAGAGGTGTGCCGACGCGATGGTTGGATATGTCGTTGATGGGTTTGGTGGTACTGGTCACGATCGTCGGCTTGCAAGCGGTTGGTTTGATTCTGATGGTCGCGTTGCTGGTCATTCCGGCCGCTTCGGCCCGGTTCTGGACGGAGAAAATGTGGCAGATGGCGATCATCTCGGCGTTGCTGGGCACGATCGGTGGCGTGCTGGGCGCGGCGGCGAGTGCCTTGTTTCCGCGTTTGCCATCCGGCGCGATGATCGTGCTGGTGTGCGCGGCGCTGTTTTTGTTCAGCATGATTTGCGGTCGTTCTCGCGGCGTGCTGGTGCGAGTCTTGCGGCGACGCAGACTCAATCGGCGAGTGCATCGGGATCACTTGTTGCGCGGCATGTACGAGAGTGGTGAAGGCGATGGCAACGGCGAAGCGGTCCAGTCACGACCATGGATCGCGGTGGATACCTTGTTGCAACGTCGTAGTTGGAGTCGGCGAGAATTGAAGCGTTCGATCAATCGAGCGATGAGCGAAGGTTGGGTGCGGTCGGACAACGGGACTGTCGGGTTAACGGTCGCCGGGTTCATCGAAGCGGCGAGTCTGACGCGGCAACATCGTTTGTGGGAGTTGTATTTGATTCATTACGCTGATGTCGCGCCAGCGAGAGTGGATCGTGATGCCGACGCGATCGAACATGTCTTGGAGCCCGAGTTGGTCGAAGAACTTGAATTGCTACTCGAAAAATCACCTATCCGAATCGACGTACCGATCAGTCCGCATTGAACAATGTGGCACGGCGGTCCCCGCCGTGCGGCCCCAACTCACGGTGGATACCACCGTGCCACACTTTGAAACTAAACAACTATGAATTTGACTTGGCAACTTGACGGCTGGATCATCGTGGCGGGAGTGCTGTGTGCGGTGGCGTCGGCACTGCTGGGTAATTTTCTTGTCTTGCGAAAGCTCAGCATGTTGGGCGATGCGGTCAGTCATGCGGTCCTGCCTGGGTTAGCCGCCGCGTTCTTCATCAGCCACAGTCGCAGTAGTCTGCCGATGTTCATCGGTGCAGTGATTGTTGGAATCTTCACGGCACTGTTCACCGAATGGATTCGCCGCTTCGGCAAAGTCGACGAGGGCGCTTCGATGGGCGTCGTCTTCACGTCGTTGTTCGCATTGGGTTTGGTGATGATTGTACAAGCTGCCGACCAAGTTGATCTGGACGCCGGTTGTGTTCTGTATGGAGCGATCGAGTTGACGCCGCTGGATACGGTCATTGTCGCCGGTCACGAAGTGCCGCGAGCCGTCGTGATGCTCGGGGTTGTCGTCATTCTCAACGCTTTGTTCGTCGCGTTGTTCTTCAAAGAGCTGAAGCTGACCGCGTTCGACGCATCACTGGCGACTTCGATGGGCATCTCGTCGACTTGGATGCACTATGCGTTGATGATCTTGGTCGCGATCACGGCGGTGGCTAGTTTTGAGAGTGTCGGCAACATCCTGGTCGTTGCGATGTTCATCGTGCCGCCCGCAACAGCTTACATGTTGACCGATCGACTGGGATCGATGGTGATGTTGTCGGTTGCCATCGCTGCGATCGGAGCGGTGCTCGGGCATTTGGCGGCAGTGAACGTTCCGACTTGGATCGGATTTCGCAGTACCACGACGGCGGCGATGATGGGCGTTTCGGTCGGAATGCTGTTCACGATCGCAGTCTTGTTTGCCCCGCGCCATGGAATCGTAGTCAAGTTCGTGCGCCGACAGATTTTGACGTTGAGTATTTTGGCGGACGATATCGTGGGACTGCTTTATCGTCGCCATGAGCGTCAAGAGTCGCATAACGCAGCTACGAAAACCTTTGCCAGTGAGCTATTCGCTTCTCGACTCGCCGTGGCGGTTGCGATGGCACAATTAAAACGTCTCGGTCAGGTGCGAATCGCCGATGAAGTTTGCCAGCTTACGGAATCAGGTATGCAGCGGGCAACAGACTTGGTTCGTTCGCACCGATTGTGGGAACAATACTTGGTGACCGAAGCGGATATGGACACTTCGCGAATCCACGACAAGGCGGAACGACTGGAGCATTTTACCGATCAACCGATGCGCGACGATCTGGACGAGCAAACGCATCATCCGCAGCGAGACCCGCACGGCAGCGTCATCCCGCGTGACGAAGGAACCTCACGGTGACCATAAGCAACCGGCGAAAGACTCGCATCGAAGACTATTTGTTGGCCGTCGAACAACTCTGCCAAGACACGGATCGTGCAACCACTGGAAAGGTGGCTGCGATCATCGGCGTGGCTAACGGAACGGCCAGCAGTGTACTGCGGACGCTTGCTGAAAATGACCTGGTCGATTTGCAACCCTACGCGGGTTCGATTTTGACAGAAAGGGGACACAGGCGATTGCAGGTCGTGATGAGGAGGCGTCAATTGCTGGAACGGTTTCTCGTACAAACTCTGTATTTGTCGATCGAATCCGCCAGTGAAGAATCATGGCAGTTGGAACCCGCCGCATCGAACCATTTGATCGACTGTATCGAAGCGCATGTGCCACGTTGGTCCCCAACGTGAATCGGCATCCGTAAGAACACGTTGGGGACCACCGAGCAACATTGTTAGTGTTAGCTAAATCGGATGCTGCCGGTCATAGCGACGCCGCGCAAGATCAAATTTGCATAATTTCGACCGCTTCGACGGTCTTGGTAGAACGAAACCGACAATCGGATCGATGTTACCAATGTGGCACGGCGGTCCCCAAAGTGAACAACACCAAGGCGGTCTCCGATATTTTAGAACAATTGCTCGGTGGGGGACCACGACGCAACATTTTTCAAGGGAATGGTTAGATGAGATTCGGTATCGATGTGGCGCATCGGATGGTTACGTGGGGGCTGATGGCAAGCTGTATCGGCTCCGCAGCTTTTGCACAAAATTCTAATGGGCAAGATTGGGCTGAGTCGATCGCGCCGGCATCGTATGCTGGCTGCGACGAGTCGTCTTGCGAGTCGTTCTTTGACCAGTGCCGAGCGAATCGAGCACGTCAGCGTGGTACGGTCGGATCGCTTTTTCGCTGGAGTGCCGATCCATCAGCGAGTACGTTGGCTCAACCTGATGAGCCACTGGTTAGCGATCGCCCCGACTTCACCGAAGCCAGTAGCGTTGTCGGGCTCGGCATCCTGCAATTAGAAACGGGATACACCTACACGTTCGATGATAACGGCACCGATCGTACCGCCGGTCACTCGTATCCGGAAACTCTGTTGCGATATGGCGTGTTGGCCAATTGGCTCGAGTTTCGTTTGGCCTGGAATTACGGAAACGAAGACGCCAGCGGAGTCAGTACATCGGGAGCGGACGACCTCTATCTCGGATTCAAGATCGGCTTAACGCCGCAAGAAGGATTGCGTCCTGAGATGGCACTTGTGCCGCAGATGACCGTTCCCACCGGCGGCAGCAGTACGACTGATGGCGAAGTCTTACCGGGACTCAATTGGTTGTACGGCTGGGACATCAACGATTTCTTTTCAACGGCTGGAAGCACGCAGTTCAATCGTTCGATCGACGGCGGAACCGATAACGCTTACACGCAATGGGCACAGTCTTGGACGATTGGCTATTCACTGGCTGAACGATTGGGCGGCTATACCGAATACTACGGCTTTTATCCCAGCGGGGCGGACACCGATCGGGTCGAGCACTATTTTAACGGCGGTCTTACTTATTCGATCTCCAACGATATCCAGTGGGACATTCGCGGCGGTAAAGGACTCAACGACGCGGCCGACGACTACTTCGTCGGTTCTGGGCTGGTGATTCGATTTCGCTAGACGCTAAGCTTGGCGAAGCGCATTGACGATCGGCACGGTCGCGGCCTGGATGGCTGGTGCCAGACCGGCAGCGACGCCAACGATTAGCGAAACGATCGCTCCCGTGATCGCCAGTCCGAATGATGGACGAAAAGCAATCGTTGCACCTTCTGCTCCGATTGCGAATCCTCCAATACCGAGAGCGGCGAGTGCCAGCCCGGTTCCGGTGATGCCGCCTACGAGACACAGTATTGTGCTTTCGGCTAAGACCAATCGTAGCGCTCGCATCGGACGGACGCCGATCGTTTGAAGGACTGCATATTCCTTGATTCGATCTTGAACGCTCATCACGGTGGTCGTAGCGACGAGCGATAACACCAACCCGACACAGGCGTAGCCGAGCCAGTGGGCAAAGCCTATTAAGTCGACCAAATCGGAAAGCGTGCTGGCTTGGAACGCACCTTTGCGTCGCGTTTTTGTGGCGACGGAACCGGCTCGTAAT
>JBGSLZ010000108.1:0-42925 GCA_041740415.1 Rubripirellula sp.
GCGCAAGTCAGGCAGCGGAAATGCCCCGCAGGGCTGAGTGGATCGTGCCCTGAGTCGCGCCACAATCCGCAGCGATCGCTCAATGCGTTCCGACGCAATCCGCCAGAGTTCATTACATTTACGACGGACAGTCAGATAACGTTACCGATCACCCGGTCGCCGCGAGAGATCTTCCATTGTCAATAAGCCCGACTCGGCGACTCGGGTGCATCGGATGGTTCGCTGCATCGTCTCAATCGGGAGCGGTCACGACGACGTCCCCGACATCTTCTCCAAGTTTCTGGAGAGCATCTTTTGCTGCCCGGCGGACGTAGTAAACGCGGGTCCAGGCTTTAGGTTGATTTGTCGTGAAGTATTTTTGATCTGACAGGAGACTTTTGAGTTTGGGAACGGCAGCCGTCAATCTCTCTCGCCCGCAGACCAAAGCCGCCGTCTTCCGTTCGTCTGCGTCGGTCGACGAGAGCATCGCTATGGCGGTCGCTGCAAGGTTCTTTCGCCGATAGTCTTCCAGATTCTCCCATTCTTGTTCGTGCTGCTTCCGAAGATCATCGCGGAAGAATGTCCGCTCCTTGCGAAAACGTTCACCGTCGCGAAGTTGCAGCACGATGGATTTTCCCCAATGGAGACAGACGAGAAACATTTCTTCGTTCGGGCCAAAGAAGCTGATCGAATCTTCGTTCCACCAATAGCTAGAGACGGTTTGCTTGATGTGGAGGATGTCGTCCTTCAAGCCAAGTGAATCAGTGCTGTGGACTCGCACAAGATCGCCACGTCGGCCATAGATCACCACTGGAAGTTCTCCAACGCTGTGCCATTCGTCCATGGTGACAACATAGCTTCCTGAATCCGCAACAAACACGCTGACCGGAGCATGATTGTTGATTAAGAATCGCGACCAAACCTCGGTGCGTTTGTCTCCATTGATGCGATAAAGAATGCCGCGACAGTGCCCAGGTTTGTCTGGCCAATCGTCATATGGTTCGATCCGAAGCAGGTGACGACCATTTGCAGACGCAAACTCGAGTTTCGTGATGGGGCCCCATTCGTCCGCCCAGCAGGAGATGCCATGCGAAACAAACGCGAGAACGGCGACGGTTATTGATACGGCGGAGTTCATCATGTCAGCGTCAGCGAACTTGTTTCTCACCTGTCGGTACAGGTGGTTATAAGGTCTTTTGACTTATTCTCACCAGTTGCACCTTCGGTAGGTCGGGTGGCAGGGTGACCTATTCTCACCCGTTCCCTTCCCGCGGTGCCGTTGGCGTTCGACCTATTATCACCGCGCCCGAAGGGGGGTGCAACCGAGATTCGCTCGCTCCGCAAAAAGCTTTTCTCACAATCTCCGACCGATCGCACTCGCCGATGGTTGCATTCGAGGCACAGCAGTGTACGTTCATGCACTCAGCGATCGGATGACGCTTTGCTCGGCCGGCGCTGATGGATGTTCACCACGATGAAGAACTCGGTCGACGGGAGTGGCAGAGATGGACATGTTCTTAAAGCCAACACAGGCGGAACAAGAGCTGAAGTGGGCGGCGATTTGGTTCAAACAGTTCAGCCGATTCCACCAGCGCGGCGGCCAAACCGATTGGGATTTCACGCCCGACGATGTGATCCGGTATCTGCAATCCAAACGCGATCAGCAGATGCCCGCTTGGAAGCGAATGAAGATCTTGAACGGATTGTTGGTATTCCGACGATTCACTCAGCAGCGTGAAATCGATCCATTCGCGTTCATCGTCGCGAAGATGAAAGAGATCATCGCCAGCGAACGTGCCAAGCAAGACGGTTACGATTCGATCGAAGATGTGGTCGGCAAGATCGACCCGAAAGAACCGGACGCCATCCAGCAGTTTCGGCGGGCGCTTCGCAAAGACGGTATGAGGCTTCAGACCGAGCGTTCGTATGTGGGCAAAGTGAAGGCGTTCATGGCCGATCGCGGGCTGACGTGCTTGGCGGACTTTGCAAAGATCGGGCCGGCCGATGTGGAAGCCCATTTGACCGACTTGGCAGTTGATGGCAATGTTGCGGCGTCGACTCAGAACACGGCGTTCCACGGCTTGCTGAAGTTCTTCACGCTGGTGCTCCATCGCGACCTGGGTCGCATCGAAGCGATCCGAGCGGGAAAGGGCAAGCAGATCCCGACCGTTATGAGCACGTCTGAAGTGGCTCGCGTGTTCGACGGATTGGAAGGCATTCATCTAACCATTGCGTATTTGCTCTACGGATGCGGGATGCGGATCAGCGAAGCGATCCGTTTGCGAGTGAAAGATATCGACTTTGAAAACGGATGGATCGAGATTCATCAAGCCAAGGGAGGCAAGAGTCGACTCGTGCCGTTGCCGACTGAGTTGGTGGAGCCGTTGCGCCGCTTCGTTCAGTCTCGACGGGCACTTCACGAACATGACTTGGCCAATGGCACGGCGTCGGTTTGGTTGCCGTACGCACTGCATCGCAAGTACCCATCGGCGCACCGCGAGTTTCGTTGGCAGTATCTGTTCGCATCCCATCGTTTGTCGCGTGACCCGCGTACCGATGATCGACATCGTCACCACATCCACTTCGAAACATTCCCGCGCCATTTGAAGGTCGCGGTTGATGCGGCTGGCATCGACAAACATGTAACCAGTCACACATTTCGACATTGCTTCGCGACGCACTTGCTTTGGTCGGGCACCGATATTCGCGTGGTGCAGGAATTGCTCGGGCACAGTGACGTGAAAACGACGATGATTTACACGCACGTGATGAACCGACCAGGAGTGGTCGTCGTCAGTCCGCTGGATCGATTGAAGGAGAAGTTCAAATATCCGGATCGGGGCGATGATTGTCCTGAGGTTCGCGAAGCGGCGACGGCGTACGCTTGACGCCACCTACGTTCTGCATTGGTTAGTCCGGTTCGCCAATGCGGTAAAAACCAGACGCTAACGCGTTGCGGCTGATTTGTGTGCCGCTCCGTTGGATACGAACGGTGACGGGCGGTGCAGTTTGACTTGTCGATCGGGCTTGCATGGTGGTAAGGTTGACGGTCGGACCACTTCGCGCGCTGCAGGGACGAGATGCTCTTCCGCAAATCTAATCTTAAGAAACACATTCGTTCTCGCGTCAGATCCTTCGAGTCACTCGAGGTCCGGCGTTTGATGATCTCGGAGGGTGCAGTGCTGAATATCAGCACTCCTGTCGATACCGCCGGCCTGCTCGGTACTGCTTCGGCCCAGGTCGATTGGGGTGACGGGGTAGTTACGAACGCATCGATCGCGGGGGGCAATTCGACAGGAAATTTGAAGGTTGTATTTAACTATTCGCTCGATCCCTTGAAGTTCTTCGGGACGTCGGCGAGCGATCCGCGGCGAATCAAGCTCCAGCAGGCCGCCGATTCGCTTGTGTCACGTTTCACGGATACTTTGACGGCCGTCACGCCACTGCCGTTTGTGACGGTTCGTCCGAAGATCTTTCATCCTTCGCAGGGGCCTGCCAACTCACCTGCCGGGACCGAGTTGGCTTTACCTGTGAATCCGTCGATTCCGGCCAACACGATCATCATTTACGCTGGGGCGCGTGATCTTCCGGGGGATGCGAGAGGCGTCGGCGGCGGCGCGGCAATCAGCTTCACACGGACTTGCATCCCCGGCCCCCAATGCGTCACGGCGCAAGCGAATCAGGATGCGATCGAAAGTCGTGGGCAGGCGGGCGTACTCGCTTCGCCGGCCACCGACATCGCGCCGTTGTTCGCATCGATCAGTTTCGATGCACCGTCGGCGTCGCAGTTCTATTTCGGCAACGATCCGGACGGGATCCGAGAAGACCAAATCGACTTTCTAAGTGTCGCGACTCACGAATTGGCTCACGCCCTTGGCTTTGGGACGTCGGAATCATGGACTCGTTATGTTTCGGGTTCGACGTTCACGGGACCGAAGGCGAAGGCGGCGTATATCGGCAATGGCAATGTGCCGATCGTGCCGTCGCATTGGGCGCCCGCGGTGGTCGACGCGGCAGGCGGCGGTCAAGCGAGTTTGATGGGACCGTTCATTAACTTTGGCAGACGAGTTCCGTTGTCGCGGCTCGATTTCGCGGCGCTCGACGACATCGGTTGGGATGTCGCCAACACCAGCGCCACAGTGACGGCTTCTCATCGCTATGCCGACGATGGAAATTACGTGCCGACCGTGATCGTTCGAGGTTCGTCGATCGGGGAAGTTTCAAAAACGATCGCAGCGGTTCCCGTGACGAATCTGGCGCCGACGTTGACAGTCGTCGGAAATCAGACGTCGACTGTCAATCAAACTTTTTCGATCACGGACATTGGCACGTTCACTGATCCCGGCTTCCAAAATTTGGCTGCCAATCCGGACACGTTCGAGACGTTTACGTACAGCATCGATTGGGGCGACGGTAGGGTCGACACGGGCGCCGCGTCGATCGACGTTCAAGGTGACGCAAACGGACGTTTGACATCGGGATCGTTCAACGGTTCGCACGCTTATACAACTGCCGGCAACAAGACCGTAAAAGTGCGCGTGGTCGATGACAACGGCGGCGCGGCGGAAAAGTCGTTCGTGGTTGTGGTCAGCGCGCCGCCAGCGTTGTCGCTCACGGTAAACCGAACGTCGTTCGACGAGAACGCGGGTGACAACGCGGCGACATTGACGGTCAGTCGTAGCGGACCGGCAACGGGTTTAGCGGCGACGATCAACTTGACATCGACTGACACCAGCGAAGCGACGGTTCCGGCATCCGTGGTGATACCGGGCGACCGCACATCGGTGACGGTGCCGGTATGCGCGATCGATGATGCTTTGTTGGACGGATCTCAGAAGGTGACAATCCAAGCCAAGGGCACGCTGGTCGACTCGGCATCGATCGAGTTGACGGTGAACGATGTCGAAACGCTGACCGCGACCCTTTCAAAAACTGAAGTGGTTGAGAATCAAGCGGGTACGTTGCTGCTTACCATTCGTCGCAGCAATACGGATACCGCCAATGCGTTGATTGTTTCGATCGCGGGAATCAATTCGACCGAGTTGGCGTTGCCAGGCAAGATCACGATCCCCGTCGGTGCTCAGCAGATTGCGGTTCCGGTTGATCCGATCGATGACGAGGATCCGGAGAAAACGGCTTCGTTCACGTTGGTGTTTTCGGCGCCGTCGTATTCATCCACATCGGTGTCGTTCGATTTGTTAGACGATGAGCCGCCGAAGTTTCAGAATCCGGTTGATGCGTTTGATGTATCGGGTCTCGGAGGTTTGACGGCGCTGGACTCGCTGCAAATCATCAATCAATTGGCGCGTCAATCGACGCCCGATCTGGATCCGGAGACTCAAGAAGCCGATGGCGTTTTCTATGACGTCAACGGCGATTACCGGGTCACGGCGTTGGACGCTTTGCTGGTCATCAACGAGTTGTCGCGGCGCAGACTCCAACCGCCAACCACTAGTTCGTCGTTGTCTGGCCCGTCGTTGTCTGGCCCGTCGTTGTCTGGCCCGTCGTTGTCTGGCCCGTCGTTGTCTGGCCCGTCGTTGTCTGGCCCGTCGTTGTCTGGCCCGTCGTTGGCCGGCGAGTCCGTTGATGCGGTGATCGCGATGGTTCCGATCCAGTGGTACATCGATAAAGTGAACGAGGAGGACGACGAAGTTTACGCCGACTGGCGAGCGCCCGAGGATTTTCGCTAGGCTGTGTGATTCGCAGCACCGCCAATCTCCCGCGATCTTTCCATGACGGTTGAACCGCTCCTTTTCGTCTACTGTGTCGTCATCGTATTCGCTTCGATGGCCGGTGGCTGGCTGCCAACGTTGGTTCGGATGACTCACCTGCGAACTCAGTTGCTGATGAGCTTCGTGGCCGGTTTGATGCTGGGGATTGCCACGATGCATCTGCTGCCTCATGCGACCGTCGAGTTGGGGTCGGCCAGCAAGGCGGGCGCGGCGACGTTGGGCGGAATCATATCGATGTTCTTGTTGATCCGATTGTTCCACGTCCACCAGCATGATGCGCCGCCGATCAAAGCGAATGCGACTGCCGACGTGGCTCATTCGCATGGACATGCCGCACAATGCGATCACCAACATTCGCATCTGGCGCCACACAATCATGCGAACGTCAGTTGGGGTTGGTTGGCGATGATGTTTGGTCTAGGGCTGCACACGCTCGTTGACGGCGTGGCGCTAGCGGCGAGCGTGGTGGCGGATGCCCAGCATGGTTCGATCTTGCCGCTGGCGGGTATCGGCACCTTCTTGGCCGTTGCGCTTCACAAGCCGCTGGACGCGTTCGCGATCACGTCGGTGATGCAATCGGGCGGATGGAGTTCGGGACAACGGACGCTCGCGAATTTGACGTTCTCGATCGCGTGCCCGATCGGCGCGGCGTTGTTTTACTTCGGCGTGATGCGGATCTCGGGCGGATCGGCGGTCTTGGGTTGGGGGCTGGCGATCTCGGCCGGCTTCTTCATCTGCATATCGCTGGCGGACTTGTTGCCGGAAGTGGCGTTCCACGATCACGATCGATTCAAGCTGACGGCGGCGTTGTTGATCGGAGTTGGTTTAGCGGTCGCGGTTGAGAACTTGCCGGGACACGATCACAATCAGACCGCGCCCGCGGTGCAGTCACAGGGCATTGTGACGGTTGGCAAGTAGTCTGCGACGTTGTCGCGGAGCTATTTGAACAAGTCGTTGAACGCTTGGCGGTATTCGTTTTCGGAGCTTGGGAAGATCTGATCGAAGGTAGCTTTTTCGGCGGCGCCTTGTTGAAACCTTCGCTTGGGGAACACTGGCATTGTCTCGCCGGTGATCTGGCGAACGCCTGCGGCGACGACGTTCCCCTTTAGCTCGTACAGGCGCTCGTGATCCCAACCGGTCAACTCGATGAACGGAATCGCTTCGGCGGGTTCGATGACATCGGGCAGTGCGAAGGGGCTGAATCCACGAAAGCCGAGCGACGTTGCCGGCGCGCTGCTGCGGACGTGACCGCGACTCTGTCCGCCGCTGTAGGTCAAAGAATGTTTGACCGCGTCGACGCCCCAACCTTCTTGATACAACATGCGATTGCCCAGCACGCTGCGTATCGTTAGCTCGGGGTTTTCTTCGATCGGGTAGTCCTTCATGTTCTCGTCGCCACCATCGCCGTCGATGATGTGGCGCCAATCGGGATAGCGTCGTCGCACTTCGCGGAGCAACGCTAAACCCATCGTCGCGGACTGGACATCGAGCGGCTTGTAGTCTTCGATCACTCCGATCGCATCGCGCCAAGAAACCGCCGCGCGGGGAACCGATACGACTTCGAGATACATTTCGCGATCGACCGATCTGAGAAACTGTGCCGCTTGTCGCGCGTCGGCAGCATTGTCGTCGATGGACAACGTGAACGCTTTCAACCGCGCCGGCGACTGACCGCGGCGCCGGATCAAGTAGTCCAGCACCATCAGCACGGCGCCGCTGTCGACACCGCCGCTGAACATGACGCCGATCGGATCGTCGACGGCGATTGTGTCCAACCACGCGTCGATCGCTTCGGCCAGTTTGCCGATGTAGGCCGCACCGATCGCATTGATGTCGGCGGGCAATCGGTTACGCGGCGGCGCGAAGTAACGGTGTAGCGTCGGATTGGGATCGGGACATCCGACGAGTTGCAGTTCCAGCAAGTGATGCGCGGGCACCATGCGGGTGTAAGCGGGGCGAAACTGATCCGCCAAACCTTCGAGGTGCAACTGATCCGCGATCTCTTGCATCCGTTCGGCCACGATCAGGGCCGGTCCTTCGGCCCGCTTCGCCAAAAAATATCGCATGGGGCGACCGATCGAACGGGCCATTCGGATGGTCTTACCGGACTGTTCGAGAATCGCGAATTGGCCTCGAATCTTGCGAATCGCTTCGACATTGCCGCTGTGGACTGCTTCGCGGGCTTGGTCTCGGGATGTCCCCAGCAGGATGTCGCCGGCGGGGTCGAGCAGGTTGACCACCCGTTCGATCAGGGCGGCCGGCTGGCCGATGAATTCGGTTGATTGTTGTTGCGTAGAGCCGCAGGGGACGGTTTTCAACTGATCTGTCATGGAAGCCGATCGGATGGATGAGAGTCGTATTATTCGGATTAGAACGCCGATTCGGTAAGCCGGACAAGCTTTGCGGCTTTTTTTGCCAATCGTGCGGTGCCACGGTGACGCAATTGTCCGTTTCGTTATCCTAGAGGGTCGGTCGGAACAGTTTAGCAGTGTGCGGAAAAAAAGTGTCTGACCCCATTTGACGAGAATTGGCCCTTCGGGTGCTTCGCACAAATGGGGTCAGACACTTATTTTCCGCACGATCGTTACCGTATCGGACTTTGTTTTTCACTCGCGGACTCAACGGTGATTTCCTCCGTGGACTTGCAGACGTACTTCGGCGAACAACCGCCCCCGAGAGACCACTTCATATCGGTCGTGGAGCACTGGGCGACGATCAGGCCCGACGAAACCGCTTATGTTTTTACTGATGTCGAGTCAGTTGAACAGCGGTTGACTTACGCTCAGTTGTGGACCGAGATCCAAGGGCTTGCCGGGCACATGCAGTCGGATTGCCGTGTCCGCGCGGGCGACCGCGTGCTGTTGGTGTATCCGCCCGGACTCGATTTCATCATCGGTTTCTTTGCATGCCATGCCGTCGGCGCGATCGCTGTTCCGGCGTACCCACCGCGTCGCAATCGCAAGGCGTCCCGGATTCGATCGATCGTTGTTGACGCCAATGCGCGATGGGCGCTTTCGAGCACCAGCATTGTCGATCAACTCTCGGGCGATCAACAGCACGATGACTTGATCGGCGTGCAATTGTTGGGCACTGACGATCCCG
Organism: Rubripirellula sp.; assembly: GCA_041740415.1. Classification (GTDB taxonomy): domain Bacteria; phylum Planctomycetota; class Planctomycetia; order Pirellulales; family Pirellulaceae; genus Rubripirellula. The sequence goes on from JBGSLZ010000108.1 coordinate 8,814, forward strand.
CGTGTCGCAATATCACAGCTTGGCAACGTCCAAAACTGAGCGAACATTCGCTGGCGGTGTTGCAGTACACCAGCGGCTCGACCGGATCGCCCAAAGGCGTGATGCTCAACCATCGCAACTTGATCGCCAACAGCGAACTGATCCTCGAAGCGTTTGCGCCGAGTGGTCAATTCATCGGCATGACTTGGTTGCCGACGTATCACGACATGGGTTTGGTCGGTGGCGTGTTGATGCCGCTTTACATGGGACGCCCGAATGTCCTGATGAGCCCGATGACGTTTTTGCAACGACCCTCGCGATGGCTGCAAGGGATATCCAAATACAATGTCACGATCAGCGGCGGCCCCAACTTCGCTTATCAGTTGTGTGCGGACAAAGTTGTTGACAGTGAAATCGAGGGCATCGATCTGTCGAAGTGGCAGATTGCGTTCAACGGCGCCGAACCGATCCGCGCTTCAACGCTGAATGACTTCGCGACGCGGTTTGCGAAGTACGGCTTCGATCCGGGTGCGGCGCTGCCCTGTTACGGCATGGCCGAAACGACATTGATCGTGACCGGTGGACCGACCGAACCGCGACCGATCATATCGACGTTTGACGGTCGAGCGCTCGAAGACAAGATCGTTCGTCCCGTTGCGGCTGACCACGATTCATCACGACCGTTGGTTGCTTGCGGTGCGGTATTGGCGAGCGAGCGGGTGATCATCGTCGACCCTGAAACGAGCGAAGTTTTGCCGGGCGATTCGATCGGTGAGATTTGGATCGATAGTCCGTCTGTCGGACAAGGATATTACCGCCGCAAAGAAGCGACCGATGAAACATTCCGCGCGATGACGCGCGACGGCGATGGTCCTTACCTTCGCACCGGTGACCTCGGTTTCTTGTACGAGAACCAACTGTATGTTTCCGGTCGCTTGAAGGACATGATCATTGTTCGCGGCGTCAATCGATATCCGCAAGATATCGAAGAAACCGTTGAAGCGGCATCGGAAGTCGTGCAAGCCGGATCGGTCGGCGCGGTGGCGATGGAACACGACGGAAGGGAACAGTTGGTGATCGTGGCGGAAACGGTTCGCGCCCGCGATCTCGATTGGGACTCGCACATCCAAGCGATCCGACGCGCGGTGACAGCCGAACACGAACTGCCGCCCGACGCGGTGTACTTGGTTCGCAACAGCAGCATCCCGAAGACCAGCAGCGGAAAGATTCAACGTCACGCTTGCTTGCACGCGGTTCGCGACGGTGATTTGAAGTTGATTGCGAAGTGGGTCCGTTGGGAAGAATCCGATGGTGGATTCGGCCGGGGCGGCGAGACGATGATGAAGGCCGCCGCCGCCAGCGGCGCCGAAACGATCGCCGCCGGTGATGTCAGCGCGCCGATTGTTGAAGTCATCCGATACCACATTCGACATGTGGCGGGTGAACGAGCGGGGCAACTGAATCTGGATACGAACATTGTTCTCGATTTGGGTTTGGACAGTCTCGAACGACTCGAGATCGCACGGAAACTTGAACGAACCTTCGGCGGCCGATTCCCCGAACAGGTGCTCGACGAGATCGAAACGATCGGCCAGACCGCAATGGCGATCCAGCGATATCTACCGCCCGGTGGTGAAGCCCGCGCCGAAGCGTTGTTGCGTGGCGAGATCAGTGACGAAGACGGAGTGACGATCGAACGAGCGTCGGATGCGCGCGGACTCAACGGACGCGCGGCGCCGACGGTCGACCCCGAAGACTCGGTTGAACAGTTCGCGGAGTACCGTCGATTGAAGACAACGATGCGTCAAATGCTGATGACGGGTTGTCCCAATCCGTACTTCACGGTGCACGACGGTGTCGTCGGTGATATGACGACCGTCGACGGCAAACGACTGATCAGTTTTGCCAGCTACAATTACCTCGGTTTGAGCGGCCATCCGACCGTATCCAACGCGGCCTCCGCAGCGGTGCAGAAGTATGGCACCAGCGTATCGGCGAGCCGGTTGGTGTCGGGTGAAAAACCGATTCACGGACAACTCGAACGACGGATCGCGAACTGGATCGGCGTCGACAACTCGATCTTGATGGTCGGCGGTCATGCGACCAACGAGACGACGATCGGCCACTTGGTCGGCGCGGGCGATTTGATTTTGCACGATGCGTTGTCGCACAACAGCATCGTGCAGGGCGCGTTGTTGTCGGGTGCTCGTCGACGTCCGTTCCCGCATAACGATTATGCTGCGCTCGACCGGATGCTGGGCGAATTGAGACACCAGTATCGCCGAGTGCTGATCGTCATCGAGGGTGTGTACAGCATGGACGGCGACTTCAGTGACTTGCCAAAGTTCATCGAAGTTAAGAAGAAGCATCGAGCGATGTTGATGGTCGACGAAGCCCACAGCTTCGGCACGATGGGCGCGACGGGGCGTGGCATGTCCGAACACTTCGGCATCAATCCGCGAGATGTCGATATTTGGATGGGAACGCTCAGCAAGAGCGCCGCGTCATGTGGCGGTTACATCGCCGGCAGCGAAGCGTTGGTGGAGTTGCTGCGTTACACCGCGCCGGGATTCGTGTTCAGCGTCGGGATGCCGCCGGCGCAGGTTGCGGCCGCGCTGGCGGCGATCGAAACGCTCGACAGGGAACCCGAACGTGTCGATCGTTTGCGATCACGAAGCGAGTTGTTTTTGTCGCTGTGTCGCGAAGCGGGGCTCGATACCGGCGACAGCGGCGGAACACCGGTTGTGCCCGTGATCACGGGCAATTCGATGGTGGCGTTGCGGCTTTCCAATCGGCTCAAGGGCGATGGGATCAACGTGCAACCGATTCTGTATCCCGCAGTTGACGAATCGGCGGCGCGATTGCGTTTCTTCATCACCAGCGAGCATAGCGAAGAGCAAATCCGGTTCACGGTTGCGCGTACCGCGGAACACATCGCCGAGTTGGGCGAGACCAGTATGGCGCTGCAAGCGAAGAGTTGATTGCGACGTCATCACTGGTCGGCAATCTTTCACGTTCGGAGAACGAAGGTGCTTTTAGGCCTTGCGGCGGCGGGCGTGGGTTCTAAAATCAGATTGGAGGCAGCGCTGCGGATCGCAACAGGAAACTGATGTTGGCAACGACATCGGAAGTACTCGCAGCACTGACGTGACAACTCATTCCAGGGATATCATTTTGCTTACTGAGTCAACCGTCGAAAACATGTTTCGGCAAATGATGAAGACGTCGGATCGCAACGAAGACACGTTTGACAAGGCGGAAGAATTGCTCCAAGACGAGCTTCGACCGGAAAGCCCACTTCGCCACCGTTTGTCGGTTGAGCTGGAAGAACTTCGTTCGCTGGCGACGAAGACGTAAGTCGATTTGAGGCGTTTACTTTCGCGAACGGCACACGGAGTGTGCCTGCTACGGTTCGCCAGCGGCACACGGAGTGTGCCTGCTACATTTTTGCCAGTGACACACTGCTTGTGCCTGCTAGGATTGAGGCGGTGATCGGGTTCGACTTCCGGTCTTTGCTCTAGTGGTTCAGGCTGATGCCGAACGTGGCTCCGACCATCAAGTAATCTTGGTCGTTATCGCCAGCACCGACGGTGCCGCCGACGCCGCTTCCGCCTCGCCAAAGTCCGCGACCGATATCAATGACTTGGAATCCAGTTCGCACCTGAATCATCTTCGTCAACTGATATCCCACTTCGCCACGGACGTCGAATCCGACAAAGAATTCTTCATTACGATCGAACACGGGACGGATTTGGTCTGCCGCTCCTTGAACGAAAATCGGTGGATCACCGATCGGTACCGGATCGTCGTAGGATATCGTTTCGATGGTTCGATCGAATTGAGCGCACTGGTAGTTGCCACCAAAGAAGCATTTGAAGTCGCTCGAGAAGGTGAAACGATCCATCGCCTTCATGTAGCGAAATCCAACTTGGCCGCCGAGCATGTCGTTGTCCGTGCGTGCCGTATCCGATGTAAGTTGCTCGGCAATGCTGCCGACAAACTCTCCCGGAACAAGTGCGAACTGCTGTGTCGCGTTGATGTCGCGGACTCGCATCCAACGAACACCAACGAGCGGTTCCAGAATGCCGCCGTAATGATACGGCTCCATTCGCCACGTCTTGTTCAGTTCGTAGCTGTCGTAGGTGATGAAGTTCTGGGTCGTACCGATGTCGATGAAGCGGTAGCTGTAGCCTTCGTTGTTTCGAGTGCCCGGAGGCGTCTCGAATCCGAATGCGCCGAACGTGTCGTTGTCGCCGCTTCCGCCGGTGACCTGACCACCGTTGTAACGGTTGAGTCGTTCGCGGCGAACGGAGTAGATATCGACGACATCATTTTCTGTCCAGTTGAATGTCCAACCTTTGTCTTCGCCCGGCAGCATGTAGCCGACTTCGTACCGGTGGCCGTAGCCCGAATCGAGCTTGGTCTCGGCGTTGGTATCGCCTTGGAGGCCGCCGATCGCGGGTTCATCGAGCTCTGGCCGCGACCCGTACAGGTTGAGTCGGTCATAGGTCGCGAACCAACCCGTGGGTGCCCGCTTACTCGGCTTCATATCCGCCAAGTCAACGTCATAGACTGGTTCGAACCAACGGAAATCGGGATCGAACGCAAATGGGTCCGCCACGGGAACGTGTTCCTGGGCGTGTACCGTTGCGACTCCGCCCAGCATGGCTAGGGCTGTGAGTAGACTTGCAGTCAGCTTGCGTACCGACATCGCTTGTTCCACCGTCTTGCAGTTTGTTTTTTTCAAGAAGCCGACGTGCTTCGCCGACCCCCCACTTCTCTTGACAACCGACGCCGTAATCCTCGGGCCATATCGCCCCTGCAAAGGAGCACGCCAAGGAGTAAAACTTCGGGTTGTGCCGGTAGTATCGGCTAGCCCTAGCGAAAAGGCTTAGCTTCTTTGGTCCGAGAAACCTCAAAAGTCGGAGAATCTGCAAAATCGGAAAAGTCGGGGGGAGTAGGTGACAGGGAACAGGTGACAGGTGACAGGAACCCCTCACTCGCACTCGCATCAAAAAGCTAAAAGCTAAAAGCTAAAAGCTAATCGCTAGCCGCTAAAAGCTTCCTCACTTCTTCCCCATTGCCCTTTTGGCGGCGAAGAACTCGGTTAAGACGCGGCCGGATTCGGTCGCCAGAATGCCGCTGGTTACTTGGCATTGGTGATTCAGTCGTGGATCGCCGAGAACGTGAAACAGGCTGGCCACGGCGCCGCCCTTTGGGTCGAGCGCTCCAAAGACCACTCGCGGAATTCGCGATTGCAAGATCGCGCCGGCGCACATCAAGCACGGTTCCAACGTCACGTACAACGTGCAACGCTCCAATCGCCAATCGTCGATCGTTGAGGCAGCTTGCGTGATCGCGATCATTTCCGCGTGGGCAGTCGGATCGTGGAGCGTCTCTCGTTGGTTGGCCGCTGCTGCGATCAACTGGCCATCGCGAACGATCACCGCGCCGACTGGCACTTCGTCGGCGGTCGCCGCCGAGAACGCCTGTTCGAGCGCCCGCGTCATCCAATGCTTATCAAATTCAACGTCGATACTGTTGTCGCCAAGCATCACTCGTCCTCGGCTGCTCGTTCTTCGGCAGCTTTTTTCGCCGCCGCGATTTCCGCTTCCGTCAGTTTTCGGATGTTGACGTTGCGATACTCCGCGTCACATGCGTACGCAGCCAAACCGATCGGAAAACAAGCTTCCATTTCAAACCGAACGTCAAAGCGATGGTCGGCGCGAGGTTGCCCGATCACCGATTTATCGTCGATCCAACAAGTGATTTGCGACGGGTCCACTTGCACTCGGACCTTGTACCACTTGTCATTCTCAAACGTGCGATAGAACGTTTGTTCGTTCTCGCTGGCGTCCAATCCGTCGATGTTGCTGATGCCGACGACACCGCCGCCCCATCCGCCCAAGACAAACGTCACGTGCTTGTCGGCGACCGGAAAGGTCAAGCCGCAAAAGAAGTCGAAGCCGTCGGTGCGGCGCGCTTCCAACTCGATTTCATAATTTTCGAGCGGCGCTTCGCCCGTCCAGCGGACACCGGACAGCGGGGAACCGGCGGCCAGGCTGATCGCGTTTCCCTTGACCTTGCTTTCACCGTCGCCGCCGAAATCGCACGACACCCAATTATCTTTGAGGGCTTGCCAAATTTTAGGCGGATTTTTTCCCGGCGATTTTTCGGCTGGTTCGTCCGCCCTTGCGACGGAAACGACAAAGCAGAAAGTCAAATAGAGCAGGCAGGTTGTAATTCGGCTCACGGTGGGCACCTTCGAAGATCGATTGAAACGATTGTCCGGACTAGGACGGCTGAGTAGGCTTCAGTTTCACAAAAACGGGGATCGGCGGGTGTTTCAAGTTCGAGGTCAGCTTCCCCCGGCGAACGCGCGTCTGCACGTCCTCAAAAGCCTCGTCGCACTCAAAAGCCTCGTCAGTCCAACGCCAGCCTACTCGATCGAGAACATCCCGATGCGTCCGGTCACAAAAATCTCGCTGCTCGGAGTCCGATTGGCGATTGTGGCATTGGTAGTTTACTGGATCGCGATTTTTACCGGTACGCACCTGCCAGCGGTCGTCGATTTTTCGCCCGACGTGAACGACAAGGTTAAGCACTTCTCGGCGTTCTTCGGGTTGGCGACATTGCTGTGTTACGTCAGCAACTCCGAACGTCTGTTTCGCAGGTTCGCCATCATCGCTGTTGTCGGGATGGGTTACGCGGCGTTCGACGAGATTACTCAGAAGTTGGTCGCCGGCCGCACCGCTGACCCCTACGACTTCTTGGCCGACACCGTCGGAATTCTCACGGCGATCACCGTCTATGTTTGCATCAAATTGGCGTGGACGTTGAAGCAACCAACCGATCGAATCTTCCAGAGCTGATTCGATTGTCGACTCGTTCCTGCGCCACGACGATCGTGTGAAACTGGAATGGCCTTGCCCGCGGTTTGCTCGCGCAGCTATCCATCGCGTCGTAGGAAGTAGCCCCACCTCGATCAGTTCCTGGATGAACCTTCACGATCACCCAACTGCGTTGCCGTCCATCACGAAGAGGCGTACCGCTGCGCGGTTCGTTCCGGCGATTTTGTTACTGAGCATGTTCGGCTGTGGAACGACCCGCGAATACAACGCGACCCAGCAGTTGGTGATGAGCGACGCGGTGGATCGCAGCATCTCGTCGATTGATTTTCGTCCGCTCGCGGGGCAACGTGTGTATCTGGACACAAGCTATCTGCAGCACATAAAAGTCGATAGCTTCGTCAATGCTGATTACGTCACCAGTTCGATGCGGCAACAGATCGTCGGCGCGGGTTGCCTGATTCAAGACTCCAGTTCCGAAGCCGACATCATCATCGAAGCTCGGATCGGAACCTTGGGCACCGACGATCACCGCGTGACGTTTGGGATACCCGAGAACAACACGCTGTCATCGGCAGCTTCGTTTGTTCCCGGCGCGCCCAGTGTGCCGTCCATTCCGGAAATCGCGATCGCGAAACGAGAAGCTCGCAAAGCGGCGTCGAAAGTGGCCGCGTTCGCCTACAACCGTGAAACCCGCGAAGCCGTTTGGCAATCGGGCGTTTCGCCATCGATCTCGACCGCGCGCGATACTTGGGTTCTCGGGGTCGGTCCGATCCAAAGTGGCACGGTCAAGCGTGGTTCGCGCTTTGCCGGTTTGGGCGGCGTCAAAAACGAGAACAGTCAATCGGGGTCGCCGCCCGGCTATTTCGATCGGCCCACCGTCGAATACACTGCACAGACTCGATTCAATCAAGGATGGCCGATCTTGAATCGCGGCAACAGCAACCCCAACGCGCCGGGAATGCTTGACGAGTCAGTGTTGTCGGAACCGATCGGTTCGCAAGTTGCCGAGACCGCCGACGATGGTTCGACGGTTACGCGCTAGTCAACGCTTGGTCGCATTCGAGTCACCGTACATTTATCTCTGGTTCCCCTCACCGCCCAGCCCCTCTCCCCGCTCATGAGGACAAGCACAACTTGCCTTCATGAACGGGGAGAGGGGAGCTAATACAATCTTGTGAAGATACCAATGCGTCTCAGTGCGTCACAAGCTTTGTCCGACGATGGTTATCGATTGATCGATTTTGGTGACGGTCGCAAGCTGGAATCATTGGCCGGTTATGTGGTCGATCGTCCCAGCCCCGCAGCGGCCTGGGCCAAACCCGCGATTCCGGATCGCTGGAATTCTGCTGATGCTCGTTACGATCTCGAAACCAAGAAATGGAAGTTCGTGACGCCGTGGCCCGAATCATTGTTGCTCGATTGCGGTGCGTTTCGGATGCCGTGTTTAGCGAAGCCGTTTGGTCATGTGGGCGTATTTCCTGAACAATTCGATAATTGGCAGTGGCTCGGTAACCCAGTCTCCACCATGGCTGACTCGACTTCCGGCCTGCCGAGCGCGCTGAATTTGTTCGGCTACACCGGCGCCTCGACGATGGCATTGGTCTCGGCAGGTTTCCAAGTCGCGCACGTCGATGCAGCCAAACCGAACGTTCAGGCGGTCAGCGTCGCGGGCGTGGCGAACGGGTGGGCGACACCGCCGATTCGCTACCTGATCGACGATGCGCCGAAATTCGCTGCCCGAGAAGTTCGTCGCGGTCGCCGGTATCATACGATCGTGATGGACCCACCGGCGTACGGCCACGGCCCGAGCGGCCGTGGCTGGCAACTCGATCGTGACCTGTGGTCGCTGCTTCAGGACTGCGTAAAATTGGTCGATCCAGCATCCTTTCGGCTATTGTTGACCGGCCATTCTCCTTCGGTCGACCAGTCGGATGTCGTTGCGTTCTTTGAACAGAATGCCGCGATCGACACGTCAGGTTTGCGGATCGCGTCCGGACGATCACAATTGACAGACGAATCAGGCCGACATCTCGACGCCGGATTCTTCGTGAGACTCGAAACAACGACGGATGAAAAGTGTGAAACCGAGACCGACCGTGGATCTGACGACTCAAATGCAGGCTGATCGATTGGTCGCGCGACTGCGTGAATTCGGTTCGGTCGCGGTTGCGTTTTCCGGTGGCGTCGACAGCAGCGTCGTCGCGGCAGCGGCAGTCCGCGCGGGTCTCGATCGGGCCATCGCAGTCACCGCACGATCGCCCAGTTTGTCGCGATCACAGCTCGACATTGCGTTGACCGTCGCGGCACAGATCGGCATTGAACATCAAGTCGTCGATACGGATGAAATCACCCGCGACGAATACCGACGCAACGATGGTCGCCGCTGCTTTCATTGCAAGCAGACACTTTACGAATCGATGTCGGCGATTGTGCAGCGGTTTCCAAACATGCGGATCGTCTCCGGCACTAACGCCGACGATCTGGGTGACTACCGCCCCGGTTTGCAGGCTGCCGATGACGCGGGCGTGTTGTCGCCACTGGCCGAACTCGGTTTGACTAAGCGAGATGTCCGCGCGTTGGCGACTCATTTCGGATTGTCCAACCATGATTTGCCGGCCGCACCGTGCTTGGCCAGCCGGGTAGCATATGGAACCGAGGTTACGCCGGATCGACTGCGGCGAATCGAATTGGCCGAGTCTTGGCTGGCGGATCGTGGCCTCGTCAATTTTCGCGTGCGATTGCACGAAGGCGAACTGGCGCGAATCGAAGTCGAGCGTGACCGAATAGCGAACTTGATTCAGATTGACGAGGATCAGTCGATGACGGACGCATTTTTATCTTTCGGTTTCAAGTATGTCACGATCGACACGCGCGGATTTCGATCGGGTAGTCTGAATGAAATGTTGATATCGATTCAACCGAATCGACGACCGGTTTGCACTTCGATCGAGACCGAAAATTGAACGACGAAATCGGTGACGAAAACAACTCCGCGAGCGATTCGCTTCCGTCGAATTCGTCGGCCAGCCTGATCGGTACACGAATGGGCGACTATCAAGTTCTGCGCAAACTCGGGCGCGGAGGCATGGCGGACGTTTATGCGGCTCGACACCTATCGCTCGGTCGCGACGTTGCACTGAAAGTATTGCGAAGCGACTTCGCGCGGGACAACGATTACGTCCAGCGGTTTCGCCGCGAAGCCCGCGCGGCTGCCAAGCTGAACCATCCCAACATCGTTCAAGTGTTTGATGTCGGCAGCATTGATTCGTTGCACTTCATCGTTCAAGAATTGATCGACGGCGAGAACCTTCGCGAGACACTCGATCGCAGCGGTGTGCTCTCACCCGACGAAGCCGTTCGTGTATTGATCGATGTGGCCTCGGCACTCGAACTTGCATCGGAGGCCGGCATCACTCATCGCGACATCAAGCCCGAGAACATCATGCGTTCGTCGAAGGGCGCAATCAAAGTGGCCGACTTCGGATTGGCGCGGCTCGGCGGTGGCGAAGGTAGCCGCGCCGACTTGACCCGTGCCGGTTTGACGCTGGGCACACCGAGATACATGAGCCCCGAGCAGATCCAGGGTTTGGCGGTGGACTCGCGCAGTGATCTGTATTCACTCGGCGTTTCGATGTACCACTTGTTGGCCGGCCGACCACCGTTCGAAGCCGAAGATCCGCTAGCGCTGGCCGTGATGCACCTGCACGAGACGCCGTTGCCGCTGGACCGGGCTCGCAATCGGCGCGACGCTTCGGGCAATCCGGATTTGCCGGAGTGGTTGATCGCCGTAATCGGGCGACTGATGAACAAAGTGCCCCAAGACCGATTTCAATCGCCAGGTGAATTGCTGGACGCGCTGCGCAACGAAGCACCCACGGCGGCGTCCAATGGATTCGGCGTCGGCACGGCCGCTGCGACGATTCGACTGCAACGGGCGACGGATCAGGCGCGCCAAGTCCGCCGCCAAAAGTGGTTGCGTATCGCCGCCGCGACGTTGCTGCCGCTGCTCGTTTTCACGATCGCCGCGCTGGTTGCCAATCGTGCCCCGGCGAAAAATTTGTCGGGTTTGCTAAGGCCCGACACGGTGGCCAAAGCGGACACGGTACAGGAGCAGTATTTCGTCGCGATCAATCGTGACGACGAAGCGGGCTGGCGCGCAGTCGGTCAAAACTTTCCCGCTGCGGAAAATTCCACCAACGCCGGATATTACGCGAAATCGATGCTGCAGTTGGCTCGCAAGCTGGTCAACGATGGCCAGCCCGAACGGGCCAACGCAGAACTGTTGGCGCTTTCGAAAGAACCGGGCGTCGAGCGAGCCTATCTGGTTTTGGCCCTTCTCGAACGCTGCAAAATTCTCGAGCAGCAAGGCGGACCCGAGCTTGTGACCGCGAAACAACAACTCCAATCGCTCTACATCGACGTCAAAACCAGTCCTGCAGCCATTCAGTTGATCGAGCGGGTCGTCCCCCAATCCGACCGGGCACTGTTAGAAATCGGGTCAGCCGGCACTTGAAAGTTTTGCCTCCAACGGTTCATTAGACTATTGTCTGAGATAGAGTTTTCAGTTCGCGCCGATCCCGCTCGCCTTCGCATTATTATTCTGCAAAGCATGAAGAGATGATTTACTTCATACCCTGGGCCTTGTTCTTGGTATCCATCATCTTGGCGGTTCCAGTCGCCTCTTGGCTGGAAAAACGCAAATATGCGATTCCCAAAGACAAATCGATCGTCGATGGCCCCGACGACGAAGTCGTTGCAACCGATGACGTCGTGATGGAAGCGGAAGCGGAACCAGCAGAGGTTCAGTTTGATTCGCCAGGCGGTGACGATTTTTCTGCGTTCGAGGACGACTTCAAGTAGCCTCGCAAACTCACGCATCTTTCAATCGCATTGTCCGCTGTGCAGGTGAGAACATGATGGAACGACTCTCACGAAACCATGCCGCAATCGGCGTGGCGTTTTGCTTTGCGATCTTGACGTCGACCTTTGCCAGAGCCGGTATCGGTCCCGAGAATCTGGTGGTTGTCGTCAACGCGCGTTCGACAATCTCGCGCACCATCGCCAACCATTACGTTGCCTTGCGCGGTATTCCTCAATCCAACGTCATCTTGTTGAACGACGTGCCCGACGGATTGAAGGTCAACTTAGATGATTTCAAGAGCAAGATACTCAACCCGCTGCTCGCCGAAATTGACGCTCGTAAAATCGCCGGTCAGGTGCGAGTGATCGCGTACTCGGCCGACTTTCCGACATCGGTAGACATCGCCGCCCACACCGCGAAACTGACCGACGACTCGCTCAAGAAGTATCAGTTGCCCACGGCGTCGATCAACGGGCTAACGATGCTGTATCAGTTCGTGCTCAGCGACAGCGCGAACTATTTGGATTGGGGCAGCAACCTCTACGCTCGCGGCGGCATGGATCGGCACTTTCGCAATCCCTTCTCCAACCCCGATCGACGCAAGCGTTTCGATGACGCTGCCGCGAAAGTCGATGAAAACGTGACCGGGAAAGATTACTCCGCAGCGGCAACGGAGTTTTCGGCGTTGTTCGATCTGTCGCCCGGTTGCGCACCGCTGGCGATACTCGCCGCAGAAGCGTACGCATCCGCGGATGATCGCAAGCTGGCTAGTGAAATGATTGCCAAGGCGATTCGATCGGGTTGGCAGTCGGCGACTTATTTGGATCGCAGCGAATCGTTGGGCCCGATCTTCGCCGACGATAATTTCAAAAAAATACGCGAAGTTCTTACCGACGCACCGGCCGTCGCTCAGGATCCGATCGGTTTCTCCGGCGATGTCGCTTGGATGGCAAACGGTTGGCCGACATCGGATGCCGCCGATGGCATTCGTTACCTGCCGTCGTGCATGTTGGCGGTCGTTCACCAGCGTGGCAGCACGGTCGAACAGGCGGTCGCCGGGCTGAAGCGATCCGTCAGCGGAGATCAATCGTTTCCGGATGCCGCAGTTTGGTTTTCTCGCACCGGCGACGTCCGCACAACGACGCGTTTTGAACCAGTTACCGATGCAATGTTGTGGCTGGGCCATCTGCATCGTCGCGTGGAAGTCTTCCGCACGCCGATCCCGACGGACCGCGGCGATTGCGTCGGCTTGATGCTGGGAACGCCGACAACGCCGCTCGCGGGGAAACCGTTTGAACTGGTGCCGGGCTCGATCGCCGACAATTTGACCAGCTTGGGCGCGGTATTCGATAGCGATTCACAATCGAAGTTGACGGATCTGTTGCACGCCGGCGCGGCGATCAGCAGCGGCGCGGTGTACGAGCCTTTCTCGTTAGCGTTCAAGTTTCCGACCGCGATGATGTATGGCTATTACGCATCGGGTGTTACCGCGATCGAAGCGTTTTACTCAACCGTCACGTCGCCATATCAATTGCTGATCGTTGGCGACCCGCTCGCGCAGGCCTACGCGCGCGTCCCCACCGACCAAGTTCGCATCTCGGTCATCGACAGTCTGCTCGGCGAGAAGAAGCTACGAATCGAACGCAAACCGCCGACTAAACTTGACGAAACCAAATCGACGAATGTTGCGATGATCGAACTGTTCGTCGATGGCAAGTTGCTTCGGCGAATTCCGCCAGTTCCAAGGATCGAGGTCAACGTCAACGGCGGTCCCGCAGGCGTGGTCGAAGTCCGCGTCGCAATGATCGGTCGCGATGCGACTCAGCCACGCATCAGCCAAGCACGTTGGCTGAACCTTTCCAACAAGAGCTTGTCGCCAGTCGCCGAGTTGTCGCCCGACAAGACGATGATCCGGGCAAAGTGCGCGGGTGCTGAAAAGATCGAATACGTTCTTTACGGCGAAGTCATCGCAACAACGATGGGCGCTGAAGGCGAAATGACGCCCGACCGAATTATCGTCGGTGACGGGCCGCTAACCATTCAACCCGTCGCGATCATCGGTGGCGATCGAATTCCTGGACGACCCATCACGTTCGGCGAGATATAAGCATCGTAACTACTACGACAGTTGTTTTTCGCTCGATCCTTACGCCAATAATCCTTTCACAACACTTCCGTGAACATTGGTAAGTCGCCGCTGAATCCCGTTGTGATAAAACGTGAGTCGTTCGTGATCGATACCCAGCAGATGCAAGACTGTTGCGTGCATGTCGTAGGTGGTCACCGGGTTCACGACGGCCGAGTAGCCGATCGGGTCCGTTGCTCCGAACGCAAAACCGCGTTTGAGGCCACCACCAGCCAGGACGTTTGTGAATCCTTCCGGATGGTGATCGCGACCTTTGCTGAGCGTCCCTGACGCTGCCTGGGCGTACGGCGTGCGGCCGAATTCCGTCGTGATCATGACGACGGTCGAATCGAGTAAGTTGCGTTGTCGTAGGTCGCGGATCAATCCGGCGATCGGACGGTCGATTCTCAGTGCCTCGCCGGTGTGACTCTTGTAGCCGCTGCCGGTGATTTTTTCGTGTGCGTCCCACGAAATGCCGTCGCCCGTCCACAACTGCACCGTTCGCACGCCACGCTCGATCAGTCGTCGCGCCGCCAAACAGTTGCTCGCTGTGCCGCGACATTCGTCTCGATCCAGTCCGTACAGCTCACGAACGTGTTGCGGTTCGGAACTGAAATCCATGGCTTCAGGAATCGCCGTCTGCATCCGCGCCGCCAATTCATAGCTGTGAATCCGCGCGGCCAGAGCATCGGTATGCGTCTGACGTTGGAGGTGGATCGTGTTGAGTTCATTCAAAAGTTCCAGGCGCACGCGCTGATCGTCCGCGTTCAATCCGCTGGCGGGCTGGAGGTCCAAAATCGGTGGGCCGCCTTTCGTGTTGAAGGTCACGCCTTGATGTTCTGGTGGCAAGAAACCACTCGACCAACTGAACGCACCTCCGACGGGATGCGGCAATCCGCGTTCGTCCGGCAGCACGACAAAGCTCGGTAGATCGTCACTTTCATTGCCCAGTCCGTACGACAGCCAGGAACCCATCGCGGGAAAACCCATTTGTCGAAAGCCCGTATTGGCTTGAAAACTTCCTGGAGTGTGATTCGCCGTTTCCGCGACCATCGAATTGATGATCGTCAACTCATCAGCGACTTCCGCCAGTTGCGGAAACAGATCCGACATCCACAAACCACTGTCGCCGCGTTGCTTGAATGCGTAATGAGATCGATGCAGTCGGCCCGCTTTTCCCATGAACGGCTCAGCCGTACCGAACTCGGCGGGCAGGTCCTTGTCGTGAAACGTCTCCAGTTCCGGCTTGTAGTCGAAGGAATCAACCTGACTCAAGCCGCCACCCAAGAAGATATGGATCACATGCTTGGCACGCGCCGGATGATGGAGTCCGGATGAGTTTCCAGTGTTGGCTTTCGCGACTGTATCACGCTGCAGAAGTTGCATCGCGGCCATGCCGGCGACGCCGTAAGCAGCGTGCGACAAGAAATTGCGACGTTCCATTTGGTTGACCTGCCTTACGCGATTCACTCGACAAACAAAAACTCATTGGTATTTAACATCACAACACACAGTTGTAAGAGCGTCTGCTGCTGCACAAACGAACTAGCCAATTCCAGCTCGCGCGGTTCAGGACTTCTTAGTAGCAGAAGTCGATAGAGCACGTCGACTTGCCGATCGACATCTTCGCCAGCCTGTCCACGAATCCGCTCGGCGAACCTTTCCGCACATTGCTCGATCAACCGATTGTTCAACAGCGACAGCGACTGCACCGGAGTGATCGTTTGCGATCGACGCGGCAACATGACCGACGGATCAGGGCAGTCCAACGATTCGAGCAGCGGATTGTTGCCACACCGCGCCCAAAGTCGATAGACCGTGCGACGGTTCACTTCGTCGTTGAATTCACCTGTCGGACCAGCGAACTTGTGGTCGTGTTCCAGCTTGACATCGACATCGTAGAAACTCGGCCCACCAAGCTTTTGATTCAGTGCGCCGCTGGCGGCCAACATGGCATCACGAGTCGATTCCCCGTCCAGTCGACGCATGTTGGCTCGCCAAAGCAGCCGATTGTCGCTGTCCAATTCCTCTGCCGCGACACTACGAACATTGGACATCTGACGATATGTGGCCGATGTCAGAATCAACCGATGCAGATCTTTCAGCTTCCATCCTCCGTCGACGAATCTTCTTGCCAATGAGTCGAGCAGTTCCGGATGGCTGGGCCGCCCACCAGCGAATCCAAAATCACTGGGCGAATCGACGATGCCCTGACCGAAGTGATAATGCCAAACACGATTGACGATCACGCGCGGCGTCAGCGGGTTGCGAGCATCGGTGATCCATTTTGCCAGTGCAACTCGTCGTTCGCTCTCAGGTGCATCGGGCTCGAAATCAAAATCGCCGGACAAACCGACGCCAGAAAACGCATTCAACCCGCGCGGTGAAACCACTTCGCCGGGATCACGAGAGTTACCACGAATCAACACATGAAACGTCGGCGGCTGTTGCGGAATGATCGCATGTGCGACGCCGTCAAACGATTCTGCCTTCAACGCGATGCCCTTGCGTTCGTCGACTGCCTGAGTCACGCCGCCCAATAGCGCGGCGACCTGGTAATACTCGCGCTGAGAAATCGGATCAAACTTGTGATCGTGACAGCGGGCGCAGTTGATCGTCAGACCCAACATCGACTGACCCAGCGCCGCGACCATATCTTCAATCTCGTCTTGTCGGACGGCCTTCTTCATTTCGGCAGAACCCATCTCATAGCCGACCATGTCATACGTTCCGCACACCAGATATCCCGTTGCGATCAGCGCGTCGAGATCGTCCGACTTCAGCACATCGCCGGCAATTTGCAAACGCAGGAACTCGTCGTATGGCATGTCACGATTGAAGGCCTCAATGACCCAGTCGCGATAACGCCATGCGTTCTGACGAACACGATTTCGCTCGAAGCCCTGACTCTCGCCGAACCGAACCACGTCTAGCCAGTGTCGTCCCCAACGCTCGCCGTAGTGCGGCGATTCGAGCAGTGCATCAACCACCGCCGCGTAAGTCGCCGGATCGTCCGCAAACGAATCCACGTCGACTTCAAGGCCGAGCGTTTCTTCTCGCCACTTACCGCCGTCTCGCTTCAGAATTGGTGGAAGTCCGATGACATCGAAGTACAAACGTCGCAACAAGATTCGTCCATCCGCTTGCTCGGCCGGCGCGAGCCCAGCAGCCTCCAGCTTCGACAACACGAACAGATCGATTTCGTTGCGAGCCCAATTCGCGTTGTCGATCGTGGGCGATTCAGGTCGTTGAATCGGTTTGAGTGACCACCAGTCATATCCGGCCCTGTCATCCGTCGAGTAACGAAATGGGTCGATCGGATTGGTGCCCCATATCGCGCCGTCGTCGATCCATCGGCGGACAACGTCTTTCTCCTCCGCCGACAGAGGTTGCTTGGGCGGCATTTCGTCAGCGGCGATTCGTTCCCACAACCGACTCTCATCCGACTTCCCCGCGTCGATTGCAGCACCGCTCTCGCCCCCGGCTCGCGCCGACGCCTCATCCAATAAGTTCAATCCGCCTTTCTTGTCGGTTGCGTTGTGGCAACTCAGGCAGCGGCCGGCAAGCAGCGGAGCAACTTGCTGGTCAAACGAGACGCTCGGCGGCAGATCAGCCAGCACGACGCATCTTGCCAGCGCAATGAGCGCCACAATGCAAAGTCGCGTGACCAAGACCGCGATAGCTTCCAAATGAGAGCGGCTCAACGTCATTGACCAAACCAAGCTGCGATTGCGAAACTGAAAACGTGGTCCACTTATGTTAACCTGTCAACATCGGTGCGTCAGCCTTTCCAGACGGCCGTGCAGGGTAACTTGAGGTGGTGACTTGATCTCAGGCACGCTCGGGGCAAAGGATCGCCGCCCAATTCGCGTGGCGTGACCGTTGATTTGTTACACTTGGATGCCTGCGACGAAGTGCGTTGTCTGCGACGGTGTGCCGAGCAGTGTTCGATGTGTCTTTTCCTTCCAACTTTCGATCCATTTATGTCACACAGTTTTCTTTGCCGGTTGAGCGTGATCATACTTTTTCCGGTCGCGCTTTTTAGTTGTGATGTTGTGGATGGCGCGGACGCACAGTCGAAACCGAACATCGTTTTTATTCTTGCCGATGACTTGGGATTCTCCGATGTTGGTTGTTATGGCAGCGAGATTGAGACCCCGAACTTAGACGCTTTGGCCGATGATGGTCTTCGCTTCACATCGTTCTACAACACCGCACGTTGCTGGCCGACTCGCGCGGCGCTCTTGTCTGGGTATTACGCTCAGCAAGTACACCGAGATGCGTTGCCCGGTTTGGGAGGCGGAGGCAACGGGACGCGTCAGACTTGGGCGCGGTTGCTTCCCGATCATTTGAAAGCGGCCGGCTATCGCAGCTATCACAGCGGTAAGTGGCACATCGACGGCAAGGTGATCGATGCCGGATTTGATCGCTCGCTCGACGTTCGCAATCAAGGCAACTACTTCACGGCCGCCGGTAACTCGATCGATGACGTTCCCGTCGATCCACCGGCCGACGAAGAAGGTTACTACGCGACCATCGCGACCGCCGATCATGCGATCGAGTGCTTGAAGGACCACGCGATCAATCACGCTAGTCAACCGTTCTTTCAGTACGTCGCCTTCATCGCGCCGCACTTTCCATTGCACGCATTGCCCAAAGACATCGCCAAGTACCGTGACCGTTATATCGACGGCTGGGAACACTTGCGTCAAACACGGTTCGATCGCCAACGCGAACTGGGTATCACCAACACAATGCTGTCCTCGCTCGAACGTGAAGTCGGACCACCTTATGATTTTCCGGATGCGATTAAGAGGCTCGGGCCGGGCGAAGTCAATCGACCGTTGCCGTGGGATGAGTTGACTCCGACTCAACAACATTTTCAGGCGACGAAGATGGCCATTCATGCCGCGATGGTGGATCGGATGGACCAGGAAATCGGTCGCATCGTAGGGCAACTCAAGTCGATGGATGCGTTTGACAACACGGTCATCATGTTTGCATCGGATAACGGCGCGAGTGCTGAACTCATGGTGCGAAATGGCGGTCACGATCCCGAAGCTGATCCCGGCAGCGCGGCCAGCTATCTGTGTCTCGGTCCGGGGTTTTCCAGCGCGGCCAACACACCCCATCGCCGACATAAAACGTGGGTCCACGAAGGCGGCATCAGTACTCCATTGATCGTGCATTGGCCGGCCGGCATCAAGGGCGGCGGCGAACTGCGGCACACCCCTTCGCACATGATCGACATCGTCCCGACCGTGCTCGAAATCGCCGGTATCGAGCGACCCGATCAGTGGGACGGCGAAGCGATTCCGCCGCTACCCGGACACAGCTTGTTACCGTCGTTCGCCAGTGACGAAACGATTCAGCGCGAGAGTTTATGGTGGCTTCACGATGGCCACCGCGCCGTCCGCGTCGGTGACTGGAAGATCGTTTCGGCGAAGGGTGATCCGTGGGAACTTTACGACTTGAAATCGGATCGAGCCGAACAGAACAACTTGGCGGATCAGTTTCCAAACCGCGTCAAACGGCTCGAACGTGTCTGGCAGGAACAGGCGGACGATTTCGCCGAACTGGCCAAGAAGACCTTGAACGAAAAACCGAAACGCAAAGCGGCCAAAGCAAGGGGTTAGCAACTGGCGTCCCATTTGTGACACTGTCGTCTCGATTGCAGTTTTTATTCTTGGTTGATCGATTCGATTTATGGCGATCCAGTGGTTCCCCGGTCACATGCACAAGGCGCGGCTTGAAATTCAAGCGGTGCTGCCCAAGGTGCATGTCGTGATCGAAATTCTGGACGCCAGGATTCCCTACTCCAGCGAGAATCCGATGCTGGGAGAATTGCGCGGCGATAAACCGGTCATCAAGGTTTTGGCCAAGAGCGATCTAGCGGACGACGCGATGACGTCATTGTGGCAAGACTACTTCGAGCGATCGGCGAATGTTCGTGCTCACGCGGTGACCACCGAAGATGTGCCAACGATTCGGCGACTCAAGCAAATCGCAACGCAGATGGTGCCGCATCGAGCGGGCAAGCCGGTCACCGCGATGGTCGTCGGCATCCCCAACGTGGGCAAGTCGACGATCATCAATTTTTTGGCAGGCAGAAAGGTCGCCAGGACAGGTAACGCGCCTGCGATCACGAAGGCACAGCAACGCGTCAACATCGGCGACGGCGTCACGTTGTTCGATACGCCGGGCGTGCTTTGGCCGAAAGTCGAAAACGTCAACAGCGGCTATCGATTGGCGTTGTTAGGATCCGTCAAAGAGACCGCGATGGATTACGCCGACGTCGGCTTCTTTGCTGCTCGTTACTTGATGACGAATTATCCGCAGCGGTTGGTCGAGCGATATGGTTTGGAGAGCGTGCCCCAATCCGAATTGGCAGCGATCGAGGCGATCGGTCGAAAACGTGGCTGTTTGGGCAAGAACAATGTCGTCGATATCGATCGGGCTTCGCGGATTCTTGTCACGGAACTTCGCAGCGCCGAGTTGGGCCGATTGACGTTGGAAACTCCGGAGATGATGGAGAAAGAGCGAGCAGAAACGGCGGCCGAGGTTGCAGCCAAAGCGGAAGCGACGAAGAAACGAGACGCGGCGCGGAAGAAAAAATTTCGCGGCAAGTAGGTCTGGTTCCACCGGACGACTTTGCTGATAACGGCAACACCCCGCCACCGCATGTCGGGGCCACTTGTCGGATAAACTTTTTCTGGCGTGAAACTGGAATGGTGTGGTAGCGGTTTGCGGAATCGCGTATTTCCAACGGCGCGAGTGTGCGCGACGGCGTCACGCTTGCTCATCCGTCGTTCCAACTCACCTTTTCGGGCAGCGGTCAATGATGACCCATCCAACGAAGTCTTTCCACCATTGCGCATTAGGTTTGATCGCGATGGCGATGATCGTCGCCGCGACGACTAGCCAGACTTTGGCTCAGAGCCAGACCTACTATCGCACGACTCCCACCTATACGTACTCGACGGCAACGTCGACTTCGACGGCACCCGCGACCATTCCGCTGACGCGGATCGAATCGGCTCGCCAGAGTGCCGATCAGTTCCGAATGATCGCCCGATCGGCTGTGCCCGTGGTTGCGCAGATTGCTTCGGAAAACGCGGAGTTCGCCGATCAGTGGGCTGACGTTGCCTCCACCAATGATGGGCTGGCTCAACGCGTCCGCGACGCGAATGAAAAGCTTGCGTCAACCCAGTACGACTTCAACGATGTCAATGCAAAACTAACGCACTATGGACTGACGCCGACCATCGGGCTGCTGTTGCAACACAAGCGTGAACAGCTCGATGCTCGCCAAGTGCAAGACTCACGCACGATCTTCACGAGCGATGAACTCAAGCGATCGCGACAACAACAACTCGAACTCGAGATGGTTCGTTACGATGGTTCGGATCCCGTGGGCCAGACCGCGAAGTTGATCGCGGAAGCGGGTTACGCGGCTAACAACGCTGCGCCGGTCAACGTCGTTTCGCAGCTCCAACGATTGCTCGATCAACGACATCAATGGCTGACGTCGCTGAACTTGAGCTACCAGGATTCTCAGAACCGACTCGGCGAACTCGATTCGGCGACAACCTCATCTGCGAAACTGACCAACGACTATCGCGAGCTGATCGCGCGGCATGTGATTTGGATACGCAGCGGGGAACCGATCAGCTTTCGCGACGCTGGTAAACTGAGTCCAGGTCTATCAGCGCTGTTCAATTCGCGTCGCAGCGAGGACATCGGATTCACGTTGCAGCGAAAATGGCGAGCCGATCCGGTCAGCGGTCTCGGTTTGTTCGCGACGGTTCTGTCGATCATGTTCTTTCGTTTGATCGGACGTTCATGGCTGGTCGGCATCGGAAGTCGCAACCACATGAAGGACTCGTCCGCCGGTTCGCGAAAAGCTGCCGCGGGCGTTTTGACGACGATGATGGGGTTCGCAATTCCGGGCATCCTGTACGCGGTAGCGAGGTGGTTGGGGATGGGAATTGTCTCGGAGTCGACGTTGCACGCATCGAGCGGACTCTACGCGGCAGCGCTCGTTTCGTTGGTCGTTGAAGTGCCACGCCAACTGCTTCGCAACAACGGATACATGCAGCGGCACGTTGCTGTCGAACTGCCCAAACGTCAACGAGCGTTTCAGTATTTGACGTTGATCGGTTTCGGTTTAGTGCTGGCGTCGTACATCATCACGATCTCGGGATTGATGGATCGCGGCGTGTGGCACGATTCGCTGTCACGATTCGGGTTCGTCATCGTGATGCTGCTGGTGACCTGGACCGCTCATCTAGCTTTGCGACCGACCGGCGGGTTGGTCGAGCCGTTGATTGCGAAGTTCGGCGGCAGTGTCATTCATCGGATTCGTTTGGTCATCTATCTCGTCGGCATCGGATTCCCGCTCGGCATGATCGTGTTGTCGTCGCTCGGTTACGGGTCCACGGCGAACGAGTTCATCGAGCGGGCGATCGTCACGCTGGTCGGCGGCCTGGTGGCGGCGACACTCTGGAGCGGCATGAAGATCGGTTCCGCGCGGGCTTGGCAAATGTTGACCGGGTCGACACCGCCGCCTCAGCAGTCGGATCAATACGGCGTGATCGAAGCTCCGTCGGACGTGGGCGTTTTGGGCGAGCACTCTTTGGAACTGAAACATCATTTGGCGTTTCTATGTCAGTGCGCGTTGGTGGTCGGCGCGATCGTTTGCGTCGGGCAATTGTGGATCGATGTATTTCCTGATGTCCGCATGGGAAATCCCGTCGTTTGGAGCGTCCAAGACTCGGTGACACGCGCGTCGTTCGATGCGTCGGGTCAGGCGGTGACCGAAACGGTTTTGGAAACGACACCGATCACTGCGTTTCACTTGTTGATGGCGGCGGCGACGCTGTTCGTTGCATTTCAGTTGGCGAAGTTGTTGCCGGCAATGTTCGATGCGTTGGTGTTGCAGCGAGTTTCGTTTGATGAGGGCATGGAGCATCTGTCGTTGGTGTTGGGTCGATGTTTGTTGTTTGGCATCGGTTGTTTCATCGCGTGCAAATGGATCGGTGTCCGCTGGGAAGCGATCCAGTGGTTGGCAGTGGGTCTGACGATCGGGCTGGGCTTCGGATTGCAAGACATGGTCCGCAACCTGTTCGGCGGGATCATCGTGCTATTCGAGAAACCGGCACGCCTTGGCGATTTGATCTCCGTCGGCAAAATCACCGGTCGCGTTGCGTCCCAAAAACTGCGCACGACAGTTTTATCCGATGACGACGGACGCGAAGTCATCATCCCGAACAAAAATTTCGTCAGCGAAGAGGTCGTTCACTGGATGGGCGCGGGACGCTTGAACGTGATTCCGATCGAAGTCGCTGTGACTCGCGACGAACGACCCGCCGACCTGTGTAGGATGCTGTACGAGTTGGTGATCGAGCAACCGGATGTATTATTAACGCCAGCGCCGCAAGCGACTTTGGTCTGCGTCGGCAAACGGTCTCAGAGGATCGAAGTTCGCGCTTGGATCGAAGACGGTCAAGACGCGACCCGTTTTCGCGATTCGCTCCATCAGATCGTTATCAAGTTCTTGACTGAGAAAAACTGGCTGGCCGGCACTCAACCGACGCAGCCATCAATCCGCGAAGTGGGCGGACTCGAGGCGGGAACTCGTGAACGAAGCGGCCGCAACTCGGGCAGCGTGTTCCGATCGCCCGGAAGCGGCAACCGCAACCGATCGGCTTAGCATCGAGCGGACAATGAATGTCGCCTTTCGCTCCGCGAAAGGCGCGTTTTTGCATTCTTTCGCCGAACGAATGGCGACAACAAACACCTTCACGATCCTTAAGCCACGTCAAGCGCTTAGACTTCTTCGGCGAGCTTCTGGTTCAAACGCAATAGTTCGAGGACCGCTTCGGCTGTCTCGACACCTTTGTTGCCCACCGATCCGCCCGCTCGCGCGACGGCTTGTTCGTGCGTGTTGCACGTCAGAAGTGCGAACCCGATCGGCAGACCGCTGTCGACCGACAACGTCATCAGCGCGCTACTGACCGTTCGGTTGATGTGGTCGTCATGCGAGGTTTCGCCTTTGATGACGCAGCCGATCGCGATCACGGCGATGACTTCGTCGTCATCGATGGCCGTGCGAACAATCGTTGGAAGTTCCCACGCGCCTGGGACGCGGATGACGGGCGTTAGGTGTTCGGGATAACCGGCCTCGCCGAGCGTCGCCAGCGCGGCGTCGACCATCGAGTCACAGATCTCGGCGTTGTAACGGCTGGCCACGATAACAACCTTACCTTCGGGCAGATCGCCATCGAGTCCGGTGATTTCATTTTGACGAGGTGCGGTTGCGGCGGGCTTCTTAGTCGACATCTTTGATACTCAAGAGGAATTCGGCGTTATTCTGCGTCTTTCGCAGTCCGGTGATTAGTTGCTGCATCGCGTCGGCCGGCGACAGTTCAGCGATCATACGACGTAAGTTGGAGATTCGGCGATACTCTTCAGGGTCTAACAGCATTTCTTCGCGTCGCGTGCCACTCGAACCGATGTCGATGGCGGGCCAAACCCGGCGATCAACGAGCGCTCGATCGAGCACGATCTCCAGGTTACCGGTGCCTTTGAATTCTTCAAAGATCACGTCGTCCATGCGGCTGCCGGTATCGACCAGCGCGGTTGCGATGATGGTCAGCGAACCGCCTTCTTCGACCTTGCGTGCCGATCCGAACAAAGCTTTCGGTTTTTGCAGCGCGCCGGCATCGAGACCGCCGGACAACAATTTTCCGGTCGATTCGCCGTCGGAGTTATGAGCGCGGGCGAGTCGCGTGATCGAGTCTAAGAAGATAACGACATCGGTACCCGCTTCGACCATTCGCTTCGCCTTCTCGATCACCATTTGCGCGACCTGAATGTGCCGCTGGGCCGGTTCATCGAACGTACTGCTGATGACTTCGCATTGCGGCCCGCGAATCTCGCGTTCCATATCGGTGACTTCTTCGGGTCGCTCGTCGATCAACAGAATGAAAGTGTAGGCGTCCGGATAATTCTTCAATACCGCTCGCGCCATCTGTTGCATCAGGATCGTTTTGCCGGCTCTCGGCGGGCTGACGATCAATCCGCGTTGGCCGAAACCGATCGGCGTCAGCATGTCGACGACGCGCGTCGACAAGTCATCCGACGAATGTTCCATGATGATCCGCGTATTCGGATGCAGCGGCGTTAGCTCATCGAACGGCACAACGGTGTTTCGAGCGGACGGGTCTTGGCGGTTGATCGCTTCGATCCGCAACAGCGCGAAATATCGTTCGTTCTCTTTCGGCGGTCGAATTTGGCCAGCCACGTGCGACCCCGTCAACAACCCGAACCTGCGGATCTGGCTGGGTGAAACGTAGATGTCATCCGGACACGACAAATAGTGATACATCGGCGAACGCAAGAACCCGAAACCGTCCGGCAAGATCTCCAGCGTTCCTTCGCCGTACATCAAGCCGTTCGCCTTCATGCGATGCTTGAGCAACCGAAAGATCAGTTCTTGTTTCGACTGAACATGCCCATTCGATTCGGCGGACGATTCTTGCGATGGATCGGTGAGTCCTTCGGCGGTGGCCAGCTCCATCAATGTTTCGATGGACGATTTTTGCAGATCCGCGATGCTCCACTTCGGCAACTTATCGTCGCTCGACGGAATGCCGACCCGCTGTCCGGCCTTGTTCGCCTCGCTGACGATCTCTTCGGGCAGCGACAACGGATCCCGTTCCGCATCGAGTTCACGAATTCGCTCGTCAACTTCCTTATCCGGATGCCGAGGTCGATTGGTATTTTGGTTTTGTCGGTAGTCGCGATACTCGCGCGGACCGTTCTTCCGATTAGGTCCGGAGTTGTCCCGCGACGGGTGCCGGTGAGGAGACATGGTGGGTCGAGAGAGAAGAGGAATGCGTAGAGGAGAAGATGGTTCCGACGGCTAAATGCAGTGTTGGTCGTCGGCAAGTGGGTGGATAATGAGTTGTTGATAGGCGGCGTCGACTTGTTGGATCAGCGAGGCGAGTGAGTCATTGTTGTCGATCGTTCGCGTGCTTCGTCGTCTTTTGTTTTCGATGGAAAGTTGGTTTGCTTCGCGACGTTTGAGTTGCCTTGCATCCCAGCCGCGTTGTGTTGCTCGATCGAGTCGCTTGTCGAAATCCGAAACCACGCACCAAACTTGGTCGCACGCTAAATCCCACTTCGACTCGAACAACAACGGTACGTCCAAGATCGACAAAATCGCGTGTTGGTTCGCCGATTCACGAAGCCGTTCTCGAATGATTTGCCGAGTGCGAGGATGAATGACTTGTTCAAGGTATGTTAATGCGGCGCGATTGGAATCGTCATCCCCGAAGACGAGGTCAGCTAACGTCGCGCGGTCGATAAGACCCTCATTATCTTCTATTTTCGCGCCGAAATGGTCGACCAACTGCGATCGAACCGCCGGTTCTTGCAAAACACTTCGTGCGATCAGGTCCGCGTTGATCCAAGTCGCCCCAAGTTCCTGTAGCCGCGCGGCTACGGTCGATTTGCCGCCCGCCGGGCTTCCCACGATGCCGATCACGATCACGGTTGGCGATCCGAATTGAGTTCAAGAGGCGGTTCAGAAGTTCATGAAAGTCGGCCAAATAAGGGGCCGGCCAAGGCCGCAGAATTTTCTGCAACTCATACTAAATCGCGTCGATTTGTTCGAGCAACGCCCGGATCGATGGCCGATCCGACGGCGTCGATCCGACGTACGACAATCGGACGTTGCCAAGTTTGTCGATCAGGAAGGTTGAGGGGAACGCGAGGTGGGCGGCGATCCCGAGCCGATTGACGGCCGCCAATTCCTCATCCAACAGCACGGGGAACGGAAACGCATCTTTCCCTGACCCTTCCATACCAGCTTGCATGAATTCCTCGATCTGGTCTTTGCTGCCCGGGTAAACCAGCAACACCTCTGTATCGCGGCTTTTGAACTCGTCGTAGTTCGCAATCAAACGGGAAGTCTGCGTCGTGCAAAACGGACACAAACTGCCGCTGAATCCGCGCGTGAACACCAACAGCACATTCTGTTTACCTTTGTACTGGTCCACCGAAACTGTTTCGCCGTCGGTATCGATGAACGACAGACCGGCAACCGTGCCATCGTCTTCTCGATTGCTTTCGACGAGATAATGAAAACGGATATCGTCTGTGGATTCCGATTCAGACGCCACGGCAATCGGATCGACGACTCGTGGAGGCAACGATTTCTTGTCGCAACCGACCAACGTCGCGGTGGCGAACAACCACGCGATCGAGCCGGCCGACAAAATGACGATCGATCGATTAGACTTGAATCGTGAATGCATTCGCTCAACCGCTAAGGACGCAGGTTCTCGGGAAAGTATAGAAACGCATTGCAGTTCGGGCACCGCATCAACATCGACATCCGCAGCGTTTCGATGTGCTGCATCGTCAATGTTTGATAACAACCGCCGCACGAATCATCTTCGACCGGCGCGAGTGCGTCCTCGCCCCGTGCTTCGGTCAATCGCTTGTAGTCGGGCTTCGCAGCCTCCGGGATCTCCTGCTCCGACGCATGAAGTTCCGATTCAACTCGCGTCAAATCTTCGTTCAAAACAGCAAGCTTCGATTCGACTTCGTTGACTCGGTAGGCTTGTTCGGAC
This sequence comes from Rubripirellula sp., assembly GCA_041740415.1. GTDB lineage: Bacteria > Planctomycetota > Planctomycetia > Pirellulales > Pirellulaceae > Rubripirellula. The sequence continues at coordinate 36,270 of JBGSLZ010000108.1, forward strand.
TTCTGCTTTTCGAGTTGCTCGAACGCCACCTTGACATCGGCTTCGAGCAAATCGATCAACTCGAGCGCTTCGAGAATCTCGTCACTCAAGACCGAGTTCGCTTGCTGGTCGGCGGCGATCTGTTCCTTCAACATCGTGAACACTTGATTGCTGTCGGCCGTGTTCAGTTTGCCCGCCAAGTCCTTGATGCGAGATTCGCGTTGGGCCAGTTGCAGTTGCTTTTCGTCCGAGACCATTTTGGCCTTCTTGACTTTGCCGCGCGCGGCATCGAGATCGGCGGTTGCGGACGCGACCATTCCTTCACCGGCTTTGATTTGTCGCGGCCCCCGCTCGATCTGCGACTTCAAATCACTCCGTTGGCGGTGCATTCGATGCAGCGTCCGGAGCAGTTGCGTGCTGATTTCGATTTTGGATGCGCTGGACATGATCGGAGCCGTCGAAGAGTTTTCGCCTTGCGGAAGACCGCTTAGCATATCGCGCAAGCGGCCTTTCCGGTATCAGCGTCCGAAATGGTCAATCGCCGGGCGTGTTCCTCGGGTGGCGGCGGGCTCTCTGATTGGTAGCGTAAGAAAGACGGGGATTCGTTACGCTATGCGGATTCTTTTCGTACTCGTTCGTCTCACTCGTCGGAATTTTCTCGTGAACGGTTGGCAGATTGCTTTGACGGTCGTTGGTGCGATCGTCGTCGGATTGGTCGTCTTGGCCATCGCTTCGCCTCGCAAGTTCGTTCGGTTGCCATTTCGCATCCTGTTATCGACTCTGTACCGCAAGCGCATCATGGGCCTGGAAAACTTGCCGTCCGAAGGCGGGTGCGTCGTCGTCAGCAACCATGTTTCGTGGATCGACGGAATCCTGATTCTCTGGATGCTGCCGCGAAATGTCCGCTTCGTCGTCGACGGCGACAACTTTGACAATCCGATCACCGAGTACCTCGGCAACGCTTTCAACACAATCTTCATGACCGCGAACGTCAAGTCGATCGGCCGAGCACTCAAGGCCGGCCGCCAAGCACTGATCGACGGTGACGTGGTCGGCATCTTTCCGGAAGGAACGATCAGCCGCACCGGCCAGTTGCAAGCCTTCAAGCCGGGCGTCAGCAAGATCCTCAAGGGCACCGACGCGCCCGTCGTGCCGATGTGGATGGAGGGCATGTGGGGCAGCGTGTTCAGTTTTTCCGGCGGCAAGTTTTTCTTCAAATGGCCCAAGCAGTTTCGTCGAACACTGACGCTCTACATCGGCGCTCCGGTACCCGGCGATACGCCGCTGGAGATCATCCGAACTCGGGTGCAAGCGTTGGGAGCGCGCGCGACGATCGACCAGCGCTCGCAATTCCAAATTCTCGCCAAACGAGTCTTGCGCGCGTTGCGAAAACGGGGCGGCGGGATGCAGGCCGCCGATTCGATGGGCACCGAAGTCACCGGTCGCGAAATGCTGATCCGCGTTCTGGCTTTGCGGCGAATGTTGCGCCGCGAGATCTTCACCGATGACGAAAAGTACGTCGGCGTACTGTTACCGCCCAGCGTCGGTGGTGTGATCGTGAACATTGCCCTGGCGATGGATCGGCGGATCTCCGCCAACTTGAACTACACCGTTTCCACTGATGTCGTGAACCATTGCATCAAAGAAGTCGGCATCAAGCACGTGCTCTCGAGTGAGCGGTTTCTATCGAAACTTGACATCAAGCCCAACGCCGATGTCATCTTGCTCGAATCGCTCAAGGACAAAGTATCGAAGCTGGACAAGGCGATCGCGTTTGTGCAGGCGACGATGGTTCCGGTCGTCTTGCTCGATCGAATTCTCGGATTGTCCAAGATCGACGGCGACGACTTGATGACGATCATTTTCACCAGCGGCTCAACGGGGATGCCCAAGGGCGTGCTGCTGAGCAACGCGAACATCAGCCACAACGTCGACGCGATCGAACGAGCCGTGAAGCTCGATATGAATGATACGATCATGGGCGTGTTGCCGTTCTTTCACTCATTCGGATACTCCGTGACGCTGTGGGCCGCGATGTCGCTGGGGCCGCAAGGCGTCTATCACTTCAACCCGCTCGACGCGAAGCAAGTCGGCAAGCTGTCAGAAAAGTATGGCGTCACAGTGCTGTTGGCGACGCCGACTTTCTTGCGTGGTTATCTGCGCCGCGTCACGGTCGAGCAGTTCGCGACGCTGGATGTCGTTGTCGTGGGTGCCGAGAAGATGCCGGCGGAGTTGTTCGAAGCGTTTGAGCAGAAGTTTGGTGTGCGACCGGTCGAAGGTTACGGCGCGACCGAATTGAGTCCGCTCGTGTCGGTCAACATCCCGCCGTCGCGTTCGTCAGCGCTCTACCAATCCGATCGCGTCGAAGGGTCGGTGGGACGTCCGTTGCCAGGAGTTTCGACCCGTGTCGTCGATCCCGACTCGGGCGAAGAACTCCGCGCCGGCGAAGACGGCATGCTGATGGTGACCGGCCCCAACGTGATGAAGGGTTACGCGAATCAAACGGAGAAGACGAGCGAAGCGATTCAGGACGGCTGGTACGTGACGGGCGACATCGCAAACGTCGACGATCAAGGATTCATCCACATCACGGGTCGGCTGAGTCGTTTTTCAAAAATCGGCGGCGAAATGGTGCCGCATGTTCGCGTCGAAGAGGAAATCGCGAAGCGTTTTACCGAAGGCGACGACGACGAGCAAATGCGAGTCTGTGTGACGTCGGTACCCGACGAGAAGAAGGGCGAGCGATTGATCGTGCTGCATTTGCCAACGACCAAAGACATCGACGAAGTCCGCAAGGGGCTCAGCGAAGCCGGTCTGCCGAACTTGTTCATTCCGTCGCGCGATGCGTTCTGTGAAGTTGAAACGATTCCGATGTTGGGAACCGGCAAATTGGATTTGAGAGCCGCAAAAACGATCGCAGCCGAACGAAATCAAAACACGTAGGTCCGGTTCCACCGGACATTTATATCGCCGCGCGTAACATCGTCCGGTGGAACCGGACCTACGGATTGCCGAGTTGATTCAGAATCATCAGTGCGTCGATCGCTGTCGTTTTTCCATCTCCGTTGACGTCGGTCAGTTCGCGGATCGGCACCTCGCTTAGTTGCTCGAACGAGACGGTGCGTAGGCGAGCCATCGCATTGATTACCCGCAGCGCATCCAGTGCCGTAATCTGTCCGTCGCCGCTGACGTCGAACGACTCGTTACGGACAACAACATTTTGTCCAATCTCGATTGACAATCCGGTTTGGGCGAAGTTTGACTGACCGGCCGCCGCCGTGTTGCCCGAGATGACGGTGTCAACGAAGACGCGTTCGCGAGCCGGATCGTCGTTACTGGAATCAATGCCACCGCCGATCGTCGCGGATGTGTTGCCCGTGATCGTGACGTTGGCGAAGTCGACGCCGGTACCCAACACCGCGACCCCGCCACCGCTTCGCGACGACGAATTGTTGGTGACGCTTGTCCGTCGCAGCACCACATCGCCGGCCACACCGTTACTCAACCCACTGATCCCGCCGCCGGCGCCGCCGGACGCGACATTCGAATCGATCGTCGAATCTGAAATTGAAATGCCCGCGCCGATGATGAAGATTCCGCCGCCCTCGCCAGCTGACGAGTTCTCAGAAATGTTCGACGTCGCGATCGTCAGCAAATCTCCGTCGAACCTTCTCGTTGACCGCGCGTAAACGCCACCACCGCCCAATACCCTTCGCGTCGAACGATTGTTGGTGATCTCGGACGCTGTTATCAACACTACCGAGTCAACGACCGCGATACCGCCGCCCGAATCGGCGGTGTTATCCGCGATCACGACGTTTGACAGACTGGCCGACTCGACGTTGCGAAGCAGAACACCGCCACCCAGGTCAGCCGAATTGCCGATGAACGAGCTATTGACGATCGACACCGACTCGACCGCGTTGACACTCAAGCCACGACCGGGTGTGTCGGCGACCGTGACACCATCGAGATTCAATCGATCCGTTCCCGCGCCACCATCGACGATCAGTGATGCGGCGTAGTCGACATCGAGCGGGCTGATCGTCAACGAGTCGCCGGCGTCACCGACTCGCAAATTCAACTGCCGCGTCGGATTGGCAATGACCGTTTTTGGAAACGCCGATCGGTTGTCGCTCAGTTCGATGAAACCACGATCGACGTGATCGCGCAGCGCGATGTCATTGGCGGTCGCGATTGGAAACTGAACCGTCGTGTCGGCTACGTTAAATCGAGCGAAGACGTTTTCGATACCCGCGAGCCGAATGTCGAACGTGCCAGTTTGAATCGACGCGGTGGTCGGGGACATCGCGATGATGTTGAGTCGTTGAACATCGGGACCGTTGACGAACACGCGATCGTTGTGCCGTGATCCGTTGACGAAAATTGAGTTGGTCACGTTCAAGTCGGCTGCCAGATCGATCGTTGCGGCGGCGCCGTCCGACGCGGGACTCTCCAGATTGATGACCAAGTCGTTGGCCCAGATTTCGATTGTGGCGGGCAAGACAAACGTGCTGATCGCATTGACGATGACATTTTTGTCGGCGCGGAGCAGGAACCGCGAAAAGTCGAGCGTCGCGCCAGTGGGTTCGACGCCGGGTTGCGAAAAGATGACGATATCACCGGCTCGCGTGAACCGATCGTTGCCGCTGTCGACGATCACCCGCCGTCCGGCATTCAGGTCGGCGGCGATGACCGAAGCGTCGATTCGCGCCGATGCCCGCGCGGCCGTGTAGACGACTTCGCCGACCGACGAATCGTCGCGCAGATACGATCGGGGGTCGCCGGAACCGTCTTGGACGATCGCGATATCCGACGCCATCAAACGCCGTGACTCGAGCGATTCGAGCCGCATACGTCTAACCGGCATGGGTGTCGATCGAGCGTGGATGTTGCATTTTTCCAGCATTCCTAACAAGTTGCGTCGCCTCGGTGTACATTCTGGATAGTCGCCGCGTGGGGCGAAAGCGTGTCGGTGGCAAACGTATTTCCTATTCTTGACGGGCAAAACGAGCGTGGTAAAGGTCGAAGTCACCGTCTTTGAAGGCACGAAAGAGATTTGGAATGGGATCTCGAAAACACCGCTGGAAATCGGGCGACAACAGGACGGTGACCGGGGACAACTCGATTTGCAAGATCTCGGCTCGGTCCAGCGGTTGGTCGTTGCACCAGTTTCCGCTCGCTCGATCCCACGCCAAGCCATCCGCGTCGATACGTCTGCCTCAGGATACTTGCAGGTCACCAACATTCACGAGCGGATGTCGTTTTTTGTCGGCAGCCAGGGCACTCCGCTCGCCCCGGGCGGCGTCTACACCGCGCCCGACGAGATCGTCATCCAGTTGCCCGACAATCGGATGTTGCGAGTCAACACGGTGGAACCCGAAAGCGGCGGCGCGCCTTCGAGCGCCGGTGAAATCCACTTCCGAACACTTTCGGGGCCGCTCGAATCGACCACAGAAAGCACCGCGCCGGCCCGACTGAACGAGTTGTTCGGCGGCAAGAGTCACGATGATCACGGACGCGTCGCCGTCGACCTGGTTCGCGCAGCATTGACGGTCGTCCAAAAGGCGGCGGGGTCGAACGAGTTTTTTGATTCCGCCGTTCAAGCCGTCGCAACCATGGTCGAACTCGATCGTGCGCTGGTGTTGCTGCGTGAAGGTGATAGTTGGGTCGTCCGCTCTTCGTATCTCTCCGTCGCCGACTCGTCAGTTGGGACAAACACCGACAGCAAGCAAGTGCGGATAGCGACGTTTAGCCGCGGTTTGACCGACCGAGTGCTGCGAACCGGCAAGACGGTGATCTACGACCCGGCCAACTACATGCACAGCGCCGATTCGTCGATGATGATTTTGGACCGAGCCGTCGCGGCGCCGATCTTCGACGAAAAACGAAACGTCATCGGCGCGATTTACGGTGACCGACGATTCGGATCGGGGGCGGGCGACGCGCCGATCGGCGACTTGGAAGCGGCACTGATCGAAGTCATGGCCGGCGCGGTCTCGTCCGGAATCGCCCGCCAGCGACAAGAAGCGATACGATCGTCGTTGACTCAGTTCTTCTCGCACGCGATCGCTGAACGTCTGGAGAAGAACGATGACTTGTTGGCCGGTCGAGACGCCGAAGTCACCGTGCTGTTTTGTGATATCCGCGGTTTCAGCACGGTTTCTGAACGTGTCGGACCAAAGAAAACGATCGAATGGATCAACGACGTGCTGACCGAGCTGAGTCAATGTGTGACGAAGACCGACGGAGTTCTGGTAGATTACATCGGCGACGAATTGATGGCGATGTGGGGCGCACCGGCGGCTTGTCAGTCTCAAGCGACCCTGGCTTGCCTAGCCGCTATCGACGCCATGGCGCGACTACCGGAACTCAATAGTCGCTGGCGGTCGAGGCTGGGAAGCGACTTTGAATTTGGTATCGGCATCAATTCTGGTACCGCTCGAGTCGGTAATGCGGGTTCGCCCAGAAAATTCAAATACGGGCCGATCGGGAATACTGTAAACCTTGCCAGTCGTATTCAAAGCGCGACAAAACAAGTGGGAGTGCGATTCATGGTTTCTGGAGCAACGGCCGCTAAGCTTGATCCGAAACTGCAAACTCGTCGTCTTTGTCGAGTGCGAGTCATGAATATCGAGGAGCCAACGGAGTTGTACGAAGTCGCCGATGGCCAGTTC
>JBGSLZ010000109.1:0-1968 GCA_041740415.1 Rubripirellula sp.
AAGTCTTCGATGTGCCCGTAACCACCTTGGCGGGTATCGGTATTGGGTTGCTCGTACAGACACAGATATTCAAAGTTGAAAACTTTGTCGTGAGCGCCGGTCAATTCTTCATACTGCTGGAAGTTGTCGACAAAATGCCAACTCTGTGGTTCCGTTACCGGTTTGTTGAGGCGTGTCTCGACCAATCGATCGGCCGCTTGAAAGTAGTGATCCAGCAGAAACCCGGACGTTACCAGCGATTCGCCGACGTTGTCCAAATGCTCGCTGGTGATTTCTCTCGGAAAGTCGGCGGTCAATCCCAACGTATCAACGCGGTTTCCGAACAAGACCGCCAACGTGTTTTCGTACTCGCGATGCGACAACCGACGCAGGACCGTTCGTCCGCCTGAGCTTTTGAATTGATCGCGAGTCGCCGCGATGTTTTCGCGCAGTACCTCGACCAGCATCACGCGTTCTTCGTCGCTCGGTTGCGCGGAATCTTCCGGCGGCATTTGTTTCAGCGTGACTTGATCGACGATCTCATCGGCGGTGATCAAGTGCGACTCGGTGGTCAGCGGAAACGTCAGCGAATCGAATTCACGATCGCCTTCGGCCGAACCGGAATCATGGCATGACATGCAGTACTGGCCCAGAAAGTCGGCGACCAAGTCGGCGCGTGACGATTCTTCATCGACCGTTTCGACTGTTTCGGCCGGCGACGACGCGGAATTGGCGAGGAAACACACAACAGCCAGCAGCACGGATGGCACCCGCATTTCAGTGAAGAATGACATGGCGTTTATGCGAACGTACCGGTGCTGGTTCCAAACGCCGGGGCCTGGACGCCCATGCGGTGCGCGATATCCAGGAACAGGTTGCAAAGCGGTACCTTGCCCTCGACCTTCTTGAATTCGCCACGACCATAACCGCCACCGGCCAGCACGATGGGCAAATCGTTGTTGGTGTGCGAGTTGGCGTTGCCCATGCCGCTGCCAAACAGGACGGCGGTCGAATCCAACAACGTTTGATCACCGTCTTGGATATCGGCCAATCGAGAAATGAACTTTGCGAACTGGGTGATCTGGTACGTTTCCAGTGTGATCAAGTGGTCAATCGATTCTTGTTTGTTGCCGTGGTGCGACAAACCGTGATAGGACTCATTGATGCCGAGATTTTGCGGTAGGAAGTTGCCGCCGATTTCAAGCGTTGCGACCCGCGTCGAATCGGTTTGGAGCGCCAACGCGATCAACTCGTACATCATCGGCAGGTCGTCGACGGTGTTGGTATTGGCGGGCTGTTCAAACGGCGCGTCGGGTTTGGGTTGATCGGCCCATCGCCGGCGGGCTTCCAGTCGTTTTTCGACATCGCGGATCGACGTGAAGTATTCGTCCAGCTTGTTCTTGTCTTCCGTGTTGATTCGCTTGGCCAGCGAGTCGGCTTCGTCGCGGACCGCGTCCAGGATCGACGCTTGCAACGCATTGGCTCGGACCCGTTGTGCTTGCCGGACTTGCGATTCGGTGACGAACAGTTTCGCGAACAATTCCGCCGGCCCGGTGATCGGTGGAACACGAACACCCGACTTGGTCCATGACATCTGGCAACCCCCGTGGATGCCTCCTTCGCACCCGGCGGTCAACGAAGCAAATCGTGTCTCCTTGCCGATCTCGTCAGCGATGAATTGATCGATCGTGACGTTCCCTTCGGGGCGATGCTTCGATTCGTGATGCAAGACGCCCGACAAAAAGGTGTGAACGGCGAAGTGACCGCCGCGGATGCCGTGATCGAGCCCGCGATAGATCGTGATGTGATCGCGATTATCGGCCAGGGGTTCAAGTAGCGTTGTCGTTTCGAAATCTCGACCGCTGGTTTCCGGGAAGAAGTCTTTCATTTGGAAGCCGAGCAGATTACCGACGGCCACAAAGCGACGGGCCCCGACGCCGGCACCTCGAGTCGCTTGCAGCGCCGTTGCCTGGACCGCCGATTCGGCCG
>JBGSLZ010000110.1:0-10276 GCA_041740415.1 Rubripirellula sp.
CCGTCGAACGTGTATCGACCGCTGGCGTCCGTCGTCGTTTGACGGATGACCTTGCCGGTCGTATCACGAAGCTGGATCACGACACCGACGATCGGTGGTTCGCCCGGATCACGTTCGCAATCGCCGTCGTTGTCGACGTACACAAACCCGCCGACCGAACCGGGTGGCAATTCACAGAAGTCATAGTTGACCAAGTCTTGGCCGGCACCCAAACGCACACCCAACAAATCTTCGCCAAGCACTTCGCCTTCGCCCGTGCCGGGAACCTGGCCACCTTGGAAATAGCCGTCCGGCTGTTGTTCGAAGATCTGATATCGACCGGGCTTCAAACCATCGAAACGGTAACGACCTTGCGCATCTGTGATCGCGCGAGAAATGAAGCGACCCGATGCGTCCCGCAACTCGATCGTCACGCCAGAGAGCGGTGGTTCGCCCGGATCGCGGATGCAGTCGCCGTTGCCATCAACATAGACGACGCCCGAGATGCTGGCCGGTTCGAGTTCACAGAAGTTGTAATTGGTCAGCCGCTCGCCCCAACCGATCGGGATTCGCGAGATCACGTCTTGAACCGTATCGTCGCCGCCTTTGCTGCCCGCTTTTTGGCCGCCTTGCAACCATCCGGCCGGCTGGATCTCGCGAACCGTGTAGTCGCCGGCCGGCAAGTTGGTGAACGTGTAGTTGCCCGACGCGTCGGTCAACGTGAACGCGATCATCTGACCAGTCGAGTTGAATAGCTCGACCCGCGCACCCTCGATACCGACTTCACCCGAGTCGAAGATGCAGTCTTCGTCGCGATCGCTGAACACCGATCCGCTGATTTGCGCCGGTGGACGCTCGCAAAAATCGTACTCGACCGCCACCACCCCAGAACCCAACGTGATCTCACCGATCCGACTGGCATCCAGCTTCCGACCGCCGACCGAGCCGGGCGTTGCATCACCCTCGAAGTATCCTTCGGGCTGTTCTTCGACGACCGTGTACGTGCCCGGTTTCAAACCCGTGAACGAATACGTTCCATCCGCGCCGGTCTTCGTCGTGGCAACTTCGCGTCCCGACGAATCCAAGATACGAATCGTTACACCGGAGAGAACTTGTTCGTTCGGATCGAGGATGCAGTCGCCGTCGAGATCGACGTGAACGCGACCGAACAACGATGCCGGACGCAGTTCGCCGAAGTTGTATTGAACACCGATGTCGCCCTGTTTCAACAGAATCGCCGCCAGCGCGTCGCCGCCCGTATTGCGACCGACGCTGGTTCCGCGAATCGTACCGACGGAGTCTTTTCCGTCGAGGTACCCGGCGGGCTGCATTTCGACGATCGAGTATTCGCCTGGCATCACGTCTTTGAATTCGTAATGGCCCTGCGCATCCGTCGTTGCCACTCCGGCCGTCACACCGTTGGCGCCGACCAGCGTCAATACCGCGCCGGCGATCGGTTCTTCGCCGCTATCGCGAACTCCGTCGTCGTCTCTGTCGTGATACACGTAGCCAGAGATCGATGCCGGTGCGGCTTCGCAGAAGTTGTATTGCACGCCGACACCCGACGGCGTCATCGTGATGTCGGTGATCATGCCGCCGCCCATCGAATTGCCGACGGTGACGTTGTTCATGCGCCCGACGTGCGATCCGCCATCCAGCAATCCCGTTGGCGTGAACTCGGCGATCCGATAGTTGCCGGTCGGAATATCGGCGAATCGATAGCCGCCATCGAGACCCGTCGTCGTCCGCGTGATGAACGTGCCGTCGTTGGTTTGCAGTTCGACGACGACTCCGGACAGCGGCGTGTTGCCGGACGCGTCGTGGACTTCGTTGCAGTCTTCGCCGGGCGCGGCCAAGTAGACGAACCCCGCGATTGAACCGTACGGAGTTTCGCCGAAGTTGTATTCGATGCCGTCATTGCCACCCGCCAGCACGATGTCGCGGATGCGATCGCCCGGGTTAACGGCGCGGCCGACCGTGCGTCCGTTGATCGTGCCCGGCGAGTCGATACCGTCGTTCAGACCCGTTGGTTGGTTGACTTCGATGACCTCATAACTGCCCGGCGCCAAACCCGTGAACGTGTACGAACCGTTGCCGGTCGTTGTAACGGTCAGCACGGCTTGCTGTGAGATCGTGTTGATCGGCACCAACTGAATCGTCACGCCCGAAATGCCCGTCTCGTCCGCGTCACGCACTCCGTCGTTGTCTTTGTCGATATAGACGAAGCCCGAAACGCTTGCCGGTCGCGCCTCGGCGAAGTCGTAATTGATCGCCGACGAATCGCCCAGCGGTATGTTGATGCCAGTCAGGATATCCCGAGTTTCCGCGTTACCAACCTTCGCACCGGAGACAGTTCCGGGGACTGCCGCAACGCTGAACAGACCGGTCGGCTGAGTCTCGATGACTCGGTAGGTGCCCGGCGCCAGTCCGAGCGTCTTCGCGAACAAGTACTTGCCGTTGGCATCGGTCGTGACGCGATGTCCGGTGTCAGCGTAGACACCGTTCGAATTCTGTTTCCACAGCGAGATCGCGACGCCGGGCAACAGCGGCTCATCGGCTTGCCGGACCGAGTCGAGGTTGTTGTCGATCCAAACTTGCCCCGAAATATCGATCGGTTTTGGCACTTGCGTCGTCGTGGCGACGGCTGCGGCCGACCGGTTGGGTCGGCTGTCGATGTCGGTGCCCTCGTCGGGCGGAATGTTCAATCCATACTGCGCATTCGGGGTGCCGTAGTCGTTCAAGAACACCGCGTCGGCGTGGGCCGTTTCGAAATGCGGCGCGTTGAACGTCGCTTCCAAAATCGAGTCTTGAAATTCTTGGCCCGACGTGATCACGTCCAGTCGTTGGTTGAACTGGGTCAAGTCGGCTGGCATCCGCAGCACTTCGTCGACATCGAGCGTAAACTCGAGCCGATCGCCGGCGCGAAAGTTTGTCAGGTGCAGAATCATCTCGGTGCTGCCGTCAACGATCTCGGCGGTCGCGGTGATCGCGTGACCATCCGCCGACAGAGTGCGAACGACCTTGAACGGATGCGCTCCGTTCTTACCGCGTCCACCCAATTCCGTATCAAAGATGATGTCACCGATCGACAGACCGTCACGATCTTTGTCGGTGGTGATCTTCAACTGTGTCAGTTCGCTGTCGGCCGCGCCACCGGTGAACGATAGAATGAACCGGTCACCGCGCGAGTCGCTGCCGACATCGGAATCGCTTTCGAGGTAGTCGGTTTCCAGGTACACGATACCGACGTGGATCGGGTCGGCAACGAACAGACGCCGCGCCTCCAGCCGTTCGACGCGGGCACTGCGACGCCTCTGCGACTCCGTCCGCACGACCGGCTTACGATCTCGGTTCTGTTTCGATTTCCAAATCACGCGAGGCACCTCCGTGTGCCGCGCCAAAAAGGTGTCAGGAGTCTTTTTGGCGGTTTGGGTTCTTTATTGAGTTCGTGTATCAGCGTTCGACGTTCGGGTCGACTTCGGCGATTCGATTTTCACCAGGTCCGATGTCGGCGATCGACCAACGCCGCAGCGTTGCGTCATAGCTGCCCGAAAGCAGCACATCGTCGCTGGCCGCCAACGTCGAGATGCTGCCGCGATGGCCTTCGAGCGTTCGGATGATTCGACCTTCGTCCGTGTTGATGATTCGGATCACGTTGTCCGAACCGGCGACGGCGACAAGCTGGCTATTGAGCACCACTGCGGCGAACAATTTTCCGCTGGTCACGTCGATGCGATGGCGAAGTCGTTTGGTGCCAGTATCAAAAACCGTGGCCTCGCCGTCTTCGCCGACACAGATCACCAGGTTGCTTTGGCGATGAAAGACGATGTCGTGAATGCGTCCATCGTGCAGTTGGTGTTCGCTCGCCAATTCGCCTGTCGTGGAATCGAACAAGTGCAAGTCGCCGCTGCGACCGGCCACCGCGATCACGCCGTTGTCTTCACGGTACGCGATGGCTCGCAAGTCGTTGCAGTGACACGTCAACACCGCGCGCGGCCGATCTCGCCTGCCGATCAAATAAATTTCGTTGTTGAATCCGACCGCAGCCATCTCGTTGCCATCCGGCGCGAAACGGACTCGCGCCAGTGCCGGCGTTCCGGCCATCTTCTGAAGAACCGCAAACTTCTCGTTGCGATCCCACACAATCAGTTGCCCGTCGTTGCCGGCCGACACCAACTTGTTGCCGGTCGAATCGAACGCGAGCGTGCGGATGACATCGCGGTGACCGGCCAACGTCGCGACGATCGTGAAGTTGCTGGTCGAGAGAATGCGAATCCGATGATCGTCGCCGGATGCTGCTAGCAATTCGCCGCGCGGATCGGCAGCGATGGCGGTGACGACGACCGCGCGATCGGCATCGCCTTCGAGTCGATAAACGCGGCTCTGGACTGGCAGCGTCGCCGAAGCCGCCAATTGCGATGCTCCGCCCGTCGGCAAAGCACCCAACGGCGGTTGAGCGAGCGATACGGACGCGGTCGAACCCGCGATCGCAACGGACCAGATCCAACTTCGACGCGAAAGCTTCAGCGCCATGGATTCTCCCCCCGGAGATTCGTATTGAGAACAACCGCGCGCAGCCGCACAGCCCTAACCAACAGATCGGCAGCTATCTGGCGTCGTCATGACCCGAATAATCGGAAAAGTTTGCCAACAAGTTGGTCTCGCAGGTTCGCAATCACCCCTCCTTTTAGGCGTGGGTACCTCCGTCTCCGCTGCCGTACGCCAGACCACGCTACGTCAAGGCCTGACGAAACTGCGTCACTACCACGCTCTGACGACTTCTCGTGGCAATGGCGGTGTCGCACCAGCCTGCGTGCAAACGTACTCGGCGATTCGACAGGCCGCCCGGTTGATGGTGTCCAGCGGAATGTTTCGCAACAAACCCATCGCGAGCGCCGCCGTGAACGAATCACCCGCGCCAACGGTGTCTTGCACGTCAACCGGCATCGACGGCACTCGACTAACTTCGTCCCCGCGAACGATCAATCCGCCACGACTTCCCCGAGTCACCGCGACCACATCGAGCCCGAATCGATCGGCGATCTGTTTCGCTTGCACAGCCTCATCGTCGCCATCAGCGTACCGCGTCGCCAACATCGCCAGCTCGTCGTCGTTGATCTTCAGTACGTTGGCAAGTCGCAGCGAATGCTCGATCACATCGTCGTCATGAAAGGGCGCTCGCAAATTCAGATCGAGCAACCGCAGCGTTGTCGGGGCCGTCGCTTCGATGAATCGCCGCAATGTCTCGCGTGATGTCGGCGATCGCTGAGCGAGCGTGCCGAAACAGGCGACGTCGGCTCGCGAAGCCAACTGCTGCAAGTCGTCCGACCATGCGATGTGGTCCCACGCTTCGTCGTCGTTGAAACTGTACGACGCATGGCCATGAGTATCGACGTCAACGCCGACGGTGCCCGTCGGATGCTCGCGATCGATCTGAACGAATCCCGTTTCAATGCCCGACTGTTTCAGATTTCGCAGCGCCGAGTGACCCAGTTCGTCATCGCCGACGCCGCTGACGATGGCAACTTCGCCGCCCAATGACGCGGCGTGATACCCGAAGTTGGCCGGCGCGCCGCCGAAACGCGGGCCGCTCGGAAACAAGTCCCACAGGATCTCACCCAACGCAACAATCATCAATCGGCGCCCTTTCGTTTGGGCCGATATCCGGTGGTCTTCCGATCGCGGCTCTGCTTCTTCGCTTCAGGCTGGTCGCCGGGGATCGTGTGAACGTAATCGCCACGGAATCGCTTGTTCGCATCTTCGCGGCGTCGCGACTGAGCCTCTTTGGGTGGCTTGGACGGGATCAAACTGTCACATCCGTCGCCGACCAAGTCCATCCGCCCGGCCTGGCGCAACGCCTCACGGACCTCGAAGTAATTCTCGGGCTTGAAGAACTGCATCAGCGCCCGCTGCATCTTGCGTTCTTTCATGGCCTTGGCGATGTACACCGGTTTCTTCGTGAACGGGTCCATTTCGGTGTAGTACATCGTCGTCGCGACATCCAACGGCGCGGGGATGAAGTCCTGCACCGCATCCGGTTTGTAACCGTTGCGTTTGAGAAACAACGCCAGCTCGATCATCGCATTGACATCGCTGCCGGGATGCGACGCGATGAAGTACGGCACGATGAACTGTTTCTTGCCGACCCGCTGCGACTCTTTGTTGAAAACTTCGGTGAAGTGCTCAAAGTCGTCGTTCTTGGGTTTGCGCATTTTGTTGAGCGTCCCCTCGTCAACATGCTCCGGTGCAACCTTTAGCTTCCCGCCGACGTGGTGCGCGGTCAGTTCTCGCAGGTATTCCGGCGACGTGCGGGCCAAATCCATGCGTATGCCGCTGGCGACCAGCACTTTCTTGACGCCCGGCAACGACCGGGCTTCTCGCATCAGTTCGATGACCGGCTTGTGATCGACGCCCAACAGCTTGCAGATCTTCGGATGCACGCACGATTGACGACGACAGACCGCTTCGACTTCGGGCTTTGTGCATTGCATCTGGTACATGTTGGCCGTCGGGCCGCCGATGTCGCTGACCGTGCCGGTGAACGATTTGTCTTCGGTCATCTTCGTGATCTCGCTCAGCACCGATGCTTTGCTGCGAGACTGGATGATGCGACCTTGGTGGGCTGTGATCGAACAGAACGTGCAACCGCCGAAACAACCCCGCATGATCGTGACCGAGTTCTTGATCATCTCGAAAGCCGGAATTTTTTCCTTGTACGTTGGGTGCGGTTTTCGCGTGTAGGGCAGCCCATAAATCTGGTCCATCGCCGCTTCGCTGATCGGCATTTGCGGGACGTTGCAAACGACGGTTTGCGTTCCATGTCGCTGGAAGATTCGCCGCGCGTTGTGCGGATTGGTTTCGTTATGAATGATCCGAGTCGCTTCGGCAAAAGCGTATTTATCGGTCGTGACTGCTTCGTAACTGGGGATCTCCATCGCATCTTCGGGAATCGTTTCGGAAGCACCCAGCAAGTACGCCGCGCCGCGCATGTCGCGCAAGTCCTTGACTGTTTCGCCCGCGTCCAACCGCCGCGCGATTTCGACGATCGCGTTTTCGCCCATCCCGAACCCGACCAAGTCGGCTTTGCTGTCCATCAGGATGCTGCGTTTGACTTTGTCGGACCAATAGTCGTAATGAGCCAATCGGCGCAGCGATGCTTCGACGCCGCCGGCGATCACGGGCACTCCCTTGAACGCTTCGCGTGCTCGTTGGCAATACGACAACGTCGCCCGGTCGGGCCGCAGTCCGATGCGACCGCCCGGTGAGTAGGCGTCGTCGTTGCGGACCTTCTTGTTGGCGGTGTAATGGTTGATCATCGAGTCCATGTTGCCCGCGCTGATGGCAAAGAACAGCCGCGGCCGTCCGAATTC
The DNA here is from genome assembly GCA_041740415.1 of Rubripirellula sp. Lineage (GTDB taxonomy): Bacteria > Planctomycetota > Planctomycetia > Pirellulales > Pirellulaceae > Rubripirellula. The sequence goes on from JBGSLZ010000110.1 coordinate 7,350, forward strand.
GCGCCACGGGTCACAGTCTCGCCAATCGGGCTGGCTGATGATGCCGACGCGATAACCGGCCGCTTCCAAAACTCGTCCCAAAATCGCCATCGCGAAGCTGGGGTGATCGATGTAGGCATCGCCGGTGACGAACACGACATCGAGTTCGTCCCAGCCGCGAAGCCGGGCCGCCTTCATCGTCATCGGCAGCGCCGACATGCCGATCGGACCCGTCGGTTCGCGTTGTCCCGTCGTCAGATTCGACAGATAGTCCTTCGACAGGCCAGGCGCCAGCGCGCTGGCGACGTCGATCGAGGGCGATTCAATGACAGGAAGTTGCATCGGAAAAAGCGTTTCAAAAGAGCGTGATTGCGGGATTTCCGCATCGGGAGTTCATTGTAGGGCGAAAACAATCGCTCGATAGCGTCAAAATCAGGCTGTCGTCAACCTTTGCGATGATGGCTACCGACTTCGCAACGCCACTTTGACCAACCCGCTCGAGTGCGTAAACTTCGTCTCACGTATATTCCCCCACCAAGGTTCACGCATGAAATTTCGCTTCCCGATCCTGATCATCGACGAAGACTTCCGCTCGGAAAACACGTCCGGACTTGGGATTCGAGCCCTCGCCGAAGCGATCGAGGGAGAAGGCGCCGAGGTGATCGGTGCGACCAGTTACGGCGATCTGTCGCAATTCGCTCAGCAACAGTCGCGGGCGTCTGCGTTCATTCTGTCGATCGATGACGAAGAAGTCATCTCGGGCGACGAAGAAGGTCCGGCAGTCGGCAAGCTGCGTGAGTTCATTCAAGAGATCCGTTTCAAGAACAACGATATCCCGATCTTCTTGTACGGCGAAACTCGCACTTCAAGCCACATCCCCAACGATATCCTGCGAGAACTGCACGGCTTCATCCACATGTTCGAAGATACGCCCGAGTTCGTTGCTCGGCACATCCTTCGCGAAGCCCGCGCGTACACCGACGGGCTGGCGCCGCCGTTCTTCCGCGCGCTGTTGGAATATGCTGGTGACGGATCGTATTCGTGGCATTGCCCCGGTCACTCCGGCGGCGTCGCGTTTTTGAAGAGCCCCGTCGGTCAAATGTTTCACCAGTTCTTCGGCGAAAACATGCTCCGCGCCGACGTCTGCAACGCGGTCGAAGAACTCGGCCAATTGCTCGACCACACGGGTCCGGTCGCGGCATCCGAACGCAACGCGGCGCGGATCTTCGGCGCTGACCATTGCTTTTTCGTCACCAACGGAACCTCGACGTCCAACAAGATGGTGTGGCACTCGACCGTGGCATCGGGCGACATCGTGGTCGTCGACCGCAACTGTCATAAGTCGATTTTGCACTCGATCATCATGACCGGTGCGGTGCCAGTTTTCTTGACGCCGAAGCGGAATCATCTCGGTCTGATCGGCCCGATCCCGCTGGAGGAATTTCATCCTGAAAACATTCAGAAGAAAATCGAAGCGAACCCGTTCGCGCGAGCGGTGCAAGCGGCGCACCCGGGTCGCCAACCGCGGATTTTGACGATCACCCAGAGCACCTACGATGGGATCGTCTACAACGTCGAGATGCTGAAGAAACTGCTCGACGGCAAGATCGGCACGTTGCACTTCGACGAAGCGTGGCTGCCGCACGCGACGTTTCACGATTTCTATCGCAACATGCACGCGATCGGACGTGATCGGCCGACATGTGACGAGTCGATGGTGTTCGCGACTCACTCGACGCACAAGTTGCTTGCCGGTATTTCGCAAGCGTCACAAATCTTGGTCAAGGAACCGAAGAACCACAAACTCGATCGCCACATTTTCAACGAAGCGTACTTGATGCACACCTCGACATCGCCTCAGTACGCGATCATCGCGTCGTGCGATGTCGCGGCGGCGATGATGGAACCGCCCGGCGGCACGGCGCTCGTCGAAGAATCGATCCTCGAAGCGATGAACTTCCGACGTGCGATGCGCAAGGTCGACGCGGAGTGGGGCGACGATTGGTGGTTCCAAGTTTGGGGCCCTGACGACATCGCCGAAAACGACATCGGGTCTCAAGACGACTGGATGCTGACCTCCGAAAACGACTGGCACGGGTTCGGAAACTGCGCCCCCGGATTCAACATGCTCGATCCGATCAAAGCAACCGTGATGACACCCGGTCTGAACATGCAGGGCCAGTTTGGGGAAACCGGAATTCCGGCATCGATCGTGACGCGTTATCTGGCTGAACACGGCGTCATCGTCGAGAAAGCCGGCCTGTATTCGTTCTTCATCATGTTCACGATCGGCATCACCAAGGGTCGTTGGAACACGCTGGTCAGTGCGCTCCAGCAGTTCAAGGATGATTACGATCGCAACTTGCCGATGTGGAAAATCTTGCCGGAGTTCGCGCAGCAATTCCCGCAGTATGAAGGTGTGGGGCTGAAAGATTTGAGTCAGTCGATCCACAAAACGTACAAAGAAAACGACATCGCGCGGGTGACGACGGAAATGTATTTGTCCGACATGGCGCCGGCGATGATCCCGTCCGATGCGTACGATCTGATGACGCATCGTGAGATCGATCGGGTGGAGATCGACAATTTGCAAGGCCGCGTGACAGCGGTGTTATTGACGCCGTATCCGCCCGGCATCCCACTGTTGATCCCCGGTGAGTGTTTCAATCGAACGATCGTCGAATACTTGCAATTCGCGCGCAAGTTCAACGCGAAATTTCCGGGTTTCGACACCGACATCCACGGGTTGGTCGAAGAGGTGGTCGATGGCGAACGTAAGTATTACGTCGATTGTCTGCGAACAAAACCGATGCTCAACAAGATGACCGGAAGCGCCGCAACAAGCCAATCCAAAAACGCCGACGACTTGATCGCAACGTAGCAACGTAGGTCCGGTTCCACCGGACGGTGTATTTTTCCCGCTTGGACGTCCCGTGGAACCGGAACGA
>JBGSLZ010000111.1:0-51725 GCA_041740415.1 Rubripirellula sp.
ACGCGGGCGCCGCCGACCCGTTCGGTGCTCCAGCGGCCGAACCAGCCGCAGACCCGTTCGGTGCTCCCGCGGCCGAACCAGCCGCTGACCCGTTCGGTGCACCTGCGGCCGGCGCAGCGGATGATCCATTCGGCGGTGATCCATTCGGAAACTGATCCGAGCATCCTTAGCCGGCGCTTGCATCCTGTAGAAATCGATTGACGAGCGGTTGGAGATCCAACCGCTCGTTTTTTTTGGTTTTCGGACTGTCCCTTTCGCTGGTCTGCAACGAAATGGCTGCGCAGGCTACACTGTCCGGCCACGTATCTTTCCTTGCCCCATTCGAGTTGCCCGTTCGCGCGGCCGAAAAAATCACACTCAGAGCTTTCGTTTTATGAAGAATGTCGTTTGGGGACTCGTGCTGTTGTTGGTCGTTCTGCATCAGGACTTTTGGAATTGGGATAACGATCGCTTGGTGTTCGGTTTCATTCCAGTTGCTCTGGCTTATCACGCGGCAATCTCGCTCGCCGCCAGCGTCGTCTGGTTGATCGCGGCGATCGGGGCTTGGCCTACGCATCTGCAAGATGAGTCCGAAGCAACAACGACGGAGATCCATTGATGAGTCCTGGAATGATCAAAGTCGCCATCATTGGCGTGTACTTGGGTTTGCTGCTTTGCTTGGGTCTGTTCTCGTCGCGTCTGTTCAAAGGCACATCGAAAGACTACCTGCTGGCCAGTCATTCGATCGGCCCGTTCTTGTTGTTGATGTCGCTGTTCGGCACCACGATGACCGGCTTTGCGCTGGTGGGATCGACGGGTGAGGCGTTCGCCGAAGGTGTCGGCGTTTACGGATTGCTGGCGTCGTCGTCGGGCATCATTCACTCACTGTGTTTCTTTGTGCTCGGTGTCAAACTTTGGTCGTGGGGCAAGAAGTACGGCTACACGACACAGGCCGGCTTCTTCCGCGACCGACTCGATAGCGACAAAATCGGATTGGTGTTGTTTCCGATCTTGGTCGGTTTGGTCGTGCCATATCTTTTGGTCGGTGTGATCTCGGCTGGCAAAGCGATCGAAGGCGCGACGCGAGGAGACTTTCCCACGCTGACTGAAACCGGCGCGATCCCGCCATGGTTGACGGAGCTTGTGATTTGCCTAGTCGTGCTCGTCTATGTTTTCTTCGGCGGCATGCGGGGAACCGCTTGGGCCAACACGTTCCAAACGATCGTGTTCATGGTTCTCGGCGTGGTTGCGTTTTATTTGATCGCGACAGGGTTGGCCGAGCGTTCCGTGAAAGATGGTCGGGCGCACCAGATGGTCAATGGCGAGCGCGTGGTTCGCACCGAACCTCCGTCCGGATTTTTGGACTCGTTGCACATCGTTTCGCAAGAGATCCCCAAGGCGCGACGCGTGCGCAGTGAAGTGACTTTAGCTGACCAGATCGAATCCGTCGAAGCGCCGCCGAAGTATCGCACGCGCGAGAAGATGGATCCGTGGATGTTCTTCACTTACATGCTGATCCCATTTTCAGTCGGCATGTTTCCCCACTTGTTCCAGCATTGGTTGACGGCCAAGAGCGCCAGCGCGTTCAAGTTGCCGGTGGTAGCCCATCCTGTATTCATCTTGATCGTTTGGATTCCCTGCGTCCTGATTGGCGTGTGGGCGACGACGGGGTTGATCGACATTCCACCACCGATCGCCGCCGATCCGAACAAAGTGCTCGGGTTCATGGTCAAGTCACTTTCCGGTGACGTGCTCGGCGGCTTCCTGTTGGCGGGAATCCTGGCCGCGATCATGTCCAGCCTGGATAGTCAATTTCTTTGCATCGGCACGATGTTCACGACTGACATCGTCGTTCACTACAGTCGCAAAGATCGATTCACCGACAAACAGATCATCACGATCTCGCGTGCTTTCATCATCGCGATCGTTGCCGTGACTTACGTCCTAAGCCTTACCGACATCGCGCAGACTCGCGTGTTTCAACTCGGCATTTGGTGCTTCAGCGGTTTCAGCAGTCTGTTTCCGCTAGCGTTCTTGGCCGTCTATTGGCGCGGGCTGACCAAGTGGGGCGCCTATGCGGGCGTCATCACTGCGGCCGTCGTCTGGTATGCCCTGTTTGCAGCATCCAAGTTCGGCGCGATCGAGAATTGGTCCGTCGACTTGGTCCTTGGCGGCCGCACGATTCACACGATGCCCGTTGCGGCAATCTTCTTTGCGTCGTTGATCGCGACCGTCGTTGTCAGCTTGGTAACGCCCAAGCCGAGCCGCGAAACATTGGCAAAGTTCTTTCCCGAGCAGGTTTAGTCGATTGAAGTTGATATTCGGATGACGTGGGAAGCTTGGCTGGCAATCGCCGTCGCGTTGACACTGTTGATCACGCTCGCATTGCGAGTGGCGGCGACGGATCTTTTGGCGATCGGTTGTTTAGCGATTTTGGTCGTGGCTCAAAGTGTCACGCAGACAACCTTGTTACCGACGCCCGAACAAGCCTTTGCGGGATTCGGCAACCAAGGTTTGATCACGATCGCGTTGTTGTTCGCGGTCGTTGCGGGTTTGGAATTCACCGGCGGCACCGAACTGGCGACCGGATGGTTCTTGAACCGCGCGAAGTCGTTGACCGATGCCCAGACTCGACTATTGATTCCCGTTGCGATGATGAGCGGGTTTCTCAACAACACGCCGCTGGTCGTGGCGCTGATGCCGATCGTCGGCGATTTGGCCAAGCGGATCGGAACCAGCGGCAGCCGAATGTTGTTGCCGATGAGCTACGCGGCGATCTTGGGCGGCATGTGTACGTTGATGGGAACGAGCACGAATCTTCTGATCGCCGACTTGAATGCCAAGGCGATCGACGGTGGCGCCGACATCGACCCGCTGAGCTTCTTTTCGCCCGCGGCCGTCGGCATCCCCGCGACCGTTCTCGGACTGATGTACATGATCATCGCCTCGCGATGGCTGTTGCCCGATCGGCGGGCCGCCATCAGCGTGTCGGATGACCCACGACAATACACGGTGGAAGTTCAAGTCGAGGCCGCTGGTCCGCTCTCGGGCCGAACGATCGAAGAGGCCGGGCTGCGTCACTTGCCGGGACTTTACATTGCCGAGATCCAACGCCAAGACGGAACCATCGCTGCTGCCAAGCCCACTGAAACGCTGCGCGATAATGACGTACTGATCCTTGTCGGGGCGCTCGATAGCGTCGTCGATCTCCGTAAGTTACGTGGGCTGACGACGCCTGATGACCAGGCTCGAAAATTGCAGGTTCCGGCTTGGCAGCGGACGTTGGTCGAGGCCGTCGTGAGTCCACGCTGCGGACTGCTGGGCAAGACGATCCGCGAAGGACGTTTTCGTTCGCACTACAACGCCGCGGTCGTCGCGGTCGCGCGTGGCGATAAGCGACTGACGGGAAAACTCGGCGATGTCCGTCTTGAAACTGGCGATGTGTTGTTGCTTGAAGCGTCGCCGTCGTTTCTGCATCAACGCGGCGAGTCACGGGACTTCTTCTTGGTCAGCAAAGTCCAGCAGGGCGCCATTCGTCGCCCTGAACGAGCTTGGTACGCGATCTTGATCGTTTTATTGATGGTGATCTTCGCAGCCTCGACGCAAAAAATTCTGACCGCGTCATTGGTTGCCGCACTCGCCATGATCGCGCTGCGTTGCTGCACCGCCAGCGAAGCCCGACGTAGCATCGACTGGTCGATCTTGATCGTGATCGGCGCGGCGATCGGAATCGGCGCGGCTATGGACAGGAGCGGCGCGGCGGCATCGATTGCAAATGGGCTGCTGAGTTTGGCCGGCGGCAATCCGATGCGGACGTTAGCGGCCATCTATTTGGCCACGATGTTGTGTACCGAACTGATCACCAACAACGCCGCCGCGATGTTGATGTTTCCGATCGCAATGAAGACCGCCGCCGGGCTCGAGTGCGAACCCGCGCCGTTCATCATCGCCGTCATGATTGCGGCATCAGCAAGTTTTCTGACCCCGTTCGGCTACCAAACCAACCTGATGGTGTACGGTGTCGGCGGTTACCGAGTGACGGACTATCTGAAATTCGGACTACCGCTGAGCATCATCGTCTTCGTGGTCTCGATGACGATGATCCCGTGGGTTTGGTCATTTCCGAACTAAGGATGACGCGAAAAATGAGTGTTGCAGATTGTGGTCGACCGTGATCGTGGTAAGATCGTGCCCGCCAAACTATGTAATTTGGCATTCAAGGCAACGAGTTGCACGCATGGGAAGTCAAATGATGAATGGTTTTCGAGTCTGTGCGGTCTTGGTTCTGCTGACTTTGTCCGGGACATCCGCCAAAGCCGCTTTGGTGATTTCGGGTGAGTCGATGTTCTTCAGTGGTGCTGGTTCTTACACGCTGGACATATTCGCTACCGCTGTCGACATGGATGAGCAAGTAAGCGGTTACAACATTGATCTGGATTTTTCGAATCCGAATTTGACGTTTACGAGTGTCGCCTACAACCCCGTTTTTGATTTTCCGACGCCCGTGATGGCGGGAGATGATCCGGCTCAATTGCAGGCTTCAGTTATTTTTGGTGCGCCTCTTACGATCGGCATCGACCAAACCGTCTCACTGGCATCGATCACGTTCAATGCGACTGCGGCAGGTGCAATCCCAATCATTCCAGTCGAAGTCGCCGACGAAGACTTCGTCGCGATCAGTGCTGTATCGCTGGATCAGCGAGCACCGTCGCTGTCCGTGACCGCGGTCCCCGAACCAGCGTCCGCGTTCGCACTTGCCGCGATCGGGTTGACTAGCATTTGGATACGGCATCGCCGCAGGTCAAGTCAAAAACAGCGTCGATAGACTCATCACGAAAAGTTCGGTAGCATTCAGGAAATGGTTCGCGCGCTCATCTAATCTCAGCGCGAGCATCTTGTCTGGAAAAAATGGACTTGAAGATCATGCGTGGATTTTCCCGATACGAGCGAAAGCTGTATGAGCGAAAGCAGCACCCTCGAGTGGCTCGCCGTGGTTTGCGAACCGAGCAACTCGAAGCTCGCAGGTTATTGACAGCGTCGACGCAAGATCTTTTCACGTCGGCCGAGACAGGATTCATTCGCGCCGCCGCGCCGATTGATTTTTCCCAGTTCGCGTCGCAACCGGTTGGTGATCGGGTCTCTTATCGAGGGCTATCCATTGCGGCAGTAGCACCCGACCCGATTTCGGCGGCATTCGCCATTGTCGCGGCGATCAGGCCGGATGTTGAGTTGCAGCCGATCGATTTGAAATACGGTTTGACCGGAAGTTATGTCAGTCTTCATCAAGTGGTCGACAATGTTCCGGTGTTTGGCTCGGCAGTTTCAGTCCACCAAGAATTCGATGGAACGATCCGTACGGTTCACCTCGATGTGATCCAAAGCTTCGTGCCCGTCGGCAAGATCGGGCCGGTGCTCTCAGCCGAACTGGCCGACTCGATCTCGCTGAACGCCAACGGCATCACGGAGACCTTCGGAACCCATAAGCAACAAAAGATCTGGTACGCCGAGAATCGTGACCAGCCTGTTTTGGCGTACGAAACAATGATCTCGTCGGTCAGCCCCGCTGGTGACTTCGTGACCGTCGTGGATGCCTGGACGGGCGAAGTGCTATCGAAAAAGAACATCGCCGCGTACGCAGTGGGTTCTGGTAACTCGTTCGTTCCGAATCCCTACCAGACTCAAGGTAGCGGCGTCGGATTGATCGATAACAACGACGCGAACAGCGTAGCTCTGAATTCACAATTGATCTCGGTCCCCTTGCCTCGACTTGATGAGGGCACCGGTTTGATTCGCGGGCAGTGGGCAGATCTATCAAGTTTCAACAGCCCCACCTTACCTGATGTTGACGCGAATGAACCAACCAGGGTCTATCAGTACACACGGGATGACGATCGGTTTGAGCAAGTTGTTATCTATCAAACCATCGATGCGATCCAGGACTACATTCACGCGCTCGGGTTCGACGATGATGCCGGCGTCCCCAACGGGATCCGTGATTTTCCGACCCGCGCTAATGCTCACTGGGACAACGAAGATCAGTCGTTCTATTCGTCGCTGAACGATTCGCTGCACTTTGGCGACGGCGGCGTTGACGACGGCGAGGACGGCGACATCGTCGCGCACGAATACGGTCATGCGATCCAGCATGACCAGAATCCATTTTGGGGCGGCGGTGAAACCCGCGCGATGGGCGAAGGGTTTGGCGATTATTTGGCGGCCAGTTTCTTTGCCGATCAAGGCAATGCCACCTTCCAAAGCAATCACGCCGCGTGTGTGGGTGAGTGGGATGCGACATCCTACAGTGGCACCAATCCACCGTGCCTTCGTCGCGTCGACGGTGCCAAGATCTATCCCGATGACCTTACCGGTGCGGTCCACAGTGACGGGGAAATCTGGTCGGCCGCGTTGTGGGAAATGCGATCCGCCATCGGCGCATCGACGACGGATCGATTGGTGCTCGAGCATCACTTCGGACTTCCGGGCAACGCAACGATGCAAGACGCCGCTCGGGCGATCCTAGATGTCGATCAAAGCCTCAGTGGTGGCGTCAATCAAACCGCGATCACTTCAATTTTCGCGGCCCGAGGTCTGCTGAATGTGACGTCAACAGGCGCCGTTGAATTTGACTTCGACACTTATTTGATTGGTGACACGGTCTCGGTAACTCTGCGAGATTTGGACTTGGCCGGCGCGGGGCCGATTAGCTTGACGATGACATCGGGTGCTGGCGATAGCGAGTCGGTAACGTTGACTGAGCTTGCAGCGGGTCGATTCGTAGGAACCATTGGCAGCGCAAACACCATCGTGACTCCATCGGACGGCGTGCTGAATGTGAGTGCGGGTGATGCAATCACGGTCGTCTACAACGATGCGGACACGGGAAATGGCAGCACGGCATCGATTAGCGATACGGCAACCTTTGAATTGCTCAGCACAGTGTTCTTCGCCGACTTTTCCGACGCTACTGGCGCGCCGTCCAACGACGGATTTGCCGTCTCGGGTCCGGCCAGCCAGTGGCACGCATCGACGGGACGCGGCAATGACCCGGGGCACTCATCCGACGACAGCTTCTACTTTGGCGCCGGCGAAGGGGCCAATGGCGGCGGTGTCTACGCGAACGGCCGCGATGGAACGCTGACCTCACCGATCATTGATCTGTCGACCGCCACGACTGCTCAATTGCGGTTCAATCATTTTTTAGCATCGGAAGCTGATTTTGATTTCGCGAGCGTTCTTGTGATTGCAGGTTCCAACTCAACCGAGATCGCATTCAGTAGTGGCGGCGGGCTTCCGGTCGCGACTACGGGGTTCGAATCGGTACAGCTCGATTTATCCGCATTTGCAGGTCAGTTGATTCAAATCGCGTTTCAGTTCACTACCGACGAAAGCGTTGTCCGCGAGGGTTGGTACGTTGACGATGTGACCGTCATGGCGGATATCGCGACCACACCTGCGATCCTGACGGGTACGAAGTGGGCGGACTCCAACGGCGATGGTGTTCGCGACGTTGGCGAACAAGGTTTGCCCGACTGGACGATCTTTCTCGACCTGGATGAAAACGGTCAACTTGATCAGGGTGAACCGCAAACTCTGACCGACGCCGATGGCAACTACACCTTCGACGGTTTGGCGGCGGGCGAGTATGTTGTTGCGGAAATTCAGCAGATCGGTTGGCGGCAGACGTTTCCGACCAACGATACGATCAATACGCCAACATTGACGGGGATTGATGCCGGGCGACGAACATTCTTCGAATCGGCGACGATTGGTGATAATCCCGCGATTGATCCTGGTCTCGATGTTGATATCTACGAAGTGTCTTTGAACGCGGGAGAACAGATCCTCATCGACATCGACGCCGACACCATCGGCTCACCGCTCGACTCTTTTTTGACTTTGTTCAACGCCAGCGGCGCTATCGTCGCCAGCAGTGATGACGATAACGCTCCAGGCGAACCGAACTCGCTCGACTCTTACCTTGAATTCACCGCGTTGATTTCGGGACTCTACTACATCGGTATCAGCGATTTTTCAAACCAGAATTACAACCCGAACGTGCAAGGCAGCGGTGATATCGGAGACACGGGTGATTACGAATTGAACGTCGAGGTCGTGCCCGCCACGACGACCACTAGCGCCTTTCAAATCGATATTGTGTTTCCTGATGAATCGATCACTCTCAGCCAAAGGGCCGTCTTCGCGAGCGCAGCCGCGCGGTGGTCGGAAATCATCATCGGTGACTTGCCCAACGTCGGCGGGATTGATGATCTTGAAATTACAGCTACCGCGCCGGCCATTGATGGGCCAGGTAATATCTTGGGGCGAGCCGGGCCGACATCGCTACGAGGCGGTTCGTTACTTCCGTTTCGAGGCATGATGGAATTTGATTCCGCCGATGTTGCAGCGCTCGAACTCAACGGTCGACTCGGCGATGTGATCTTGCACGAGATGGGACATGTGCTGGGTTTCGGTACGATCTGGGACATCCTCGGTCTGTTGAACGACACCAACTTGGCGAATCCGCGGTACACCGGTGCCGGCGCGACAGCGGAATACAACGCCGCATTTGGTGTCAGCGAGGGTAGCGTTCCCGTCGAAAACGACGGAGGCGATGGAACGGCGCTTGGCCACTGGGAAGAGAGCAACCTTCGCAACGGGTTATCGGTCGCCTTCAATAATGAATTGATGACCGGCTTCCTCAACTCGAACTCGGTCAATCCGATCAGCCGCGTGACGATCGCCCAGTTCGCTGACCTCGGTTATCAGGTGAACTTGAACGCGGCTGACGCATTCAATCCGATCGGATCGCCGAAGCAAGATTTGGGACAGCCCATCGAAGGTCGCTTGCTTGCACTGAGTCCCGAGCAGGCGAGAAAATTGCTTGAGCTGAATCCGTCGACCGCGTCGAAATCGGCAAACGGATTGATCGGACTCGAAGGGATCAAGAGCCCCGGTGATGGCATTTGGCGCGCGACCGTTAGTCTTGGTCAGTCGGTTGTTGGACTCGATTTTGGCAACCAAGTTTTTGATATCACGCCGCCGACCATTACCGACGTGATCGTCGCTGGCGTTCTGGATCCTGTATTCAATTGGAAAGTGCCCTTCATTGATGCGGTTGACGACAGCGGTCCGTCGGGGCTCAACAACGGACTCGGCTTTTCGGTGATTGGTGTGACGCGCACGATGCCCTGGTACACCGTCGACACGATCTACATTCGCTACAGCGAACCCGTGACCGCGCCGACCGGTTTGAGTTTGGTCGGATCAGCGATTGCCGACTACGCCGCAAAGTTCACCGTCTCCCACAACGGCAATTTGACAACGATCACGATGACCAGTGCGTTCGGTTTGCCCGAGAATGATAGTGGAAGGCCGACGACCGGCATCGATCGATTGTTGTTGTCGATCGCTGCTGCTGGCGTTAGCGACTTGGCAGGCAACCCGTTGGTAAGCCGTTTCAGCCAGAGCATCAACGTCTTGCCTGGTGACGGAAACGGAAGCGGCACGGTAACGAGCATCGATGTGGGGCAGACGAATTTCCGCGGCTCCACCATCTTCGGCCAACCAGCCAACAACCGGGGATTCCTCTACGACCCATTTTTCGACATCAATTCTGATGCCAAAATCACGTCCGCCGATGTCGGTCTGACGAGCTTTCAGGGCTCCGACACCCTGCCTTCGGCGGCCGCCAAATCGCCACTGTCTCAATCGATCGTGTCCATCGTTCCGAATCCGGTAATCGCAGATTCGAAAAAGAAGACGGCTTGGAACGAACGCGTCGACGGCGTCTTCGCCGACGATTTTGATCCGCTTGCGATCGTCAAGTCGTTGGAGTGAGTTGGTGCTGCCTCAACTCGAACAGCCGTTCATCGGTCGCTCGTAATCGTCGACTGACTTCACGGCCCAGGTTCATCATCACAATCGCGTACTGCTCAATATCTTGGCGATACAAAGCTCCGAGGGATTGACGAGGTACCTGCAGTGTCTGGCATTCAGTTTCCGCCTTCACCGATGCCGATCTTGCTCGGAAATCGATCAGCGCCATCTCGCCGAAACAGTCTCCCGCGCCAAGCGTTCCAAGATCGATCGACTTTCCATCGCATTCGCGCAGCACCAGTGCGGTCCCACGCTCGATGATGTAAAGCGACTCGCCAGGATCGCCTTCGTGAAAGAAAAAGTCGCCCGGTGGCATGACCACCACGCGCGATTGGGAGTGGATCAGTTCGATCACCGTCGGCTTCAATCCGCCAAACGCCGCCATCTTGCGAAGCAACTCGATTTGCGTCTCAACCATTCTGCGATCTCCTCGCCCGCATTGTACCATCGACCGGACTTCAATGCGTTGGTTTGTCCGCGCCTACTCGGGCGCGAGCGAGCCACTAGCAACGATCGCTGGACAACTGCTCTTGAAACAATCAACATCGTGAGACGGCGGGTGTGCCTTTTTGAACCTTTTTCTGAGTCATTGATGAAATTCTTACCAAGCCTTGGTGTGATCGTTTTGGTTCTTTGCCCTGCGATTCTGAATGCCCAAATTGCGGATGACTCGCCCCGGATGACTGCGTTGGTTCGCGTGATCGCGGAGGTGGAACCGGCTGTCGTGTCGTTATTCATTCCATCTACCGAAAATCCGCAGCAGTTTTCGTCGGGCAGCGGCACGATCGTTCATCCTGATGGATATGCAGTTACCAACAATCATGTCGTCGGGGGCGAATCGGGATTTGCGGTGCTGCGAGGTAAGCCGGTGCGATTTCAGGTGGTCGGTCGTTCGCCAGAGAAAGATCTTGCGGTGATTCGACTTCGTGACCACCAAGGGCATCTTCCGTTCGTGCCGATGGGGCACAGCCACGACGTAATGAACGGAGAAACCGTCGCAGTGGTCGGCAATCCTGGCGGACGTGGCATTGTCGTCACCTCGGGCATCATCAGTTCCAAAGGCACCCAGCTCAGTGCGCCGAACGCGCTGTGGGCGAGCCAGTTTGAAACAAAGTTTCGTGACAGTTTCATTCAGTACGATGCAGCCACCAACCGGGGCAACTCGGGCGGTGCATTGATCAATATGGATGGCGAACTGATCGGTGTCGTTGCCGCGCTGATCCCGAACGAGCAAAACAGCAGCTTTGCCATTCCGATTGACCGCACGCGATCGTTGCTCGAACGGATCGTCGAGCCTGAATTGACACACAACCGACGCGTCGGCATCACGCTCAACCCGCAAGCCGATTCGGCGATCGTGGCGAGCATCATGTCCGGGTCACCAGCGTCGACGGCGGGAGTCAACGTCGGTGACGTGATCGAAAAGGTCAACGGGAAGCAATTGACGTGCCCCGCCGATTGGCTGTGGTTGCTCGATCAAGCGTTACCCAAAGGCGAACCACTCAGCGTCGTCGTGCGTCGTGGCGAACAGGCCCTGCCGATGGAAATTCGCCCCGAAAAACTCAGTCCGATCGCTGCTACCGAACCGCCGGGTGAAGCTAACAACCTTCAACCCGGGCTCACGTTCGACTTCTATCAAGGGAAGTTCACGTTGTTGCCGGATTTCGACAAACTGACTCAGCCACGCAGCGGCACGGCCGAGACGTTGGATTTGAAACCGATCCAAGGCGACCAGGACGATTACTTCGCACTTCGGTTTCGCGGCTACCTCAAGATCGAAGAAGAAGGTTTGTATCGGGTGAGTTTGACATCCGATGACGGTAGCCGATTGAGGCTGCACGAAGAGTTGTTCATTGACCACGACGGCAACCACCCGCCGATGACAATGAGTCGATTGGCTCGCTTGGCTGCCGGATTGCATCCGATCGAAATCGAGTACTTCGAGAGCTACGGAGAAGACGTACTCGATTTGAAACTGGATCGAATCGACAAGGCGACTGGCGAATTCACTCCGGAGTTCATGCGGACTGCGCCAGAGTAGTGTTGGAGGTAGTTGCGACTTCATTCTGGCAAAATCACATCGATACCAGCGTCGATGTATTGGCCTCCGCTGGTTTGGTGGCAATGGATGGCCATCGTGTTATTGCCGACTTGAAGCGACGAAGTCGGGATCTCAAAGAGTTGATAGTTACCGGTGTAACCGCCGACGTCCGCGACAAGTTTTCCATTGAGGTAAACTTGTGCATCTTCGTCGTGATACATTCGCAAACCGATTTTATTCGGCAGTGGACCTTGCACGGTGAACGCGCGACGAATCCAAATGTCCGAATTGTTCCACTGCGTCGCAATCGTTGCTCCCGGCGTCCCGTTAGTACCAAAGCCACCGGTGCCTTCCTTCCAATCGCTGGCTGAATAATCCGCCGTGTACCACTGATCCGCCGGTCGCTCGGTCGTGTATCGCCACAGCACTTTTTCGTTGGCGCTGGTTGCCACCAATGGCTCGGTCTTGGGTGGTTTGGGCATTGGTGCCCAATCGGCCGCATGCGTGGTGTCACGCGACGCATACTTTTGCCACACGCTTTCATCGTACAACAACTTCAAGAACACGCCGCCGACAACGGGCCGAGCGGTGAAGCCAACCTTTTTGGCCGTCGACGTATAGTACCAATCCGTCATCGGTGACCGATCCGGCGTGGCGTTGAGGAACTTGTGTACCGGAACGATCAGTTCCCGAAAGTCATCACGGTCGTTGGTCAGTGTGGCCGACCACAAGATCCAGTCGAGCTTGGTGTAATCCGAACGGTTGTCCAGCGGCACTCCATACTGATTTTGAATCGCCTTGTAATGAGCGATTTCTGTTTCAACCACTTCATCGGGAAACAAGCCCAAGCCAAGGATGCGATCCCAAACAAGGTTGTATTTTTGGCTCCATGTATCCGGCCGATCAAAGGCCAATCGATAGTGATCACCATCTTTGGCCGCGCTCATCCACTGCTTGACAAACGACTTTGCGAGATTGTCGAAGCGCTGCGCGGCTGCCGTGTCGCCGCGCATCTCACACATCATCGCGTACGCGCCCAGGCCACAAATCGCTTTGGCCGAAAGGTTGACGTTGTGGGCGAGGTGGCCGGAAAAATCATCGGTACTGAGTTGATTGTCCAAGTCGTAGCCTTTGCCCTCCAAATAGTGCGCCCACTCGGTCAGCTCGGCCCAGTACTTGGACGCGTAATCGGCGTTTCCTTCCATCTTGGCGAGCGCGGCGCAGAGGATCAGCATGTTGCCGCTTTCTTCGACTTGCATCTGATTGGTTTCATTGACTTCACCACCTCCGTAAACCTGCCCGTTGGCTTTCGGATAGGTACCCAAGTCGTGCGGGGCAAACGGGAACTTCCAACGCTCCGACGCCGCATAGTCCATGAACGGTTGTAGAAATGATTTGGTGAGCGTGGGGCCGAACAGGAGGAATTGCGGTGCCATCGGGTAGAAGACATCGGACGTGGCGATACAGCCGTTGGAATTATTCTCTTTACAGAATTGAAGCGGCTGACCGTTGGCGTCGGCAACAAATTTGCCGGCGGCGAAACACTGTCGATATGCCAGCGACCCGATGTCGGCATACTCGCCGCCACCTGCTGCGGTTAAATCTGCGATCAACTCTGCGTCCAAGGTTTGGCAACGTTTTTCCAAGTCGTCATGTTCACTCGTCGCAGCATCGATCAGGTCCGCCGCTTCCCAGCCGTCTTTGCGCCAGTACGGTCTCAACTTGTGCGTCATGTATTCGATCGCATACAGATCGTCGTAAGTCAGCAAGACGAAACGAGAGACCGGTTTCCGAGCGACGCTACCAACTGGAATCGCAATTGCCGCGACGACATTGTCCGCAGCGATGGGGAAACTCGTTTTCGTTTTGCTCAAGGCTGCGATGCCTTCTTCGCCAAAGGACTCGCGAAGTGATTCAGCGTCACCGAAACCAGCGGCGACACCGACGTTGTCGGCAGCGGTCAAGTACAAGAAACCCCAATCGATGCGCAAGTCGTCACCGGATTTTCCAAGCACCGTTTGTGTAACCGATCCGATTTTCAATCCGCTCGCGAGTTTCGTTTGGAACGATTCGCCCGTGACTTGCTGTTGCGGTTCGTTCGTGGTCAACACACCACTGGCATCAAAATAAAACTCGACCTCATGTGATCCACTGTCGATCGAAACGACATCGCAGTTGACATAGGTTGTCGGTCGACTGAGGATCGCTAGATCATCCGGCAACGCGGGTGTTGTGAATGTGAGCGTGACGCGGACACCTGCGCCCGCAAATTGATAAATCGAACGAGTCGGTGTCACTTCAAGTGACGTTTGTTTCATGGCGGCCAATGTCTGCGGGCCACTGCCCATCAAACGGTAGCCGTGGCCATCAATGCGCACGATCGCCGCCAACGGATGCGGACGTCCGGTCCAGTGCGTGGTGGGCTGCTCCCACAGCCGATTTGCCGGCGACCAGACGCTGAAATACGGGTCGCAAGCGACCAGCGGAACCGCTGGCGGGCGAAACTCGGGTGATTGGGCGATCGCGATCGGAGCAATCAATAGGCATGCAAGGATGGCGGGAAGTGATATGCGGTTCATTGCAGGGCTTCTGGTTCGAGAATTGAATCGAGCGATCATTGTAGTGCAACACCGCGAATGAAGGATCCGACAGCGCCTTGATCGTTTCACCAATAAACGCAACAACGGTCGTGTAACAACCAAGTTTAACGAATCGATGAGAACGTCTTAGGTGGATCCGAAACCCAGCAGTCCGGTTTTTCAAAAACCAACGGAATCCGAATCGCCGGCCGCGAATCCGGTTGAGCTGAATCCGGTCGGGGGCAGATTGATCGGCTCCGATCCAGTGCAATCCGGTTTGATTCCTATCGAGTACCCCGCTGAACTGCCAATCACGGCTCATCGCGACGAATTGATTTCGCTGATCCGCGATCATCAGGTGATCGTGGTCTGCGGCGAGACCGGCAGCGGCAAGAGCACTCAATTGCCCAAGCTTTGCCTTGAAGCCGGTCTTGGCCGTCGCGCCATGATCGGGCACACCCAGCCGCGACGGTTGGCCGCGAGGAGCATCGCGTCGCGGATCGCCGAAGAGCTTCAATCGCCACTCGGAAAATTTGTCGGCTATCAAGTTCGATTCGGAGATCTGACGAGTTCGGAAACACGCATCAAACTAATGACCGACGGCATCCTACTTGCCGAAACTCAGTCTGACAAAAAGCTCGCCGCCTACGATGCCATCATCATCGACGAAGCTCATGAACGCTCTCTGAACATCGACTTTCTGATGGGCTACTTGCGATTGCTGCAAACAAAACGCTCCGATCTGAAGATCATCATCACCTCGGCAACGATCGACGCGGAGCGTTTTGCGGAACACTTCGGTGATCAAAATGGTCCCGCGCCAATCGTGAATGTCGAAGGCCGCGGATACCCGGTCGAGATCCGATACTTGCCGTGGGAAAATATCGTTGGCGACAACGATCGCGGCTATGACCTGTCGCGTCACGTCATCGAAGGGATCGAAGTGGCGAGTCGAATGGGTCACGGCGACATGCTGGTGTTTTTGCCGACGGAGCGTGACATCCGCGAGGTCTCTCATCGCGTGGCTGGTCACTACAAGCGCCTGGGCGCGGCCGGTCGCGTCGACTTGCTGCCCCTTTACGCGCGGCTTCCACAATCGGAACAGCAAAAGATTTTCAATCCGTCGGGGAACAAGCGTCGAATCATCTTTGCGACCAACGTGGCCGAAAGTTCGCTGACGGTTCCGGGTATCCGGTTCGTAATTGATTCGGGCACGGCCAGAATCAGTCGCTACAGTCCTCGCACGAAGATCCAGCGCCTGCCGATCGAGCCCGTGAGTCGAGCGAGCGCCAATCAGCGGGCAGGACGATGTGGACGAGTTGGACCGGGCGTTTGCATTCGTCTGTTCTCGCTGGACGACTTCGAGAATCGCGAAGCCTACACAACTCCGGAAATCAGACGTACCAATTTGGCTTCAGTCATTTTGCAAATGAAGACGATGAGGCTGGGGAAGCTCGAAGAATTTCCGTTGCTCGATCCGCCGCGTCCCGAAGCGATTCGCGAAGGTTTGCGAACATTGATCGAGTTGGGGGCGATCGACGAACGGCACGAAGTCACCGACATCGGCTGGAAACTAGGACAGATGCCTGTTGATCCGCGAGTCGGACGAATCGTTTTGGCGGCGGCAGAAAACGGCGTGCTGGCGGAGATCCTGCCGATCGCGGCGGCGCTCGAAATCCCTGATCCTCGCGACCGTCCACCGGACAAACAACAGGCGGCCGACGAAGCACATGGCAAATTCGCCGACGCCCGAAGCGATTTCTTGTCTTATCTGAGGCTCTGGCGCTATTACGAATCGGCACGCGAAGAACACGGCAAGAACAAACTGATCCGGGTGTTGCGGAAAGAGTTTTTATCACCGACGCGGATGCGAGAATGGTCCGATGTCTATCGTCAACTTCGTGAAATGGCGACGCAAACGCTCACCGAAAAAGGGAAACCGAAGACGACGGTTGGCAAGATCCGATTTGACGACGACGAAACCAAGCTCGTATCAAGCGACCACTACGCGGCAATTCACCAATCACTCTTGGCGGGACTGCTGTCGGGAGTCGCGATGGCTGGCGACAAGTCGGAGTACACCGGCGCGGGCGGATTGAAGCTGTTCTTGTGGCCGGGCAGCGGTGTCTTCGCGACGAAACCCAAATGGATCGTGGCGGGCGAGTTGGTGGAAACGGGGAAAGCGTTCGCCCGCACCGTCGCGCAGATACAACCTGGGTGGATCGAAACGGTCGGCGCGCACTTGCTAAAACGATCGCATCATGATCCTCACTGGAGCGAAAAATCCGGTGCAGCCTTTTGTTACCAGAATCAAACGTTGTTCGGATTGCCGATCGTCACTCGCCGTCGTGTGCCGCTTTCGCCGATCGATCCCGCGACCGCGCGAGATTTGTTGATCGAACACGGCTTGGCCGAATGTCAGTTGGCGACGACGGCTCGGTTTGTGCGGCATAATCGCGAGCTGCGAGAATCCATCGCCGAACTCGCAGCGAAGACGCGTCGTCGTGACATGGTGATCGACGACTATGTGGTCGCTGCGTTCTATCAGTCTCGGTTGCCATCCGACGTCAGCGATCGCAGTCGTCTCGAGAAACTGGATCGTTTGATTGAAGCGCCGCAGTGGACGAAGTCGATTCGCGACGCGGCTGGTGTGTCGCAGTGGTTGGTATCGGCGCCGCCCGCCGACGAGAGTCAATCGTTGTACATGCGACCGGACGACTTGATCGCGACGGAAACCGAAGCGATCACGAGTGTTGCGTTTCCGGATGAGTTGGCGATAGGGAGTTCGCGATTGCCGTTGGACTATCGATTTGAACCCGGTTCGGATCGAGACGGCGTCAACGTGAAAATTCACCAAGCGGCGCTGTCACAAATCAGCGATGATCGGCTCGGATGGCTCGTGCCAGGCTTGCTGCATCAAAAAATTGTCGGAATGATCAAATCGCTGCCCAAACGCATTCGTCGGAATTTGGTTCCTGCTGCGGACGTGGCCAACAAGATCATCGCTGAACTTGACGACGATTATGGCAACGTACCTTTCATGTCGGCGGTATGCGTGGCGATGTCACGGCACGCCGAAGTGTCTGTGACGCCAGCGGATTTTCAAGACGAAAAACTAGATCCGCATTTGCAGTTTCTGGTGACGGTGGTCGATGACGAGGGACAGACAATCGCGGAAGGGCGTGAGCTTGCGCCGTTGCTGATTCGGGTCGTTGCAAGTGAGCTGAACGTGCCGTCGCCGCAGGAGGAAACGAACGAAGCCTGGTCGCGTTCAGCAATCACAACGATGGACATTGTTGACTTACCGCGAGAAGTGATTCGCGTTCGCGGTGGAGTTCGCGTCGCCCAGTATCCGGGACTCATCGATCGCGGCGCGGCCGTTGAAACTTCGCTGTTCTCAGACCTTTCGAGCGCGGAATCAGCGATCCGGACCGGATGCGTGCGACTGTATGCGATTGCCGAAAAGAAGGAATTGAAATCTCAGGCGAGACATTTACCGTCGCTCGATCAAGCCAAGATAAAACTATCGGGCGTTGTTTCGGCGGGTGAGTTGGATGACGCCCTGGCCGATTTGTTGGCGCGAATCGCATTCGTCGAGAATCAACCTGTCATCCGTTCGCAAGCTGAGTTTGAATCGCGGCGAAAGGACCGAGTGAAACGAATTGCCGAGGCGACTCAAGAAGTGGCCGGATGGTTGTCTCAAATGGCAGATAGCTATTTTGAAGCTCGCAAAGAAATCGAGTCGACCGGCAAGAGTGGTCGATTTTCACCGGCCGTCGGTGATGTCAAATTGCAAATGCAGTGGCTGACGCACGATGGGTTCCTGCGATCGACTCCATGGGCTTGGCTCAAACATTATCCTCGCTACTTCAAAGCGATCGCTTATCGACTCGACAAACTTCGCAGTGGGGCGGGCGCTCGCGACGATCAGTCTCGCAAAATCATCGGCGACTTGTGGCAAGGTTGGATGGCCGGATTGCCAATCGCATCGCAAACGTCGATGTCGCAATCCGAGAGTGAATTTCGTTGGATGATGGAAGAGTTGCGGGTCAGCCAATTTGCTCAGCCGCTTGGCACGGCCGTCAAAGTGTCGCCCGCGCGTTGCAAAAAGCTATTGGGATAAACGACGCTTAAAACTCTTGGTCGATCGTTTCTTTGGAAGCTCGTGTACCCAAGGCGCCCCACAATCCGTAAGGACTCCGCGAACCGGGCGGCGTGGAACTATTGATTTCCCCAGCCAACGCGCGGTGGTAGATCGTCGGTGATCGGGAGTTCCCCGCTTCGATCGAGTCGGTGATGAATCGAACCGATCCGTCGCTCATGCCGATGTGCACGCCGCCATTATGCTGGCTACTCGGTGGAGCCATCCCGTAAGTGTCGCTGCTTCCGACCAAGCAGACTTCCGAATTGGGTGCCAGGATCGTGTTGAACTGAGTTAAAAGCGTATGGAAGTCGGCCCACCGCGTACCCCGTTCGCTGAAAGTCACATTGGCAGCAGATGTCCAGAACCGAGGTCGAGTCGTGTCGACGAAGCCGAGATCGTCGCACCGTTTGGGATTGTTTGCGACAGCCGCAAAACCGCCTTTGCCGTTGATAAAACTAACGCTGCGTTTGTCGCGATCGGTCAGTCCGGAAATGATTTCACCCATCATGATCGTGTTCGACAATCCATCGGTGAAGTCACGAAATTTCATCGACTTGCGAGGCACAAAGGCACCACGCATGCCGGCTCTGACTCGTTCCATCTGTCGCCCATCGGTTTCGTAAAACCATCGCGTCGCACCCGTCGGCCAAATTGTTGCACCTTCTTCAGCATCGTAGAACGCATCACCGGTGCAGCAGGCGTAATTTGTTCGTCCGAGCGCCGGCAAACCGAATCCCGGATCACTGGGGCAACGATACGTCGGGATGTCAGTCGCCCAGGGCGGATAACTGCCCAGCGTGGGACGAGGACCGAAGGCTGGCCAACGGTCACCATCAGTTTCCACCAACGGATGGCTAATCATTTCCCACATGGCCTGCTGTTCAACAAACGGCAGTAAACCGACGAGGTAACTCAGTTCGATTCGAGTGAATCCACTTCCGTCGTTTACAATCGCAGCGCCCGTAGCATTGTTGTTCTCATTGGTGGGTCCAACGCCGTGGATCGGCAACTGCTTGTAAGCCGAGTGGTAGTTGTGGAGTCCGAGCGCAATTTGTTTGACGTTGTTGCTGCAACTCATTCGACGAGCTGCCTCACGCGCCGCTTGGACCGCCGGCAACAAGAGTCCGACGAGAATGCCGATGATCGCAATGACGACCAACAACTCGACCAATGTAAAACCCGATCGACAACGGCGAAGGACAGTCACGACGTTATTCCTCAACTTCCGATGCGGCATTCTCTTGCTCGATCATCGCTGCGACGTCTTGGAAACTCTGATCCGACGACTCTTGAACCTGCCGGGGTGAATCGCCGCCGCAGCCTAAAATTCCTGTTAACGCGATCGAGGCCAGCAATAGCTGACCAAGGCATTTGATGTTCGACATGAACCAGACCACCAACTATTTTGAGTGGACACTTCGACACCGTATGGTAGCAATTCAGATTGCTGTGGAAAGACTTTTTTTAAGATCGCGATCAAATTCGCGATTTCTTAATTTAACGAGCCCACCAAGCGACTCCGGCGATTGCAAGGGCGTTAACGACGACGCACGCGAACCAGCGGACGCGATAAGAAGTCTTTTGAGTCTTATGTCGTAGCATTCGACTCGCAATCAAAGCTCCCGGCCAACCTCCCGCAAGACTCCACGCCAACAGCGTTCTTTCCGGAGTTCGCGGAAATCCGAGTCTAGCAGCACGTTTGTCTCGCCAGTAGAGAATTGCCGTTATCAAACTGGTGACGAGCGAGCAGGCGGCATAAGTGGCTAAGATGGTTATCGGCAGCCCCATAGATTCGTCCTTTCCTATCGCAAGTCCGCTCGCATGACCTCAGGTTCTCGTAAAGCCTCACAGAAAGCTGCCAAGAAACGACCGCCGACGCTTGAACAAGCCACGACCATCGACGCCTATTTTGACACGCTGGCGGATTGGCTGGAACGGGAGGCGGAAGCGGAACGCGAACGGTTGGCCCGGCGGCGACAGATCCGCGATCAAACGCACGTCGAGAAGACCGGCGAGAGCTTGGTCCGGATGAATCTTCACGATCACAACACAGGCTTAGCCGGTCGACTGCTACTCGACTTTGCCAAATCGGGCGGACAACCATTGCCGCAGAACCGATTGAAGGTCGGATCGCCCGTCGTCGTTTCCGATGATGCCGACCCGGCCGACAAGGGAGTGCCTGGTGTTGTCAGTCAGCGAAAGCCCCACAGCATCCAAGTCGCTGTTGATATTTGGCCAGAAGGTGATTTCTTCCGCATCGATTTGTCGCCCGACGAAACCACTCGCAAGCGACAGGTGGCCGCGATGACCCGCGCACGCGCGGCGACGGGGCGATCAAAGGCATTGCGTGATGTTTTGTTGGGCACCCGCCCACTTCGATTCAACGATCCCGGTGAGCTGACGTTCTTGACGGCGCTCAACCCGCCGCAACAGGACGCGGTCAGGTTCGCAATGTCGGCCCGCGATGTCGCGATCGTGCACGGACCGCCAGGCACCGGAAAGACGACGACCTTGGCCGAAGTCATTTATCAGGCCGTCCTGCGCGGTGAGCGAGTCTTGGCGTGCGCGTCCAGCAACACCGCCGTTGACAATCTGCTGGAGCGATTGGTCGTGATGATGCCGCACGTATTGCGAGTCGGACATCCGGCACGGGTGTTCGAGGCACTGCGAGGACACACGTTGGACGAATTGGTCGACGCCGATCCGTCGACCGATGTGATCCGCGACATGCGGCGTGAAGTGCAAGGCTTGATCAAAGCGGCAGCGAAAGACTTTCGCGGCCAAGACGGCAATCGTCAACGACGCGAGCTACTGGCCGAAGCAGGCCAATTGCGGGGACAGATTCGTTCAATCGAGAAGTCGATCATTCGCGGCGTGCTGGACCGCGCCGATGTTGTCTGTACGACCACAACGATCGATGATGATCTGTTGGGTGATCGCGAGTTCAACACCGTCGTCATGGACGAAGCTTGTCAAAGCACGCTTCCGAGCATCTGGCAGGCGGTGATGCGAGCGGATCGGCTAATACTCGGCGGCGACCATCAACAATTGCCACCGACAGTGCTGAGCGCCGAAGCGGCCGATGCGGGTTTGCGTGATTCGCTGATGCAGCGGATGGTCGAGCGTGATGGACACGAAGTGTATCGACGATTGACTGTCCAATATCGAATGAATGAATCGATCATGCGATTCTCATCCGACACGTTCTATGAAGGCACGCTGATCGCGGACGCTTCCGTCAAATCGCATTTGCTTTGCGACTTGAAGGGCGTCGATTCGACGACGTTGACTCAGACGCCACTCGCATTCATTGATACCGCCGGCGCGGAATACGACGAACAACTCGAGCCGGATGGCGAGAGCAAGCTCAATCCGAAAGAAGCGAACTTGGTGATCCGATTGGTTCGCGAACTGTTTCAAAGCGGCGTCTGTGCCAACCAGATCGCGGTGATCGCTCCGTACGCGGCGCAGGTTCGTTTTTTGCGAAATCGCATCGATGCACCGGAGCTTGAAATCGATACGGTGGACGGTTTCCAGGGACGCGAAAAAGAAGTCGTTTTGATCACGATGACCCGCAGCAACCCGATCGGCGAAATCGGATTCCTCGCCGACACGCGGCGGACAAACGTCGCGATGACCCGCGCCAAACGAAAACTGATCGTGATCGGTGACAGCGCCACACTGGCAACCCATCCGTTCTACGCATCGATGATCGAATACTTTGAGAAAGCCGATGCCTATGAATCCGTCTGGCAGTTTGGCGATCAGTGATCAAGACGTGCCTATTTGGCCGCTTTCTTGAGTTCATCGATCAACGTGGGGACGATCCAGTCGGCAAGCTCGGGTGAATCGTCGAATTTGAAAGATCGCAGCGTCTCGGTCGGATTTGATTCGGACTTGAGACCATCGAGCATCGCGTTCCACTGCTTGGCTTCGTCACCCGTCAGCCCCGCGTGCCACAAGATGTAGTGCGCCAAATCTTCCTGTTCCAGGATCACCCTTCCAAAGTGATCGGTCTGAACCTTGCTATCGGGAACGCTCCATACCGCGTACGCAAAAGCGGGAACGGAAACTCGGTCGATATCTTCGTTCCACTCGGCCACCTTGGATTCGGCATCCCACGTGCCATTGGTGAGGTGGGGTTTGAGCGGAACGTGCAAACGCACATCCACGCGTTCGCGAGCATTACCGAAACTCGGCAGTGCCGACGCGAAGATACGATCACTCAATACTTGCATCGGATTTGGTGAATCGTCGGTGATCGGCGTGCCATCGATTTCACACTGCGAAACGAGCTCTTGAAACTCGTCGGTTGTCCGCAAAAAAGCTCGCAACGACTTCTCGACGCGTGGCAAATCGCTCATCGCGTTCAAACTCTTCGGCGCGGGTTGGTCATCCGAGTGCTCAATCTTGCGCATCACCAACTCGCGCACCAAGTCAACGGTTTGTTGCTCGTCCTTGGCAGCAAGGCGACGCACGAATTTTGGCACTTGCTCGATCGTAAAGTAGTTCCGTTCGGCCAAGTAGCGTGCCATCCGAAAGTACAGCATGTTTGCATTCTCAGATTCAACGTCGCGCCCCGCTGTCCAAAAATACAAACAAAGATTCTTCAGATCCTTACGCAGATCGACATCGAGAAACATTTTCACTCGCTTCGCGTCCGCTTCGTCCTGGATTTCAAAGTCGATCCATTGCATCAACAAGTCAACCAACTCATCAATGGCCGCTTGGCGCTTGAGGAGTGCTCCCACCAAGTCGTCGTCGCCGCGAAATCGCTCGTTGTAGATCGAAACGTAGCCCAGCGAATTGTCAAAGTGCGTGTAGGTTCCGGCGCCGCCCACATCCGCCGGCATGTCACCGCGAAAGCTCGCCGTAAATGTCGCCCAGCCTTGCGGATTGTTGACCGGCGGTTCTTTGTAGAACGCTGCAATGCGTTTGACCTCGTCGTCTTCGGGCTGACTGACCGCGGGCGGGTCGCTGCCCGATTGAGTCTCGACGGATAAGACGCGAACGATGTCGTGGCCATCCGGTTTCAGCTCGATGTGATAGACAACTCGCGACGCGCAACCGCCGATGAGCGCCGCCAGAATTGCGATCCAGTACGGAAATGTTCTCATCGCCGAGCCTCGATTTCATGAGCGAAGAATTATTTGAACATCGAACCGAAAGAAATCTGCAAACTAATCGCGGACAGAAGCCAAGCTGACTATCTTTGGCTCGCGGAAACCGATCTTCCATTCACCGCTGAAGTCAACTTGTCCCAAGTAGTCTGATTCGCCCAGTTCGTAGTCACGGTTCTCTTTCGCGTGATCGTTTCGATCGACAAAAATCTTGGCGACGTAGCGACCTGTCGCGAGTGGTTGATCGACAACCAGTTTTTCCGCGGTCTGCGAACCTCGCTTCGCTACCGCATAGATTGAGCTTTGCCACTGGCCTTGATTGCCATTGACCGGATTCTCGGCCGTGGCAACTCGATCTGCGGATAAGCCGGCGTCCGTCTGAGAATAGATGTCCACCCGCAGCAGTTTGCCATCGAGCTCGTTGGACAACTCAATGATCCGTAGGTGCTGGCCGGTCTCAGCAATCAGGTCTGTGACTTGAATGGGCAGTTGGTCGGTCTGCTTGTACTCACCCTTTATCGCAGCAGCGTAATCACTGAGAAACCGCCGGAAATTTTTATCGGTGTTGCTTCCAAGAGCAAACTTGGGTCCGCCGCCGTGCTCTTCCAATCCGACGGGCTTCGTCAAAACCGCACTCGACTGGGGATCGTTGATGTCGATATTGCCCGTGTCGAAAAGCTGTTGCAAAGTGCTTGCGGGATCTCGCGGCACGATCCAAGAAATCGCATCGATGTCTTCTTGAGTGTGGCCGTTGCGGCCGACCATCTTGCGATTGAGTTCCGGCGAATGGCAGTTCACACATCGTCCCATTTCGGACCAGATGCTTTCCCTGAATGACTGCACGATATGGTCCAAGCGAGTGTGTCGAATCACTTGCACCGGCACACTGGGGCCGAGTTGATCAGACTCAGCAGCAAGCGAAACCAGTTTTGTATCCTTGCTCGCGGCGACGATCCAGGCTTTGAACGCTTCATATTCTTGTTTCCGCGTTTTCTCGACGATCGGTGTCGACTTTTCTAAGGAACGTTCGATGAACTTCAGAATCTTCGAGTCCTCTGGATGGGCCGGATCGATCATCCCAGCGGCTCGTAACGACGCGAAGGTTTCTTCTTGCGAATCTCCGATGTAATCTTTCAATTCCACGCCGCTCAGATGGCACTGCGTGCAACTGGATTTGGCCGGCGAATTCAATATCGGCGAGATTCGTTGCTGAAAGATTGCTAGTGAACTCGCTGGCTGTTCTTCCGCCAACGAATGCACGGACAAGGCTAGGAGGCCAATTGAGATGGCACCGATAACACGTACTGACATCCGATTATCCGCTTGAGGGAACTGGCTCATCAAAGGGTCCAGAAAAACGAAAAAGCAAAACCTTACTCGCCAGCGACAACTTCACCGGCGGCGATCGTTCCCATGCTGCCCCAGATTCCGTAGGGACTGTTCTCGCGGCCACTACCGGTGGGCGCGGGTCGACTCAGATCTCCGCAGTCGACTTGCCCGGTGATGAATCGAATTGAGCCATCACCGAAGGCGCAGTTCACGCCGCCTCCGGCGTGATGGGAAGCGGCGGCGAAATTACCGTAGGTCAGGTCATCCGTATCGCGATGATTCGCACTCACGTCGCCCGGCGGCAGGATCGTATTGAAGGCGGTGAAAATCGGAGCGCCGTCAACCCAGCGTCGTCCCCTACCAAAAAACTCCGGTGCAACGGGTGGTGTGTTGGGAACGACGTTCAGCCCGCCACCGCTCGTTCTCGAGTAGTTCGATGGAACGGAAAGCACCGTGTCATCGAGCCACTCGATCATCTCGCCGTCGACCTTTATTTCGCTCAAAAAAATCGTGTTGGACAATCCATCGGTCACGTCGCGCAGTCGCCGAAACGTCGATGCTTCGAACATGCCTCGTGTTTGTCCAATCGCATTGTCGATGATCGTATCACCGACTGAGAACGCGTAATTGGTGTAGCCCATTTCGCCCGCGTACTCACGGCGCGGATCGCTCGGGCAACGGAGCGGATCGAGTTGGTCGAGCCAGGGTTCGATATGATAGTTGCTGTTCGACGACGACGGCGCTGGACACATCATCCACGTCGACGGAAAGAAATTCAGCAAACACAGACTGTCAAAGCTGGTTGTCGCCGACGCGAGGTAGTTGTAAGAAATCGATCCTTCCAGTTTCTCGTACAAGGCTTGCTGTTCCATAAACGGCAAGATCGGGATGAAACCGCTCACGCGTGCATACGGATCGTCACTGATGATCGAACCACGCCTCGATGTCGGATACTTTTTATAAACCGATTCGTAGTTGCTCATCGCCAGCGAAACCTGCTTCAGCCGATTGCTGCAATCCATCCGCCGTGCCGCTTCGCGCGCCGCACCGATTGCGGGAAACAGCAACGCCAGCAAGATGCCGATAACCGCAATCACGACGAGCAGCTCCATCAACGTGAAGCCGGAGACTCGCAGTCTTGAATTTCGCATCGGTAGGAAGCCTGTGGAGAACGATTGTTCCGCCATGTCGTCCCGTATCCGGATCGGCTCTCGGATCGCCTGACATTGGTTAGGAACACGCAGCACATAATTGTCGCGTTTCGCTCCGCAAAAATCGTGTTCTCACGTTCTTTCGCGGAGCGAAAGACGACAATAAAAAGCCGCACGATCCTTAGCTTAACAGGAATAGTTCCAGAATACGTCTCGGAAAATTGGCAGATTCCGCTACATCGGGCAGCCAACGGTTCGTCGAAGCTTCTCGCGTTCGTGTCGTCGCGAGCCGCCCGGTACTCAACTCTGTCATGGATCATCCGTGGCCGGTCGTCTGGTGTTCGTGGTTGCGATGACGCTCGCGCTCGGCATGGGCGATTTGGGATCGAACGGGGTCGTTTCGCCAGTCTTTGAAAATGGTGGCGATGGTGGGCAGTTGGTTCGTCGTGCCGCTGATCGCGAAACAAGCGATGATTCCGTTGGGCCGGCCGTGAGTTCATGCCGCCGCTCAATGAGGGTAAAATCCTCCACATGCCCGTTACCTGGGGTTACAAGAACGTTTGCTAAAGCTCGGTTCATTCACCCCAGGCTAATCCATGCCGCTGTTACGCAGTTATCGATATAGATCCCTACTTCACAGCGTTCTTGTTGACGTGTGGGTGGTCGCGTAGGTGATCTTGGCAATAGGCGTACTGGCCGTCGCACTGGCTGCAATATCGAAAGTCGGCATTCGGATGCGTGTTGCTGTCGATACCGCAAACATGGCACACGTGGCGTGGCGTGTTGGATTGCTGGTGCTCTTTCTTTTTCGCTCCCAGTCGCCGGTGGAAATTGGTTCCTTTGCCGAGTAGATCACGACCAAAAAATAGTAGGTAATTGCCTATCGAAGCGAGGACCAGCAGTCCGGCTGTCATTGGCGCCGAAACGAAAGTCATCAGGTAAACAAATCCTTGCAACCACGCCAAGTACTTGATCTTCACCGGCAAGACAAAGAACATCAGAAACTCAAAATTCGGGTTGTACGTCGCGAACGCCAAAAACACCGTGGCTTCCAAGAATATTCCCGTCGCGGGGTAGTCATGCGCGATGCCCGATGCGATCAGTGTTAACAGAATTCCGACGTATAAGAACGAACAGTAGCGGACGATCCCCCACTGTTGCTCCAGCGCTGTACCCATCATGTAGAAAATGTAAAAGTAGAAAATTGCGAAGAGCGGATATCCCGTGGGCGCGACCAACAAGAACGTCGCCAGTCGCCATACTTCGCCGGCGATCACATTGTCCCAGATCAACACGCCTCGCTCGACCATCGTCGGGTCCATCAAGCTGAAGACCCAAAACACGAACTGACATCCCACCAGCATTGCCGTGATATTGGGGATCGCGATCGGACGGACGATGCGGTCGATTCGATCAAGGAATGTCATGCTGAGTATCTAAATGCGATGGAGGAGCGAGTTGGATCACGCGCGGCCTAACGTACCAACACAATCGGCGATCCGCGACGCGCCGATTTCGGCGAGCGCCAATGGCAACTGATCGACCAGGCGCGTCGACACCGTTGGGTCGTAGTAGTTGGCAGTGCCGATCTGCACCGCACTGGCGCCCGTGACCAAAAACTGCATGACATCATCGATCGTTGCGATGCCTCCGATCCCGATGATGGGAATGTCCACGGCGCGAGCCACTTGATAGACACACCGCAACGCGATCGGCTTGATCGCCGGGCCGCTCAATCCGCCCATGCCGTTCCCGAGCATCGTTTTTCGTTTTCGCCAGTCGACTGCGATTCCGAGAACCGTGTTCACCAAGCAAACCGCGTCCGCGCCACCATCAGCCGCGCCGCGTGCGATCTCGTCGATCCGGGTGACGTTTGGGGTCAGCTTTGCCAGAATCGGAACGTCGGTCGCCCCACGCGCTGCTGCGACAACGCTGCGACACGATTCGGCATTGGTCCCAAAGTCGACGCCACCGCTGACGTTGGGGCACGACAAATTCAACTCGATCGCCGACACGCCCGGCTCGGCACCGACGCGCGCCGCGAGCTGCACAAAATCATCTTGGGTGCGGCCGGCAACACTGACGATCACGGCTGTCCCAAGCGACCTCAAATACGGCAAGTGATGACTCAAGAAAGTGTCGACACCGTCGTTATCAAGTCCGATCGCGTTGAGCAAACCGGCTGTCGTTTCAACCGTTCGCCATGGCGCGTTGCCGATCCGTGGTTCGGCGGTGATCGTTTTGGGAAGCACCGCGCCCAAACGAGGCACATCGACGATGCCTTGCATCTCGCGCGCGTATCCGAAAGTTCCCGATGCCACCATGATCGGGTTCTTCAGTTGCAATCGTCCGAGCGAAACGGAAAGGTTCACGGCAGAGTAGGTGTCAGGAGTCAGAGAACAGGTTTTAGGAAAGGATTAGTCGTTGTTGAATTAGTTCAAGCAGACGCTGTGCAACGTATTCTTTGTCGCCGGCGATTGCCTCGATGACGTTGCCATCGGGATCGAGCAGTTCCACTTCGTTGTCGGCCGAGTCGATCGCGTTGGGGCCGTTGCTGACCATCAGATCACAGTGTTTGCGTTCGAGTTTGACGATCGCTCGAAATCGTTGATCTTCGGTTTCGAGTGCGAACCCGACAACCCATTGGTCATCGCGTTTGTTTTGTCCGAGCGTGGCGACAACATCGGCGGTCTCGATGAGTTCGATTGTTAGCGGCTTGCCGGTCTTGGAAATTTTTTGCGGCTGGAACTGGCGTGGCATGTAATCGCAGGGCGCCGCCGCGCCGATCGCGCCATCGCAATTCTCGAAAGCGAGAGTTGCGGCCGCAAGCATCTCGTCCGTCGTCACCACCGGGATCACGGTCGCACCCTGCGGATACTCGACCGTCACAGGGCCCGAAACGATGACGACTTCGTGACCGAGTTTCAGCGCCGCCGATGCCAGTGCCGCGCCCATTCGACCGCTCGATGCGTTGGTCAGGTAGCGAACCGGGTCAAGGTACTGACGCGTCGGGCCGGATGTGATCAGAATTCGGGCCACGTCAGCGCTCATCGACCGAGCGTCTGGTCGATCAAACGCTCGACATCAACCGTCGACATCGACATCTTCGCGGCGGCCAAAGCGAACAACCGTTTTTCGCTTTCTTCTAACCTGCCGTCGGCCGCCATCATGCGAATCATATCGCACATCAATTCGTCGCGAGATTCTGGATCTTTGGGCAATTCAATCGCAGCTTCATCAGCCAACCCGAACTCGACCGCTTTCTGCAAGTCGTATTCATCCAAACCCAGTTCGGCGCATCGGTCGGCCACCAAATGCACTTCACGCTCGCCCAACTGCCCGTCGGCAAACGCCATCACGACGAGGTTGCGGAGTTGTTGACGGCGGCGAGAGATTTCGTCTTTGCTCATGCCGAAATCGTAACCCGATCACTTCGGCCAAACCAGATCCCTGAAATCCACGAGTTCACTCGGACGTGCGAACCGCCTGGGACGCCAAAACGTGCGGCATGTTGAGTCCCGGCAAGTAGCCTGCCGTGCCGATGACTTTGACGTTGCTGTTGAGATGAC
Organism: Rubripirellula sp.; assembly: GCA_041740415.1. Classification (GTDB taxonomy): domain Bacteria; phylum Planctomycetota; class Planctomycetia; order Pirellulales; family Pirellulaceae; genus Rubripirellula. Next base: position 29,789 of record JBGSLZ010000111.1, read on the forward strand.
TTCGCAGATTGACGCCCGGCACCGGAGTGACGTAGGCGACCGTGCGTCCCGTGCCGTCCGTCAATGCGAAGGGAGGACTGTTGGGACGTGCCGAATAGACCTGCACTAATTGCCCCGAGAAAACAGGCTGCCCCGAGAAAACAGGCTGCCCCGAGAGAACAGGTTCCGAAGGCGCCGCCGATTGTGATGGCGGCAACGTGACGGAGGCTTGCGAGAACGGAGTCGGCGATTTCGCAGCAGCGACTTCCAAATCGTAAGAATTCTGTACCAATGAGTTACCATCGCGGCGGGTCGCCACGCGTCGATATTGATCGGCCCGTTCACCAAGCATTCGTGCTCGTGCCGCGAGTACCGGATCGGAAGTCGTCGTTGCCAAGTGACGCGCCGCATCCGCGACCGGCTGTGTCTCCAGCCCCGAGGCTTGTGCCGCCATCAATCGCGACAACACCAGCGTCAGTCGATCAACATCGGCGCCGACCGTTTCTTGACGAACCTGTTCGATCCGCTGAGCCGAAACGACGTTCAGCGGTTGAGGCGCCGGTATGGGCAGGTTCGGCACCAAGTTTTGAGCCGGCATCGCAGCCGTTCCAACCACTTGTTGAATCGGCGGAGGCAACGAATCCGAATTGCCGGACGGGATCGGCGCACTCAAGCTGGCCATCGCGATGGTTGTTGATTCTGGAGCTTGGAATTCTGGAGCTTGGACTTCTGGGTTGATGACTGCCGCTGCACGACGGCTAACGCCCGCGACCCAATTCTCATCGGCAACGGCCTCATCTTGATTTGACGGCTCCGGTGCACCGATTGGTGACAGTTTCGGACGACCGATGAATGCGACCGACGCTAACAAACCCTTGCGTTTGGTCACTGTGTTTGACGGTTCAGAACTCAAGCTCGGAGGCGAAGAAAATGCGGCAGCTACGCTCGGCGGATTCGATTCCGTCACGCCGGCGCGAGTTTGATTGGCTTGCCATGTCTCTTTCAATCCGCTTCCGATCGGAACCAATTTGTCGTCGGACTCGTAGCTATTGGCGCTCACCGATTCCAAAACCGACTCACCCGATGTTTGGACGATCGGATCGTCGTCACGTGTCCCGCGACGATTGGAAACGGGCGATTCGGGGGCGGGTCGAAACTCGGGCACCGATTCCGCTTTTGCGATCGACTTGTTCTCGCGCGGTCGCGTCGGTCCCGTGCTGAAGAACATGATTTCTTCACTCGGCGATGTCGCGTTCAACGACGCGACCAATTCTTCACTTGTGTTGACAACTTGGTCGCGATGGACGAAGCGAAATTCGCCCGACGGCGGAACAATGCGGTACCAAAGTTGAGGTCCATCAGGCCCTTCTCGTTCGCTCTTGCCGATGATCGATACGGGTTCGCCCTTTGATAACTGAACTTGCCATCCATAGGAACGAGCCCGACCGAGATGAGTTCCAATCCACGCGACGGTGCCGTCTTCGGTGATCGTGCCGTTGTCGCCGCTTTTGTCAGCGTCAACCGCGTCTGCCGGAATCCAACAAAAACTCGACTCTGGCGGGCGAATCGCGAGCCAACCATTCTCGGTTTCGCCGTAGACCTCCAGCGACTGACCATGACGAAGTGAATCCGTTCGATAAGACTCTGACGAAGGACCACACCGGGTGTGCGAATCTTCTTGGACGACGTAAACGGTATAGGGTTCAAACGGCACATCGTCGGCGAATACCGGCGAACCGAGGAAGAGGCCGACGGCAACCATGACGAAGATCATGGAAGCGACCGAAGTTTCACGTCGTGACGAATGCATCGCGAGCGAGTCCTGAAAGGCGAAATTGAGCTACTCTGAGCCTCCGATAGCCAAACAGGCCCTCTCAACACAAGATCAAACGAGCTTCCGCGATACGACATTCACTGCGCACCGGCGAGCACATCGTTACTTGGTAGCCGTGTAGGCGTACCGATTTTGGACTGCGGCGTTCATCAAGCCGGCCCTGTTCCACGGTGCCAGCATGTCTCGCACTCGTGCACCCGAGTCGATCGTGGAACGATCTTCGATCACATCGCATGCGGCGAATATCATCGACACAAACGCATCATCGTCGGCGGTCCATAACGCGGATGGCGTTTCACCTCGTTGCAAACTTTCTTCACAGCCGATCGCACCAGCGAAGTACAACATGCACGCGGTCGTGAAACGCGGGAAGTCGCTCATCACGGCGTAAGCAGTCGCGACCAACCGATCAAGCAACATCGTCTCGCGACGGAAGCTGTCAGAGTAAACCGCCATCGCGCCGATGTCGGACTGCAAAATTATATGGGAAACTCGCTCCACACCCGCGAGCGCATGCGCGATGCCAGTGCTGTGCAAGGGGTCCAGCGTCAGCGCCGCCGTCGGCAACATCAACGCTCGTTCGCCTGCTATCGGATCAAACCAGCGTTGCAAGCGGGTTGTCCGCCGTGGCCCGCCGATCGGTGCAACCAACTTCGCCTGGCCCATCATCGCGTCGATCGATGGAAAACCCGACCAATCCAACTCGCACCCCGTCGGCGCCGTGTACCCGACGCTGGTCAGGCCGCTGGCGAACCGTAACATCCACATCCAACCGTCACCGAGTAAGTGATGCTGGGCCGCGTCGTCACAATCAAACGGCGTCGGCTCTGTCTGCGAAATTTCGCTCCAGCGTTTCACGCCAACGAAATGTCCAAAGATGCTGTGTGTCCGAGTTCGCAAACGATCAGCTTGGTTCGGCAAGTTGAACAACTTCGCGATCACCGACGCTTGCCCCGACGCATCGATAACCCAGTCGGCGTCGCAAGCTAAGCATCGATCGCTTTGAATTGTCAGCCGCCACCGGTTGTCGACTCTGTCGATCGCGACAACGGATGACCCCGAACGGTCGATCGCGCCAGCTTCGATGGCACGACGGAACAGATACTCGTCCACGTCGGGCCGATACCAGTGCGTATCGGCTAGGTCATCACTCTGGCTGGCCGCTGCAACCATACTTCGTTCTCCCAATCGTGTTTCCGCGAACGGCTTGCCAAGCTGATGCGCGAAGTAACTGAAGCCTCGCTTGCAACCGCAATCCAAATCCGCGTGCGCGCGACGCCAACTGCCCCACGTCGACATTGAAATCAGATCGTCGCAGTCGTAACGCGATCCGAGTCGCCTCAGCATCGCATCGGCAATCGGCGTCGACGACTCGCCGATCGCGAATCGAGGATGAGTTTGCGGATCGATCAACAGAACCGACAATCCGCGCGAGGATAAAATTCTGGCCAAGATCGAACCCGAAAATCCTGATCCGATGATAGCGACGTCGACGGAATTCATTGTGATACGACCCGCTGTTCGCGATTCACGCGGTGCATCTCGATCACTGATTCATCGGACTGGTCCGCATCCCACAGATCCATCGTGACGCAGGCCGCACCATCGGCATCGGCGACCGAAGCGCTGAGCAAATTCGCCAACTGCTTCGTCTCCAAGTGCGGCAAGTCCGCCGCGAGCCCGTTCCATCCGTGACCGGCGCGAGCGGGAATCAGGCTAACGTGCCTAGCGCCGCAGCGAATCGCGTGTCGAACCGAGAGCCTCGCCCAGCGAATCGCTTCGGTGTTACCAATGCCAGGCACGCCGACGATCAAGAACACCCGCAAGCTGACTTTCTCCGCAGCAAGCCAGCTCGCGTAGGTATCGAAATCATCACGCGTCATTTGCTTCGCCAATCGACCAAGCCATCTCGGCTGAACCGTTTCCAGACCCACCGCGACTTCCAACGGCCCTGCTAGAAGATCACGAAAAGTCTTCAATCTCTCTTTGCCGAATTTGGGATGATTCTCAACAATGATGCGATCGAAACCGCGAATGCTCTTTGCGATCGCCGGATAGTCGTTAGGCGGAATGCTGTGAGGATCGAAGAAGTTTCCGCTGTTGTACAGCTTGATCCATCCCGCCGGGTCTTGATCGGCAATCGCGAATTCGATTTGACGAACGATTGCACCGGAGCGAGTCGGTGTCGTGGTCGTGTTCTGCCAAAGATCGCACATCGCGCAACCGATCGGGCACTCGGACGCTGTTAAGAACACGGTCAACACGTCGACGACACGACCCAGACCGTTCGGTTCGAGTTCGCGAATCACTGCGTAGGGTTGGTCGGGCGAGAGCGCAGGATTGCGAGCGATCACTTGCGAATTCCCGCTTTCAATGTTGTCGCCAAGTACTTGCCGGTAGCGTTTCCCTTGACTGCGGCCACCGTTTCTGGCGTGCCCGTCGCCAGGATCTCGCCACCACCGGCACCTCCTTCGGGCCCCAAGTCGATGATCCAGTCGCATGCCGCCAATAGATCAAAATTGTGTTCGATCACTAACACTGTATTACCCGCGTCGACCAATTGCTGCAGCACTCCCACCAACCGTTCGACATCGGCGAAGTGGAGACCGGTCGTTGGTTCGTCGAGCAGGTAAAGCGTCTTGCCGGTCGAGACGCGCGCCAGTTCGGTGCCAAGCTTGATCCGTTGGGCCTCGCCGCCGCTGAGCGTGGTGCTGGCCTGTCCGAGATGCAGGTATCCGAGGCCGACAGACTGCAACGATGTCAATTGCCGATGAATCTTTGGAACATTCTCGAAAAAGTCAGTTGCCGCATCGATCGACATCTCCAACACGTCCGCCACGCTGGCTCCCTTGAATCGCACTTGCAATGTTTGTCGATTGAATCGCTTTCCGCCACAGCGGGTACACGTAACGAACAAGTCGTTGAGAAAGTTCATGGCGATGCGTTCGACCCCGTGACCCTTGCACAGTTCGCACTGACCTTCGCGTGAATTGAAACTGAATCGGCTCGCCGAAAAACCTCGCGTCTTGGCTTCTCGTGTCTTCGCGTAGACCTTGCGGATTTCGTCCAGCACACCCGCGTAAGTGGCCGGGCAACTTCGCGGACTTCGACCGATCGGTGCTTGGTCGATCGGGATCAACTTGTCAATGTTCGTTGCACCGCGCAGGCTCTTGAATGGCCCAGGACGCGCCGATACCAATCCGAGCTTCTTCGCGAGCGCCGGGTGAAGCGTGTCATTGATCAGCGAACTCTTGCCGCTGCCTGAAACGCCGCTGATCCCGATCAGCGTCCCAAGTGGAAAATCGGCGGTCACGTCCTTTAGATTGTGAGTCGTCACGTCGGTGATCGTCAGCCATTGTTTCGACGCACGCCGCGACGGCGGAATCGGTATTCGACGACTGCCGCTGAGATACTCGCCGGTCACGCTGTTCGGATCAACCGCCACTTCGTCCGGCGTACCACGGCTAATGACACGACCGCCGTGTCGCCCGGCGCCAGGCCCGATATCGACAAGAAAATCGGCGTGGCGCATCGTTGCTTCGTCATGTTCGACAATCACAACGGTGTTGCCCTGCGTTTGCAATTGACGCAGACAGGCAATCAGTCGGTCGTGGTCGGCCGGATGCAATCCGATCGATGGTTCATCGAGCACGTAACAAACGCCGACAAGCCCGCTGCCGATGCTGGCAGCCAATCGCACTCGTTGCAATTCGCCGCCGCTGAGCGAGTCGGCGGATCGATCGAGCGTCAAATAGGTAACGCCGACACGCTGCAAGAACTCGAGCCGCCGTCGAACCTCGCGCACGATCGGTTCGGCAACCTTCAAGTGCAATTCGGACGTGTGATTGCTGACGTCGTCGATCCAAGCCATTGCACCGGAGAGCGGCAGCGCGGTCAGTCGGTCGATCGAAATATCGGCGATCGTCACTCGGCGCGCTTCCGGACGCAACCGTGAACCTTCGCACTGGGGGCAGATGATGACATCATCGCCGTCACCAACGCGTCCGAGTCCGTCGCAGTTGGAACAAGCGCCGTAGGGACTGTTGAAACTGAAGGTGCGAGTTTCTAGCTGTTCAAAACTGGCGCCGCACTGGACACAGGCCATCGCCGTGCTGTAGATGGTTTCCGATTCGGATTGACCAGGCTTTTGTATCGCTACCGACATCAATCCGTTACCCAGACGCAGCGCCAAATCCACCGATTCGCTTAACCTGGAATCGATTCCAGTTCGGATCACCAACCGGTCGATCACGGCCTCGATCGTATGGTTTTTTTTCGGTGCCAGCGGTGGAACATCTTCGAGCAAGTACATCTCGCCGTTGACGCGAGCACGCACGAGACCCGATTTCTGGATCGTCTCGAACACTTCGCGATGAATGCCACGGCGACCACGGATCATCGGCGCCATCAACACCAACTTGGTTTGCTCGGGCAACGCTCGCAGCGATTCCCGAATGTTGTCCGCCGATTGCTGGGCGATCGAGCTGCCGCAGTGGCTGCAATGGGGAATGCCCACTCGCGCGAACAACAGTCGCAGGTAGTCGTAGATTTCGGTCAGCGTCGCGACGGTACTGCGAGCACCGGAGTTGCCCGACTTTTGATCGATCGCCAACGTCGGCGCCAGGCCATCGATCGAATCGACATCGGGACGCGGGATCTGATCCAAGAACTGACGCGCGTATGCCGATAAGCTGTCGATGTACTGCCGCTGGCCCTCGGCATAGAGGGTATCGAACGCCAGAGAACTCTTCCCGCTGCCCGACACGCCGGTGATCACCGTGACGGCGTCGCGGGGAATATCGATGTCGATGTCTTGCAGGTTGTGAACGCGGGCACCGCGAATTTGGATCAACGACAACGCTGGTTTCAAAGTGGGAGTTTTTGGTAGGATGGATCTAAACAATACCGCAAGAGGCCACCGTTGGAACGGGCAGAAACTCAGCCGATGATCGACCTGCGTCGTTATATCGATCGCGAACATTTGCTGTTGGCCTCGTACGCGATGTACAGCCGCGACAGTCTGGGACGCATTCACCCGGAATCCGAGCACAGCTATCGTGGGCCGTTCGCCCGCGATCGTGACCGGATTTTGCACAGCAGCGCGTTTCGCCGGCTAAGTGGCAAGATGCAAGTCTTCACCGGCGAAATGGGCATCTACCATCGTACCCGACTGACCCACACCTTCGAAGTCGCGTCGGTCGCCCGCACGATCGCCCGCGTTCTCAGGCTGAACGAGGACTTGACCGAGGCGTTGGCGTTGATGCACGACATCGGCCATCCGCCCTACGGTCACTGCGGCGAAGACGTGCTGAGTGAACAAATGGCTGCCGTCGGCGGATTTTCGCACAACGTATTTGCAACCGTGATCGTGACCGAGTTGGAACAGCGATACAGCCGATTCAGCGGGCTGAATTTGTCCAAAGAAACGCTTGCCGGCCAAGACACGCGAGCCCACAAGGCCGAAGCGGCCGTGGGGCGTTCGCCGATCTTGGAAGTTCAGATCGTCGACTTGGCGGATTCGATCGCCTACGACGCGCACGATATCGACGACGCTCTGCAAATGGGATTGCTGTCGATCGACGAGTTGTCGGAGCTTGCCGTGGTTCGATACGCGCTCGATTTGATCCGAGCCAAACATGGCATGTTGCCCACGACGCAGCTTCGACAACTTCTCGTTCATGAACTGATCGATTTGCAAGTCAGCGACTTGTTGCAAGTCGCGGTCGAACAACTTCGCGAGGTCGATGGTCACCGCAGCGACGAAGTTTGCCAATCGGGACTCCGACTGCGTCACAGTGAATCGTTGGGCCGACAACGTAGCGAGTTGGAGGCGTTCCTATTCGAAGCGGTGTACCGTCACAAACGACTGATCCCCGTTCGCGAGGCAGCCGGCGACCGATTGCGGACGTTGTTCGCAGTGTTGATGAAGGATCCGAATCGATTGCCGCTGAGATTTCGCGTGCGGGCGGAACGTTCACCGATTGAAAAACCCGTCGGCGAATACTTGGCGGGCATGACGGACGGGTTCTGTGATGCCCAGTACAAATACGTGATCGAGTATTCCGCTGGCCCGCTGGCCGACTGGTAACAGGTTGGCGAACTACTTTTCTTCTTTCTTATTCTCTTCGTCCTTTTCTACTTCGTCCGTTTCCCCTTTTGCCTTTTGCATGGGGTTCTTCTTGATCTCGTCCTTGTAGAGCTTGAAGCGACTCGGAACGATTTTTGGCGGCCAGTGATTGTTGGACTCCTCGGTATCCGCTAGCGCGCGTTGCGGATCCAACTCGAGTCGCGTGATCTCCTTGTCGGTCACGAACAGCTTACGAACTTGGTTTCCGTCACCTCGCCAAATATCAACGGGGATTGTGATCAGCTCGTTCGTGTTGTCCGCGTAGTGAACTCGAACGATGATCGGCATGACGAGTCCGCCGACGTTGCGGAATCGAACCACATAAAAATTCGTCGTTCGCCGAAGCATCGCCCGTTCTTTTGCATCGAGCCCATCGAGGAATTTCTGAAACGACTTGCGAGCCGACTCTTCCACCGCGAACTCATCGTACTCGGCGCTGTTGTAGAAGTCCTTGAGGCCGGGTTGCCAATCGAGTCGTTTGCGAATCGCTTCGTTGCGATCTTTGCTGGTCGTGGGTTCTTCGTCGTCGCGTTCTTTACGTTTGCGTTCGGCATCGGTGTCGGGATCTCCGTTGTCGATTTGGAATAACTTCACATCTTCGATCGCGATGTCGACGTGATCGGTGCTGTAGAACCAGCCACGCCAAAACCAATCCAAATCAGTTCCCGAGGCATCCTCCATGGTGCGAAAGAAGTCGCTCGGCGTCGGTCGTTTGAACTTCCATCGGCGGGCATACTCGGCGAAAGCAAAATCGAACAACTCGCGACCAAGAATCGTCTCACGCAAAATGTTCAGCGCGGTCGCCGGTTTTGCGTAAGCGTTATTTCCGAACTGCAAGATTTCTTCGCTACCCGACATGACCGGACGCTGACCGCCGCCTCGCATGTACGGCACGATCTTCTCTGGATCACCACGGCGCGAGGGATAATCGGTTTCCCATTCCTGTTCGGCCAAGTACTGCAAGAAAGTATTGAGACCCTCATCCATCCACGTCCATTGGCGTTCGTCGCTGTTGACGATCATCGGATAAAAGTTGTGTCCGACTTCATGGATGATGACCGAGATCAATCCATATTTCGTATCCTTCGTGTAGGTTCCGTCCTTCTCGGGGCGTGGGCCGTTGAAGCAGATCATCGGGTATTCCATGCCATACACCGGGCCGTTGACGCTGATCGCGACGGGGTAGGGATAGTCGAATGAGTAGCGACCGTAAACGTCCAGCGTGTGCGCGATGGCCTCCGTTGAATATTGACTCCACAGCGGTTCGGCTTCGCCCGGATAGTACGACATCGCCATCACTTGTTGGCCATCAATGTCCACGCCCATCGCGTCCCAAATGAATTTGCGGCTGGCGGCAAATGCGAAGTCACGAACATTGTCGGCGTGAAAACTCCAGGTCTTCGAATTCGCCGAACGCGCCGGTTCGTTCGCCTTGGCCTCTTCGGGCGTGATCACGAAAATCGGCTTGTCGGACTTCGCCGCGTCGGCCAGTCGGTCGGTCCAAACCGGTTCCAGCACGTCCTCCGGGTTTTGCAATGTTCCCGTCGCGGCGACCACCATGTCGGCCGGCACGGTGATGCGAACATCGTAGTCACCGAGTTCCAGTGTGAACTCGCCGCGACCGAGAAACTGTTTGTGTTGCCAACCGGTGTAGTCGGTGTAGGCAACAACGCGAGGATACCACTGGGATATCTCGTAGATGTAGTTGTCGTCGCTGTCGAAGTGTTCGTAACCGCCGCGAGCTCGGATCACTTTGGCGTCGACGATATTGTAGCGATATCGAATGCTGAATTCGATGGACTCCTCCGGTGCAAGCGGTTGTTCCAGATCGATTCGCATCATGGTCTTGACGATGTGATGCTCCATCGGTTGACCCGCGTCGTCCGTAACCGATTCGATCGTGAATCCGCCGTTGAAAACCATCTGAGCCATGATGCCGCTGAGCATCTCGAAGGTGATCTTCGGCGCCAGCGTCGGCGCCGGCGATGCGTTATTCGAATCCGAATCGGGGCGGAACCGGTTCTGGTCCAACTGAACCCAAATGTAGGTCAATGAATCGGGCGACTGATTGTGGTAAGTGATTCCGACCGTGCCGCGGATCTGTTGGTTCGTGTCATCGAGCGCCACATCGATGTCATAGTCGGCCCGCTGTTGCCAGTACTGAGGCCCCGGAGCACCCGATGCGGTGCGATACGAATTCGGCGTGGGTAGCCAACTATCGATCTGATAGAAGCGGTCGACGTGGTCGGAGTGCTTTTGATTCTCGAGTGGCTGGGATCGCGCAACGGACGCCAGCAACGACAAGAGCGTGACGACGAAGATAGGGCGAAGCATGGATGTTTTCTAAAATATACGGGCTGAGTCGAATGGTTCTGAGTTTAATCGGGTCGCCGTGCGTCCGGTCTCCGGCGTAAGATGGTGCCTAGGTTTTGCCATCTCCTTTTCCCGCAGCGATGAATTGTGACGAATATAGCTCCCACGCAGTGGACGATCGGTTATTGCACCAACATTCACGCGGGAACGGACATGGATTTGATCCGCCAGAACCTTGATCGGTTCGCCGTACCCGTGCGGATCGAAACGGCATCGGAGTCGCTCGGGATCGGATTGTGGCTGCCCGCGACCGCAGCGCGACAACTGGTCGGCAAGACGACCGACTTTGCCAATTTTTTGGCCGAGCGGAAGTTGATGCCGTACACGATCAACGGATTCCCGTACGACAACTTTCATCAACCCGTCGTCAAGCACGCAGTATACCGACCGACGTGGGAGGAACCGGCGCGGCGGGAGTACACGCAGCAGCTGGCCGAGATCTTGGCGGCGCTATTGCCCGAGAGCCAACCCGTAGGTTCGATCAGCACGCTGCCGGTGGGATGGCCCGACAAAACAGACGGCGCGACGACAGATTCGGCGGATCGATTGGATGTCGCCGGCGAACAGTTCCGCGTGCTCGCAAAGTTTCTGGGACAACTCGAATCACGAACCGGTCGCCGCATCGTGGTTGCGATTGAACCCGAGCCGGGCTGTTTGTTGGACTCGACTGATGACGTTGTCGATTTCTTCGCCCGCCAATTCCCCGACGCGGACCAGCGTCGTTACTTGACGGTTTGTCACGACGTTTGCCATGCGGCGGTCATGATGGAGTCTCAGTCCGACGCCTTGCGAAAGTTTGCCGCCGCCGGAATCACGATCGGTAAGGTTCAAGTCAGCAGCGCCGTGGTCGCCGATTGGCAGTCGATGGCGATCGGTCGACGCCGCGAAGCGATCGATCAATTGAAGCAGTTCGCCGAGGATCGATACCTGCATCAAACCGGACGCTTGACCGCGACCGGTCAAACCGTGCTGGTCGATGATCTGCCCGAGTTGATCGCGTCAGTCGCGAAAACAGGCGATCCGGTTTGGGGCGACGAGCGTTGGGTGGTGCATTTCCACGTGCCGATCTTCTTGGAACGGTTCGGCCATTTGACAACGACTCATGACGCTGTCTTCGATTGCTTGCGGACGCTCGCGGCGCCGGGAAACGGAATCGACTTTACCGGCCATTTGGAGATTGAAACGTACGCTTGGTCGGTCTTGCCCGACATGATGCGAAAACGCGGTCTGGCCGAGGATATTGCCGGCGAAGTGGCTTGGCTGCGAAGTGCGCTGGCCGAAAGCATGTGAGGCACGTGGACCATTAGCGCATAAAAAAAGAGGCGTTCCGCAACAATCGCGGAAACGCCTCTCTACATTCGTCCGTGCGAGGACGGGGTCGTGACCTGGGAAGGCCGAAACCCATTGCCTTCGCAGTTTAGCAACCGCAAGGATCGCAGCTCTTGGCTGCACGACGTGCCTTGAGCTTGCTGAACAGGCCGCAGCGATGACGGGGTGCTTCGCAGCACGTCGGAGCTGGTTCTGGGCAGCAAACTGGTGCCGGTGCTTCGCAGCATACCGGTGCTGGTGCCGGTGCTTCGCAGCATACAGGTGCCGGTGCTGGTGCGCAGCAAACCGGTGCTGGTGCTGGCTCGGGGCAGCAAACTGGTGCCGGTGCTTCGCAGCAAACCGGTTCCGGAGCACATGCAGGAGCACATGCGTCTGCCTTGCAACGTCCGAACAGCTTGCCGAAGCAACCAGCGTCCGAATTCGGTGCCAAGATCGTTCCGACTACTGCGAACATCGCAAACATAACAATCGACTTCATTTCCGCTTCCTAGAGAGCTGTGAAAAAAGGGTTTCAGAACGCGGGATTCTAAGGGTCAAGGAGATTGCATCAACTGGGCAAATTGGGAATGACGGAAATATCTCGCGAAATTTAACGATTCCCCAAGCAAACTTGATGAACAAAAGATAACTGTTCTGCGGTGTTTTGGCGGAAAACCGGGGCTTCGCCGGGTCGGGAAATTTTCACCGTCTATTTCAACCAGGACCGGTATTCCCATCGCCCGCGAAACCTGTCCAAGTAGGGTTCATACTCGCTGGTTTCGGACCATTTCCGCGGCTCTGGCTCGGACGTATTGACGCTGCCTTCCGGATAATCGCGGCCCGCGAAACTGGCGTCGACCGAATCGTTCCACGCCAGCCAGTGACGCTTCATTTGCTCAAAAATATCGGGAAATTTCGATGAAACGTCGGTTCCTTCCGTGGGGTCCGACGCCAGATCGTAAAGCTGGAAGTTGCCGGAGTCGTACTTTTCCGATAGCAGTTTCATGTCGTTGTCGAGCAGCGCGGTCGCTCGACCGAAGCGGAATGGAATCGGCGTTTTTCGCTGGCCGATGTCGGCGGCAAACAGTTCAACCAGGCTGATTCCGTCGCCGGGACGGGCCGGATCGGGGTGGGAAACCTGCGTGACCTCCAAAAGCGTCGGGACGATGTCCAAAACGGAAGCTGGATATTTTGTCGCACGCGGTGATTTGATCACGCTGGGCCATTCGATGATGCCCGGAACCCTCAATCCGCCTTCGTAGATTTGTCCTTTGTTGCCACGCAATCCACCGGTCGTCGCCGGCTTGATTTTTGGCAGTCCGCCGTTGTCGCTACAGTACCAAACCAGCGTTTTGTCGGCGATTTCGAGCTTTCTCAGCCCCTGGCGCAGATTGCCGATGCTGCGATCCATCGCAACCAGCTCGCCGTAGTGGTTCGTCGATTGTTGGTCCAGCTTTTTGAACGCTTCGCGATCGGCTTCGTCCGCCTTGAAGGGGCTATGCGGCGTTCCGAACCAAATGACGGTGAAAGACGGCGAATCGATACGAGCTTGCCGACCGATGAACTTGAGCGCTTCGTCGACAACGATTTCCGATGAGTCACCGCTGAAGTCCTCGAACTTGCCGCGCCGTGACAGCAACGGATCACGATCGAAATAGTTGGTCACCGACAACCAATGATCGAATCCGAAATGTCCCGGATTGTGATCGTCCGATTCCAAAATCGGGACGCCGGGCCCCTGATAACCATTGAGATGCCATTTGCCGAAGTGGCCGGTCACGTAGCCGGCGTCGCGAAGCACCGAGGCGATCGAAATTTCTTGGCGACGAAGCGCGTAACCGTGACTGAGAACTCCGGTGCGATCATTTGCGCGTCCCGTCAACACGGCCGCGCGAGTCGGCGAACAAACCGGCGCGCCGGCATAGAAACGATCAAACCGCAAACCGTTGTCAGCCATCGCGTCCAGATTCGGAGTCTTCAGAATCGGATGGCCGTTGTATCCGGTTTGTCCCCAGCCCTGGTCATCTGCCATCACCAACACAATGTGGGGGCGATTCGGTGGAGCCGCACCGATCGTCGAACCCATCAACAGGTCAACAACGAGAACCGCGAAGCAAGCGAGCGACCATGATGAGATAGATCGGTACATGTTTACTTCCCGAGGCAAGATTGGAGAGGCGGAAGTTTGAAGTGGTTGTTGATCGCCGATTTAGATCTATTTTTGCGTCAGGAACGCGATCAGGTCGCGAAGTTCATCCGCCGACATTGTTTCCTCGAGGCCGAGCGGCATGATCGATGTGTCGATCGGCTTTTGCATTTCGATGTCCACGAGCGGCACGTCAAAGATCTTGCCATCAGCGCCTTGAAACCGAGCGCTGGTTGCGACGCCCGGCGCGTCCAACTTCAATCCCGTTAGAACGCTTCCATCCTTGGTCAGCACGGTCCAAGGAACGTAGAGCGGCCCTACTTCTTTGCTGGGTTGCAAAATCGATTCCAGGATTCGGCGCGGAGTCATTCGGCCCGACAACGTGGTCAAGTCGGGACCCGTCTTGGCACCGCGACCGGAGTGCATGTGACAGGTAATGCACGCGCGACGCATGAAGACGCGGCGACCTGCATCGGCACTGCCGCCACCTTCCACGATTTTTTCCCAAGCATCCAAATCGTCGCGATTCGGACGAGCGATGTCGCTAGTGTTTGGTGTCGAATGCAGCCCGAGTTGGGCTTCGTTTCGCAGCGAAAGCAACTCCGTTTGCTGAGCCATTTTCTTGATCAAGTCTTGCGAGCCATGATGATCTAACGACAAACCGGCCAATGCGTCCGCTCGTGTTTGTTCATCGATCGACGAGTCGTTCACGATCGACGCCAGTTGTTGTTTGGCTGAACCGGTTGATCGGGCAGTCAGCAGACGCACGACTTCCAACGCCAGCGATCGATCGGGTTCATCGGCCAACCATGCTCGCATTTCAGCGTCGCCGGGCGTTTCCGCGTCGACCGGGATCTTCTGCAACGCCAGGGCACGAAATTTGGCTGGCCGGCCCGCGTTACCCGCGAAGTCACTGAGAAATTTTTCAATGGCTGGGTCACGCTGCTTTCCCGACGCCGATCCCGTTTCCAAGTAGGCGATCGAAGCGACGATCGCAGCGAAAACGCGGGGCGCCAGATCATCACGATCCAGCAGCGAACGAATCGTCGGAAGCTCTTCCTTGCATCCTCGTTCGGTCGCCCAACGCAACGACGTCAATAAGACATCTTCCGATTGATTTTGCAGACTCGCGTGCAGCCAACGGTTGCGTTTCTCAATCGAAACGCTCGCCGGATCGGACAGCTCTTTCCATCGCCATGCCGTCAATAATCCGACCCGTTGAGTTGACGCTTGCGCTCCCATAATCTCGATCGCGCCGAGTTGATCGAGATCCACCAATCCGATGGTTGCTGCTTGGCGGACGAAGGGATCGTCGCTCTTCAAAGCTTCCAGTCGCTGATCGATGGTAACGTCGGTGCTCGTCGCCAAATTCTTTGCCATCGTCTCCGCACCGTTCAATACAGGCATCGCCGCACGGGATGTCTGCGGTGAACCTTTGCGGCTGATTCGCCACAGTCGGCCTTTGCCGTGGACGGAATAACTGCGATCAACCCAATCGGAAATCAGGACCGAACCGTCGGGAGCCACGGCGATGCCGACGGGTCGAAAGTTGGCATCGCCCTGCACGATGACTTCCGTCTTGCTCTGCCATGATCCGCCGCGCGGTTCCAGCTTGTATCGCTCGACCCGATTGTCGCCCCAACTGGTCGCCCAAAATCGATCGTCAACGATCGCGACCGCGCAAGCCGCTTCGCCGGTCCCGGTGATCATCGGCAAGGTTCCCGGCAGTTCACCGTTCCAACATTGCAGCGGGTGAATTCCGGCGCGGCCGAAACGAAATTGAAATCCATAGTCGCCGCCCTTGGCGACGTGCATGAAACGGTTGGGCGGCATCGCATCGGGATCGTTGCCAACGGCAAACAGTCGTCCCACCGAATCCATGGTCAGACCGAACGGATTCCAAAATCCGGTGGCGAATCGTTGCAGTCGGCTGCCGTCCGGTTGGCAACGAAACACGTTGCCTCCTTCGCCGCCGCCGATCTGGCGCGAACCGTCGGTGCCGATCAACTCGTACGGTTCCCCGAAGTTCTCGCCCTGGCCGACGTACAACCATCCATCGCTGCCGAGCGTCAAACCGCCGAGTCCGTTGTGCGGATACGTTGCGGCGGTCTTATGAGTGAGCAACACGTCGCGCTGATCGGCGACGCCGTCTCCATCGCCATCGCGAATCCGAACCACTTCGCTGCGCGTGGCAACGGCAAACCAACCGTCGCGAAGATTGGCGATGTTCATCGTCGCGACGCCGCCTTCATAGAACAGCGTCTGCCGATCAAGCGATCCATTTCCATCGCTGTCGTCGTACCGATAAATGCGATCGATTTTCGGCCCGGCGTAGTCTTCGGGTGGAAAGTGCGTGTGGCATTCGATGACCAGCAGTCGTCCTTGATCGTCGAAGCAGCAACCGGTCGGCGTCACCAACCCGGGCTCCGACGCAATCAACTCGATTTCTAAACTTGGATCGAGCAGCGTTGGGGGTTCAACGGCAAACGCGGTCGAGTACACCGATAGCGTCGCTAAAACGGCGAACAAAAGTCGAGAAAGCAAAACAACACCGTGGCCGCGAAACATAGACTCGTCTTTCGATCGAAGAGGATTTCGAAATGCTGATCGACAAGTCTAGTCTTTGCCGTCCTCGAGAACCAAACGAATCTGCTTGGCCACGCGATCGGCTTCTTGGTCGGCATCCACGATCGACGTTTTGCGACTCGCTTTGGGCAGTTCGCGAATGAAGGCTTCCCTGACCGACTCCATGTACTGGAGTCCTCTTGATTCCATTCGATCGGCTTTCCGTTTGATCCGAGACATCGCGGCTTCGGCGGGCATGTCCAACAAGATCGTGTGATCAGGCGAAACGGCTCCATTGACCAATCGCCCCAATTCCCACAACAGACTCGGCGCGACACCTTCACCGACGCTTTGGTAAACGACGGTTGATAGCAGAAATCGATCCGAGATCACCGTCCGGCCCGCCGCCAAAGCCGGTTCGATCAACGACTCGATCAACTCACATCGACTAGCCATGAACAGAATCGCTTCGGTTCGGCGATGCATCGTCAGATCGCTGTCCAACAGAATTTCGCGAATCCGCGTTCCCACTTGCGTGGTCCCCGGATCATGAACACACAGCACGTCGTGACCGAGATGTCGCAAATGATCGGCCAGTCGATCGATTTGAGTCGATTTACCGACTCCGTCGATGCCGTCGATGGAGATGAAAGTTGGCGTTTGCATCGATCCTTCTCCCGTTGGTTGATCCGCAGTTGTTTCCGACCTCTAAGCTAATCGATGCGGGCTTTGCCGGCGCCTGGCCCATCGTTTTTTAACGAGCGCCGGTTGCCGATTTTTCCTTCAGAGCGCAGAATCGTGGCAGTGTCGTTGCGGTTCTTCGGCGCTCATTCGCTCAAACTCTTGCCAGTTCGACATCATGGACGTTAGCAAACTGAAACGCGGCGACTGGGTGATTTACCGAAAACAGAAGAGCAGTAAGTCGCCCGGAGAGCGCGCGATTGAGGTGCGACCGGCGTCCGGTGGCGAGATGTATCAGTACATGGTCGACAAGTTTTGGATCGTCGATGAGGTGCTCGAAGGAGGCCGAGTGTCGCTGAGAACGCGTCGCGGAAAGCAACATACCGTCGACGCAGACGACTTACGCCTGCGACTGCCCCGGTGGTGGGAACGATGGTGGCATCGCGATCGATTTGAATCGATCGAGCCAGTCGCGCCGACCCTGGAATCAACGCCTGTCGATGTTGCTGAGAAACAAGCTCATGGCTGAGTCGATTGTGACGTCGCGGCTGTTCAAGTTCCTCACCGAATTGCGGGACAACAACAACCGCGACTGGTTTGCTGCCAATAAGTCGCGGTACGAAAATGATGTCCGCGAACCAGCCGTCGAGCTGGTCCGGCGACTCGAAAAACCGCTCGCCAAAGTCGCTCCGATGTTGTGTGTCGTCGCGAAGGGACATGGCGGCAGCGTGATGCGAATCTATCGCGACACACGGTTCGGCAAGGACAAAACTCCTTACAAGACCAACGTCGGTATCTCGATCCGACACCAAGCTGACAAAAACATTCACGCGCCGGGCGTTTACATCCACGTGAACCCAGCGGAATGTTTCGTCGGCGCGGGCTGCTGGCGTCCGGCGGCCAGCCAGTTGTCCGCCATCCGAGCCGCGATCGACGCCGATCCAAATGCTTGGAAAAAGGCCCGCGATCAGAAAGCTTTTCGCGAAACTTATTCGCTAGCTGGTGAAAGCTTGACAACATCGCCGCGTGCCTATCCGAAAGATCATCCGATGATCGAAGACTTGCGCCGCATCGACTTCATCGCATTAGCTCCGCTGAGTCAAAAGGAACTGACCAACCCCGAGGTCGTCGCCACCATCATCGATCGTATCAAGAAAGCGAAACCGATGATGGTTTTTCTGTGCGATGCGATCGGCGTACCCTACTGATTCGAATAGAGTAGAACGATTGTCCTCAATCGTTTGGGCTTTTGTAGAACGATTGTCCCATTATTTTGGGGTGATCCTTGCCGGCGATTTCCCAAACAATTGGGGACAATTGTTCTATAATGCTTCAATCGGGTTCGATGCCGAAATCTCGGATCGTGGTCAGCGTGGTTAGCTCGATGCCTTTGGCTGCGAATGCTTCTCGCCCGCCCGCCAATCGATCGATGATCGCGATCACGTGCTCGACAACCAGGCCAAATTCACGCACCGCGTCGACGGCTTTGATCGCGCTTCCACCGCTGGTGATGACATCTTCGACGATCACCACACGCTGACCGGGCTGGACCGGGCCTTCGACTTGTTTGCCCGTGCCGTGGCCTTTGGCTTCCTTGCGAACCATGAACCCTTTGAGCGGAAGGTCTCGTTGACCCGCGATGGTTACGATCGAAGCGGTGATCGGATCGGCGCCGATCGCCATGCCACCAACCGCGTCTGGCAATGGACCCATGGAAGCGAGCACATCCAACATTCCTTCGGCGATCAGATTCGCGCCGCGAGGATGCAGCGTGATCGTGCGACAGTCGAGGTAGTACGTCGCCTTCTTGCCGGAGGCGAGCGTGAAATCGCCACGCCGTAGAGCTTCCTTGCGAATCAATTCAAGCAGCGCGTCGCGATCGAAGGACATAGGATTTAACGCATCGGGATCAGGTTTCAGGAGTGAGTGGGAACGCAGACTAGCAAACTCTTGCCCGTTCTTCGACCGCTCGACGCGCTGTTACCCCAAAACCTTATGCGTTTGCCTACTTTCGAATCGTCACCGACGAACCTTGTGAGAGGATCGCATACAGATCGTCGGCGTAATCGGCTGCCAAGCTGATGCAGCCTTTGTCGGTCGGGTTGGTGGTGCTGGGGCTGCCGTGAATGCAGAGCTGGCCGCCCAGATCGATCCAAGCGGCGCCGTACGGATTGTCCAAGCTTCCCGGCGGCACCGGCGAACCGGCGGCGTCATAGAATGTTCGTGAAGTTTGCTTGTCTTGAACCGTGAACGTCCCCGGTTTGGGTATCGGATCGTTGCCGACACCGATCGGGAAACGGCCGGCATACATATCGCCCAAGAACAACGTCAGTTCGCGAAGCGTCAGATCGACTTCGGCGCGAAACGGCCCGCGGACGACTTTCAATTCCGTTCCCGGAATGATCGTCAGCGGGTCTTGGATCTGATTGATATTGGCGAGCAATTGCCAGGGCACGTCGTACCGACTGGCGATCTCGATCAGCGTTTCGTTCTGACCGACGCGATGGGCGCTTTCGAGCAAGTGGCGGCGTGAATAAATCACGTCGGCGGCCAACGGGTCCAGTCGGGACACCAGTTCGCCACGTTCTTCGCCGCTGAGATTTGGTGTGCTGTAAAAAATACTCAGCGTCGCCAGGGCATCCTTGAGTTGATCCTTGGCATATTGTCGATCCGCGATCTGGATGGCGTTGACGAGACCGAGATTCGGCGATTGGCCGGCCTTCGAATTGATCGCGGTCGCTTGCTTGACGCCCTCGTCGCTGCTCGCCGAAGCGAACCGTTGTCCCTTCGACGGATCGAAACTTGACTGAGCCGAAACCGGATCGGGCGTCTCAAATGTTCGGTTGGTGTTGGGATATTTGTCAGTGGTCGCGGCGACAGCTTCGCCGGTCGGACCACCAAGTTGCATCGAGTCCGACGGCATCGCCTTCGCCGAATCTGACAACGAAAAACTAGCGTTGTTGATGGGCGTTCCGGTCGCGGGCATCACGGCGGGGCCGGCAAGTTCAGACGATTTCTTTGAATAGGCGGACGTATCGGTCGCCGCGAATGGGCTAGCCAGCGCTTCGGGCTGCATCAAACTCGCCGCGATCGATTCAGCAGGCTGAACAATTTCCGGAGTTCCCCCGACGATGCCCGAATTGATTTCCAGTTCGCCAAGCGATGGCGGTAGAACCGATTCGAGACCCAATGAACCGTCGTCATTGACAACCAGCATGTCTTCGACATCGGGCGGCAACGGCTCCGGCGGCGTCGTCAGCGACACATAGGCACCGTAGATGACGGTCATTAGTAGCACGACAATGGCAGCGGTCTTGAGCGTTTGCACGACTGTCCTCCATGACTGGGCCGGCAAACAACACGAGGCCCGGGTCGGTGATCCAAAGTTTGGGCGGACATCGGATTCTCAGCCGCGTCACCCTTTCCGCCCCGCAGATTAACCAAAGATTCCTCAAACGATCCAGCCCAGTTTCAGGCCGTGTAATTGCCACTGACTAGCCAACAGGCCACGATCCACGGATTCGCGCCCGTAGCTCAGTTGGATAGAGCATCGCACTTCTAAAACAGGCCGGGCATGTTGGAAACACCATGAAACACGGTGTTTCACGGGAAAAACAAAGGTGGGAAAAACAAAGGTGGGAAAAACAAAGGTGGGAAAAACAAAGGTGGGAAAAACAAAGGTGGGAAAAACAAAGGTGGGAAAAACAAAGGTGGGAAAAACAAAGGTGGGAAAAACAAAGGTGTCAGGAGTCATTGGGGAAAAACAAAGGTGTCAGGAGTCATTGTATTGGTCGATGATGTCTGGGGAAAAACAAAGGTGTCAGGAAAAACAAAGGTGTCAGGAGTCATTGGGAAAAACAAAGGTGTCAGGAGTCATTGCATTGGTCGATGATGTCTGGTAGGCTGTTGGGATGCCCCGACCAAAACGAGCCGACGGGAAAAACAAAGGTGTCAGGAGTCATTGTATTGGTCGATGATGTCTGGGGAAAAACAAAGGTGGGGAAAAACAAAGGTGTCAGGAGTCATTGTATTGGTCGATGATGTCTGGTAGGCTGTTGGGATGCCCCGACCAAAACGAGCCGACGAAGCGAATGGCATCTACCATGCCCTGAACCGTGGCAATGCCCGATGTGATATTTTCGAAAAGGATGCTGACTACCACGCCTTCGAGCGAATCTTGGCCGAAGGGCTGGAGCGATATCCGTGCCGCATCCTCAGCTATCAATTGATGTCGAATCACTGGCACTTTGTGCTACAGCCAACTGCGGATGGCGGGATGAGCGACTTTTTGCGATGGGTGACGTTGACACATACTCAGCGGTACCACGCACACTATGGAACTTCTGGGCAGGGGCACGTTTACCAAGGGCGTTTCAAGAGTTTTCCCATTCAAAACGACGAACACTTTTTCGTTGTCGCGCGGTATGTCGAGAGAAACGCCATGCGTGCGGGCTTCGTTGACCGAGCGGAAGACTGGAGGTGGGGTTCGCTGTCCCGATGGTTAGGTCGCCCGGAGCCCGATCCAAGATTGTTGTCAAAGTGGCCAATCGCCAGACTGCCCAATTGGGCCAAGCGAGTTAATGAGCCGCTAAATCAACGCGAAATCGATGCGGTTCGCTGGAGCATCAAGCGTGGCAGTCCGTTCGGCGATGAAGGATGGGTCGAATCGACGGCCCGGCGACTTGACCTTGAATCGACGCTACGTCCACGTGGACGCCCAAGAGTCCGCCAGCATCAAAACAAAGACTCCTGACACCTTTGTTTTGCCACCTTTGTTTTGCTTCACGGGCCTGTCCTAAATTTTGTGTCAGTTGAACTTTGGTTCAGGGTTGGTGATCTTTTGGGATTCGGTCGGGGAACAGTATGGCGAAGTGGTTCAGAGCTTGCTTCCAATGTTTGATCGGACGGGTCCAACGCTTCGATG